>JANWVO010000003.1 GCA_025056865.1 Bryobacteraceae bacterium
CCGGCCCGCGGCGTCCATCGTCATGCGAAGGTTCTGATCGTTGTTGACGAAGGACACGTTGGGGTGATTCGGCATGTTGTAGGCCGAGAAGCGCAATTGCAGGTTCTTCGATTCGCTCCACCGGAAGTTCTTGAACACGGAGAGGTCCGTGTTGAAGAAGCCCGGGCCGCGGAAATACGGCATCACGATGGGACCGTTGACGCCGAACTGCCCGTTCTGGCCGGCGATAGGCGGCGCGAAGCAGGCGGCATTGAGATACTGCTTCGGGCCGAGGTTGGCGCGCGGGTTGCAGATCAGGATGGGACTTAGCGACCACGCGTCCGTGCCGGTGACCTCCATGGCGCTCATCGTATTGCCGGGCCGGATCTTCGAGGGCGCCTGGAAGGCGAAGTTGTTGTTGCCAAGGTTCTGCCAGATGTTGACGCCGCTGGTGGCCTGGACGATGCCAGAGATCTGCCAGCCGTTGGCGAGGGCCTTGCCCAGAACGTTGCCGGTCCGCACGAGGTCGGGGATGTTCAGCACATAGCTGGCGGCGAGCACGTGCGTGCGGTCGAACGAAAGCGGGCCGTAGTTGTCCTTCATCCGCTCCGGGAGGGCGAGGATCGGGTTGGTGACGATGCCCATCGCCTTCGACCACGTGTAGGCCAGCGTGTAGTTGGACCAGCCGGCCTGCTTGGTGGCAAACACCTGGAGCGAATTGTAATTCGAGTATGACGTGTGGCTCGGGACGTTGAGATCCTGGTAATTCTTCAGCGGCCTGTATGCGTTGGTGTCGCCGCCGGGATCATTCAGCATCGCTCCGATGGGCACGCGGTTGATGTTCTGGTAGCCGTTGTTGATCAGGTGGTCGGACATGTTGCCGACGTAAGAGACTTCGAGCAGCGTGCGGCTCGGCAGCCGCTGGCTGATGGTGAAGCTGTAGCTCTGCGTGCGCGGCTGGCGGTCGTCGCGGCCGTCGACGGCGGTGCCGCCGAAAGCGAGCGATCCCTGCGTGGCTGTCGCATCGATGCCCGCCATGGTCAGGCCGCAGCAGACCGTCGTCGAGCGCACGCCGGCGGGCATGTCCATGGCATCGGCGGCGAGCTGCGGGTCATGGTAGTAGAACATGCCGTAGCCGCCGCGGATCACCGTCTTTCCTTTGCCAAAGATGTCCCAGGCGAAGCCGAAGCGGGGTGAGTAGTAAAGCGCCCGCGTCTGCCATCCGGCCAGCGGCACGCTCTTGTTCTTCGCGTGCCACAGCACGCCCGGCAGCTCGGCCGAAGGGGCATTCGGGTTGTAGGCGGAGGGCACCCAGGTGGCGATGCCAATGCCGTTGCGCGCCGTCCAGGGCTGCATATGCTGGATGCGCAGGCCGTATTCGAGCGTGAAGCGCGGCGTGATCTTCCAGCTATCCTGCGCGAAGAAGGCGACCTCGTTCCACTTGATGTCGCGGGCAATCTGCTTCGTGGCTTCCTGGTACCAGACGGGCAGGCCGGCCAGATAATCGGCCAGCACGTTGCCGGTGCTGGAATCGGACCAGGTGTCGAAAATGAGGTGGCCGTTCGAGTTGGCGTTGCCAGGCTGATTGTTGCGGATGTAGCCGTAGTAGCCGCCGAACTTCATCGTGTGCGTGCCAGCGACCTTGCTGACGGTGTTGGTCAGCGTCACCAGGTGCTTGGTGGCGAACAGGATGGGATCGAATCCGCCGGTCGAGTACATGCCGGCGGTGGGCGCCGACCAGGTCCAGAAGGCGGGGATCTTGTCGTCCTGCCGGAAGATGCCCTTGTACGGGAAGTTGTTCGCCGCACGGGTCATCTTGTTGTAGTCCTGGTAGGAGTTCGGGAAGTCGACGAAAGTGTAGCCGAAGACAGTCTCGTTGGTCAGCGTCGGGGAAAGGACCTTGGTGAAGTTGAACGAGACGCTGTCGGTGCGGTTCTTGCCTTCGATCGGCGTGGGCAGCGGCACCGCGCCGGCGTTGCGCCACCAGAGCTGGATGGGGAAGGGTTGCAGCTCGTTCTGGCGGTTGTAGCGGACGAAGAGCTTCGTGTTGTCGCTGATGTTGTAGTCGACGCGGCTGAGGCTCTGCCACATGTTCTGGTCGATGACCAGCACCCTGGCGTAGTTGTAGCCGTTGCCTGCGCCGCCCGGGTCGGTGTTCGGCAGCGGAGTCAGCTTGATGAGGTTCAGCATGCCGGGGTCGAGCTGGCTGGCCGGGATGCGGCCGCCGGGGTAGCGGTCCGCCTTGAGCGGCGTCGCGGCGATGCCGGCCGCGTTCTGGAGCTTCTGCAAGTAAGCCGTATCGGAGAAATCGCCCTGCCGCATGGCCTCCGTGTGGACGACCGAACGCAGCAGGCCGGTGTCGATCGTCTGCCGGAAGTTCTCGTAGCCGGTGAAGAAGAACAGCTTGTCGCGGTTGCGGTTGAACTTCGTGCCGGGCAGCAGCACCGGCCCGCTGAACGTCCCGCCCGGGAAGAAATACTTGTTGTTGGGCCGCCCGGCGACAGGCTTGCCGGTGCGGGGATCCGTTCCCTGGGCGTTGTTCAGCCAGTCATTGGCGTTCAACGAGTAGTGCCGCGCATACAGGTAGGCGCTGCCGTGGAAATCCCGGCCGCCGGCTTTGGTGATCGAGTTCAGCACGACCGGGCCCTTGGCGTTCTCCGCGCCAAAGTTGGACTGCTGCACCTTGAACTCCTCGATCATCTCCGGGTTCGGGTTGACCGGGTTGGCGCAGTTGCAGCCCGGATCGCTCACGTGCGAGCCGTCTGCGACGATGTCGAGCGCCTCGGGCCGGGTACCGTTGGCCGAAAAGTTCCCGATGGTGCTCTGCTTGCCGCCATCGCCGTTGCCGTTGATGCCGATGTTTTCACCGTTAAAGCCGGGGCGGTTTTCCACGCCCGGGCTGATGAAGGCCATGCCGGGCAGGATCTTGATGTACTCTGCCGCGCTCCGCCCGACGATGGCCACGTTCTGCATCTGCTGCTGGCTCAGGACGACGTTCTTCTCGCCCGTGTCGACGGGCGTCAGCTCTTCGAGCACCGCCGTGACGCTGACTTCGGTGCCCGTGGTGGCCACCTGGAGGACAATCTCGCCCAGCGTGCGGCGGTCGCCGGCGTTGAACGTCACCTTCTCCGCCTTGTACGGCTGGAAGCCAGGATGCTCGATGGTGACCGTGTAGGATCCGGGCAGGACGCCGGAAATCGAGAAGTAGCCCTCGGAGTTGGTCGTCGTGCGGCGGATGTCGCCCGACCTTTCATTGGTCATGGTGACCGTGGCGCCCGGCACCACCGCCGAGGAGCTGTCCATCACGATGCCTGTCAGGCTGCCGGTGATGATCTGTCCATGGCTCGCCACCGGAATCAGAATCACCACCACCAGAGCCATGAAGGCTCCGGCCGCAACCGGCAGGAACAATTTACGCAAGAGTCGTTTCATCGAAACACCTTGTGGAAAACGCAACTCACCACCCATGCCTGGGCAGCTACACTAATGTAGATCCACTAGCCGGACAGGGGAAGGCTAAAGCGGTTACCATTTGCCCCAGAGCCTCGTTACTTCCCATTAGTGGTTTATTTTCAGTCGCGTTACACGGATTCCACGCGAAGATGTAACGGGCCTGCGCAGTCGCTTTACGCCCACTCCTGTCCGTGCTATAGTGCGAATCGGTGGAAGACGGAAGACAGTCCCCCAGTCTGGGAACTTCGGCCACCTCGTTGGAAGCGGAGAGAGCCGAATTGCAGGCAGTGCTCTCCTCGGACATCTTCCACCGCGCCCCCACGCTGGCCCAATTGCTGGCATACATCTGCGAGAGATACTTCCGGGGCGAGATCGAGCTGATCAAGGAATACAGCATCGCCGTCGAGGCGCTCGGCCGGCCTGCCGGGTTCGATCAGAAAAGGGATTCGATCGTGCGGGTGGAGGCGCACCGGCTGCGGAAGAGGCTGCGCGAGTACTACGAAACCGAAGGGAAGGATCACGCCATCCGCATCGAACTCCCGCCCGGAGGCTACGTCCCCCGGTTCGTGCAGCAGCGGCGGGACGTCGACCCGTCGGGTGGAAAAGGAATCGAGGCGGCGGGTTCCCCTGCTGATGGATCCGCCACCCGAAAGCGGCTGTCGGCGCGGACCGGCAGGCCGGTCTGGTGGCTGGCGGCGGCGGGATCCATCGTGGCCGTGGCGGCGTTGGCCGGATGGCTCCTGCTCCGGGTGGAGAGGCCTGCGGCGGGACCGGCCCCGACCAGCCCGGCAGCAGTCCAGGCCGACGATCTGACGTCGGCGGCGAGGGTGGGAGAGATCCGCATCGCCGCGGGCAGCGCGGTGCCGGTGCGGGACAAGGATGGCGAGATCTGGCTCTCTGACCGCTACTTTCAGGGTGGGGAGGCGAAGTCCAGGCCTGACCTCGAAGTCGCGGGAACACTCACACCAGAGCTTTTCCGCAGTTGGCGGGAGGGCGAGTTCAGCTACCGGATTCCGCTCAAGCCGGGCGTCTATGAGCTGACGCTCTGGTTCTGCGAACCCCGGTTTCCAGCCGGCGGCGGCAATTCGGGGAGCTTCCGGATCCTGCTCGATGGCAGGCCGCTGGTTGAGGAGATTGACATCATCGCCGATGTCGGGGCAGGGCAGGCGGTGACGGCGCGCACGTTCCGCGACATCCGGCCGGGCGCGGACGGGGTGCTGCATCTGGAGTTCCGGCCGATCTCCAGCTCTGCGTTGCTGGCCGCGTTGTCCGTCGTCCCTGGGACCTCCGGGCGTCTGCGGCCCATCCGGATCGCCGCCCGCGAGGAACCCTACAAGGACAGCGAAGGACACGTCTGGTCGTCGGATCGTTTCTTCTTTGGCGGGCGGCTGGTAAAGCGCATCGAGCCAATCCAGGGCACGGAAGATCCCGAGCTGTACCGGGGCGAGCGCTACGGGCGGCTGACCTACACCATCCCGGTACCGCCGGATTCCACCTACACGGCGGTCCTGCACTTCGCCGAGACCTGGTTCGGAAGCCGCCTCGGAGGCGGCGGCGAAGGGAGCCGCCTTTTTGACATTCTCTGCAACGGACTGCTGCTGGAACGGAACCTGGACGTCTACAAAGCGGCAGGCGGACCCTTCCGCGCCATGCGGAAAACATACCGGGGGCTGAAGCCAACGCCCAACGGCAAGCTGGTCTTCCAGCTCATCCCCAGCCGGAACTACGCGTTCCTCAACGCCCTGGAAATTCTGGATGAAGGGCGCGCCCCGGCGGCAACGCCCAGGGAGAAATAGTCCCTGCCCAGGCTATCAGACTGGTAGAATGAAACTTTGGCGGTAGTATCCGGGTTTGAGGCCCGTCTGGAATGAGAACGCTTTTTCTGAACCCGCCCTCGTTTGAGGGCTTCGATGGCGGGGCCAGCTCCCGCTGGCCGGCGACGCGCGAGATCGAGTCCTACTGGTATCCGGTGTGGCTGTGCTACCCCGCCGGGATGCTGCCGGACTCGAAGGTGGTGGACGCGCCGCCGCACCGGATTTCGATCGAAGACACGGTCCGGATGGCGAAGGACTTCGAGCTGCTGGTGCTGTTCACGTCGACGCCGGGCTTCGACGTGGACGTGCGCATGGCGGCGATGATGAAGGACGCCAACCCGAAGCTCAAGGTCTGCTTCGTGGGGCCGCCCGTGACGGTAGAACCGGAGAAGGCGCTGGCGCACACGGCCATCGACTTTGTCATCCGCCGCGAGTTCGACTACCAGATTGTCGATTACGCCAACGGCAAGCCGCTGGAAGAAATCCCCGGCGCGAGCTTCCGCAAGAACGGCGGCATCGTGCACAACCCCGAGGCGCCGTACATCGAAAATCTCGACGCCCTGCCTTGGGTGACGAAGGTTTACAAGCGGGATCTCGACTTCCGCCGCTACAACGTTCCCTTCCTGCTGCATCCGTTCATCGCTCTCTACACGTCCCGCGGGTGCCCGGCCATGTGCACGTTCTGCCTCTGGCCGCAGACGCATTCGGGCCACCGCTGGCGGCTGCGCTCGGTGGATGACGTCGTGGCGGAAGTCGCCTGGGCAAAGGAAAACTTCCCCGGGCTGAAAGAGATCTTCTTCGACGACGACACCTTCAACTACAAGGGCGCGCGCACCATCGAGCTGTGCCGGAAGCTGGCGCCGCTGGGCATCACCTGGTCCTGCACCAGCCGCGTGACCACAGACTACGACACGCTGGCGGCGATGAAAGACGCCGGCTGCCGCCTGCTGATCGTGGGCTACGAGTCCGGCGACCCGCAGGTCCTGAAGAACATCAAGAAGGGCGCGACCGTCGAGATGGCGCGCCGCTTCACGAAGAACGCGCACAAGCTGGGCCTGACGATCCACGCCGACTACATCATCGGCCTGCCCGGCGAGACGCGCGAGTCGATCCGCCGCACGATCGAGTTCGCGAAAGAACTCGACACGGAGACGATCCAGGTTTCCATCGCCCACCCTTACCCCGGCACGGAGTTCTACGATTACGCGCAAAAGAACGGGCTGATCCAGATCGGCGTGTCGATGACCGACGAGCAGGGCCACCAGCTTCCCAACATCGTGTACCCGGGGCTGGACCGCGCCGAGCTGGTCGATTGGGTGCAGCGGTTCTACGACGAGTACTACTACCGGCCGAAGGCTGCCTTCCGCGTCGTCGCCAAGGCGGTGCTGAACGGCGACGTGAAGCGCCTTTACAAGGAGGCTCGCGAGTACCTGAGCCTGCGCGCCAAGCGCCGGCAGTTCGTCGCCGAGCAGAAGAGCCGCCCGGCGGAAGAGCCGGTGCGGGAAGCCGCTACCGCCAGCGGAGACTGACGCGGCCATGAAAGCGCGGGCGTTGTGGCACACGGCGGGCGTCGTGCTGCTGAACGCTGCCGGCAACTACGCGCTTTCTCTGGGGATGAAGCGGGCCCCTGCCGCGGCAGGCCCGGCGCTGGCGTTGCTGGAGCCCGCCGCCATCGCCGGAATCGCGCTGCTGATTGCGTGGATGCTGCTGCGGCTGAGGCTGTTGCAGATGGCGGATCTCACCTTCGTGCTGCCGCTGACGGCGGTGGGATACCTGTTGAACGCGGCCATGGGCGCCGTGCTGCTGGGCGAGCACGTCACGCTGGCCCGCTGGGCGGGCGCGCTGTTCATCAGCGGCGGAGCTGCCCTCACTTCGTTCACGCCCCACGAGACGGACGCAGGCGGGGCGGAGCCGGAAGGAGCCGCAGAGCGGCGGGAGGGATAGCCGTGCTGATGCAGTGGCTGCTGGTGTCCGTGATCGTGGCCTGCACTGCCTGTGCCGACCTGCTTCAGGCCCACGGGATGCGGAACGGCGGCGCGCGATGGAAGGTGCCGCTGTCGATCGTGTTTCTCGCGCTGTCTTTCTTCTCCTTCACGCAACTGCTGCGGATCGCGGACCTGTCCTTCGCGGTGCCGGCCACGGCGGCGAGTCTCGTCGTGGAGACCGCCCTGGCGCGGCCGGTGCTGAAGGAACGGGTCGGCTGGAGACGCTGGGGGGGCGCGGCGCTGGCGGCGGTCGGCGTGGCGCTGCTGGCGCATTGATCGCCTGGCTTCTTCTGGCGGCAGCGGCGGTGGCACTTCTGTATCAGTCGGGTGCGCTCGCTGCGGCGGCCGCATTCCATCTGAAGACGCGGCTGCTGCCCCAGCGTCCGCCTGCCGCTCTGCCTCCCATTTCGATCCTGAAGCCTGTCTACGGGCTGGATCCGCAACTGGAAGAAGCTGTCGCCTCGCATCTCGCGCTCGACTATCCGGAGTATGAGCTGCTGCTGGGTTTCCAGAGGCCGGATGATCCGGCCATCCCGGTTCTCGGGCAGCTTCTGGCAAAGCACCCGGAACGGCACGCCCGGATCGAAATCATCCGCACGGAGGCGAAGAACGCGAAGACCGGCGTTCTGGAAGGCCTGAGCCGGCTGGCGCGGCACCCGGTGATCGTCGTCAACGACGCTGACATCACCGTACCAAAAGACTACCTGCGGCGCCTTGCCGCATCGCTGGAGCAGCCGGGCGTGGGCGTTGTCACATGCCTGTACCGGGCGCGGGCCTCCTCGCTGGCCGGCTGTTTCGAGGCGCTGGGCATTGCCACGGATTTCATGCCCTCGGCACTGGTGGCGCCCTTCGTGGGCGTGCGGGAGTTCGGCTTCGGATCCACGCTCTGCTTCCGGCGCGCGGATCTGGAAGCGATTGGCGGCTTCCGCGCCTTTGACGACTACATCGCCGATGACTATCAGCTCGCATCCCGCATCGCCGCACTGGGCAAGCGGGCCGTCTTTGCCGAGATTCCTGTTTTAACGTATCTCGCCGATCCGGACTGGCGCGCGGTGTGGCGGCATCAGCTCCGCTGGGCGCGGACGATCCGCTACTCGCGCCCCGGCGGCTTTGCCGGCATGCCGGTGACGCATGCCGGCCTGTGGGCGCTGCTGAACCTGGCCGCTGGCAATTTGGGCGCCGCCGCGGCGTTGTGGCTGGCCCGCAGCGTGATGGGCGCGTTCGCCGGATTCGCCGTGCTCGGCCACTGGCCTGCGCTCGCGGCCGCGCCGCTCATCCCGCTGTGGGACCTGTTCGCCTTCGCCATCTGGGCAGCCGCCTGGTGCGGCAACACGGCGTGGTGGCGGGGCCACCGAATCCGCCTCGGCCCGAAGGGCCGCATCCTGGAGAACCAGGTTCCGTAAGCACGTCCCGGCGCGCCCTTACGGCTGCTGGCTGGACTGCTCTCCCGCCGCCACCCGCCGGAAAACCATCGGCTCCTTCCATGCCGCGGGGCCGCTTTCCGCCAGAAATCGCTGGAGCTGGGCGGGTCCCGCCATCACGACATAGTGCCTGTCCTCATCGCCGAATCCGGTGACCAGCTCATACGGAAGCGCCCCCGCCTTCAGTTGTTTCACCATCCATTCCTGGTCTAACAGCGAGATGCGCAGTTGCTCGCCTTTGGCTTCCACCCGCAGCAGGTTGTGGCTGGGGATTCCCGGACGCACAACCACCACGTCCGCATAAAGGACTCCGCCGAGCCTCACAAGACAAGCCCGCGCTTTGAACCTCCAGTCCCAGAGATCGCCCTCCAGCCTGAGGCGATCTCCGGGCTGGAAGCGCCACGCAGGGCACTGAGGATCCTCTGGATACGCACTGACCGTCAAGACGCCTTCCGGGCCTCTCCACTCGCCGGAGAGTCCCGGCTCCCGGACCAGATCCCGCTCCGTGAAGAGCGGGCGGAAAAAGTCCACGCTTTCGCAGCCGGACAGAACCAGCAGCGCGCTCACCGCGAGGGTGATCCGTCTCATGGAAGTTGTTCCTCCGAAGAGAGAGGCATCCGCTGCGGCAGATGATTCCGACGCCGGCGATGAAGCCGGGCAGGCAGCAGGCGCCGGGCCGCAGCCGGCGCCGCGGCCAGCCCGCCGGCCTCAATGACTGCGCTCTGCCATGCGCCCCCGCGCAAGGCCCGCCGCCTGCGCGGCTGCGGCGCGCCCGACGGCGGATGACCGGAGCGTAGGGTAGCACCGGGCCGTGCCCTGTGCAAGCCCCTCCGGGGTGCGGCCGGGCCGGAGCGCCGCGCTCAGATGCGGTGGAAGCTGCGGAGGATGTCGCGGTTCGAGTAGCGCAGAGCCACGGGACGGCCGTGCGGACAGCTCATCGGGTAGCGGGTGCGGGCCAGTTCGCGCACCAGCCATTCCATCTTCTCCGGCTCCAGCCTCGTGTTGATCTTGATGGCCGCCCGGCAGGCGAGCGACGCGGCCAGCGCGGCGCGGAACTCCTCCACGGTGAAACGGCGCAGCTCGGCATCGGCGATCTCGAGGATCTCGAACACGGCCTGCTCGATGTTCTGCGGCGGCAGATCCGCTGGCGCGGCCTTCACGGCAATGGTGCGGTGTCCGAAGGGTTCGGTCTCGAAGCCGGCGCGCGACAGTTCCCCAGCGATGCGCTGGTAGTCGGCTTCCTGCGCCGGAGTGAGCGTGAGGATCAGCGGCAGCAGCAGCCGCTGCTGTTCGGCGCGCCCGCGCGAGAGGCGGTCCAGGAACTTCTCGAAGAGGATCCGCTCGTGAGCCACGTGCTGATCGATAATCCACAAGCCATCCGGCCCGGCGGCAATGATGAAGCTGTCGTGGAGCTGCCCGAGGATCCGCACCTGCTCGAGCGCCGCCATCGACGAGGGCGGATCGAGCGCAAGCCCCTCCGGAATGGAAGCGTGCGTGTCTGGCAGACGCAACCGGGAAGCCTCCGGACCCGGCGGAGCCGCCGCCGGCTCCGCGGCGGGGCAGGCTGGCGTTGGCGGCGCGGCTGCAGCGGGAGCCGGTCCCGGGGGAGTCGGCGGATCTGCGGGCTGGAGATCCAGCCGGGGCTGCGGCTCCGGCGGCGGCGCGAGAGTCAGTTCCGGGAGCACGGAACGCGGCGTGTCCGGCGGGATGCCAGCCAGGCGGAAGTCTTCGAGCGCCTGCGTGAACTCACTGTATGGAAGGCGCGCCGCAGGCTGCGAGACGCCCGGGACCGGCAGCGAAGGCAGCGGCGCCGCGGGGGCGGGGCGGCTGGCAACGAGAGTTTCGCGCAGCGCGTCCCGGACAAAGTCATGCACGAAGCTGGCCGCCCGGAACCGCACTTCGGTCTTGGAGGGGTGGACGTTGACGTCCACTTCGCCGGGGTCGCAATCGAGGAACAGCAGCGCGAACGGGAAAGCCGAGGGCGGCATGAGGTTGGCGTAGGCTGCCGAGATGGCGTGCAGCAGAAGGCGGTCGCGGATCAGCCGGCGGTTCACGAACAGGAAGATCGAGTTGCGGTTCGTCTTCTGCACCTGCGGCCTCGAGATGAAGCCGGAGAGCGTGAATCGGCCTTCGGCGGCGGTGCGGGGCTCGAGTTCCACAAGCTCCTCCAGCGTTTCGGCGCCGAAGACCTGGAAGACGCGCTCAGCCGCGGTGGCTACGGGCGCCGCTGACAGCAGCGTGCGCCCCTCGTGCACAAGCTCGAAGCTCTTCGCGGGATGCGCCAGCGAGTAGTGCGTGACCAGCGAGGCGATGTGCGCCAGCTCGGTCTGTTCGGTGCGCAGGAACTTGCGGCGCGCGGGGACGTTGAAGAACAGGTCGCGCACGGTGATGGAGGTGCCCGGCGGACGGACGCATTCGGAGACGGAAAGAAGGCGCCCGCCGGCGACCTCGACGCGCGCGCCCACCGGCTCCTCGGCGGCGCGCGTCTCGATGACCATGCGCGAGACACTGGCGATGGAGGGCAACGCTTCGCCGCGGAAGCCCAGCGTGGCTATGCATTCCAGCTCTTCGACGCGCGAGATCTTCGACGTGGCGTGGCGCTCGAGCGCCAGCAGAGCGTCGTCGCGCAGCATGCCGCAGCCGTCGTCGGTGACGCGGATCAGCCGCCGCCCGCCCCCTTCGGCTTCGACGCGGATGTCGCCGGCTCCGGCGTCGAGCGAGTTCTCAAGCAGCTCCTTGACCACGGAAGCGGGGCGCTCCACCACTTCGCCCGCGGCGATCTTGTTGGCGACCTGGTCTGGGAGGACGTGGATCCGGCCCATGCGGAAAAAGGCGGGCCCGCGCGGCGGGCCCGCCTTTTCATCTTAGGGGTTCGCCCCGGCTTCAGTCGATGACGATGCCGCGGTCTTCCAGCAGCGTGCCCAGCCGCTGCTGGAGGATCAGCAGGTTGCGGCGGTAGTTGACGGTCTGGTTGACGAGGTTCGACTGCGCCGTCGCCAGGTCGTTCTGCGCCGACAGCAGGAAGAAGATGTTGATCACGCCGAGGTCGTAGCGCTTCTGGTCTGCCTCGACGCGCTTCTGGGCGTAATCGACGGCGATCTGCGCCAGCCGCACGCCTTCGCGGCTGCTCTCCACGTTCGTGATGGCATTCAGCACTTCCTGCCGGATCTGCTGCTCGAGCGAACGCTCGCGGAGCGCCGCCAGGCGCTTGTTGACAACGGCATCGGCGAGGTTGGCCGCTCCGGCGCGGTCCCGCA
Source organism: Bryobacteraceae bacterium (assembly GCA_025056865.1). Taxonomy (GTDB): domain Bacteria; phylum Acidobacteriota; class Terriglobia; order Bryobacterales; family Bryobacteraceae; genus JANWVO01. Next base: position 11,910 of record JANWVO010000003.1, read on the forward strand.
AAGGCAACTGGAGCTGGAAGCCGAACGAATACGTGTTGTAGTTGAAGCCGAACATCATGCTCCAGGCGTCCCATGCGGTGCCGGGAATAAAGATGGGGGTGCCGCCGACGCGCTGGAAGCCCGGACCGCCGCGCCCGAACGTCTGATAGGAACCGGTGAGGTTGAAGACGGGCTTGATGGAGTTGAGCGCGTTCTGGATCTGGAGGTCGTTGATATCGAGCGCCAGCTTCTGCGCCTTGATGTCCGGGCGGTTCTCAAGCGCAAGCTGCACGAGCTTCTCGCGGTCGTAGGTCACAGGCTCGGGCATCTTGCTGACGTCCTCGGTGAGCACGATCGGAAGGTCGCGCACATCAGGGTCGAGGTCGGCGCCGATCTGGCGGCGCAGCGCGTCCTCGAAGGCGCGCAACTGGTACTCGGTGCGGGTGACGTTGATCCGCGCGGTAGCGGCGTTCTGTTCGGGCTGGAAACGCTCGAGCTCGCTGGTGGCGCCCAGCTCGATCTCGCGGTTGGTGCGTTCCAGCGCGGCTTCGGCCAGCTTCAACGCCTCGAGATTGACCTTGAGGTTTTCGCGCGCGCTGACCACGTCCCAATAGGCCTGCTCGGCGGTGACGAGCAGGCGCATGATCGCATCGCGGACGTTGAAGTCCTGCTGGCGCCTGGTGGCGCGGGCGATGGTGATGCCGATCTTGGTGATGTAAGGCCCGCGGCCGCGCCACAGCGGCTGGGTGAAGCCCATCTGCCACGTGGTCGTGTAGGCGGGGTTGTAGAGCGCGAACTGGTCATTGGTGGAGAGCTTGGACCAGTTGAGCTGCGTGAAGACGGTGGTGGAGGTCGGCAACAGTTGCTGGAAGCGCGTGTTCAGCGGCTGGTTGAGCTGGCTGACCACCTGGGCGCCCTGGAGCTGGTTGATGGCCGGCTGGCTGGAGCGCGTGGCGTTGAAGTTCGAGGTGATGGTGGGGTCGAAGATCGAGAACGCGCGCTGGATGGCGTTCTTGGGCACCTCGATCGAAAGCCGCTGGATGGCGATGTCGGTGTTGTTGGCAAGAACCAGGTCCAGGTAGTTCTTCAACGAGAGCACCAGCTTGCCGTCGACGACGAAATCCTTCAGCCGCACCGGGGGCTGGATGGTGACGCGCGTGTCGCCGGGCGAGAAGACGCGGCGCATCCATGCTGGAGAGCCTACCCACGGAGCGGAGGCATCGTGAACGGCGAAATTCATCCTTGCCTCCGCGCCCGCGCCCACCGGAGGCTGGGCCGTCGTGGAGGGCACAGGCTGCTGCTGCGGAGCCGGAGTGCCGGGTTGCACGGGCGCCGGCTGCGCCGGTGCCGCAGGAGTGACGGGAGCCTGCTGCGCAGGCACAACGAGAGCAGAGACAAGAAAGACAACAAGACTGCGCATGGGTTTGGCCTGATGAATCGGGTGACTACTCATAACGGATGGCTTCGATCGGATCGAGTTTGGCTGCCTGCACGGCGGGGTAAATGCCAAACAGCAATCCAATGCCGACGCTGACGCCGAACGCCACGGCGATGGACGTGAACGTGACCACCGTGGACCAGCCGGCGGCGGCGGCAATGATCTGGGCCAGAGTGACTCCGAAGAGGATGCCGAGGAGACCTCCGATCATGGAGATCATGACGGCTTCGGTGAGGAACTGGCGGACGATGTCCGACTGGCGGGCGCCGATGGCGCGGCGGATGCCGATCTCGCGCGTGCGCTCGAGCACCGTGGCCAGCATGATGTTCATGATGCCGATGCCGCCCACCAGAAGGCTGATGCCGGCGATGCAGATCATGACCACCTTGAAGATGTCGCTGGTGCGCTTCTTCTGCTCGAGCAGCCCGGCGGGCACGGTGACGCTGTAGTCGCCCGCGTCCTTGTGGGTGGCGGCGAGGATGGCGTTGATGACGGCCGCCGTTTCGATGGAGTCCACGCCGGGCTTGACGCGGAGATAGATGCCGTCGATTTCGTCCTTGAGGAAGCTGTTCTGATCCTCGAAGCGGAACATGACCGTGCGCAGCGGGCTGACCACGAGGTTGTTGCGGGAGAGAATCTCGACGCCTTCGACGTCGGTGTCGCCGCCGGCCTGCTGCGCCATGACGCCGATGACCTGAAGCCAGACGTCATTGATCTTGATGTACTTGCCGACCGCCGGCTCATAGCCGAGCAGGTTGACCTTCGCCGTCTCCCCCAGCACGCAGACCGGCGCTGCGGTGGCGTTCTCCTCTTCGGTGAAGAAGCGGCCTTCCACAAGCCGGATGCTCTGGATGTCCATGTAGGACGGCTCGACGCCGATCAGCATCGGCAGCTCGGCCGAGGTCTTCGGCAGGACCTTCGTCGGCTTGAAGCGCTTGCGGGGCGTCGCCTTGTCGATGCCCTGCGTGTTTTCCAGGATGGCCCGGTAATCGCGGAAGGTCATGCCCGGGCTGATGGCGCGGCGCGCCTGAAGCTCGGTGCGGTCAGTGGCTTCCTTGGCCTCGATGATGATGTTGTTCACGCCGAGCAGGTCGATGTAGGAGAGCATCTCCTTTTCGACGCCGGCGGTGATGGCAAGCATCGCCACCACGGCTCCGACGCCGAAGATCATGCCGAGCATGGTCAGCAGCGTGCGGAGCTTGTGCACGAGGAGGCTCGAAAGCCCCATGTAAATTTCAGGCAGATAGGCTTCGAGGAGGGCTACCATGGCTTACTGTCCCCCTTTCGTGCCCATCGGCATGACAGCGGCGGCGCCGCCCTGCTTTTTCTGCTGCTCCTTCTTCTTCCGCTCTTCGGGGGAGATGGTCGGATCCTGGAGCGCGATCACCTCGCCTTCCTTCAGTCCGGAGGCGATGATGGAGACCGTCTCCGAGCGCTTGGCGATCTGGATGTGGCGCGGCTCGAAACGGTCCTGCACCTTCACGTAGACGACGGGCTTGCCGTCCTTCTCGAAGATGCTCTGGTTGGGCACGTAAATGGCGTTGGGCACTTTTTCAACGATGATTTCCACATCGGCCAGCAGGCCGGGCCGCAGCAGGATTTCCATGTTGTCGCTGGCTTCCGGCGGCGGGGGCAGCTTGGCCTCGTCGAGATCCTTCTGCGTGAACTGGCCGATGGAGGACGGCATGCCGCCGAAACCATTGCGGCCTCCGGGCCCGCCGGGTCCGCCCTGCGGGCCGGCCTGGGCCATGGCGGGGCCGCCCGCCTGCTGGCCCGGGCCGCCGCCCGGTGCTCCGCCGGGCTGGCCGGGCGCACCGCCCTGGCCGGGCGCGCCGCCGGGGCGCTGGCCGCGCTGCGGCAGTTCGATGCCTGCCTTCTTCGCTTCCTCGCGGAGCTTCTCAAACACCGCGCGGCGGTCTTCAGGCGACAGCTCCATCAGGTTCTTTCCGCCGAGAGCCTTCTGAAAGATCTCCTGCATCTTTTTCTGCTGCTCGGGCGTGAGCTGCGCGCCGCCGAACATCATGCCGCCGCCCATGCCGCCCATGCCGCCTGCGCCGCCCATCATCATGAAGGCGCGGCGCTGGCCCTGGCCGTCGCCGGACTGTCCCATCGCGCCGGGCATGCCGCCTCCCATTCCCGGCATCTGCCCTGCGCCGCCCTGCCCGAAGGCAATGGCGGCTCCGCCGCCCATGCCGCCTGCGCCGGGCATTCCGCCGGCGGCAGCCGCCATGGCGCTGAAGTCCGGCATGCCGCCGAACATCGACAGCGTCGGCGTCGCAATCGGCTTCTTCCGGTTGGCTTCCGCGGTGGCGAGGATGCGCGCGATCTGCTCCGGCTTCGCCCCAAGCTCGGTGAGCAGCTCCTTCATGTCGATGGAGAACAGCACGTCGAACTTCTTGCCGGGATCCGCGCTGAAGACGTTGGCGCTGGCCGTGCCGCTCATCGACTTGATCTTGCCGTGGAAGACCTTGCCGGCGAGCGCGTCGAGCCGGATGAGCACATCCTGGCCTTCATGCAGGTTGGCGCGGTCAAGCTCGCCGATGCGGGCGATGACCTCGAGTTCGGACAGGTCGAGGATCTCCGCCACCGGCATGCCAGGCTGCACCTGGTCGCCTTCGCGGATGTCGGGAATCTGCGTGCCGAACATGCCGGAGAAGCCGGAGCGGTTCTGCTTGATGGCGACGAGGCCGCTGATGGGGGCCAGCAGCTTCACCTGCATCAGGCGCTGCTTTTCGCGGTTGATGTCGAGCAGGTTGCGGTTGCGGCGCTCGCGCAGCACGTTCAGCTCGGCCAGCGCCTGCTCCTGCTTGGACTTGATGTCGCTTTCCAGTTGCCGCAGCCGCCGCTGGGCCTCTTCGAGATTCAGCAGGTTCTTCTTCTGATCGATGGCAGGCAGCAGCGGGTTCTTCTTCACTTCGAGTTCGGCGCGGCGCACGGAATAGCGCGCGCGCAGCAGATCGACCTGATCCTGGTTGTTGCGGATGGCGAGGTCGGCCTGCGCCTTCTTGATCTGCTCATCGACCTGCTCCAGCTCAAGCTGGCGCTGCTCGAGCCGCGAGAGGACTTCCGAGTCGTCGAACTCGACAATCAGGTCCTTCTCGCGCGCGAAGGACCCCATCGGCGCGAGCTTGGTCACCTGCACCGTGCCGAACAGGTTCGGCGCCGTGAGCGTGGCCGAGCGGACGGCGCGAAGCTCGCCGCGGGCGAAGCTGCGCACGACGACGTCGCCGCGGCGCACGCGCGTGGTGGGCACGGTCTGCTGCCGCGACGGCAGGCCCTGGATCAGGCGGTAGATGCCGTAGCCGGCGCCGAGCACCGCCACTACCAACAGGAGTCTGGTAACAACCTTCTTCATACCTTGCTTCTCATCCGGCGCGCCCGGATCCGCGGCCGCCGCCGAGCCTGCGGCAGGGCCAGCCCCAGGCGCGCACTGTCATAGTTTCCTGGCCCGCTTGGCGACTTCGGCCGGATTCTCGAGCGCGATACGCTCGCCCTCGCGAAGCCCCTTCAGCACGACGATGTCGTTGTCGTTGCGCTTGCCCACCTCGATGGGCCGCGCCTCCCACACGCCGGTTCCCTTCTGCACCCAGACATGGGGCTTGCCGCCCTGGAGGAAGCTGGCCTTGGCGGGGATCAGCAGGACATCCGGCAGGCTCTCGATGAGCACGATGCCGGTGGCGCTCATGCCGGGCCGCAGCCGCGGATCGGTCTGCTTCAGCGTGGCCCGCGCCGGGAACTGCTTTTCGTTGGCCATGCCGAAGCCGCGGAAGTTGAGCGAGGCGATCGGACTGATCCAGTCGAGCGTGGCATCGAACTCCCTGTCCTGGATGGCGTCGACGCGGACCTTCACGGTCTGGCCGAGCTGGATCTTGCCGCGGTCCACTTCCTCGAACTTCAGCTCGATGCGCATCTCGCTGAGATCAGGGATCTCGGCGATGGCCGCGCCCGTCCAGGCCGTGTCGCCCTCCTTGAACGGCGGCGGCGTCGAACCCCAGTTGCCCTGGGCGCGGAAGTTCGGCAGCACGTTGAGAATGCCGTCGGTGGGGGCGCGGATGATCATCTTCTCCAGGTAGCCCTTCACCCGCTCCATGTCGCGCAGTGTCTTGTTCTTGCGCGATTCCAGCCTTTCGAGCTCGGCGCGCTGCGTCACGTCATGGCTCTTCACGGTCGCCTTCACCTGCTGAAGGGCGCCCTTGGAAAGGCCGACGTCGATGCGCGTCTTGGCGCCTTCGATCTCGGACAGGATCTCGGCCTTCGACGCCTCCAGCTCCGAGCGCTGCACGTCGTACTCGCTCGTCATCAGGTTCATCGCGTCGGCTTCGTCCGTGATCTTGTGGCTGGCCTTCGTCTGCACGATCTCGCTTTCGACCGTGCGCGCGTTGGTGACGAAGTTAAGATAGTAGTTCTCATACTGCGCCGTGTCGAACTCTACGACCACATCGCCCTTCCTGATCGGCTTGCCGGACTCGGCCAGCCGCACGATACGCGGATTGGGCACCTGGGGCGCCATGAGAACGGTCGAGCGGACGGCGCGGATTTCGCCGCGCGCGCGCACCGTATCGGCGAACTCGCCCCGGCGCACCGCCACGGTGGGCACCTCGACGGGCTTCGCCGCGGTGTAGCGGTAGGCCGCATAACCGCCGCCGGCGAGCACAAGCAGCAGCAGCGCGGAGCCGGCGATGCGGCCCTTGCCGTTCTTCTGACCCAGACGCCTGGACTTCACTTCCTTCGACATCCATTCACTCCTGCAATGGCCGGCGCCGCGGCAGCACGGCCGCCGGCAGAGCGCCCCACAGGATCACCGTGGGCACGGCCTCCATGGCGGCTGCGGGCTGCGGCGGGCGCTCCAGTGCCACCAGTTCGCCCTTCTTCACCCCGGAAGCGACCGCCGCCTGGACGAAATTGGCCAGCCGGATCTCGACGGGGCGCTTCTCAAACCTGTCGCCATTCTTCACGTACACGAAGGGCTCGCGGCTGTCGGGCTCGCGGAACACCGCCTCGCGGGGCACCAGCAGCACGTCGTCCGCCCTGTCCACCAGCACATCCACGCTGACGCTGAGGTCAGGAATCACGCGCGGATCCATCCGGTCGATTTTCACCATCACCGGCACTTCGCGGACGTACTCCGCGCGAGCCCGACCCGGCTGCGTCATGGCGCCGATGCCCACCACATGCCCGGGCAGCTCCAGCCCCGGGAAGGCATCGAACCGCAGCGTCGCCTTCGCCCCGATGCGGACGGATTCGACGTCCGCCTGATTCACGGTGGCCGAAACCAGCATCGACCCGGGATCCACGATGCGGCCGAACATCTGACCCGGGAAGACCTGGTCGCCCGCCTGGATCTGGCCGAACTCGTTGCCGCGGCGGATCGTCTCGGCCACGAACATTCCGTCGATGGGAGCCCGGACGATCATCCGCTCCACGTTCCGCTGCGCCCGCTCGAGCTCGAGCTTCGCCTGCTGGAGATCCAGCTCCGCCTGCCGCCGCTGGCTGCGCAGGCTGATCTCCTGCTGCGGGATGGCCGCCTCCACCATGCGCAGGTTGGCCTCGGCCTGCTCGAGGCTCAGCCGCAGGATCTCGGCGTCAATGACGCTGCGCACCGGGATTGTCTTGATGTCCAGCTTCGCCTTCTCCACGGCCGCGCGCGCCTGCTCCAGCGTCTGCCGGTAAGACTTGCGGGCCACGTCGATCTGGGCGTCCATGCTGCGCAGCGTGCGCTCGGCCTGCTCCACGGTCGCCCGGTAATCATCCAGCCGCAGGAGCTGGAACTGGGTGTCAAACTCGGCGACGACATCGCCCTTCCTGACGAACGAGCCTGGCCGGGCCATCGACTGGATGACCTGCATGAAGTCGCTGGCTCCGCCGCTCAGCCTATCGCCGCCACCACCGCCGCCACCACCGCCGCCGCCACCGCCGCCCCCGCTGCCCGACGAGGACGAGGAAGAGGAGGAGCTGCCTGTAGAAGACCGGGAGCTGCTGGACGTCCGCGACGAGCTCGACGAGCTGGTGGTCGTCCGGGACGAGAACCGGTTGGATGCGCCGCGGAATCCGGACAGGCCGCTGGAGCCGCCGGACCCGCCCGCGCCCGCCGTGGAACCCGAGCTCATGGATGCGGACGCACTGGAAGCGGCCGAAGGAGAAGAGGAGGAGGAAGAGGACCCGCCCGAAGAGCGCCCGCCCCCCTCTCCGCCGCCGCCACCCCCACCGCCTCCTCCAATGTCCACCGTCACGATCATGCCGCCGCCGGCGCGCTGAACGCTGATGTTGGCGCCGCGGCCTCCGCGCAACTGCGGGGCGATGAGACTGACATACTTCTCCGCCGTGGTGGTGCCCGCAAGGCGGAGAGTCTTCTCCAGCGATCCCTGGGCGACCGGCGCAGTCCTCACCCTCGCGACAGCCTGCGCGCCCGAGCGCGCCGCGGGATTGAGCTGCCTCCAGGCGAACCACCCGCCGACGACCAAGGCCGCGAAAACCAAGAGGAAGAGCCACGGGCTGCCCCGGCGGCGCCGGCGCACGGCAGGCTGCGGCTCGGCACCCGGCGCAATGCCCGGCTGCGGAAGCGGAGCGGGATTCGGTTGCGGCTGCATACGAGACTCCTGGTCCGTTTAGGAAGGTGCCGCCCCTCGGCCTGGCGAGGGCTGGTTCCAGATAGCTATGACGGTGGCTCTGGTGGAAAGGTTATGCGGCTCCACCCAGAAAAGATCATCCGGCGGGCCGGAAGGACTCATCTTTTCTTCCATTTTGCCGTTCCTGCGCCACCGGCGGCGTCCCGCGCTGTCGCCCGCCGGACCGTGGCCAGCCCGGGCACCGTGCGCCACCGGTTCCCACAACAGCCGGGATGTGATATGGTTCCGGTAACTGGACCCAGAGGGAAAGGAGTACCGCCAATGAGCTGGACCACAAGCCGCCGCAGCTTCCTGAAGTCGGCTGGAGCGCTCCTGACCGGCAGCGCGCTTCCAGCCGCGCCAGCCAGACGCAGCGCTACGGATTGGGTGGAGCTGGGCAAGTCCGGCGTGAAGGTGACCCGGCTCGCCTTCGGGACCGGCACGTTCGGGGGGCGCGTGCAGAGGGAGCTGGGCCAAGAGGAGTTCACGCGCCTGGTCCGCCATGCCTACGACCGGGGCATCCGGTTTTTCGAGACCGCCGACGCCTACCGGGAAATGCCGGTGATGCTCGGCAACGCGCTGAAAGGGCTGCCGCGGGACTCCTACCGCCTGATGACCAAGATCCGGCTCTCCGATGCCAACAACTTCCAGGCGACGTTCGACCGCTTCCGCCGCGAACTGCAAACCGAGTATCTCGACATCCTGCTGATCCACTGCGTGCGCTCCGCCACGTGGGTGGAGGACCTGGAACGGCTGCGGGACGCCATGAGCGAGGCCAAAGTGAAGAAAGTCCTGCTGGCGCACGGAGCCTCCTGCCACGGGCTGAAGCCGCTGGAGCGGTTTCCCGGCAACCGCTGGCTGGACGTGGCGCTGCTCCGCATCAACCACGACGGCACGCGCATGGACAACATCGAAGGAACCGAGTACGGCCGGGGCGACGTGCAGCAGGTGGTGGAGCGCATCGCCGCCGTCCACGCGCAGGGCACGGGCGTGATTGGAATGAAGATCATCGGCGAGGGCTCGTTCCGCACGCCGGAGCAGCGCGACGCCTCCATCCGCTTTGTGGCCAGGCTCGGCACGGTGGACTCGATGACCATCGGCTACAAGAGCACGGCGGAGATCGACGAAGCGATCGAGCGGCTGAACCGCCACCTGAACAGCTAAGCTGATCCGCTAGCGGAAGCGCGCGCGGAAGCGGATGCCGTCGCGGCCGTCGGGCCGCGGGCCGGGGCTGTCGGCGAACACGCGCCCGCCCGCGTCCTCCACCCGCAGATAGCGGTGAGTGGCCAGCGACAGCAGGATCACGTCGCCATCGAACGTCTCCATCCACTGGAACGTCTCCGCCTCTCCGGGCGTGCCCGCGCGCAGCCCGGCCTGCCCGTCCCCGCCGATGGAGACGAAACCGGCGGGCGCGCGCAGCGCCACGCGGCCTGAGCGCAGATCGACGACGAGGAACTCCTCCGCTCCGGCGATCCGCAAAGCGGCCCCTCCTGCGGCCGCTTCCAGCCGGATCCGGCGGCCGACAGGAACGGGCGGCCGCGGTGTTTCCTCCACGTCGAAGCGGTCGAAGTCGGCATATCCGCCGGCCTGGCCCGCCCGCGTCTGGAAAGAAAACAGCGCCCATCGCACGCCCTGGAACGTGATCAGCCCGTAGGCCATGGTGTGGGGCTTCCCCACGGGCGTGAAGTTGCGTCCGTCGGTGCTAAAGAAGAACTGCGCCCGGTCGCGCAGGAAATCGCACGCGGCGCGGAGCCACACCAGCGGCTGCGCCAGCGGGACGCGGCTCGACTCTCCGGTGGCCTCGTCGAACTGAACCAGCGCGAATCCGCTGCCGCTGCGCTCCACGCCGATCCAGGCCCAGGGCCGGTTGAACAGGGCGAAGCCGGCCACGGCCCCGGGGGCGAGTCCTGCGGCGTCGAGCACGGCGGTGGCCGTGGAGCGCGGCCCCACGGCGCGCTGCGTCAGCGTGTTGCGCGCGCTCCAGAGATCCGGCGCCGGCAGCGCATGCAGACGGAGCCAGCCCGGCCGCTCGCGCAACGACCATTTCCCGTCCACCGGCACATGGTTCCATTGCCAGACGGGATTCAGTCCCGGCCGCGCGAAATCGTCGCTGCGCTCGAACGGCGCGCGGGGCTTCGTCCGGTGCCCGGTGTCCGGCTTGATCCATGTGCGCGGCGAGCGGCCCAGATTGCCGGGAAGGCCGAAATACGGCCAGCCGTCTTTCCAGGTGACGGGCGAAAGCGCCGTGAGCCGACCCACGGAGTTGGCGTCCATCATGGAGAAGCCCCACCATTCGCCCTTCGGCGTGTCCACGATGCCGCCCTGATGAATGGCGCAGCGGCCGCGCTGGGACGGATCAGGCGGCAGGATGCGGAACGGCGGCGTGCGCCCGGCGACGCGATGGCCGAGCGCGAGTCCGAAATCCTCGCCGCGGCTGATGTCCTGATTCACCTCCCAGGGGCCGTCCAGCCTGTCGGCGCGCGCCACCGGCATGCGCATCTCATCCAGGAACCATGCGCTCGTGATGTAGTAGCGGCCACGGATCTTGTAAAAGTGCAGGCCTTCGCCCATGCCTGCCGCCGGCGGGATGATCTCGCGCTCGGTGCCGGGAACCAGATCGGTGAGATCTTCATTGAGCTGCGCCAGCCGGATGCCGCGGTATCCCCACACGACGTAAGTGCGGCCGTCGTCGTCGAACAGCACCGACAGATCGTGCAGCGACCGCTTCATCGGAATGCGCTTCCACGGTCCGCGCGGATCGGTGGCGCGGAAGGTCTGCGCGGTCTGTCCGTTGACGTTGCTGAAGATGTAGAAGACCCCCTTGTGATAGCGCAGGCAGGGGGCCCAGATACCCCGGCCGTATTCGTTCTTCCCGTCCTCCAGGCGGAAGGAAGGTCCCAGATCCAGGCGGTCGAGCACATAGGAAAGGAAAGTCCAGTTCACCAGATCCCGCGAGTGGAGCACGGGCAGCCCCGGCATGCTGTGCATCGTCGTGCCGGTCAGGTAGAAGTCCTGCCCGACGCGGATCAGGTCGGGATCGGAGAACTCGTCGAAGAAAAGCGGGTTGGTGAACGTGCCGTTGCCGTTGTCGGCCCGCCAGGTGTAACGTTCCGCCGCGGCGGAAGCAGGCGCGCCGCTCAACAGCAGAGCGGCCGGGAGAAACGGTGCAAGAGCTCTCATTCGCATTCGCTGCTCCATGCCGGCGCCCCACAAAGCGGCAGCCGGCGTGCTCCCCAGCATACCGGGGCCGCGCGTGCAGCGCGCGGCGGCTGCGGAGCAGAATAGGACTCATGCAACGCGGGTACGCCGCGCCTGCGGTGTTTGCTTCCGCCGTGGCGGTCTGCCTGCACGGCGTGGCGGCGCACGGCCTGCTGCGACAGCCCGTGTGGACGGGAGAGGGCTGGAACCGCTTCCTTGTTTTCGCCGCCGTCTATGGCTGCGCCGCCGGTCTTTTCGTTCTTGTGCGTCCCCCCTGGACGCTGGCGGCGCTGGCGGCGGCGGCAGCCGTATTTACGGCGGCTGCCGTGGGGCCATTGGCACTCGCAGGCGTGGCATGGGCCGCGGGCGGCGCCTGGGCTGTGGGATGGCTTCTGTGGCCGCGCGCGCGGGACTCGCTGCGGCCGGCAGCACCGGTTCAGATGACGCTGGGGCTCGCCGCCTGGGCTGCCTGCGTGATGTGGACTGCGGCGCTGCCCGTGCATTTCCGTCCGCTCTACTGGCTGCTGCCGGCTGCCGCCATGACGGTGGCCTGGCAGCGCGGCTGGCGGCCGCTGCTCCGGATGAAAGGGCCGCAGACGCGTGGCGAGGCGGCTGTGTGGGCAGCCGGGCTCTTTCCGCTGTTCGCGCACTGGCTGATTGTCCTGAAGCCTGAAGTGAGCGCCGACGGGCTGGCCATGCACATGGTGATCCCCGCGCGCATGGCCGCTGCGCACCGCTGGCCCTTCGACGTCGCCGAATTCGCCTGGGCCGTGATGCCGATGGGCGGCGACTGGGTGTGGACCATCGGATGGATGCTGGGCGGCGAGGCGGCGGCGCGGCTGATGAATCTTCTGCTGCTCGTTCTCATCGTGTGGATGATTGCCTCCTTCGCAGCCCGCCGGATTCCCGCCTGGGCGGCCGCGCTGCTTGCGGGGGCGATGGCATCGACGCCGCTGGTGCAGCACGTGACCGGGTCGCTGTTCGTCGAGAATGCCACCGCGCTTTGGCTGACGGCAGCAGCCGTTGTGCTGGCAGGGACCGGCCTCGAGCCGGGACGCGCCCGGGTGGCCTTCGGCGTCCTGGCCGGGATGGCAGCGGCGACGAAGCTTGGAGCGCTGGCGTTTCTGATTCCGCTGTTCGCCGCCGGCTTGGTTCTGGCTGGGCTGCGCCCGATGGCCACAGCCCTGATCTGGGCGGCGCTGCCCGGTTGCACGCCCTATCTGAACGCCTGGCTTCGCACCGGGAATCCGGTGTTCCCGTTTCTGAACGCAGTCTTCCACTCGCCCTTTTTCGAGGCGGTGAATTTCCGCGACACCCGCTTCGAAACGCCTCTCGGCTGGACCACGTTTTACGACCTTGCTTTTCACTCCAGCCGGTTCATTGAAGGCTTCGACGGGGCGGGCGGGTTCTTCGTTTTTGCGCTGCTGCCGGCGTGCCTTGCGGCATGGAGGCGCCATTGGCCGGCGCCGCGTTCAGCGCTGCTGCTGACGGTGATCGCCGGCGGCGCGCTCAGCTACGGGGCTCAGTCCAATCTCCGCTATCTCTATCCCGTGTTGCCGCTGACGGCGCTGATCGCCGCGGAGGTGATGGCAGAGGCGGGGCTGGAGCGCCGCTGGGCGCGGGCCGCGGCGGCTGCCGGGCTGGCAGCTCTCCTGCTGCTGCACCTGCGCCTGCTGCCGGCGGCAGGCTACTATCACCGCGAATTCTGCGCGGGGCGGTGGTGGCAGCCGCGGCAGGACATGGACTACATCCGGGAGCACGCGCCGGAAAGAGAGCTGGTGGAATGGCTGAACCGCAACGCGCCCGGCGCGCGCGCCGCCTGGCTGTGGGGCAACGCGATCGGGGACTTCAGAGGCAGAGCATGGACGGCGAGCTGGCACAGCCTCGATTTCTGGAAACGGCTTCGCGAAGCGTCGCGCGCCGAGCAGATCGAGCTGATGCTGCGCGGGCTCGGCGTCAGCCATGTGCTGGCGGCGGCGGCAGGCGGGCGTCGCGTCCCGCTGAATGTGCACGAGCGGGAGTTCCTGGATTCCTGCATGGCGCGGCAGGCTGCCGCGGGGGATATGGAACTTTGGACCTGGAAGCCGCAAGGCATCTGCTGGACTGGCGAGCCCACGCCCGCCCCTGCGGGCCTGCACGATGACACGTCTCCGTCGCTGCGTTTCGAAGGCTCGTGGATCCGCGACACGCAGTTCCGCCAGACGCACGGGGGGACGCTGGTCTACACGAACGAGCCGGGCGCCGAAGCGCGCCTGCGCTTCCGCGGCTCCTCCGCCCGGGTGATGTTCACCGCGGCCTTCAACCGCTGCGCGGCAGTGGCATTGCTCGACGGCGCAGAGGCGGGACGCTTCGACCAGCGCAGCGCGGAAACACGGTGGCAGCAGTGGAGCCCGTGGTTCGCTGCGCCGCAGCCGGGCGAGCACACGCTGTCGCTGCGCATCGCGCCGGGATCGCCCACGGGATGCTGGCTGGATCTCGATGCGTTCGAGGTCCGTTAGGATGCCCACCGATGCAGCGGCGGCTGCGCCTCTGCGGGTAACATGAAAATCATGGAAGTCGCCGTGGCGCCCGCCAGCGCGGTCATGGAGCTGGAGCGGGCTTATCTGCTACAGAATTACTCCCGCTACCCGCTGGTTCTCAAACGGGGCAAAGGCTGCTGGCTCTACGACGCCGCGGGGCGCCGCTATCTCGACCTTATCTCCGGCATCGGCGTCAACTCGCTGGGCCATGCGCATCCGCGCATCGTCCGCGTCATCCGCGAACAGGCGGCGCTGCTCATCCATTCGAGCAACCTTTATTACCACGAATTCCAGGGCCCGCTGGCGAAAAGGATCTGTGAAACGAGCGGAATGCAGCGGGTATTTTTCTGCAATTCCGGCACGGAAGCGGTGGAAGCCGCCATCAAGATGGTCCGCGCCCACGGCCGCCGCATCGATCCGCAGAAATACGAAATCATCGCGTTTGAGAACAGCTTCCACGGGCGCACCATGGGGGCGCTTTCGATCACCGGGCAGCCGAAATACCGCGAGCCGTTCGAGCCGCTGCTCGAAGGCGTGCGCATCCTCTCCCCCTGCGACGATGCGGCGCTGGAAGCAGCCGTCAGCAGCCGCACGGCCGGCATCTTCGTCGAGCCCATCCAGGGCGAGGGCGGCATCTACCCCATGGCGGGGGCGTGGCTGCGAAGGCTGCGCGAAATGGCAGACCGCTGCAATGCGCTGCTGGTGTTCGATGAAATCCAGTGCGGCATCGGCCGGCCGGGCGTCTGGCACGCCTACCAGCTTCACGAGCCGCCGGTCCTGCCCGACATCGTGACGCTGGCCAAGCCGATGGCCGCCGGGCTTCCGCTGGGGGCCGTGGCCTGCAACGAGAAGGCGGCTTCGACCATCGCGCCGGGCATGCATGGAACGACCTTCGGAGGCGGGGCGCTGGCCTGCCGCGTGGCGCTGGAATTCTACGCGATTGTCGAGGAGCTGCTGCCGCAGATCCGGCGGGTCGGCGAGTACTTTTTTGCGGGCCTGCGGGAGTTGCAGGGCCAGTTTTCTTTTATCCGCGAGGTCCGCGGCGCCGGCCTGATGATCGGCGTCGAGCTCGACTTCCCCTGCAAGCATCTGGTGAACGAGGGCATCCGCCACGGACTGCTGTTCAACGTCACGCACGAGAAGGTGATCCGGATGCTGCCGCCATACATCCTCACCGAGAAAGAAGTGGACCGGGCGCTCGGCGGCCTGCGGAAGGTGCTGCGCAACGCCCGGCCTGTCTCAGCCGCCTGAACGGCGGTGGGCCAGCAGGGCAAGCGCTTCCCGAAGCTCTTCGAGATGCAGGGGCTTGCCGAGAAAGCTGTCCATGCCCGCCTCGCGCGCGGCGGCGCGGTCTGATTCGTAGACATTTGCCGACAGCGCGATCAGCGGCGTACGGCATCCCGCCGCCCGCAGGCGCCGCGCGGTCTCCAGCCCGTCGATGCCCGGCAGCCGGATGTCGATGAGAATGACATCGAACCGGCCTTCGAGAGCGTGCGCCACCGCCGATTCCCCGTCAGCGACCACCTCCGCCTCATGCCCCAGTGCTTCCAGCATCCGCGCCACCATCCGCTGGTTGATGGGATGATCTTCCACGAGCAGGACGCGCAGGGGAGCCTTCGCCGAGGCCTCTTCCCGGCCGCTTTCCGGCTCCTCCTGCCGGGGCGGTTCGGCAGCGGGCAGCGGCAGCAGAACCCGGAACACTGAGCCGCTCCCGGGCGTGCTCTCGACATGAATGGAGCCGCCCATGGCGTCCACGAGCGCCTTCGTGATGGAAAGCCCCAGCCCCGTGCCAGCCGTTTCTTCCGGCGGGCCAGAAGCGATCTGCACAAAGGGCTGGAAGATGGACTCCAGCTTCTCCGGCGGAATGCCCCTGCCCGTATCCTGAACCACGATCTCGAACCCGACTCCGGATGAGTCCGCAGGCGCGCGGACACTGATCTCGACGAAGCCGCGCTCGGTGAACTTGACTGCATTAGACACGAGGTTCAGCAAGATCTGCTGAACGCGGTGGGCGTCGCCGAGGAACCACAGCGGCGCCTCCGGTGCGGTCAGCCGCAGCTCGATGCCGCGGGCGGCGGCCATGGGCCGCATCAGCGCAGTCACGGTCCGCGCCACCGCGGAAAGTTGGAAGGGCTGGGCGGCAAGCGCCAGCTTGCCCGCCTCGATCCGCGACAGGTCCAGAACGTCGTTGAGCAGATTCATCAGCACCGCCGCGCTCTCTTTCAGCGTCCGGACCAGTTCCTGCTGGTCCGGACTCAGCGGCGTGCGCAGCAGCAGGTCCGCCGTGCCGATGACGCCATGCATTGGGGTGCGGATCTCGTGGCTCATGCGCGCCAGGAACTCGCTCTTGAACCGGCTGGCCTGTTCGGCGCGGCGGAGCGCCTCGTCGGCGCGCTCCTTTTCCGCATGAAGCTGGCGGGTGCGTTCCCGCACGGCGTCCTCCAGCCACCGCTGCCGCTGCTTCATGGCCCGGATCCGCCAGGCCCAGGCGGCCCGCAGCGCACCCGCCGCAGCCGCCACCAGAAGCATGCGGAACCACCACGTCATATGGAAGGGCGTCGGGATCACCACGGGAATCCGCAGCTCCGACGCGGCCAGGCCCGCGCGGGTGGACACGGCCCTGGCCTCAAACACATAACGGCCCGGCGGCAGCGAAGAGTAGCGGACCTCGGGGGAGTCGCTTTCGACCCAGTTCTCATGGCTGCCCAGAAGCCGGTAGTGGAAGCGGAGCCCGGAGCGGTAGCGGAAGGTGAGCGCCGCCAGCCCGGCGGCGAACGAGCGGCCCGGCGCGGCGGCTTCCACCGCGCCTTCCTGCCAGTGCGTGAACCGGCGTTCGCCGGCCTGAATCCATGCCACCGCGAGAGGAATCGCCCGGCGTGGGGAGGAAAGGGCCTCGTCAGGGCGCAACAGGCGCGTGATGCCGCGGGAAGTGCCAATCCAGACAGAGCCGTCGCTGGCCGCGAGGAAAGCATCCACCGCGCAGGAATAGGCGCCCAGCCCGTCAGCTTTGGTGAAGCGGCTCCATTGGGCGCCGTCTGTCACATCCAGTCCGTTGTCGCCTCCGATCCAGACGCGGCCGGCCCTGTCGGAGCGAACCAGAAGCGGAGTGGGGCTGGCGAGGCTTTCCACGAAATGCTCGACCCCGCCATCCGGCCGCAGCCGGCTCACGCCCAGAGGGCGGCGGTATCCCACCCATACGGTGCCGTCCTGGCCGAGGGCGACGTGGGTCACCGCCGCGTCCCGGAGTCCCTGCGAGGGGCCGTAGCGTGTCCATTGGCCGGCCTTCCAGCGGACCAGCCCTCCGGAGGCGGCTATCCAGATTGCTCCGTCCGCACCTGCGGCCATGCGGAAGTAAGCTTCGCCGGACGGGGATTCAGGAGGCTGGAGGCGCTCCAGCACGACCTCTTTTCCCCCGGCCGGGTGGCGGGAACGGAACAGACCTTCGAGGCTGGCCACCCAGAGATGGCCCTGCGCGTCGACAAGCAGCCCGTTGACACGGTCCGGCATCGGGGCGCCCGGCTGCCGGAGTGTCTGCGCAGGTCCCGAGGGCGGGATCCGCGATACTCCCCCGGGAAAGCAGCCGGCCCAGACGCTCAGGTCCGGCCCCATCACCAACGCCCGGATCTTTGTTCCGCACAGGTTCCCGTTCTGCCACTTCTTCCAGCGCCGGCTTCCCCGGACCAGGATGGCGATGCCGTCATCGGTGCCGGCCCAGATGCCGCCGCGGGAATCTTCCAGGATGGCGGAGACCGTGCTGCTGGCCAGCCCGTCCTGCACCGTCCAGCTTTCGGTCAACCCATAGCCGGCCACCCGCAGCAGCCCGAGTCCCCACAATCCGATCCAGAAGGACCCTTCGCTGTCGTGCAGGGCCACCGAGACAGACTGTCCAGGGAGTCCCTCGGCCACGCCGTATCTGCGCCAGCCGCTTCCATCGCGCACGAACAGCCCGTTGTCGGTCGGCACGATGAGACGCCCCTCATGGTCGATGGCAAGCGAGCCGAAAAACCCGGAGGCGGGCAGGGGGCCGGTGCTGTTTTCAAATGCGGCGGCGCCGGGCCGGAGCACGATGAGCGCATCCGCGCCGCGCACCCAGAGGGAGCCGTCGCGATCCGCGAGGAAATCGTCCCAACGCGAAACGGGCACCCCGCGCACCGGCCCCCACTGCTCCGTCCGCCCGGAGGAGAGCTTCCACAGCGTCTTCCGGGCGCTCAGCCAGAGCGTGCCATCGGGCGCGGCAAAGACGGCGTCCACCGGGCTGCGGCCAGGCGGATCCGGCAGCGGATACGGCTCGAAACGGCTCCCGCCGGCCGGAGCGGAGAACAGGCCCTGTTCGGCGGCCACATAGAGGCGGCCGTCCCGGCCAGCGGCCAGCGCCCGCCTGCCGAAGATCTGCACGGGCCGGGGGAACGCGGCTGCGTGGAACCGGCCCTTGTCCCACCACGCCACGCCGCGCCGCGTCGCCACCCAGAGGCGGCCCCGTCCGTCTTCCAGCAAAGACTGGATGGTTTCATCTGGCAGCCCGGCGGATTCGCCGAACTTTTCAAACCTTTCACCGTTGCCGCGGTACAGCCCGCTCATCGTGCCCACCCACAGGAAGCCGCGGGAATCTTCCAGCAGGCAGTTGACGGCGCTGTTGGCCAGCCCGCGGTCGAAGCCGAACTCCTCGAAAACGAGCTGCTGGGCCAAGAGCGGGCGGCAGAGCGCGGCCCCAAAGACGATGCCACGCAGAATCGCCGCCCGGGCGAACAGAAACCGCCTGACTGTGGCGCCTGAAGACATCTCGACTGTGGTCTTTCGACGCGCGGCGGCGTTCGGACTTCCTGCGCGGCGGCAGCGCGCCAGCGCTCTCCCTGATTCTATCGGCAAAGCAGGGGCAGTCCGTGAGCCCTGTTGCCGGAACAGCGGCTCAGGCGTAGCTGGAGACCGCGCCGCGGTTGCGCTCGGCGCGCTCCTTTTCGGCACGCGCGGTGTAGCCGCTCTGGCGGAAGGCGTCCAGCGGATCCTCGGGAAGCCCCTTCGAGCGGCGCCACTCGGCGATCACGGGGCGCACGTCGGCGAAGAACGCCTCCCGCAGGCACTCTTCGGCGTCCACCAGGTTGCACTTCATCTGGTGGTCGCGCAGCCGCGCGTGGTCGACGATGGCGGCTTTCACATAGAGTTCCTGGGCGTTGTTGGCCGTCTGGATGGTCTCCTCGATCTTGTTCTTGAGGTTGTGCGACTGGTCGACCATGTAGGCGATGTCGGCCCGCCGCCCCGTCTCCCATTCGAAGTAGCAGATCTCGTGGAAGATGCGGAACACCTGGTAGGGGTCGATGCAGCCGAGCGTAAGGTCGTCGTCGGCGTAGCGGCGGTCGTTGAAGTGGAATCCGCCCAGCATGTCCTCGGCGAGCAGCCAGGCGACGATCTGTTCGATGTTCTGCGCCTGATAATGGTGGCCGGTGTCGACGAGCACCCTGGCGCGCGGCCCGGCGTGCTTGGCGTAGATGTAGGACATGCCCCAGTCGGCGATGTCGGTGGCGTAGAAGGCGGGTTCGAAGGGCTTGTACTCGACGAGCATCCGCTGATCGCCGGACAACGCCTCATGCACGGCCTTCAGCCCTTCGATGAACCACTGCCGCCGGGCGCGGATGGAGCCGGAGCCGGGGTAGGAGATGCCGTCGGCGAACCACAGCGACAGGTCGCGCGAGCCGGTGGCCTTCTGGATCTCGATCGAGTCGAGAATGTGCTGGAGCGCGGCCTGACGGATCTGCGGATCCGGGTTGCCAAACGAGCCATACTTGTAGCACTGGTCCTGGAACACGTTGGGGTTGATGGCGCCGATGCGCACGCCTTCGCGGCGCGCCGTTTCCATCACGGAAGGAACGTCGGCGAGGCCCCGCGGAAAGTCCCAAAGCACGTGCACGGCCACGGAGGGGCAGCAGCCGGTAAAGCGGTGCACCGCGGCCGCGTCGGCAATCTTCTCCTCCGTCGTCGTGGCGGCGCTCGCCTGGATGAACTTGCCAAAGCGGGTGCCGGTGTTGGCGAAGCCCCACGAGGGCAGTTCAATCGCAAAGGAATCCAGGGCGCGGAGTGCGGCGTCGGTCTGTGCGGACGTGAGCGGCATGGGGCAGAAACTCCGCGCGCATTATATCGCAGGGGGCCGGCAGGACAGGACGGCCGCGGGGAAGGGGAGTCAGCGCTTCTTCTTCGCTGCCGCCTTTGTCGGAGGTTCGGCCGCAGGCGGAGGGCTCTCTTTCAGCATCTGTTCGAGGAGGGCCGCCTTCTGCAACTCCCGCTTGGTGGGCGGCACGACGCAGCGGCGGTAAGGCCCTTCGTTGTAGCAGGTGCGGCAGCGGACCTTGACGGGCTCGCCATCGACGAGCGCGAGCACGGAATGGTTGGTGACGCGCTTGCACTTGATGCAGTAGTCGTCGATGTCGTCTCCGAGCCGCAGCGCGCCCATACCTCGCTCCTCTCCGGTGAGCCTATCACCGCCGGGGTTCCGGACTCAATCCCTGGCGGCGCGGATGCCCTATGATCAAAGCAGGATGCGCGGCACGTGGGTCCTGTTCGCCGGGGTCGTCCTGCTGGGCGCGATCGGCGCCGGGGCGTACATGTGGCACCGGAAGCAGGCGGTTCCGCCGCAGCAGACGAAAGCGTCCGCCGAGCCGCCGCCCGGGACGGAGATCACGCTGGAGGGAATGATCCGCGCCGTCGAGCGGATCCCCCTCAACGCACCCGTGTCAGGCGTGCTCGAGGAATTCGCCGTCGCCCCGGGCGACGAAGTTCACGAGGGGCAGATCCTTGGCCGCATCGCCAACGACGCCATCCGCGAGGAAGAAGTGGAGGCGCGGCTGGAGCTAGAGCGGGCACAGGCGCGGCTGCGGGCGCTGGAGGCGGAATTGACGGCGCTGCGGCTGGAGGAGTCCCGGCTGGCCGCCGATGCGGCCCGGGCGCGCAGCGAGCTGGCTCGCGCCGAGAAAATCTATCAGCGGCAGTCCGTGCTGCTCCGCGAGGGCGCCACGCCCCGGCTGGTCTTCCAGCGCGCGGAGGAGGACTACCTGGCGGCGAAGAAGGAACGGGACCGCGTGGAAGAGCTGCTGGCGGCGGCGCAGGAGCGCGTGCAGGCGGCAATCGCCGGGCTGGAAGAGGCGCGCAAGGCGGCGGCGGACCGCCAGGAGCGGCTCGAGGAGGCGCGCAGCCGCTCGGAAAGCTGCAACCTTGTGGCGCCCGCCGACGGCATCGTCGTCCGGATCGCGAAGAGCGCGGGCGAGAGCGTGGAGGAAGGCTTCGAAGGGCTGGTGGAGATCGCCACGGACTGGACGCACCTCGAGCTGGAAGCGGATGCGCCGGAGGCCTACACGAAGCGGCTGCGGCCGGGCGATCCGGCGCTGATCGTGCTGGCCGAGCTGCCGCAAGGCGCGCTGGAGGCCGAGGTGAAATCGGTGGCGAAGCAGCAGGTGGTGATCGGCTTTACCAGCTCCTCCACCACGCTGGTGCGCCCCGGCATGACCGCAGTGGCCCGCCTGAAGCTGCGCTGAAGGCGGCGTCCCTGCCCGGGCGGGCGCTACGATGGAAACGGAAGCGTCGAAAGGAGCCGCTGCCGTCATGGAATTCCTCAGAGACAGTCTGATCGAGCTGATCACGCAGACCTCCGTGAACCTGCCGCCGGACGTGCGCGCCGCCATGGGCATGGCGCTCGAGCGCGAGCAGCCGGGCACGCAGTCCCACCAGGCGCTGTCGATCATGGCGCTGAACACGGACATGGCCTACGAGGACGAGGGCCCCATCTGCCAGGACACGGGGATGCCCACCTTTATCGTGCATACGCCGGTGGGCGTCAACCAGATGGCCATCGCCCGGGCCATCCGCGAGGCCGTCGCCGAGGCCACGCGGCGCGGCAAGCTGCGGCCGAACAGCGTGGACCCGATCACGGGGAAGAACTCGGGCGACAATCTCGGGCCCGAGACCCCGGTCATCCACTTCGAACAGCATGAGCGGGACGACATCGAGGTGCGGCTCATCCTGAAAGGCGGCGGATGCGAGAACAAGAACATCCAGTACTCGCTGCCGTGCGAGCTGCCGAAGCTGGGCCGCGCGGACCGCAATCTCGAGGGCGTCAAGAAGTGCCTGCTGCACGCCGTCTGGCAGGCGCAGGGCCAGGGCTGCGCGCCCGGCGCCATCGGCGTCTGCATCGGCTCGGACCGCGCGCACGGATATCACCTCGCCAAGATGCAGTTGTTCCGCGCGCTCGATGACACCAACCCGGATCCCGTGCTGGCGCGGCTGGAGGCCGAAGTGATGGAGGAGGCCAACCGGCTGGGCATCGGCGCCATGGGGCTGGGCGGCGGCGTCGCGCTGATCGGCTGCAAGATCTGCGCCGCCAACCGGCTGCCAGCCTCGTTCTTTGTCTCCGTCGCTTACGACTGCTGGGCCTTCCGCCGGCTCGGCGTCCGGCTGGATGCTTCCAGCGGCGCCATCACCGGGTGGCTCTACCGCGATCCATCCCGCCCCGTGGAGAAGCTGGCCCGCGACAGCGGCTTCCCGCTCACCGGGCGCGAGATCGTGCTCACGCCGCCGCTTACCACCGAGCAGATGCGCGCGCTGAAGGTGGGCGACGTGGTGCTGATCCGCGGCGAGATGTTCACCGGGCGCGATGCCGTGCATGCCCACCTGATGAAGAACGAGCCGCCGGTCAGCCTTCAGGGCGCCATCCTCTACCACTGCGGCCCGGTGATGCTGAAGCAGGGCGAGACCTGGTATGTGAAAGCGGCCGGCCCGACGACGTCGATCCGCGAGGAGCCTTACCAGGCCGAGATCCTGCGCCGCTACGGAGTGAAGGCCGTGGTGGGCAAGGGCGGCATGGGGAAAAAGACGCTCGAAGGGCTGAAGGAGACCGGGGCCGTGTATCTGCACGCCATCGGCGGCGCCGCCCAGTTCTACGCGCGGACGGTAAAGCGCGTCCTCGGCGTGCACCTGCTCGAGTTCGGAATTCCGGAGGCCATGTGGCACCTCGTGGTCGAGGACTTCCTCGCCGTGGTCACCATGGACGCGCACGGCAACTCGCTCCACGCCGACGTCGAGCAGGCAACGCTGGAGAAGCTGGCCGAAGCGAAGATCTGAACCGAAGCGCCGCCGCAAGAGGGCAGGCTGCCGCCGGGCCGCCTGCCCTCCGGCGGCGAACCTGCCTCACGCCCGCCCGTATTTCCTCGCGCACTCTTCCGAGCAGAAGTAGAGCGTCTCTCCGCCCGCCTCGCGCCGCACGGCCACCTGCTCGCTGACATAGACGCCGCACACGGGGTCGCGGTGCAGCCTGCCCCCGGCCGCCTGGCGCCGCCCGCCCCTGGCCGCGGGGCCGCTCACCAGATCATGCAGCGCGCGCGCCACAGCCCCGAGGAGAACCCGCAGGATGGGCACGACGAGGATGAACAGCAGCAGGAACGCAAGCAGCCGCAACATGGTTCAGGCCTCCGCGCAGCAAAAAGGGCGCCCCGCGGACGGGGCGCCCCGCAGCCGGTTTCCGGTCCGGCTCACTTCTTCTTCTTTGTGGTCGCCTTCTTGGCGTCCGGGTTCTCGTAGGTGGTCTCGATCTTGCCGCTGATGAGCTGGAGCAGCCCCTTGGCGCCTTCGGCGTTCGGTCCGTTCGGATCCAGTTCGAGGTACTTCTCGCAGGCTTCCTTCATGCCCTCGGGCGGGATCGGGGTCCCGTCGGGCTTGAGCTGCATCTTGCCGCTCAGGGCGCTGCAATACTGGAACCACGCCGGGGCGTACTTCGGGTCGAGCTCGGTGGCCTTCTTGAAAGCGGCGATGGCCGGCTCGATCTGGTTCGTGTTGATGTAGACCGCGCCGAGGTTGAACATGTACTTGCCGCCGCCGGCCGGGTCCAGCGCGGTGGCCTTCTCCAGCTCCGCCGTCGCCTCAGCGAACTTCTTCATCTGGGCCAGCACCAGCCCGTAATTGTTGTGGATGCCTGCGTCGCCGGGCTGGAGCTCCAGCGCCTTGACGTAGGCATCGGCCGACTTCTGGAGGAACTCTTCCTTCTCGGTCCCGGTCTTGGTGCGCGCCATGCCTTCATAGGCGGCCGCGAGCTGCACCCAGACGGCCACCTGCTTCGGGTCGATTTCGCTCGCCTTCAAAAGGTTGTCGATCGCCGTCTGGTAATCCTTGTTCTGAAGGGCCGCGTAGCCGGCGTTGAAGGCCTCGTTGAGGGCCTTGTTGCGGGCCATCTGCGCGGCGCGCTCCTTCATCTGGCGCTCCATCGCCGCCCGCTGCTCCGGCGTCATCTCCTTCAGCACTTCCTGCGAGACCTGGCCGGTCTGCTGCGCCTGCTCCATCGCCTTGCGCTTGGCCATGATCTTTTGCAGGTCGCAGAAGTCTTTCAGCTCCACGGGGTCGCCCATCTGGCTGCGCACGCCGTTCAGCACGTCCATGACCTGCCCGTTGTATTCGCAACTGATGGTGAAGGTGCCGCCGATCGGCATCCCGCTGTAAACCCACTCGCCCCGCTTGTTCGTCTTGGTCTGCCAGTTGCCCTTGATGTCCTTGCGTTCGATCTTGATGACGACGCCCTGGACCGGCTTTCCGTCTTCGCCCACCACCTTGCCCATGAATGTTCCCATCTGGGCGCTCGCCAGTCCGGCGCTCACGGCGCAGACCGCCGCCCACATGACAATACGCTGGATCGTGCGCAGCATTTAAAAGACCTCCAGATCCTGTTCAGACGATCAATTTCAGCGTACTACAGCGCCCGCATCCGTTGCATGACGCGCGCGTACGCTTTCTGCCTCCCTCACGGCAGGAACTGCGCCAGATAGCCGCCAGCCTGGAGCAGCGCCGCCTGCCGCATTTCGAGACTGCCCTCGTAAGCCCGGTCCTCCACTTCGATGCAGACCGGCCCGTCGTAGACCTCCACCAGCACGGAGCAGAACCGCCCCCAGTCGACGTCGCCGAGGCCGGGCAGCTTGGGCGTGTGATATTCGAGCGGGTAGGCGAGCAGCCCCACTTCGTTCAGCCGGTCGCGGTCCAGGCGCGCGTCCTTGGCATGGATGTGGAAGAGCCTGTCCCGGAATTCGCGCAGCACCCGGACGTAGTCCATGCCCTGCCAGACGAAATGCGACGGGTCGAAGTTGAGCCCGAAGTTCGGCGAGGGGATGTCGTTGAACATCCGCCGCCAGATGGCAGGGGATGTGGCCAGGTTCCTGCCGCCGGGCCATTCGTCGCGGGTGAATGACATCGGGCAGTTCTCGATGGCGATCTTCACGCCGTGGTCTTCGGCGAACTTCACCAGCGGCTTCCATGTCTTCAGGAACTGCGGCCAATTCTCGTCCACCGTCTTCGTCTGGTCGCGCCCGATGAACGTATTCACCACGCCCACGCCCAGGAGCTCGGCGGCGCGGATCACCTTCCTGATGTGCTCCACGTAAACGCGCGCTTCGGCCGGGTCCGGAGCCAGCGGATTCGGGTAGTAGCCCAGCCCGCTGATGGAGACCTGCGTCTCCTCGCAAAGCTCCTTCACCCTCTGCGCATCGCTCTTGCGGAAGTTGGCGACGTCGATATGCGTGACGCCCGCGTAGCGCCGCTCGGCCTTGCCCACGGGCCAGCACATCACTTCGACGCAATCAAAGCCGCTCTCGCCGGCGAACTCGAGCACCTGCTTCAGGTCCAGATCCGGAAGAATCGCACTGACAAATCCAAGCTGAATCATCGGTTGTCTCCCTCTTTACTCTACGCGCAACCTAATCCACTCTCCACTGCTTCAGTTCCACGCCCCGCCGCGGGGCGAGCTCCACCTCCAGCCGCACGGCCTGCGTCTCCACCGGCGCGCCGGTCCATTCCTTCCAGGTTCCGGCTGCTTCCACGAGCACGCGCCACGCCTGCGGCGCGCCGCCGTCTCCCCACACCGGCTGCGCGCGCCGCACCGTCTTCGGCCACGGATACCGGTATTCGATCCATTCCTTCGATCCGCGCGCGCCGCCAAAGCGGAACCCGGGGCGGTCCGGAGGATCCTCATGCGTGGCGCGCGATGCCAGCACGATAGGCGCATTCGCATCCCATTCCGTTTCGCCGCCGGCCACCGGAAACATCGTGATCCGCAGGCGCGCCGCGCCCATCGGGATCAGCACGGCTTCTTCAGCCGGGCCGTCCGCTCTCACCGGGCTCTGCTGAAGCTCGCCGGGCAGCCCGTTCGGCTCCAGCTTCCATTCCGGCACGCGGCGCGCCCGCGCGCGGATCCGCAGCGGCGCGGCCGCCGGCTCGAAGGGCTGCGCGGGCACGGGGCCGGCCGGCTCCAGCTTCAGCGGCGCTTCCAGGTCCAGCGCGTAGTTCCACGCGGATTTCGGAAACACTTCGTACTGCTTCCAGCCGCCTTCCCCGCCATAAGCGCGCCACTCCTCGTCGATCTTGAGGGAAAACGCCAGGGGGCCGTAGTGGACGCTCGCCGCGTTCATCCTATCCGGCCAGCGCCGCACCTCGATCTGCCGTGGCAGCTCGAGCTCGACGCGGTCGCCTTCGCGCCACGTGCGTTCGAGCGTCACCCACGGCGCTCCCGCCGGAAGAGGCTCCGGCCGCCCGTTCACGGCGAGCCGCGGCTGCCTCGCCCAGGAAGGAATCCGCAGCACGAGCGGGAACCGCACGGGCGCCTTCGTCTGGATGGCCATCCGCACGGCGGTGCCAAATGGATAATCTGTCTCTTCCCGGATGACGACCTCCTCGCCGCGCCCCACGCGGGCCCGCACCGTGTTGGCCGAATAGAACACGGCGGCCAGCCCGTTGCCCCCTGCCGCCATCCACTGCCTTTCGGCAAACCACGGCCAGCCCATCGCGGCATTGTGCTGGCAGCAGCGGTAGCCGTAGGGGTTGTAGCTGTACATGTCGCCGCTGTTGTCGATCGCCGGGGCCTTGTCCTGCCGGTCGAGCTGCGGCTGGTTGGGCGCGGTGAGGTAGTGCAGCCCGCGCAGGTCCGGCGTCATCGAGGCGGGTAGCGAGTTGAAGGCGATCTCCTCGGCGCGCTCGGCCCACTTTGCGTCGCCGGTGATCGACAACAGCATCTCGTGGCTGAACATCAGCTCGACCCACGTGCAGGTCTCCGTGCCCTGGCGCGGGCCGCGGAACCCGGGCCGCGCATTCTCGTCCGCCGCGAATCCGCCCCCGGGCCCGTTGCCGTACAGGCG
Source organism: Bryobacteraceae bacterium (assembly GCA_025056865.1). GTDB lineage: Bacteria > Acidobacteriota > Terriglobia > Bryobacterales > Bryobacteraceae > JANWVO01. The sequence goes on from JANWVO010000003.1 coordinate 38,797, forward strand.
CATCATCGTGTCGTAGTTGCGCTCGGCGGCCCGCAGGTAGCGGGTGTCGTGCGTCTGCTGGAAATACTGCGCCGGCTCGCGGAAGCACTGGCCGAAGTTTACGCCGTGCCAGGAGGCGATGCCGCCCGCCCAGTCCGCCGTGCGCTCATGGTTCACCCGCGCGGCGTCCAGAAGCCACTTCTCGCCCGTTTGCGAGTACAGCCAGTAGATGTGGTCGAGGTTGTCGCCCCCGCGGTATTTCTGCCAGCTCGCCGGAAGGATGTTTTCAAGCGGCTGCGCGTGGAACCAGCGGTAGTAGCGCAGCAGGAAGGCGGGCACGCGGCGGTCGCCGGTGGCTTCATGGTGGGTGCGCAGCACGTAGATCATCACCATGTTCGGCCACAGGTCCAGCGCCTCCAGCCGTCCCAGCGTGTGCTCGCCGACGAGGTTCGCCGCCGGCCCGAACCAGCCGTCGTCCCGCTGCGACCTCAGCACCGCCTCCACCCATTGCCGGCTCTCGTTGATGATGCGCTGGTTCCGCAGCACGTAGCCAAGGTTGATGTAGCCCTTCAGCCAGTAGGGCAGCTCCTCCCATCCGAAGCGCCCATGACCCTGCGGATCCAGCCAGGCATTGCCCTCGCGGCGGCAATACTGGCTGAGCTCCGGCAGCCGCCCGGTGAACCCGTCCGCCATGCGGCGGAGCTGTTCGGCGAGCCAGCCGCCCGGCTCGACCGCGCCCACGGGCAGTTTCACGAGCGGCAGCTCCCGCAACGGCGCGCGGTTGCCCGGATAGAGCGTGTTCTGGCCCGGCGGCAGTCCGGCACGCACGGACGGCGCGCCAGCCCTCTGCGGTCCTTTCGCCGGGGAGGGTCCCGTCTGCGCCGCTGCGGCGAGAGCGGCAAGCACGGCAAGGCACACCGCGCGCTGCATGCCGCCAGCATACTGGAAGCGGGAACACGCCGCAGCCCGGTTTCGTATCCTGAGACGACAACGGGACACAGTCATGGATGCCCTCCAACTGCTTGCGCTCGCTCTTGGCGGCGGCGTTGCTGCCGGGCTGCGGCTCTACGCCACCGTGCTGGGGCTTGGGCTGGCGATCCGCTTCGGCTGGCTGACGCTGCCCGATCCTCTTCGCGGGCTGGAGACGCTGGCCCACCCGGCGGTGCTCGCCGTCGCCGCCGTGGCCTATGTGGCCGAGTTCATCAGCGACAAGATTCCCTGGTTCGATTCGCTGTGGGACGCCGTGCACACATTCATCCGCCCGGTGGGCGCCGCCGTGCTCGGCGCCGCGGCGTTCGCGCAGCTCGATCCGGCGGCCCGGCTGTCGCTGACGCTGCTGGCCGGCGGAGCGGCCGTTTCGGCCCATGCGTCGAAGGCGGCGCTGCGCTTTGCCGTCAACCACAGCCCGGAGCCGTTCTCGAACTGGGTGCTCAGCCTCGCCGGGGACTTCGCTGTGCCAGCGTTGCTGTGGCTCACATTCACGCACCCGCTGCTTGTGCTCGCCATCGTCACGGTCTTCCTGTGCGTGTTCACGTGGCTCGCGGTGAAGATCTTCCGGCTGCTGGCCCGCGGCGTGCGCGAGCTGCGCGCGCGATGGTCCCGCTCAGCGGCCTGAGAGGCATTCGTCGTAAAGCGCCCGCCAGCGCTCCACCATCGCTGCCATCGAGTACTCGCGCACGGCGCGCTCGCGGTTGCGCGCTCCTGCCGCGCGGCGCAGCTCCCGCTCCGAAGCCCACTGCCGCAGTGCGCGGACATAGGACTCGAGATCGCCCGGCGGAACAATGGCAGGCAGGTCCGGCGAGGCGAGCATCCCGCTCGTGTCGCCCGCGTCGGTGCACAGCGCCGGCAGCCCCGAGGCCATCGCCTCCAGCAGCGCCAGCGGCATCTGCTCGGTGAGCGAGCTCATCACGAAGAGGTCAAACATGCGGTACCACGGCGCGGGATCCACCACGCCGGGAAACAGCACGCGTCCCTCGAGGCCCAGCTCCCGCGCCAGCGCCCGCAGACGTGCGCGTTCCGGGCCTTCGCCTGCGATCACCAGGCGGCTGGAGGGAATGGCCGCTTCGGCGAAGGCGCGCAACAGAAAGCCGTAGTTCTTCTCCGGCCGCAGATGGCCCACTGTGCCCGCGACGAACTCGTCTTCCGCGATGCCCAGCTCGCGCCGCAGCGCCATGTTCTCGCCGGGGCGGAAGCGGGAGCAGTCCACGCCATTCGGGATGCGGAGCACCTTGCTTCGAGGCAGCCGGTAGACGTCGAGCGCCAGGCGTTCCAGCGTGACCGAGGGAACGGCGACGCGCGCAGCGAACGGCAGCACCAGCCGCCGCGCCCACACGCGCCGCGCCTTTGGCCCCGCGGCTTCATCCGCCCCGAAGCCGTCTTCGGTGTGCAGCAGCGGAACGCGTGCCAGCACGGCGCCCACCGCGGCATCGAATGCCCCCCAGTTGTAGGTCTGCACCAGCGCCGGCCGCAGCCTGCGGATGAGGCGCGCAAAGCCAAGCGGCGTGGCGCGGCGGGGAACCTCCGCGAGCTCCCAATCCACGCCGGGCTCGAAGAGCGCGGTGGCGGAAGACCGCCCGGAGATCGGCGCGATCCAGTGCCGGAAACGGCCCCGCATGGCGTTGGCCAGCCGGACGAGGCGCATCTCCGCCCCGCCAGTCTCGAAGCCCCACATGACGTGCAGGATCGCCGGCCTTCGCCCGGACCCGGCCCCTGTTGCGCGCTCCACGCCGCACATTGTCGCACGGACGTCTGTCCGGTGCTCCAGGCGGGAATCGCGGCAACGGAAGGCCCGCACGCCGCGGGCGCAGCGGACCGGTCCGCATGGGGAATGCTGCGGCCGCCCCTTGCCGGGGCCTGCGCGCCTCTCCCGCACTGCCGTGCGCGGCTTGCGGGCCACCGTCAGCGGATCAGACCGACGGCTCCTTCTTCGGCCCCAGCGGATGGTTCCTGCCGTCGCCTTCGTAGGCGGGCCTCGCCGCGGCGCGGCGCGTGCGTTTCCGCGCCGCCGCATCGTAAAGCTTCAGCTCGCCCTCGCGGTAGCTCTCGCATCCGAGCATCACCGACAGCATGATCTGATGCGCGAGCTCCGGCCCCAGCACCGGCGTCTTCCGCGTCCGCATGCACTCGAAGAAGTTGTCCGTGTGCCGGCGGTTCATCTCCCGCTGCGCATTCCTGAACTCGAACGTGCGCGCCTCGGCAGGACGGTTGAGCGCCTTGGCAACGAAGGTCTCCGGCGTGACGATCACGCGGTCGTTCTCGACCACGATCGTGCCCGAGTGGCCGTAGATGGCCTGCGGCAGATAGCGGTTGGGCGCCGCGTTGGCCATCGAGCCGGCGACGACGATCATGAAGCTCGGATACTCGACGATCATCGCCAGCGTATCCGGCACTTCACGGTCCTTCTGCACGTAGATGCCGCCGCCGCCGGCGACGCGGGTCGGATAGGCCGGCCCCATCGCATACAGCATCGGACCGACGCGGTGATAGTAGAGGTCGCTGGCGATGCCGTTGGAGTAATCCCAGTACTTGCGCCAGCGGAAGAAACGCTCGGCGCTGAAGGGGCGCTTCGGGGCTGGGCCGAGCCAGCGCTTCCAGTCGATGGTCTCGGGCGTCGCTTCCTCGTCGATGTAGTAATTCCACTCGCCGGCCACGGAGTTGCGGCTGTAAGTCGTCTGGCCCCACAGCACCTCGCCGATGGCGCCCTCGGCGATCAGTTCCTTCACCTTCTGCCACCGGGCATCGGACAGAAACTGGCTGCCCACCTGAAGCACGCGGTTGTACTTCTGCGCGGCTTCCATCACCTGGGCGCTTTCGTCCACGGTGAGCGTGCTGGGCTTCTGGAGGTAGACGTCCTTGCCGGCGGCGAAGGCGTCGATGGTCATCTGCGCGTGCCAGTGGTCCGGCGTCGCAATCAGCACGCAGTCGATGTCCGGACGGGCAAGCAGCTCGCGGTATTCGACGTAGATGTCCTTGTCTTCGAGCTTCGAAATCGCCTTCGCGCGGTCGCGGTGGCGCTTGTAGACGTCGCAGACGGCGGCGACCTCGATATCCTTGTCCTGCTCCTGCTGCTGCACGAAGGCGCGCAGGTGCCCCGTGCCCATGATGCCGACGCCGATCATGCCAACGCGGATCCGGTCGTTGGCGCCGAGCACCCGCGAGGCGCTGCGGGCGGAGATGGACGGCTTGATCTTCTTCGCCTGCGCCTGCCGTACGGCCATCAGCGAGCCGGCGGCGGCGAGGAACAGGCGGCGGGTGGATGGATTCTCAGGAATCATGACGGATGAAACGGAACCTCCCTTTCATGTTTCCACACGGCGCGCGGCGGCGTTCCACTTGAGGCGCCGCCCGGTGCGGAGCGAATCGAGCGCCATCGAGAGCACGATCACCGTGGCCAGGCCCGCTTCCACGGGCGCGTTCGGCTCGCGGCGCGTGCGCACGCATTCCAGAAAATTGCGGATGTGGTCGCGCGTGGCGGCGGCGAACGACCCCGGACGGGCCTCTTCGCGTTCAGGCGTCAGCTCCGGCTGGTTGGTTTCCGGATACAGCCGGAAGTGCTCGCGGCCGACGTCGCGCCGCGCGCGCGAGCCGTGGAACTGCGCGAGCTGATCCTGCCGCGGGTGGTAGCGCATCGCCTTGTAGCCGAGCGTGAAGACGGCGAAGTAGTTTTGAGGGTATTCGATGAGGATCGAGGCCGTATCGGGAACCTCGGCGCCCTCCAGATTCACGCGGCCGCCCGAGCAGGTGACGGCCAGCGGGGCGCGCGAATCGAGGAACCAGTGGAAGAGATCCACCATGTGCGCCGCCTGGCCGATCAGCAGCCCACCCGAGTAGTCGTAGAACCAGTACCAGTGAAAGAAGCGCAGCGGATCCAGCGGACGGCGCGGCGCAGGGCCGAGCCACTGCTCCCAGTCGAGCTCGCCCTCCAGCCTGCGCGCGGCGAGCGGCGCCTGGTGGTTGAGCCACCACGAATTCACCAGCCGGACCTCGCCCAGGCGGCCGCTGGAGGCAATGCCCTTCGCCTCCTGAAACAGCGGCGCGCTGCGGCGCTGCGTGCCCACCTGCACGATGCGGCGCGTGCGGCGCACCGCGTCAACCACCTGAAATGCCTCTTCGATGGTATGCGTGAGCGGCTTTTCCACGTAAACGTCTTTGCCCGCCTCCACGGCGTCGATCACCATGCGGGCATGCCAGTGGTCCGGCGTGGCGATGATGACGGCGTCGAGCGAACGGTCTTCGAGCAGGCGGCGGTAGTCACGGTAAGCGCGCGCGCCCGTGCTGGCGGCTTTCAGCCCCGCCTCGAGGTTCGGCCGGTAGACATCGCAGACGGCGGCGATCTCCGCCCCGATCTCCTTGAACTCGGCGGTCAGCAGCCGGCCGCGGCCGCCGGAGCCGATCACGCCCGCGCGGATGCGGTCCGGCGGCTGAAGGAACGCGCCGGCGGAACAGAGGAAGGTGCGGCGCTGCATGGCAACAGTCTACAGGCAGGCGGCCTTCGTCAGCAGCCGTAGGCCTGCGCGATGGAATCCGCCAGCGCTTCCGGGACGAGGTGTCTCCATGGCTCTCCGGCGGCGATGCGGCGGCGCACCTCGGTGGAGGAGATGCCATCCAGCAGCACGGGAACCATCAGCGTGTGGATGCGCGCGCGCAGAGGGCCGGGCGGGCGGAAGGGCAGCGGGCGGGGCGCGACCAGCAGCTCGTACTCCTCGAGCTGTTGCCCGATGGGAGGCAGTGCGCCGTAATCCCAGCTCAGGATGCGCGCGGCGGCATCGCTGCCGCAGACGTGGAAGATCCGCTGCGCGCCCAGCGCGCGGGCCTCGCGGGCCATCTCCAGAAACAGGCCGCCCTCGCTGATGGCGGCGGCGAAGCGGGGGTCGAGTCCGGCCATCGCGCGGATCCATTCGGCGCGCTTCGCGAAGGGCGCGCCTTCCATCGGCTTGTGCGGGAAGGCGCGCGGCAGGACGAAGACGGCCCGGCGCGCCCAGCCCAGCGCGGCGCGGGCCAGCTCTGCATGGGCGCGGGTGGGAGGATTCCAGGCTCCGGCCAGCAGCGCCACGGAGCCGTCGAGCGCACCGGCGAAAAGCTCCATGCCATCATCGTAGCGGGATGAAAATTGAACGGGTCGAAGCGCTGGCAGTTTCCATTCCGCTGCCCCAGCCGGTGGCGGACGCGGTGCGGCGCATCACGCACCGGGACCATCTGATCGTGAAGGTGCGCGCCGAAGGAGGGCTGGAAGGGCTCGGCTTCGCGCTTGGCTACGACGGCTCGCGCGCGATGCTCGCGCTCATCGACGAGATCTACCGGCCCATGCTTGTCGGCGCCGGCGCATTCGCCACCGAACATCTTTGGGCGGAAATGTACCGGCAGTCGATCCAGGCGGGCCGCCGCGGCGCCGCGCTGCGCGCCATCAGCGCCATCGACATTGCGCTGTGGGATCTGCGCGGCAAGGCCGCCAGCCGGCCGGTGATGGAGCTGCTCGGCGTGCACCGCACGCGCCTGCGCTGCTACGCCACCGGCGGCTATTACCGCGCCGGGCAGACCGTGGAGGAACTGGTGCGCGAGGTGTCGGCGGTAGCCGAGAAGGGGTTCACCGCGGTGAAACTCAAAGTCGGCGCGCTGCCGGCATCCGAGGATGCGCGGCGCGTAGGCGCGGTGCGGCGCGCGCTCGGCGATGACTTCGACATCCTGCTGGATGCCAACGGCGGCTGGAAGAGCGCGCCAGAGGCCATCGCGGCCATGGAGCGGCTGGAGGAGTTCCGTCCCTTCTGGATCGAGGAGCCGGTGCGGGCGGACAACCTCTCGGCGATGGCGCGGATCGCAGAAAGGATCCGCACGCCGGTGGCCACGGGCGAGCTGGAAGCGACGCGGTGGGCCTTCGCGGAGCTTGTCGAGCGGCGCGCCGCGTCGATCCTGCAACCCGACGCAACGGTGTGCGGCGGCGTGAGCGAGTGGCTCAAGATCGCTCACATGGCGGCCGCATTCGACATCCCCATCGCGCCCCACTACCACTGGGACGTGCACACGCAGCTTTGCGCGTCGATCCCGAATGCGATCTTCATCGAGTACTTCCCCGCCGAGTCCGGCGTGAAGATGTTCGACGCGCTGCTGAGAGAGCCGATGAAAGTGACGGACGGCTGGATCGAGCCGCGCACGGCTCCGGGCTTCGGCATCGAACTGGACGAGGAAGCAGTCGCGCGCTACCGTATCGCCTGAGGATGAAGCGGATTCCGCGGCGGCGGCGTCCTATAGTGAAGTAGGGTTTGCCATGTTCACCTGGATCTGTCCCGTGTGCGGCGCGGAGGTTCCTCCTTCCGAGCCGGAGTGCCCGCGCTGCGCGGAGCGCCGCCGGGCGGCCATGGCGCAGGAACAGCCCGCCGCGGCAACGCCTGCTCCTCCGCCGCCGCAGGCCCAGCCGCCTGCCGCCGCGCCGTCCTACGCGCCGCCTCCGCAGTACGCCCCGCCGCCTCATGCCGTTCCTCCGCAGTACGCCGCGCCACCGCAGTACGCGGCTCCGCCGCAGCCCGCGGCGCAGCCCGTCTATGTGATCGGCGAGAAGACGCCCGCCCGCGGCATCCCCGCATGGCTGGCTGCCGTGCTGACGGTCGCCGTGCTTGGGGGCGGGCTCTTTGCCTTGTATCGTTACGTCTCCTCCAGCGGGACGCAGCAGGGCGCTGCACAGAAGGCGGCGCCTTTCGAGCGCCCCGCAGGACAGGCTTCCGCGCATCCCTTCGCGAAGTACATCGAGGTCACCGGGGTCCGGCTGTTCGAGAGGCAGGACAAGACGTTGGCAGCACGCTTCGTCGTGATCAACCACGCTCCGGCGGAGCTGAGCGGCTTCCGGCTGCGCGTGACGCTGGAGGCTTCCAACGCGGCTCCGGGCGAAGCGGTGATCGCCGTTGTGGACGCCGCCCCGGGAGCGCTGCCTCCGCACGGGATCAAAGACGTGGAGGCGCCGCTGACGACCCACCTCAAGGTGTACGAACTGCCGGACTGGCAGTTCATCCGGGCACGGCCGGAAATCATCGACGCGAAGTAGCCGCCGTCAGCGCCCGGCGCTGGGCGCGCGTGAAGCGGCAGGGGACGGGCGGAGGCGGCTCGCCCAGGCGCGCCGCGGCCAGCCGCGCCGGCAGGTAGCACGGCTCCGCGGCCAGGGTACGGCGCAGCTCCTCGCGGGCAGCATCTTCGCGCCCCAGGGCGATCCATGCGGCAGCGCGCCCGGTGGAAGCGGCTGGATGGCGGGGGTCCATGGCAAGCGCGCGGTCGAATTCCGCCATCGCGTCATTCGGGCGGGAAGCCCGCAGCAGGGCCTGCCCGGCCGCAGCGGCCACATCGGCGTTGTCCGGCCACTTCTGCTGCGTTTCGATCAGCAGCTCGATGGCCTGCGCGGAAGGCAGGAGCGGGGCAAGCGCAAGGCGGGGCTCCAGGCGGTTGGGCGCGAGCCGGACGGCTTCCATCCAGAGAGCCGCCGGATCGCTCCACTGCCGCGCGTGCGAGACCGCGAGCAGCGCCAACGCAGCCAGGTAAACGACGGCCAGGCGCGCATCCGTCTGCGCCAGCACCAGCGCCGCCGAGGGCGCCAGCGCCAGCAGCGGCAAAGCCATGGAAGGCTGCTGATCCCCCGCCGGGAGGAAGTAGACCGAGACCAGCAGCACGATGGCAGCCAGCATCCAGGAACCGGCGGCAGTGCGGCGGGAAGCCGACATCGCGAATCCGATGGCCGCAGCCACGGCCAGCGCAGCCAGCGACGCCTGCCAGGCCGGCGCGCGCAGCTCCGGCACAGGCGTGAGTCCGAGCGGGAAGAAGAAGAGGAACAGGCTGCGCAGTGTGAAGACGCCGAGCCACGGCCAGCCGGACGCGCTCTGGCCGTGCGAGGCGGCGAATGCCGCCAGCCACAGTGCGGTCCCTGCAACGCCCAGCCAGGCGACCTGTCTGGTCAGCGGCGTGCCGCGCGCCACCAGCAGGAAGACGATGGGGGCGGCAGCCGCGGCAGGCTCGAACAGCAGGGCGGCGGCCGCAAGCGCAAGCGCCGCGCGGGCGCGCCCCTCCAGATGCAGGTGGATCCCCGTCAGCAGGAGCACGATGCCCGGCAGCGAGGCGGCCGTGGCTGACGCCGCCAGGGTCTCCGCCTGCATCGGGTGCAGCGCATACAGCAGGCCAGCCAGCAGCGCCGCGCGCGGCGGAAACAGCCGGTGCATCAGCCAGGCCAGCAGCAGGCTGGCGCTGGCGTGCAGCAGGAGGACCGCCGAGGCGTGTGCGGCGGGGGCGGGGTCCAGGGCGTGGTACAGCCACAACAACGCCGCCGCGCCGGGACGGGCGAGCCACGGCAGCACGGGCGGCAATTCCGGGGGCGGAGGCGCGGGCACCTGCACGAAGGGCAAAAACACCAAGGCGGCGAGCGGCGGAAGGGCGATTGCGGCACGCAATGCTACCATGTTAGTTCTCAAACGATATCCCGATGGCGAAAGCAGGCGCGCCGCGCAAGACACCGAAGAAGAAGACGGCGGCAAAGAAGGCGGCCCAGCCTCGCCGCATGACGGTGGGCAGGGCGCCGGACGCAGCCCGCCTTCAGACGATTCTCGCGGCGCTCGACCGCCTGTATCCCAACGCCACCTGCGCGCTGCACCACCGCAATGCGTGGGAGCTGCTTGTCGCCACCATCCTTTCCGCACAGTGCACCGACGAACGCGTCAACATGGTGACACCGCAACTTTTCGCGCGCTTCCCTACGCCGGAGGCGATGGCGAAAGCCGACGTGCGCGAGGTGGCCGAAATCATCCGCTCCACGGGCTTTTTCAACAACAAGGCGAAAAATATCGTCGGAGCCGCCAGGAAAATCGTGGAGGAATTCGGCGGCGAAGTGCCCCGGGAGATGGAAAAGCTCCTCACCGTTCCCGGCGCCGCCCGCAAGACCGCCAACGTCGTGCTGGGCACCGCCTACGGCATTCCGAGCGGCGTGGTAGTGGACACGCACGTGGCGCGCATCTCCCGGCGGCTGGAACTGACGAACGAGAAAACGCCAGAGAAAATCGAGCAGGATCTGATGAAAATCCTGCCCCGGGACCGCTGGATTCTGTTCTCGCATCAGGTGATCCATTTCGGCCGCGACATCTGCAAGGCGCGCAGGCCGGAATGCTTCCGCTGTCCGCTGGCCTCCATCTGCCGCGCGCCGGACAAGATCCTGCCGTGAAGGCCCGCATCCCCTGGATCGCCGTCCTCGTGGGCGCCCTGTCCGGCTGCGCGCGCCTGCCCGGCCCGATGCCGCTGCCGCCGCAGAAGAGCGATGGGGGCTCCGGGCCGCCGGCGCACTACCTCTTCTTCCGGGATCGGGAAGCCGCGCAGAGAATTGTCGCGGGCCTGAGCGGGGAAATCATTGACGACTGGCGATGGGCGAGCCGACGCGTTCTGCTCCGCCTGGCTGTCGAAGAAACGCAGGGGATCTTTTTTCAGGCCGTGCTGACCGTGCCGGATGAATTCGTCCGGGCAGGCGGCAGGGAGATTCAGGTCCGGATCCGCAGCCGGCTCCTCGGGTCCATTCCCGCCGGCAAGCCTGGCTACATCGTGTGGAGGCAGCCGGTGCCGGAAGCCTGGCTGGAAGCGGGGCGCGACATGGAAGTGGAACTGCTCGCCGATGCCGAGTGGATGCAGGGCAGCACGCCCCGAGGCTACATCCTTTCGAGCGCGGGCTTTACGCTGTAAGGAACCTCGATGCCGAAGGTCTTCTCGGTTCTGTTCGGGGCCCTGTTCGCAGTCCTCTGCTCGTGGGCGCTGGGACGGATGCTTCTGAAGCGGGCGCGGCTCGCGCTGGCGCGCGAGGAGGCGCACGTGCTCGCCTTCGTCTGCGGCGCGCCGCTGCTGAGCACGCTGGTGTTCCTGCTCTGCATCGTCCGAGCCGTCTACGACGCCGTGTTTCTGGCTGCCGGCCTGCTGATCCTCGCCGCCGCCTGGAGGGACGGAGCCTTCCGGAGCCATGCGGCGGAGCGCCTGCCCGCGCTCCCCCGCCTGTGGCGCTGGCTCTTCCCGCTGATTTACGCCGTCTATGCCGCGGTGGCTGTGCTGGCGGCAATGGCGCCGGAGATCAGCCCGGACGGCAGCGGCTACCACCTGGGCTTTGTCGCCCGCTATTACCGCGGGCACGGGCTGGCGCGGATCGACACCAACATGTACGCGGCTCTCTCGCAGGGCATCGAGATGCTGTTCCTGTGGGCGTTCGCCTTTGGAAGGCACTCGGCCGCCGCGCTTGTGCACTGCACCTTCTTGCTGGCCACGCCGTTGCTGATGCTGCGCTTCGGACAACGCTTCGGCGCACCAGTGGCGGGAGCGGCAGCGGGCCTTTTCTTCCTGTGCGCGCCCGTGGTGCTGGTGGACGGCACCAGCGCCTACATCGACGCCGCAGCCGCGTGCATCGTCTTCGCCATCGTGTATCTGACGGAGCGCAAGGCGCCCCCCTGGCTGCTTGGCGTGATGGGCGGCTTCGCTTACGCGGTGAAGTACACCGCCGCTGTGGCTCTCCTGTATCCCCTGCTGCGGCTCGCCTGGAAGAAGCAGTGGCGGGCGCTGGTTCCGCTGTGCGCGGCGGCGGCGCTTGTGGCCGCCCCGTGGCCGCTGCGGAACTGGATCTTCTACGGGAATCCGGCAGCGCCGCTGATGAACCGCGTCTGGCCCAATCAGTTTGTGCACGCGAGCTTTGAGCAGGACTACGTAGAATCGATGCGCCGCTACCCGGAAATCGAAAGCTGGCCGCAGGTGGCGATGGAGCTGACCGTGCGCGGCCGGCTTCTGGCGGGGTTCTGGGGGCCGCTGTTTCTTCTGGCGCCGCTCGGCCTTCTCGCGCTGCGCAGCGGCCTCGGACGGAGGATGCTTCTGGCCGCCGCCATCGCCGGCTCGACCTATTTTTCCAACATCGGCGCAAGATTCCTCATGCCGGCCGCGCCGTTCGTCAGCTATGCGATGGCGCTGGCCCTGCCCTCTCCAGTGCTGGCGGTGCTTGCGGCGGCGCATGCAGTGGCGGGCTTCCCCGACATGCCGGAGAAATACATGGAGAGTCCGGGATGGAGGCTGTCGAAGATACCCTGGCGCGCGGCGCTGCGGCTGGAGAGGGAGGAAGCGTGGCTCGCCGAGCAGTCAGCCGGCTACAGGGCGGCCCGGATGGTGGAATGGCTGACGCCGCCTGGCGCGCTGGTCTTCTCGTTCTCAGGCATCCCGGAAAGCTACACGTCGCGCGAAATCGCGGTGTGCTTTCAGAGCGGGCGCGGCGAGCGGCTGCTGGACCTGTTGCAGGTGGCGATGTTCACCGAGATGCGCCCGATGGCCGAACGGGTTTTCCGTTTCCCCCGGCAGCCGCTGACGGCCCTCCGCGTGGTGCAGACGAACACGCCCGCGCCGGGCAGCGACCGCGCAAAGGACCTGTGGAGCGTGTTTGAAGTGCGCGTTTCTCAGGGCGGCCGCGAGCTGGCGAGGGATGCATCGTGGCGCGTCTGGGCCGAGCCGAACCCGTGGGGCGCGGGGCTCGCCTTCGACGGCTCGCCCGTGACGCGCTGGCGGAGCTGGGAACGGATCCGCGCCGGAATGTTTTTGCAGGCGGAGTTCGGCGGCGAGCGCGAGGCCGACGAAGTGCGGCTGGTGATGAGCGAAGATCAGCACGGCGTGCGCCTGCGGCTGGAAGGCAGGACGCCCGCAGGCTGGCGCACGCTGGGGGAGGATCCGCCCGTGCGCGGCATCGCGTTCCCGCTGACGTTGCGCCGGCTGGCGATGCGGGAACTCGGCCGCGGCGGCGTCACGCATCTTCTGGTGCACGAAAACGACTACGCGTGGGCCGATCTGTCGAAGCACGCGCGCGCCTGGGGCATCCGCGAAATTGGCGCGGTGGACGGCTATCATCTCTTTCAGTTGGAATAGAGGGATGCCGAAGTACTTCCTTGGCGTGGATGGCGGGCAGTCTTCCACCACGGCGCTGATCGGGGACGAGACCGGACAGGTGCTCGGGCAGGGGCGCGGCGGCCCCTGCAACCACGTTTCCGGCGATCAGGCGCGCGAGAAATTCCGTTCCGCTGTCAGCGGCTGCGTGCGGATGGCCGCCGGGGAAGCGGGGCTGAAGCTCGAAGATCTCGAGTTCGAGGCGGGCTGCTTCGGCTTCTCGGGCGGCCCGGCGGACAAGGACGCGCTGATCGCCGAAATGTTCCGGCTGAAGAAACGGATTGTGACCCACGATGCATGGATCGCGCTCACCGGAGCGCACGCCGGCCAGCCGGGCATCATCACCATCGCCGGCACCGGGTCGATCGCCTTCGCGCGCAACGCGGAAGGCAGGTTCGCGCGCGCCGGCGGCTGGGGGTTCATTTTCGGCGACGAGGGCGGCGGATTTGACCTCACGCGGCAGGCGCTGCGGGCGGCGCTGCGCATGGAAGAAGGATGGGGCCCGCCTACCCTGCTGCGCCAGAAGCTGCTGGAAGCCACCGGGGCGCGCGACGCCAACGACCTGCTGCATCGCTTCTACACGCCGGAGTACCCACGGCCCCGGATTGCGGAGCTTTCCAGGCTGGTCGAGCAGGCGGCCGAAGAGGGCGACGACGTGGCCGCCGATATCCTCGTGGAGGCCGCACAGCATCTGGCGGGATTGACAATGGCGGCGCGGATGCAGGTGTTCACTCCGCAGGACCACGTGCGCGCGGCCCCCATCGGCGGCGTCTTCCGCTGCGCGCGGCTGTATGAAGAGTTCCGGCAACGGGTGGAGAGAGGCGGAAACACGACGGTGCATGCCCCCATCTACGGACCGGCGGCGGGCGCCCTGCTGGAGGCATACCGCGCGGCGGGCCTCAAGGTGGAGCTCAAAGGGGCGCCTACGGAGAAGAGCTGAAGTCCCGGAACCGGCTGGAGGGCCGCAGATTCCGGATGATACCATCTGGATGAGGTCTTCATCCCATGCCGAAACTGTCCATCCGCGATCTCGATCTCAAGGGCAAGCGCATCTTCATGCGCGTGGACTTCAACGTTCCGCTCGCGCCTGGCGGGCAGGAAATCACCTCGGACAAGCGCATCCGCGCGGCGCTGCCGACCATCCAGTATGCGCTGGAGCAGGGCGCCGCGCTCGTGCTGGCCTCCCACCTCGGCCGGCCCAAGGGCAAGCCGAATCCGGAGATGAGCCTCAAGCCGGTGGCGCAGCGGCTGAGCGAGCTGCTTGGCAGGCCGGTGGCGATGGCTCCGGACTGCATCGGCGAGGAAGTGGAGAAAATGCTGCCGAAACCGGGCGAGGTTCTGCTGCTCGAAAACCTCCGCTTTCACCCGGAAGAGGAGAAAAATGATCCCGAGTTTTCGAAGGCGCTGGCGCGGCTGGGCGACGTCTATGTCAACGACGCCTTCGGCACGGCGCACCGCGCGCATGCCTCCACCGTGGGCATTATCGAGTTCCTGAAACCGGCTGCCGCCGGCCTGCTGATGGAGAAGGAGCTCGAATACCTCGAGAAATGCACGAAGAATCCCGAGCGCCCCTGCGTGGGCATCCTCGGCGGCGCGAAGGTCTCCGACAAGATCGAAGTCATCGAGAACCTGCTCAAGTTCGCCGACCGGCTGCTGATTGGCGGCGCCATGGCCTACACGTTCCTCAAGTCGCAGGGCAAGCCCGTCGGCAGGAGCCTCGTGGAAGAGGACAAGCTGGAGCTGGCGAAGGGCCTGCTGGAGAAAGCGGGGGACCGCATCCTGCTGCCCTGCGACCATGTCGTGGCGGAAGTGCTCGAGGAGAACGCCCCGTACGAAGTGGTGGAAGAGATTCCTGAGGGCAAGATGGGCCTCGACATCGGCCCGAAGACCCGCGAGCAGTATGCGGAAGTGCTCCGGACGGCGAAAACGATCATCTGGAACGGCCCGATGGGCGTCTTTGAAAAGAAGCCGTTTGACGCCGGCACGGTGGCCATCGCGAAGGCCGTCGCCGACAGCGGCGCGCTCTCCGTGGTGGGCGGAGGCGACAGCGAGAAGGCGGTGAAGGCAGCAGGCGTGGCGGACCGCATCAGCCACATCTCCACTGGCGGCGGCGCCTCGCTCGAGTATCTCGCCGGACTGACGCTGCCGGGCGTGGCCGCGCTGACGGACAAGTAGTCTCGATTCGATCCCCGGGCGGGGCGGAGACTCCGCCCGGATCCACTGGCGGACGGGCAGCCGCACGGCTGCCCGCTTTCTTTTTCAGCCGCTCCGGAGGGCGCGAATCTGGAACGCATAGGCTGATGGCCCGGAGACTCCTGCTGCTTGCGGCCCTGGCCGCCCCGGCCGCGCTGCTTTGCGCGCAGACGGAGACACAACATGGGTTCGACGCTGGCATTCGCTTCGCCCCGCGGCTGGATCTCGTGCCGCACACGCGGATCCGCACGCAGCCGTCGGGGCTCGGACTGTATCAGGCGCGCGCCGGCCCGGTGCTTGAGTTTTCGCCGCACCGGAATTTCCGCTGGATCGCCGGTTATTACTACACACAGCAGGAGAATTCGCGGCAGGATTTCCTCGGCGGACACAGATATTTCGGAGGCGCGGAGGCGCGCGTCTGGAGCAACGGCGCTGCCGGCGCGGATCTCCGGGCGCTGGCCGAGCGCTTCCTGATGGCCGGAGGCAGGGATTTCGCCCGCTACCGGATCCGTCTGCGAGTCAGCGGCCGGCGCGCGGTGGCGCCATATGGAAGCATCGAGAATTTCCTGGACGCACACGGATGGCGATCCACGCGATACGCGGGCGGCGCCCGTTTCGGCAATGGATCGCGGATGTCTTTCGACCTCGGCTATTTCTTTGAGCCGCGCAGAGGCGAGCTCGGCCGGGTGCGCCACATGGTGACCACCGCCGTGCACTGGAATTTCGGAACGAAGCGCCGCGGCGATCCGGATCTGTGAGCCTCGGGCCATCCGCCCCGGCTCAGAACCGGCGGCGGAGTTTCAGCGTGACGCCGCGACCCAGGCCATCGATGCCCCATCCGATGCCCCGGTAGTTCCGGTCTCCCAGGTTGTAGAAGTCGGCCAACACGTCCGTGTTTGCGCCCAGCGGCGCGCCCAGGCGGACGCCGAAGACGGCGTAGCCGGGAATCGCTGTGAACATCGGAGCGGCATTGGCGCTGCCCAGAACGCGCTGCTGGACTTCAGCCAGGGTCTCCCTGGTAGCGAAAAGAATGTTTCCATCCGTGAGCCCCCGCACCCGGGCGCCGTTACGGAAGAAGCTGGCGATGTTTGAACGTGAGCGGGCCGCGCCCACGCGGCGGTCGGAGAGCGCCAGCGTGGACAGCCGCGTCTGCCTGCGGGCGGCATCAGCATACGCCTCCAGGTAGAAGCGCCACCGCGGCGGGGCATAGGTGAGCGAAAGGCGGCCCTGCGGCGCCGGAACGCCCGGCTCGATGTCCGGCGGCGCGCCCGACAGCGCATCGGCCGCGCGAACCCAGGTCCAGGACTGCCGAAGGCGCAGCGCCGAATGGATCCGCCATTCAAGCATCTGCTCCACCCCCCGAAGGCGGGCGCCGCCATAGTTGGCGCGGACAAGCACCGGATTGGTGGCTGCGGGAACATACACGGCTCCGCTCGGCAGTTGCGCGGAGATGATCTGATCGCCCAACGGCAGCCCCACGGCGCCGGGCGGCAGGATCAGCGTCTGCGAAACAATTGCATTGGAGAGCTTCGACCAGAACGCGTCCACACCGGCGCGAAGGCGGTCCGTGCGGACGGTGAATCCGTAGTCGAGACTGTCGCCCGACTCCGGACGCAATGGCTCCACGGGGCGGCCCGTGGAGACCGCGTTCGCCGAGGCGTCCGAGCCGATGAATCCTCCCAACGCGGCGATGGATGAATACGACGCCTCGTAGTTGCCGTTCCCCTGAAGGCCAAGCGTGCCGAGGTCCGTGATGGAAGGAGCGCGGAAGGCGCGGGCGTAGTTCAGATGGAGCCAGAGGAAGCTTGCGGCGCGGAAGGTGGCTCCGGCTCGCCCGGAAAGGGCGTTGGCGGACAGCGAATCGTCCGGCCACAATGGCCGGCCGTTGACTAGTGGCGACTCCGCGGCCCGCGACCTGTACGATGCGCCGCCGAAACGAAGCGCTCCGCTCAGGCGCAGCCGCGGGAGCGCTTCCGGCTCCCAGGCGTCCTGAAGGAAGAGCCCATAGCTCAGGTAACGCGCCCCGGAGGGAATGCGGGGGCGCGTAAGAGCCACCGCGCCGGAAACAGGGCTCCATGTGAAGGCCGGGGCGGCGCTCCGCTCGCGGTAGCCCTCCGCGCCGGCGTGCAGCGAATGCGCGCCGAGGCGGCGCTCGGCGGAAATCTGCACGCCCCAGACCGACATGCGCTCGTACTGATGTGTGATCGATGCGGCGGGGTTTCCGTTGCCGCCCTGGTTGACCCGCTCCTCGCGTTGCGCGTTGTAGCTGAACGACACGGAGGCGCGGTCAAGCAGCGGCAGGGAGAGGCTTTGCAGGCGGACATAGCCGAAATCGGCCATCAGGTTGCGCAAATCAGCCACGAGGTTGCCGTCGCCGCCCAGGAGCTGGTCGTATCGTTTGGCTCCGTCCTGCTGGCTTCGGTCGTAGTGGACGTGAAGACGCAACGCCTCCGCAAGGCGCGCCTGCGCATGCAGGCTGCCGCCGTACTGCGTAAACGCCGTATCGGGCAGGCGCCCGGGAAGGATCGAGGAAGGAAGCCCGAGAAATCGCGTGATGGCGCTGTGCGAGTCCAGCCCGCGGCCCGTGCGCGCCGTGTTGATCCGACGTGCCGCCAGATAGGCGGATACGGCAAGCCGGGGGCCGTAAAGCGCGGGCGCAAGCTGGGAGCCGGCAGCGTTGGTCGCCGAATCGAGGAACGCCGCTGCGGAGCCCCCGTGGAAGCGCACCGGCGACAAAGGCGCGCCACGGCTCACCACATGGACCGCTCCGCCAATCGAGTCCGAGCCGTACTGGGCGCTGTTCGGCCCGCGCAGCACTTCCACCGTTTCAATGGATGCCGGCTCCAGCAGATTGAAGAAGGTGCTGACGCCGCCGCGCTGCGCGGCTGTGGTGTAGCGCACGCCGTCGCGGTAGATGCTCACGTTCTTGCCCGTGAGTCCTCGCACGAACACTGCGCCCATCGCTGGAGCCGTACGCTGTTCGGCGACGCCTGGCTCGCCGGTGAATGCCTCGCTCAGCGTGCGCGCGGCCTGCTGTTCCAGCAGCCCGGAGGGGAAGGATGTCAGCCGCTGCGGCGTGAGGTGCGGCTCCACCAGGGCGCCCGATTCGGCGGAGACAGTCACCTGTTCGGAACGCGGACCGAGCTCCAACCTGACCTGAAGGCGCAGCTCGCAGCCCGGCTCGACTACCACCGGCTTCACCCACGGCGCAAACCCAGGCTTCTCCACGCGCACCAGCAGCCTGCCTGCCGGCGCGTCATCGATGGCGAAGCCTCCGTCGGTGCTGGTCCAGCGGACTGCAAGATCCGCCTGCGCGGACTGCACGCGCACGACGGCCCCTTCCACTGGACGCCCGGAGGGATCCACCACGACCCCGGCGAGGATCACCGCCCAAAGAAGAGCCAGCACCGCACAATGCTTCCTTTTGGAATGCTCATCGATTATCATACTCACCCAGAAGCTAAGTTGATCCGTAGGTCAGGTTTACGGACGAGCTGAAGGGGACAATTACCATGAACAAGACGACTCTGGCGCGCTGCGCCTTGCTGGCTGCGGCGCTTCTCATCGCGCTGGCAGGCATTCCTGCATCGGCGCAGGTGACCACAGGAACCATCTTTGGAACCATCACGGACCAGCAGGGCGCGGTCGTCGTTGGCGCCACGGTGACCGTCGTGAACGAAGCCCAGGGCACCGTGTTCACGAGGACGACCGACCAGACCGGCAGCTACATTGTCCCGTTTCTGATTCCGGGCACCTACCGTGTGACCGTGGAACAGCCCGGATTCAAGCGGGCGGAGCAGAAAGACATCGTGGTGACGGTGAATGCGCAGGTGCGCGTGGATCTGACACTGAGTGTCGGCAATGTCACGGAGACCGTAGAGGTGACGGCAGCCGCGCCGCTGGTGCAGAGCGCCAGCGCCGAGACCGGCCAGGTGATCGAACAGCGCGCGGTGCAGGAGCTGCCGCTCAACGGGCGCAACTTTGCACAGCTTGTCTATCTTTCGCCGGGCGTGACCCCGGGGCAGGCGGGCGAGAACCTGTCGGGCGCGTCCACGTTCAACCCGCGCGCCGCTTCCAACTACAACCCGCTCGGCCAGCGCGCCAACGCCAACGGCTGGCTGGTCGACGGCATCGACAACAACGAGTACACGTTCAACACGGTGATCGTGCAGCCTTCGCTTGAGTCGGTGCGTGAGTTCAAGGTGCTCACCGGGAGCTTCTCGGCGGAATTCGGCCGGGGCGCCGGCGTGGTGAGCGTTTCCACGCGCTCCGGCTCCAACGACTGGCACGCCACGGCCTTCTGGTTCCACCGCAACATCGTCTTCGATGCGCGCAACTACTTCCAGACGCCGCAGGCGCTACCCAAAAAGCTCCCCTTCCGCCGCCATCAGATGGGCGCTGCCGCCAGCGGGCCGGTGATCCGCAACAAGCTGTTCTTCTGGGCCGACTACGCGGGACAGCGTGAAGTCCGCGGGCTTGACTATCTGAACACCGTGCCCACCGACGCTGTGCGCAACGGCGACTTCAGCGATTTCCGCACGCCGGCTGGAGCGCTGATCCAGATCTTCAATCCCTTCACGACGCGGTTGAACCCGGCCAACCCGTCCGGCTTCATCCGTGACCCATTCCCGGAAAACCGCATCCCCGCCTCGCTGATCGGCCAGGTGTCGCGCAACGTGGCCAGCATCTATCCGCGTCCCAACCTGCCGGGCAATTTCAACAACTACCAGTCGGCCCCGACGCGGACCATCAACGACAACCAGTACACGCTGCGGTTTGACTACCAGGCGTCGCAGAAAGACTCGATGTTCTTCCGGCTGGCGCAGCAGTGGTACGATCTCGATGCGCCGCAGGGCCAGGCCAACTGCTGCCTGCCCACCCCGCCCGAGGCGGCGCAGCGGTTCAAGCTGGGGCCCTTCGTGGCCGGCATCCAGTACACGCGGCTGCGCACGCACGGCGGCGCGTTCAACTGGAGCCGCGTCTGGTCTCCGGCCATTGTGGGCGAGTTCCGCGCCGGATGGGCGCGTACCAACCCCTCGACGGTGCATTCCGATTTCGGCATCCCTGCGGCGGAATCGCTGGGGATCCGGAACATCAACCTGACCGACAATTCCACTGGCATTCCGACGATCAATGTCACCGATTTCACCGGCCTCAGCGGCGGCCCCAGCTTCCTGCCCGCCCGGCCGAAGCAGGTGAATTACCAGATGGACTACAACGTCTACTGGACGGTGAACCGCCACACGCTGAAGTTCGGCTACCACACGGTACGCCGCGATGTTTCTCCGTTCACCAACGCCGACACGCGCGGCCAGTTCACCTTTGGCCGCGGATTCACGATGGACCCGGTGACGCGCACCGGCGGCACCGGCTTCGCCACGCTGCTGCTGGGCCTCATCCAGAGCGGGCAGCGCGGATTCCTGCTGGGCGTGCCCGGTTTGCGCGCGTGGGAGAATGCATGGTTCTTCCAGGACGACTGGAAGGTGAACTCGCGGCTCACGCTCAACATCGGCGTGCGGTATGAGATCTTCCATCCGGAGACCGAGAAGTACAACCGCATGACCAGCTTCGATCTGCCGAAGCTGATGTTCGCCTACGCCAACGAAGGCGGCTACAGCAGGGCGCTGCGCAACACCGATCTCAACAACTTCGGTCCGCGCTTCGGCCTTGCCTGGGACATGTTCGGGGACCAGAAGACGGTGCTTCGCGCCGGTTACGGGCTGAGCTATTTCCCTGAGCCGTATTCGGCTTCGAACATGCTTACCCAGGGGCCGCCGCACCTGTTCAGCGAAAGCTTCAGCCTCAGCGACTTCCTCCTCGACTACACGGGCGTGCCGCGCATCGAACAGCCGTTCGGCCCGCTCGTGCCGCTGAAGCCGCAGTCGACAGCGGAAATCAACACCCGGCGCCCGGTCGTACGCGGATACTCCTTTAACAACCAGACACAGTATGCGCAGACCTGGACGTTCAACATCCAGAGGCAGCTCACCCGCGAATGGATGGCTGAAATCGGCTACGCGGGCAGCCGCGGCATCAACCTGCTGTACGGGTTCAACCACAACGAAGTGCGGCTCGGCGCCGGCTCGGTGGAAGACCGGCGGCCCATCCAGGCGCTCCGCAACATCCCCAGCGTGACCATCTTCGAGCCGATGAACATGAGCACGTATCACGGGCTGCTGACAAAGGCCGAGCGCCGCTTTGCCAACGGCTTCCAGTTGCTCGCCGCTTACACCTGGGGCAAGAGTCTCGACTACGGCGGCTCGGTGGCGAGCGGCGGCGGACAGACGGGCGGGCCGCTCACGGTGACCTGCATCAAGTGCTACCGCGGGCCTTCGGGCTTCGACGTCAAGCACCGCGCCGTGATCAACGGCCTCTACGACCTGCCATTCGGCAAGGGCCGCCAGGTGAATATCGAGAACCGCGCGCTCGATCTGATCGTGGGCGGGTGGCAGCTTGGCGGCATCGTGACAGCGACGACAGGCCGTCCCTTCAACGTGACCCTGCTTAACGGCGTGAACAACGGCGCTCCGAGCTGGCCGGACCGGATCAGGGATGGACGGCTGGACAACCCCGATCCGTGGTACTGGTTCGACGCAACAGCCTTCGTCGCGCCGCCGCCGAACAACTACGGCAACGTGGCCCGGGGCGTGCTCTATTCGCCGGGCGTCGTGAACATTGACATGAGCGTGGTGAAGACCTTCCCCATCACCGAGCGGCTGAAGTTCAACTTCCGGTTCGAAGCGTTCAACCTGTTCAACACGCCGTATTTCGGCTTCCCGAATGCCGCCATTGGTTCGCCGACGGTGGGACGGATCACGACGACTGTCGGCGACAACCGCAGCCTGCAACTTTCGGGCAGGATCACGTTCTGAGGATAGCGGGCGCGGACGGAGCTCAGGGTCCTGTGCCGCCCGCGCCCTTCTCTGCGCCGCGTGGCCTCACTTCATAAGCTTTCCAGCCACGGCCTGTGTGGACCAGCCTCAGGAAGGAAGGATAGGCTCTGACAAGCAGCGTCATTCTTTCCGGCTCGGAAGGGCGAAAATAGGATTTCTCGCCTGTCTTCTCCGCCACGATCAGATATCGAACCTGATGCTTCTCGATCGCCTGAAGGATTCGTGATGGATCGCCTGTCACAGGAAACGCGACGCAGCGGCGCCCGGTCATTCTGTGGACATAGGGGAACGTGCTGCACATGACAGTACCCGGCGGCTCGCGTCTGAGCCAGTCGACCACTTCTCTCAGATAGCCGTTGGGATGCGCTTCGGGCTGCGGGCGGAGATTGCGCATCGCGTCCGCTGCCTGCAAGCCCAGTCCAGCAAGGGTGAGCCCAGCGAGAATGGCGGGTGCCAGCGTGGATCGCAGGACGCGGAGAAACCTGTCAGCCTCCCACTTCCGCGCCAGTGAAGGAAGAGCGGCGCATATCGCAGCCCCCGCTGGCCAGAACACAAGCGAGAGCCTGTCCTGAAGACCCAGAGGGCTGGCAGACCGGAAGGTCATCCATCCTGCAACTGCCCCGATGACGAGCAGACCGGCCGCCACGCGCCGTGGGTGCTTCCAGAGCCGGGGGACCAGTTCGGCTCCTCCCGCCCAGGCCAGTACGAAAGCCGCCGGAGCGGCGGGTAGCATGAAGCGTGCCGTCTCCGCGAAGGGCCACAGGCAGAACAGGCCAAAGAAGCACGCAAAATACAGCCAGACCAGCAACCAGCGTGGATCTCGCAGCGAACGCAACATGGCGGCCAGGAGCAGAACCGTCAGGCCAAAGGCCAGAGGGTTGTACCATCTGGGAGAGACCCAGGGCATTCGGCTGTAAATCTCCGTGATTTGCGCCGATCGCAGAGGCGCCGCTGAGAATAGCCGGGATATGATATCCGCAGGACTGGCGGGTCCGAGATCGGGAACGAGCGGATTCTTCAGCAGGAACTGGGAGGAATACGTTGCCATGTGGCCGCCCATTTCCTCGCGGCCCTGCATATCATCGACCCAGGCCATCCAGACACCGCACACGAGCAGTCCCACCAGCCCCGCGGCGGCGGCCCAGATTCTCGCCCGTAAGTCACTTGTATTGCCGGGCCATCCCTTGGGCCAGAATGCCCATATCAGCAGAGCCCCCGCCAGTGACACTCCTGCTGTTCTGGTCAGGACGGCGAAAGCGGTGCACATGATTGTGCTCAGGCCCCAGATCCATGGCACCCGAGCCTCCGGCAGGCGCAGACTGGAAAGGATCGCCAACCCGCTTGGCAGCAGGTAGGGCAGATCAGCCATGACAGAGCGTGTAGCCTGTTGGAAATAGGCCGGAGATGAGACCGTGAGGATCACGGCCGTTGCGGCCAGTCTCTGCGTCGTCAACTGTCGCAGGACCGCCAGCCACGCCAGAAGCCCGAGGCCGCCAAACAGAGGCATGAAGCGGACCAGAAACTCGTGGCTGGCGTTGCCGGTCAGCCTCACGATCGGCGCCAGAAGGAGCGGCAACCCAGGCGGGTGCGTGGTGATCGGCACGCCTCCCATCTCATATTTTCCCTCGTAGGCGAGGCTCCTGGCGCCCAGGATGTAGATGGACGAATCGTGGCCCGGCCCTTCGAGTCTCTCCGTGGCCAGAAGATGAAACAGCGTCAGCGCGGCAATGAATACGACTGCCAGTTTCGCTGTTGAAAGATCATGCACGAAAGCCTCCAGAGAGAGCGCAGGGGTGTCACAGCCGGACTGCGAATGCGGCTCCGTCTGGTGTCTGCTATCTGACTTGCGAGTTTACCTTGCCTGCCAGGCCGACTGGCGGGAACGTCAGAAAGGGGGATTCGGGGAGACGGGAACTCCCCAGAGGGGCCGCCCTCCGGCAGGCGCAGCCGCCCATGTCGGAGAATGGAGGATTGGCTGCCGGTTGGTTTCCGGACTTCTGCCAGCATTGCGTCGGTTCCGCGCATCGATATGAAGGAACACTTCGGACTCTTCCGCGTATTAAGGATTAGCATGCAGGAAGGAATTTCCTTGCGCAGGGCGGCTGTGGCCGCCGTAACTGCTGTCGCCCTTCTTGGTACACTGCCGCCGGCTGCATATGCGCAGACGGCAGCAAGGCTCGAGCCGCCCAGAGGTGGCTGGGGCCCGCTGACGCGGCCTTACCAGGCGCGCTCGGCGCCGCCGGTGAAACTGGTGAACTCGCCGCGGCTCGAATCGCTGATCCGCGCCGGCAACCTGTATCTGTCGGCTCAGGACGTGATCGCGCTGGCCATCGAGAACAACCTCGATGTGGAAGTGCAGCGGTACGGGCCGTTGCTCGCGCGCGAGGTGCTGCGCCGCGCCGAGGCCGGTGGCGTGCTCCGCAGCGTCGGCGCGCCGGTGGCCGCGGGGCCGCGCAGCGTGAGCCTTCAGGGCGTGAGCACCGCCACGGGGACTGTCACGGCGGCGGGCGCGGGCGTCGGCTCCGGCGGCGGCATCCTCACGCAGCTCGGCCCGCCCATTCCGTCCCTGGATCCCTCCATCACTGCCGTTGCGTTCTTCTCGCACCAGACAACGCCGCAGAGCAACACCGTGCTCACCGGCACCACGTCGCTCGTGCAGGACGCGCGCGTCTACCAGGTGCAGTATTCGCAGAACTGGGCCACCGGCACCAGCGCGCAGCTCGGCTATTCCAGCCAGCGGCTCAAGGTGAACAGCCAGTTCTTCAGCCTCAACCCTTTCACGCAGGCCAGCCTCGACCTCCAGATCACGCAGAACCTGTTGCAGGGCTTCGGCCGCAGCGTCAACATGCGCAATATCCTCGTGCAGCGCAACAACCTCAAGGTGAGCGACCTGCAATTCCGGCTCCAGCTCATCGAGACGGTCTCGGCAGCGCTGAACCTCTACTGGGACCTCGTCAGCTTCCACTACGAGGTGCGCGCGCGGCAGCAGGCGGTGGAGACGGCGCAGAAGCTGCTGAATGACAACCGGCGCATGGTGGAGCTGGGCACTCTCGCCGAAATCGAGGTGACGCGGGCCGAATCGCAGCTCTATGCCGCGCGGCAGGACCTCGTGATCGCGCAGACCAACCTGATGCAGCAGGAAGTGATCCTGAAGAACGCGCTGAGCCGCACCGGCGTGGCATCGCCCGAGCTGGCCAACGTCCGCATCATTCCTCTCGACACGATGGTCAAGCCCGACGACGAGCCGCTGCCGGATGTCGAGAAGCTGGTCGCGGAGGCGCTGGAACGGCGCGCCGAAATCCAGCAGAGCCGCCTGAACCTGGACAGCAACCGCATGAACCTGGCGGGCATCAAGAGCTCTCTGCGCCCGTCGTTGCAGGCTTTCGTGCAGCTCACCAACAACGCGCTCACCGGCGACCTGACGACCCTTGGCGCCGTGGCTGGCGTGCCGGAGATCTTCGTTGGCGGCTACGGCAACCTCTGGAAGCAGATCCTCCGGCGCAACTTCCCGAACTACTCGGCGGGCTTCTCGCTGAACATTCCGCTAAGGAACCGCGCCGCGCAGTCCGACTACGCCGCCAGCCTTCTGGAAATCCGCCAGAACGAGCTGCTGCTTCAGAAGAACATCAACCAGATCCGCGTCGACGTGCAGAACGCCGTGATCGGGCTTCAGCAGGCGCGCGCCCGCTATGAAGCGGCGGTCAAGGCACGCGAGCTGGCCGAGGCGACGCTCGCCGCGGACCGCAAGAAATACGAGCTGGGCGCGACCACGGCCTTCCAGATCGTGCAGGACCAGCGCGACCTTGCCGCGGCGCAGAGCGCCGAAGTGCAGGCGATGGCCAACTACAGCCATGCGAAAATCGCGCTCGACCAGGCGCTGGGCCGCACGCTGGAGGTCCACAACATCTCGGTGGAAGAGGCGCTGCGGGGTGAGATGACCGGCATCCAGTCCCAGCCGCCGCAGGAGGTGAAGCGATGAAGCGCGCGCGTCAGGCTGCGGCAGCGGCTCTCGCCTGGCTGACTGCGGTTCCGGCGGCCCCGGCGCAGATGAGGATCGGCATCGAACCGGTGCGCCCGCACACGAGCGTCCTTCTCCGTCCTTACCAGGCGCAGAATGTGCCGCCGGCGAGGCTGGCGAACTCCTCGCGTCTTCGCGGGCTGATCCGCGCCGGCCACCTCTATCTCACGGTGCAGGACGCCATTGCGCTGGCGCTGGAGAACAACATCGATCTCGAAATCGCCCGTTACAGTCCGGTGCTTGCCGCGGTGCGCCTGACCCGCGCCGAAGCAGGCGGCGCGTTGCCGGGCGTGCCCAGCGCCGCCGCGCAGGCGGGCGCGGTCGCCAGCGGCCAGGGCGTGCTCGGCTCGCAAAGCGCGGCAGGCGTCGCCGGCGGCGGCACGGAACGCGTCAGCCGCGGCGCCGGAAATGCGCAGATCACGCAGCTCGGCCCCATCACGCAGAACCTTGACCCGATCGTGCAGTCCACCACGACCTATGCACACCGCAGCATTCCGCAGCCCAACGCGGTGCAGAGCCTCACGCCGGTGCTCGTGCAGGACCTGGTGAACACGTCCTACTCCATTCAGCAGGGCTTCCTGAGCGGCGGCACCGTCACCCTCAGCCTGCGCGGCAACTGGCTGGAAGAGAACGCCCCCTCGAACCTGCTCAATCCGAGCTGGGCAACCACCCTTTCGCTGAGCCTACAGCACAACCTCCTCCAGGGCTTCGGGCGGGCGGTGAACGCGCGCACGATCACCGTGTCCCGCATCAATCTGCGCACGTCCGACGAGCAGTTCCGCGCACAGGTGATGGGCACCGTGAACGCCGTGCTCAGCGCCTACTACCAGTTGCTGGCCTCCGGCGAGGAAGTGAAGGCGCGGCGCAGCGCGCTGGAAACGGCGCAGCGCTTCGTGCGCGAGAGCCGCCGCCGCTACGAGCTGGGCGCGCTGGCGGGCGTCGACGTGCTGCCGGCGGAATCCCAGGAGGCGGCGGCGCGGCGGGATCTCATCATCGCCGAAACCGCGCACAGCCAGAACGAGCTGCGCCTGAAGAACCTGATCAGCCGCAACGGGGTTGCCGACCCGGAGCTGCGCGCGGCCAAAGTGGTGCTGCTGGACACGCTCTCGGCGCCGCCCGAGGAGAAGCTGCCGGAGCTGTCCCAGCTTCTGGAGACCGCTCTCGCCCGCCGGCCCGACATTGCGGTGCGGCGTGCCAGCTTGGAATCGGCGCAGGTCAGCTCGCTGGGCACGAAGAGCGCGCTGCTGCCGCGTGCGGTCGCCTTCGGCACCACCACGCAGCAGGGCCTGGCGGGCACCGGGCGCACCGTCACCAGCTTCACGCCCGGGCAGCCGCCTCGCGTGCAGCAGCCGGATCCCTATTTCGTCGGCGGCTTCGGCTCCGCCCTCGGCCAGAGCTTCCGCCGGAATTTCCCGTCGATCAACGGCGGGGTCTTCTTCCAGGCTCCGCTGCGGAACCGGCAGGGCATCGCCGACCAGGGCATCGATGAGTTGCAGCTCCGGCAGACGGAGCTCGGGCTGGCCCAGTTCCTGCTGGAAGTGCAGGTGCAGCTCGCCAACGCGCTGGCTGCTGCCGAGCAGGCCCGCACGCGCTGGCAGGCGGCGGCGAAGAATCTCGAGCTGGCGCGCACGCTGCTGGCCGCCGAGGAGAAGAAGTTCTCCACTGGCGTCTCCACGCCCTTCGAGGTCGTGCAGCAGCAGCGGGCGCTCGCCCAGGCGGAAGCCGCCGAGGCGGCGGCCCGGGCGAGCTGGCACAGCGCCCGGCTCGCGCTGGAGCAGGCCGCCGGGACGATGCTGGAGACCTACGGCATCTCGCTCGACGAGGCGCGGCGGGGCGAAGTGGCCGGCCAGCCGGCGGCGCCGGAAAACAGGTAGGGAGGCCCGCGTTTTAAACATTTCCGTGCAATTTTGTTGAATGCCGCCGCCGGACAGGCTATGATGGCTGTAGCCAGGAGAACGGAACTGATCACTCTCCTCGCCTGAGGCCCACTCCGCCTCGTCTTCTTCCGGAGGGCCGGCCGCCCGCCTCACGGGGCCGCCGGCCCGATTGTTTTTCCGCCCCGTGCCATCAGGCGGTGAGCCGCAGGATGAAATGCTCCATCACGATCCGGTCGTCCGGCCGCGCGGATTTCAGCGCGCTGTCGGCGTCGAAGATCGCGCGGATGCCCGAGGCCAGTTGCGCGCCCGTGAATCGGCTGGCGGCAAGGAAGACCTGTTCGGCGCGCGCGCGCCACATCGGCATCCCCAGCCGCTGGAAGTAGGATTGCACGTCCTGCGCCGAGCGCAGCTTCTGTTCGCGGGCCGCCAGCGCGAGCCGGAAGACCCCCTCAAGGAACAGGAGCGCCAGGGGCAGATACTCGCCTCCCCGCAGCAGCACGTCCAGCAGGTGAAGGGCGCGGGCGCGGTCGCGGCGCGCCAGCGCGTCGACCAGCTCGAAGACCGTCGATTCCTCCGCGTCCGGAACCAGCGCGGCAATGTCGGCGGCGGTCACTGCGCGCGAAGGGCCGCAATACAGGGCGAGCTTCTCGATCTCGGTAGCCACGCGCATCCCGTCGTTGGCGGTTGCCGTGGCCAGCATCTCCGCCTCGCGCCGTCCCAGCCGGAGCCCCCGTTCGGCCGCAAGCTGGAGCGCCAGCTCCGTTGCCTGCGGAAGGTCCATGCGGCGGAACTCGACCGTTGTGCACGGCGCGTAGAACTTCAGCAGCCGTTCCATCCGCGCCTTGTCCTCGCCTTCGAAATCCCACCGGCGCGCATCAAAAACGAGAACCACGCCAGGCGGCGGGTCCTTGGCGTACCCGGCAACAGGTTCCGCGCCGCCGGCTGCTCCCGCAGAATCCTCCTGCCCGGCGGCTTCGGCGGCGCGTCCGCGAGGCAGCGCCGCTTCGGCTGAAGACACCCAGATCAGCCGGCGCGGTGCGAACAGCGACAATGAGCGCGCGTCGTCGAGCGCCTCCGCCAGCGTGATTTCCTCAAGGTCGTGCCGCACGAAGCCTTCCTCCCGTTCCTCGGGCGCGAGGCAGCACTCCAGCAGCGCCTGCCTGCACCTGCGCCGCAGGTAGTCTTCCGGCCCCGCGAACAGCAGCAGCGGCGGCGGCGCCTTGCGTTCCAGCTCGCGGAGGAATTGCACGGGCGTCATGGCTTCAGAACGCCTCGAGGATCGAGCTGACGAGCTGCCGCGCCACTTCGCGGCACAGCCTTTCGAGCGCGGTGCTGCTTTCGTCGAAATACTGCGCCTGGTCGGTGGCGATCTCGTAGCGGCCGCGGAACTCGTAATTCTGCCTCTCGAACAGCACGTTTCCCGTCGCGCGCTCCACCAGCTTCACGTCGAGGAAGACATGCACCTGCACGCCGGCGGCGCGCCCGGTGCGCTGGTCGAAGATCGTCGGGAAGCTAAAGTAGTTCTTCACCGTGCCGTAGAGCACGGCGTCGGCCTCGTTAGGATCGGCCACGACGCGGTAGCGCGTGCGCGTGAGGAACTCGCGCGTGATTGCGGCGGGAAGCTGCCCGGTGAGCCGGTAGCGCGGGCTGGCGTTGGCGAATGCGGGGATCGCGATGGTGTGCAGAGTGGAAGGGAGCAGATCCGCCCGGCCGCCCACGTGGTAGCCGCAGCCCGTCAGCGAAAGCGCGGCCAGCGCCGCCGCCAGCGCGCGCTTCATG
This sequence comes from Bryobacteraceae bacterium, assembly GCA_025056865.1. GTDB lineage: Bacteria > Acidobacteriota > Terriglobia > Bryobacterales > Bryobacteraceae > JANWVO01. Next base: position 68,445 of record JANWVO010000003.1, read on the forward strand.
GCCCGGTTCTCCTCCGGGCAAGCAGTCCGGCCGTGAGCAGCACCGCCTCGGCGTGCGCGCGGAGATTGTCAAAGGCGAGCCAGAACCAGGCGCCCTGTGCGGTGGCGCGGTCCTCGGCGATGTCGCTCACGGTGAGGCCCACCTGCCCGGCCACGGCGATATTGGACGCGGGCTCGACGTCCGCCCGCCGGATGTCGAGCCCTGCTTCTTCCAGCCCGCGCTCCAGCGCGTCTATGGGCGGGCGCTTCTCGAACTCGACCCACACGCTCATGCAGTAGCCGTGAAACACCGGAGCCTGAATCAGCCGCACCGAAGGCAGCGGCACGTGGCGCGCGCCGAGAAGAGACGCCAGGTGGCGCTCGATCCGATCCGCGGCCTCGGACAGCTTGTGCGGGGCCTCGCTGCCGTAACGCGGCAGCAGGTTGAAGCTGACCTGCGCGCCGAAGACGTCCTGCGGGACGGAGCGGAAGTTGAGCAGGCTCACCGTCTGCTGATGCAGCTCGTCGACGCCCGCGCGCCCCTGCTGGCTGACCGGCTCGAGAATGGTCGCCACCGCGCGCACGATACGGTGCCGCGCATGCAGCAGAATAAGGAGTCGGGCCAGCGCCACGGCGGCCGGGTGCGCCACCGTGTGGATGGCGTCCGGCGGCGCGTCTTCCGCGCCTCCCTCGAGGATCGGTGCGCGCAGGCGGGACTCCGGCAGGTCTTCGAACTGTCCGGTGAGATCCACCAACGCGGGCCGCGCCCCGCTCCGGCGCGCCAGCGCGACCGCTTCGCGGTTCACCTCCGGCGTGCCGCCAAGCAGGACGACATCCGCGGATTCGACAAGCGTCTCATCCAGCGGATGCATCACCGTGATGTCTTCGTCCTCATCTTCGGGAGCAGCAAGGACGCTTTCCGCGGCGCGGCTCGAGGCCAGCCGCAGCGTTACCGGAAGCTTCTGCTCTTCGACCAGCTCGCGGATTTCGCGGCCGAGGATGGAGTCGCCACCGATCAGCAGCCATTCAGTCTTACGCATGGCTCCCTCCCGCGGGCGCGCTCTTCGTGAACAGCGGCCGCAGCAGGCCGGCGATTCTCACGAGAATGCCGCTGGAAACGTACGCAATGGCCATGGCCAGCAGCACAGGCTTCGAGAAATTCCAGATCAGATAAAAGAGCATGCCAAGCAGCACCACGCTGCGGGGGCTGCGCGGGCTCAGCAGGTTGATGTCCTTGAAGCTGCGGTAACGCCACGTGCTGACCATCAGAAAGCTGAGCAGCGCCAGCAACACCGCCCACGCCGCGCTCAGCGTCCACTGCACCACCGGCTCGGCGTCAGCCGCGTAGACGACCGCGGCCACCATGCCTGCGGCCGCGGGAATCGGAAGGCCGACGAAATATTTGCGGTCCGGCCGGCCCGGATTGCGCGGCACCGGGTTGGTGGTGATGTTGAACCGCGCCAGCCGCATCGACCCGCAGCAGACGAACATGAACAGGATGAAGTAGCCCGCCTGCAACACGTACTTGCGGATCTCTGGCGGCGCCGACGGATCGAGAAACTGAAAGCCAAAGACGAACGCCAGAATGGCCGGCGCGATGCCGAAGCTGATCACATCGGCCAGCGAGTCCAGCTCGCGGCCGAACTCCGAAGTGGTATTGGTCAGACGTGCGATGCGGCCGTCCAGCCCGTCAAAGAAGACGGCGATGCCGATCACTTTCGCCGCCAGCTCCCAGTGCGGATTCGGCCCCAGATGGCCCGCGTGGGCCCAGAGCGCGCCCTCCAGCGATTTCAGGATGGCAAGAAACCCGAGGAACAGATTGCCCGCCGTGAAAAGAGTCGGCAGCGCGTAGGCGGCGCGGCGCGGACGCCGGTCCGGCGAGTTCGGATCGATCAGCTTCTCGCGCAGGTTCACGCGGGGCGTCATCATGCGGGGTTCATTCCTTAAGGCGCAGCTCGGCCAGGATCGAGGAACCGGCGCTGACGCGCTCGCCCTCTTTCACGCGCAACGTCCACTCCGGCCCCAGATGCACGTCCACGCGCGAGCCGAAACGGATGAGCCCGATCCGTTCGCCCGCGGTCACATACTCGCCAGGCTTCTTGTAGCAGACGATCCTTCGCGCAATGAGGCCCGCGATCTGCGAGAACTTCACCAGCGACTCGCGCCCGTCGATGGTGATCGTGTTCATTTCGTTCTGGACGCTGGCCTCGTCGCGGCTCGCCACGAGGAACTTCCCCGGGCGGTAGGCCACATCGACCACCTTGCCGGCAATGGGCGCGCGGTTCACATGGACGTCAAAGATGTTCAGAAAAATGCTGACCACCGTCTCCTTCGGCGTCTGCCGGATGCGGATGATCCTGCCATCGGCCGGCGAAACACAGTAAGGCCCCTGCGGAATCTCCCGCTCGGGGTCCCGGAAAAACCACAGGCAAAAGACGGCGAAAAGGTAGAAAGGCGATCCGGCCCAGGGGTGCGTGAGCCAGCCCAGAAGCGCGCCGGCAGCGGCGGATGCGAGTGCGAAATACAGGCCCGTGATGACCATGCGGCCGATGATTCCCTTCTTATTGTCCCAGATGGCGGACAAGGCAGGCCAACAGGGCGATGCGCGCGGGCGACGGCGCCTGGAGAATGGACTCGTGCGGCGCATGGGCTCCCTCGCCCACGGCGCCAAGCCCGTCGAGCGTGGGCACGCCGAGAGCCGCCGTAAAGTTCCCGTCCGAGCCGCCGCCGGTAGAGGATTCCTCCAGCCCGAAGGCCAGCTCCTCGCGCGCAATCCGCTGCGCGGTGCGGAACAGCGCGGCGATGGCGCGCGTGCGCTCCATCGGCGGGCGGTTCAGCCCGCCCTCCACCTCCACGCGGCAGCGGCGGTCGAAGGGCCGCAGCGCGCGGAACTTCCGCTCGAGCGCCGCGGCGTCCCGCAGGCGCGCGACGCGCACGTCCACTTCCACTTCCGCCAGATCGGGCACCACGTTGGTGCGCGTGCCGCCCTGCACAATGCCCGGGTTCACGGTGAGGCCCTTCGAAAGGTCCGTGAAGGAGGCAATCTTCCCGATCTGCCGCGCCAGCTCGACAATTGCGTTGGCTCCCGCGGCGAAGTCGACGCCGGCGTGCGCTTTCCTGCCGTGCACGCGCACCTTCCACAGCCCCACGCCTTTTCGCGCCGTCTTCAGCCTGCCCTCCAGTCCCGTGCCAGGCTCGAGTACAAGCACGGCGGAGCTGGCGCGGGCCAGCTTCTCCGTGTGCGGGCGCGAATCATGGCTGCCCGTCTCTTCATCGGAGACGACCCAGAGATCGACGTTGCGCCGCACGGGAACGTCCAACTTCCGCAGCAGCCGCATCGCGAAAAGAAAGAAGGCGAGCCCCGCCTTCATGTCGAGCACGCCCGGCCCATGAAGGCGTTCCGGGGTCTCGCGCCACGGCATCGAGCGCAGTGTTCCTGCGGGCCACACCGTATCGCCGTGGCCGACGGCGAGCAGCCCAGGCTGCGCCTTGCGGCGCGGGCCGGGCAGTTCAAAGCGAAGCAGCAGGCAGCGGCCTGCCTGCGGCATCCGCACAAGGCGCGCGGAGGCGCAGTCGCGGGCTTCCTCCGCCAGCAGCTCCATGAAGCGCGTGACAGCCGCCGCGTCTTCGCTCGGCGACTCGCACTCTACGAGCCGCTTCAGCAAGGCTTTCGTCGCAGGCCACGCGGCCTGCGCTTCGGCAAGGATCGGATGCATCGTTTGTTAGAATAGCGGTCTCATGGCAGTTCTGGAAAACATCGACATCCGCGACATCCTGCCCCACCGCTACCCGATGCTGCTGGTGGACCGCATCCTCGAGATGGAAGAGGACCGCATCGTGGGGATGAAGAATGTCACCGCCAACGAGCCCTTTTTCGTGGGCCATTTTCCGGAATATCCGGTGATGCCCGGCGTGCTGATCGTCGAAGCGATGGCGCAGGTGGGCGGGGTGCTCGTATTGAAAACAGTGCCGGACCGCAAGTCGAAGCTGGTGCTGTTCGCGTCGATCGAAGAGGCCAAGTTCCGCCGTCCGGTGCTGCCGGGCGACACGCTCATCATCGAGTGCAGGACGCTGAAGCGCAAGGAAACGGTGGTGAAGATGCAGGGCACGGCGAAAGTCAACGGTCAGGTAGTGGCCGAGGGCGTCGTCATGTGCAAGCTGGTCGACCGTCCCGCACAGGGAGAAACGCAGGGCTGACCGCATGGGCATCCACCCCACGGCCATCGTGGATCCGGCGGCGCGGATCCATCCCGAGGCGGAGGTGGGGCCGTACTGCATTATTGGCGCGGAGGTGGAGATCGGCGCTCGCACGCGCCTGATGGGGCACCTTTATATCGAAGGCCCCACATGGATCGGGGAAGACAACCTGTTCTTCCCTTACTCCACGGTGGGCGTGGCCTCGCAGGACCTGAAGTACAAGGGCGAGCGCACCGAAACGCGCATCGGCCACCGCAACCGCATCCGCGAGTTCGTCACCATCCACCGCGGCACGGCCGGCGGCGGCGGGGTGACCTCGATCGGGGACGACAACCTGATCATGGCGTACGCCCATGTGGCGCACGACGCGCGCATCGGCAGCCACTGCATCCTCGGCAACGCGGCCACGCTGGCCGGCCACGTCACCATCGGGGACTGGGCGATCATCGAGGCTTTTTCCGGAGTCCACCAGTTCTGCCGCATTGGCCGCCACGCCTTTGTCGGCGGCTACAGCGTGATCACGCAGGACGTGCTGCCTTACTCGATGACGGTCACGCCCCGCGAGGCGAGGCTGTACGGCGCCAACCGGGTGGGGCTGGAGCGGCGCGGATTCGCGCCCGAGGCGATCGAAGCGTTGCAGAAGGCGTTCCGTCTTCTGCGCAGCGAGAAGCTGAACACAACGCAGGCGCTCGAACGGATCCGCGAGGAGGTGCCCGGCACGCCCGAGGTCGCCGAGCTGATCGAATTCATCCACGCATCGGAGCGCGGGATCATCAAGTGAGGTACGGGCTCATCGCCGGTTCCAGCCGGTTCCCGGTGCTGGCGCTCGAAGAGGCGCGCCGGCTCGGGCACGAAGTCGTGGTGGTGGCGCTCAAGGACCACGCGCCGCCGGAAGTGGAGCAGCTCGCTGCCCGCTGCTACTGGATCACCATCGCCGAACTCGGGCGGCTGATCGAGATCCTGAAGAGCGAGGGCATCACCGAAGTGATCATGGCAGGGCAGGTGAAGCACACGTCGCTGTTCAGCTCGCTCAAGCCGGACTGGCGGCTGTTCCGTGTGCTGATGTCGCTCGAGGAGCGCAACACGGACGCGCTGATCGGCGCAGTGCAGCGCGAGCTGGAGAAGGAAGGCATCCGCCTGGCCGATTCGACGCTGCTGCTCAAGCCGCTGCTGGCTGGCGAGGGCGTGCTGACGCGCCGCGGGCCGGACCGCGACGAGCGCAAGGACATTGAATACGGGCGCCGCATCGCCAATGCGCTGGCCGGGTTCGACATCGGCCAGAGCGTGGCGGTGAGCGAGCGCGCCTGCGTGGCCGTCGAGGCGATGGAGGGCACCGATGCGATGCTGCGGCGCGCGGCGGGCCTGGTGAATGGCCGCCCGTTGCGGCTGGTGAAAGTGTCGCGGCGGCGCGCGCATCTGCTGTTCGACGTCCCCGTGGCCGGCCCTGGCACGATCCGGACAATGATCGAGACCGGCACCACGGCTCTGGCTGTTGACGCAGGCCGCACGCTGCTGCTCGACCGCGACGAGATGCTCGCACTGGCCAACGAGCACGGGATCGCCGTCATCGGCTATCCGCCGGAAGGAGATTAGGCATGGCAGGAGTGCGCATGGGCGTGGCGGGAGCGGGCGTGTTCGGCCGCAATCACCTGCGGGTGATTGCCTCCTGCGGGCGCGCCGAGCTGACCGCCGTATACGATCCCGACCGGGAACGCGCGGCCACCGCAGCGGCCGAATACGGCGGCGCGGTGTGCGCGTCCCTCGGCGAGCTGGCCGAACGGTGCGACGCGGCCGTGGTCGCGTCGCCGACGACCACGCACGCTGAGGTGGCCTGCGCCCTGCTGGAGGCGGGGCTCGACGTCCTGGTCGAGAAGCCGATGGCTGCCTCTCTGGAGGAAGCGCGGCAGATGATCGAGACGGCGCAGCGCTGCGGGCGCCTGCTTCAGGTAGGGCATCTGGAGCGCTTCAATCCGGCCGTCGAGGCGGCGCACAGGATCCTGCGGCTGCCACTCTTTTTTGAAATCCACCGCCTCAGCGTGTTTTCGCCCCGCAGCCTGGATGTCGACGTCGTGGCCGACCTGATGATCCACGACCTCGACCTCGTTCTTTCGATGACGGGCGAGGTGCCGTCCGAGGTCCGCGCCGCCGGCATCGCCGTGCTGTCGGCGAAACCGGACATCGCCAACGTGCGGCTGGAATTCCCTGGGGGCTGCATCGCCAACCTGACGGCTTCGCGCGTCTCCACCGAACGCGTCCGCAAGCTGCGCTTCTTCCAGCCCCGGCAGTACGTGTCTGTGGATTACACGAAGCAGGAGTGCCTGGCGATCTCGGTCGATGAGAACCGACAGGTGCGCTTCGAGCCGCAGCCGGTCGAGAAGGACGAGCCGTTGCGGCGGCAGCTCGAGTCTTTCCTCGATTGCATCCTCGAGCGGCGCCGCCCTGTCGTGGATGGGGAAGCCGGGGCGGCCGCGCTGGCGCTGGCGCTGCGGATCGCCGCCTGCATCGCCGAGCACGGCAAAGTGGTAGCCGAGCGCCTGCGCGCCGCGTCAATCTAGGAGTAGGGCTGGCTCCGGAATCCGATGCAGGCAGCCACGGGCATCGACGCTCCCCGTGCAGGCGCCGCTCCGCGGCTCCTGCCCGAAGTGCGTGACGAAGACGCGCGCCGCCGGCACGCCATTGCCGGCACGGGGGCTGTGCTGTTCCATGCAGCCGTCCTCGGTTTGATTGCGTGGATGCCTGCGGCCCCTGCCATCGTGCGGCCGGCGCCGCAGGTGATCGTCGATGTGCGGAAGTCCACGCCGCTGGTGGCTCCGCCGCTGCCTTTCCGCCTGACGCAGAAGGAGCCGCAGCGGGGCAAGCCCGCAGCGGAGGTCGACATCACTGCGCTGATGCCGCGGCCTGCCATTCAGCAGCCGCAGGCCCGTGGCTCGGCCCGCCCATTCCAGCCGCCGCCGGGCGCGCCGGAGACACGCCGCGGGCGTGAACTGGATTTCGACATTCCTCCCGTGGAGATGGCGCAGGCGATACCGCCGGCGCCCGTGCCTGGCTCAGGACTCCCGGAGGCGCCAAGGACGGCCCCGCCGAAGCGGGACAATCCGTTTGAGCCGGTGGGCGGGCCGCAGACTCCTACGGCGCAGCCGCGCCTCGCTCTGCCCCCGGCGGGCGTTGCCGAGACGGTGAAGTCGCTGGCGAGGGGCGGGGGAGGAACGGGACTCACCGTCGGGGATGTTCCCGGCACGGGAGGGGTCAGCGAGGGCCTGGTTCAGACACCGCGCCCGGGCCGCCCGGGCAGCACGCTGGAACTGCTGAGCGACCCCAAAGGCATCGACTTCCGCCCGTACCTCGTTCAAGTGCTGGCGGCGGTGCGGCGCAACTGGTACGCGGTGATGCCGGAAAGCGTCCGCTTCGGCGCCCGCGGCCGCACGGTGATCCAGTTCAGCATCAGCCGCAGCGGCCAGGTGCCGAAGCTGGTCATCGCGGTGCCTTCGGGCATGGATGCGCTCGACCGCGCCGCCGTGGCCAGCATCAGCGCCTCCAATCCATTCCCGCCGCTGCCCGCCGAGTACACGGGCGCCGAGATCCGCCTCCAGCTTGTGTTCTCTTACAACATGCCGAGGTGACGCTTTGGATTTTGACGCGGCAGTCCTGCGGAAGAAGCTGAGATGGGCGCTGGCCGCGTACGCCGCGCTGGCCGTGATGGCGGCGCTCACGCTGGACGGCCTGCTGCTCCACGCGGTGCTGCTCTTTCTTGGCGCGCTAGCGGTGCGGAGCTGGGTGGCGGTGAAACGCGAGGAGCTGGAGTAAGTCTCCGCGGACGCGCGGAGTCATCCGCCAGAGAATCCCGCCGCGCTGCCTGCGTTGTGCGGAGACGCCGCAAAACGAAGCGGCCCGTTTCCGTCGGGGCGGAAACGGGCCGCAGGAGGGTGTCTCGTCGGGGTTACCGGGCCGCGAGCAGCGCCCGCAGATGGCGCGCCCGCTCGGGCGACCGGAGCTGCCGGAGCGCCTTGGCCTCGATCTGCCGGATGCGCTCGCGGGTGACGTCGAACTGCTGGCCGATCTCCTCGAGCGTGTGCTCGCGCTCGCAGCCGATGCCGAACCGCAGCCGGATAACCTTCTCTTCCTTCGGAGAGAGGGTCTTCAGGATGGCCGCGGTCTCTTCGCGGATGTTGGCGTCGATCACGGAGTCGATGGGCGAGCCCACCCAGCGGTCCTCGATCAGGTCGCCAAGCGCCGACTCGCCGTCGCGGCCCACCGGAGTCTCCAGCGAGACCGGGTCGCGCGAGATGGTCTTGAGCTTCTGGACCTTCTCCACCGGAATGTCCATCCGGCGGCTGATCTCCTCATTGGTTGGCGCGCGGCCGAGCTCCTTCTCCAGCTCGCGGGTGGCGCGCAGGAACTTGTTCATCGACTCGTTCATGTGCACCGGGATGCGGATAGTGCGCGACTGGTCGGCGATGGCGCGCGTGATGGCCTGGCGGATCCACCACGTCGCGTAGGTCGAGAACTTGTAGCCGCGCCGGTATTCGAACTTGTCAGCGGCGCGCATCAGGCCGATGTTGCCTTCCTGGATCAGGTCCAGCAGGTGCAGGCCACGGTTGACGTATTTCTTCGCCACCGAAACCACCAGGCGGAGGTTGGCCTCCACCAGGTCCTTCTTGGCGCGCTCGGCCTCCTGCTCGCCCTGCCGGATGTCGGAAAGGGACTTCTTCAGCTCGGCGTGCGTGGCGCCGGCCTGCGTCTCCCGCCGCTTGATCTCGCGCCTGATCTCGCGGATGCGGGACTGGTTGGCGGCCTTATCCTTTTCCAGCTCGGCCAGTTCGGCCTCCAGCCGGTTCAGTTCGTCGACGGCCTGCTCGATCGCGGTGGAGAACTGGCGCCACTTCGAGGGCAGCCACGGGAACTTGCGGATCGCACGGGAGGTCTCGACACGGGCGCGGTAGAACTTCCACAGCGACTTGCGCTGGGCCTTCCGGTTGGCGCCCGTCCCGGCGCTCAGCTTCTCCCGGAGCTGCTCCTGCTTGCGGAAGAGCGTGATGAACTCCTCGAACTGCTGCCGGATTTCCTTCAGCCGCTTTTCATAGGCAGGCGTGCCTTCCTCTACGTCGCCGAGGTCTACCAGCGTCTCCGGATTCAGCTCCCCGGAGCGGACCTTCTCGGCGAGTTCGAGCACCTGATGCTGGACCAGGATGGAGCGGCTGGCAGCCTTCTGCATGCGGATCTTGCCGCGCTCCATCTTGCGGGCGAGCGTGACCTCGCCTTCGCGGGTCAGCAGCGGCACGGCGCCCATCTCGCGCAGGTACACGCGCACCGGGTCGTCCGTGTAAATCGACTCCTCGGCAGGCTGTGCGGAGGCGAACTCGTCCTCCTGCACATCCTCCGGATGGAAGTAGTTGGCGTCCTCTTCGAATGGCAGACCGAGAGCCTCGGTCGCATCCGTCAGGAACTGATCTTCAAAGTGATCCACTGGCGACAAACCTCCAGGTCCGAACAGATTCCTCTCAGGCATGAGACTCCCTGCCCGGATCCGAAACAGTTTTTTCGTTAATGACGAACGCCCATTCGCCCGCGAACTTTCCACGGCGCCCTTCCAGCCTTGCGGCATGGCGCGCGCCGCGCCTGTTCCGGCGAATCGGCCCACTCCTGACCAGGGCGTCCACGCAGCTCCGCCTTGTCATCATGCGGCAGGGCGTGAACGCGCCCTTGCCCTCTGCGGGTTGGTCATACCGGCGGCGGATGGGAAGACGCTCCGAATCAGGATAGCATGAAATTGCGATCTTGTTAAGCTCCCCTTGTTATGGATGCGTGAGACAGATTTTCGTTACACGAAGCGCCCCCAGGCTCCCCCCGTCCGGACAGGCGTGTCAGTTCAGCCACGCTTCTTTTTCATCAAGTCCTTGAGCTCGCTAAAGAAAGCCTCCACATCCTGAAAATCCCGGTATACGGACGCAAACCGGACATAGGCAATCTTGTCCAGCGCCAGCAGGCGCTGCGTCAACAGTTCTCCTATTTCTGACGTAGATATCTCGCGGTCCGGCTTGTCCGCCAGCACCCCCTCCACCTCATCGACAATCTCGGCCAGTTTCGACATCGGAACTGGACGCTTCTCGCACGCTTTCAACAAGCCGTTCAATACCTTCTGGCGGTCGAACTTCTCCCTCCGGCCGTCTTTCTTGATCACCATGTACGGAACTTCGTCAATTCTTTCATATGTAGTAAAGCGCCGCCCGCACTGGAGACATTCGCGGCGCCGGCGGATGACGTCCCCTTCCTTGCTCTCCCGGGAGTCGATGACGCGGTCTTCCTTGTGGCCGCAGAACGGACAATTCATGACAGGGCCTCTTTTTCAATATCAGAAAGCTGGCCCCACCGCAGCCCCTCCCGGACGGCCAGGACGAGGCCGAAGGGGACGGCACCGGCGAAGGCGACGATCCAGTTCAGCATTGCCAGGCTGGCGGCCACCTCCATCGGAACGCGGAACAGCTCGGTGGTGATCAGGATGGAGGCCACCTGGAAGCCTCCCCCCAGGCCGGGGATCTGGATGATGCTGCCGATGCCCACGAAGCCGATGTAGGCGAGCACCTGCGTTGGAGCCAGGGTGGCGGTTTCGGGGAATGCCAGAAACGTGAAGTGAAAGCAGAAGTAAATGATGCCCCACTCGACCACGCTCCAGAACAGGAGCTGGGCGATGGCCGTGCCGGACCGGGCGGCGCGCAGCCCGTCCAGCGCGGCGCGGACGAGCCGGGAGGCCCGTTCCTGGTGGTGGGACTGAAGGAATCCCAGCCCGTCCACGATGCGCTGCTCGAACCGCGGGGCCCAATGCTGGAGGAGAACCAGCGCAGCCAGGCACAACAGGGCGGTGAGTCCGATGATCCACCCGCCCCGTGCGAGCAGCCACCGGATCTCCGGCCCCGCCGAGGGGTGGATCCGGATCGACGAGGCCAGCGCGTAGCCGAAGAAGGCAAGGATGAGCAGCGTGTCGTAGATCCGCTCGAGCACCCATGCGGCCACCTGCGACGGGAAGGACGCTCCGGTGGCCCGGGCGATCAGCCACGGGCGGACGAGTTCGCCGGGCCGGCCGAACAGGAAAACGGCGGTGAAGCCGATCACGGTGCTGCTGAGCACGTCGCGGAAGCGGGCCGAGGGCGCCAGCGGGCGCAACATCACCATCCAGCGGATGGTCCTGCCGACGTAGGTGAGCAGTCCGGCCAGCCAGGCGGCCGCAATCCAGCCCCAATGGACGCTGCGCAGCGCGAGGGCGAATTCGCGCAGGTCGAAGCCGGCCTGGCGGCCCCGGTAGACGAGGAACGCGGCGGCCGCCAGCAGCAGGAGCGAGGCGATCCAGGCGTTCCGGCGTCGCGGCCGTGTTCCGGGGTGTGCGGCTTTCAGGAGCGTCTCCTGCACGGCGTGCCCGCAGGGACGCGGCAGCCGGGGATTCGACTAGAATGGAAGCCGGTTCCGTCGGCCTGCGGACGAATCGAACTTTTCATGATAATCCCTCGTTGTACTGACTGGAAGCCGGCGTGGAGACGAGCCGGCGCGGGGTTGCCCGGCGGCCCCAACGTGGGGATTGGCACAGATGGCAGCGGGCACACAACTCTGGGACCGGATGGCAGGAGGCGCGGCGGCTGCGGCGATGGCGCCGCTCCCTGCGGCGGACCGGAGCCGGGGCGGCAGCCAGGTGCTGGACGTGGATTCTGAAAGCGAACTGGTCGCGCGCTGTCTGAACGGGGACGAGAGCGCCTGGGAAGATCTCGTCCGGACCTACACGCGCAGGGTCTACTCGATCTGCTACCGCTTCACGGGCAGGGAGAGCGAGGCCCAGGATCTCACGCAGGAGGTCTTTCTCAAGGTTTTTCGCAATGTGCGCAGCTTCCGCGCGGGCGAGGGGTCGTTCGGAGTCTGGCTGGCGCGGCTGACGCGCAACCTGCTGATCGACCACTACCGCCGCTCCCGCATGGAGCGGGCGACGGCCTCGATCGAGGAGCAGCTCCCCATGCTGGAGGAGCGGGCGGCGATCGAGGGCCGCACGGAGGCCGTGCTGGCCGGACGGGAGGCGAGCGAGGCTTTGCAGAAAGCGCTGGCCCGGCTCTCGCCGGAGCTGCGCGAGACGGTGATTCTGCGCGACATCGAGGGAATGGAGTACCGGGAGATCGCGCAGGTGCTGGGAGTGCCGGAAGGCACGGTGAAGTCGCGGCTGAACCGCGGCCGGAGCGAGCTGGCGCGCGCGTTGCGCCAGATGAAGGTCGTGCCATGAGGTGCAGCGATCTCGAGGCCCTGATCTGCGACTACGTCGAAGGCGCGCTGACGGCGGCCGAGAAGGCGACGGTCGAGCTGCACCTGTCCTCCTGCGCCTCCTGCCGGGCGATGGTGGAGGACGCCCGCGCGGCGCTCGCCTTCATCGAGCGGGCTGCCGAAGTGGAGCCGCCGCCGGCGCTGGTCAACCACCTGCTGTTCGAGGTGCGCCAGGGCGCAGCCCGCCCGGTGCGGGAAAGGCGCGGATGGCTGGGGCGGCTGATCGAGCCGGTGCTGCATCCCCGCTTCGCCATGGGCATGGCGATGACGATTCTCAGCTTCGCCATGCTGGCCCGTTTCGCCGGCGTGCCGGTGCGGCAACTGAAGGTCAGCGACCTGGAGCCGGCGCGGGTCTGGATGGCCCTGGAAGACAGGGCATGGCGCACGTGGGACCGTGCGAAGAAGTATTACGAGAGCCTGCGGCTCGTGTACGAGATCCAGCAGACCTTGAAGGAGTGGACCGAGGAGCCGGCCGCCCCGGCCGCTGCCACGCCGCCGAAGGAGCGGCCCGCGGGCGCAGGCGCGGACAGCCGGAAGGCGGGTGAAGGCATCGACTGGAGCCTGCCGCCGCAAGTCGAATCGCCGAGGGACGGGAGGAAGAAGAAATGACGACGGAAAACACGGAGCAGAAGCCGGTAGCAGCCTATTGCCGCGTCTGCGGGGTGGCGCTCGCGGAAGAGGAAGTGCGTTGGGCCCGGGGCACGATTTACTGCCAGGCGCATGTGCCCGCGCCGGAGCCCGAAGCCGGCGCGCGGCCTTCCGCGCCGCCCCCGGTGCCGAATCCTGGCGTATCGCCGGGGCTTGCCTTCTTCCTCGGCATGATCCCCGGCGTCGGCGCCATTTACAACGGCCAATACGCCAAGGGCATCATCCATGTGGTGATCCTCGGCCTGCTGCTCAGCATCTCCTCAAGCGACGCGGCGGGCGGGCTGGAACCGCTGTTCGGCCTGCTCACCGCGGTCTTCTGGTTCTACATGGCCTTCGAGGCCTACCACACCGCCCGGCGGCGGATGCTCGGCGAGCCCGTGGATGAGTTCTCCTCGCTCGTCCAGCTCCGCGGCCAGCGCGCGCCGGTGTTGCCGGTGGTGATGATCCTGCTGGGGCTGCTCTTCCTGCTGAACAATCTCGAGATCGTCCGCCTGCGGGACGTGCTGCGGTTCTGGCCGGTGATTCTGATCGCTGCCGGCGCCTGGATGCTTTACGAGCAGCTCCGGGCTTCCGGCGGCCGCGCGGAGGAGAACGGGGGAGGCGAGCAATGAACAGGAACGCCGAACTGATGCGGGCCCTCCGCGGGCCGGTGCTGCTGATCGCCTTCGGCGTGCTGCTGACGGCGGACCGTTTTGCCGGCATCCCGTTCAGCAAGACCTGGCCGGTTCTGCTGATCGTGTTGGGCGTGTTGAAACTGCTCGAGCGGACCGCTCTGGCCGCGTCCTCGCAGCCGGAAACGGGCAGCCAGGCGCACGGAGGCTGAGATGAGACGCGGCTCCCTGGTCGGCCCTCTGCTGCTGATCCTGATCGGCGTCGTGTTCCTGCTGCGGAACATCCGGCCGGATCTGCCCCTGTTCGACCTGTTCGTCACCTGGTGGCCGGTGCTGCTGATCGTATGGGGCGCGCTGCGGGTGGTGGAGATCCTTGCCACGTATTTCCGCGGCAGGCCGCTGCCCCGCGCCGGCGTCGCCGGCGGCGAGTGGGCAGTGATCATCCTCGTGACCATCTTCGCCATGTCGGTGTGGGGCGTGAAGCGCTGGACCCGCGAACTTCCCGGCAAGATCCGCATCGGCGGCGTGGAAGTCTTCGGCGAAGCCTTCGACTACACCGAGCCGGAGGTCGTATTGCAGGCTGCCGCCCAGGGCCGCCTGATCGTCGAAAACGCGCGCGGCAATACGCGGATCACCGGAACCGATGGAACCGAACTCCGGGTGCTGGGCCGGAAGACGGTGCGGGCGCTCGACCGCAACGCCGCCGACCGCGCCAGCGAGAAGGCGAAGCTGAAGGTGGTCCGCAACGGAGACACGGTCCAGGTGGCCCATGCCGAAGACTCTCTGGAAGGCGCGCGCGTGAGCATGGATCTGGAAATCACCGCCCCGCGCGGCTCCAGCATCGAATTCCGCGGCAAGTACGGGGATCTCGAAGTGAAAGACATCGCCGGCGAAGTGATCGTGGACTCCGACAACGCCGGGCTGCGCGTGGAGTCGGTCGGCGGACGCGTGAAGGCCGACCTGCGGCGCAGCGATATCGTCCGCGCGATGAAGGTCAAGGGCGATGTGCTGCTGAAGGGGCGCGGCCGCGACGTCGAGCTGGAGGACATCGCCGGCGGCGTGGCCATTGAAGGCTCCTGGTCCGGGGAGCTGATCCTGAAGCGCATCGCCCGCAACGTGCGCTTTGAAAGCCCGCGCACGGAGGTCCGCGCGGCGGCGGTGCCCGGCGAGATGCGGCTGACGCTGAGCCAGCTCTCGCTCACGCAGGCCCGCGGCCCGGTGGAGATCAAGGCGGAGACAAAAGACGTCCAGCTCTCCGACATTGCCGATTCGATCACCGTGGATCTGGAGCGCGGCGACGTCGAGCTCCGGCAGCCCCGGCCCGAGCTGGGCCGCACGGAGATCCGGACCCGCAGCGGGGACATCGAACTGGCCCTGCCCGCCGCGGCCCGCTTCCGTCTGCGCGCCACCACCGACCGCGGCGAGGCGGTGAATGACTTCGATCCCCGGCTGAAGGTCGACCAGGACGACCGCAAGGGCGTCATCGAGGGCAGCCTCGGCGCGGGTCCGGAGATCCGGCTGGAGACGCAGCGCGGGCGCGTGATTGTCCGCAGGCTCACCCCCGCCGAAGCCTCGGCGCTGTTGGGGCGCCCGCCGCAGGCTCCTCCGCCGCCGGAGCCGCCCAAGGCCGTGAATCAATGACCGCCGCCGGCGCGCTCAGCGCGCCCGGCGCGGGCGCACAAGCATCAGCCGCACATCCATGACATTCGTGCCCGTGGGGCCGGTGATGACGAGATCGCCAAGCGGCTCGAAGAAGTGGTACGAGTCGTTCGCTGCCAGCATCTTCCGCGCGTCGAGGCCCAGAGCGGCGGCCCGCGCTACCGTGGCTCCGTCCGCCATCGCCCCGGCGGCCGGCGTGGGCCCGTCGGTCCCGTCGGTGCCGGCGCTGAAAGCAAGCACGCCTTCCCTGCCTTCCAGGGCAAGGGCCGCGGCCAGCGCGAACTCCTGATTGCGCCCGCCCAGGCCGCCGCCTTTCAGCGTCACCGTCGTCTCGCCGCCGGAGATGACGCAGACGGGCGGCCGCGCCGGACGGCCGGACTCGGCGATCTCGCGCGCAATGGCCGCGTGCATCAGCGCGATGTCGCGCGTCTCGCCCTCGATCGTGGTGGAAAGCACCAGCGGGCGGTAGCCAAGCTCGCGCGCCTTGCGGGCCGCGGCGTCGACGGCGAGCCGGTTGCTTCCGACGATGATGTTGCGCGTGCGCGCAAAGCACGGATCGCCCGGCTTGGGCGTCTCTTCGCGCCTGCCGGCGAGCCCTTCCTCGAGGATGCGGCGCGCGGCGGCGGGGATCTTCGCAGCAAGGCCGTACTTCTCGATGACGTCCCACGCGGTGCGGTAAGTGGAAGTGTCCGGCGCAGTGGGGCCTGAGGCGATCACGTCGAGCGGGTCGCCGATGACGTCGGAGAGCAGCAACGAGAGCACATGGGCCGGGTAGGCGAGCCGCGCCAGCCGCCCGCCCTTGATCGCCGACAGGTGCTTGCGGACGGCGTTGATCTCGCGGATGGTGGCGCCGCAGGCCAGCAGCAGGCGCGTGGTTTCCTGCTTCTCTTCGAGCGTCAGCGGCTCCAGCGGCAGCGGCAGCAGCGCCGAGCCGCCCCCGCTGATCAGGCACAGCAGCAGGTCGCCTTCTTCCGCC
This sequence comes from Bryobacteraceae bacterium, assembly GCA_025056865.1. Lineage (GTDB taxonomy): Bacteria > Acidobacteriota > Terriglobia > Bryobacterales > Bryobacteraceae > JANWVO01. The sequence goes on from JANWVO010000003.1 coordinate 84,806, forward strand.
TGCGCGGCGATCTCCGCGATGCGCCGCGCTCCTTCCACGCCGCGCGCGTCCGGCACCGGGTGGCTGGCCTCGTGCAGGCGCACGCGCCGCACGGGAGCGAGGTGGCCGTCCTTGGTGTTGATCCAGCCGCTGTGGATGCGCCGGCCGAGCACCTGCTCGGCGGCCTGCGCCATGGCGGCCGACGCCTTGCCGGCGCCGGCGACGAAGATGCGCCGGTAGCGGGACAGATCCATCGCGCGCAGCGCCTCCCGGACGGTGCGGCGCGGATCGGCTGCCGCCACGGCGGCGCGGAAGATCGACAGCGCGTGGCGGCGGAGCAGTTTCTCGCTCTGCATGGCAGGCAGCCTCTCAGAAGATGGGAAGCCGGAGGATGTCTTCCACGGCTTCCGCCGAGCCGCCGGGCCCGATCTCGATCCGGTAGTCCGCCTTCTCGTAGGCAGGCCGGCGGGCATGATACAGCTCTTCGAACTTCGCCGGATCGCGCGCCAGCGGGCGCGTCGTGGACTGCGCCACGCGCGCGCGGAGCATTTCGAGCGGCGCATCCAGCCAGATGGAAATGCCGTTGTTGGAGATCAGCTCGTAGTTGCGCGGCTGGGCGAAGCAGCCCCCGCCCACGGCCACCACCCATGGCACGCCGCGGGCGATGTCGGCGATGCGCCGCCGCAGCGCTTCGTGCTCCATCTGGCGGAACTCCTCTTCGCCGAAGCGCTCGAAGATCTCGGTGATCGGCATCTGCGCGCGCGCTTCGATGTCCTCGTCCAGATCGGCGAAACGCCAGCCCAGCCGCCGCGCAAGCATCCGGCCCACGGTGGTCTTGCCGCAGCCCATGAAGCCGACCAGGTAGATGCCCGGCGTTCGTTTCAGTTTCAGGATCATGGGGCGCGCTTCCCTTCCCGCGGCGCTGCCGCGGCGCCGCCGCCGGTGGCTGTGCTGCGCTGATGACGCATGAGCAGGCTCACGGGTCCGTATGAGCCATAATACAGGCATGCAGGAGGAGATGCTGCCGCTGTTTCCGCTCGAGACCGTCCTCCTGCCGCACTGCGAGCTGCGCCTTCACATCTTCGAGGAGCGATACAAGGAGATGATCGGCGAATGCCTTCAGAGCGGGCAGGAGTTCGGCGTCGTGCAGGCGCGCGGCGGCGGGCTGCTCCGCATCGGCTGCACCGCCTCCATCGAGGAGGTTCTCCGGCGTTACGAAGACGGACGCATGGACATTCTCACCGTCGGACGGCGCCGCTTCGCGCTTCAGGAGGTTTTTCCGGGCAGGAGCTACCTCCGCGGAAAGGCCGTGTTCTTCGGCGACCGCGACGAGGCGGCGCCGGACCGGCGGCTGGTGCGGGAGGCGCTGGCCGCATGGCTGGAGGTCATCCGCGTGAAAGAGGAAGAGGCGGAGGCGCCGGACATCGACCATCCGCAGCTCAGCTTCCTGCTGTGCGACATCTCGCCTGATCTGCACTTCCGCCAGCGGCTGCTCGAAATGCAGAGCGAACGGGAACGGCTGGAGGCCGCCATCGCCCACCTGAAGAGGCTTGCGGAAAAGGAGCGCATCCGGCGCGCCATGGAGAAGGTCGTGCGGTCCAACGGGCACGGCAGGCATCTCTACTCGCCGCAGGAATGACGCGCGCCATGCAGGCTCCACAGCATCTGCTGATCGACGCCGACGACACGCTCTGGGAGAACAACATTTACTTCGAGGAGGCCTTCGCGCAGTTCGTCGACTTCCTCAACCATTCCAGCCTGAGCGCAGCCGAAATCCGCGCCGTGCTCGACGAAATCGAGCTGGCCAACATCCGCATCTACGGCTACGGCTCGCTGAACTTCGCCCGCAACCTCGAGCAGTGCTATCAGCGGCTGGCCGAGCGCGAGATCCGCGCCGAGGACCTCGAAACGGTGAAGAGCTTCGCGCTGCGCATTCTCGAGCAGCCGCTGGTACTGATCGACGGCGTGGAAGAGACGCTCGAACGGCTGCACAAGCGCCACGAGCTGACGCTGTTCACCAAGGGCCACCCGGACGAGCAGCGCATGAAGATCGACCGTTCCGGGCTGGGCCGCTTCTTCCAGCACACGGCGATCGTGAAAGAGAAAGACCGCGCTTCCTATGAAGCGCTGGTGCGGGAGCGCGGCCTCGATCCGGCGCGCACCTGGATGATTGGCAACTCGCCGAAGTCCGACATCAACCCCGCCCTCGAAGCGGGGCTGAATGCGGTGTTCGTTCCGCACGCGCGCACATGGGCGCTGGAGCGCACCCGGCTGCGGCGTCCGGGGCCCGGGCGGCTGATCGTCGTGGACCGCTTTGCCGACCTTGCCGAGATCTTCTGAGTCCGGGCCCTCAAAGATAGCCGTCGGCGTGCGCGTCGACAAGCAGATTCATCAGCGCGTCTCCGCTGGCGCGGATCTCGGCCACGGCGATGTCCACGCTCTTTCTGCCCAGCGGCGCCCAGGCCAGCAGAAGCCTGCGGAAATGCACTACCCACTCTGCCGGGCTTTCCGTGCGCGCCGGCGCGGCCGCCAGGAACCGGACGTAGGAGGAGATCAGCGACGACAGGGCCGCATCCGTGGGCGCGGCCTCCATCAGTTCGCGATACAGCAGCGCCTTCCTGTGGAACTGCGCCATCGCGGGCGCTTCCTTCTCGCCGCGCCAGCCCTCCACGCGGCGGAGCAGGTCCATGTATTCTTTCTCGCGGGCCTCCCGGCGCCTGCGGTAGAGCGCGACCGCTTCGCGCAACTGGGCCGCCTCGCCGGACTCCCACAGCGGGAAGCCCGCTTCGTCGGGGCAGGGTTCCGCCTGCGCCATCGCCTCTTCCAGCGCGGCCAGGGCCTCGGAAACGGCCTGAGCGCCCTCACGGGCTTCCATCCGCGCCACAGCCTGGCGGATCTGCCCGACATACTCCTTCTCGCGCGCTGAAATGCGCGCCCCGCGAAGGGCGCCCGCAAGCGCAGCGTACAATGCCCCGCGTTCCTCCTCGGGCCCGTCGTACAGGGCGGTCACCTGCGCGGCGGGCGCCAGTTGCGCCAGCGTTTCCGAGGAAGCGACGACGCGGAGCAGGAAATCGAGATGCCTGCCCTCGGCGCGCTGGCTGGCTGGAAAGCCCCGGACCGCCATCTGGAGGGCGAGGTGGTAGTAGCGCTCGAGCGCCGGCAGCGACGCCGCGCTGCACGTCAACGGCCCGGGCGCAGGCACGGGCATCTCCAGCGCCAGCACGAGCGCGCGGCGCGGATCCACGCGAAGCATCTCTTCCACCGCGCGAGCCTGAAGCGTGAGCGCGTCGAGCTGCTCGAAGGAAGCCTCCACCCGGCGCGCCTCCATGCTTTCCGGTGAAACCGCTGCCGCCTCCGGCCAGCGCATCTTCGCCTGCGCCGCCATGCGAAACGCGTCTTCGATCCGGTCCGCCCGGTTCGAGCGCTCCCGGGCCATCACCTTGAGGAGCAGGCTGGCGCCGATCTCCGGCGGGGCAACCGGGATGCGCGCCAGCCATTCCGGCTCCGCCATCCCAAGCGCCGCTGCCGCCAGTGCGAGGATCACCGCCCCACCCGCTTCATCACCTGCCGCACGGCCTCCTGCACGCGCGGCTCCACTTCTTCGCTGAACGGTCCCGGCTGGCCGTAATAAATCATCGAATCCACCGCTTCATAGCCGCCTTCACGCAGGATGCGCGCCGTCGGAATGTAACACGGCACGTCATTGGAATATCCGGCCACGATCAGCCGCTCCTTCGGCCACGTCCGGTACGCCCACAGCGCATAGTCCACCACCACTTCGCCGCCGAGCGCGATCAGCGTGAATCCGTTCTCCACCCGGATCGCCTGCACCGGGTAACGCAGCAGGCGCGGCTCGCGCCGCTCGTCGTACAGCTTCAGCATGAGCGCCGCGCGCCGCTGCCGGAACACGTTCGGGTCCTTGAGCTCCTGCTCGAACTGCTCCCGCGTGTGGGGAGCGAACGGCAGCGCCGTCAATTGATAGGCGGCGCGGATGCGCCCGGACGCCGTCTGCATCGGCCCGCGCGCGACGCGCGCCACTTCCGCCGCCAGCGTCCGTCCGTGCTGCTCCGCATGTTCAAGGCGGCTGCGCGGATTCGGGTTCTGGTCGCCGCCGCAGAGTTGCAGGAACAGCGCCACCGCGCCCGGGAACTCCTTTTCAAGCTCCGCCTGCGCGTAGCCGGCGTAGTCGCCGCTGAGCTGGTAGAACTCCGCCGTCAGCGTCGTGTTGTGGCAGGCGTAGCCGAACAGGATGGCCCGCACCTTGCCAGCCGGCGACGTGACGCGCACCACCGGCACGCGCGGATCCACCGGCCCCTGCGGATTCACGCCAAGAATCACGCCCTTCGCGGTGAACTCCCGCCGGTTCACGCCGAAGCGCGCTTCGCCGTAAGCGATGGTGATCTCCGCCGGCGAAAGATCCGCCAGGGCCGCTCCGATCACATCGAACAGCTTCTGCTGCAGCCCCTGCCGGTAGGCGGCCAGCGCCTCGCGGTGCGGGGACTGCTGCGACTCCATCACCGACAGGTTGCCCCGCACCACCGGCCCCGTATGGGTGTGCGACGAGTTGAAGACCAGCGAAGCCCGCTCCAGCCGGTACTTTTCCATCGCCCGCGCGGCCACGGCATCGGTCAGCTCCATCGGCAGGCCGATCAGGTCGGTGGTGACAATGACGGCGCGGTTGCCTCGGCTGTCCTCGAGCGCCAGCGCCTTGGCCCACAACGGCATCAGGACGCCTTCGCTCGGCCTGTTGCGCGCCGCGTAGCCGGACATCCAGATCGGGCCTTCCGGCGTGATGTCGATGCGGGCCACGCCGGCTTTCATCTTCGGAGCCGCCGCCGCCATGCCGGGCAGGCACAGAATGGCTGCCAGAAGTACTGGTGCTCTCATGACATCTTCCTGCTAAAATCCGGAGAGTCTCTCCCTGTCAGAGGGATCTTCGGGAGTTGCGCGATGAAGTGGATGACGACCCTGCTGGCCATTGCGGCCATTTCCTGCCTTCCAGCATATCCCCAGGCGCAGAGCAACGCGGGCGAAATCCGCGGGGTGGTGACCGACGCGAGCGGATCGGCCATCCGCGGCGCAAGGCTCCAGGCTGCCGATTCCGTCCGCGCCATTCAGCGCTCGGCGGAAACCGACGAGTCGGGCGAGTTCATCTTCCCGCTGCTGCCTCCCGGCCGCTACCGCGTGCGGGTGGAGGCAAAAGGCTTCACGCCGCAGGTGTTCGAAGGGGTGGAAGTCCGCGTCGGCGATGTGTACACGTTGCCCGTCCGGCTCGAGGTGGGCGAGCTCCAGCAGGTCATCGAGGTGATGGCCGAGGCGCCGGTGATCGACAGCGAGCGGGCGCAGCAGGCCACCACCATCGACCTCGCCCGAATCACGCAGCTTCCCATCAACCGCCGCAACTACCTGGACTTCGCGCTGCTGTCGCCGGCCACCGCTTCCACGCAGGACCTCGCCGACGGCACTGACTACCGCGTCGCCCAGACGCCGCATTCCGGCATCAGCTTCGGCGGCGGCAACGGCCGCGGCAACGGCTTCTTCGTCGATGGCGTGGAGAACTACATCAACTCCGGCGGCGTGCGCCTCAGCGTCAGCCAGGAGGCGGTGCAGGAGTTCCAGATCAACCGCAACACCGCCTCGGCCGAGTTCGGCTGGTCGAGCGGCGGCACGGTGAACATCGTCACGCGCAGCGGCGGCAATCAGTTCCACGGCAATTTCTTCGGCTTTCTGCGCCACCGCGACATCCAGGCGCGCAACTACTTCGACCCGCAGAAGTCGGCCTACACGCGCTCGCAGGCGGGCGCCACCGCGGGCGGCCCGCTGCGCCGCGACCGCACCTTCTTCTTCAGCGCCTACGAACGGCTGGACCGGCATGAGTCGACTTTCGTGCCGATCCTTGCTGACCGCAGCGCCTTCAACGGGCCGACGCCCTCGCAGCAGCCGCTGCTGAACGCGCTGCGCACGAGCGGCGTGCCGCAACTGGCAGGCCTGGCGCAGGCGCTCACCGGCGCGCTCACGCCGGCCACGAACCCGTTTGTGACCGGCGTGTTCCAGGCCAACAGCGGCGTGTTTCCGTTCAGCGAGGCGAGCAACCTGTTCTCGACGCGGATCGACCACCGCTTCAGCGACCGGCACAACCTCTACTGGCGCGGCGGCATCGGCACGCTCGACAACGAGAACAACCAGTTCGGCGCGCTGGTCGCATACAACCGCGGGCGCAATTTCGACATCTGGGACGGCACGTCGATGCTGAGCGATTCGATCATCCTGAACTCGAACTGGGTGGTCGAAACGCGGCTGATGTTCAACTACAACCGCATCGCCGTGCGCACCGTGGATCCTTACGGGCCGGAGCTGAACGTCACCGGCTTCGGCTTCTTCGGCCGCGAGATCTTTCTGCCCTCGCGCACCGAGGAGCGGCACTACCAGATCATGCAGAACTGGAACCGCCACTCGGGCTCGCACGATCTGAAATTCGGCTTCGACATCAACCCGGTGCGCGACTTCGCCAATACGGAGACCTTCTTCAGCGGCCGCTTCAGCTTCGGCGAGGCCGTTCCGCTGCAAAACGTCATCGCGGGCGCGGCGGGCGCCGCCGCGGTCCAGCAGATCACCCAGTACCTTCAGGCGACCGGACAGACGTCGCTGCTGCCGGCGCTGTCGCAGCCGGTGAGCGCGTTGCAGGCCTTCGCGCTCGGCCTTCCGACGTTTTATCAGCAGGGCTTCGGCGACCCTCGCTGGACGGGCTGGTCGAAGCGCTCCGGCCTTTACGTGCAGGACGCGTGGCGCGCGCGCCGCAACCTGACGCTTCACTTCGGCCTGCGCTACGATCTCGAAGTCAACGAGCCCGTGCTCGGCACGGACCGCAATAACTTCGGCCCGCGCTTCGCCTTTGCCTGGTCGCCCGGGAAGGAAGGACGCACGGCCATCCGCGGCGGCTACGGCATCTTCTTCGCGCCGACGAATCTCCAGATCGCGAACGTCGCCGATGCGCTCAGCGGCCGCTACATCAACCAGGTCTTCGTGCCGCTGACCGGCATTCCGATCATCATCAACCCTGCCACCGGGCGGCCCACCACGTCGGCTGACATCTATCAGGGATTGCTGCGGCAGGGCGTCATCGGCCGCCGCAGCATCACGGCCGAAGATCTGAGGCAGTTCGGCGTGCAGGTGGGCCCCGGGCTGCCGCTGCGCGTGGAGTTCGGCTCGGATCCTCTGCGGCAGGGCTATGCGCAGCAGGGGAGCTTCGAGATCGAGCGGGCCTTCGGAGACTGGGCCGTCTCGGCGGCCTGGAACTACAACCGGGGGCTCGGCTTCGCGCGAATCAGCGGCCGCAATCTGGTGTACACGGGCGAGCGCAATCCCAACGGCACGCCGCAGTACGCGCGCATCGATCCGACGCTGCTCCAGAAGAACATCTTTACCTACGACGGCAACACGCTCTACCACGCCGGCATCCTTCAGGTGCAGCGGCGGCTGCGGCGCAACTTCGCGCTCACCGGCCACTACACGTGGTCGAAGGCCATCGATGATTTCACCGATTTCAACTCGGACTTCTCGCCCATGGACCAGCTCTGCAAGCGCTGCGAGCGCTCGCTTTCGTCCTTCCATCACGCGCACCGCGCGGTGATCCATGCGCTCTATGAGTCCCCGGCGCAGAACATGCTGCTGCGCGGCTGGAACATCGCCCCCATCTTCATGGCGAATTCGTGGCGGCCGTTCAACCTGCTGGCCGGGCTGGACGTCAACGGCGACAACTACACCACGAACGACCGCCCGTATCCGGCAGGCCGCAACATCGGCCGCGGCCCGAATTTCTTTACCTGGGACATGCGCCTCTCGCGCCGCTTCCGTTTTGCCCGGGAAGGCACGGCGCTGGAAGTCATCGCGGAAGGCTTCAACCTCGCCAACCGGGCCAACTTCCGCACGGTGAACAACACGGTGGGTGCCGTGCCGCTCAGCGCGCTGCCGCAACCGGTCCGCGCCTTCCGGGGCCCCTCGGCGACGACGCCTCTGGCGTATACCTCGGCGCACGACGCGCGCCAGTTCCAGTTCGCCATGAAGCTCTTCTGGTGACAGACGCGGACAGCCTGAAGGATCCATGCGTCCCCCGGCGGCAAAGACAGAGGCTCCATTCAGGCTGCTGCTCCTCGAAAGAGGAAGCCCCGCCGGCGGGCGGCGGGGCGGAAAAGCTGGCAGCGAGGGAGAAACCGAGCAGGGCTAGATCCAGACCTTCTCTGGCGGCCCCAGCTCCTTCACCTTCTCCTCGGCAGCCTCGGAGTCCCAGAAGTACATGGCATCGAGCTGGGCCAGGTAGTAGAAGGGCAGATTCTCGAACTTCGGCGTCTCCGGATTCGGCTGGTAGACGATGACGGCCAGCGCCACGACCTCCGCGCCCCTGGCTTCGATCAGATTCCGCAGCTCGGTGAGCTTCCTGCCCGTCCTGAGCACGTCGTCCACCAGAAGCACCTTCTCGCCCGGCTCGGGTTCAAGGAACGGGCGGAACCGCAGCGGACCGCCCTCCTCGCCGCGCTCGGCCCAATAGACCTGCTTGGCGCGCAGCGCCTCGCACACGCCATAGGCGACAGGCAGGCCGCCAGTGGCCGGCGTCACGATGGACAGCTCCGGAATGATGGCGCGCAGCTCCGGGTGCGCGCGCAGCTTGCGGCTCAGCGCGACACTCAGCAGCTTCGCCGTCTCGTAATGGCGCATCGCAATGGCCACCTGGAGGTAGGTGTCCGAATGCAGGCCGTTCGGATACTGGAAGTGGCCCTTGCGCAACGCGCCGGTCTGCCGCAACAGGGCGACGACTTCTTCCTGGGTGGGGATCAGTTCCATGAGTCCAGACTCCTTTCAGAAGCGGGCTTCCGGCGGAACGGGGCCGGAGCCGACGCCCCCATTTTGCCACCCCCTGCGCCTGCGCGGGAAGCCCCATGCCCGCAGGCGCAGCCGCCCCTGCGGGCCGGGGGAAGCTGTTCTCTACTCCCCGTGCGTGCCGCGCGCCGCCGCGCTCTCGTTGGGCGACCACAACACCTCTGGCGCGCCAAGCTGCGCGTTCGCCCACCGGCTCCAGACGAACAGGGCATCGGAGAGGCGGTTCAGGTAACGCAGATTCACGGCGTCGATCCGCTCGCTGCGCGCGGCCTTCACAAGCAGCCGTTCGGCGCGGCGGCAGACGGTGCGGCAGATGTGCAGCTCGACGTTCAGGCGCGAGCCGCCGGGCAGCACGAAGCTGCGCAGCGGGGGCAGCGCGGCATTGAAGCGGTCGATCTCCCGCTCGAGCTGCGCAATGTCTTCGTCGGTGATGCGCGCCTGGCGCGGGTGCACGTGCCCGGGCGTGGTGGCAAGGATCGAGCCGAGATTGAACAGCTCGTGCTGCACGCGGAGCAGAATGCGGGCGAGCTCGCCCAGAGCGGGTGCGCGCGAAGCTTCCTGCGAAGCCGTCAGCGCCGCCGCGCCGAGAAACGCGTTCAGTTCGTCCACCGTGCCGTAGCACTCGATCCGGGCCGCGTCTTTCGGGACGCGCTCGCCGCTGGCCAGCAGCGTTTCGCCGCAATCGCCGGTCTTCGTGTAGATGCGGTTCAGCGCCAGCCGGGGCTCTTCAAAGGGTGGTTGGTCGGGCATGCAGGAGCATCCACCATTGTAAGAGAGCGCAGCGGGGCTACTTTTCGAGCAGCGGCTCCAGATGGCGGAACACCAGCTCGGCCACCTTGCGGCAGCCTTCGGCATTGGGGTGCAGCGCGTCCGGCTGCATCAGTTCGGGACGCAGGGCGACGCCTTCAAGAAAGAACGGAATCAGTACCGTGCGCCGCTGGCGCGCCAGATCGCGGAAGATGCGCTCGAAGTCGCGCACATAGGCGGCGCCGTAATTGCGGGGCAGCGTCATCCCGGCAAGGACCACCTTCGCGCCGGCGCCCTGGAAGGCGTTGATCATCAGATCCAGGTTGGCGCGCGTCCGTTCGAGCGGCAGCCCGCGCAGCCCGTCGTTGGCGCCCAGCTCGAGGATCACGATCTTCGGCTTGAGCAGAAGCGCGTCTTCCAGCCGGGCCACGCCGCCGTCCGTCGTGTCTCCGGAAATGCCGAGGTTCACCACGCGGTACGCGTAGCCGCGCTCGTCCAGCATCCGCTGAAGATGGTCCGGATAGCTTTCGCCCGGCGCCACGCCGTAGCCGGCGGTGAGACTGTCGCCGAAGGCCACGATGACGGGCCGGTTGTCTGCGGCAGGCGGCGGCGCCGCCGGCGGTGCGGGCGGGGCGGCGGCGCGCTTCGGGGATTCCGGGGCCTGCCGGCTGCAAGCGCCCAGGAGAAGCAGGGCGAAAACCCAACAGCGGCGGGACATCTCCTGCCATCATAAAGGACAGAGTTCAACGCCTGATGACTGCCCCCGTCCTTTCTCTCCGCGATGTCACCAAAGTGATCGACACGGGCACGCACCGCGTCGAAATCCTGAAAGGAATCAGCTTCGACGTCCGCAAGGGCGAATTCGTGGCCGTGATGGGCGCCTCCGGATCCGGCAAGTCCACGCTGCTCGGCCTGGTGGCGGGGCTGGACACGCCCACCTCCGGCTCCATTCGGATCGAAGGCGAAGAGATCAGCCGGCTGGACGAAGACCGGCTGGCGGTGCTCCGCGGCCGCAAGATCGGCTTCGTTTTCCAGAGCTACCAGCTCATCCCCACTCTGACCGCGGAGGAGAACGTGATCCTGCCGGCGGAGCTGGCCGGCGAGGATTACGAAACGGCCCGGAAGCGGGCGCAGGAGCTGCTGAAGACCGTAGGCCTGGAGGAGCGGCGCGACCACTACCCCGTCCAGCTCTCCGGCGGCGAGCAGCAGCGCGTGGCGCTGGCGCGGGCCTTCATCCGCAAGCCGCCCCTGCTGCTGGCGGACGAGCCCACCGGCAACCTGGATTCGGTGAACGGACGGCAGGTGCTCGAGCTGATGCTTTCGCTCAACCGCAGCGAAGGCGCCACCCTGCTGCTGGTGACGCACGACCGCGAACTGGCCTCCCACGCCACGCGCATCATCACGCTGCGCGACGGGCAGATCCTGAGCGACGAACAGCGGGCAGCGGCATGAAGATGTTCCAGGGTCCGGCATGGCGCATGGCTTGGCGCGAGGCGCGCGCCGCCGCGCCGAAGTTTCTGTTCGTGATCTTCGGCGTCGCCGCAGGCGTGGGCGCGCTGACCGGCGTGCGCGGCTTCTCGGCGGCGTTCCACGAATCGCTGAAAAGGGAAGCGCGCACGCTGATGGCGGCAGACCTGCTCATCCGGCAGTTCGCCGAGCCGACCGAAGAGCAGGAGCGCGTCATCGCGCAGTGGGAGATGCGCGGCGCGCGCGTCTCGCGCATCACCGAGACCGTGTCGATGATGGCGGCGGGCGAGGGCGAGCCGCCGGTGCTTGTCAGCGTCAAGGCGGTGGATCCGTCCACCTACCCGTGGTACGGGCGGGTGCGGCTGGAGCCGGACGCGCCCCTCGCGCAGGCGCTCACCGCGGAGACCATCGCCGTGAGCGACGATCTGATGCTGCGGCTGAACCTTCGGCCAGGCTCGCCCGTGAAGCTGGGCGAGGCCGAGTTCCGCGTGTGGGGCATCGTGCGGCTGGAACCGGACCGGATGACCGGCTCGCTCAACGTGGGCCCGCGCGTGATGGTGACCCGCGAGGGGCTGGCGCGCACGGGGCTGCTGACCTACGGTTCGCGCGCCTCGCAGCGGCTGCTGTGGAAGCTTCCTCCCTCGGGCGTGCGCATCGAGGAGCTGCGCGAATCGATGCGCAGGACGTTCCGGGAGGCGCTGATCACCGACTACCGCGAGACGCATCCCTTCATCACGCGCGCGCTGGACCGCGCCACGACGTTCCTGAGCCTCGTGTCGATGATCGCGCTCATCGTCGGCGCGCTGGGCGTGGCGATGGCCATTCATTCGCACATCCAGCAGCGGCTGGACACGATCGCCATCATGAAGTGCGTGGGCGCGCGCTCGGCGCAGATCATGCGGATCTACACATTGCAGGCAGTGCTGCTGGGCCTCGCGGGCGGCGTCGCCGGGCTGGCCGTGGGAGCCGGCGTGCAGTTCCTCTTTCCGCTGCTCCTTCGGCGCTACTTCCAGCTCGAAAGCATCGGCTGGAGCGGCTCGTTCGCGCTGGAAGGCATTCTGGCCGGCGTGCTGGTGGCGCTCCTGTTCAGCGTCCCGCCGCTGCTGGCGATCCGCGACGTGAAGCCCGCGCTGATCTTCCGCCGCGAGATGCCGGAGGCGAAGCCTCCGTTGCGGGCGCGCGTCCGCAGGAAGTTGCCGGCAGCCGGCGCGGGCGCGCTGATCCTGGCCGGGCTGGGCGCGATGGCGGCCTGGCTGGCATCGTCGGTGAAAGTGGGCGCCTGGTTCGCCGGCGGCCTGGTGGCGGCGCTGGCCGTGCTCGGCGCCGTGGCATGGATCCTGCTCCGTGCGCTGAAGTGGGCGCTGGCGCACGCGCCGGTGCGGCTGCCGCTGTGGCTGCGCCACGGCGTGGCGAACATCTACCGGCCCGGCAACCACGCGGCCAGCATCCTGGTGGCGATGGGCATCGGCGTGATGTTCACCCTTACCGTATACCTGGTGCAGAACTCGCTGCTGAGGGAAGTGATGGTGGCGATGCCGAAAGGCGCGCCGAACGTGTTCCTCATCAACATCACGCCGCGCGAGCTGGATGCGATGCGGGAGTTCCTCGCGTCGCGCCGGGACCTGGAAAGCAAGCCGCAGCTCGTGCCCACGGTGGCGGCGCGGCTGGAAAGCATCAACGGCACGCCCCTCGATCAGCTCCCGCCGCCGCCGGGCGAAGAGCGGCGGCGCCGCCGCGCGTTCACGCGCCAGGTGACGTGGATGGACACGATGCCCGAAGACATGCGCATCCTGCGCGGCGCGTGGTGGAAAGACGGCCGCAGCGAGGCGCTGGCGAGCGTCGACGAGAACACGGCGCGCCGCTGGGGCATTGAGCCGGGCGCGCTGCTCGAGTGGAGCGCCTCCGGGCGCCGCTTCCAGGTGCGTGTCGCCGCCATCCACCGCTTCGAAAGCGTGCGGCGCGGCGCGAGCGACGAATTCGTCTTCACCGAAAAGGCGCTCGCCGGGCTGCCTGCGCAGTGGTATGCGACGGCGCGCATTCCGCCGGCGCGCGTGGCCGAGTTCATGCGCGACAGCTTCCGGCGGTTCCCTTCCGTGACGGTGATCAACGCAGCCGACGTCGTCAGCATCGTGCAGCAGGTGGTGGATCAGGTTTCGCTGGTCATCCGTTTCATCGCGGCATTCGCCATTCTGGCCGGAGCGATCATCCTCGCCTCCACGGTGGCGGGCACGCGGCTGCGGCGCGTGCGCGAATCGGCAGTACTGAAGACGCTGGGCGCGCGGCGCCGGACGCTGGTATCGATCTTCTCCACCGAGTTCGCCATCCTGGGCGCGTCGGCGGGCTTCCTGGGCGGCGCGCTGGCCACCGGGTTCGCCCGCCTGCTGCTGGTGCGGCTGCTGGACGCGCGCTTCGACCCCGAATGGCGGGCCAACCTCGCCACCACGCTGCTGACGATGGCGCTGGCGGTGGCCACCGGATGGCTGGCCTCGCTGCGGATCCTGTCGCACCGTCCGCTGGAAGTGCTGCGGGAGGAGTAGGCCGCGAGAATCCCGGGCTGCGGCGCGGGCTGCCCCGGCTCAGGCGGCAGGCTGAGCGAGCCCGAGGCGGACGAGCAGCGCCTGCGGATCCGGGTCGCGGCCCATGAAGCGGCGGAAGAGCACGATCGGCTCTTCGCTGTCGCCGCGCGCGAGAATCGAGTCGCGGAATTCGCGGCCGGTCTTTTCGTTGAAGACGCCCTCGCGCAGGAACCGCGTGAAGGCGTCGGCGTCGAGCACCTCCGCCCACTTGTATGAGTAGTAGCCGGCACCGTATCCGGTGGGATCGGCGAACAGGTGGGTGAAGGAGGCGAGCATGGCGTAGTCGTCCGGAAGCGGCGCCGGCGAGAACTCGCGCAGAAGGCGGGTCGAGAAAGCGACAGGGTCGCCATCGCGCGCGGGGTCGTAATCGATGTGCAGCGCGAGGTCGACGGTGGCAAAGCCAAGCTGGCGCATCTGCGCGTTGGCAGCGCGGAAAGTGCGCGCGGCGCGCATCCTGCGGAACAGCTCCTCGGGCATCGGCTGGCCGGTTTCGTAGTGGCGGGCGAACAGGTCGAGCGCCTCGCGCTCCCAGCACCAGTTCTCCATGATCTGCGAGGGCAGCTCGACAAAGTCCCAGGCCACGTTGGTGCCGGCCAGCGACTTGATCTCGACGCGCGACAGGCAGTGGTGCAGCAGATGCCCGAACTCGTGGAAGATGGTCTCCACCTCGCGGTGCGTGAGCAGCGCAGGCCTGCCGTCGACGGGCGCGGTGATGTTGCCGCAGATCAGCCCGATGTGCGGCAGCCAGCGGCCATCGACCGGGCGCCCGGTGAGAAAAGCGTCCATCCAGGCGCCGCCGCGCTTGTTGTCGCGCGGGTGCCAGTCCGTGTAGAAGCCGCCGAGCAGCTCGCCGCTTTCGTCGCGGATCTCGTAGTACTTCACCTCCGGGTGCCAGACCGGTACCGGTCCGCCGGGCGTGATCGTGATGCCGAACAGGCGGGAGGCAAGCTGGAACATTCCTTCGATGACCTGTTCGACGGGGAAGTACGGCCGCAGGTCCTCCTCTTCGAAGGCGTAGCGCTCGGCGCGCAGCTTCTCGGCCCACCACGCGATGTCCCAGGGCTCGAGCGGCGCGCCGGCGAACTCTTCCAGCTCGCGGTTTTCGCGCCGGAAGGCGGGCTCGGTTTTCGCGCGGAGGTCGCGGACGAAAGCCTGCGCGGCGGCGCCGTGTTTCGCCATCCGGTCGGCGAGGGCGAAGTCGGCGAAGTTCGCGTAGCCGAGCAGGCGCGCCTTTTCGCGGCGCAGCTCGAGGATGCGGGCGATGAGCGGGGCGTTTTCGGCAGCGGCGCGGCGGTTGTAAGCGCGCCAGAAGCGCTCGCGCACGGCGCGGTCGTTGAGGTAGGTCATGACCGCGAGGTAGGAGGGGCCGTGCAGCGTGAAGCGCCAGCCGTCGCGGCCGCGGGCGCGGGCGTCGGCCCGCGCAGCGGCGCGCGCGCTCTCCGGCAGCCCGGCCAGGCCGGCTTCGTCTTCAATGATGTGCTCGAACGCGGCCGTGGCGTCCAGAACATTCTGGGCAAATCTGGTTGTTGTCGTCGCCAGCTCGACGTCGATCTCCTCGAGCCGCTTCTTCCCTTCCGGCGGCAGCGCGGCGCCGTGCCGGCGGAAGTTGTCCAGCGTCTTGCGCAGGAAGCGGGCGCGCACGCCTTCCAGCGCGCGCGCTTCCTCCGTGGCGGCATATTCATTCAACGCGCGCCACAGCCCCTCGTGCAGCGGGATCGAGGCGTAGAAGGCGCTGACGAGGGGCTGCGCGGCGTTCCACGCCTCGCGCAACTCGGGCGTCGAAACGACGCCTTCCAGATGCCGCACGACGCCGGAGGCCGTGTCGAGGTCGTCCGTGGCAAGGTCGAGCGCGGCCATCGTTTGGCGCCAGGAGCGCGAAGGCGACGAGGCGATTGCCTCGATGCGCCCGCGGGAACGCGCGATGAGCGCCTCCAGCGCCGGCCGCACATGTTCGGGCCGGATCTGATCGAAGGGCAGCGGGTGTTCAAGCCGGAGCAGCGGGTTGTCTGGCGTCACAAACTCCAAGATACGAAGTTTCCCGCGGCAGGTTCGAATGCCGGGCGCGGGGTTGGTATGCGCGGCGTGGTCTGCGATGATGAATGGCCGTGATCGACCTGCATGCGCACATCCTGCCCGGAGTGGACGATGGGCCGGCCTCGCTGGAGGAGAGCCTCGCGATGGTGCGCATGGCGGCGCAGGCTGGCACGAAGGAGATCGTCGCCGCGCCCCATTGCAGCAGGAAGTATCCTTTCCAGCCGGCGCTGGTGCAGCGGCGATGGGAGGAGCTGCAATCCCTGGCCGGGGAAACGATCCGGATCCACCGGGGCTGCGAAGTGGAGATCACGTCCGAAGCGGTCCGCGCGGTGCTGGCCGCGCCCGCCCGGTATACGATCCGCGGATTTCAATATCTGCTTGCGGAAATTCCGCACGACCTCGGACCTGCGCAGGCAGAGGAGCTGTTGGCGGCGCTGCTCCGTGCTGGTTTGCGGGTGATCCTGGCCCATCCGGAAGTCCACCCGACGCTCGCCAGGCAGCGGCGGCGGCTGTGGAAGTGGCTGGAATCCGGCGTCCTCCTCCAGGTCAGCGCAGCCGGTCTGTTGGGATTGCGGGGCGAGGGCGCAGCCCGGACGGCTTTCCGCCTGCTGAAGCACGGGCTTGTCCACTTCATCGCATCCGGCGGCCATGACGTGCAGCACCGACCGCCCCGTCTCGACATGGTCCGTCTTCGCTTGATGGGCACGTATCCGCCAGATTTTGTGCGGACCCTGCTCGAGACGCACCCCGAGGCAGTGCTGTCGGGACAGGATCTTCCGCCGGGCGCTCTGGATGCCCCCTTTCTGCGGCGGCACTGGTTTCAGATCTGGCGTTAAGGCGCCCTGCGGGCGTCACAGCAGATCACGAGAGCGGGGCAGGCCCGTATCCTATATGAATTCAAGGATTTGCGTGAGATCGGGAACGGGCAGGCAGGCACTGTCGCGCTTCGGCCGTGGTATGAGAAGCACGGGATGGCAGACAAGAGCCTCATCGAAATCCTTCAGGACGCCGGCAGGGCGGAAGGGGAGGCGGCCGACGAGCTGGCACGGGCGGTGGAGTCGATCTTGCGGCGGCTGAAGCGGGGGGAAACCGTCTCTCTGCCCGGCCTGGGAAGGCTGGTACCGGGCAAGGGCCGGCAGGTGAAGCTGGAGCCAAAATCGAGGCCGGGAGGACGGCGTGGCGGCGGTTGAGGGATCCGTAAGGCAACTGGCGCAGATCCTCAGGAAGTGCCTTGCCGAAGGCAGGGCAGTCCATGTGGAGCGGCTGGGCACCTTCCGGCCTGCTCCCGGCGGGCGTTTCACCTTCCGGCCAGACCCGAGGCCTGCTGTCTTTCTTGCCTACGCCGTGGAGGACGCTCCGGCCGTGGAGCGGATCTTTGATGCGCTGGCCGATGCCGGCTTCGCGCCGTGGATGGATCGCCGCAAGCTGCTCCCTGGGCAGGACTGGCGCAGGGCCATCGAAGGGGCCATTGAGACGGCGGATTACTTCGTCGCCTGCTTCTCTTCAATTTCGGTGAGAAAGCGGGGTAATTTTCAGCGCGAAGTGCGCCTGGCGATGGAGTGCGCCGAGCGGGCGCCGGTGGGCGAGGTGTTCTTCATTCCCGTGCGGCTGGACGAATGCCGGCTGCCGGAGGAAATCCGCCGCCGCTGGCACTATGTGGATCTGTTCCCTTTTTTTGACGAGGGGGTGAAAAAGCTCGTGCAGGCCATCCGGAAGGAGTCCCGGCGGAGGGCGGCGTAAAGGAGCTTCAGGGCGCGGGAGCCTTCGGAGGAGCCGCAGGGAGCTTCGAGAGCCGGCGCCGCACGTCGGCAGCGTCCCTGGAATCGCCGGCGAGCTCGAGGAACTTCTCGTAGGCGGCGCGGGCGGCGGCCAGATCCCTCAGCTTCTCCCGGGCCTCGCCGAGCAGGCGCCAAGCCTCGGCCGACTGCGGGTTCCACTTCGTGGCCTCTTCAAACCGCCCTGCGGCGGCCTTCCAGCGGCCGCGGCGCATGTAGAAACGGCCCACCTTCAGCTCGTTTTCGGCCTGGATGGGATTGAACTCGTAAGTGCGTTCCTTCGCGGTGACGTCTTCTTCCTCAGGCTCGGCGGGAGGCGGCGACGGGGGAGGCGAAGGCGGCTGAAACGCATGGAGGACGCCCGCCAGCGCAAGCATCAGCAGCACGCGTGCCACAATCCAAGTATAGGGCCCTGTTCCGATGTCCCGCATTGACGAGCTGCGCGAGAAGGCGGCCGAGCTGCCGCAGGCGCCAGGCGTCTATCTCTACCGCGGCCCGGACGGCGAGGTCCTCTACGTCGGCAAGGCCAAGAACCTGCGCGCGCGCGTGCGCAGCTACTTCAGCGCGGAACGGCTGGCCGAGGCCAAGACGGGCCGGCTGATTCATCAGGCGCACGAGCTGGAATACATCCTGCTCGACAACGAGAAGGAAGCGCTGGCGCTCGAAAATCTCCTGATCAAGCAGCACAAGCCGCGCTTCAATGTGCTGCTGAGGGACGACAAGACGTATCCCTACATCAAGCTGACCAGCGAGAAGTGGCCGCGCGTGTACGTGACGCGCCGCATCCGCAGGGACGGGCATTATTTCGGCCCGTATTTTCCCGGGAATCTGGCCCACCGGCTGGTGAAATTCATCCACCGCCACTTCCAGATCCCGTCCTGCCGGGTGGATCTGACCAAGGCGCACGCGAGCCCCTGCCTCGAGTACCACATCCACCGCTGCCTCGGCCCCTGCGTGCCGGGGCTGGTGACCGAAGAGGCCTACGCCGAGCGCGTGCGCGATGTGCGCGCCTTCCTCGAAGGCCGCACGCGGGAACTGGCGGCGAGCCTGCGGGCGCGGATGGAAGAAGCCAGCGAGGCTCTGGAATTCGAGCGCGCGGCCACGCTGCGGGACCTTCTGCGCACGGTGGAGGAGCTGGAAGAGCGGCAGAAGATGGCCGCGGCGTCCGGCGATGACGCCGACTACTTCGCGCTGCACGCCGAGCCCCCGCACGTCGCCGTCAACATCTTCCACGTGCGCAATGGCCGCGTGGTGGACCGCCGCGAACTCTTCTGGGAGGACGTCTCCGAATACGACGAGCAGGAATTCCTCACCACGCTGCTCATGCAGATCTACACCGAGGGCCAGCCCGTGCCGGCGCACATCCACCTGCCCGTGGAGCTGGAAGACCGCGAGATTCTGGAGGAGCTGCTCGCCGAAACGCGCGGCCGCAAAGTGGCCATCCACACGCCGCAGCGGGGCACGAAAAAGGCGCTGCTCGACCTCGTGGCGGCCAACGCGAGGCAGAGCTTCGAGCACCGCTTCCGCGTGCGCAAGCCGCGCCCGGAGGAGATCGCCGAGGCGCTGGAGGAGGCGCTCGATCTGCCGGAGGCGCCGCAGCGGATCGAGTGCTTCGACATCTCCCATATCCAGGGCGCGGAGAAAGTGGCCAGCATGGTTGTGTGGGAGCACGGGCGGATGAAGAAGTCCGACTACCGCAAGTTCATCATCCGCACCGTTGAGGGCAGCGATGACTTCGCCTCGATGCGCGAGGTGATCGGGCGGCGCTACCGCCGCGTGCTGGAGGAAGGCGGGCCGATGCCCGGCCTCGTGCTGGTGGATGGAGGCATCGGGCAGCTCCATGCCGCGGCAGCCGCGCTGGAAGAGCTGGGCATCCTGAACCAGCCGCTGGCAGCGATCGCCAAGCGGGAGGAGATCCTCTATGTGCACGGGCGCGAAGACGAGCCGGTGATGCTGGACCGCATGTCGCCCGTGCTCCACCTGATCCAGATGATCCGCGACGAAGCGCACCGTTTCGCCGTCAGCTTCCACCGCCAGCGGCGCGACGCGCGGATGCTGAAGAGCGAACTGCTGGAGATTCCGGGCATCGGCCCGAAAACGGTGGAGAAGCTGCTGAAGGAGCTGGGCAGCCTCGCCGCCGTGCGCGCCGCCAGCGAAGAAGAGCTGGCGCGCGTGGCGGGGAAAGCCGCGGCGCGGAAGATCCGGCAGGCGTTGCAGGGAACGGGCGGATCAGCGCCCGTGGGCGAGGCGGATCGCGAGGCGCTCGGGAAGGCCTGATTCGAGGATCTTGCGCTGCGCCCGTTCGATGTCGTATTCCACGCGGCGGAAGGCGATGGTGCGCTGCTCCGTGTCCCACAGGGCGTAAGCGGCGCGCGGGTCGCCATCGCGCGGCTGACCCACCGATCCCGGATTCAGCAGGAACAGCCCGTCCTCCAGCAGCTCGTATACTGTTTCCTCCTCGCCGAACCTCGGCCGGCGGAGCGGGAGGATGCCGCCGCGGGTCCACATCCATCCGCCCTGGATGTGCGTGTGCCCGAAGAAGCAGATGCGGCTGGCGAGAAGATCGTGCATTTCGAGCACTTCGTATCGTTCCGCCACGTACTCATCCTCGTCGCGGGGCGAGCCGTGCACGAGTTCGAAGTCTTCGAAAACGAGCGGGCCGGCGGGGAGGGCGCGAAGCCAGCGGAGCTGCTCCGGGCTGAGCCTGTCGTGCGTCCATTGCGCCGCCTCCTGCGCGTGCAGGTTGAAGTCGCTCGGCTCTTCGA
This sequence comes from Bryobacteraceae bacterium, assembly GCA_025056865.1. Taxonomy (GTDB): domain Bacteria; phylum Acidobacteriota; class Terriglobia; order Bryobacterales; family Bryobacteraceae; genus JANWVO01. The sequence continues at coordinate 105,023 of JANWVO010000003.1, forward strand.
TGAAGGCGACCACGCGGTCGTGGTTGCCTCGGACGATGGCGCCCACATGCTGCCGCGCCCAGTCGATCACTTCGCCGGGATTTGCGTTGTAGCCGACGACGTCGCCGCAGCAGATGACATCGTCGTAGCTGCCGGCAGCGTGGCGCAGAATGGCCTCGAGCGCCTCGAGGTTCGCGTGGATGTCGCTCAGGATCAGCCGGCGCACAATCTCACCAATGTTACCTCAGGCGGGGCGCCGAGCCGGACTGGAATGCCCACCGTGCCCAGCCCGCAGGAAACATAGAGCTGGCTGTCCCCGATCTGATACCTGCCGCGGACGAACTCGGTGAACGCTCGCGCGATGTTGATGTTCTCGCGCAGCACGGGCAGGTTCACCTGTCCGCCGTGCGTATGGCCGGCAAGCATGAGATCGAAACCCGTCTCTGCTGCCGCAGGGAAGTGCGCCGGGTTGTGCTGGAGAAGGATGTTGATGGCGCCTGGCTCGACGAGGCCGGCAATCCGGCCGGCGAGCCGGCTGCCGTTGCCGAAGTAGTCGAGGCCCGCCAGGTTCAGGCGCGCCGACCCGAAGCGAAGCAGGGCCGCCTGATGACGCAGAAACGTGATGCCGGCGCGCGCGCCGAGACGGTCCGCCTGCTCGGGAAGATCCGCGTATTTTTCGTGATTCCCATGACAGCCGTACACGCCCGCCTCTGCCTTCAGCTTCGCCAGCAGCCGGATGCAGCCCTCCAGATCGTCGCCGACGCGCGTGATCAGGTCTCCTGTCAGCACCGCAATGTGTGCGCGCGTTTCGTTGGCCATCGCTACGGCGCGCTCCAGTTCGGCCGGACCGAAAAAGGGGCCGAAATGAATGTCGGTGAGCTGCACGATGCGCAACCCGTGCAGATCGCGGGGCAGGCCGGGAATCACGATGTCCTGCTGCACCACCGACATTCCATAGCGCGCCAGCGCGATGCCAAAGCCTGCGCCGCCCAGCGGTGCGGCCGCAGCGGGAAGCGCCGCCGCCAGCATTCGCCGCCGCGAGGGATTGAAGCTGGCCGGCTGCGCCCAGGCGAGCCACGCATCGAAGCAAAGAACGGCCAGCACCCAGAACAGCGAGAGCGCCAGCGCCCATGCAATGACGTCCGCCGGCAGCCACGCGAAATTGTGCAGCGTGAGCACGGGCACCACCGCCGCCATCCACGCCGACATGGCGATCAGCGCGGCGCGGCACGCGCGCAGCCTTTGCGGACGCGCGCGCATGCCCGGCAGGCGGGCCAGGCGGCGCAGCACATCCCTGTGCGCAAGCAGGGTGACCAGGATGATGACGGCAACCGGCGCCCAGCGGCGGAGGGTTTCCATGAGCCCTTCTTTCATTCTAGAAAGAGGCCGCGAAAGCCGCTTCAGAAGGTTGCGGCGGGTACAATTGAAACAATGTCGCTTGTTGTTGTCGGATCGGTGGCCTACGACGGCGTGCAGACGCCCGCCGGCAGGGTGGACCGCATGCTGGGCGGGGCCTGCACCTATATTTCCCTTGCCGCCAGCTACTTCACGCCGGTCTCCATCGTCGCCGTGGTCGGCGAGGACTTTGCGGAAGAAGACGCGGAACTGCTCGCCTCGCGGGGCATTGATCTGGAAGGGCTTCAACGCGCGCCGGGCAGGACGTTCTTCTGGGCAGGCGTCTATTCCGATGACATGAACGACCGCGAGACGCTCGTCACCGAGCTGAATGTATTCGCCGATTTCCAGCCGGTGCTCCCCGCTTCTTACCGCGGCAAGCAGTACCTGATGCTCGGCAACATCCAGCCGGCATTGCAGCGCTCCGTGCGCGCGCAGATGGACGGCGTAAGGCTTGCCGGCGGCGACACGATGAACTTCTGGATCGAAGGGCAGCGCGACGAACTGCTGGAAACCATCCGCGGTTGGGATTTTCTGCTGATCAACGACAGCGAGGCGCGCCTGCTGAGCGGCGAACGGAACCTGAAGCGCGCCGCCGCGGCCATCCGCGCGCTCGGGCCGCGCATCCTCGTCATCAAGCGCGGCGAATACGGGGCCACGCTGTTCCATGACGAAGGCGCATTCAGCCTGCCCGGCTACCTGCTGGACACGCTCAGGGATCCCACCGGCGCGGGCGACTGTTTCGCCGGCGGATTCATCGGCTCGCTGGCCGAGCGCGGCGTCACCGCCGAAACGGCGACGCCGGCTGATCTGGCCCGCGCCGTCGTCTACGGCTCCGTGATGGGCAGCTTCTGCTGCGAGGAATTCGGGGTCAACCGCTTCCGCACGCTCACCCGGGATGACATCGAACGCCGCTTCCAGGAATTCCGCCAGCTCACGGCGTTCTAGCCCGTGGGGCGCCGCGCTGGCGGCGGCGCTGCTCGTGCTGGCGGGCGCGGCAGCAGCGGCGTACGTGCAGAGCAGAGGCTGGACGCTCTATTTTGGCGACGCGGAAGCGCACCTGAACATCGCCCGGCGGCTCGTGGATTCACGCTTGCCAGGCGTGCATCAGATCGGCACCGTGTGGCTGCCGCTGCCGCATCTGCTGATGGCTCCGCTGGCCGCGCGGGACGAGCTCTGGCACAGCGGGCTGGCCGGGGTGCCCGTGTCTGTGGCCGCCTATGCCGCCGCGGGGCTGTTCCTTTTTCTTGCCCTTCGCAGGCTGAGCGGCTCGCAGGCGGCGGCCGCGGCGGGCACGGCCGTGTTTGCTCTGAATCCGAACCTGCTCTACTTGCAGGCGACGCCGATGACCGAGCCGCTTGCGCTCGCCTGCCTGCTCGGGCTGCTGTATTTCCTGACGCGCTTCGCGGCATCGCGCAGCACGTCCGATGCTGCGCTGGCCGGGCTGGCTGGCTGCGCCGGCGCGCTCACGCGCTATGAGGTCTGGTTTCTGCTGCCGTTCGCGGCGCTGTTCGTGCTGTGGCGGGGCGGCGCGCGCCGCTGGCGCAGCGTGGCGGCGTTTTCCCTGCTGGCCGGCGCCGGGCCGCTGTGGTGGCTCGCCCATAACGCGTATTTCTACAGCGACCCGCTTGAATTCTGGCGCGGCGAATGGTCGGCGCGCGCCATTTATCAGCGCCAACTGGAACGCGGCATGGCGCCCTACCCGGGCGATCACGACTGGAAGCGCGCGGCGCAGTATTACGCGGAGGCCGCGAAGCTCTGCACCGGGGCGCCGCTGTTCTGGCTTTCGCTGGCAGGCGCGCTGGCAGCGCTGCGGCGGCAGGCGGCCGCTCTCGCCTTCCTGCTGCTCGTCCCGCTGTTCTATGTGATCAGCATGCACAGCTCCGGCACGCCCATCTTCGTGCCGCACCTGTGGCCGTTCAGCTACTACAACACGCGCTATGGCATGGCCTGGCTTGCCGTGGCCGCGCTGGGCGTGTCCTCGCTGGCGGCGATGGTCCCGCGGCGCTGGCGCCCGGGAACCGCCACCGTGCTGGCGGCGGCGGCGCTGGCGCCCTGGCTGCTGCGCCCGCAGCCGGATGCGTGGATCTGCTGGAAAGAGTCCGAGGTGAATTCCGTCTCGCGGCGGAAGTGGACGCGCGAGGCCGCCGAATACCTGGCTTCGCGCTACCGTCCGGGGGCAGGGATTCTGCTGAGCTTCGGCGACATCACCGGCGTGCTGCGCGCCGCGCGCATCCCGGTGCGCGAAGCGCTGCACGAAGGCGACCTGACCGCGTTCGAGGCGGCGCTGGCCCGTCCGGACCTTTTCCTGTGGGAGGAGTGGGTCCTCTGCGCGCCCGGCGACCGCGTCTCGCGCGCAATGGCGCGCCTGAAGCCCGCCGCGCGCCGTTATGAATGTGTCAGAATCTATGCCGCGAAAGATTCGCCAGGCGTCGAAATCTGGCGGCGCATCCAGGTGGAGCCATGATTCCGTTCACAAAAGCGCACGGAGCGCGCAACGACTTCCTGCTGACATGGGCGCATGAGGCCCCCGCCGAACCCTTCCTTCAGGCCGCCGCGCGCGCCATCTGCGACCGGCGAGCCGGCGTGGGCGCCGACGGCTGGTTGCTGGTGAAACCGCCCGCGCAGGGGGCGCCTGCCTCCATCCGGCTTTTCAACTCCGACGGCAGCGAGGCCGAAATCAGCGGCAATGGCACGCGGTGCGCCGCCGCGTTCCTGTGCGACTCCGGCCTTGCCGGGCCGGAGGTCGTTATTGCCACCGGCGCGGGCGTGAAGCGGCTGCGGCTGCTCGAGCGGCAGGGCATGCGGTTCGAATTCGACATGGACATGGGTGGCGTGGAAATCCGCGAGCTCCACGCAGCCCTCGAGGCCGCCGGGCAGACGCTGGATGCAACACTGGCATGGCCCGGCAACCCGCAGTGCGCCGTGTTCGTGGACGCCATCCCCGACAACTGGGAGCGGATCGGCGCGGAGCTGGAACGCCATCCGCGCTTCCCCAACCGGACCAACGTGAGCTTCGTCCGCGTGGCGGATGCCCAGAACCTGGAAGTCCGCTTCTTCGAGCGCGGCGCAGGAGCCACCGAATCGAGCGGCACGGGATCCACGGCGGCGTTCGCCGCCGCGCGGGCGCGCGGCCTCGCTGGAGAGTCCGTAACCGTGCACACGCCGGCAGGGCCCTTGCGGCTGCGCGTGGAAGGGGAATCGTATTTCCTCACGGGGCCGGCGGAGATTGTCGCCGGCGGCGAATTCTATTTCTCGGGCAACGCGGCGAACCAGCGGTAGAGCGCATCGGCCGCTCCGGCAAGGGCCTGCTCGCGCTGCGTCAGGTCGCGTTCGGTGCCCTTGAGCAGAACGGCCAGGGCGAGACGTCCCCGGCTCCCGGGCAGCCGGACCACGGCAGCAATGCTCATGCATGCGTTCCTGCCATCCCAGAAGGCGGTGGAGCCAGACTTCCAATAGAGCGCGGAGGCGCGCCAAGCCTCCGGCAGCCGCTCCGCTCCGTGCGGCGTTCCGCGCATCCACTGTTTCAGCCGCTCGTGGCTCTTCGGGTGGAGGAGCTTGCCTTCCTCGATGGCGGACATCAGCAACGCCAGCGTCTCAGGCGTGATGGAGTCGCCTTCGTCCATCAGGAACCGCTCGCGCGAGGGCGCCATGCGGAAGGCGAGGTCCAGGTCAGAAAGCGACCGGCCGACGCGGATCCCTTCTCCGAACCACCGCGCCATGCGCTTCTCCACCGCCGCAGGGCCGCCGCCCAGCGCCAGCAGCGCGTCGGTGGCGCTGGCATCGTTGTCGCGCACGGCGGCTTCCAGCAGTTGTCCGATGGTGAGCACGGCGCCGTCGGGATAGCGGTCGCGCAGCGGGCTGTGGCCCGGAGCAAAGCGGGCAGGCTCGAAACGGACGAGCTTGTGAAACGGCATCTCGCCAAGCTCCATCTGCGCCAGCGCGTGCAAAGCCACTGGGAGCTGAACGAGTTCGAGCATCGGAAAGCGCTCTTTCGCGCGCCATCCGGCGATGCGGCCGCTTTCCAGATGAATGGCTGCCGCGCCCGCCATGCCGCCGACGCGCTCCTCGATGGCGCGCATCTCCGGCGCGAACGCGGCAGGGTCCTGCGCGCGCAGGACAAGGCAGGCCAGCAGGGCGGGGAAGGCGCGTTTCATGATTTCCGCGGAGGCGGCGCGAACACGACCAGGGCGATCATCGGGGCCTGCCCCGTGTTTCTGAGCCCGTGGGGCACGCCGGCAGCAGCCAGCACAAGGTCGCCTTCGCTCACGGCGTGCGTTTCATCGCCGACCATGGCTTCGCCGCTGCCGGCCAGAATGAAGTACAGCTTGTCCTGATCGGGGTGGACATGCGCCGCGTGTTGCTGTCCGGGCAGGAAACAGTTGAGGCCCGCGTACAGATGCGTGCCCGAGCCCAGCGCGGCCTTCCCCATGCGCTCCGGCGAGAATTCAGCGTAACGGCAGACCTGGCGCAGCACCATGACTAACAGGATCGCGTAACCGGCGAGCCCCGGAGCGGGGGCGCAGCCATGCCGGCGCGGGGCGCCCGTGGCGGCTGCCAGAGCGGTCAGAAGGTGCGGACGCCCATTGTCACCAGATCGTCCACGCGCAGCGTCTCCTTTACAACGTATGGCTCGCCATACTTCGCGCCAATGAGATTCCCGTAGAAGCGCGCAATCGAGCGGAGCCGGTCGTAGATCTCCTCACGGCCCGGAAAAAGGGCCGCGCCTTCGGCGGACTCTCCGTACTGCGACGCGTAGGCGAACAGCGACTCCATCCGCTGCTCGAAATACGGCGTGATGTCCACGACGAAGCTGGGCGCGACGTTGGCGTACATCGACGCATAGACCACCTTGAACGGACGGTGCGGCTCGCTCTGATCGTCCAGCTTCCGGATGCCGGCGAGGAACGACGCTTCGAAGCCCAGCACCGACGCATGATAGTGGTCCGGATGGCGGGCTTCCCAGTAGGGCAGGATGACCACGCGCGGCTTCAGCCGCCGGATCACCGCCATCAGCGTCATGCGCAGCCCGATGTTGTTCTCGAGCCGCGCATCGGGCATGCGGAGGTTCTCGCGGAAGGCGAGGCCGAGGATGCGCGCCGCTTCCTTTGATTCGCGGATGCGCTCCTCGGGCGTGCCGCGAGTGCCCATGTCGCCCGCGGTGAGGTCGAGCGCGCCGGTGCGGTAGCCCATGGCGGCCATGCGCAGCAGCGCGCCGCCGCAGGTCTGTTCGATGTCGTCGGGGTGCGCCGCGATGGCGAGCACGTCCAGCGGCGCCACGTTGTCCAGTTCGAGGGCAGGAGGATAGAACATCACCACACCAGATCGCGGCGCAACCGGTAACGGTCGCGCGTCCGGAAGACATGGATGAGCGCGATGCCGGCGACGAAGCCCGCCGCGTGCGCCATGAACGCCACGCCGCCGCGCTGGGCGGCGGCGTCGGCAATGGAGCCGATGCCGCTGAAAAGCTGCACCACGAACCAGTACAGAAGCACGACGTAGGCCGGCAGCTCGAACGTGAAGACGAACAGAAACCAGCCGAGCATCACGATCCGCGAGTGCGGGAATTTTACCAGATAGGCGCCCATCACGCCGGCGATGGCGCCGCTGGCGCCCACCATCGGAACGCGCGAATCCGGATTCACCGCATACTGGCCGAGCGCTGCCGCCACGCCGCACAGCAGGTAGAACAGCAGGAAACGCCCGTGGCCGAGGATGTCCTCCACGTTGTCGCCGAAGACCCACAGGAAAAGCATGTTGCCAAGCAGGTGCAGCCAGCCGCCATGCAGGAACATCGAGGTGAGCACGCTGAACCACGAGAAGCGCTCAGGCACCAGGCCGTAGAGGAAGAGGAAATCATTGCGGGTGTAGGGATCGAGCGAGACCTGGAAAAGGAAGACAAAAACGTTGACGGCGATGAGCCCTACGGTGACGAACGGCTGCGAATAGCTGCGTTGCGAGTCGTGAATCGGGATCATCGCGCAGCGGTCCAGAAGCGGCGGAATTCCGGTTTCAGGCGCCTCTCGCCCCGTTCGATGAGGGCGCGCGCTTCGGCTTCGGTTGCGATGCGGCCGCGGGCGCCAAGCGCCGTGCAGTTGAGCGCCGCCATCGCGTTGGAGAACTCGAGCGCCTCGTCGATGCCGAAGCCTTTCAGCACCGCGTAGCAGAAGGCGCCGTGGAAGATGTCGCCGGCGCCGGTGGTGTCCAGGCAGTTGACGACGAACGCTGGCGAGTAGTGGAAGCGCCCGTCCACGCGGGCCAGAGCGCCGTGCGCGCCCAGCGTCATCGCCGCCACGCGCATGCCGTAGCTCTCCTGAATCATGGTGAGCGCGCGCAGCGGGTCGGACTCGCCGGTCCACCGCTCGGGAAACTCGCTGGACGTGATCAGATAGTCGACGTTGGGCAGCACGTCTTCGAATCCCTTGTAGATCGTGTCGACGTCCACCGTCACCGGGATGCCGTGCTGCCGGGCGATGCGCGCGGCGTGGGCCACCGCCGGCGTGTCATGCCCGTCGATGTGAAGCAGCCGCGCGCAGGTGATCTGTTCCGGCGTGATCTCTCCGGGCGTGATCTTCAGCGCGTCCGGGCGGTGCCAGAAGACGGTGCGTTCGCCAGTGCTCTGGTCGATGAGGATGTAGGCGGACTGGTTCGGCACGCCGGGGCGGCGCTGCACATGATCGAGGTTGATGCCGGATCCCTGAAGGCTCTCCCACTGGATGCGCCCGCGCTCGTCATCGCCGATGGTGCCGATGTACTTCACGCGCAGGCCAAGCCTCGCGCAGCAGACCATGGCGCTGGCCACCTGCCCGCCGGGCGAAAGCACCTCCTCGAGGAACGGCACCTTGCCCCCGTAGGCAGGAAAGTGCGGGATCAGGATCATCGTGTCGGTCGCGTTCAGCCCCACGCCGACAACATCGAACTGCGGCTGGTTCACTGCATTCCTCCCAGGAAGCGCAACAGCGCGGCCGCAGTGGGATCGCCGGGCTTCCCGATGCTGGTCATCTCCGAGATGTGGTTTTCACCGGGGACGAAGACGAGCTCGCTGCGCACGCCGGCTTTGCGGAGCGCCTCATGGAGGCGCCGGGCCTGCTGCGGCAGCGTCAGGTAGTCCCACTGGCAGTAGGTGACGAGGAAGGGAGGCAGGCCCGGGCGCACGTGGAACAGCGGCGAAGCGTCGCGGCGGACTTCCGGATCGTTGCCGAAGACGCGCGCTCCCGCCTCGCCGGTGACGTCCGGCACTCCGCTCATCGAGATGACGCCGCGGATGGACGCCTCACTCAGCCCGCGCTGGCGCAGCCATTTCCCGTTCGCCGCAAGCAGCGCCACCAGATGCCCGCCGGCCGAATGCCCGGCGACGAAGATGCGCTGCGGATCGCCGCCGTATTCCGCAATGTGGCGCACCGTCCAAGCGAACGCATCGGCGACATCTTCGATCTGCGCCGGATGCGGGTGCTTCGGCGCCAGCCGGTAGCTGGGCACGACAACCACATAGCCCTCCCGCGCGAAGCGGTTCCCGAAGAACGGATACTGCTTTCGGTCGCCGCGCACCCACGCGCCCCCATGCACGAAAAACAGCACCGGGCGCCTCTGCGCGCCGCGCGGGCGGTAGATGTCGAGGCGGTGCTTGTCGGCATCCTCGGGCGCGCCGGCCGTGTATTCGAGGTCGTTCACCGCTTCCACGCCGGCGTCGAGCTGCTGCGAGGGCAGCGTCAGGGCCGAGGCTTCCGGCCGTGCCAGCCGGATCGCGTTCGAATAGATCCAGGGCCGCTGCTCGCCGTCGATCTCGAGCCAGGCTTCCACGCGGTAGGCTCCGGGCTCGGCCGCCTGCCATGTCACGGTATCGCCCGTGGCTTCGTGAACCACCGCGCCTTCGCGGACAAAGCGCCACCGCGCTGCCACGGGCGCCCGCGCCACCAGCCGCGTCGAGCCGGCCATGGGAATCGTGTCGCCCATTTCGTAGACGCCCAGCGTGTTCACCGCGAAGAAGGCGAAGCCGCGGGGATCGCACAGCCAGTCGTGCGAGACGTAGGCGCGCCCTTCGCGCAGCGAGCGCGCCAGCGCCTCGTGCGTGAATTCGCGGGCGAGAATGTGCGTGACGGTGTTGCGGAAGGCGACTTCGTACGGATCCAGCAGCACCTTGCCGCCGACGATGGCATTCTGGTGCGCATCGTTGGCGCCGATGCCGGTGAAGAAGCGCGAGGCCAGCACGCGGTCCCAGCGGGCGAAGATTTCGGGCCAGTAGTCGGCTCCGGCGCCGTAGACTTCATCCGGGTAGCGGCGGACGAGATCGGCCAGCGCGGCCAGCTTCTCGGGCGAGCGGGAGACCTGCTTCAGATGCCCGATCAGATCGGCGTCGTCCTCGTGGTCGGCGTGGCGGTTGTAGATCTCCATGCCGTCCCAGCCTTCGGGCGAAGCCTCCAGATCGCCTTCCACATGGGAGTGAAACCGCAGCGGCGGCGCCGGACGGGGGAAGACGAGCTCGTGGCGGCCCCCGTTTTCCGCGCCCGCGAAGAACAGGACTCCGTCGCGCTCGCCATGCCACGTGGAGGCGTGCGGGCCGCCATGGTCGCTGAAGAATACGGCGCGAATGCCTGCTTTTTTCGCGGCCGCCAGCACCTCTTCCCGCTTGCCCAGCGTGTGCGGCGAGTCTTCGGCGTGGACATGCATCACTGCCGGGATGTCCTCATAGACGCCCACGTCTGGCAGCGTTTTCCGCGCCGCGGCCAGCCTCTCGCGCGCCTCGCGCACCGCGGCCAGCCGCTCTGGCGCAAGCCTCTCCGCCGCTGCGTATTTCCGGCCGGGTTTCAGTCCGGTCTGTGCGGCGGCGATGCAGGCCAGAAACAGGACAAGCGCGGTGCGTCGCATTCTGTTCTGAGGATATCCCGCCGGAGCGCCTGCCTATTTCTGCGGCAGTTCGTAGAGGTAAATCGTGTAGGGGTGGCGGTGGGCTTCCACCTTCTCCACGCGCGATGGCTTCCAGCCCTTGATGCGGAACTCCAGAGAGACGACTCGGGCGCCGGGCTTCAGCTCTTTTTCCAGCTTCGGGCGGAGCTGCTCGTTGGCTTCGGTGAGCAGATACAGCGCGACGACGTCGGCGCCGGAAAGATCGACGTTCATCAGGTCGCCTTCAATCACCTTGACCTGGTCCTGAAGCCCCAGGCTCTCCACCGCCTGCCGCGCGCGCTTGACCAGCGCCGGGCTCAGCTCCACGCCGATGGCTTTCGCGCCGAATTCCCTGGCCGCCGTGGTGAGGATGCGTCCATCCCCGCAGCCGAGGTCGTACAGGGTCTCGCCGCTCTTCAGCCGGGCAATTTCGAGCATCTTGTAAACGATCGGCTGCGGCGAACTCACGTAAGGCGCCAGCTTCTGCGGCTGAATGAAGCGCTTGTCCTGCCCCGCCGCTTCCAGCGCCAGCACCAGCGCCACCGCCGCCAGCGCGCTACCTGGGCGGAACCAGATGCGAACCCCTGAACGAAGCATCGGCCGGACGCCTCCCTGACTTCCATTTTACGATCCGTGCCACAACTTCCGTCACTGCGGACCAAAGTTCGCGCGGCCGGCTGATGGTGAATTCCGCACCCTTGAAGTAGCGGACCGCCTGGCTGATGGTGTCCCGCCAGGGCGTGAGCTGCGGCGTCAGGTTGTAGTTGAGATAGAAGACCGGATACTCGGTTTCGCCCACTTCCCGCAAAGCCTCCGTGGGGATGCCGGAAGGCAGCATGACCTTCGGCCCGGCAATAATGAGCCCGTCCGGCGGCGGCTCGCCGTCGCGCACCTTGAACTCGTTCTGGATCAGCGAAGCCAGGAACTCGGCATCGCTGTTTTTGTTCTGGAGCCGCGCGAAGTCGACCCGGCCGAGTTGCAGGCCGCGCAGCGCCTCGCCGATGGCGGGGAAATCGATGCGGTCGCTCGCCTCCTGCCGGTAGAGGATCCGCTGCTCCTGGAGGTTGAATGCCACAACCGAGTAACGCGAGATGCGCGGATCACGGTGGATGGTGCGCAGGATGGAGACCAGCGCCGCCGTGTCGGCCGGCTGGAGCGAGGCAGCATTGCTGTTCTGCGGCGCGAAGTTGACCAGCACCTTCACCGACAGCGGCCCGCCGCTGTAATCCTTCTCCACCGGGGGCTCTTCGGCGAACTCATCCTGGTCGGCCTGCGCCACCGTCCCTGGGGCGAGGACGAGGGCCAGCTCCCGGTCCTTCGCCGTCAGAACGGCCTCGGCGCGCCAGAAGCTGGCGCACACGCGCTCGGTGCGGTCGCGCATCAGCCAGTCCACCTGGTAGACGCCCTCGCCAAGGTCGAACGAGCCTTGCAGGTAGGCGTCCCCTTTGGCGTCGGGCTCGATGGAAGGCACGCGGATCTTCTGGCTGAAATAGACAGCGCGTTCCGGCGCATTCTCGGGGGCCACGCGGAAGATCACCGTCAGCAGGTTCTCCAGCCCGGCCAGTTCGCGCATGGGAACGGCGACTTCATAGCCGGCGTGGAACTTCAGGTCGAAGCCGACGGCGGGCTTGACGGGCGTGACGCGGCAGGGCAGGTCGTCGCGCGGTTCGCGGGCCTCCAGCACGGCCATGTCGCTGCCCGTGAGCGCCCTGCCCGGCTCGGACTGAATCAGCGTCTGCGCCAGGGCCGGGCCTGCACACCCCAGAAGAACTCCGCCCCAGGCGGCCAGGAGCGAAAAGGTTCGGGTTCGCCTCCGCCGTTCTTCCATGCCCCCACTCGTCCGGTCGATATTGTATCGCCGCGGCGCCCGGGCAGGAACCCGGCCGCCCGTCTATATTATCGGCATCATCGCCGATCCGGGAAAGAAGTGCAAGCCCGGGGGCGGCCGGCGCATGGCGACGGGAGCCGCGGGCCCCGGTCCGATATAATCGAAGTCTGGGAGCCTTCCTTCATTCGATGGAAGACGTCAAGCGGAAATTGCAGGAAGAGATCGCCGCGCTCGAATACGAGCTGCGCAACCAGTTGCCGAAGGAGATCCTGAAGGCGCGCGCCCACGGCGATCTGCGGGAGAACGCCGAGTTCCATGCGGCCAAGGAGCGGCAGCGCTATGTCGACGCGCGGCTGGCGCAGCTCAAAAAGCGCCTTGCGGAGTTCTCCCTCATCGACATGTCGCGCATTCCGCGCGACCGGGTCGGCCTGGGCAGCACGGTGGTCGTGCTCGACCTGGACAAGAACGAGGAGATTACCTACAAGCTGGTGGTCAGCGAGGAGGCGGATGCCTCGAAAGGGCTGATCTCCACGACGTCCCCGATCGGCCGGGGACTTGTCGGCAAGAAGGTGGGAGACGAAGTGACCATTCCCAGCCCTGGCGGCGTGCGGCGGCTGGAAATCCTCCAGTTGACGACCATCCACGACTCCGCCGGGCAGACGGAATGAGGGCGCCATGACCATCACGCGCGCCATCGGCGTCGGAGCCGGCAAGATCCTCTCCTTCATCGTGCGCGCGCTCGCCCTATCGAAGATCCACCCGAACGTCCTCACATTCCTCGGGCTGCTGATCAACATCTACGCCGCCTGGCTGCTCGGGCGCGGCCAGTTTTTCCATGCCGGGCTGGTGATCATCGGCGCCGGGCTGTTCGACATGGTCGACGGGCGCGTCGCCCGGGAGACGCGCCAGGTCACGCGCTTCGGCGCTTTCTTCGACTCCGTCGTGGACCGCTACTCCGACCTCGCCCTGCTGATGGGGCTGCTGGTCTACTACGCCAACATCAACCGCAATTTCTACGTCGTCCTCACCGCCGTGGTGATGACCGCCACGGTGATGATCAGCTACACGCGCGCCCGCGCCGAAAACGTCATCCCTTCCTGCAAGGTGGGCTTCCTCGAGCGGCCCGAGCGCGTCGTGCTGCTGATCATCGGCGCGCTGTTCGACCGCATGGCCGCCGTGCTTTGGGTGATCGCCGTGCTAGGCAACCTCACCGTCATCCACCGCATGTGGCACGTGTGGGAGGTGACGAAGCAGATGGACGCGGCCTCTCCGCCGGAGCTGCCCGCCGAACAGACCCGCGCCGGCGCGGCCAGCGCCCGCTGACGGTCAGCCTTCCGGCCCGCGGCCTTCCAGAACGACGAAAGCCTGCGCCATCGATGCCGTGTGCGTCAGCGAAAGGTGGATCCGTTCCACGCCGAGCTGCCGCGCAAACTCCGCCGCCATGCCATGCAGCACCAGCGCCGGGCGGCCCGAAGCCTGGTTGCGCACCTCGAAGTCCTGCCAGCGCACGCCGCGCCGCCACCCCGTGCCGAGCGCCTTCATCCCCGCCTCCTTCGCCGCGAAGCGCGCCGCGTAGCGTTCGTAGCGGTTCGCCTTGCGCTCTACGTAGGCGATCTCGGCGGGCGTGAAGACGCGCTCCAGGAACCGCCGGCCGTATTTCTCCACCGCTTCGCGGATCCGGTCCACTTCCGCCAGATCGATGCCCGTGCCAAGAATCACCGCGCCGCCTCCCTCATGTGAAGACCACCGTCTTGCGCCCGTACAGCAGGATGCGATGTTCGAGATGCCAGCGCACGGCGCGCGCCAGCGCCAGCCGCTCGGCGTCGCGCCCCTTTTCGATCAGGTCCTCGAGCTGATCGCGGTGCGACACGCGCACGACCTCCTGCTCGATGATCGGCCCGTCGTCGAGAATCTCGGTCACATAGTGCGCCGTCGCGCCGATCAGCTTCACGCCGCGCTCGAACGCCGCGTGGTACGGCCGCGCGCCCCGGAAGGCGGGCAGGAACGAGTGGTGCACGTTGATGATGCGCGCCGGGAAGCGCGCCACGAAGCCGGGCGACAGCACCTGCATGTACCGGGCCAGCACGACCAGGTCGATCCCGTGCTCTTCGAGCAGCCCCATCTGCCGCGCCTCGGCCTCGGCGCGCGTCTCCGGCGCCACCGGCGTGCAGAAGAACGGCACCCCGTAAAATCCGGCCAGCGGCGCGGCGTCCTCATGGTTGCTGACGATAAGGCGGATGTCGCCCGGCAGCTCGCCCAAGTGGTGGCGGTGCAGCAGATCGGCCAGGCAGTGGAGCTGCCGGGAAGCAAATATCGCCACGCGCAGCCGGTCCCGCGAGTACGCCACGCGCCAATCCATGCGGAAGCGGCGGGCCACGGCGGCTTCGAACGCGGCGGCGAAGTCCTCGCGGCCCAGCCCGAATCCGTCGAGGTCCCACTCGACACGCATCAGAAACTGCCCTGTGGCGTCGTCGCGGTGCTCGTCCGTCGAGAGGATGTTTGCGCCGTGCGCGTACAGGAAGCCGGAGACTCCGGCCACCAGGCCGCGCGCATCGGGGCAACTGATGAGCAGAACCGCGCTGTCGTGCTGCGCCATGGCAAGCGGGCGAACTCCCATCGTAGCGCGGCCGCCGCGGGTAGCACGCATCCGGCGGTTTTGCTACTGTGGTGGCGTCATGCACATCCCGGACGGGTATCTGTCGCCGCCGGTGCTCGCGGTGACGGGCGCGGCGGGGCTGGCGGGCGTCGTGCTGGCTTCGCGCCGCGCGGCGCAGTCGCTCGACGAGCCTCGGGTGCCGCTAATGGGCGTCATGGGCGCGTTCGTCTTCGCTGCCCAGATGATCAACTTCCCCGTCGCGGCAGGCGCCAGCGGGCACCTGCTCGGCTCGGCGCTGCTGGCCATCACGCTGGGCACCGCCCCCGCCATCGTGGTGATGACGGCGATTCTCGCCGTGCAGGCGCTGCTGTTCCAGGATGGCGGCCTGCTTGCGCTGGGCGCCAACGCCCTCAATATGGCGGTGGCGGGCGTGGCCGCGGCCGCCTGGTCGTACCGGGTGCTGGACGGGGGCCGGCGCCGCCGCGCCGCGGCATTCGCTGCCGGCACGCTGAGCGCGTTCGTGGCTGCCTGCCTGGCGCTGGCCGAGCTGGCCTCCTCTGGCATCCGCATTCCTGCGCCCGCGCTGGCTGGCGCGCTGGGCGTCTTTGCCGTGACGGCCGTTGTCGAGGGCGCCATCACCGCTGCCGTCGTGGCCGCCCTGGAGCGCATCCAGCCTTCGCTGCTCGAACAGCAGCAGACCTCGCAGCCGCGCCTGCTGGCTGGCGTGCTGCTCTTTTCTCTGCTGCTGGCCGCCGCGGGCTTCCTGCTGGCTTCCGCGCTGCCGGACGGGCTGGAGCATCTGGCCCAACGGCTGGGCATCGAGGAGATGGAGCGCGCGCTGGCCGGCGCGCCCATGCCTGACTATCAGGCCCCGTGGTTCTCCTCCCCGTGGCTGGGCAAGGCGGTGGCGGGCGTGGCCGGGCTGGGGGCCGCAGCGGCCCTGTGCTGGGCCGCCGGAAAATGGATCGCAAGGTGGCGCAACGCGTAGGGCCCCGGCATTTCCGGTTCGATGAATGGAGCCGCGGCCGCAGCGGCCTGCACCGTCTGGATGCGCGCTGGAAGCTGGCCGCAGCGCTGGCTCTGCTGGCGGCATCCTCGCTGTGGGACCGCGCCTGGCTGCTGGCGCTGCTGTTCCCCCTGCTGGCGTGGCTGGCGCGGCTGCCCGCCGCCGCTCTGGCGTTGCGGGCGGCGCTGGTGCTGCCGTTCTCACTCGTTTTCGCCGGCATGAGCTGGCTGGCCGGAGACCCGGCGCGCGCCCTCCTTCTTTTCTGGAAGCCGTGGGTGTCGGCCCTCTGGGCCGTGTTGCTGATGGCGACGACGCCGCTCGAAGAGGTGCTCTCCGCCGCCGCCCGCTTCGGCGCGCCGTCGCTGCTGCTGGAGGTGATGCACTTCCTCTGGCGCTATCTGGGCGTGCTGGTGGAACAGGCGCAGCGGCTGCGCATGGCGGCGCTGGCGCGCGGCGCCGAACGCTCCTTCGAAATCTCCGCGTCGAGCGCCGCGGTGCTGCTCGCGTCTTCTTTTGCCCGAGCCTCGCGCATCCACCGCGCGATGCTTGCCCGCGGCGCGGGAGGGCCCCCGTGAGCTGCATCGTCGACGCCCGCGGGCTCCGCTTCTCGTACGAACCCGGCCGGGAGGTTCTCTGCGGAGTCGACTTCCATCTGCACCGCGGCGAGAGCGTCGCTCTGTTCGGCCGCAACGGCTCCGGCAAGACCACGTTCCTGCTGCATCTGAACGGCGTGCTGCGCGGCGAGGGGGCGCTGCGCGTCTGCGACCTGCCGGTGGAGCCGAAGCACCTGCCGCTCATCCGCCGCAAGATCGGATTCCTGTTCCAGGATCCGGAGGACCAGCTCTTCCGGCCGACGGTGCTGGAGGATGTCGCCTTCGGACCGCTGCGCGCGGGCCTGCCGCGGGCAGAGGCCGAGCTGCGCGCCCGACGCGCGCTGGCCGCCGTCGGCATCGAAGAAGGGCTGGACCGCGCCCCGTATCATCTGAGCAGCGGAGAAAAGCAGCGCGTCGCGCTGGCCGGCATCCTCGCCGTGGAGCCGGAGGTGCTGATCCTCGACGAACCCACCACGCACCTCGACCCCCCGGCGCGCCGAGCCCTGCTCGAACTGCTGCGCACGCTCCCGCAGGCGAAGCTGATCGCCACGCACGACGCGGCCTTCGCCCGCGCGCTGTGCCCGCGCGCCGTCTTCTTCGAGCATGGGCGGATCGTCGCCGATGGGCCGTGCACGGAGATCATCCGCCGCTTCGGCTGGGATCTCGAGTCTCCACCAGAAACGTCACCGGCCCCTCGTTGACCAGGCTGACCGACATCATCGCCTGGAACACACCGGTCTCCACCCGCACCCCCAGCCGCCGCGCGGCTTCTACAAAGTGCTCGTACAGCCGCCTGGCCTGATCTGGCGGTGCCGCGAGGTCAAAGCTGGGCCGCCGCCCCTTGCGCGTGTCCCCATAGAGCGTGAACTGAGAAACCACCAGAAGGCTGCCCCCCGTGTCGCGCAGGCTCAGGTTCATCTTGCCGGCCTCGTCCTGAAACACGCGCAGCTCGATGATCTTCTGCGCCAGCGCCTCGGCGTCCTGCTCGGTGTCGTGGCGGCCCACGCCCAGCAGGACCAGAAGGCCGGGGCCGATCGCTCCGGTCACTTGCCCGTCCACGGTGACGCTGGCGCTGGAGACACGCTGGATGACGGCTCGCATGGCTCCTTTTCAAGTTAGCGGAGCCGGACGCGTGCCGGGACAGGGGGCGGCTAGGGCGTTTGCCTGATAGCGCCATCGCCCGCCCTCGCCGATAATCAGGCTCAGAGGGAGCCATGATTTTCCGGAGGAGACGCCAGAGTTCAGGGCTGAACGGGGGCTTCCTGCATTTCCGCGACAGCACGAATCGCGTCGTCAACGGCCCGGCTGACGGCGAATACATCCATCTGCGCGATGAATTCGGCAATGAATGGCGCGGAGTGGCCGAGCGCCAGCCGGACGATACCATCCGCTTCCGCTTCCGTTCCTCCAACGGCGACTTCATCACCGGCGTCTCGGATGGATACGGAGTGATTCTCCGCGACCAGAAGGGCAACACCTGGCGCGGCTTCCTGGACTGAAGCCGGTTTCGCAACAGGGCGGTCGCGCCGCCCACGCACACGGCGCTTGCCGCTATTGCCCCGCGCAAACCGGGAGCGCAGCCCGGAGGCAGCCGCGGGCGCGCCAGGCATGCCGCGGGCCATTCGCCGCTGGCAGGGTGCCGCCACCGGCCTGCCATGTCTCCCAAGGTGAAATCTCCGTGCAAACCGCAGCGAAAGTACTACGAAAAGCCCGAAACGCCGAGACTCGCGCGGAACGCGCGTCTACAATGAAATCGTGCTCCGGCTAGCGGGGGTGATGCTGATCTCCTTTTTGACGGGCGGGGTTCTTTGCGCCCAAACGGGCGGCAGCATCCTGCCACTCAGGGAGGTCCGCGCCGGCATTCCCTGCACCGGCAGGACGGTGTTCCAGGGCTCCCGCGTGGAGGAGTTCCGCTGTGAGATCCTCGGCGTGCTGGAAAACGTCGGGCCGAACCAGTCCATCATTCTCGCCCGGCTGAGCGGCGGTCCGCTGGAACAGACCGGCGTGCTTCAGGGTATGAGCGGCAGCCCGGTCTATTCCAACGGCCGCCTGGTCGGTGCCGTCGCCTACTCGTTCCCCTTCGCGAAAGCTCCGATTGCAGGCATCCGGCCGATCGAGGAGATGCTGCGCGCGGCGCCGTCGGCGCGCGCAGGGGTTGCCTGGCACGACCCCTTCGACATTGCCTCCGCACTGCCCCGCCGCCAGGGGATCGAAACGGGCGCGGCCCGGCTCATGGAAATCGCCACGCCCCTGTGGTTCAGCGGGTTCGCCCGCGGTGCCATCGAGCACTTCGCGCCTGCCCTCCGCGCCGCCGGGCTGGAGCCGGTGCAGGGCATGGGCGGAGGACGGATGCGCCAGCCTTCGGAACCGACCGCGCCTCTTCAGCCCGGGGAGATGATCAGCGTGCAGCTCATGACCGGCGACATGAACGTGGGCGCCGACGGCACGGTGACCTACGTCGACGGCCGCCGCGTCTATGCCTTCGGGCATCGCTTCCTCGGAGCGGGCGAGACCGAGATGCCGTTTGCCCGCGCCGAGGTTCTCACGCTTCTGCCCAGCCTCAATTCCTCGTTCAAGATCTCCAATCCCGGCGAGTGGCTGGGGGCGATGACGCTGGACAGCTTTTCCGCCGTCGCCGGCGAACTGGGCCGCAAGCCACGGATGCTGCCGCTCGCCATCCGCGTAGCCGGCGCCACGCCTGCCGGGCAGCGATGGTCGTACCGCATGGAGCTGGTCCACGACCGGCTGCTGACGCCCATCCTGCTTCAGATGGCCGTCTTTTCCGCGCTGGAAGCGACTGAGCGTGCCGCCGGCCTGTCTACCGTCATTCTCCGCGGACAGCTCCGGATGCAGAGCGGCGAGCCGGTGCCCCTTTCCAACGTGTACGCAGCCGAGCTGGGCGCGCCGTCCATGGTGGCTGCCGCCGTGGCCGCGCCGGTGGCGGCCATCCTGCAAAGCGGTTTCGACACGCTGAAGCTGGCGGGCATCGACGTGGAATTGGAAGTCAGCAACGAGAAGCGCCAGGTGCAGCTCGACGGCGTGTGGAGCTCGCGCCGCGCCGTCCGCCCGGGTGAATCGGTGGAGATCACGGCGCTGTTTCTGGGCGAGAGCGGCATTGAGCTGACCCGCACCGTCCGCTACCAGGTGCCGGTGGGAGCCCCCGCAGGCCCGCTCTATTTCACCGTCACTGACGGCTCCACCGCGAACCTCGCCGAGTTCCGCCAGTTCCTGCTGACGCCCCCGCGCTCGGCCGAGCAGCTCCGCGCCTTCCTGACGAAGCTGCATCCCAATGACCGGCCCTATGTCCGCGTCTGGCGCGCCTCGCCTACCTTGCAGGTGCAGGGGGAGAATCTGCCCCTGCTGCCGCCTTCGATGGCCGGCGCGCTGCTGCAAAGCGCGTCACAGCAGGCCAACTCCCTGGTGGCTTCGTTGCGCATGGATCCGGCGCCGTATCTTTTCACCGGTTCCAGAACCATCCAGGTGGAAGTGAAAGAATGAAACGCACACGCCCGCTTCCCGCCCTGTGTCTCGCCTGCCTGTTGTGCTTCGCAGGGAGCACCGGCACGTGGGAATGCAACACCTACAACGATTTTCTGAAGGGACGATTCCAGGGCGTCTCGCTCACGCGGGACGGCCGGCTGACGCTGGCGCCGCGGCTGGAGACGTTGGCCGAAACGGGCGAAGCGGGCGTCTGGAGCGTCGCCGCCGCCCCGGACGGCACCGTGTATTTCTCCACCGGCCACCGCGGCCGCGTCTACCGCTGGAAGGCGGGCGAGAAGCCGGTTCTGCTGTGGTCTGCTCCGCAACCGGAGGTTTTTGCGCTGGCGCTGGACGCGAAAGGCGTCCTCTATGCCGCTTCGTCGCCCGACGGCAAGATCTGGCGCATTGAAAACGGCAAGGCGGCCGAGTACTTCGATCCGAAGCAGAAATACATCTGGTCGCTTTGCGCAGCCGCCGACGGCGCGCTGTATGCGGGCACGGGACAGGAGGGCAGGATCTGGCGCATCAGCGGAGCGGGGCAGGGAGAGGTCTGGTATGAGACAGGACAGACCCATGTCACGGCTCTCGCCGTGGACGCCAGGGGGCGGCTGCTGGCCGGCACCGAACCCAACGGGATCCTCTACCGGATCGAGGGCAAGGGCAAGGCCTTCGTGCTGTATGATTCGAGCCTGCCGGAGATCCGTTCCATCGTGCCCGCGCCAGACGGCTCGGTGTATGTCGCCGCGATGGGCGGGGCCTATGCCCGCCGCCAGGCGCAGACCGCCGCCACCGCCGCCGCGCAGCAAACCACCGGCATGGTGACCACCACGATCACCGTCTCGGCGGACGCCGACGCCGCCGCGCAGCGCGGCATCGAGATCCAGCCGAAGGCCGAGCAGCCGAAGCCCGCCGCGCCGGTCGTGGAAACGCCTCCTCCGGCTCCCGCGGTCGACCTGAGCGCGGAGAAGTCCGCACTCTACCGCATCTATCCGGACCATCTGGTGGAAACGCTCTGGTCCAGCAGGGAAGAGAACGTCTATGACCTCGCCGTGCGCGGAGCCGAGCTGTACTTCTCCACCGACCTCAATGGCCGCATTTACCGGCTCTCGCCGGATCTCAAAGCGGCGCTGCTCGTGGAGACCCGGGAAGGAGAAACCACGAGGCTCGCAGAATCCGGCGCCAGCCTCATCGCCGCCACCAGCAATCAGGGGAAGCTGTACCGGCTGAACGGGGCGGCGGCAGAGACCGGCATCTACGAATCCCCCGTGCATGACGCGGGCAACGCCGCACGCTGGGGCCGCCTCGAGTGGCGCGCCGAAGCCCGCCCTGGCCAGCTTGTCTTCCGCACCCGCAGCGGCAACTCGGCGCGCCCGGACTCCACCTGGAGCGAATGGTCCGATCCGATCACCGACCTCGGCCGCAACCGCATCGCCAGCCCCAACGCCCGCTACATCCAGTGGCGCGTCGAGATGAAGCCCGATGGCGGGCCGCCACCGATTGTGGATTCTGTCGCTGTCAGCTACCAGCCGCAGAACGGGCGGCCCGTGGTCCGCAGCATTCAGGTGACGCCGCAGTGGACCGCCGCGCAGGCCAAGCCCGCCACGCCCGCCCAGTCGTCTTCCTCTTCGGTGTCTTACAGCATCACGGTCACCGACACCGGCGAAGCCGGACAGCAGACCAGCGCCGGCACGCCCACCCAGGCCGTCAGCCGCACCGGCATGCAGCAGATCTATATCACCTGGCAGGCCGACGACCCCGACGGGGATCCGCTCCTTTACAGCGTCTACTTCCGCGGAGAGGACGAGAAGGAGTGGAAGCTACTGAAAGGCGACCTGAAAGAAAACACGCTCCAGCAGGACGCCGAGGTCTTTGCTGACGGGCGGTACTTCTTCCGCGTGGTGGCGTCGGACCGGCCCGGCAACAGCCCCCAGGCGGCCCGCGAATCCGATCTGGTCAGCCAGCCCGTGCTGATCGACCAGACGCCGCCCCGCGTCGTCCTCTCTCCCCCCAGGCGCGAAGGCGCGGAATGGGTCATTGAGGCGCGCGCCGCCGATGACGCCTCGCCCGTGCGCCGCGCGGAGTTCTCCGTCAACGCCGCACCGTGGACCCTGGCCGAACCCGCCGACGGCATCTGGGACAGCCGCGAAGAGTCCTTCACCATCCGCGTGCCGGCCGGGGGCGGCGAGCGCGCGGTCGTCGTCCGCGCTTTCGACGCCGCCGGCAATCCGGGGCTCGCCAAGGTCATCCTGCATTAGATTTGCGGGCTTTGTGACTGGAGTCATCGAACCGGAGGCGCGGATCCTCTACTCTGCAAACAGAGGACACCGACCCAGTGAGCGAACTCATCGACAACCGGACGCAGCGCATCCGCCAGTTGAAACACATCATCCGGCAGCTCCACCAGGGCGTTCCGGCCGGCGCCGTGCGGGATCAGCTCCGCGCCATCGTCCGTGAGACGGACTACTCCGAAATGGTCGCCATGGAGCAGGAGCTGATGGCGGAAGGCATGCCCGCCGAGGAGATCATGTCCATGTGCGACCTGCACTCGCAGCTCGCCCGCGAGGTGCTGGTCCCGCCGCCGGCGCGGAGCGTGCCGCCCGGCCATCCCGCAGACACGATGCGGCGCGAAAATCAGGCTCTGCGGGAAGTGGTGGCGCGCATGCGGGACGTCATCGCATCCATCTCCGCGCTCGCCGACCCGTCCGCACTCCCGCCGCTGCTCGACCAGTGGCGGCAGTGCGCCAACGAGCTGATGGACGCCGACAAGCACTATCAGCGCAAGGAGCAACTCTTCTTCTCCCGGCTGGAAGCCCACGGCATCACTGGCCCCTCGAAGGTGATGTGGGGCAAGGACGATGAAATCCGCGCCATGCTGAAGAGCCTCCAGCAGGCGCTTTCGGTCCGGGAGGCGAAGCTCGAGGAGTGGAAGCTTGTGGCGCAGACCATCGGCCGCAGCGCCGCGGCGGCCATCGAGGAGATGATCTCCAAGGAAGAGAACATCCTTCTCCCTCTGTGCCTGGACGTCTTCACCGAAGACGACTGGGGCCAGATCTGGGCCGATTCGCCGCGCTACGGCTGGTGCCTCGCCGCGCCGCTGGAGGGCTACCGCCCGCCGGAAGGCGTGCTGCGCGAGGGGCTCCGGCTGGAGGGAGCCCAGGCAGTCCAGCTTCCCACCGGAAGCCTCACGCTCGAACAGCTCCTCGCGATCTTCCGCACGCTGCCCGTGGATCTGACCTTTGTCGATGCGGACGACCGCGTCGCCTTCTTCAGCGAGGGTCCGGACCGCATTTTCGCGCGCTCGAAAGCGATTCTCGGCCGCAAGGTCCAGCACTGCCACCCGCCGCGCAGCGTCGATGTCGTCGACCGGATCCTTGAGGACTTCCGCTCCGGGCGTCACAGCGTGGCCGAGTTCTGGATCCAGTTCCACGGCCGCTTTGTCCACATCCGCTACTTCGCCGTGCGGAACGAAGCGGGCCAGTACCTCGGCACGCTCGAAGTGACGCAGGACATCACGCGCATCCGCTCGCTCGAAGGCGAACGCCGCCTGCTTCAGTACGAAGAATCCGCAGTCCAGGGAGCCTGACGCATGATTACGCCCATTCAGCCCGACACCCGCCTCGCCACGCTGCTTGCGGAGCACCCGGAGCTTGAGACCCGCCTGCTGGCGGCCATCCCCGCGCTGGCATCCGTGCGGAACGAAACGCTTCGCCACAGCCTGCTGCAAGGAACCACGCTGGAGCAGGCCGCGCGCCTTACCGGCCTGCCCGCGGGCGAATTCGTGGCCGTGGTCCGCGCCTGGGCCGGACAGGCGCAGGAAGAAGAGGCATCCTGCGGCCCCGGAGGCCACGTCCCTCTGCCGCCCACGCCGCGGCCCGCATGGGCCCGGGAGTTCATCGTCCGCTTCCGAGTGGATGCCGACGAAATGCTCGCCACGGGCCTGCACCCGGCGGGCACGGTGAGGCAATGCGCGTCGGCGCTTCAGCCCGGCGAGATGGTCGTCCTTGTCAGCTCGTTCTGCCCATCGCCGCTGATCCACGGGATGCGCCACGCCGGCTTCGAGGCATGGACCGGGGAGACCGCCCCCGGCCGCTGGGAGTCCTGCTTCCGCCGCCGGCAGGACGCGGCCAACGCTACAGGCTCTTGAGCCATGCGTGCACGGCCGCCGGATCCGCCGCCCCGCAAAGCAGGGACCCCGGAACGATGCCGCCCGCGCCCGAGGCGCGCAGCAGCGGGACAGTCTCCTCGCGGATGCCTCCGTCGGCCAGCAGCCGCGCCGTCGACCCTTCCAGCAGCGCCGCCGCCTCCGCCATGCGGTCGCAGGCGCGCTCGTCCAGCCCGCAGCCTTTCACCCCGGGCGGCGTGCCCATCAGCACGATGTGCGACACGCGGTTGCGGAACCCGCGGACCATCTCCACCGGCGTTTCCAGCTCCAGCGACACCCCGGCGCGAACCCCGCGCGCCTGCGCCTGCTCAATCGCCTGCCACACCCGCTTGCCCGTTTCAATCGGAAGCGTCACCCAGTCTGCTCCGGCATCCAGGAACAGCGGCAGCAGATCCATCGGCCGCGTGGCGAACAGATGCACGTGCAGCGGCTTCTTCGTGATCTGTCGGATCCGCGCCACCAGGTCCGGAAAGAACAGCAGCGTGCGGACGTAGTGGCCGTCGGCAGCGTCCAGATGGAAGCTGTCGGCGAACGGCTCCAGCCGCCGGATCTCGCTTTCCAGGTTGGCCAGATCCGCCGACCAGAGCGAAACGTCGAGCCAGAGAGGCCCGGAAAACGGCAGCAGGTTCATCTCAGCCGCTCCGCCAGGTGCGCCGCCAGGCCGAAAGGAACGCCGGAGTGGACCGCCAACCGCATGCTAACTTTAAGGATAGACGATGCATCGGCTTACCAGTACCCTCATTGCTGCATTCCTGTGCGTTTCCGCCACGGCCACGGCGGCCATCCAGCAGCCGCCTGCGGAAAGCGACGACCCCGTGGTCGTGGTCATCGAAGGCCAGCCCTGGCGGCGAAGCGAGATCGAAGGTTTGATCAACCGGCTGCCCCCCAATGTCGCGCAGAACTTCCTGGTGGACAGGCGGAACTTCCTCGTTCAGTACGCTCTCATGCAGCGGCTCGCCGCCATGGCCGAGAAGGAAGGAGTTGCTGACTCGGAGCCGCACAGGACGCGCCTTGCCTATCAGCGGTCCATCTATCTGGCACAGGCGGCCATGGATCAGGCGGCGATGCGCATCCAGATCCAGCCCGAGGAGCAGAAGCGTTACTTCGAGGAGCACAAGCAGGACTTCTCCCGCGCCCAGGTGCGCGTGATCTACCTCAGCTTCAATGACAACCCGCCCCCCTCGAAGGATCCGAAGGCGAAGCGGCCGCGCACCAGCGCCGAAGCCGGGAAGCTGGCCCGCGAGCTCGTGGCGAAGGCCCGCGCCGGAGCGGATTTCGCCACGCTGGCCCGTCAGTTTTCCGACGACGAAGAGACCAGAGGCAAGGGCGGCGAATTCCGCCCCGTGAAGCCGAACGACCAGAACCTGCCACCGGAGATCCGCACGGCCATCTTCTCGCTCCGCCCCGGCCAGGTGTCGGATCCCGTGCGCCAGACCGGCGGGTTCTGGATCTTCCGGCTCGAGGACTACACGGAGCCAGCCTTCGAAGAAGTCCAGAGTGAGATCTTCGACACGCTCCGGGAGGCGCGGTTCCGGGAATGGATCGAGAGCGTCCAGAAATCGCTCCAGATCGAGTTCAGGGACGAATCGTACCTGGGCGGCGGCTCGCCGAAGCAATAGGCATTCGCGCCCGGGCCCGACTGCGGTTTGAAGGCCGCCCCGTCCGCCTCGCCTGGGCGCGCCGCCTCCGCGCCTGGCGGGGCAGGCTCGTGTTCGGCGAAGGTCCGGGGCAGGAAGTTCATGCCGCCAGCTTCATCCGCGAGCGCAGGCTTGTGCTCGATGAGGCGCTCCGCCGCTCGCCCGGCGAGCTTTCCCGCATCGCTCTTCACGAACTCTTCCACTTCGTCTGGGTGCGGCTTTCCAACGCCGAACGCCGCTGCTGGGAAGAGCTTTTGCGTCAACAGATGGCGCTGGGAGCCACCGGCGAGCTGGGCTGGTCCGCCGAGAAGCGTCTCGCAAGCCTCCGCCCCGCCGACATCGAGCGGCGCTCGCGCCGCTGGCGGGAGTATGTCTGCGAAAGCTTTTGCGACTCCGCCGCCTGGGCGTTCGGCCTCCTCCGCCGGCACGGGGAATTTACCCTTCCGGAACCCTTCCGCAGCCAGCGCCGGCAAACGTTGGCCGGGATTGTTCGTCACCACGGAGGGGTCTTGCCCATCTAACCTGATAGAATTTCGGAAGGGATCCGCCTGTTTCCATGAATTTCCGCCTCCCCGGACTCACTGCTTTCCTGTGTGCCGCCCTGCTTGCCCTTTCTGGTTGTGCTTCCATCATCACGAGGGGCGAGCCGGCCTCCCGGAACGCGCGGAAAGCAGCGGACCGCAAGCCCGCGCCTGACTTCGAACTGAAGGACGTCCATGGCAGGACCATCCGGCTTTCGGAATACCGCGGCCAGGTCGTTCTGCTCAACTTCTGGGCGACATGGTGCGGTCCCTGCAAGATCGAGATCCCGTGGTTCGTCGAGTTCCAGCGCACGTTCAAGGATCGCGGCTTCACGGTCATCGGCGTGAGCGTGGACGAGGATGGCTGGGATGCCGTCCGTCCCTTCCTCGCTGCCCGGCAGGTGAACTATCCCGTCGTCATCTCCACGCCGGAGGTGGAGATGAAGTACGGCGGCGTGGAGGCCCTGCCGATGTCCTTCCTCATCGACCGCGAAGGGCGCATCGCCAGCACCCATGTCGGGCTGGTGACAAAGAAGACGTATGAAGAAGAAATCCGCCAGTTGCTGGATTAGCCTGCTCTCGGCGCTGCTGGCCGCACCTGCCGCCGCGCAGTCCCAGCAGATCCTCACCCTCCAGGAGCCGCAGAAGGTCGTCGTCCCCAGGCAGGAAGAGGTGCGAATCCCGCTGAAAGCGACCATCCGGCCCGGCTATCACGCCAACTCGGACAAGCCCTCGGAGGACTATCTCATTCCTCTGCGCCTCACCTGGGACGCCCAGGGCCCCTTGCAGCCGGTGGAGATCATCTACCCGAAGCCGAAGTTCGAGAAGTTCGCGTTCACGGAGAAGCCGATTGCGGTCATCGACGGCGACTTTGAAATCGTCACGCGCTTCCGCCGTCCGCCGAACGCCATGCCCGGGCCCGCGCTTCTTGCCGGCAAGCTCCGCTATCAGGCGTGCAACGACCGCATGTGCTTCCCGCCGAAGACGGTCGAGGTGAAAGTGCCCTTGATCCTTCAGTAGCGCCTTCCTGCGATGTCCGGCCTGCCGCCAGCGGGCAGCCTGTTTCTGCGTGACGGTCTGCTGCTCCCGGCGCACTTCCGCAATCTGGGCTCGTGCAGTCCCACGCGGCTTCCACATGCCGGGCATCCCCCGCCCCTGCCGGTTGGCTGACAGGAGTCCGCCCAGCTTGCGGCACACGCAGGGCCATCGCAGCAACCCTACCTCAGCTCTTGCGAAGGGATTCGCGCCCCGGCCCAGGGGAGTGCCGGCGGCGAGACACACGCTTCGCGGGCATTTCGCGCCACTTTCCATGATCTGCTTCCGCAGAGAACAGCAGAGCGCGGGGATGCGGCCCTGCGACCGCAGGGAAAGCAGCAGCCGGATCTGGCAGTCCGCTGGAAGCCCACCGTGCAGGGTGATGGAGGCAGGATGTGGACTCCCCACCCCCCTGCACGGATCGATTTTCAGCCCATGTCGCTCCGGCCCGGCCTGGATGCTCCAGTTGCCGGATCCGCATGGAGTCCTCCGGGCGCGGCATGTTCAACGGGCGTGCCTGCATCCGGTTGGCGGCGCCGCGGCACTGGCGCGGGCCGACCAGCTCCAGACAAAGCCGCCATATACGGTCCGTCCTGACATCGGATAGTGGACGAAGGTCTCGAAGCGTTTGTCAAGCAAGTTGACCACCTTGACAAACCCAGCCAGCTCGCTCCGGTCGGAGCGGTGCACCGTCCGATTCAGTCCGAGATCCCAGATGACGCTGCCGCCGATACGGTTCGTTCCGGGATCCAGACCGAATTTCATGATCGGATCCCGCGTGGGGCCGCGCCAGCGGCCGAGCAGATTGAACGAAGTATCCCGGCCCAGATTGCCAAGCAAACCGAGATTGCCAAGCATCCGGTAAGCGCCGGGTATGTTGGCTCGCCCCGCGGCGGGAATGACGAGGCTTCCGATGGACTGGTTGAGCGCGGCCTGCGCCTGCGGCCCGGCAAGCGGCCCCTCGTAAAGCCGTACTCCGGGGAGCGCCTCCGCGTCGGCACGCAGGTAGTAAGAGTAGTTGGCGAACATCAGCAAACGCGGCCGGATCCGGGTATTGAGTGAAGCCTCGAGTCCTTCCGAACGCTCGACGAGGGGAACATTGCGCTCGAAGCTCGCCAGCGCTGCTGCAAAGCCGGGCGGAATTCCGGGAGCCGGGCGGATGGGGACAACCTCGAAGGAGCTTGTTCCCGTCGGCCCCGCCAGCCTGTGAGCGAACAAAGCCAGGCGGGCTTCCTCCAGACGTCCGAAGCGCAGTTTCCACCCTCCCTCGAAGCTGCGAAACTGTTCGAAGTCCAGTTGGCGCGCGGGCTCCGAGAATCCGGCAGCCAGAAAGGGCGGCCCCAGCAGCCTGGCCGGGCGAAGGAACGTGTTGACTTCGTTCAGCGGAATCCACCGGTTGGATTTGCCCACTACGGCATAGGCGGAAAGCCGGCCCCGCATCAACTCCTGCTCGAGCGCGAATTGCCATGCGGGCCGGAGCCGTCCGATCGAGGTCTGGCCATCCAGACGTCCTCCGGCCGTCAGGACCGCGCCCCGCCACGGCTGGGCCGTCGCCTCCAGAAACGCGCCGTAATGGGATTGGGAGCTGATCCAGCGGAAGAAGACGTACTCATCATTCGTCCTGCCGCGGCTGCGATGCGCCTCGCCGCCGGCGGAAAGCCACAGGCGCGCGCCCAGCGGGCGGGCGAAGCTGCCGAGAAATCCGAATCGTTGCCGCTCCTGGTCTCCCCAGTGCACGTTGTAGGCCGGATTTTCCGGAAATTGCGCGTTCAGACTCTCCTCCTCCAGATTGAGATAAGTCGCCAGGGAGAATTCCGTCGCCGCTTTTGCCGGGGAGACCGCCTCGAGGAAAATCCCCTGCATCGAACGCCGCCTTTTCTGCGGGCGTCCATAGTGCAGGCCTTCGCCGTAATATTTCTCCAGCTCCACAAGCTGGGCGTGGGCATGAAGCTCGAGGAATGGAAACAACTTCCAGTCCGTTTTCAGATAGGGATTGAACATGGTTGCCCGCCGGTTGGAGTAGGTCCAGCGGTCCAGCACGCCTGACAGCGAGTTGCCCGTTTGGCCCATGGTCCGGTCAAAGTTCAGGTTGGCAAGCCAGGAAATCCGCCCGGGGTGCTCGAGGACGAGGTTGGCGCGGGCCGTCTCCTGGGACCCTCCCGCCACAGACGCAAGTCCAGACTTCGTGCGTGGCTCGGCCGTGCGGATGTCGACCACCGTGTGGAACCCGCCATATCGCACCGGCACGGGACCGAAATAGACCGTAATCGAGTCAATGATTGCCACAGGAATGTCGTCAAATTCCACCGTGAAATTGTTGGAAAGATTGACCGGCCTGCCGTCCAGCAGAACAAGGGTCAGGCGGCTGTTGTCTCGGCCGAAATTCCGGACAATGAACCAGTTTTCGGCCCCTGGATCCCCCGTGCTGCGGAAGGTCAGGCCCGCTTTCAGCGAAAGGATCGAGAGGATGCCGTAAGGATCGTCGGCAGTTGCCCCAATCAGCAGCCTCTGCAACTCCTCGCCGGTAATCCGGATCGAGTTGGGAGCGGGGGCAGTCCGGTGCTGCCTTCGCAGCGGGGCGCCTTCGCCCGGCACGGCAGCATGCAGCAGGATGAAGGCGGCAAACAGGACTTCTATCGCGGGAATGACACGCGCCTTCTTCAGAAGCAGAATCATGTTTCCTCCTGGCAAGTCTGCTCGTCCGCATTCCAGGGCCGTGCCCTGGCCGCGGGCGTCTGGGCGCGGAGGAAAAGCCTCCGCGCGGCACCAATGCGGGAGCCGCCTCCGGAACCCGGCTCCCCGCGGGCCGCGCAGAGAGCGCGCTAGGGAAGTGCGCCCCGGTTCCGGCAACAGGCTCCAGAACAGGCGCCAAGACGCTGCCGGAGCGTCCTGGCGCGCGCGCAAGTTGAACCTTCGGTCTTCATGAGCCTCGCCTCCGCGGGAATCTAACCGTGCCGCGAGGCGGACAAAGCAGCGGGCAGCTCGCATCCGGGAGGATCGCTGCCCCGGATTTCCCACCGGATCCGGCTGACCCCTTTTTCCAGCGAAAGCCGCGCAACCAGTTGCTCGAGCTGCCGGTCCTGGCGGCCGGCGCTGCGCAGCTCGGCGCGGACATGGACGATCCGCGCATCGGCAGAGTCCTCGCTGTCGAGCGAGACCAGCGTCAGCGGCAGCGTCTGGATCGAGTGCAGAAGAAGCGCGCGCACGTGGGCCTCGTCGGCTGTGAGGCACGTACAGGTAAAGGCGTAGCTGACCTCGTCCTCCGCCGCGGCCGGGGTGGTGGTTTCGATCCGGCGCGCCAGCGGGCGCAGAACCACGTTGGCCAGTACCACCGCGAGGGCGCCGGCGGCGGCGAACGCATGACGCCCTTCCCCGCAAAGGGTGCCGATGGCTGCCGAGCACCAGAGCGTGGCGGCCGTGTTCAGTCCCCGGACATTGATGCCGTCGCGGATGATCACGCCCGCGCCGAGGAAGCCGATTCCCGAAACGATCTGGGCCGCAATCCGGCCCGGACTGGCATCGCCGGGCAGAAAAGCCGCCAGCATGGCGAACAGCGCCGAGCCGATGCTCACCAGGCTGTTGGTGCGCAGTCCCGCCAGTTTTTGCCGCCACTGCCGCTCGGCGCCGATCAGCGCGCCCAACGCAAATGCGAGCGCAAGACGGAAAAGAAAGTCGGCGAAGTGCATCGGGTCACCTCACGAGTAATATCCGAAGCGCCGGTGGTACCAGCGCTTCACTGCTTCTGCCAGCAGGCAATAGGAGACGATCATCGCCAGCAGGCAGGGGAAGTACGCCGTCGGCAGCGGCTGCATGCCCAGGCTGGCTCCCAGCCGCGTGAAGGGGATCGCCAGGCCGGCGGCGATCACCGCGCCCGTGGTGAACAGAAGCGCGCCCGACGCCCGGCTCTCGAGAAACGGAATCCGGCGCGTGCGGATGATGTGAACGATCAGCGTCTGCGAGATGAGTCCTTCGACGAACCAGCCGGACTGAAACAGGGACTGCGCCAGCGGCGAGTTCGCCCCGAAAACGAACCACATGAGCGCAAAGGTCGCATAGTCAAACAGGGAGGACACCGGTCCCAGGCACAGCATGAAGCGCGAAATCGACGCGGCGTCCCATCGCCTCGGCCGGCGCAGATACTCCTCGTCCATCCCGTCGAAGGGGATGCCGGTCTGGGAGAGGTCGTACAGCAGGTTCTGCACGAGAAGCTGGAGCGGCAGCATGGGCAGGAACGGCAAAATCAGGCTTGAACCCAGGACGCTGAGCACGTTGCCGAAGTTGGAGCTCGTGCCCATGCGGATGTACTTCAGGATGTTGCCGAAAGTGCGCCTGCCCTCCAGAACGCCTTCTTCCAGCACCATCAGGCTCTTTTCCAGCAGGATGATGTCGGCCGACTCCCGCGCAATATCGACGGCCGTGTTTACCGAGATGCCGACGTCCGCCTGGCGCAGCGCGGGAGCATCGTTGATGCCGTCTCCCAGAAAGCCGACGACCGCGCCCCCGGCCTGGAGCGCGCGCACGATGCGGGCCTTGGCCTCCGGCGAGACGCGCGCGAACACATCCGCGTGGCGGACCGCTTCGGCGAGCTCCCCGTCGCTCATGCGGTCGATGTCCGGGCCAAGGAGGACACCCCGGACCTCCAGCCCCACTTCGCGGCAGATCCGCAGCGTCACCACCTCGTGGTCGCCCGTCACCACCTTCACGCGCACGCCGTGGTCGGCCAGGGCGCGCAGCGCAGGCGCCGCAGAGTCCTTGGGCGGGTCGAGGAAGGCCATGAAGCCTGCCAGGGTCATGCCGGCTTCGTCGGCCTGCGTGTAGATGCCGCGTCCCAGGGGGAAGCGCCGGTAGGCGATGGCGATCACGCGGAAGCCCTCCTCGCTGAGCTCGCGCACCAGCCGCCGCGCCTCCTCCCGGGCGGCGTCATCCAGCGGATGCTGCTTCCGGTCGATCTCCACTTCGCTGCACGCGGCAAGCACCTCTTCCACGGCGCCTTTGGTGATCAGCAGCTCTTCCCGCTTCTCTGTCTCTACGCAGACCGACATCCGCCGGCGGCTGAAGTCAAACGGAATCTCGTCCACCAGGCGGTAGTCCGTGGCGACCCGCAGCCCGCTCTCCAGTTCGGCATGCTCCAGCACCGCCTCATCCAGGAGGCTCTTCAGCCCGGTCTGGTAATAGCTGTTCAGATAGGCGAGCTGAAGCACCTTTTCCGACTCCCGCCCCAGCACGTCGAGGTGCCGCTCCAGGATCACCCGCCCCAGCGTCAAAGTGCCCGTTTTGTCCGAGCAAAGCACGTCCATCGCGCCGAAATCCTGGATCGAAGGCAGGCGCTTCACGATCACCTTGCGGCGCGACATATTGACGGCGCCGCGGGCCAGGTTCGCCGTGACGATCATCGGCAGCATCTCCGGGGTCAACCCCACGGCCACCGAAAGCGCGAAGAAAAACGACTGCGTCCAGTCGCCCTTGGTGAATCCGTTGATGAAGAACACGACCGGCGCCATGACAAGCGTGAAGCGGACCAGCAGCCGGCTGACGCGGCTCACGCCGCGGTCGAATTCCGTCTCGACGCGGCGGTCCGCCACCTGCCGCGCCAGCGAGCCGAACACCGTTCGCGGTCCCGTCGCCACAACCACGCCGGTGCCCGTGCCGCTCACCACGTTTGTGCCCATGAAGCACAGCCGCGGATCCTCCAGAGCGCCCGCGCCCGCCGCGGCAGCGCCATGAGGGGACTTCTCCACCGGCATGGACTCTCCCGTCAGCGCCGCCTGGCTGACGAACAGATCCTTGGCCGTGATGAGCCTCAGATCGGCCGGAACCATGTCGCCGGCCGAGAGATGGACGAGGTCGCCCGGCACGATCTCCTGCACCGGAATCTCGCAGCGCTCTCCTCCCCGCGTCACCGTGGCCGTCGTCTCCACCATCTGCTTCAGCCGTTCGGCGGCGAGGCTGGAACGGTACTCCTGCGTGAAGCGCAGCACCACGCTCGCCAGCACCATCGCCGCGATGATGGCAGCCGCCTCGAAATCGCGCGTCAGCGCGGCCACGGCGGCCAGCGCGGCCAGCAGCAGAATGAAAGCGTTCTGGCACGCATGCCAGAGCTGCGTCCACCAGCGGGGCGCCTTCCCGTCTGCCACGGCGTTCGGGCCGGTCTCCGCCAGCCTCGCGGCCGCTTCTTCCGCCGACAGCCCGGGTGCGTCTGGTCCGGACTGCGGGAAGCTGCCTTCCGCTTCCGCCCGGAAAACAGCCGCGTCCGCCATGGAATTCCTGCGGATTTTCTGCGGCTTGCCGATGAAATTCTTGCTGAATTTTTTCGCCGGAATTGCAAACACACTTCACCTCCGCGGAGCATCGGCCGCGCAGCCGGGGACGGACCCGCGCGGAAAGGCTCGCCGCGCAGGCCGGGGTTATCCCCTGGCGGCTACAGGCCTCGGCTCGTTCGTGCTGCTGTTCAGGCGGCAGGGAACTGCGCGTTGCGGAGGGGGCTTCGGCGGCCCGCTGGACGCTGCTTCTCACCGCGTCCAGCCCGCCTCAGCGCATCAGAAAGCGGAGGAAGAAGCGGAGCAGACAGACGCGGCGGAAACGCGGTGGACCGGCCTCGCCCCCATGCACAACGGGGGCTCCTCCCGCCGGGATATCGAGTTTTCGCCAGTCATGGTTTTCTCGGGAATTGAGCCGGACTTCTCCGGCCCTTTTGTAGTGTAGGCCAGGGCGGCAGAAACCGTCAAGCAAAAATTCGCATAAATTTCCTGCACAGACGGACGGCACTCCGGCAAGGCGTCGGCGCGCCACAGGTTCCGGAAGGAAGGAGCCAGTCCTAGCCGGCTGCCTCCCGCGTCCAGCGAACGCGCGGCTTGCGGGCTGCGCTCACCTCGTCCACCCGCGAAACGCGCGTCGAATGCGGCGCCGATTTCACCAGCTCCGGGTTCTCTTCCACTTCCTGCGCGATCGCGATCAGCGCGTCGCAGAACGCGTCCAGCTCGGCCTTCGGCTCGGTCTCGGTGGGTTCGATCATCATCGCCCCGTGGACGATCAGCGGGAAGCTCACCGTGTAGGGATGGAAGCCATAGTCGAGCAGCCGCTTGGCGATGTCCATCGTGCGAACGCCGCGCTTCTCCTGCCGCGCGTCGCTGAAAACGCACTCGTGCATCGAGCGCGAGGGATAGGCGATCTGGTAGTACGGCTCCAGCCGCGCCCGCACGTAATTCGCATTCAGCAGCGCGTCCAGCGTGGCCCGGCGCAGGCCCTCGCCGCCGTGGGCGAGGATGTAGGCCAGCGCGCGGATCATCACGCCGAAGTTGCCATAGAAGGCGCGCACCCGGCCAATCGATTGCGGCCGGTCATAGTCCCAGCGCAGCAGGCCGCCCTCGCGCTTCAGCCGCGGCACGGGCAGGAAGGGAGCGAGGTGCGGCTTCACGCCCACCGCGCCCGCGCCCGGGCCGCCGCCGCCATGCGGCGTCGAAAAGGTCTTGTGCAGGTTGGCGTGCAGCACATCGACTCCGAAGTCGCCGGGCCGGGCCACACCCACCAGCGCGTTGAGGTTGGCGCCGTCCATGTAAAGCTGCGCGCCCTTCGCGTGCAGGATCTCCGCGATCTCCTCGATGTGCTCCTCGAAGACGCCCAGGGTGTTCGGGTTCGTGATCATCAGCGCGGCGACGTCTTCGTTCACCGCCGCGGCCACGGCCGCCGGGTCGGTCATTCCGCGGTCGTTCGAGGCCAGCGTCTTCACCTCGTAGCCGGCGATGACGGCCGTCGCCGGGTTGGTGCCGTGCGCCGAGTCCGGCACGAGCACCACCTTGCGGGGATTGCCCTGCGCCGCCAGATACGCCCGGATCAGCATGATGCCGGTGTACTCGCCGTGGGCGCCCGCCGCGGGCTGCAACGTCACCTCGGACATGCCGAAGATCTCGGCCAGATACTGCTCCAGCGTGGCGATGATCTCCATCGCCCCCTGGCTCAGCTCCTCGGGCTGATAGGGATGCGCCCACGCGAGCGGCTCGACGCGCGCCGCGGCCTCGTTGATCCGCGGGTTGTACTTCATCGTGCACGAACCCAGCGGAAACATGCCAAGATCGATGGCGTAATTCCAGGTGGAAAGGCGCGTGAAATGGCGCAGAACTTCCACCTCGCTCAGCTCGGGAAAATCTTCGATTTCGCGGCGGACATTCTCCGCGCCAAGCGCTTCCTCGGGGCTGGCCTCCGGCACGTCCAGCGGCGGAAGCTGGTAGCCGCGCTTGCCGGGCCGCGACAGCTCGAACAGCAGCGGCTCGTTCTGCGTGGGATGCGGACGGACCTTTCCGAGCGTCGGCATCAGGCAAGCACCTCCTTCAGCGCGTCCATGTCCTCGCGCCGGTTCATCTCGGTGGCGCACACAAGCAGGCAGTCCGCCAGCTCCGGATAGAAGCGCGCCAGCGCCACGCCGCCAAGGATTTTCTTCTCAAGCAGCCGCTCCAGCGCCTGCTGCGGCGTCATCCGCCGCGGCTTCACCACGAATTCGTTGAAGAACTTCCCCGTGAATCTCAGCTCCAGCCCGCCGGCAAGGTAGTGCGCCTTGGAAAGGTTCTGCACGGCCAGCTCGCGCAGCCCCTGCTTGCCGTAAACGCTGAGGAAGACCGTCGCCATCAGCGCCACCAGCGCCTGGTTGGTGCAGATGTTGGACGTGGCCTTCTCCCGGCGGATGTGCTGCTCTCGCGTCGAAAGCGTCAGGCAGAAGGCGCGGTTGCCGTCCTGGTCTCTGGTTTCGCCCGCCAGCCGGCCCGGAATCTGGCGGATGTACTTCTCCTTCGTGGCGATGACGCCCGCAAACGGGCCGCCGTAGCTCGGGCTGATGGCGAAGGATTGCAGCTCGCCGGCCACGATGTCGGCATCCCGCGGCGGCTCGAGCAGGCCCAGCGAAACAGCCTCGGTGAAGACCACCACCAGCAGCGCGCCGCGCCGGTGGGCGATTTCTGCGGCGGCCCGCACGTCCTCGACGACTCCGAAGAAGTTGGGCGATTGCAGGATGACGCAGGCGGTCTCTTCGTCCAGCAGCCGCTCGAGCGCGGCCAGATCGGCCTGGCCCGTGGCCGCGTCATACGGATAGGTGGCCACGCTCATCCGCGCATTGTGCGCCGCCGTGTCCAGCACCTGGCGGTATTCGGGATGCAGATTCAGGGGGGCGAAAAACTTCGATCTGCCAGTGATGCGGTAGGCCATCATCGCCGCTTCGGCGACGGCGGTCGAGCCGTCATACATCGAAGCGTTGGCCACTTCCATCCCGGTGAGCTGGCAGATCAGTGTCTGGAACTCGAAGATCGATTGCAGCGTTCCCTGCGCGTATTCGGCCTGGTAGGGCGTGTAGGAGGTGAGGAACTCGCCGCGCTGCGCGATGACATCGCACAGCACCGGGCGGTAGTGGGCATACACCCCGGCGCCGAGAAACGACGCATAACCGTGCGCCATTTTCTCCGCCTGGGCGCGGAAATACGCCATGATTTCGTATTCCGACATGCCCGGGGGAATTTTCAGCGGCTCGCGGATCAGCGCGTTTTCAGGAACGTGCCGGTAAAGGTCTTCCAGCGAGGAAAGGCCGCAGGCGGCGAGCATGGCCTGCCTGTCGGCATCGGAGTTGGGTAGATAGCGCAAGGATCAGGCCCTCGGAAACACCATTCTATCGGAGCGGGAGGCAGTGCACACCACCCTGTAGAGGGTGATGCGCGCCGGTACCCATCTGCTCCAGGATCTGCTGCGCAGGCGGAACGGCAGGCCTGTGTGGTGGGAATGGGGAAAGCTACCATTAGTGTGATGAGATTCCCGCGGCTGCGCCTGTTCCGGCGCATCGGGCGCCACCCTGAGGGCTTGCTCGGGCCGGGCTGCCAGGTGCCAGCCACCCGGCAGGCGTCCCCGGATCGCATCTGGAAAGACTGGAGCCTGTGGATCCGTGAGCGCTGCGAAAGCCTGGCGCCTGACGCCAGAAGGGTGCTCGAGATCGGCGGCCGCGGGCTGGAGCTCGAAGGCTGGCTGGAAGGCCGGGAGTTTCATGCGCTGAATTTCCCCGTCGCAGACATATGTCGGCCCACGCCTTTCCCGGACGGGTATTTCGATGTTGTTTTCACCAAGTACTCGTTGGAGCATTTCTATGATCCAAGGGCCGCGGCAGAGGAGATGACGCGGCTTCTGGCGCCCGGCGGGCTTCTGGTCGTGATCACCGTGTGGGCATGGCGCTATCACACTGCGCCGGGCGTGGAGGATTTCTACCGCTATTCCACGGCGGGACTCCGTCAGCTCTTTCCCCGCCTGGAAGTGATCGAATGTGACTACGACCTGACGGACCGGCGCACGGACTGCCGGATGGATTCAGTGCCGGTCGACGATTTGGGCGGCTGGAGAGAGCACTGGTCTGTCTATCTGGTTGCAAGAAAGCCCCTGGTACGCGAGAGTCCGGCTCCCCCAGTTTCCCGGTCGATGAACTTGGCGGTCTTCGGCTACACGCTCCAGCAGGTGCTGGACTATGGAGCGGAGATCAGCACGGCGGCGGAGTGCGCCACGGCGTTGGAGAAAGTCATGGCACTCACGCCAGACCAGGTGGATCCAGGACTTTTCGGTGAGGGTGAAAGGGCGCTTCCAGCCATGCCCCACTACCTGGAGACCGGCTATTCGCGCATGATGCTGGCGCGTTATCTGGTCCCCGGCGCCCTGTTGTGCAGGGGGCTCAGCGTCCTGGATGTAGCCTGCGGGCTAGGTTGGGGGGCCTATCTTGTCTCGCAGTATGCCTCCCGGGTGACCGCCTTTGACCGGGATCGGGAAGCCGTCGGCTTTGCCCGGCGTTCTTGGGATGCCCGCAACATCGAGTGGCTGACAGGGGACGTGCTGGACGAGGGATTTCTGACAGACCGCCACTTCGACATCGCCCTCGCGATGGAGATTCTGGAGCACTTCACGGAAGCCGAGGCGGCGCGGATCATCGCGTGGCTGGCCGATCGACTCAGGCCCGGAGGCGTTTTGGTTGCAACATCCAGCTTCCCTGGCACCCGGGACGAGGCAGGGCGGCTGGCATCGCAAAACCCTCATCACCGGCGGATCTTCACCGAAGAGGAAATCCGCGCCCTCCTCCGACCCCATTTCTGCCGCACGGCCATCATCGGAGGCTGGATGTTGCTGGCGCTTCGGTGACTGCCTGGGCCTCACTCGCCCAGATACGCCTGGTAGTCCGCCGCGCTCATCAGCCCGTCCAGCTCCGCCGGATTTGCCAGCCGGATCTTCACCAGCCACGCCGCGCCGTGCGGGTCTTCATTCAGCTTCTCCGGAGCGGTGGCCAGCAGCTCGTTGACCTCGACCACCTCGCCAGAAACCGGCGAATAAATATCGCTCACCGCCTTGACGCTCTCCACCGAGCCCATCGCCTTTCCCGCCTCCACCGCCGTGCCTGGCTTCGGCAGGTCCACGTAGACGATATCGCCAAGCTCCTTCTGGGCATGGTGGGTGATGCCCACCGTGCCCGTGTCGCCTTCGACAAGAATCCACTCGTGCTCTTTCGTATAACGGAAATTCTCTGGATAGCTCATTTCGGCCGCCGATAGAAAGGAAGGGGGACGGTGACCGCCTCGACAGGCTGCTCGCGCACGACGATCTCAATCGCCGTGCCAGGCTGGGCCAGCTCCGCAGGCAGGTAACACATCCCGATGTTCTTGCCGAGCGTCGGGGACGGGCCGCCGGAGGTGACCCAGCCGGCGGGCTGGCCGCCGACGCGCACTTCGTAGCCGTCGCGGCCGATGCCGCGGCCGCGCATCTCAAAGCCAATCAGCTTCCTGCGGACGCCCTCGGCCTTCTGCTTCTCCAGCCGCGCCCGCCCGCAGAAATCTCCCTTGTCCCACTTGACGATCCACTCCAGCCCCGCCTCCAGCGGGGTGATGGATGCGTCGATCTCGTGCCCGTACAGTGCCATGCCCGCTTCCATCCGCAGCGTGTTGCGCGCGCCCAGCCCGCAGGGCCTCAGCCCGGCCTCGCGGCCCGCATCGAGCAGCGCCTGCCAGACTTCGGCCGCGTCCCCGGGCGACAGGTACAGCTCAAAGCCGTCTTCGCCGGTGTAGCCGGTGCGGGCGATCCGCGCCGGCCGCGAGCACACTTCGCCATCGCGGAAGCGGTAATAGCGGATCTCGCTCAACGCCACGGGCGTCAGCTTCTGGAGGATCTCCGCCGCCCGCGGTCCCTGGATGGCCAGTTGGGCGTAGTCGGCGCCGCGGTTCTCCACCGTGCAGTTCCAGCGGTTCTGCGCGCGGATGTGCTCGAAGTCCTTGTCCTGGTTGGAGGCGTTGACGCAAAGGAAGTAATGGTCCGCCGCCACGCGGTGCACGAGGATGTCGTCCACGAAGCCGCCGTGCTCATAAAGCAGCCCGGAATACTGCACCTGGCCGTCGGCGAGCTTCGCCGCGTTGTTCGTCGTCGCCTGTTGCACCAGTTGCAAGGCTTCCGGCCCGCGGATCTCGATCTCGCCCATGTGGCTGACGTCGAACAGCCCCGCCGCCGTGCGCACCGCGCGGTGCTCTTCAAGGATGCCAGTGTATTGCAGCGGCATCTCCCAGCCGCCGAAATCCACCATCTTCGCCCCAAGCGCGCGGTGAACGGCCGCGAGCGGGATCTGCTTCAGCATGGCGACTTTAGCCTACCATACCCGCGCCCGGCCCGGCGCGGGCCGCCGCTGCCTTGGAAGGCGCGGCCAGTTGCAACCCAGTTGCCTGCAAGTGATTGTATTTAAAGACGTTGTTATCCGAACGCCTTTCCGGATACAATGCGGGTGTTGTCCGAAGCCATTTCCACCCGCCACAGGCACCAGGAGGCACGATGAAAGGCGATCCGAAAGTTCTCGAGTTCCTTCAGGAAGTTCTCACGGCCGAACTCACCGCCATCAACCAGTACTTTCTCCATGCCGAAATGATGGAGAACTGGGGTTACGAGCGGCTGGCAAAGATCACCAAGAAAGAGTCCATCGAGGAGATGCGGCACGCCGAGGCGCTGCTGCACCGCATGCTCTATCTCGACGGCTCGCCCAACATGGCGAAGCTGTTCCCGCTGCGCATCGGCCAGAACGTGAAGCAGATGATCGAAAACGATCTCCAGCTCGAATACGAGGCCGTGCCGCGCCTGAACAAGGCGATCCAGGCGGCCGTGGAGGCGGGCGACAACGGCTCGCGCGACCTGTTCGAGTCGATCCTCAAGGACGAGGAGCACCACATCGACTTTCTGGAAGCGCAGTTGCACATGATCCAGGAAGTCGGCTACGAGAACTATCTCGCCGAGCAGATCAGGGAAGACGAGTAAGCTACCGCACTGGCATGGAAGGCCCGTTCCGGCCGGGGCGGCGGCTCCGGCCGGAGCGGGCTTCTTGTTTGGGCTTCGGCGCGGGGAAGGGCTGTCTCACTAGAATGGGAAAACCGGACTCCGATGACGACACGAAGGCGCGTTCTTTCTCTTGGCCTGCTGCTCGGACTGGCGGCGCCTGCCGCCCCTGCCGCCTGGCGGGCGCCCTCTGGCGCGGCGGCGGTGAAGCAGCGGCTCGAACGGCTGCGCGTGGTGGGCAGCGTGCTCATGATCGCCGCGCATCCCGATGATGAAAACACCGCGTTTCTCGCATGGTGCGCCCAGCGACGCCACCTCCGTACCGGCTACCTTTCGCTGACGCGCGGCGAGGGCGGGCAGAACCTCATCGGCAACGAGCAGGGCGAGCTGCTCGGCGTCATCCGCACCCAGGAACTGCTGGCCGCGCGGCGCGTCGACGGCGCCGAGCAGTTCTTCACCCGCGCCATCGACTTCGGCTTCTCGAAAACCGCCGCCGAAACGCTCGCCAAATGGGGCCGTGAAGAAGTCCTCTCCGACGTTGTCTGGGTGATCCGCGCCTTCCGCCCCGACGTCGTCGTCCTGCGCTTCAGCGGCACGCCGCGCGACGGCCACGGCCACCATCAGGCGTCGGCGATCCTCGGCCGCGAGGCCTTCCGCCTCGCCGGCGACGCGAACGCTTTTCCGGATCAACTGAAGCGCGTGCGCCCGTGGCAGCCCCGGCGGCTGTTCTGGAACACGTTTTCGTTCACCCGCCAGCAGGAGGCCGAAGCGGAGAAAATGCCGCAGCGGCTGGTGATCGACACCGGCGAATACAACGCGCTGCTCGGCATGAGCTACGGCGAAATCGCCGGACTGAGCCGCAGCCAGCACCGCAGCCAGGGCATGGGGTCGCCGGAGCGCCGCGGCGCAGCGCCGAATTACCTGGTGCTGTACGACGGCGAGCCCGCGCAGCAGGACATGTTCGACGGCATCGACACGAGCTGGAACCGCCTTCCCGGCGGCGCTGCCGTGGCCGCGAAGCTTGACGCTGCGCTGGCCGCGTTCTCGGCCGACGCGCCTGAACGCGTCATCCCCCACCTGATGGAAGCGCGCCGGCTGATGCAGCAGATCGACCATCCGGATGCGCGCCGGAAGCTCGGGGAGCTGGATGAAACAGTCGCTCTGGCCGCGGGACTCTGGCTGGACGTGAGCGCCGCCCGGCCTGCGGTGGCGCCCGGCAGCAGCGTGACGCTGAATCTCAGCGCGGTGAACCGCTCGGCGCTGCCCGTGCGGCTGGAGCAGGTGGAAGTGCAGGGCCTCGCGGGCGCGCCCTCGTTCGGCCCTGCCGAGCTGGCCTTCAACCGCCTCCACACGCAGAGCGCCCAGCTCCAGATCCCTGCCGATGCCCCGCTCTCGCAGCCCCTGCAATTGCGGCACCCGCCGAAGGGCAATCTCTACGGGATTCCGGACCTCGCCGGCATCGGCCCGGCGGAGGCCGATCCGGTGCTCACCGCGGTGTTCCGCGTGGCGATCGGCGGCGGCGTCATCGAGGTGAAGCGGCCCGTGGAGCACCGCTACATAGACCGCGTGCGCGGAGAACTGACCCGTCCCTTCGTCATCGTTCCCGCGGTTTCCATCCGGCTGCCGGAGACCCCGCTCCTGTTCCGCTCGCGCGAGCCGCGCCCGGTGCCCGTCGAAGTGCGCGCCACGGCGGGGCCCGCGGCCGGGTCGCTGAAGCTGGATGCGCCCGAAGGCTGGCGCGTCGAGCCGCCCTCGCAGAATTTCGAAATCGCCGACGCCGGCCAGGCCACGACGCTCGTCTTCCGCGTCTCCGCGCCGGAAGCGCCCGCGCGCGGATGGCTGCGCGCCACGGCGCAGACCGGCGGGCGCGCCTGGAGCCACCTCGTGACGAACATCGAATACGAGCACATCCCCCCGCAGACCGTTCTCCGCGCCGCCGAAACGCGGCTGCTGCGCGACAACATCCTCGTTTCGGCGCGGCGCGTCGGCTACGTCATGGGCGCCGGCGACACCGTCCCGGAGGCGTTGCGGGAGCTCGGCTGCGACGTGGTGCTGCTCGACGAGGCGCAACTGGCGCACGGCGATCTGTCCGCTTTCGACGCGATCCTCACCGGCGTCCGCGCCTGGAATGTGCGCGCCGATCTTCGCGCGGCGCATGCCCGGCTGCGCAGCTACATGGAGCGCGGCGGCACGCTCATCGTGCAGTACAACACGCTTGAGGGCTTCGGCCCGGAGGCCTCGGACTCGATCCTGCGCAACGTGGGCCCGTTCCCGCTGCGCATCGGCCGCAACCGCGTCACGGTGGAGGAAGCGCCAGTGCGGTTCCTCCTGCCGGATCACCCGCTGCTGCGGCAGCCGAACCGCATCACGCCGGCCGATTTCGAAGGCTGGGTGCAGGAGCGCGCCCTCTACTTCCCTGCCGAGTGGGACCCGCGCTATGAGGCGCTGCTGGAAACGGCGGATCCGGACGAACCCCCGCAGCGCGGCGGGCTGCTGTTTGCGCGTGTCGGCAAGGGAGCCTATATCTACACTTCCTTTGCCTGGTGGCGCCAGCTTCCTGCGGGCGTGCCCGGGGCATGGAGGATTTTCGCCAATCTGGTGAGCGCGGGAAGATGACGGAAGAAGAGAAGCCGCCTTTCTGGGGAAGCTGGGCGCGGGTCTATGCAGGCGTCGCCGTCTATCTCGCGCTGCTGATCCTGCTGTTTGACTGGTTCACAAGGAGCTGGAACCGGTGAGGCCGCTTGACTGGGCCGTGCTGGCGGCGTCGCTGGCCGGCATTGTCTTCTACGGCATGTGGCGCAGCCGCGGCAGCCGTACCACCTCGCAGTATCTGCTTGCCGGCAAGACCATGCCCTGGTACGCGATGGCGCTGTCCATCATGGCGACGCAGGCCAGCGCCATCACCTTCATCTCCACCACCGGCCAGAGCTACGTCGATGGCATGCGCTTCGTCCAGATGTACTTCGGCCTGCCGCTGGCCATGGTGCTGATTTCCGCCTTCGCCGTGCCGCGCTTCCACAACGCGGGCGTGTACACGGCCTACGAGTATCTGGAGAAGCGTTTCGACGGCAAGACGCGCGCCCTGGCCAGCATCATCTTCCTGCTCTCGCGGGGCCTGGCCGTCGGCGTCGCCCTTTCGGCGCCCGCGGTCGTTCTGACGGTCATGCTTGGCTGGCCGAGCCACTGGACGACGCTCGTCATGGGCGTGCTGGTCGTGGCCTACACGGCTGGCGGCGGCATCGCCGCAGTCACGTGGACCGAGTTCGTCCAGATGCTGGTGATGACCGCCGGGCTGCTGGCCGCGCTTCTGACCGTCATCCTGCTGCTGCCTTCCGAGGTCAGCTTTCCGGACGCGCTCGCCGTGGCGGGGGCCGCCGGCCGGCTGAACGCTGTCGTCTGGCGCTTCAACCCAAATGACCAGTACAACATCTGGAGCGGGCTCATCGGCGGGATGTTCCTCGCGCTGGCCTATTTCGGCTGCGACCAGAGCCAGGTGCAGCGCTATCTCACCGGGCGCAGCATCACGCAGTCCCGGCTTGGGCTGCTGTTCAACGGGATCGCCAAGATCCCGATGCAGTTCTTCATCCTGTTCACCGGCGCGATGGTCTTCGTCTTCTACGTCTACACACAGCCGCCGCTCATCTTCCAGCCGCAGGCCATGGCGGCGCTCGAACAGCTTCCCGAGGCGCCGCAGGTCCGGGCTGACTATGACGCGGCCTTCGCCATGCGGCGCGAAGCGGCCCGGCGCCTTGATTTCGAGGCCTTCCGCGCCGCCCAGAAGCGCGTCGACGAGGTGCGGCGCCGTGCCCTGGCTCTGGCCGGCGAAGCCACCGGGCAGGGTCGCATCAACGACACCAATTACATCTTCCTGTGGTTTGTCATTCACCACATTCCGGCTGGCGTCGTCGGATTGATCATGGCCGCCATCTTCGCCGCGGCCATGTCGACCATCTCGGCTGAAATCAACTCGCTGGCCACAGTGAGCATGGTGGACATCTACCGGCGCTTCCTGCGCCGGAACGCCGAGGACCGCCACTATCTGGCCGCCTCGCGGTGGCTGACCGTTTTCTGGGGCGCCTATGCGATCGTCACGGCGCTCTATGCGCAGAACCTCGGATCGCTGGTCGAGGCCGTCAACCGCCTCGGCTCGCTTTTCTACGGCACGCTGTTGGGCGTTTTC
Organism: Bryobacteraceae bacterium; assembly: GCA_025056865.1. Classification (GTDB taxonomy): domain Bacteria; phylum Acidobacteriota; class Terriglobia; order Bryobacterales; family Bryobacteraceae; genus JANWVO01. The sequence continues at coordinate 149,629 of JANWVO010000003.1, forward strand.
GTGCTCGCGTTTTTCGTGCCGCAGGCACGGGGCACGTCCGCTTTCTGGGCGATGCTGTTCGGAGAGGCGGTGGTGCTCGCCGTCTGGCAATTCACCGGCATCGCCTTCCTCTGGCTCAACGTGCTCGGCTGCCTTTGCGTCGTCGCGTTCGGGTTTGCAGCCGGCCTTCTTGCCAGCCGGGGCCGGGCCGGCTGAGTCCACCGGCGCTACAATTCGATTGGGGAAGCTCCACTGGGCCGGTGCCTGGCCTGGTCTTCAAAACCAGCGGGCGGCGCCTTCGCGCCGCTGGTGGGTTCGACTCCCACGAGCTTCCGCCACCGCTCCCCCCTTCTTTCCAATTCTTTCGGAATTTTCACGAATTCATCCGGCCGGCGCCACCGTCTTTTTCGATAAAATATGGCCGGTTCCTGCCGCCGTGAATCAAGGGGGTCTGACATGAGCCAGATGGAACGGATTTACGTGATCCACCGCATGCTGGAACGCGGGCGCGCCGTACCGCTGAGCCGAATTATCGAGAAGCTGGAAATCAGCCGGGCTACCGCGAAACGGGATATCGAATTCATGCGGTACCGCCTCGATGCTCCCATCCAGTACGACCGCGAACTCGGGGGATACCGCTATGCTCCGGCGGCGGAAGGGGACGGCCAGCCGCAGAAGTATCAGTTGCCGGGAATCTGGCTCACCTCCTCCGAAATGAGCGCCCTGCTGCTCATGCGGCATCTGCTCGAACACCTGAATTCGGACGTGTTGTCAGAGGCCCTCGGCCCGGCGGTGGAAAAGATCGAAGCGATGGCAGGAGTCGGGGAGAGGACTCTCCGGGATCTCCGCAGACGTTTCCGCGTGCTGGCCGCCCGCCACCGTCCGGTGAATGATCAGATTTTCCGCATCGTCAGCACCGCCGTTACCCAGCGGAAGAAGCTCAGGCTGACCTATTTCAGCCGTTCGCGCGGCGAAATTCTTACCCGCGATGTGAGTCCGCAACGTCTCATTTGGTACAACTCCAACTGGTATCTCGACGCGTGGTGCCATTTGCGGCAGGATTTCCGCAGTTTCGCGCTCGACGCCGTGCGGGGCGCCGAAATCCTGGAGCAGAAGGCCGATGAGCATCCGCAGGACGTTCTCGACGAGCGCCTCGGAGCAGGATACGGCATTTTTGCGGGGCGGCCCGACAAGACCGCCGTCCTGCGTTTCCGCTTGCCCGCCTCCCGATGGATCGAGCGGGAAGAGTGGCATCCGAACCAGCGTGTCACGGCGATCTCGACCGAAGAGGTGAGGCTGGAGGTGCCTTACTCGGATCCGCGCGAGCTGGTTCAGGACATCCTGCGCTTCGTCCCGTACGTCATTGTGGAGTCGCCCGAATCTTTGCGCGACGAGGTCATCCGGCACCTCAGCGACGGTCTCGCCGCCATGCAGGCCGAACGGCGCAAGCCCGCTGCAAGCCAGCAGAAGTTTTCTGCCAGGTGAGATGTTGCCGAAGGCTCAATCTGTGAGCCTGTTCCCGGTGGAGGATGGAGGCAGGGAGGAGGACATCGGAGGAGACGCCGGACGGGGCGGGAGTCCCGCTGCGGGTGGCTCCCTGCCCGCAGCGGGCGGCCCAGCCCCGCCTCGGCCGTCCCCCGGAAAGGAGATGCGGACATGGGCGTGCGCTTCCTGCACACCGCGGACTGGCAGATCGGAATGAATGCGGCCCACACGGGCCGGGCATCTCAGCGCGTTCGCGAGGCCCGCTTCGGTACGGCGCGGCGGCTTGCGGAAACCGCTGCCCAAGAACACGTCGATTTCGCCGTGCTGGCGGGCGACACCTTCGAGAATCACGCCGTCTCGCTGTCCGACGTCGAACGCACCGCGGAAATCCTCGCCCTCTTCCCCTGTCCCGTCTTCGTCCTCCCGGGGAACCACGACCCCGCCGGCCCAGGCTCGGTGTGGGAGCTGCCGGTCTGGCGGACCCTCGCCAACGTGAGAATCCTGGATCGCGCCGAGCCTTGCGATGTCGGCGAAGCCGTGCTGTTTCCATGCCCCCTGTCGGCACGGTGGTCTGGCCACGATCCCACGGCCTGGATTCCTGCCGGGCCGTATGCGGACCGCATCCGCATCGGCATTGCCCACGGAACGCTGGACTGCCTTCCTTCGGCGGACCGCGCCCATCCCATCCCCGAGGACGCCGCCTGGCTGCGGCGCCTGGACTATCTCGCTCTGGGCGACTGGCACTCCGAGCGGATCTTCGGGGACGGGGAACGCGGATTCCGCATGGCCTACAGCGGCACTCCGGAACCCACGCGGTTCGGCGAAGACGCGAGCGGGCGCGCGCTGATCGTCGAGATCGAAGCCCCGCGCGCACTCCCCCGCCTGTATTCCGTCGAAACTGCCCAGCTCGTCTGGCTTCAGCGGGAGCATGAGATCCTGCATCCCGGCCAGTTGGCCGAGGTGAAACGCGAACTCGAGGCGCTCCAGGGGCAGCACGTCCTGCTCACCGTCCGGCTGCGCGGCACGCTGCCTCCTGAAGACGCAGGCCTGCTCGAGGAACTCCGGCAGTTGGAAGCAGGATTCCTGTTCTTCCGGCTTGAGGAGAGCGGACTCGTCTCCGCACTCGACCTGAGTCTTCACGAGGTCAGCGACCCTGTCGTCCGCGAAGCGCTCGCGCGGCTGGCCCGGCAGTCGCAGGAGGGGCCAGAACAGGACGCGGCCCGGCTCGCCATGCAAACCCTGCTGCGGCTGGCGAAAGGAGCAGGCGCATGATCATCCATTCCGTGGAACTCGAGGGCTTCGGCTGCTTTCTCCAACGCGCCCGCTTCTCCTTCTCGGCAAGCCAGCCGAACCTCATCACCGGCCCGAACGGCAGCGGGAAATCGACGCTGTTCGGAGCCCTGGCAGCGGCGTTCGTGATTCACCACCGCGCAAACGCCGAAGATATCCGCCGGTGGAAACCGTGGGGCCGGGACCTCGCGCCGCGCGTCACCGTGGAATTCGAATGCGGCGGAACACGCTACCGCCTGACCAAAGTCTTTCTCCGGCAAATGCAGGCCCTGCTGGAACAGGAAGGGCCGCATGGGTTTGCGCCGTCAGCCTCGGGCGATGCGGTCGAGGAACGTCTTTCCGGGTTTCTGGGAGGCTCTCCGGCGCCCGGCATCGATGCGCGAACGCGGCGCTGGCTGCTGGCAGGCCTGCTCTGGGTGCCGCAGCATCAGCTTCTCCACACCGAGGTGGATGAAGCCGTGCAGGAATCCGTCCGCCGGACGTTTGGCGCCCAGACGCGAAACCCTGCTCTCCAAAGAATCCTGGCGGAAGTGGAAAGGCTTTACGCGCAGGACTGGACGCCCACCGGACGCGCAAGGGCGAATTCGCCGCTTCAAACGCTCCCGCCGCAAATCGAACAACTGGAAGAGGAGATCCGCGAGCTGTCAGCCGGCCTGAGCCAGCTCGAGACGCTCCGGGACAGGATGGCCGAACTGGAGAGACAGATCGCGCTCCTCGAAGCGGAACGCGCCCGCCTGACCGGATCGGTCCGGGGGCTGGAGGCAGAGGACCAGCGGCGGAGCCAGATCCAGGCGGACCTCGAAAAGAAGCGCCTCGATAAGGTCTGGGCAGAGGCCGAATATGGCCGCCTGAGCGGAATCCTCGATGCCCGCGCCACCCTGGGGAACCGTCGGCTCGCGGCGCAGCGGCGCGTGGAAGCCCTGGAAGCCGGTCTCCAGGATGCCTCAGCCCGCCTCCATGGCGCCGATGAGGCCTTTCGCAAGGCCTGCGAGGAAGCGGACCAGCACATCGCGGCTGCGGAGCGCGGGCTGGAGCAGGCACACGCGCCAGATGCACGGGAACTGGCGCAGATGGAGAGGCTGGCCCGCGAACGGGCGGAGCTGACGGTGAAGCTCGACAGCGCGCTGCTCCATGCCGAAATCATTCCGGAAGTCGACGGGCGCCTGGAGGTGCTCGAAGGCGAACCCCGCGGCTGGATGGAGCTGCACAGCCTTGAATCGGCGCGGATCTCGGGCTCGCCCCGCATCGAGCTGCGCATTCCGGGATTCGGGCGGCTGCGGTTGAGCGGACCAGCCGAGTCTGCCGCGGAGCTGCGGGCGCGTCTGGCCGAAATCGAGGAGGCATGGCGGAAACTCGTGGAGCCTTACGGGAACGGCGGGCTCGAAGAGCTCCGACAGCGTCGGCAGCACGCGGATGCCCTGGCGCTGGAACTGGAACGCTGGCGCGCGGCGCGCGCCTCCCATCAGGAAGGACGCAGCGCCGAAGCGGTCGCCCGGGACGCCGCGCGGACGGAATTCGGCCTCCTCCAGACGCAACTGGCGGAGGCCCAAGGGGAGCTGGACTCTCTGGAAGAGGAGGCCATGCGGCTTCAGGCGGAAGGCCGGTCCGACGCCGAGATCCGGCAGGAGCTCGATCGGCTTGCTCTCGACGTGCATGGACTCACGGAAGCCATCGCGCAGCTCGGCCGACAGATGGAGGCGTTCCCCGCGGATCTCGGTGACCGACTGGAAAGGCTCCGCCAGTCCGCAGCGGCCCTGGAGACGAACCTCGCCACGGCACGGGAAGAGCTCCAGCAATATCGCGACCGCCTGAACCAGCTCCAGGGGCAGGCCATTTACTCTTCGCTGGCAGAGAAGCAGGCCCTGCTGGAGCAGAAGAAACTCGACCTCGAGAGAGAGCGCCTGCGGGCGGACGCCAACCGCCTGCTCAGAACCACTCTGAATGCCATCCTCGACGAAGCGCAGAGGCAGGTGCTGCCCCGCCTCGAGGTGCAGGTCCTGGAGCTGCTCGACGAGATCACGGCGGACTTCGCCCGCCAGGTGGCCCTCGAACCCGGGTCTTGGGCGCCACGCCAGATCCTGCCCGCCATTGCGGATGTGCAAGTGCCCCCTGCCCAGTTCTCGGGCGGCGAGCAGGAGCAGCTCCACCTCGCTGTCCGCCTGGCGCTCGCCGACATTCTCACTCAGGAAGAGCCATTCCCCGTGGTGCTGGACGATGCCATGCTCTCCACCGACGACGGGCGTCTTTTCCGCATCTTGCGCATGCTGGAACAGCGCCAGGGCCGCATCCAGTGGATGATCCTCACCTGTCATCCCGAGCGGTTCGCCTCGCTCGCAGGAGCTCATGTCATCCGTATGGGCACCCACGATGCAGCGGCGTGAACGGCTTCCCGCAGGCACAACGAAAAAGGAGAACCGCCCGCATAGGCCGCAGGCGGTTCTCCGGAGAAGGATCGGCTGTTCTCTTTATGCGAGGCGCCGGCGGAGGAAGCCGATTGCTGCAAGTCCCGCGCCGATCAACGCATAAGTCCCGGGCTCAGGCACATACCGGCCGGAAATGACTACGTCATTGTAGTCCCAGTCCCCCATGGTTCTGTCCTCGAACCCGAAATAGTACAGATGGCTGGCGGGCGTGTAGTGGAAAGCCGCCACACCCAGCGGATTCTGGTCGGAGAATAGCAGGTAGGGCGTGTCGCTCAGATAGAGAGCGAATGGACTTGCCGCATTCAGAACAGCCACGTCGCCAACAGTGTTCGTCTGGTTGAAGAGGGGGAAATAGACCGGTAGTGGACTCGATGGGAAGAAATAGCCCACGGTAAACGTGTTCGACCCCGCGATTCTGCCCTTCAGCGTGAAAGTCCATTCGCCCGCCGACAGCAGGAATGGCGTTGCGCCATCGTTGGCCGAATAGTATTCCAGGTTGGCGCCCCCCAGATTCAGTCCACCGCTGGGAGTTCCGTTTTTCAGATTGCCGCACGGGCCGAACCCTCCAGCCAGGAAGAATCCCACGTTGCATGGAGTCCCATCGAATGAGGTCCGGTCCTAGAACGGAACGTTGTTGTTGTTGACCGTTGGCCAGCTGCTCCAGCTGCCACTTCCGATGACAGGCGACGCAGCGGCAACCGCACCAAGAACGACGGCAAGCGTCGTCAGTGATGCAATTGGGGTGAGCATCCGACATCCTCCTCGGAACCTTGCGCTCTTCTGCGTTGCAGGGCAGGCTGGAAAGCTCCTGTCCGCCCCGCTCTCGAATCTCTTCGGGGATCCTGAGGCGCGCAGACACAGCACCCCATCTCTACGTACCGGACCCAGATCGCGCGTCAGTCAGCCGCCGCGCCTACCGCATCCCACTGGCATGGGCGAAGTCCAGGGCTGCTTCGGGCTTTCCGCGCCCGTGAACGCTATTGCCAAAGCCGTCTCAGAACCAGCGCTCTACCCGTCCTGCCGCTGGACCCCGCCAATGCCGGGCTCCCCCTCGATGGCCCCAGCGCCCCAGCCGCCACCGCCATGACCCGGCGTGCAGCCTGCGAAGCCGGCCCATGGCGGAGGCAGCCCGGAACGCGTCTTCAGGCGCGGATCCTGCGACGCAGCAGCAGCCCGATTCCGATCAATCCCCCGCCGAGCATGGCCATGGATCCGGGCTCCGGCACGGGCTGCACTTCGGCATCAAAGCTCGTCACCTTCCTGGACCCGGTGTGATTGATGACAACTTTGATGCCAACCATGTAGTCGTTAACTGCCAGGTCGGCGAAGTCAACGGCAAAGGAAGTGGTTCCGCTGAACGATGGAAGAGGCACTGAAGAATACGGCCCTAACTGGACGTCTTCGCAGTTGCCCAGCATGACCCCGGCGCATGCGTAAGCTGTGACGTTGCCGCCGGTCGTTCCGCCAATGCTGAACAGGAAGCCGGGAGGTGGCGGCACGGTGAAGCCGCCCTGGGTGAGCAGCAGGGTCAGTGTGCCTGGCCCGGTTGATAAATTGACACTGTTCAGATCCAGATCAGGCCAGGAGAGGCTTCCCAGAAGCGGGTAGCCCAATCCCGTGCTCACATTGACCGTCCATGTGCCCAACGAGCCGATCCAGGTCACTGCTCCCAGAGCGCTGTTCGCGTCACCTACGCCTTGATCAACTACGGTTACGGTGTTCGAGCCATCGCTCACTTTCAGCGTGAGTGGGGTAGCCGTCGCGGGATTCCCTGCCAGGAGAGCCAGAGCACAGGCAGCTCCCAGGCCCAGCCAAGGATTTGTCTTCCTCCGTCTTGGTCAGATGCCTCTGACTCTGTCAGCTTGAGGGGTCCCGTGAATTTGTACAACCCCGCAGGGTTCCCGGACTGCCGCCAGGTCCGATGGCACTGCGGCAGGCCGCCCTTGGCTAAGCACATGAAATCACAAGCAAATCTCACCTCTTGAGAAACCGCCTTAGGCAACCGGAACCACTGGTACTTTGACGGGGTTTCATCGTGGCCTTTCCCCGGATCAACGGCCTCTGCTGGAGAACGGCCCTCCGCTTCCGGCGAGGACTGATCCCTTCGCCTATAACCCGGGAAGAACCTCTTCGATCCCTGGAAGGCTCTCGCGGACGCCCGCGCCCTCATCGCGCGCCTTCGCGCAACCTTGGCGGGGATTTGATACGGGACGCCCGTATTACGCGTGTCCGGACACCCTCTTCGCCGGAGTGCTTCTCTTCACCCGTGGGCGGCCCGCAGCATTGTCGGAAGCCGCTCTCGGGAGAATCCGGTTGCCTGCGCCTGGGCTGTCAACAGGGTGGGTATTCATGTGGTCATCGCGGTTCGCGGGGATGCCAGCATCAGGGGCGAAGCGGGTGGTGGAATCCGAGGGAGGACGGGAAGGTTGGTTGCGGGGGGTGGATTTGAACCACCGACCTTTGGGTTATGAGCCCAACGAGCTACCTGGCTGCTCCACCCCGCACTTGCATCTTAACAATTCATCGCCCGCCGCGCAAGACCCACGCCTGCTCGCGGCCGCCACCCTGCCCCTTGTAGGGTGACCGACCGAAGTCGGAGCACTCCAGCGCCCCCGTGGCCGCGGGCTACCCGAGGGCCGTTGGCCCGGCACCCGAGCCGGACATGGATGGATGCGAACTCACCTCTGGGGTGAACTCCGCTCCTTCCCAGGGAAAGCGGCCCGCCGGAAAACGACAGTCGTCCTCGCGCTCCCGAGGACGACATCAGGGAACCGCCCGTCCGCGCCCCCACCCGGCTGCGTCACGCGGCCCTGCCCGCCATTACGCGCCTTGCCCTCGCGCTGCCACGGCAACCCCTGTCCAGAATCTGAGCCGGAACTGTTCTTCTCCCGGCCGGCACACCCCTGCCTCGCCGGCGCCTTGCAGCGCCTGGCCCCGGCCACCCCCCTGATTTTCCTCAGGAATCCGGCCGGCCTGGCGTGTTGGCCGCCGCGGGGGTTCTCCATAAGCCTACTCGGCACCCCCGCGCGCAGCCGCAGGATCAAATCTTTTCGCGCGCGGCACCCGGCGGTGCCGCGCGCGCACAAACGGCTCCTGGCCCGCTGTGGGCCGGCTCACGGGAGTCCGGAGAAATGCCCGGCTACTCGAGCAACCGGACGCCCATATACAGGCCGCCGAACAGCAGAACCGAGACGACACCCACAAGAACCCACTTGAGCCAGCGCTCGCGGGGCGTCGTGGTTTCCATCTCGTCGTGCTTCATCTGGTCGTCGAGAGACTCGAACATTCTGGACCTCCCGGTTTCAAGGATTGGACGATGCCACTACATAGGATTCCAGGCGCCCTTCATTCTAGCTCCAGCGCCACTCGAGGGGAAGCCCTTTTTTCGCCTCCGTGCGGCCTTTGCGGCTCTGGCATGGCTCGGTGCCGGCCCTGCGCCGTGGCAACATGGCAGTATGGCGTGGCATCCGTTGCTGCCCGAGACGGAACTCCCGGAAGGCGCCATGCGGGCGGCCGAAGCCGCCGGCGTCCGCCTCGTCCTGTGCCGCCACCGGGGCCGCGTCCACGCCTTCGAGGACCGCTGCCCCCACGCCAACGGGCCGCTCACCGGAGGCAACTTCGCTGACGGCCGCCTCATCTGCCCCTGGCACGCGTGGGAGTTCCTGTGCGAGACCGGCGCGCTGGACTTCAACCCGGCAATCGTATTGCGGCGCTTCCCCGTCCGCTGCCAGGACGGGATGATCCTCGTCGATGCCTGAGCTGCCGGAAGTCGAATGCATCGTGCGCTCGCTGCGCCCGCGCCTGGAGGGACTGCGGCTGAAGCATGTGGAGCTCCGCTCCGCGATCGTGGCCTCGCCGGACTCCGCCAAAGCGATCGCGCGCCTGTCCGGCGGCTGCGTCAGATCCCTGGGCCGCCGCGGCAAGTTCCTGCTCCTGCACATGGAGTCCGGCTGCTGCGCCATTCACCTGCGGATGACCGGAAGGCTCATCTGGGAGGGAGACACTGGCCCGTACACCCGCGCCGTGTTCCACTTCGATTCAGGCCGGCTCGTGCTCGACGATCCGCGTCAGTTCGCCCGCATCGAGGCCGGCGCCGCGCTGCCGGAATCCGTCCTGCGCCTCGGCCCCGAGCCGTTCGACCTTTCCCCGGAGGAGTTCGCCGCACGGCTCCGCGCGCGCCGCGGGCGCATCAAGCCGCTGCTGCTCGACCAGCGCTTCCTGGCCGGCCTCGGCAACATCTATGCCGACGAAGCGCTGCACCGCGCGCGCATCCACCCGCTCGCCCGTGCCGGCCGCATCGCCCGCAGCCGCGCCGCCTCTTTGCATGCGGCCATCCTCTCGCTGCTCGAAGAAGCCATCGCCGCTGGCGGCTCCTCCATTTCGGACTATGTGGACGGCACCGGCGCGCGGGGCGCATTCCAGCAGCAGCACCGCGTCTACGGCCGCGAGGGCCAGCCTTGCCCCGCCTGCGGCGCCTCCATCCGCCGCATCGTCCTCGGCCAGCGCGGAACCTGGTTCTGCCCGCGCTGCCAGCGCCTCTAGTAGCGGCCCGAGATGTAGTTCGTCAGGTGGGCGATGGTCTCCTCCTGCTCGGAGATGATCGCCTTCACCAGGTCTCCAATGGAGACGACGCCCAGCACGCGGCCGCCGCTCACGATCGGCAGATGGCGGATGCGGTGGTCCGTCATGATCCGCATCCCGTCCACGACGGTGATCTCCGGCGGCGCGGTCACCACTTCGCGCGTCATGATCTCCTCCACGAGCGCCTCGCGCGAGCTGCGCCCTTTCAGGATCACCTTGCGCGTGTAGTCGCGCTCGCTGACGATGCCCGCGAGCTGCTCTCCCTCCATCACCAGCAGGGCGCCCACGCCCTTTTCCGCCATCATCGCAATGGCGTCGTAAACAGTTGCCTTCGGGTGGATGGCGTACACCTGCCCGCCTTTGGCATCCAGAATGGCGCGGATGGTTGTGCTCGGCTTCATGGCTTAGCGGAACTCCTCGTTGATCTGCTCCAGCGCTTCGCGCGGCGGCCGCACGCGCTCCTGCGGCAGCAGCGCCAGCGGCTCATCGCAAAGACCCAGAATCTCGGTGAACGTCGGACGGTTCGTCTCCAGATAAATGATCCCTGTCAGCACCTCCCCCCGGCGCGCCGCCTCGTGCAGCACCTCCAGGGCGTGAATGCGGTTCGAGGGATCGTAGTCGCGCTCCAGCTTGTGCAGCAGCAGCTTCGATCCGTCGTGCAGCTCCACCATCCGCGACTCGCCCTCCTCATAGTCGACCTCGATGTCGGCGAAGAACGGAATGAAGTCGACTTCGTGCAGCGGCTCGTCATGGTCCTTCATATAAGCGTAAGACTTCGTCGAGCCTTCATGGTCGTTGAAGGTCACGCACGGGCTGATGACGTCGATCACCGCCAGCCCGTTGTGCGCGATCGCCGCCTTCAGGATCGCCGAAAGCTGCCGCTTGTCGCCGGAAAACGACCGCGCCACGAAGCTCGCCCCCAGCTCGATGCCCAGCAGGCACACGTCGATCGGATGCAGCGGATTCACGGCGCCGCTCTTCAGCTTCGCCCCCAGGTCCGCTGTCGCCGAAAACTGCCCCTTGGTCAGCCCGTAAACGCCATTGTTCTCGACGATGTAGACCAGCGGCACGTTCCGCCGCAGCATGTGGACGAAATGCCCGATGCCGATCGACGCCGTGTCGCCGTCGCCGCTCACCACCACGGCGCGCAGCCGGTGGTTGGCCAGCAGCGCGCCGGTCGCGGTCGTCGGCGCGCGCCCGTGCACGCCGTTGAATCCGTGCGCCTGATTCAGAAAATACGCGGGCGTCTTCGACGAGCAGCCGATCCCGCTGAGCTTGGCCACGCTCCACGGCTCGATGCCCAGCTCCCAGTAGGCTTCGATCAGCCGCTCGGTGATGGCATTGTGCCCGCAGCCCGCGCACAGCGTCGTCTTGCTGCCGCGGTAAGGGGCCAGGTCCAGCCCGATGCGGTTCACCTTCGGCGGTGTGGCTGGCGTCGAGCTCATCCCTGCACCTCCTGCGCGAGAATCTGCTCCGTCACCGTCCGGGCGTCCAGCGGAAGCCCGCCGTAATAGCGCACGCTGCGCAGCTTCGCAATGCAGTGCGCCGGCAGGTCCAGCCGCATCAGTCCCAGAAGCTGCGCGTCGCGGTTCTGGTCGATCACATAGACGCGTTCATGCTGTTCGATGAACGCCTCCAGCTCCGGCGGGAACGGATACGCCGTCAACCGCATCCAGCTCGCCTCGATGCCCGCCTCGCGGCTCAACTGATCCCGGCTCTCTTCCATCGCGTAGCGCGACGTGCCCGCGCCAACCAGGCCGATTCGCGCTCCCGCAGCCAGGAACTGCGCCGGCGGCGGCAGGTGCTTGCGCAGCGTCTCGAACTTCCGCGCAATGCGGTCGATGTTGCGGATCCAGTCCTCCGGCTTCTCGCTGTAGGTGGCCTGTTCGGTGTGCCCCGTGCCCCGCGTGAAATAGGCCGCCTTCGGATGGGGCGTGCCGGGAAGCGTGCGCCAGCCTACCCCGTCGCCGTCCACGTCCCTGTAGCGCGCGAAGCCGCCCAGCCGCTCCAGATCTTCCGCCGTCAGCACTTTGCCGCGCTGCATCGGCTTGTCCGGATAGGGCAGCGGATCCGACATCCACAGGTTCATTCCGAGGTCCAGATCCATGTTGATGAACACCGGCGTCTGGAACTGCTCGGCCAGATCGAAGGCGTCGATCGCCATCGTGAAGCACTCTTCCGGGCAGGACGGGAACAGGATCGGGTGGCGCGTGTCGCCGTGGCTCAGCACCGCGTTCTTCAGCGTGTCTCCCTGCATCGTCCGCGTCGGCAGCCCGGTGGAGGGCCCGACGCGCTGCACGTCGATGATCACCACCGGAATCTCGGCGAAGTAGGCCAGCCCGACGAATTCCGACATCAGCGAGATGCCCGGCCCCGATGTGCACGTCATCGCCCGCGCGCCTGCCCAGCCCGCGCCCACCGCCATGCCGATGCTGGCCAGCTCGTCTTCCGCCTGCACGATCGCGTACGTCGCCTTGCCCGTCTCCGGATCGCGGCGGAAGCGCTCCATGAACGCCATCAGCGCCTCGGCCAGGCTCGACGATGGCGTGATCGGATACCACGTGCACACCGTCATCCCGGCGAACATGCAGCCCAGCGCCGCCGCCGTGTTGCCTTCGATCACCAGCTTGCCCGCGGTGCGGTCCATCGGCTCGATGAAGTACGGGTCCGTCTTCGGCAGATTCGAACGCGCGTAATCAATGCCTGCCTGCACCGCGCCCCAGTTCAGGTCCGCGGCCTTCTTCTTCCGCTCGCCGAACTGCTTGTACAGCGCCTTGCGGATCTGTTCCGGATCGATGCCCAGCAGCTCCGCAAGAATGCCGACATAGATCATGTTCCGCACCAGCTTGCGCAGCTTCGCCTCCGGACACACGGGCGCCACAAGCCGGTCGAACGGCGCCGCGTAATAGTGAAGGTCGCTGCGCAGCCCCGTCAGTTGCAGCGGCTCGTCGTAAAGCACCGCCGCGCCCGGCGGCAGCGCCAGCACGTCCTCCCGCGCCGACTCCGGGTTCATCGCCACCAGGAAATCGATCTCCTTCTTGCGCGCGATGTAGCCGTCGCGGTTGGCGCGGATCGTGAACCACGTCGGCAGCCCCTGAATGTTCGACGGGAACAGGTTCTTGCCGGAAACCGGCACGCCCATCTGGAAGATGGAGCGCATCAGCACGAGGTTCGCCGTCTGGCTTCCGCTGCCGTTGACGGTCGCCACCTGGATGCTGAAGTCGTTGACGATGCGCCCTCCCCGCGGGAGACGCTGCGGCTGCTCCGCCGGCATGGGCGGAGGCTGGTGGCTGGCTTGCATCCCAGGCCTGCCTCCTCTGACAGGTTTGCGCTCATTATATGGCAGGCCAGGTTGGAGCGCTAGCGGAATCGCAGACCCGTCATTGCGCTCCGCTGCGCCGGTAGACCTCGATCGTGAACGGTCCGGCGGCACTGGCGCCGCCGTCCACGCGGATCACCTGCCCGGTGATGTAGCCCGCCTCTTCCGACAGCAGCCACTCCACCGCCGCGGCCACCTCTTCGGCCCGCGCCATGCGTTGCAGCGGAATCGTCCGCTCGCGTTCGCGCAGCCGCTCCGCCCCGTACAGCCCTTCCAGCATCTCGTTCCACACCGGGCCCGGAGCCACCGTGTTCACCGTGATCCCATGCGCGGCCAGCTCCACCGCCATCACCCGCGCCAGCGCCTCCACGCCCGCCTTCACCGCGGCGTACGCCGCAAAGCCGAACTGCCCGAACGCCGCCGCAATCGTCGACACATGCACGATCCGCCCCCAGCCGCGCTTCGCCATCTCCCGCGCCGCCGCCTGCCCGCCGTAAAATGCCCCGCTCAGGTGGATGTCCACCAGCCGCTGCCACGTCCCGGCGGAGAACTCCAGAAACGGCTCCATCTTCACCAGCCCGGCGTTGCTGATCCACGCGTCCAGCCGCCCCGTCTTTTCCACGGCAAACCGCGCCAGCGCGGCGTTGGTCTCCGGCAGAGCAATATCGCCGAGAAATGTTTCGGCGTCGCCGCCGCATTCGGCGCGCACCGCCTCCGCCCTCGCGCCGTCCGTTCCGTGGATCACGACACGCCACCCGCCGCGCGCCAGCCGCAGCGCCATCTCGCGTCCCAGCCCCCGGGTGGACCCGGTAATCACTGCCGTTCGCCGTTCTGTCATCGTGTTGCGCCCGTTCTTTCATCCACCAGCAGGGAGTGGTGGCTTATACTGGTATTTACCCCACTTCGAGGAGTCTCCGCTTGTACAAGAAGATAATCTACGCCCTCTGTGCTGTGGTCTGTCTGTGGGCCGCGGCGGCCGCGCACGCCCAGTCGCTGGCCGGCCTCGGCGCCATCAACGGAACCGTCCGCGATGCAAGTGGCGCCGTGATTCCTGGCGCGTCGGTTGTGGTCAGCAACCCGTCGCTCGGCATCCGGCGCAATCTGGAAACCAATGAGGCCGGCCTGTTCGCGGCCCCGTCGCTGCCCCCGGCCACCGGCTATCAGGTCTCCGTCACGCGCCAGGGCTTCGCTCCCTGGGAGGCGAAGGAAATCCAGGTGCTCGTCGGCCAGAACGTCACGCTGAATATCGTTCTGGACGTGCAGGCCCAGGTGCAGGAGATCACCGTCACCGAATCCACGCCCATCGTCGATCAGCTCAAGACCGGCGTCTCGCAGGTCGTCGAAGACCGCGACATCATGAACCTGCCCATCAACGGCCGCCGCGTCGACAGCTTCGTGCTGCTGACGCCCGGCGTCACCGAAGACGGCACCTTCGGCCTCGTCACCTTCCGTGGCGTGCCCGGCGGCAACGCCTTCCTCACCGACGGCAACGACACCACCCAGGGCTACTACAACGAAAACGCCGGCCGCACCCGCATCAGCTCCAACATAAGCCAGGACGCCGTGCAGGAGTTCCAGGTGCAGAGCTCCGGCTTCGCCGCCGAGTTCGGCCGCGCCGTCGGCGGCGTCATCAACACCGTCACCAAGAGCGGCACCAACGACGTTCACGGCACCGGCTTCTGGTTCTTCCGCAACCAGGACTTCAACGCCCGCGACCGCTACGCCACCTTCAACCCGCCCGAGCGCCGCAACCAGGCCGGCGGCTCCATCGGCGGCCCCATCCGCAGGGACAAGATCTTCTACTTCTTCAATGGCGAAATCTCCCGCCGCTACTTCCCGCTGGCCAGCTCCGTCACCAACCCGCAACTGTTCACCGCCACCGGCGAGTTCATCGGCACCTGCGGCGCGCCCGCCACGCCCCAGCAGTGCCAGAACGCCATCGACTACTTCAAGCGCTTCTTCGGGCAGGTGGAGCGCAACGCCGACCAGAACGCCGTCTTCGGCAAGATCGACTGGCGCCCCAACGACCGCCACTCGCTCGCCATCAGCGGCAACGTCATGAACTGGTTCTCCCCCAACGGCATCCAGACGCAGGCCACGCTCAACACCGGCGCCGGCGTCGGCAACAACGGCGACTCGAGCGTCCGCACCCGCTTCGCCCGCCTCTCCCACACCTGGCTGCTGACGCCCACCCTCGTCAACGAAGCGCGCTTCGGCTACATGAAGGACCGCCTCTATGACGCCGTCAACCCCAAGCTCGCCCCGCCCAACGGGCTGCTCGGCCAGCTCACCGTGCAGGGCCAGACCAACCTCGGCGTCGCCACCTATCTGCCGCGCGTCCAGCCCACCGAAGACCGCTTCCAGTTCGCCAACAACCTCACCTGGCTCAAGGGCCGCCACACCGCCAAGTTCGGCATCGACTTCGCCCACACGAAGGACGTCGTCGACCTGCTCAACAACGGCCGTGGCACCTACACCTACGCCACCTTCACCGACTTCGCCCGCGACCTCACCAACCTCGACGGCGGCAAGCGCTGGCAGCGCTACCAGCAGACCTTCGGCCGGCCCAAGATCAGCTTCTTCATCCGCGACTGGAACCTCTTCGCCCAGGACCAGTTCAAGATGACCCGCCGGCTCACGCTGAACTACGGCGTCCGCTACGAGTACGCCCAGTTCTTCCAGCCCGACGTCATCAACCCGGACTATCCGCAGACCGGCCGCATCCGCCAGCCGAAGACCAACTTCGCTCCGCGCGTCGGCTTCGCCCTGACGCTTGACAGGAACGCCAAAACGGTGCTGCGCGGCAGCTACGGCATCTTCTACGCCCGCATGCCCGGCGCCCTGCTCGGCAACCTCCTCCAGGGCAACGGCGTCGAACAGCGCGCCATCACGCTTCAGAACAATAACGCCGCCCAGCTCGCCGCCGGGCCCGTCTTCCCCAACTACCTCACCGGCGACGGCTCCAACCTCCCGGCGGGCACCTCCAGCATGGGCTTCGCCGATCCCAACCTCGCCACGCCCTACACGCAGATGTGGGACTTCGGCATCGAGCGCGAGATCACCCGCACCATGGGCATCACCGTCTCCTACATCGCCAGCCGCGGCGTGAAGTTCTTCATGGCCCGCGACCTCAACATCGGCCCCACCGCCCAGACGGTCACCTACAGCATCTACGACACCGCCGGCCAGGTGGTCGGCACCTATTCGACGCCCGTCTACCTTGCCGCCAACCGCATCGATCCCAAGTACCAGCGCATCAACCAGCTCGAAAACGGCGGCCGCCTCTGGTACGACGGCCTTGTCGTCCAGTTCCGCCGCCGCGCCGGCAAGTGGATGCAGGGCAACCTCTCCTACACCTGGTCCCACGCGCGCGACCTGAACCAGGGCGCGGCCAACAACAACCTCTTCATCGCCACCGACTCGCTGCGCACCCTCTCCAACGGCAACTACGCCGAACAGAAGGGCACCAGCCAGCTCGACCAGCGGCACCGCCTCGTCATCAGCGGCGTCATCGCCCCGCCGCGCATCCAGATGACGAACCGCTTCGCCGACCACCTCGTCAACGGCTGGAACCTCTCCGTCATCTCCACCATCGCCAGCGCCCGCTACGCCACGCCGACGCTCCGCGTCGTCAGCCTGCCCTTCAGCGGCGCGGCCTTCAACAACACGCTGAACGGCTTCGGCGGCGATTTCCGCGTCCCCTTCTGGGCGCGCACCTCGCTGCCCATCGACTCCATCGCCCGGCTCGACGCCCGGCTGTCGAAGAACTTCCGGATCAATGAGCGCATGAGCGCCATGTTCCTGTTCGAAGCCTTCAACGTGTTCAACAACGTCTACAACACCAGCGTGTTCACCGAAGCCTTCCAGTCCACCGGCACGGCCATCCGCCCGGTGCCCTACGGCGGCGGCTCCGCCAGCCAGGGCTTCCCGGACGGCACCAACGCGCGCCGCGCCCAGATCGGCGCACGCTTCGTGTTCTGACGCCCTTTCCCCCGTTCGAACCGGCCCGCGGCGGCAACGCCGCGGGCCTTTTCTTTCCGGCCAGCCGCCACGATATACTGAAAGTTTGAGCGCGGCTGCGCTGCCTGAGCGCCCCGCCATTTCCGGGAGTCCCCATGATCATCCTCGTTACGATCCTTCACGTGCTCGTTTGCCTGTTTCTGATCATCGTCGTGCTGCTTCAGAGCGGCAAGGCGGCTGACCTCGCCGGCGCCTTCGGCGGCATGGGCTCCCAGACGGCCTTCGGCCCGCGCGGCTCGGCCACCATCCTCTCCAAGGCCACCACCATCAGCGCGGCACTCTTCATGCTGACGTCGTTGTCGCTCGCAATCCTCTACACCCGCGAAGGCCACACCACCGGTTCCGTGCTCGACAAGGCTCCGGTCACCAAACAGGCTCCGGCGAAGCAGTCGACCACGACTCCCGCCATCCCCGGCCAGGCGCCCGCGCAGGGCGGCCAGCAGGCCCCTGTCAAGAAGTAGCGAACGTCGTATAATAGGGAATGGATCTGCGGTCGTGGCGGAATTGGCAGACGCACTAGCTTGAGGTGCTAGCGGGAGCAATCCCGTGGAGGTTCAAGTCCTCTCGACCGCACCAAAGATTTTGCCCCGAGGGGGACGGCGCACCCCCCACCCACCTTTCCCCGCCCCGCCGTCCCCCACCCTCCGTTCACGCCGTCCACGGACAGTTTGGCAGGATCCGTTCCTTTCCTGAACCCGCCCCGCCGGCTCCACTCCATCCCGCCGCCTGCCCGGCGCAGTCCGGACGGACCTCGCGCCACCGGCTGCATACCCCTCGGCATGCGACTTGCCCGTCCGCCTGCGGGACGCCCGCTCCGGCGCCCGCCGGAGGAGAAGGGAAGGCCCCTGCCACGGACGGATGCAGCGCGGCGTTGCCCGAGCCGCGCTCCGCCCGCCTGTCCGCGCGGCAACGCCCGCGCCTCACTCCAGCGGGCGGATGCGGATGTTGCGGAAAGCGATCTCGAAGCCCTCGGCTTCCAGCCCGATGTAGCCTTTGCGCAGCGCCACGCCCTTCATCACGCTCGTCACCCCGCCGTTGACAGTCAGCGTGATGGTGTCGCCCTCCGCGCGGATCTCGTACCGGTTCCACTCGCCCGCCGCCTTCACGCGGTTCTCCTTCATCTGGTCGCGCAGGTTGAAGCGCGCCAGCTCCCCATTGGCGAAGTTCATGCCGAACAGCCACCCGCCGGCCAGCCCCGTCTGCGCCTGCACCCAGAGCTCTCCGTAGCGCGACAGCCGCACGCCGACGCCCGAGTTGTACTTCGTCTCGCCTTCCCGCGGCGTGAACCGCCACTCCAGCTCCAGCACGAAGTCGCCGAAAGGCTTCTCATACATCAGCCACTCATGGCCGCCCTTGCCGGTGCAGAGAATCGTCTTCGCCGCCGCATCCACGCTCCATTGCGGCGTCGGGTTCGCCGGACCGGCGGGCGGAATGGGCACCCGCATCCAGCCCGGAATCTCCCGGCCCAGCGGCGTGTCGGGCGGCGTCAGGTCCATCCAGTCGGCAGCCGCCGCCGGGAAAACGGCAAGGCAAAGGAACAGGGCGCGGTACAGCATGACAGCCGGCAATCTATCACAGCGGCGCGCCGCGCCGCTTCATTCGATCCCCAGCCGGTGCTGCATCTCCTCGAGCGTGTGCCCCTTGGTCTCGGGGAAGAACGCCAGCACCACGAAGAACTGGAGCGCCATCATCGCCGCGAACAGCACGAAGGGCGCCGCGCCGCTCTCGGCCGCGATCACCGGGAAGACGCCGCTGATCAGCGCGTTCATCGCCCAGTGCGTGAAGCTGCCCAGGCTCTGGCCCTTGGCCCGCACGCGCGTCGGGAAAATCTCGCTCAGGTACACCCAGATCACCGCGCCCTGCGAGAAGGCGAAGAACGCAATGAAGGCCACCAGCAGCCACACCAGCAGGTGCTGGTGCGCTCCGGTCGAAAAGATCCAGGCCACCCCCGCCAGGCTCGCCGCGCAGCCGACGCTGCCCGTCAGCAGCATGCTCTTTCGGCCGATCCGGTCAATCACGCTCATCGCCACGATCGTCGACACCAGGTTCGTGAACCCCACTGCCACTGCCTGAAGGTCGCCGGAAACCTTGTCGAACCCGGCGCGGGCAAAAATGTCGTTCAGGTAATACAGGATCGCGTTGATCCCGCTCAACTGGTTGAACATCCCGATGGCGATGGCAAGCAGCACCGGGCGCCGGTACTTGCGCTGGAACAGCGGCTCGTCGGCATGGCCATGCTCGGCGTCGATCGACGCGACGATCTCGGCGAGCTGCTTCTCCCAATCCGGCTCGCCGTTGTTGCGCAGCACCTCGCCGGCTTCGGCCACTCGCTGCTTCTTGGCCAGCCAGCGCGGGCTCTCCGGAATCGTGTAGAGCATCAGCAGGAACAGCGCCGCCGGTGCCGCGGCCACGCCCAGCTTCCAGCGCCATTCCGCCTCTCCGAAGCCGCCCAGCCCGATCAGGTAGTTCGAAAAATACGCCAGCAGGATTCCGAAGACGATGTTGAACTGAAAGAACCCCACCAGCCGCCCCCGCCACCGCGCCGGGGCGATCTCGGCGATGTACATAGGGCCCAGCACCGAGGAGCCGCCAATGGCCAGTCCGCACACGAACCGCGAGACGACAAACGAGGTCCAGTTCCACGCCAGCGCGCACCCCAGGGCGCTGACCAGATAAAACAGCGCCAGCAGCCGCAGGCTGGCCCGCCGTCCCCAGCGGTCGCCCGGGATGCCCGCGAACATCGCTCCGGCAATCGTGCCGTACAGGGCGCTGGCCACGGTCAGGCCCAGCATTGCCGGAGACAGTTCGAAGAGCCGTTGCAGGGCGCTGGTCGCCCCGGCGATCACCGCCGTGTCAAAGCCGAACAGCAGTCCGCCGAGAGCGGCCACAACGGTGGACTTGACGAGCGTGGCGTTCAGTCGCATGGGCAGAGAAGGAGTCAGCGGCGACTCTATCACTGCGCGGCGCGGCGCGACAAGTCGCCCGCCGCGCGCCCGCCGTCTGCGGGCCCCGCGCGCTCGCGACGGCGGGGAAGGGAACTGCGCCGGCCCCGCGCCCGCGGCAGGCCCGCCCCGCGTTCCCTTCCCGGACTTCCCGCAATGCGCCGGCTCAGAACAGCAGCGGCGCGAACTCGTTCAGATACTGCCGCCACACGATCCAGGTGTGCGCGCCCGGCGTCTCCTGCCAGTCCACCTGAAAGCCGTACTTGCGGAACAGCTCCACCGTGGCGCGGCTCGTCTCCAGCAGGAAATCCTCCTTGCCGGTCCGGAACCAGAACAGCTTCAGCCCCTGCCGCGCCTTCGCGTCGCTGAGGGCCGCCTTGTGCTGCTCCTCCCACGACGGGCCCTGCGGCTGCGGCATGTTCGGCCGCGGCACAATGCCGAAGATGCCGGAGCTGTACACGCCCACGTAGCCAAAGTGGTTCGGGTTCGCAAACGCGATGTTCAGCGTCTGCGCCCCGCCCATCGACAGCCCGGCCAGCGCCCGGTGCGCGCGGTCGGCAATCACCCGGTAGTGCTTCTCGATGTAGGGCAGGATGTCGGTCATGAACTCCTGCGGAAACTCGTCCTTCGTCAGCACCCCGGGCGTGCGCGGCGCGCGGCTCGTGTGCCCGGCTGGCATCACCACGATCATCGGCTTCGCCTTCTTCGCCGCAATCAGGTTGTCCAGGATGAAGCCGGCGCGTCCGACCGTGCTCCACGAATCGTCCGAGTCGCCGCCGCCGTGCAGCAGATAGAACACCGGATACCGCCCCCCGCCCTGCTCATACCCCGGCGGCGTGTAGACGTGCATCCGGCGGAACCGCTTCAGCACGGTCGAATAGTAGGTCACCTCCGCCACCGCGCCATGCGGCACGTCCGCCGTGTCCATGAAAGCGTGGCCGGGAATGTGGAACAGGCTCCAGGAGTTGTTGTTGGACTCGCTCGTCGACGGATTGCGCGGGTCGATCACCGCCACGCCGTCCACAAGGAAGAAATAGCGGTACGAGCCCGGCTCGATCGGGCCCAGCACCACTTCCCACACCCCGTTTTCCGCCTTTTTCAGTTCGGCGCCCTTCTGGTTGCCGGGAATGTCGGTCCCGATCAGCCGCACCTCGGACGCCTTCGGCGCATGGATCCGGAACGCCACCCGGTTGCCCTCCAGCAGCTCGGGCGAGACAAACTGCGGAATCGCCGGCTGCTGCGGCGGCTGGGCGGCAACAGGGAGGGGAAGAGCAAGGAGAATGGCAGCGAACAGAGCACGCCTGTTGGGCATCGTAGACCTCGACATCAGAGCAGGATTCGAATCCGCGCGCGCCACCCGGCCCGCGGGATCCTGTCTGATGGGCGCGCCCTGCCCGCCCAAGGTAACGGCCGGAACGCGGCCGGCCTACTTCTCCAGCAGGAAGTGCCCCACCACCATTGCGTCGATGCCCGAGGAGTAGAAGCTGCGCACC
This sequence comes from Bryobacteraceae bacterium, assembly GCA_025056865.1. GTDB lineage: Bacteria > Acidobacteriota > Terriglobia > Bryobacterales > Bryobacteraceae > JANWVO01. The sequence goes on from JANWVO010000003.1 coordinate 171,161, forward strand.
GCGTCGCGCGGCGTGCACACCAGCGGGTCGCCGAACAGGTTGAAGCTCGTGTTGTATAGCACCGGCAGCCCCGTCTTCCGGCCCCATTCCTCCAGCAGGCGGTGGAACAGTGGATTTTCTTCCTTCGAAACGATATGCACCCGCACCCAGCCCGGCCCCAGCACCGCAGCCTCGAACGTCTTGCGGTGCTTCTCCTTCACCCGGCCCACGGTGGCCAGGAAGCGCGCATTGGGCCCCGTCTCGAAGTATTCCCCGGCCGCCTCTTCCGGCACCGAGGCGGCGAACTTGCGGAAGCCCTCGCGGTGCTTGATGTAGACGTTCAGGTTCTCCGTCGAATACGGATCCAGCGGCGAGGCCAGAATCGAGCGGTTGCCCAACGCCCGCGGCCCGAACTCCATCCGGCCCTGCATCCACGCCACGATCCGGTCCTGCCGAAGCTGATCGACGGCCGCCTCCAGCAGCTCTTCCCGCGTCGGCAGGTAGCGGAAGCGCAGCTTGCAGTTCTCGAGCACGCGCTTGATCTGCTCGGCGCTGAACTCCGGTCCCAGGCACAGCGTGCGCAGCGGCGCGCGCGCGGCCTCCGGACGCTCGTGATACCACGCCGAGTAGGCAGCGCCGATCGCCGTGCCTGCATTGCCCGCCGCCGGCTGCACAAAGACGTTCTCCCAGCGCCCGCTGCGCTCCAGCGCCGCCACCAGCAGCGCATTCAGGCCCAGCCCGCCCGCCAGGCACAGGTTGCCGCCCTCGCCGGCGAATTCCATCACCATCTGCTCGACGGCTGCCTGCACGCTGGCTGCAAGGTCCGGCTTCATCTCCTCCGGAACCGGGCTGCCCTCGGGCAGCCCCAGCGCCTGATAGAACCGCGCGCCGAATCCGCCCGCTTCGCGCCGGTCCATGTCGAACCAGCTCTGGTCAGCGCGGAAGCCCGCGCCTTCGCGGCGCAGGATCTCGCGGAACACGTGCGCGTACTTCGGCTCGCCCGAAGCCGACAGCCACTGCACCTTGTGCTCGTCCATCGACGGGCGGAACCCCAGCAGCTCGGTGACGCGGCTGTAGAGGTCGCCCAGCGAGTCCGGGAACGAAAGCTCGGCCTCCAGCCGCAGCTCGTTGCCCTCGGCCCGCCAGCGCGACCCGCAGCGGAAGTCGCCCGCATTGTCCACCGCCACCACCGTGGCGCGGTCGAAGGGCGAAGCATAGTAGGCCGAGGCCGCGTGGGCGCGGTGATGATCCACGCTCGCCACGCGCGCCTGCGGAAACTCGCGCCGCAGCTCCAGATGAATGTGGCGCGCCGCATGGCCCTCGCCCAGCGGCCGCGCCAGCGCCACCGCCTGCACCTGTTCGGGCCGCACGCCCGCCGCGTCCAGCGCCGCGCGGATCGCTTCCTGCGGCAGCCCGCCCCGCAGGTGCCGCGGAGCCACCTTCTGCTGCTCCACCGCCGCCGCCAGCTCGCCCTCTTTCAGCACCGCGCAGGCGGCGTCCTTCAGCAGTCCGCCGAGACCAACTACGATCATGCCTTCTCCGGATTCAGCTTCTTTTCCACCTTCGCCCACGTGTCCCGCAACCCGATCGTCCGGTTGAACACCATCTTCTCCGCCGTCGTGTCCGGATCCACGCAGAAGTAGCCCAGCCGCTCGAACTGGAACCGGTCGCCCGGCTTCGCCGCCTTCAGCGACGGCTCCATCTTGCAGCCTTCCAGCACCTCCAGCGAATTCGGGTTCAGGTTCGACGTCCAGTCCTTGCCGGGCTCCGTATCGTCCGGATCCGGCTTCACGAACAGGTTGTCATACAGCCGCACTTCCGCTTCGAAGGCGTGCGGCACGCTCACCCAGTGGATGGTGCCCTTCACCTTCCGCCCGTCCGGCGTGTCGCCGCCGCGCGTGGCCGGGTCGTAGGTGCAGCGGACCTCCACCACGCGCCCCTCGGCGTCTTTCACGCACCCCGTGCAGCGGACGATGTAGCCGTAGCGCAGCCGCACCTCGTTGCCCGGGTACAGCCGGAAGTAGCCCTTCGGCGGCGTCTCGCGGAAGTCGTCCTGCTCGATCCACAGCTCGCGGCTGAAGGGCACCAGCCGCGTCCCCGCCGAGGGATCCTCGGGGTTGTTCACCGCCTCCATCATCTCCACCTGCCCTTCCGGGTAGTTCTCGATCACCAGCTTCACCGGCCGCAGCACCGCCATCACGCGCGGCGCGCGCCGGTTCAGGTCTTCCCGCAGGCAGTGCTCGAGCAGCCCCAGCTCCACCACGCCGTTGGTCTTCGACACGCCAATGCGGCTGCAAAAAGCGCGGATCGCCTCCGGCGTGTACCCGCGCCGCCGCATCCCGCTCAGCGTCGGCATCCGCGGGTCGTCCCAGCCCCGCACGAAGCCCATCTCCACCAGCCGCAGCAGCCGCCGCTTGCTCAGCACCGTGTAGGTCAGGTTCAGCCGGTCGAATTCGATCTGCTGCGGCGCGTAGATCTCCAGCTCGCGCAGGAACCACTCGTACAGCGGGCGGTGGTCCTCAAACTCCAGCGTGCAGATCGAGTGCGTGATCCCCTCGATCGAGTCCGACTGCCCGTGCGCGTAGTCGTAGGTCGGATAGATGCACCACTTGTCGCCCGTGCGGTGATGCGTCGCATGCAGGATGCGGTACATCACCGGGTCCCGCATGTTCAGGTTCGGCGACGCCATGTCGATCTTGGCCCGCAGCGTCCGCGCCCCGTCCGGAAACTCGCCGTTCTTCATCCGCTCGAACAGCTCGAGATTCTCCTCGACGCTGCGGTTGCGGTACGGGCTCTCCCTGCCCGGCTCGGTCAGCGTGCCGCGGTACTGGCGCACCTCCTCCGGGCTCAGGTCGCACACATACGCCTTGCCCTTGCGGATCAGCTTCTTCGCCCATTCATAGAGCTGGTCGAAGTAGTCCGACGCGTAGTACAGCCCGTCCCACTCGAATCCCAGCCAGCGGACGTCCTCCATGATGGCCTCGACATACTCCACCTCTTCCTTGCACGGGTTGGTGTCGTCGAAGCGCAGGTTGCACTTGCCGCCGAACTCGCGCGCCAGCCCGAAATTCAGGCAGATGCTCTTGGCGTGCCCGATGTGCAGATACCCGTTCGGCTCCGGCGGAAAGCGCGTATGCACGCGCCCGCCATACTTGCCCGTCTCGATGTCGCGGAGGATGATGTCCCGGATGAAGTTCGACGGCCGCGGCTCTTCCGCCGCCGCGTCCCTGGGTTTCTCGTCTGCCATGGCTTCCTACGGCTCCTGCTGCAACAGCGCGATCGCTTTGCCGATCCGCTCCAGGCAGGCCTCGCGGCCCACCACTTCCAGCGTCTCGAACAGCGGCGGGGCGTTCTTGCGCCCGCACACGGCCACGCGGATCGGCTGGAACATCTGGCCCGCCTTCAGGCCCAGCTCCGCGGCCGCCGCCCGCAGCCGCTCCTCCAGCGCCTGATGCGTCCAGTCCCCGTCGGCCAGCACCGCGTGCGCCTTCTCCAGCGCCCGCAGCGCCATCGCGCGGTCGCCCTTCTGCGGAATCAGCTCGGCCGCGTCATACGGCCGCAGCTCCTTCAGAAAGAAGAAATCCGCCACCGCAACGGCGTCGTTCAGCGTCCTGATCCGCTCCTGGATGAGCGGCGTCACCCGCAACGCCTTCTCCGCCGTCGCCTCGTAACCCGCCTTCTGCCACACCGGCAGCAGCAGCCCCGCCAGCGTCTCCACCGGAAGCGAATAGATGTGCTGCGCGTTCAGCCACAGCGCCTTCGGGTCGATCGGGTCCTCTTCGGTGAAATTCACCACCGCGTTGGACCGGTTCACGCCCTCCAGCGTGAAGGCTTCGATCAGCTCCTCGAGCGTCATCTTCTCCCGGTCGTCTTTCGGGTTCCACCCGAGCAGGCACAGGAAGTTCACATACGCCTGCGGCAGGAAGCCCGCGTCGCGGTAGGTCAGCACGCTCACCACCGGTCCGTGCCGGCGCTTGCTCAGCTTCGCCCCGTCGGGCGCGATCAGCAGCGGCAGGTGCGCGAACTCCGGCATCTGCCCGCCCAGCGCCTCGAACAGAAGGATGTGCTTGAACGTGTTCGTCAGATGGTCCTGCCCGCGGATGATGTGCGAGATCCGCAGGTCCGCATCGTCCACGCAGGAGGCGTGGTGGTACGTCGGAGCCCCGTTGGAGCGCAGCAGCGCGAAGTCCTCGATGTCCGCCGTCGACTTCGCCTGCTCCCCGTACACCAGATCCCGGAAGCGCACCGTCCGCTCCGGCTCGCGCGGCACGCGGAAGCGCAGCACGAACGGCTCGCCCGCCGCGGCGCGCCGGTCGGACTCCTCCCGGCTCATCGCCCGCATCTCGGGATGGCACAGCCACCCGCCCTTGCCTTCGCCCTCTTCCGCGCCCGCCTTCGCCTCCGGGGGCGTGAAATCCCGGTAGGCGAACCCCTTCTCGAGCAGCGCCTGCGCCGCCTCCCGGTACAGCGGGAACCGTTCGCTCTGACGGTATTCCTCGTCCCAGCCCAGCCCGAGCCAGCGCAGCCCTTCGAAGATCGACTCGAGCGACTCCTCCGTGTTCCTCTCGACGTCCGTATCGTCGATCCGGAGGATCATCGTGCCCTTGTGATGCCGGGCGAAGAGCCAGTTGAAGATGAACGTCCTCGCGCTGCCGATGTGCAGATAGCCCGTCGGCGAAGGTGCGAACCGAACTCTGACCATGAAACTTTCAGTATCTCACGCCCGCCCGCGCGCCCATTCGCGCCGCACCTGCTCCAGCTCTTCCACTGTCAATTCCTCGGCGCGCCGCGCCGCGTGCGGAATCTCGCCGCAGCCCAGATTGTTGCGCAGCGTCTTGCGCTTCTGGCGGAAACACCGGGCGGCGAATTCGAGAAAGGCCGCATAGTCCTCCACCCGCGGCGCCTCCAGCGGCGTCAGCCGCACCACTGCGCTGTCCACTTTGGGCGGCGGGCGGAACGCGCCCGCGCGCACCGCGCAGATCCGCTCCACTCTGCACAGCGCCTGCGCCGCCACGCTCAGGAATCCGTAGTCCCGGCTGCCGGGCTGCGCCGCCAGCCGCTCGGCCACCTCGCGCTGCACCAGGAACACGGCGCGCTCCAGCCCCCGCCCCAGCGCCAGCGTCTTTTTCAGGATCGGCCCGGTGATGTAATACGGGATGTTGCCGCAGACCACCGCCGGCGACAGCGGCTCGAAATCCACTTCCAGAACGTCGCCTTCCACCAGCCGGAACGCCGCATCGGAGGCGAACTGCCGCCGCAGCTCCGCCGCCAGACGCGCGTCGGTCTCGATGCCGATCACTTCCTCGGCGCGCTCCAGCAGGAAACGGGTCAGCGTCCCCGGGCCGCAGCCGATTTCGATCACGCGCCGCGCCCGCGCGCCGCAGGCCGCCTCGGCGATCTTTTCAAGAATCGATTCCTGGAAAAGGAAATGCTGTCCCAGACGGCGTCCCACGCGCGCCGATCAGCCCCGCACGTCGATCTCGCTGCGGCCGCGGAACTTCACCCGCACCCAGCCGCTCACCGGCTGCCCGAACGCCGTCGCCGGGTTGAAGTAGGTCATCAGCAGCGTCGCCGCCAGCCGCCGCCGCATCTCGTGCGTCGCCACCGAGCCGTAGCTCTCCGGGATCACAAAGTCCAGCACCCGCCCCTGCTCATCGACGAAAATGTCGAGCGTCACTTCGGAGTCGTCCGAAAGATCGAACAGCACGCTCCGCACCGTCGGCGCGGTCACCACCGCCAGCGGCACGTCGTTCGGATGCTCCCGCACGATGCCCTGGAAGTTGGTCAGCACCAGCGTGAACAGAAAGACCGCGGAAACCAGCCCGCCCGCCGCCGGCAGCGCCACCGGACGCATCAGGTTGTTCACCCACAGCGACGCCCGCTCGCCGAAGGCCCGCAGGGCGCCCTTCAGACCGGCATAGTAACGCCGCCGCGCCGCTTCCTTCGATGCCAGGGACCGCAGCGCAAACTGCACCCGCGGCGGCACCGGCCGTCTCGGCAGGCTCCGCAGAGACTGCCGGACCAGCTCAAGCTGCTCCAGCCGCTCGGCGCACGCCGCGCACTCGGCCAGATGCTGCTCGATCTGCCGCCGCTCGCCATCCAGCACGCGGCCGTCCTGGAACGCGGATAGCGTCAACTTCACCTGTTGGCAGTCCATCATCACGATCCAGCCCTCAGTCAGATGCCGTCTGCGGCGACCACGCAAGCCCCCGCGCGGGCTCCAACTTCTCCACCAGCGCCCTGCGCAGCGCCTCGCGCCCCCGCAGGATTCTGGACTTCACCGTGCCGATCGATACATCCAGGATGTCGGCAATCTCCTCGTAACTCAGCTCCTCGAGGTCCCTCAGGACCACCGCGGAGCGGAACACCGGATTGATCCCCTCCAGCGCCTCCTCGATGGCCGAACGCATCTCGTTGTTCAGCGTCCAGTCATAGGGCGTCCGGCCATGATCGCTCAGCCGATCCAGGCGGTCGGAGCCTTCCTCCTCGCCGCCCAGCACCACCTCCGGCTTGCGGTGCCGGCTGAACCAGCGCCGCCGGTTATGGGCCTCGTTCACCGCGATCCGGTAGATCCACGTCTTCAGCGAACTCTGGCCGCGGAAGCTGCCCACGCCCCGGAAGACTTTCAGAAAGACGTCCTGCACGACGTCGCCCGCCTCATTCGGGTCGTCGAGCAGCCGGCACACGAGTTGATAAACCGGAGTCTGGAACCGTTCGAGCAGCGCTTCGTAGGCCGCATCGTCTCCTTCGCGCAGCCCCTCAAGCAGCCGCTCTTCGTCCCCGAACCCCGGCCACTCCGCCGGAGCCTCTTCTTCCACCGGGCCGAACCGCTTTTCATCTGGCAGCATGACTGCCTCCCGCCGGCCACTCCGGCGCCGCAACCTGGCGCGCCGCTATCTGTTCAGACACTGCCCGCTTCACTTTGGTTCCTGCTACTTTCAGTTTCCACCCTCGAAGTCTTTTATTCAATCACGAATGCCAGCCTCTCTTCCGCCACCGGCCGCCCCCCGGCCACCAGCACCGCCCGCACGTCGTACTGCCCGGCGGGCCATCCCCCCACCGGAATCTGCGCGATGTACGGGATCCGCCCCTGCCGGTCCGGCTCCGGCAGCGGAGCCTCGCCCTGCCCCACCGCCTGCCCGTCCCGGCTGAACTCCATCCGCAGCTCGGGCTTCGGCTCTCCGGGCACGGTCTGGATCAGGCAGTAAATCCCGGCCTGCGCATTCGGCCCCGCCGCGATCCGCCCCTCCAGGTCCGGCACCACGCGCCCTTTCTCGAAGCGGAACGGGTTGCTGCCGTCGTCCGGCCCCTCGGCAGGCTCCACCCGCCGGATCAGCACCAGCGACGACAGCGACGGCGCGCCCCCCGCCTGCGCCACCAGCGCTGCCCGCCGCGCCCCCGCCTTCTCCGAAAACCAGTCCATCACCGCCGTCTCCAGCGTGTAACGGCCCGGAGCCAGCTCCATCGGCTCGGCAAAAGTGAAATTGCCCGCCCGGTAGCCCTCCAGCCGGTCCAGCTCCCGCACCAGCGGAAAGTCGCGCTGAAACTTCCTCACCACCTGCCCTTCCGCGTTCTTCACCAGCCCCAGCACGGAAAAATGCATCGCGAACGTCTTCTTCGCCTCGTCCCGCCGCGCCTCCAGGTTCCGCAGCGGCACCTCCACCGCCGCCACGTGCTTCACCAGCCCTCCCGCGCTGCCGAAGCGGTACATGGCCGAACGGAACTCCACGTCGCGCGGCAGCCGCGGCTGCGCCAGCATCTTCAGCACCGGCACCTCCCACGGAAACAGCACGTCGCGGAATTCCGGCGGCAGGGCGAAATACCCCGCCCGCGACTGCGCCACCGCATTTTCCCTCTTCAGCCGCACCGAAAGCTGGCGGTATTTTCCGTCAAAATTCCGGTTCTGCGGCTTGTAGGTCGCCTCGTAATACGCGTAAATATCTTCGATGATCCGCTCCATCGGGCGCCGGAAATCGTTCGTCTCCCCCACCAGGAATCCCCCCGTGGACACGGCCAGGCTTTGCAGCCACGCCTGCGGGTTGTTCCGCGTCGCCGCCACCTGGCGGTCTGTCCGCTTCATCCCGTCGGCCGTCTCCTGCGTGCGCGTCGCCGTGTTTTCCAGCCCCGTCGGCAGCTCGTTCACCGATTGCAGCGTGTCCACGCTCGGCGCGCTCTGCGACCACGTCGTCAGCCCCTTGGCGTCCACCGTGTAGAACGTGAAGTTCGTGCGGTTGGCCTCGCCCACCAGCGTCTGGTACATCGTGTCCTGCGCCTCGTCCACCATGAACCATTCGGTGAAATAGATCGCCGTCTTCCGCCCGGCCAGCCCCTGCTGCCCTTTCACCAGCGCCAGCAGCGAGGTCAGCGACAGCGATCCCTGCTGCTCCCGCGTCGTCTGCTCGAGAAACTGCTCCATGTTGCGCAGCGCGCGCGCCATCGCCTGCTCGGCGTAGTTGGCCCCGTCCGCCGCCTGCCCTCCGGCCGGCGGCTGCGCCGCCCGCGCCGCATCGGCTGCCTGCGCCTGCGTCCGCGCCGCCCGCGCCTCGTCCCGCTCCGGGCGCAGGTTCGTGCCCACGCCGCTCGTGGCCCGCTCGATCGCCTTCCGCAACAGCCCCTTGTCCCGCGTGAACCCCTGCAACACCCGCAGCGCCGGATCCACGCGGAACACCGCGAAATACACGTTCGGATCCGTCTCCCGGGCCACCAGATGATTCGCCGCGTCCCGGCTCAGCCGCATCGCCTCCGGCCCCAGCCGCTCGAACACCAGGCTCACCAGCCGCAACTGCCGCAGCGGATCGAGCGTCACCCGCTGCTGGTTCTCCAGCACCGCCTGCGGCCCTTCGATCAGCCGCAGCGAGCGCACCTCCTGCCGCTGCCCGTTCTCGAAGATCTCGATCTCCTCCGGCCGGAGGTCCTTGAGGAGCCTTCCGCGCCGGTCGCGGACGATCAGGTCCACCACCACCTCATCGACGTCCACCGTGATCACCGGCGCCGCCGGCTTCGGCGGCTCCTGCCGCGCCTGCGCCGCCGCAGCCAGCGCCAGAGAAACCGCAATCAGCCTCTGAAGGGCCGGAAACGCATTGAAGCATGCCATCCTGGGACCGCTCCCGCCGCCAGCCGCGGCGCCTGCCTCCGCCACTCTATCTTCCGCAGCGCGGGGAGGCAACCGCGCGCGTTCCTCTTCACAGCACGAAATTGAACAGGTATCCCACCGAGATGATCCCCGCCGTCATCACCCCGGCAAACACCGCCAGCAGCGGCGGCCGCAGCACGTTGCGCAGGATGATCATCTCCGGCGCCGACAGCGCCGTCACCGCCATCGTGAAGGCCAGCACCGTCCCCAGCGGCATTCCCTTGCCCGCCAGCGCCTCGGTAATCGGCAGCACCCCGGCGACGTTGGCGTACAGCGGCACCCCCAGCAGCACTGCCACCGGCACCGCGAACGGATTGCCCGGCCCCGCCCACCGCATCACCAGCTCCTCCGGCACATAGCCGTGAATGAACGCCCCGGCCGCAATCCCGCCCACGATGTAGGGCCACACCTTGCCGAAGATCTCCCGGCTTGAACGCCACCCTTCCGCGATCCGCGCCCGCAGAGTCAGCTCGGCCACGCCGCCCGCCGCCGCGGGAACCTCCCACACGAACGGCTCCACCCACTTCTCCAGCCGCAGCAGCCCGATCACTGTCCCGCCCGCGATCGCCAGCGCCACGCCGAAGCCGATGTAGATCGCCGCCACCCGCCACCCGAACAGCCCCCACAGCAGCGCCACCGCCACCTCGTTCACCATCGGGGCCGAGATCAGGTAGGAGAACGTCACCCCCAGCGGCACGCCGCCTTTCAGGAATCCGATGAACAGCGGCACCGCCGAACAACTGCAAAACGGCGTGAAGATCCCGGTCACCGCCGCCGCGATGTTGCCGAACAGGAGCCGCCGCCCTTCCAGCATCCGCCGCACCGCCTCCGGTTGCAGCCAGGTCTGAAGCGTGCCCACGGCGAAGCTCACCGCCAGCAGCAGCGTGAGCACCTTCGGCACGTCATAGAGGAAGAACTCGACGCTGGAGCCGAGCCTCGACGCCGGGTCCAGCCCGAAGACGCGCTCCGTGCACCAGCGCGCGAACTGCTCGTAGGGCGCGAACAGGCCCGGCATCGCCCGTCCTTCAGCCCTGCGCCAGGATCGGCTTCAGCTCCTCCGGCGTGGCCACCCGGCCCGCCAGCTTCAGCCTGCCGTCTATCGCCAGCGCCGGCGTCACCAGCGCTCCCAGGCGCGCGATCTCGCCGAAATCGGTGATCTTCTCGATCTCGAAATCGAGGCCCAGCTCCCGCGCCGCGGCCTCGGCGTTCTCCCGGAGCTGATTGCACTTCTTGCAGCCGGAGCCGAGTATCTGGATCTTCACTTCGCTACCTCCCTGCGCGCCCGTTCCGCGATTCTCGCGGCGCATTCCAGCATCCGCAGCGGCCAGCGTCCGCGCAGGCGGTACCACACCTGCGCCCCGCGCTTCTCGCGCTCCACCACGCCGGCGCGCCAGAGCTGCCCGAGGTGCCGGCTCACCGTGGAGAAGTCGCCGCCGGCCGCCTCGTGCAGCTCGCACACGCAGCGCTCGCCGCGCCCCAGCAGCTCCACCAGCAGCACCCGCGTCGGGTGCCCCAGCGCCTTCAGCACCGCGGCGCGGCGGCTGCGCCGCCTGGAATCGGATGCCGTCATCCGTTTCTCAGGCTAGCAGGGATTTGCAGAAATCGTCAAATCCGGAAATCACGCCGCCAGGCTGCGCGCAAGAATCTCCTCCACCGCCGCCGGCCCGACGGCGCCGCGCTCGCCCAGCTTCGCCATCCCGCGCTTCTCCAGCCGCTCCGCCACCAGCTTCGGCGTCTCCGGCTTCACGCCCTCGTAGCGCGCCAGCCGCGTCGGCACGCCCAGCGACTCGAAGAACTCCTCCGTGCGCCGGATCGCCGCCTCGATCCGCTCCTCTTCCGTCCCCTCGCGGATGCCCCACACCCGCTCGCCGTATTGCAGCAGCTTCGCCGCCTTGTCCCGCTTCATCACGCGGTACAGGTGCGGCGCCACCACGGCCAGCGTGCGCGCGTGGTCGATCCCGTACAGCGCCGTCAGCTCGTGCCCGATCATGTGCGTCGCCCAGTCCTGCGGCACGCCGCAGCCGATCAGCCCGTTCAGCGCCATCGTCGCCGTCCACACGAACGTCGCCCGCGCGTCATAGTCCTTCGGGTCCGCCAGCGTCTTCGGCCCGGTTTCGATCAGCGTCGACAGAATCGACTCGGCGAACCGGTCGTTCAGCTCTGCGTGCGCCGGAAACGTCAGGTACTGCTCCATCACGTGCACGTACGCGTCGACGATCCCATTGGCCACCTGCCGCGGCGGCAGCGTGAACGTCGTCTCCGGATCGAGCACGGAGAACTTCGGATACACGTGCCGCGACGAAAACGCCAGCTTCTCGCCCCTCTCCGACCGGCTGATCACCGCATACGGGTTCGCCTCCGAACCCGTCGCCGGCAGCGTCAGCACGCTGCCCAGCGGCACCGCCGACTTCACCTCCGCGCCCTTCTCGACGATGTCCCACGGCTCGCCCTCGAACGGAATCGCCGCGGCGATGAACTTCGTCCCGTCCAGCACCGAGCCGCCGCCCACCGCCAGCAGGAACTCCGCCTTCTCGGCCCGGGCAAGCCGCACCGCCTCCATCAGCGTCCGGTATTCCGGGTTCGGCTGGATGCCGCCGAATTCGAGCACGGCGCAATGCTTCAGCGCCGCCATCACCTGGTCGTAGACGCCATTGGAGCGGATCGAGCCGCCTCCATACGTCACCAGCACCCGCGTGCCCGCGGGAATTTCCCGCGAAATCGAGGCAATCTGCCCTTTTCCAAAGAGGATTTTCGTCGGATTCCAGAATTCAAAATTCAACATGGCACCACTCCCTGCAAATCAGAATCTCACCCCTGCGCCGCCGGTCGCGCCGCGTGCGGACGGAGCGCGGAAAAGCCGTCCGCCGGAGCGCCGCCCGCAGCCGCCATCACGGAATCCGGAGGCCCTTGCGACGGATGTTCCTGCCAGGCCCCTCCAGCCGCGGCTTCCCCAGTGGGGCGCACCCGGTCCGCGCCGGCGGCGGCAGGATCCATCCGGCCTGCCGTCCCGGGCCGGGAAATCCGGCTCATGAATTTACGGCTCCAGCCGGTAATTCGGCGCTTCTTTCGTGATGATCACGTCGTGCACGTGGCTCTCTTTCAGCCCCGCGATCGTCACCCGCAGGAACTGCGCCCGCTCCTGCAACTCCGGAATCGTCGCGCAGCCGCAGTAGCCCATGCCCGAGCGCAGCCCGCCCACCAGTTGGTACACAAGCTCCGCCAGCGGGCCCTTCGACGGCACCCGGCCCTCAATTCCCTCCGGCACCAGCTTCCCGCCGCCCTCCTGCGAGTAGCGGTCGCTCGAGCCCTGGCTCATCGCGCCCAGCGACCCCATCCCGCGGTAGGCCTTGAAGCTCCGCCCCTGATACAGGATCAGCTCGCCCGGGCTCTCGTCGGTGCCTGCGAACAGGCTGCCGATCATCACCGAGTCCGCCCCCGCCGCAATCGCCTTCGTGATGTCGCCGGAGAACTTGATGCCTCCATCGGCGATCAGCGGCACGCCCGTGCCCCGGCAGGCGCGCGCGCACTCCGCAATCGCCGTGATCTGCGGCACGCCCGCGCCCGTCACCACCCGCGTCGTGCAGATGCTGCCCGGGCCAATGCCCACCTTGATGCCGTCCACCCCCAGCGCGATCAGGTCCCGCGCCGCTTCGTAAGTCGCCACGTTGCCCGCCACCAGATCCACGTCCGGCAGCGCGCGCTTCACCGCCACCACCGCCTGCAATACCCGCTCGCTGTGGCCGTGCGCCGTGTCGATCACCAGCACGTCCACCTTCTTCTTCACCAGCTCCTGCGCGCGCTCCAGGAAATCGCCCGTCGCGCCGATCGCCGCGCCCACGCGCAGCCGCCCCTGCGCGTCTTTGGCCGCGTTCGGGTACTTCCGCTTCTTCTGGATGTCCTTGACCGTGATCAGCCCTTTGAGCGTGAAGTTCTCGTCCACCACCAGGAGCTTCTCCACGCGGTGCTTGTGCAGCTCTTCCACCGCCTGCTCCAGCGTCGTGCCCACCGGAACCGTGTACAGCGGCTCCTTCGTCATCACGTTCCGGATCGGCTGGTCGAAGTTGGTCTCGAAACGCAGGTCCCGGTTCGTCAGGATGCCCACCAGCCTGCCTTCCTTCACCACCGGAAGGCCGCTGATCCGGTACCGCGCCATGATCTCCAGCGCTTCGTAAATCTTCTGGTCCGGGTCCACCGTCACCGGATCGACAATCATGCCGCTTTCCGAGCGCTTCACGCGGTCCACCTCTTCCGCCTGCCGCTCGATCGGCATGTTCTTGTGGATGATGCCGAGCCCGCCCTGCCGCGCCAGCTCGATGGCCAGGTGGCTCTCGGTCACCGTGTCCATCGCCGCGCTCAGGATCGGAATGTTGATCGGGACGTTCCTCGTGGCCAGCGTCCGCGTGTCCACCTCCGACGGCAGCACGTTGCTGCGCGCCGGCTTCAGCAGCACATCGTCAAAGGTCAGTCCTTCTTCCAGATGTTCGGGGAGCATCGCGTTTTTCTCATGGTATCAGACGCCCCTGCGCAGGCTTTGCGCCGCGCCGCAGCGCCGGCAGCTCCAGCCTCGAAGGCCGCTCCGGCCCGTGCCACACTGCCTGCCGCGCCACCCTCATCTGCGTCTCCAGCGCCTGCGACCGCCCCGTGTTCAGGTTGCGGTCGAACTTCGGAAAATTGCTGCTCGACACCTCCAGCCGCACCGCGTGGCCCGGCCGGAACTCGTGCGCCGTGTGCCCCATGTCGATCTCCGCTTCCACCACCGTCCCGGGACGGTAGGGCACCACCCGCTCGACGCCCTCCCGGTAGCGCAGCCGCAGAATGCCGTCCGTCAGGATGCGCGCCTCGCCGTCCGGAGCCACGTCCACCAGCTTCGCCGTGAAGTCCGTGTCCGGCGCGCTCGTCGACACATACAGCACCGCCCGCACCGGCCCGGCGATCTCCAGCGGCTCCCGCAGCGCTTCGGTCGTGTACACCAGCACGTCGCGCCGACCTTCGGCCGGCCTTTGGTCCAGCGGCCCCCATGGCAGCAGGTGGAAGTTGCAGCACGTCGCGCCGCCCAGCGTCGGCACCGCCCGCTTCGGGTCGTAGTCGTAGCGGTCGGCCGCCTCCGCCGCCGGCGGTTTCCGCAGCAGCCGCCCGTCTCCGTGCAGCGTGTTGGCCGCGCCGCCCGAATCCAGAAACAGCTCTTCCCGCTCCACGCCCTCCGGCGGCCACTGCGCGGACTCGCGCCACTCGCCCGCGCCCATCACGAAATACAGCACCGCGCTCGCCGCCGGAGGCACGCTGTGCCGCACCCACGCGTCGAACCAGTCCAGCTCCATCTGCCGCAGCGGCAGCGCCGCCGAAGGCCCGAAATCCGCCCCCGGCATCTGCGGATCGAGATTGTGCCCCCAAGGCCCGATGATCAGCCGCGCCGGCCGCCCCCGCGCCCGCAGCTCCTTCCACATCTCGATGTCCGAAGGCAGGAACGGATCGTACCAGCCCGCCTCGATCAGCGCCGGCGTCCGCACCCGCTCCGCCCGCAGCCGCGTGCTCCGCGCCCGCCAGTAGGCGTCGTAGGCCGGATGCGCCATCGCCTCCTGATAGAAGTCCAGCAGCCGCCCCGCCACAAACCGGTCCGCGCGGCCCAGCGGCAGGAACGTGATCATCTTCTGGAAATCCGCCACCGGACGGTTGGCGGGCTTGAAATTCTCCGCAATCCACCGCAGCCGGTGCGCCAGCCGGAACGCGCCGCCCCGGCTGTAGTAGCGGTCGAAATACTCATCGCCTCCCGCCACTGCCGGCGCAATCGCCTTCAGCGCCGGATGCCCGCTCAACGCTGCCCGCCACTGCGCAATGCCCACGTAGGAGCCGCCATACATCGCCACCCGCCCGTCCGACCACGGCTGCCTCGCAATCCAGCCCAGCGTGTCCGCCGCGTCCCCCTCCTCCTGCAACACCTGCTCGAATGCGCCCTCGCTGTCGTAGCGGCCCCGCACGTCCTGCGTCACCACCGCGTAGCCGCGGTCCAGAAACGCCTTCAGCGAAGCCGTGATCTGCGACGCTTTCCGGTAAGGCGTCCGGTGCAGCACCGCCGGAAACCGCCCTTGCAGCGACGGCCGGAACACGTTCGTGCACAGCCGCACGCCATCGCGCATCGGCACCCGCACATGAAGCTGCACCACCGGCTGCGCGCAGGCCAGCCCCCCAGCTACGGCCAGCAGAAACAGGCGCCGCAGCATCGCTCACGCCCTGCGCCGTTCGCCGAACAGCGCCGTCCCCACCCGCACCACCGTCGCCCCTTCTTCGATCGCCGCCTCCAGGTCGTGCGACATCCCCATCGACAGCCCGCTCAGCCCCAGCCGCTCCGCCAGCTCGCGCAGCCTCCGGAAATACGGCCGCGACTGCTCCGGATCCTCCGACCACGGCGGCATCGTCATCAGCCCCGTCAGCCGCAGGTTCGGCAGCGCGCGGATCGCCTCCGCCAGCGCCTCCACCTCCTCCGGCGCGCAGCCCGCCTTCGTCTCCTCCGGCGACAGCTTCACCTCGATCATCACCTCCAGCGGCCGCCCCAGCGCGTCCAGCCGCCGCGCCAGCTTCTCGCTGTCCACCGTCTGAATGACGTCGAAAATCTCCCCGGCCCGCCGGCTTTTGTTCGATTGCAGATGTCCGATCAGATGGAATTTCGCCCCTTCCAGATGCCGCACCGCCGGATATTTCTGCTCGAATTCCTGCACATAATTCTCGCCGAAATGCCGCAGCCCCAGCGCATGCGCCTCCAGAATCGCCTCCGCCGGAAACGTCTTGGTCACCGCCACCAGCGTGACCTCTTCCCGGCGCCGCCCCGCGCGCCGGCAGGCCCGCTCGATGCGCTCCTCTACCTGCGCCACCCGTTGGGAGAGACCGGAGTCCACTGTCCGCCATTATAATGGGGCCGTTGTCCGGCCTCCGCCGCGAAGGCCGCGCAGAGCCCGCCGCCGCGCTGCGCGCCGGGGTCGAGCGTTTCCTCGCCTCCTGCCGCGATCCCGTCCTCCTTGAGCCCGGCGAGGCGCCCTTCGCCCTCTCCGAAGGCCACGGCCTCCATCTGTCCGCGCGCGGAGCCTGCCTCCTGCTGGAAGCCTGGGACGGCGCCCGCACTCTCGCCCGCCGCATCGTCGGCATCGTCGAGGCCCGCCCCGCCCGCCTCGTCCTCGCCACGGAACGCTTCGGCGGCCGCTCCGGCACGCTCGCCCTGGCCGACCGCGCCGCCCCCGCCGCCGCTCCTGCACTCGCGCGCGGCTCGCGCGCCGTCCTGCTGGAAAGGCTCCGCCGCTGGCTCGCCCGCCAGTTCCCCGGCTGGCAGCTCCGCGATCTCAGCGCCGGCATGGATCTGGAAAACTCGCTCTCGCCCGCCTGCCCCCGCGCCCTGCTCACGCTCGGCACACGGCGCCTCGCCGCCATCGCCGCCGATGCCGCGCACGCCTCCGCTGCCCTCGCCCAGGGCCTGCTCTGGCTGGACTGCCTCCGCCGCCGCGACGGCGTCGACACCCGCGCGCTCGCCCTCTTCCTCCCCCGCGGCTCGGAGACCGCCGCCGCCCTCTGCCTTCCTCACCTCTGCGTGGAGGCGCGTCTGTTCCTGTACGGCGAATCGGGCGACGAGGAGCCCGCCGCCTTCGAGGACGCTGGCAACCGCGTCCGCGAACTCGCTCCCTGGATCGATCCGCCCCCGCCCGCCGCCGGCGAATCCGCCCGTTGGGTTCACGAACTCGCGCTCGAAGAGGCGGTCGAGACGATCCCCGCCGCGCCCGGCGAATGGGCGCTCCGCATCCGCGGCCTCGAGTTCGCCCGCTGGCGCCGCGGCGCACTCTTGTACGGCGTCCCGCCCCGCCGCCGGGCGCGCCGCATCGAGCCCGTGCGCGCGTTGGCCCGGCAGCTCGCCGTCCTCCGCTCGCCCTCCGGCCCCGATCCCTCCCACCCCTGGCGTCTCGCACAGCCCGAGGCGTGGCTCGACGCCGTCCTGCGCGCCCATCTCCCCCTCATCGATCCTCTCCTGCGGCCCGCGCCTCTCTACACGCAGATCTCCGCCCTCGAAGCAGGCGACCGCGCCATCGCCGACCTGCTCGCCCTCCGCCGCGACGGCCGCCTCGTGCTCGTGGAGATCAAGGCCGCTCCGGATCCCTGCCTGCCGCTCCAGGCGCTCGAATACTGGGCCCGCATCGCATGCCATGCCGCCCGCGGCGAGTTCGCGCGCCGCGGCTACTTCCCCTCTCTGGCCGTCTCCCCGCAGCCGCCGAAGCTCGTCCTCGCCGCGCCCGCGCTCGCCTTCCATCCCGCCACCGAGATCCTGCTCGGCTTCTTCCGCCCCGGCATCGAAGTGGAGCGCGTGGGCCTTGGCGTAGAATGGCAGCAGAACCCGCGCGTCGTCCTGCGCGTCCGCGGCGCACTGCGACCCGAATGGGACGGCGGCGGGTGAGGCGAGGCCCATGCGGTTCCTGGAACAGGTGCGCGGCGCATTGCGCAAGGTCGATCCCGGCTCCATCCGCGCCCTCGCGGCGCGGCGTTTCCGCATCCTCCTCGTCGCCAACTCCTCCGCCTCTTACGCCGCCGTCGAGGACTTCCTCGCCCCCGCCGGCCTCAGCCGCGAAAAGCGCCTCGCGGTCGCCGAAACGCTCGTGCGCGCCTGCGACCCCGACGCCGAAGGCCGCTTCCACTTCATCTTTGCCGAGCACGGCGCGCCCGCCCCCGAAGGCTGGATCCCCGGCGAGGATCTCTTCTTCTTCGACGTCCGCCGCCTGCCCCGCTTCGTCGAGCAGTTCGTCCAGGCCCGGCCCGAAGAGGCGCTCGCCCTCGCCCGCCTCCTCGCCCCCGTGCGCGATGAGTATGCCCGCCACATCATCCATCAGGTCGCGCGCGAAAACGCCCTGTTCAGCATCATGACCTCGCTGCCGAACATCGTGCCCGGCCTCGGCCAGCTCCCCTGGCTCATCGGCGAGTTCGCCTCCGACACCGCCGTGCTCACCGCCAACCAGATCCGCATGGCCTTCCTGCTCGCCGCCGCCAGCGACCGCGAAATCGGCTTCCACGAGCAGCGGCGCGAGATCGGCTCCATCATCGCCGGAGCCTGGGGCTGGCGCGCCGGTGCGCGCGAACTCGTCAGCCGCATTCCCTTCGGCGGTGGCATCATTCCCAAGGCCGCCATCGCCTACGCCGGCACCTACGTCGTCGGCCTCGCCCTCGACCGCTTCTACCGCCTCGGCTATGGCCTCAGCCGCGAAGAGCGCAGCCGCGCCTACGCCGAAGCCTACGAGCGCGGCCGCCAGGTCGCCTCCGGCCTGCTCCGCGTCGTCAGGGCAGGCTGAGCCGCCCGCCTCTGGAAAGGAGCGCCCCTACTCCCATGTCCGATCAGAAACCCGTCGCCATCGTCACCGGAGCCTCGCGCGGCATCGGCCGCGGCATCGCCCTCGAGCTCGCCCGCACCCACCGCGTCATCGGCACCTACCGCGGCCGCCGCGACGCCGCCGAAAGCCTCGCCGCCGAATGCGGAGCCGACATCGTCCAGTGCGACGTCAGCTCCGCCGCCGACCGCCTCGCCCTCATCCAGCACGCCCGGAGCCGCTACGGCCGCCTCGACCTGCTCGTCAACAACGCCGGCATCGCTCCCCGCGAGCGCGCCGACATCCTCGAGGCCAGCGAGGAGATCTTCGACGAGGTCCTCTCCACCAATCTCAAGGGGCCTTACTTCCTCACGCAGCTCGCCGCCCGCTGGATGGTCGCACAGTGCTTCGGCCGCATCGTCTTCGTCACCTCCATCTCGGCTTACGCCGCCTCGCTCAACCGCGGCGAATACTGCATCTCCAAGGCCGGCCTCAGCATGGCCGTCCAGCTCTGGGCCGCGCGCCTCGCGCCCCACAACGTCCTCGTCTTCGAGGTCCGCCCCGGCATCATCCAGACCGACATGATCGAAAAGGTCCGCCAGATTTACGAGGAAAAGGCCCGCGCCGGACTCCTCCCCCAGGGCCGCCTCGGAACGCCCGAAGATGTCGCCCGCCAGGTGCGCGCCATCGCCGACGGCCTGCTCGACTACGGCACCGGCACCGTCCTCAACGCCGATGGCGGTTTCCACCTGCGCACATTGTGATATAACTGACATTTCAATTTCGCTCGAGGAGCCCGCCGAAGGAGAACCACCCGCCATGACCAACCGGAAATTCTACGGGCCATGGATCGTCCTGGCCGCCTTCATCACCTTCGGCCTGTCCACCGGCCTGCCCTACTACAACATCTCGTTCTTCTACGACTACTTCAACCGCAGCTTCGGCTGGTCGCGCGAGCAGATCACGCTCGGCTTCCCGCTTGCCGTCGCCCTCACCATCTGGACAGGCCCGCTGCTCATCCACCGCTTCAGCCCGCGCCGCCTCATCCTCGTCGGCACCTTCCTCACCTTCTGCGCCCTGGCCGGCTTCGGGCTCATGCCCGGCACGCTCGCCGTCTATTACCTGCTCTGGGTCGTCTATACCATCGGCTACTTCCTCTCCGGCCCGCCCCCGCACCAGTTCATCATCTCCAACTGGTACCGCCGCAACCGCGGCAAGGCGATGGCCGTCGTCTACGTCGGCGTCGGCGTCATCGGCTCCCTCGGCAGCTTCCTCGCCAAGCCGCTCACGGAGTGGTTCGGCTACCAGATCGCGCTCGTCATCCTCGGCCTCATGCTCTTCATCGCCTGGCCGCTTGTCATCTTCGTCATGAAGGACCACCCGCGCGACATGGGCCAGAACCCCGACGGCGACCCCGAGCCGCCCGCCGAACAGGCCATCCAGCCGCAGAGCTTCCGCTGGCTGCTCGCCAGGCCCGCCTTCTGGCTGCTGCTGGTCGGCAGCGTCTGCTCCATCGGCAGCATCGGCGCCGTCAACTTCCACATGAAGTTCGTCTTCCTCGACCAGGGCTTCCAGCCCGGGCCCCATGTCGACGGCGCCTGGCGCACCGCCTCCATCCTCATCCTCTGGTCCTCCATCGCCGGCCGCCTCGGCATGGGCTACCTCGCGGACCGCTTCACCAAGAAGTGGGTCATGTTCATCACCTACTTCATCGTCGCCGCCACCATCCCGCTGCTGCTCCACGTCCACCCCGGCGATGAAGCCTGGCTTTACATCTTCGCCGTCCTGTTCGGCTTCGGCATGGGCGCCGACTACATGCTCATCCCCCTCATGGCTGCCGAAGCCTTCGGCGTCAACACCCTCCCCAAGGCGATGTCCATCATCCTTCCCGCCGACACCATCGGCCAGACCTGGTTCCCCTACGTCGTCTCCCATCTGCGCACCATGATGGGCAGCTACGACCGCGCGCTGATGGTCGTCCTCGCCATCGCCATGACCGGCGCCCTCGCCATTGCCCTGCTGCCCAATACCAGGCAGCTCGGCGAAAAGAACCGGATCCGCTGACCCCATGCGTCACTTCACTTACAGATCGCTCGAAGAACTCGAAGCCGCGGCGCGCGCCGTCGGCGCCGTCCATGTCCGCTTCATCCACGACAGGGCCCGCGTCCAGCAGCTCCTCCAGCGCAAGGTGCGCGTCGGCTCGAAGACCGTGGGCAACTCCATGGCCATCCACCCCATGGAAGGATGCGACGGAACGCTCGACGGCCTGCCGGACACGCTCACCTGGCGCCGCTACGAACGCTTCGCCCGCGGCGGAGCCAAGCTCGTCTGGTTCGAAGCCACCGCCGTCCGCGCCGACGGCCGCGCCAACACGCGCCAGGTGATGCTCGCGCCCCACACCGTGGATGAATTCGCGCGCCTCGTCGAAAGGATGCGCCAGCTCCACCGCGAAGCCTGGGGCACGGCCGACGACCTGCTCATCCCCGTCCAGCTCACCCACTCCGGCCGCTACTCCCACCCCGTGCGCGTCATCGCCTGCCACAACCCGCTGATCGACCAGAAAACCGGCACGCCGCCGGACTACCCCGTCATCAGCGACGACGAGCTCGAGCGCCTCGAGGACGTCTATGTCGAGGCCGCCGGCCTCGCCCTCCGCGCCGGCTTCGACGCCGTCGACATCAAGGCCACCCACGGCTATCTGCTCAGCGAGCTGCTCGGCGCCAAAACGCGCGAGGGCCGCTACGGCGGCAGCCTCGAGAACAGAACAAGATTCATCCGGAATGTTCTCGGCAAGATCCGCGACCGCTACGGCCGCCGCCTCATGCTCTGCATGCGCCTCGGCTGCTTCGATGGCGTCCCCTATGTCCGCGGCGGGCAGACCGGCATCGGCACGCCCCTCCCTTATCCCGTCCCCTATCCCTGGGGCTGGGGCGTCGATCCGATGAACCCGCTCGAGCCGGACCTCACCGAAGTGAAACAGGCCATCCGGTGGTTCCTCGAAGACGGCATCGAGCTGCTCAACGTCTCTCTGGGGAGCCCCTACTACAACCCCCACATCGGCCGCCCCTTCGAAAAGCCCGACGAAGGCAACTACGAACAGCCCGAGCATCCCCTGCTCGGCGTCGACCGCCACTTCCGCGTCGCCGGAGAGCTCCAGCTCGCCTTCCCGGACCTGCCCATGGTCGGCACCGGCTACAGTTGGCTCCAGAAGTATTTCATCCACGCCGGCGCCGCCAACATCGAGGATGGCCGCATCCGCTTCGTCGGCATCGGCCGCGGCGCGCTCGCCTATCCCGACTTCGCCCGCGACGTCATCGAAAAGGGCGAACTCGACGAGCAGCGCGTCTGCAAGACGCTCACCTTCTGCACCTTCCTCATGCGGCAGAAAAACAACGAGCTCGGCCAGTTCCCCACCGGCTGCCCGCCCTTCGACAAGGAAGTCTACGGGCCCATCATGAAACAGGCCCGCGAAGCCAGACGCCGCGCCCAGTCCGGCTGACCCCCAGCCGCGGGGAAACCCGGAAGGAAATGGCGCCGGAGAGCATTTCCCTTCACGTTCCTCCCGGCTTGTGCCGGGGGCTCCGCAGGCACGCCCGCGCCCGCCACCCATGGCCCCCGGCTTCAGCCACGGCGCTCCAGGGGAGCCGGCGGGAAGGGTGTCCGCATCGAGCGCCAGCCAGCCTTCCGCTCACTCTCTCTGCCTCCCTCCGTGCCTGCACCCTTTGCATCTGCTTCCCGTGTTTTTCGCCGCCGGCTCTCCGGACGCAAGTTGTCTCCGCACCCGCATCGGAGCTTCGCTCCTCGGAAGCCCGGGGCTTCAGGCACAGCGCTTGCGTCCGCCGCAGGAATTCCCGGGCGCTGAGGCGCGCCTCGCGCACCCGTTGGATGTCCCTGCCCGCCAGCCGCCCTTTGCGCCTGTACCTCCTCGGCGGACAGTGCGGCGCCGCCGCCCGAAGGCGGAGGACTCCGGGCGAGGGTTCCTGAGTCCCGATCCGCTCTGTTGGCGGATTCCGGCGTCTCCCTTGGACACGCGCCGGAACAGGGCGCAGTGCCTCGTCCTTGCCCATGCCTGTTGCATTCCCTGCTTGCGCGCCATGTCGCCCTGTACTATGATCCCGCTTCGGCCGCTCTGTGATAGCCGGAAAAAAGAGGAAAATTGATGAGAATTCGGTTATTCATAATTCTTACCGCAATTCCGCTCCTGAGTCTGTTGGCATTGAATTCGGCGGGCTCAAGGCAGGAATCCGCCTGGCGCAACGCCGTGGCAAGCAACCCGGCTGGCGCGGCAGACCAACAGTCGCGCGCCCGGACTCTGGAAGACTTCTGCGCCGCCCCTGACGTCCCGCCCGCCATGGATGGCATCTGCACGGCCCGGGCGGGAATTGAAATACTCAGGCAGCTTGCCATCTGGACGCTGGCCCTGAGCCTGCTGTTCCCTCTGGTCGTATATGCCGCCGGGCGCATCGCCCAGAAAAGCCGCGAGCTCCTTCTGGACGTGTTCTCTCCGGGGCTGAAAATCTCCATCCTCGCCGTGTCTCTGCTGCTGGTGATCCAGGCTGTGCTGCTGATCGGCGCCATCTACTATGCCGGAACCTCGTCCTCCGGCCGCATTCATGGCCGCCTCATCCTCCTGATCGGCGCCACCGCCATCGCTGCCGTCAGTCAGATCATCGCGGCCAGCCGGGGTGTGGTCAGACAGGCCCGTGCCGTCGTCATGGGGAAGTTGATCCGCCGCTCTACCCAGCCGCGGCTGTATGACTTCATCGAGGACACGGCCCGGCGCATCGGAACGGAGGCGCCGCGCAATGTCGTGATCGGGCTCGACCCGTCTTTCTTCGTCACCGAGGCGGACGTCCAATGCTTCGATGGCGAAGTCCACGGGAGAACCCTCTATGTCTCCGCGCCCCTG
Organism: Bryobacteraceae bacterium; assembly: GCA_025056865.1. Lineage (GTDB taxonomy): Bacteria > Acidobacteriota > Terriglobia > Bryobacterales > Bryobacteraceae > JANWVO01. Next base: position 194,511 of record JANWVO010000003.1, read on the forward strand.
TGCCGGATCCTCACGCTGGAAGAGCTGAAAGCCGTGCTGGCGCACGAACTCGCCCACTTCCACGGAGAAGATACGAGATTCAGCCTGCGGTTCTACCCCATTTACCGGGGCTGCATCGATTCCCTGGAAGCGGCCTCCACGGTCGGCGAAGGGAGCTGGTTCCGTTCGCTCCTTCTGATGCCTGCACTGAACATGCTGGCCTTTTTCCTGGAATGTTTTTCGGCCGCTGAGAAAAAGATCAGCCGGGAACGGGAGCTGGCCGCGGATGCCGTGGCCGCGAATGTCGCCGGAGGAAGAACCTTTGCCATCGCCCTGGTGAAGGTCGTCATTTTTTCCCTCCTGTGGCAGCGGTTATTGGAGGCCCTTTACGCCGCCCTCCAGAAGGAAATGGCCGAAATCGATGGAAAGCCGGAATTGCAGGATCTGGTTTTGAGCAATGTTTCCACCCTGTTTGGCGATTTTGCCCGCAGTCATGCCACGCCAGAGCTGTTGCGGGGCCTCGATCAGGTTTCCATCCCGCACCCCACGGACTCCCACCCGCCACTCGCGACGCGGCTGGAAGCCGTGGGAGTGAGGCTGGCCGACATCGGCCCCGAAGCCCTGAACGCGGATCCGCCGGTGCCTGCCAGCTCGCTGATCGCGCACATGGATCGGATCGAGGGTTGGTTGACACAGGCCCTCCAGGCTTCGATGCTCAACCTCCCGATGGACGCTGCCGGCGAGATGGTGGAGCCGCAACCGGTCCCGTCGGAGGCTCTTCCATCCGGAGACCCTCCACGGAGTGAGGCCTCCTCTGCCCCCGGCGCGGCCAGCGCCCCCATGAGACGCCGGCAGATCCAGGTCTGTCCCTCGTGCGGTGTCCGTGTGCTGCCCATGGCGGATGGGTCATGCCCGTCCTGCCGCCGCGCCATGGAATCGTAGCCCGGCTTGCCCGGAGTAGTCGGTCAGGACGCCTAGCCCGGTTGGACATGGGAGCGGACACCTCTTTGCCCATTCCCGCCGGCCCGGCCACGCCTTCCTTCCCTCTGGCACCAGGCGGGGTTCCGCAGGATGCCTCGTCGCCCGCCCGGGATGCCTGGCCCGCGCGCGCTGCGCCTCCGCGGCCCCGCCCGCAACGGTCCACAGAATCGCCTCTTGTCAGCCCATCCGCGCAAACCCCGTCTCCCCCACGGGCAGGACATCCAGCCCTGCATGGGATTCTGATTCCGCCATCAGACGGCAGATGACTCCGCGTTGCCAGGGTTGTCCGGGATGGCCGGAACCGCAGTGCGCCGCCGGACACGCCGCTTGGCACGGCCGCCTGGCTCTGCTCGCAGGGCGGGCAGGCCTCGGGATTCTCGATGGCTGCGCTTGCGGAGCCCCTTCGCCGCCAGCGGTCCCTCTGCTGCGCTCTCTGCCTCCGTGGAGGGATTGCGGCGCGGGTCCACGGCGCTTTCCCTCTTTCCGGCTGACGTTCCCTCGCGGACTGTTGCCGGCAGCTCGCAGGGTGGCGCCTCCGGGCGATCGTCCGCCGGACGATCGCCAGCAGGAGAGCAAGACCGCAGCTCCCGCCCGCCCGGCCGCCGCTGCGGCCTTCCCCGTCGCTCTGCCTCGCCATGGGCCGCCTTTTAGGGAAAGCGGACGGGAATCCGGCGGCCAGGAATCTCCGGCCCGCGCCGCGTCCGCAATTTTTCGGTCTGAATGATCTGAAACTGATGCTCAAAAATGCCGATTGGATAGGTGAATTGCCCGGGCGCGGCAAGTCGCCTCGCTCGGAAAGGAGAGTGGTCAATCATGGAGGTTTTTGAGGGCCTGCTCGCAGGAGAACGCCTGTTCCTTATCATCGTTCTGTTTCTCCTGTTCTCTGCAATCTCCCTGTATTCCCTGTCCATGGGGCAGCCGCGGTCTCTTCTGAAGGGCCTGTGGATGACGCTCGTGGACCTGTTCGTGGCGCCATTCGCCTATCTCCGCTATGCGGTCTTCCGGCTCGCCACGGAAGGAGGACAAAGTGTCCGCCTGAATGCCACGGATCCCCAGTTCCTGCTCAGAACGGCGATCAGAATCCAGCTCGCAGTCCTTCTTTTCTCGCTCTCGCTCGTCGGATCCTTCGGCCTGATGCTGGTCCTCGATCAGTCGGTTCCCCCGGAGGTCTCCGACAAGCGCAATCTGGCCGCCGCGCGGCTTCGGCATCTCCGCTCGGAAAGCCTGCCTGCGGTTCGCCGCGAACTCGAGGAGGTTCAGTCGAAGATCAACGGCAGCAGGACGGTCGAGGAGGAACTGCGCAGGAAGCGCGGCCAGATTCAGGAAATCTCTTCGAAAATTGACTCCTCCGCGGCTGCTCTGTTCGAGATGGACTCCGGCGGCCATTTCGGCAACATTCACCGCTTCCTGAACAGCAACGCCAGACGCCTGCGCACCTCGGACGGCCGGGGTCAGATCCGGGATGCGGTCTCCAGCTATTTGAAGCAGTCGCCGACCGGACCTGACTTCGACGAGGCCGTTTCCAGACATCTGGACCTCGTGTTTCAGAGAGCGGCCCTCGAGGAGGAAATCAGCGGGATCGAATCCGCCAACCGGCCTGAAGCGTTGCAGATGGCCAAACGCAACGCCGAAGAGCGCCTGAATCAGCTCTTGCGCGAGGAGCGGGAACTCGAGAAGGAAACGTCCTTGTGGAAGTGGATCTCCGACGTCTCCCTTGAGCGCGTTCAGGTGGGCCTCTTCATCCTGTTGGCGGTGGCGTGGGCCGTGCTTTGGTTCGGCGGCATATCCATTGAATCCGCTGAGATATTCATCGACATTGCGACAAATCTCCGGAAGCTCCGCCGGCTTTCGGAAGGACGCCCCGAAGGAACCGTGATCGTCCCGGCTGATCAGGGACCTGCCCTGTAAGCATCGAAAACCTCCGGGCTGCATGACCGGGCAGCCGCCGGCCCGGGCGCGCTGTTCCTCCCCCGCTTTGGGCCGGAACGGTCCCTGCGCCCTGGGACAGCGCTGCCCGGTGAGACGGAAGAACGGAAGCAGGCGCCGGGCCTCGATGGCACAAGCCGGTGTGCAGGCCACGCGGCGGACAGTCCCGGATGCGGCGCACACCACCGTGAGTTGCCCGCGGCGCGCCTGTCCTCTTCCTTCATCCATTCGAGGCCGTTCCATGCCGCTGCCTGCTTCCGGAACAGGCAGGCCGGACAGGCCCCGTGGAAGTATGCGCGGATTTTGCAAGCGCCCTTTCCGGCGAATTCATGAATAAGTGTGGGCCATTTTCGCCACCCGGAAAATGGAACGGGCACATCCTTTCCACTCGTTGCCGTGTCCGGGAATGATTTCTCCGTCGGCATTGCCATTGTCGAAGCGCTCGCGCAGGGCCGAAAGGAGGCGTGGAGGATGAATGCGGTGGCTCCGCCGCCGTTGGCGGCCGATGGAAGCTTCAGCCGGGAACGGCGCCGGGCGGAGCCTCGCCGCAAACGGCCCTGCTCCGGATTCCCGCATGACGGCCTTTCCGGCTGTCCCGGCTTGCCCGGGCATGGATCGCCGCCGCCCTCCGGCACGGCCATTTCCGGAGGTGCCGGTTGCCCGCGCCCCTCTACGGGTTGCCCGCCATTAGCTTGCAAACCATATCGAAGATTCTTTGCTCTCTTGGGTTCCGGAAGACATAACGCGGCCGGTCATCCAGGGGACCTGTCACTTCGTGAAGCCCCCCAAACCGGTGCATCACCGCCATCGTCGTCAGCCCCTCGGAAAGCCTCGCCGGTTTCCAGGAGAACGATTGGTTCCCTCGCGCGGAAACGGTGATGCTCGACACCCCGAAATCGGAAAAGGAAACCGCTGCCGCGTCAAATGGCCCGATCTCGATTCGCGGCCATTGCGGTAACTCGATCATCTCTGCCGGAACGCGGACTTCAAGCAATTCATCCTCCTTTCTGCGGAAGGGGCGGCTGTAATATGGCGTGGCCAAATCCCACGGCGCCACCGCCTCCACGACTTCCTCGCGGCCATAAATCCGCACGTGGAACCGCCGTGCCCCGTAAAAGCCGCGCACGAGGACCATGAGCCAGCTACCCTCTGTTTTCCGGTCCATTGGACTTCCCTGCGGCAGCATGCTGTTTCTCTTCGAAGCTCGAATCCGCCGGATCCGGCCCGGGGCAACCAGGCGCTCGGCAAACGCCAGAAGATTCTCGTCCCGGATTGTCAGGTGATATTCAAATGCATCTTTCATGGCTCTTCCTTTCCCTCTCGCCTGTCTCCCCGCTCCCTGGCATTCCTCCTCCCCCCCGCACGGAAGACGGTCCTTTTCAGTAGTCCCAGCCCATCTCAATGACTTCGTCGAATGCAACGCCCTGGGGAACTCGGCCGCCCGGAACCAGAAGGGCAACATGCCGGCCCTCGGGAAGCTGCGGAACATCGAACCAGATTCCGTCTGTCACCCACACCGTCAACCCGGGGTTCCGCTGGCGCACTGCCTCTGCCGCTTCCGTCATCAGCGTTCCGCCCCGGCCCCAGAGCTCCCATTCGAGGGGCAGATCGGCGGGGCTTGGATAAACCACGGGGCCATAAACCCTCACATCGGCCTGCCACACAATCACGCCTACATTGAGGGCCTGGACAACCGCCCGGATCTCCCCCAGCGCCTCCGCGAGCAACCTCGGACGCATGCTGCCGCTGGTGTCGACGACCAGCCCCATCATGTCCCGCTCCGTCTCCCTGCCGGGCGCCATGTAGGGCAGGAAGGCGGATCGCCGGTGCAGCCGCCTCCAGCTCCTCTTTTCGCGCTTGAGGGCGCTCAGCCAACGCCGCAGCACTCGCTCCCAGGGCGGCGTGTCCTTCAGGACCAGTTGCAGCAGCCCCACCGCGTAAGCGGGCACCGAGCCGGGCTGGATCGAGTTCGACAGCACCGCCGCCGCGCGAACGATGCGCTCCAGCTCCTCCCCCCTCGCTCCGCCGTCCGCCAGCGGAACCAGATCCACGTCAATGTCCTCTGCACGGAACGTCCCGCCCTCTTCCTGACCGGCGCCGGCTTTCCCTCCCCGGCCAGCACGAGCCAGGGATTTGGCCAGGACGGTCCAGAGGCCGGAGTCCGGGGCCAGCCCTCCTTGAGCCACCAGCCGTTCATATACGCGCTCTTCCGCGTCCATCTCCGGCGCAGACAGTCCAACCAGGGCATTTCCGGCCGCCGCCTGGCCGCTGCCCTGTCCTTCCTCTTGCGCCTTACGCACCAGATTCGGGGCATGCAGCCCTCCTGCCGGAGGAGACCCGAATTCCTGCGCGATCTCCGCGTTGATCACCAGGTCCGTCGCCACGTTCCACAACCGCAGGTCCCGGTCCCCCAGCCGCAGCAGATGCAGGCGCGCGATATGTTCCAGCTCGTGAATGACGACCTTCAGCGTTTCCTGGTCATCGCCCTGCATGGCGGCGTTCAGGACCAGGCGCCGGCCGTCCGTCCATCCGCGCCGGCCCGTCACCACGCGGGTTCCATCCGCCAGTTGCAGACACACCGCCGGCTCCCATTCCACGCGCAGGTCGAGCTGTGCCGCCAGGCAGGCGTAGAACGTCCTCCAACGGCTCAGTCCGCGGTTTCTTGTCCACAGCGACGCCACGGCCCGTTCCACCGCCCTCCGCGCGCGCTCCAGATCCTCGGGCGTGGGCGCCTCCGCCGATTGGATCTCGATAGCCCTTACTCGTGCTGCCACCGTCTCCTCCTCCCTTCACCGCGCCGCCACCGGGACAATCCCGGTCTGATCCAGATGCACGGCCAGCCGCTGAACGCAACGCCACTGATACACCTTCAGGCCCATTGCTGCCCCGCGCCGCACCACGTGCGCGAACAGCGCCGCCTCGATCACGCTCCCCCACGGCCGGCAGAAATCAAGTACCGCCGCCATCGCCGGCTCGCCCTCCCGCACCGCCTCTTCTGCCAGCGAATACGCGGCCACCCATCGCGCCACCGGATCGGTCACCTTCGACGCGTCCGCCCGGCCTTCCATCACCTCCTCCAGCGTGGGCAGCTCATGGCGCAGCTCGGCGTACGTGCGCAACTCCGCCGCCGCAGGCTCGCCGATCAGGCCGCCCACCACCCGCCAGTCGATTTCGTCCAGCTCCGGACGCGTCGCCAGGTACGCGCTCGCCAGCGAAAGCGTCCGCGGCGAGGGCCACGCCAGCAGGTCCCGCCAGTTGGAGGGCGTCGAAAGCGTCTGCGGCCGCGTCTTCCAGATCGCCGCCATCAGCGGATGCGGACGCCCGTCTTCCAGCTTCCGCTCCGGCCAGCGCTCGATCCGCACCCTGGGCAGAACTTCGGGATCATACTGCAACCAGTCTTCCAGCGACGGCTCCAGTTGCAGGTGCACCACCCGGTTGCGGATCTGCGTCGGAATGGCGTGCGCCGCCGCCCTGTCCTCCAGCCGGTTGCCCGCGCACACCACCGCCCACCCCGCCGGCAGTTCGTACTCATCCAGGCGCCCCTGATACAGAAGCTGCCCGAACACCGACTGCACGCTCTCATGCGCCTGCGGAAACTCGTCCAGAAACAGAATGCCCCGGCCCTCCCGCGGCAGAATGTCCGCGTAGCGCCAGCTCAGCCCCGCCGCAGTCGGCACCGGCACGCGGATGTCTTCCGGCTGCATCAGCGCCAGGCTCAACGCCCGGCACTCGACGCCACTGGCGCGGGCAATCCGTTCCACCAGCTTCGTCTTCCCGGTTCCCGGCTGGGAGTGCAGGAAGACCGTCAATCCCGCCTCCACGCACCGAACCAGCGCAATCTCGGCCTGTGAAATTCGCATGCACACCTCCTTTTTTTTCGTGGCTGACATGAAATCTCCGGCTTCCAGACGGGTTCCAGGCAGATCCCGCCCGTCGGCCAACGCGCTCAGGCAGACCTGCGCGGCCAACCCCGCGCACGGGCATCTGACCGCTGCCGGCCAGTGCCTCAAGTTCCGCAGAGCGCAACCAGTTCTCACTCCCGCTCGCGGCAGGAAATTCCCTCGTGGAGATCCGGCAGTTTTTCAGGGGGGGCCCCTCGGCAGGTGAGAAAATGCGGAAGGGGTCTGCCGGAGCGGCCGACAGGCATGCGGCAACCCCGCTCGTCGCCGTCCCCGCCGGGCCGGCCCGTCCAACCAAAGAACATTCCGGACGGTCCATCCTGCACCGCCGCAATGCGAAACGGGTTCTGCCTCGAACCCCGAATCGGCCGTGCCCCGCCGGTGCGCAGCGAGATTTTCGCCCCGCTGCTCCTTCGGAACGGGGAATGCTTCCTTGGGAAGCCAGGCGTGGAAAGGCGGCATGCCAGAACTCCCCGCCCACCGCGCTCGCCCGCCTTCCGGCGCGCCGGCGAAGGAACCGTGCCAGGGGAAACCGTCAGGCGGATTCTGGAATCACCCGCATTTGGCGTGGAGAGCGCCGCTTTCCCGGAGGAAGCGGACCCAACGCCCGGACGGGTGCGCGGGAACTCTCCCGATTCATGCCTCACCGGCCCCATGTGTCCGTCCCGATGCTGAGCTGCTCTCCATGCCTTGCGTGTCTCTGAAAGACCGGAAGCATGGGATCTTCTCCGGAAGCACTTTCGCGGAGAGGCCCTTCTTCTGTCAGGACTGCGGGCGCTCCCGCCGGTCCCGCTCCCGCCAGCCGGCAAGGTGGTCTCAGGCGCCTTCCCCCTCCACGTCATTGGTTGCATCATGGACATCGCCTTTGACTTGCCCTCTCTCCCTCGGATCCTTCCTCCCTCAGCCAGACCTCCCTCCCTTCCAGCCTCAACGGGGGGCTCGCGATCCCACGCCATTTCCCGTCGGCTGCTGCCGGGGGCACCCCGTTTCCCCTTGGCTTTCGCCAGGGGCTGACAGTGCCGGCGCATCTCTCCACGCTTCCCCCGGCTTCAGCCAGAGGCCGGGGCATCCGTCGCCGTCCTCGCGAACGCGCACATCGCCCCTACAATATGCCGGCTTTTTAAAAACTGAATCAAATCAATGTCTTACGCCCACACCACGGAAACCGCGGGCGCACCGCACAGGAAGCCCCTGCGACTTCCACCCCTGCCGCCGGGGCTGACAGCGCCACCGGATCTCCCCGCGCTTCCCCCGGCCTCAGCCGGAGGCTGGGGCATTCTCAGCCGCCCTCGCGGACGCGCACATCGCCCCTACGATAGGCCAGCTCTTAAGCCTTACGCCCACACCACGGAAATCGCGTCCCCCGCAGCACGTTTTTCTTGGACACGGATTTCCGACAAGAAGAATCAGGATGTCCAATACGAAGCACCTGGATTCCGGGCCCGCGCGAAGGACTCGGAAGTCCCGCTGAAGCGGGGCCGGAATCTGACCGCGGCGGCAGGGGCGCTGGCCGGCCAGGCACAAGATGAGAGTGATTCTGGAGTTTCTCCGCGGCGCCGATCTGGAAGCGACGAGCCGCAAGTTGGCGTCACGGGGGCGACTCTGTCTTCAGTGGCGCGAGGCCTTCCTGGCGGCCGGCGAGGAGGGGCTCAAGATCCGGCAGGAGGATCTGGTCGACGAGCAGGGCCGCCGGAGGAAGTGCATCATTGCCGAGATGGCGATGGAGCAGGAACTGCTCTCGCGAGTGCATCCGGCGCATGGA
>JANWVO010000011.1 GCA_025056865.1 Bryobacteraceae bacterium
CAGCAAAGCCTCGCCCGTGCTGCCGCGCGGCTTCAGCTGGAGCACGATAATGCAGGTTCGCGCCGTCTACTCGCCGTCCGGCATCTCGAACTTCCGCCGCAGATCCACCACCGCAATGACCTTGCCTCGCAGGTTGATCACGCCACGCACGTAGTGCGGCGTCTGCGGCACCTCGGTGATCTCCTGCAGCCCGATGAGCTCTCGTACCTTCAGCACGGCCACCCCAAACTCCTCGCGGCCAAGCTGGAACACGAGATATTTGCCCTGGCGGCCAGCACCCGCTCCCGGCGCCCTGGCCGCCTCCCTTTGCGCTACCACGCCCATGCGACCTGTTCCTTTCCTTGGGGAGTCGCCCGGCGGGTGTTCGCCTGAGGCGCGCCCCGAGGCTCTTATCGGAAGGAAGGGCGGCTGGATGAGCGAAAACGCCGCTGTGGTATGCTGGCAGCGCAGCCGGCGGGCACTGCACCCGCCGGCTGACGAGGAGGCTCGATGCGATCTGGGATTCTGCTCGGCGTGCTCGCCGCGGCCGCCTTCGGCCAGCAGGCGGCCGCGCCGCCGAAGACGCACCTGAAGGCAGGCGACCCGGCCCCTGATTTCGCCCTCCGCACGACGGCGGGCGAGGAATTCCGCCTGTCGGCGCACCGCGGCAGGACGGTGGTGGTGGCCTTTTTCCCGGCCGCCTTCACCGGCGGTTGAACGAAGGAGATGACGGCGTACCAGGCTGGTATCGCTGAATTCGAAAAGGCGGGCGCGGTGGTGATCGGCATCAGCACCGACAACCTGCCGTCGCTGCGCCACTGGGCGCAGGAGGTGCTGAAGCTGAGCTTCCCGCTCGCCAGCGACTTCGCCCGCCGCGAGGTGGCGCGCGCCTACGGCGTCCTCAACGAGGCCAGCGGCGTCGCCAACCGCGCGACCTTCGTCGTCGGGCCTGACGGCCGCATCGTCCACATCGAAGAGGGCTCGGCCGCGCTCGACCCGGAGGGCGCGCTCACGGCGTGCCGCCGCACGAAGCGGGCGCCGTGAAGCCCTAGCGGAACTCGAGCCAGACGAGTTCGCCCGCCGCCGGCTGCGGCTTCGGGGGCGCCGCCTGTTTCGGCGCGGCCTTCTTCGCGGGCGTCTTCTTCGCCGCCTTTGCCGCGGGCGCCTTCTTTGCCGGCGCGGGGGCGGGCGGCGGCTCCGGCTTTGCTTCCTCCACGGCGGCGGGCGCAGCGGCGATATAGCCGGCGACGACCTCCGGAGCCGGCTGCTGCGGGCCGCAGACGAACTCGCGCCGGCCGGTGGCCTTGCCGCGCAGCATCACCAGGTTCGGCCGGTCGGTCTCGAGGATCACGGTCTCGGCAGGCGTTTTCGCGGTGCGCGGCTTCACCTCGATGCGGAAGCGCAGCTTCGGGCCGTCGCAGTCGATCTCCACCAGCCGTCCTGCCGTCTGCGCGTCGCCTTCGCGCGGCTTCCAGCCGGAGGGCGCCTCCACCGCCGGCTTCGGCCTGGCCGCGGCAGCGGGGCGCGTTTCGATTTCGCGCAGCAGCGCGCGCGCCATCTCGGCCTGCTCGGGCGCGGTGGCGGCGAGAGCGGCCCGCTGTGCGGCCTCGCGCGCGGCGACGCGGTCGCCGAGGGCGAGCCGCGCCCGGCCGAGCGCCTCCCAGGCGGCGCTGCGCTGCGGCTCGAGCGCCGCGGCCCGGGCGAGCGCTTCGGCCGCCTCCGCCGCCCGGCCTCTGCCGAGGAGCCAGTTGCCGAGCACGAGCCAGGCTTCGGCGAATTCCGGTCCGAGCGCCACGGCGCGCCGCAGCGACTGCTCGACGAGCGCGTCAGCGCCGGCGGTGTCGCGGACGAGCATCGCGTATTCGAAGTGCAGGAGGGGCGAGTCGCCGCCGAGCGCGATGGCGCGTTCCAGGTGCTGGCGGGCGGCGGCGAAATCCCGGCGGCGCAGAGCCAGCATGCCGGCAGCAGTCTGGGCGGCGGCGCTGCCGCCATGGCGGCGCAGGAGCTGATCCGTTGCCCGTTCCGCCTCTTCGGCGAGTCCGGCTGCAAGCAGGCACTCGACGCGCAGCGCGCCGGCGTCTGGCTCGGCCACCGGCGTGCGCCGGACGTCAGCAGAAGCAGGAGGCGGAGCCACCGGGCGCACGTCCGGAGCCGCGTCGGCCGGCAGGCGGTCCATCATCTGGCGGGCCCGGGCCAGAGCCTCGTCCATGCCGATGCCGAAGGTCTCCCGGAAAGCCGCCTCCGGGCTGAGGCCGCGCTCGCAGGCCTCCATCAGCGCCGCCGCGCGCGCCGCCCCGCCGCCTTCCAGCATCAGCCAGCGCACCAGCGCCCAGCTCTGCGGGTAGAACAGCTCCGGCGCGGCGCCGTTTCCGGCGGAAGCCGCCGCCAGCGTGGCAGACTCCAGCCACGGGCGGCTCCGCAGCAGCTCGGCGTGGCCGCGCGGCGCGCGGCCGAGGCGCGCGGCGCGGCCATCGAACTCGAGGGTCGAGTAGTAATCGGCCAGGCCTTCTTCCAGCCAGCGCGGTGGGGCGGCGCGGCGCCGCCGCAGCATCCAGTGCACCAGCTCGTGGCGCGCCGTGCGCACGGTCTCGCCGCCCGTGTCGGCGGCCACCATCAGGCTGCGGCCGCCGCTCCACACCAGCAGTCCGCTGTGGCCCTCGCCGCGGCGGAACGGGGCAAAGTCGCGGCCGGAGCCGAACAGCACGATACGCGGCGGCTCGGCTGCCGCGCCCGGCGCCGGCGCCAGTTCGGGGGCGATGCGCTCGAACACCGCCGCCGCTTCCACCGCCTGCCGCAGCAGCCCGGCGCCGCGGCGCTCGCCGGCGTCCGTCCACAGCTCCCACGGCCCCGACTGAAAGCGATACCATTGGGATGAAGCCGCGACTGTCAGGGCCGTCGCCGAAACGATGATTTTCAGCAGTTTGATCGGTCTGGTCACGCGAATCGGTATGGGCCGGATAGAAAGTTTGAATTGGACGTCCGGCGGGCCTGTTTTTATCCTACAATTACAGTGGCTTCACCACTTCTGATGGAATCATTGCCTAGCGAAGTATCCCTGCTGCACCGCATCTCGAGCATCGTCGCCTCCAACCGCTCGGTGGACGAGATGCTGGGCGAGATCATCGGCATGACGGTGCAGGTGACCGGTTGCGACGCCTGCCTCGTCTACCTGATCGAGCCGTCTACCGGCGAGGTCGTTCTGCGCGCCTCCCAGGTGCCGCACGCCGGCGAAATCGGCCGGCTGACGGTGGCCGCCGGACAGGGCCTCACCGGCTGGGTGATCGAGAACAAGAGCGTGGTGGCGCTGCCCGAAAAGGCCTATCTTGACAAGCGCTTCATCCGCCTGCCCGGCCTCATCGAGGACACGTACGAGGCGTTCTGCTCGGTGCCGCTCATTTCAAGCGGAGAGGTCATCGGCGTCATCAACGTCCACCACCGCGAACGCCACGATTACACGCCGCAGGAGATTGCGCTGCTGACCTTCGTCGGCGAGCAGATGGGCGGCGCGCTGGCCCGGGCGCGGCTGGAAGAAGAGAACACGCGGCTGGCGGCGGAAGCCGAGGAGATGCGGCGGCAACTTGAAACGCGCAAGCTGGTCGAGCGCGCCAAGGGCATTCTCCAGTACAAGTTCCACCTCACCGAGGAAGAGGCCTACCTGCGGCTGCGCAACGAAAGCCGTCGCCTGCGCCGCCCGATGCGGGATCTCGCCGAGGCCATCATCCTCGCCGAAGAGCTCTCGCGGAAGGCGGCCGAGCCGGGTGCGCATTCCACCGAGGCCGAAGGCGACTGAGCGCGCCTGTTACACTCGGAATTTGCGCCCGTTCGTCCCGCTGTTCCGCAACGCCCACCTGGCCACGCTGGCCGGCAACTTCTGGCCGCGGCCGCTCGACGAGCGGCGCTTCCCGTCGCGGCTCCGCATCTACGCCACCGAGGCGGGCGTCGGCATCGCGGTGGAGGAGAACCGCCCGCCTGGCGAAGCGCGCGGCGAGGTGCTGCTGCTGCACGGGCTGGAGGGCTCGAGCCGCAGCGGCTATCTGATCTCGCTGGCGCAGCGCCTGCTGGAAGCGGGCTTCGCCGTGCACCGCATGAACCTGCGCGGCTGCGGGCTGAGCGAGCCGCACTCGCCCACGCTGTACCATTCGGGGCTGACGCACGACGCGCGCTTCATCCTCGAGCAGTGGCGCGCCGAGGGCCGCGGGCCGCGCTTCCTGGCCGGCTTCTCGCTGGGCGGCAACGTGGTGCTGAAACTGGCCGGCGAGCTGGGCGAAGCCGCCGCCGGACTGGTGGAAGGCGTGGCCGCCGTCTCGACGCCCATCGACCTGCACGCCTGCGTGCGCGCCATCGGGAAGCCTTCCAACTGGATCTATCACCAGAAGTTCGTCCGCAGCCTGCGCCGCCGTTACGCGCGGCGCCACCGCATGGATCCGGCGCGCTTTCCCGCCGTGGATCCCGCAGCCATCCGCACCATCTTCGATTTCGACAACCGCATCACCGCGCCGTTTTTCGGCTTCGGCGACGCGCCCAACTATTACGCCACGCAGTCGGCGCTCCGGTTCGTGGAAGGCATCCGGGTGCCGGCGCTGCTTGTGCAGGCCAAGGACGACCCGATGATTCCCTTCGCCCTGTTCTCCGCCCCGGAGCTTCGCGCGAATCCCTGCATCCGTCTGCTGGCGGTGGAGCACGGCGGCCATCTTGGCTTTCTGGCGCGCGGCGCGCAGCGCTTCTGGCTGGACGCGGTTCTTTGCGGCTGGTTTGAGGCTCTTCGGAACAAATCATCTCCTGTCATCGTCTCCAACTGATGGATGACCCGCTTTGTGCAGATCCAGGAGGCGTTCGGCATTGCCATCGCCAATCTCCGCGCCGCCAAGCTTCGCAGCGCGCTTACGCTGCTCGGCATCATCCTGTCCACGACGACGCTGATTGCGGTGATGGCCGTCATCCACGGCATGGACGTTTATGTGGCCGAGAAGATCGCCGATCTCGGCGCCAACGGCTTCACCGTGGTCCGCTTCGCCTTCATCGGCGACTGGGATCCGAAGAAATTCCTCGAGCTGCTGCGCAAGAATCCCGAGCTGCGGCCTGACGAATACGAGTTCATCCGCGAGCGCGCCACGCTGCTGAAGGAAATCGGCATGTCCGGCTCGACGCGAGGCGATGTCAGCTACGGCAACCAGCGGCTGGAAGAGGTGCGGGTCATCGGGGCGACCGCCAATTTCAACCTCATCAACAGCGTGCAGGTAGAGAGCGGCCGCTATCTGAGCGAGGGCGACGTGCACGGCCGCCGCATGGTGGCCTTCATTGGCGCCGACGTGCGCGACCAGTTTTTCGAGGGGCTGGATCCGGTGGGCAAGATCGTCCGCGTCAACGGCAAGCCCTACGAGGTGGTCGGCGTGGCCAGGCGGCTGGGAAGCGTCTTCGGCCAGTCGCAGGACAACTTCGTCCACATTCCCCTCTACACGTTCTTCAAGGAGTTCGGCTCGCGCCGCTGGATCAGCTTCAACTGCCTGGCGGTGGACCGGCCGCGTTTCCAGGACGCGATGGACGAAGTGCGCTCGCTGCTGCGCGCCTACCGCCGGCTGCCACCGCAGCGCGAGGACAACTTCATGATGTTCACCTCGGACTCGATCATGGGCGCCTGGGACCGCCTCACCGGCGCGATCGCGGCGACGGCCATGGCCGTGGTGAGCGTGTTCATGGTGGTGGGCGGCGTAGTGATCATGAACATCATGCTCGCCGTCGTCACCGAGCGCACGCAGGAGATCGGCATCCGCAAGTCGCTCGGCGCGCGCCGCAGCGACATCCTCTGGCAGTTCCTCATCGAGTCGGCCGTGCTGGCCGGAGCGGGCGGTCTGATCGGAGTCCTGCTGGCCTGGGGCGTCGCCATCGCGGTCCGCAACCTCACGCCGATTCCGATGGTCCTGCCGATGTATTCGATCGTTCTGGGCGTGGGCCTGTCGTCGGCGGTGGGGCTGTTTTTCGGGATCTATCCGGCGCGGCAGGCGGCGCGGCTGGATCCGATCGAAGCGCTGAGGGCGGAGAAGTGAAGTGAAGACCCGCTGGCATAATCTCGCACTGATCCTCGCCGGCATCCGTCTGGCGCTGGCCACCATCCGCGAGCACAAGCTCCGCAGCTTCCTCACCGTGCTTGGCGTCATCATCGGCACGGGCACCATCATCGGCGTCGGCAGCATCCTCACCGGCTTCGACAGCGCCGTCACCAGCGTCATCCGCAGCCTTGGCACGGATACGATCGTCGTTTTCAAGTTCAAGATCGGCGTGCAGTTCGGCCGCCGGTCGCGCGAGGAGCTGCTGCGCAAGCCGCTGACGTATGAGAACGCCGTCGCCATCCAGGAGCGCTGCCGGTCGGTGGCGGCGGTCAGCCCCTACCTGTTCCCCAACTGGAACGTCATCCACCGCGCCCGCTACAAGAACAACGAGGTGCTCCAGATCGACCTCGGCGGCACGGACGAAAAGTATGCGCTGGGCGGGCAGGCCGAGATGATGGCCGGCCGCTTTTTCACCGATTTTGAGAACATCCGCCGCGTGCCTGTGGCCGTCATTGGCGAGGACATTTACAAGAGCCTGTACTCCGGCCTCGACGCCGTCGGCAAGCCGATCCAGGTGGACGGGCACACCTACGAAGTGATCGGCGTGATGAAGCGCCCGGCCAATTCCTTCCCGGGCCAGCAGGACAACCGCGTGCTGCTGCCCTATCACACGATGCGGAAGCTGGAGCCGGGCGCCACTGAGCACATGCTCATCGTGGTCGCCCACCCGGGAAGGCTGGCGCAGGCCATGGAGGAAGTGCGCGGCGTGCTGCGCCAGGAGCGGAGGCTGAAGCCGGCGGATCCGGACAATTTCGCCCTGAGCACCGCCGAGCAGATGGTGGAAGAGTTCCGCCAGGTGACGAGCGTCACCGCGCTCGTCATGGTGGTGCTTTCCTCCATCGGCCTCCTGGTGGGCGGGATTGGCGTGATGAACATCATGCTGGTTTCCGTCACCGAGCGCACGCGGGAAATCGGCGTCCGGAAGGCGATCGGCGCGCGCCGGTTCGACATCGTGGTGCAGTTCCTCACCGAAGCCGTGGTGCTGACCTTTGCGGGAGGCCTGTTCGGCATGCTGCTCGGCTGGGGCGTCTCAAAGGCCGCCGGGCTCGTATTTCCGAACCTGCCCACGACCGTGCCGCTGTGGGCCGCCGTGCTCGGCATTGTGGTCAGCGTGGGCGTGGGCCTGTTCTTCGGGCTTTGGCCCGCCACCAAAGCGGCGCGGCTCGATCCCGTCGAGGCGCTGCGCTACGAGTGAGGCCTGCTGCTATAGTGGGAGCCATGTGGCGGCTGCTCTGCATCGGTCTGCTGTTGCCGGGGCTTGTCCTCGCGCAGGGCAAAGGAGGCAGGAACCGCGTCCGCGCGGAGCGGGGCGATGCAGCTTCGCGCAAGGCCGAGACGTATCCTGCCTTCCGCGACGCTGAAATCCGGCTGATTCTCGATTTCTACCGCCCGGGTTCCGGCAACCTGCCTCCCGGCATCGCCCGCAGGGGCGAGTTTACGCCCGGCATCATGAAGCAGCTCGCCCGCGGCAAGGGACTGCCGCCGGGGCTGGAGAAGAAGCTGGAGCCATTCCCTGAGCCCCTGGCCCGGCAGTTTCCTCCTCCGCCGCCGGGATACCGGCGCATGATCTGCGGCAATTTCGCGCTGCTGTTGCAGGACGGCACGAACCTGGTGGTGGATCTCGTGGCTCTGGGGCAGTGACCGCTCCTTCGCCGGCTCGCCCTCCAGTGAGCGCGTGAAACGGGCGGTTTTGCTTGCATTGCGCACGCGCCCGATGGTACGATTCGGGCACGCACCGTAACGGGTTGGACTGATATGAGAGTGGGTGAGGGCATCAGCGCCTTTTTCCCTGCCTACAACGACGCCCCCTCGCTGCCCGGACTGCTCCGGCGGGCCTTCGAGGCGCTCGACCGCGCCACCGATGATTTCGAGGTGATCGTCGTCAACGATGGCAGCCGGGATGAAACCGCCGCCGTGCTCGAGCGCATGCGGGCGGAGCTCGGGCCGCGGCTCCGCATTGTCACGCATGAGCGCAACCGCGGCTATGGCGGCGCGCTCCGCAGCGGCTTTGCCGCGGCCACGAAGGAGCTTGTCTTCTACACGGACGGCGACGGCCAATATGATCCGGCCGAGATCCATCTCCTGCTGGAGAAGTGGTCGCCGGACGTCGGGCTGGTGAATGGCTACAAGCGCTGGCGGCAGGATCCCTGGCACCGCGTCGTCATCGGCCACATCTACAACCGCGTCGCACGGTTCCTGTTCCGCATCCGCATCCGCGACATCGATTGCGACTTCCGCCTGATCCGCCGCGCCCTCATCCAGAATCTGGAGCTCGAGTCCACGTCGGGCACCATCTGTCTGGAACTCGTCCGCAAGATCGAGATGACCGGGTGCGGCGTGGCTGAAACGGCCGTGAGCCATTATCCGCGCCTGCACGGCCGAAGCCAGTTTTTCCGCTGGCGGTCGCTTGCCTCCACGGCGCGGCAGTTCGCGCGCCTTTACTGGAAGCTCGTCGTGAGCCCGAACGCCGCTGCGGCCGCGCGCGCCGCCGTGGCCCTGTGCAGCGCCCCGCTGGGCCACCGGCGTTCCCTGCCCTGAGGCACGCCTGTCAGCGCCGCCGTGCCAGCGCAATGGCGGACTGTCCCAACGGAAAGGCGCCACCCCGCCCGATCCACCACGCCTCGGCGCGGAGCGGCAGATGGAGAAGGCGCTCCAGCCACCACGGGCCGAGCTGCACCCCGCTGGCCGCCGGCGCCCTGACAAGCGGCTCCCACACGCGGAACTTCACGAGAGCCACCGGCAGCAGCAGGCTGTTGGCGTAGGTCGCCCGCAGCACGTCGAAGCCCGCCTCGCGCAACCCGGCGCACAGCCTTCCCAGCGTCACCCGCTGCCGCTCGTTGACGTATTCGGAGTGGCGGCTTCGCAGCCAGCCGAAGGCGGACGCCCGGACGAACAGCCATCCGCCGGGCCGCAGGCAGCGCGCAAACTCGCGGAACGCGGCAACCTCTTCCCCGGGCTCCAGATGGGCGATCACGTCGAAGCAGGTGACCATGTCGAAGCTCGAGCCGCGGAAGGGAACGCAGCGGATGTCGCCACGCGCGAAACCGCGCAGGCCGGCGCGCCGGCGCGCCGCCTCCAGCCCTTCCGCTGCGTAATCGAGGCACCAGACGCGCCAGCCGAACTCGCGCGCCATCCACTCCGCATTCGCGCCCGTGCCGCAGCCGGCGTCCAGAACCTCCAGCATCGGAACGCTCACGTCCCGCAGCACGATGCGCCGGAAGATCTCCCGCATGCCGCGGAACCACCACATCCGCTCTTCCGCCGCCATCAGGTTCTGGAATTCTGCCGGGTTCATCGCCGCCGCGCCGCAACCGCCGATGCTACCTGATCCGCGCGCGGCGCGGCAACACCGGCGGCTCAGCCAGCAAACAGCGGCCGGATGTGGCGCTCGTACAGATTCGCGGTGACATTGCGCGAAACGGTCTCTTCGCAGGCGCGCACAAGCTGGAGATACCGCTCGCCCATATTCGCCGCCACCTTGTAGCCGACGTGCAGGAGCTGCCGCAGGTGCGGGTTGAAGTCCGGGCACCGGGGATCATGCCGCAGGGCCGCCACGAACCGCTGCGAGTCCCACTGCGCCACATCGGCCGGAGCGGGCAGCCGCGCTGGATCGATGTCAATCACCGCCGCATACGGCGCGCAAAGCTCCTCGCGGTGCGCGAACGCCTCCGCATAGACCTCCCTGGCCAGCGCAAGCCCTTCGCCGCCGGCTTCCGCCAGCCCGATCAGCTCTTCGAGCCACGTCGTCCCCGCGGTCTTCACATGGACGCCGGCCCCCGTCTTCTCGAGCACGCGCCGGATGGCCGGGTAGATCGAAAACTTGTCGCTGCCGGAATGCACGCTCAGCTTCAGGCGCGGCGGCAGCCCGTAGCGCGAAACCGCCTGCCGGATGGCCTCGACGTCGGCTTCGAACTCGCGCTCGAACTGCGCGACGTCGCCGGCATAATCGACCCCCTTGTTGAAGCGCCCGCTGAATTTCGGCGCGATCGTGTCGGCGGGCACGCCTTCGCGCGCCAGCGCAGCCAGAATCACCAGCAGCTCATCGGGCGTCTGCGGCGCGTCCGTTTCGTCCATGGACACCTCGGTGACGAACTGGCCGCGCCCCTTCGCGCCCTCGATCCTGCGGTAGATCCGCGCCGCCTCCTGCACCGCGCCCAGATATTTTGCCGCAATTTCCCGCACCCGCTGGCGCGTCAGTCCGAAGGCGCCTCCGCAGTCTCCGGCATCGGAGCAGAAGGCATCCAGGCTTTCCGGGGAGGCCGGCCTGCCGATGGACTCGGCCACGTCGATGGTGAAGAAATCGCACGGCGCGAGGAATGCGTCCACCGTCTCCAGGCGGATGTGGTCGGCATCCACGAAATACGGCCCGCGCCAGCCGAGCGCCGCCACCGCTTCGTCAGCCTCCCGGCGCACGCTCTCCGGGCGGCTCCCCACGATGGCGTGCTCGCGGTGGCTTTTGTTCCAGACAGGCGTGATCGCGACGCCTGCCTCGAGGGCCTTCGCGCACGCCGCCAGTTGCGCCCGGCCCTGCTGCGCGAAGCGGTCGCCCATGCCGAACGAGAAACGGCCCAACTTTCCTGCAATCTCCATGCTCATGTACTAACATATCAGTCAAGGGGCTTCCATGGAACCATCCAACACGCACTTCATGACGCCGGCCGAGGCGTTTTCCCTCGCCGGGGAGCTGGCGCTGATCACCGGTGGAGCCACCGGCATCGGACGCGCCATCGCGCATGCGTTCATTCTTTCGGGCGCCCGCGTGATCCTCGTCGGGCGCCGCCGGGAGCTGCTCGAGAAGGCCGCCGCCGAGCTCGGACCGCAGGCGGGATGGGCCGTGCACGACGTGGCGGAGACGGCGCACGTCCCGGCGCTGGTCGAGGATGTGCAGGCCCGCTATGGAGACGTGACGATTCTCGTCAACAATGCCGGCCACCATCTGAAAAAGACGATCGAGGAAACCGACGAGGCGGAGTTCCGCCACATGCTGGACACGCACGTCACCGGCGCCTATGCGCTCACGCGCGCCTTCATTCCGGCGATGATCGAGCGCCGCCACGGGCACGTGCTGTTCACCGCCTCGATGACTTCGTTCTTCGGCCTGTCGCGGGTCTTCGCCTATTCGACGGCGAAGTCCGCCTATCTGGGCATGGTGCGCTCGCTGGCCGTGGATCTTTCGCCCAAGGGCATCCGCGTGAACGCCATTGCTCCGGGCTTTATCGAAACCGAGATCTCGCGCAAGGCGCTGGACTCGGATCCGGCGCGCAAGCAGCGGGTGCTTTCACGCACGCCGCTGGGACGCCTGGGATCCACCGAGGACGTCGCATGGGCCGCCGTCTACCTTTGCTCTCCGGCAGCGCGCTTCGTCAACGGCGTTGTCCTGCCGGTCGACGGCGGCGTGCTGATCGGCTTCTGAGCGCGGCCCTGCGAAGGCGGCTCACCCAAGAGACTCCCAGAATGCGCGCATGTCTTCGGCCAGTGGCGCGTGGAAGCGCAGCGGCTCCGCTCCCAACTCGAACATCAGCTCCTCGGCGTGCAGCATCTGCCGCTCCGCGCCAAGCATCCGCCGCAGCCGGTCCGTAAAGCCCTGCCGGATGAACTCGAGAAAGAGCGTTTCGTCCGGCCCGTAGATCTTGTCGCCGCAGACCGGGTGCCCGATAGCTGCCGCGTGCACGCGGATCTGATGAAGCCGGCCTGTTTCCGGCTCAACCCGGGCGAGCGTCCTGCCGCCGCGGTGGGCGAGCGGGAGGAACCGGGTGCGCGACGGCTGCCCGTCCTCCCTCACAGCCTGTTTCAGGATCACCTGCGAGCCCAGGGCGCGGCCGATCGGCAGGTCGACGACGCGGGGTTCTTCCATGGTTCCTTCCAGAACGGCCAGGTAGCGCTTCCTCACGCGGCCTTCCTGGATGGCCCGTTGCATCCGGCTGCCAAGCTCCCGCTGCCGCACCAGCACAACCACGCCGCTGGTTTCGCGGTCCAGCCGGGAGGGCATATGCAGCACGGGCTCGCCCAGATACTGGCGCGCCGCGCTGACGAGGCTCGACCAGGGGCCGTGCTTGGAGGGATGGCACAGGACGCCGGCGGGCTTGTTCACTACCAGCCACGCCGGCCGCTCCTCGAGGATCCAGGCACGCAGCTCGTCGGGCGAAATGATCCACCCGGCCTCAGTCTTGGGCACATCTAACAGTGTGCGGGGACTAGGGACCGCCGGGCAAACCGGGGCAGGCTTGCCTCGGGAGCGGCTCCGGGAGTACAAGGGAAGATCGTACATGGTGGAGCCTCTGCCGGTCGACACGCGCGCGCAGGACCTCTCGGTCAAGAGGGCGCAGGTGGACTTTCACAAGTTCGCCTCCCTCGGCCAGCCGGAGCGCGTGCTGGCCGCCTACGCTGACGAGAACACACGCCGCGCCGCCATCCTGGAAGACAACCTCGATTTCGTCCCCTCGCTGGAACCATTTCTTGAAATCGGCGCCAACGCGGGCCACACGTCCTACATGCTCGTGAACCGGTTCGGCGCGCAGGGCTATGCGCTCGACATCTCCTTCGACGCGCTCCGCTACGGGCAGTACCTTCGCACGGCGTGGAACCTGGGACGCAGCCCGGTGCTCGTGGCAGGCGACGCCACCCGCCTGCCCTTCCGCAGCGGCTCGCTGGCCTTTGTCATGGGCTTCCAGATGCTGTCGCAGTTCATGGACATCGACGCCGTGCTGCGGGAGGTGCATCGCGTGCTTGCCCCCGGAGGCGTCTACTTCTTCGCGGAGGAACCCATCCGGCGCGTCCTTTCGCTTCGCCTGTACCGCGCCCCCTATCCCGACCGGATGAATCCTGTGGAACGGCTTCTGTACCGCTGGGGACTGCTCGACTACATCGCCGCCGACGTGATTGGCGCCTGGCAGGAGGAGTCCTTCGGCATCCGGCAGAATCACCGTTATGGGCTGCGGGACTGGCTCGGCATCATCGGCAGGTATTTTCCCGAAGGCCGTGTGCTGACGTTCCCGCGCGCCTCGGGCTGGGCGAACCAGGCGGTCCTTCAGGCCCTCCGGCTCTTCCCCGGATACACGGACGCTCGCGCCGCCCGCTTCCTCGGCGGAACGCTGGCGGCGCTCTGCCGCAAGCCGGGTTCGCTGCCTGAGACACTTCCGCTCCAGGATTGCCTCGCCTGTCCGGACTGCCTCGCCCCCCTGCCGTGGAACGCGGCCGAACTGCGCTGCTCCGCATGCGGCTTTGCCGCCGCCCTCGAAGACGGAGTCTTCAACCTGCTCCCGTCGAAGCTGCGCGAGGAACTCTATCCCGGTGCTCGCCCGGACAATCTGGATTTCTCGAAGCCCGGTCACGAGCAGGGGCTGCTGGAAGGCTTCTACGAGCTGGAGGGCGAATTCGGCAACCGGTATCGATGGATGGGCCCCCGCGCCCGGCTCCGCCTCGTCCGTACGCGCGAGGGCCGGGCTGTGCTCCGCCTGCAAGGCTATTCGCCCAGCCTCGCGCGGATCGACCTCAGAGCCAACGGCGCCCCGCTCGGGACGTGGCGGCTGGAACGCACAGGCCTGTTCGTCCTGGAGGCTCCGCTGCCGCTGGCGCGGGAATACATCATCGACATTGCCGCCTCGCCAGTCTTTAAGGCGGAGGGCGACCTGCGCACCCTCAGCGTGAACATCTCTCTGGCACGGCTTCAATACGGGTGAGCCGCCCGGGAGCCGCGCCTGAGGGCAAGGGCCGTGCGTCCGGACCGCCGTTTCCGGAGCCGGAGTCCCCTCCTCCTTCGATTCCTGTCCTGACGGCTTGCGCCCGGCTCGATCTGGTGCTAAACGGATCATGGGGCTTGTGATCCCCGGTGGTCCGATGACTTCGCCGCCGGCCTCTCCACCGGCGGCAGGCGGTGGCCGCCGGCCGCCCGGCGCGCGGAGGAAGCCGGGCTCCGGCACAACCGGTTCATTCTGGAGCAGCAGTGATGGAGAACCAGAATACTCTCACCATTACCGACAACCGGACTGGCAAGACCTATACCATCCCATTCGTCGACGGTTGCATCCGCACGATGGATCTCCGCCAGATCAGGAAAGACGAGCAGGACTTCGGCGTCATGGGCTACGATCCGGCTTTCATGAACACCGCGTCCTGCCGTAGCGCCATCACTTTCATCGACGGCGACAAGGGCATCCTCCGCTACCGCGGGTACCCCATTGAAGAGCTGGCCGAGCGCTGCACGTTCCTGGAAGTGTCCTGGCTGCTGCTGAACGGCGAGCTGCCCACGCCCGAGGAGCTGAAGCAGTGGGAAGACGAGATCAAGCATCACACGATGCTTCACGAAACCACCAAGAAGTTCCTCGAAGGCTTCCGCTATGACGCCCACCCGATGGCGATGTTCATCAGCACCGTCGCGGCGCTCTCCACCGTGTACAAGGACGCCCGTGACATCTTCAACAAGGACGTCCGCCGGTTGCAGATGAAGCGGCTCATCGCCAAGGTGCCCACCATTGCCGCCTATTGCTACCGGCACAGCCTCGGCTACCCGTACGTGTATCCGGACAACGAGCTCAGCTACACCGAGAACTTCATGAACATGCTGTGGAAGATGGTCGAGCCGAAGTACCACGCCAATCCGGTGCTGGCGCGCGCGCTCGACATCCTTTTCATCCTCCACGCCGACCACGAGCAGAATTGCAGCGCCAACGTCATGCGCAGCGTCGGCAGCTCCCATGCCGATCCCTACGTCGCTCTCGCCGCGGCGGCGGCCGCGCTGTCGGGCCCGCTGCATGGCGGAGCCAACGAGGAAGTGCTCAAAATGCTCGACGAAATCGGGTCGAAGGACCGCGTGCCCGCCTACATCGAGCGCGTGAAGAAGGGCGAGGTGAAGCTGATGGGCTTCGGCCACAGGATCTACAAGAACTACGATCCACGCGCCCGCATCATCAAGTGGACCGCCGACCGCGTCTTCGAAGTCACCGGCCGCAATCCGAAGCTCGATATCGCCCTCGAGCTCGAGCGCATCGCACTTGAGGACGAGTACTTTATCAAGCGGAAGCTCTATCCGAACGTGGACTTCTACTCCGGCATCATTTACCAGGCCATGGGCTTCAGGCCGGAGATGTTCACGGTTCTGTTCGCCATCCCGCGAACCGTCGGGTGGCTGGCGCAGTGGGAAGAGATGCTCAACGATCCGGAGCAGAAGATCGCCCGCCCGCGCCAGATCTACATCGGACACGACCTGCGCCACGTGCCGGAGAAGACTGCCAGCGCGATGCTGGCTGCGACCGCCTGAACTCTCAACGCATTCTGCCGCGGCCGCCCGTGCTGAGCGGCCGCAGGCAGAGGGCGGAGAAACGCTTCCATCCGCACGCAGCGGAATGGGACGGCCGGCTGCATCCCAATTGATGAAGGCGCGGTGTTCGATTCGATGGGTATCGCCTCACGGGGCGGCGTGTCATCTCCCCGCGGGACGGCCGATACGCCTTTCATCACGCCAACGAGAGGCAGATCCTTTTCCGGGCTGGCTGCGCGAACGACAGAGTGGCAGCCGCTGCCAGAACAGAGACACCCGTTGAAGGATAAGAGGGGGGGAAAGCTCCACAGACCGGGAACCGCGCGGGTTCCCAGCCGCTCTGTCAGGGAAGGGATGAATGCTCGGAGAAGAATGGTCGGGGCGAGTGGATTTGAACCACCGACCTCCTGGTCCCGAACCAGGCGCTCTAACCAGGCTGAGCCACGCCCCGGG
>JANWVO010000048.1 GCA_025056865.1 Bryobacteraceae bacterium
GGCGGCAGGACAGCGGATGTCCCAAGGTAAGACCTGATGAGCCTGAACAAATACGGCCCATTCGGTGCCGCGGCCCCCTGAGGGCGGCGGACACGAGGCCGGGCTGCGCAGGAGCGCGTTCCGGTCGACACGCGGCGGATCGATGTGGCGGGCCGGCTGCCTCGAATGGCCCCGGTCCCGCCCCCGCCCAACAGGCAGGAAAGGGAGGACAGGCCCGCCCGGACCCGCTTCCCGGCAACTTCGCACAGGCCGCCCGCAGCCGCAGTGTGCCTCCACGCGCTGCCATGCGTCCCGTCTCGATCGCGCGGCAGCCGCGCTGTCAGCGCGCATCGGGGGAGGCGCAGGCATACACTGAAAGCGTGAGCGCCCGCCTCTGGATCGCACTCCTGCTCCTTCCCGTCAGCGCTCCGGCGCAGACCGGCGCGGCGCTCGGCGACCGGCTGCGCCGCCTCGAGCTCGACCCCGAACACTGCTACCGCGTCCGCGATCTCGAACTCCAGCGCGAAGACATTCGCTTTTATCTCAACGACGGCCTGCTGATCTTCTCCCAGCCCGCCGGGGGGCGGCGCCCGCTTGCCGTCTTCCGCGCCACGGAGCCCGGCGACGACGGCGAGATCCTGCTCCGCCCGCCGGACCGCGGCGAACGCGCCTCGCTGGCCCGCGCAACAGGATCCCCCAATCTCAACGAGCATTTCCACACCGCCGTCTTCGTCTTCGGCGATGGCGGCGGCGAGCAGCTTCTGAAGGCGATCCAGGAGGCCGGACCGAAGCCGCGCCCCGAAGAAGGCCTGCTGCTGGCCTCCCGGTATGCCGACGTCGTCCGCAATTTCGCACAGAGTTTTCAGGTGCGGCTGGTCCGCGATCTGCTCACTGAAGACTGGGAAAACGGCCTCTTTTATGCCGCCGTTTCCGGCACTTCCCGTGGCAATTTCGACGTCCTGCACGACCCCACGCTGCCCGAGCAGGTCATCGTCGGCGAAGTCTCCGTCTCCGATCCCGGCCGCTTCAACGTCTGGACCAGCTTCCCGGGCCGCAGCCGCCGCCAGCGCCCGCAGCCGCCCGCCGAAGAGGCCTTCGTCGAAGATTGCCGCATCGAGGCCGCCGTCGGCGAGGACCTTTCGCTCGATATCCGCATGGAGGCCGCGCTGAAGCCCCAGCGGCGCATCCAGGGCGCGCTCACCTTCGAGCTGGCGCCGCAGATGACCGTAAAAGCGGCCCGCCTGAACGGAAAATCCGTGGAGATTTTCCGCCGCGAATCGCTTCGTTCCAGCCTGATCGGCGGCTATGTCAATGATCCATTTCTGCTGATTTTGCCGGAGCCGCTCGAGGCCGGTTCCGTCCACCGGCTCGAGTTCGAGCTGAGCGGCAACGTCATCCGCCGCGCCGGCAACGGCGTCTATTATGTCGGCGCGCGCACCAACTGGTATCCCAGCCGCGGCTATCATTACACGAACTTCGATCTGACCTTCCGCGTCCCGAAGGACCTGCGCGTCGCCGCCACCGGCGACATCGTGGAAGAAAAAGTGGAGGGCGAGACGCGCATCAGCCGTTTCCGCACCTCCGCCCCCGTGCGTCTGGCCGGCTTCAATATCGGCAGTTTCGAGGAAGCCGAAGCGAAAGCCGACGGCCTGCTCGTGCGCGTCTTCGCCAACCGCACGGTGGAGCCGGCGCTGATGCCGCCGCCGAGGCAGATCGTCATGCCACCCCAGACGAGCGTCCGGCTGCCCGGCCGGCAGCCTACGCAGGTCATCACGCTCACGCCCTCTCCGCCGAACCCGCAGGCGCGGATGCGCGAGCTCGCTTCCGAGGTCGCCGCGGCCATGCAGTGGATGCAGCAGCAGTTTGGCCCGCCCGCCCTGCCGACGCTCACCGTCTCGCCCATCCCCGGCAATTTCGGGCAGGGCTTCCCGGGCCTCGTCTATCTCTCCACCATCGCCTACCTGCCCGAGAAGGACCGCCCCGCCCCCATCCAGACCTCGCGCCTCAACCTCTTCTATTCCGAAATCCTGCTGGCGCACGAAGCCGCGCACCAGTGGTGGGGCAACGTGGTCACATCGGCCAGCTACCGCGACGAATGGCTCCAGGAGGCGCTGGCCAACTACACCGCGCTGATGCTGCTCGAGCGCAAGCGCGGGCCGAAGGCGCTCGAGTCCGTCCTCGAAGAGTACCGCGCAGAGCTGCTGCGGGAATACGGCGAGCCGAAGCAGACCATCGAGTCCGCCGGGCCCATCACGTGGGGCGCGCGCCTGCGGGGTGCCGAAGGCATCGACCCCTGGCGCGTCATCACCTACTGCAAAGGCTCCTGGATCCTCCACATGCTGCGCCGCCGCATGGGCGACGCGGCCTTCCTCGCCATGCTCGGCGAGCTGCGCAGGCGGCATGCCTATCAGCCCGTCACCACGGAGCAGTTCCGCGCCCTCGCCGCGGAATTCACTGCGAAAGACGATCCCGACCGCTCGCTCGAGGGCTTCTTCGATACCTGGGTGTATGGAACCGGCATCCCGGTGCTGGAAACGATGATCCGCATGCGCGGCAAGGCGCCGGCTCTCGAGGTGGCGGTCAGCGTGAAGCAGAGCGGCGTGCCGGAGGACTTCATGCTGGAGCTGCCCGTCGAGCTCCGGGCCACCCGCGCGTCACGCCCGGTGGTGAAGTGGATCCGCACCGGTGGCGACAGCGCTTCGGTCTCGTTTCGCGTGCAGGCGCCGCCGGCGCGCGTCGAGCTCGCCCCCGGTGCCGGCGTGCTCGCCGTGCGGCGCGACCGCAGGCTGGGCGCCGCGGGCGAGCCCGCGGCCGAGGTCCAGCCGGAGTAAACCCGCCCCATCCCCGCGTCTGTTAGGCTCGGGCTGAGGGGCCTGCCGTGCGGGACAGTCTGGAGAAGCTCGAGCGCGACATCGTTTCCTGTGAGCGTTGCCCGCGGCTGCGTTCATGGTGCCGCGAGGTCGCGCGCCTCAAGCGGCGCGCCTACCAGCACGAAGAGTACTGGGGCCGTCCGGTGCCCGGCTTCGGCGACCCGCAGGCCGAGCTTTACATTCTCGGACTCGCGCCCGCCGCCCACGGCGCCAACCGCACCGGGCGCGTCTTCACCGGAGACCGCTCCGGCGAATGGCTCTACCGCGCGCTCTGGGAAACCGGCTTCGCCAACCAGCCCGAGAGCCTGCGGCCCGGCGATGGCCTCGCGCTGCGCCGCGCGTGGATCGGCGCCAGCGTCCGCTGCGCGCCGCCCGCCAACCGGCCCCTGCCCGAAGAGTTTGAGGCGTGCCGCGAATATGTCGCGCGCGAGCTGCGCCTGCTCGGCCGCGTGAAAGTCGTGGTCGCGTTGGGACGCCTCGCCCATGAAAACTTCCTGGCCGTGGCCGGCCAGCGCAAGGCCGCCTTCCCCTTTTCGCACGGGGCCCGGCACCAGACCGGGTCCTGGACGCTGCTCGATTCCTACCATCCCAGCCAGCAGAACACGCAGACCGGGCGCCTGACGCGGCAGATGCTCCGGTCCGTGTTCGAATGCGCAAGGAGGATCCTCGGATGAAACGCCTCGCACTTTGCGCCCTGATCTTCAGCGCCGTGGCGCAGGCCCAGACGGGCGGGTTCGCCCAGCAATGCTGGCGCCGCGCCGAACCTGTCTTCCGCAAGGCGCTCGAACATCCGTTCCTTCAGGAGCTCGCTTCGGGGAAACTGCAAAAGGAGAAATTCCGCTTCTACCTCGAGCAGGACCTGCTCTATCTGCGCGAATTCTCGCGGCTGCTGCTCGAGCTGGCGGCGAAGGCCCCGCGCGGCGCGCAGGCGCAGACGCTTGCGCGCCATGCCAACGAGGCCATCGCCGAAGAGGCGGCGCTGCACGGCGAAATCCTCGGGCTGAGCGATTCCGCGCGCACGGAGTTTCCGGATCGGTTCACGATGTCCCCCACGAACCTCGCCTACGTGAACCACCTGCGCACCAGCGTCGGGCGCGGGTCGTTCCTCGAGGGCATGGCGGCGGTGCTGCCCTGCTACTGGTACTACCTGGAGGCCGGCAAAGAACTCGCGAAAAAAGGTTCTCCGGTGCCGGAATATCAGCAGTGGATCCGGCAATATTCCGGACCGGATTACGGAAAAAGCGTCAGGGAAGCGCTGGAAATTTTCGAGGCGGCCGCCGCCGGGGCCAGCCCCGCGGAACGGGAGAGGGCGGCCCGGATCTTCGAAACCAGCGCCCGCTACGAGTGGATGTTCTGGGACATGGCCTGGCGCATGGAGCGCTGGCCGCCGGTGGAATGAAGCCGCGGAGCCGCGGGTCCTAAAATGGAAGTATGGCACGTGGCTGGGAAAGCAAAGCAGTGGCGTCCCAGATGGAAGACGCCGCCCTGCCGCGCGCGCCTCGCCGCAACGTGCCGCGCGGGCAGGATGACGTTCAGAGGCTGGCCAGGCTGAGGTCGCTCGAGCTGAGCCGGGCGCGCGCCCTCAACGAGCTGAGCCGTTGCGAAAACGAACGCTTCCGCGCGCTGCTGGAAGCCGAGCTGGCCTGGCTCGAGGCCGAAATCCGCAAGTACAACACGCAGTAGCAGCCGCCGCCGCGCCGCCCCGGGCCGGTGCCGCAGGGGAGGGGGCTTCTGTATGCTGGCAGAGACATGCGCGCGGCACTGGAATCGTACTTTCAGTTCAAAGAGTTAGGCACGAACTGGCGCACCGAGGCCCTGGCCGGCTGCACCACGTTCGTGACGATGGCCTATATCATTTTCGTCAACCCCTCCATCCTGCGCGAGGCGGGCATGCCCCCGGAGGCCGTCACCGCCGCCACCTGCCTCGCCTCGGCCATCGGCTGCTTCCTGATGGGCGGGCTGGCCCGCTATCCGATTGCGCTCGCCCCCGGCATGGGGCTGAATGCCTACTTCACCTACACCGTGTGCCAGGGGCTCGGCGTCCCCTGGCAGACCGCGCTCGGGGCGGTCTTCCTCAGCGGGCTGATCTTCCTCGTCCTCATCGCCGCGGGCATCCGGCAGATGATTCTCGAATCGATCCCGCGCGAGCTGTACAGCGCCGTCGCCGTCGGCATCGGGCTCTTCATCGCGCTCATCGGAATGAGGAACGCGGGCATCATCACCGCGAGCCCCGCCACGATGGTCACGCTCGGCAACCTGCGCGATCCGAAGACGCTGCTTGCGCTTGGCGGGCTGCTGCTGATCTGCGCGCTGCTGGTGCGCGGCGTGCGCGCGGCGATGCTCATCGGCATCCTGGCCACCACAGCGGCCGGAGCCGCGTTCGGCTTCTTCGACTGGACGCCGCAGGCCTATTCGCCGCGGGCGCTGGCCGGCACCTGGATGCAGCTCGACGTGCGCGGGGCGCTGCATCTCGGCCTGCTCGAAATCATCTTCGTGTTTCTCTTCGTCGACGTCTTCGACAACGTGGGCACGCTGGTGGCCGTGGGGACGCGCGCCGGGCTGATCGACGCGCACGGGCGCATCCCGCGCGTCAACCGCATTCTTGCCTCGGCCGCCACGGCGTCCTCGGTGGGCGCGGTGTGCGGCACTTCCACCGTGGTCAGCTACATCGAGAGCGCCGCGGGCGTCGTGGCGGGCGGCCGCAGCGGCGTAACCGCCATCGTCTGCGGGCTGCTGTTCCTTGCCGCGCTCGTGGTGGCCCCGCTGTTCGGAGCCATCCCCGCGCAGGCCACCGCGCCGGCGCTGATCGTCGTCGGGGCGCTGATGCTCGTGCACACCGAGGAAATCGAGTGGACCAACCCGGCGGCCTCGATTCCCGCCTTCCTGACGCTCGCCGCCATCCCGATGACCTTCAGCATCGCCAACGGGCTCGCCTTCGGCTTCACCGCGCACACGCTGCTGAAGGTGCTCTCGGGCCAATGGCGGCGCGTGCACTGGATGGTGTACCTGCTGACGGCGCTGTTCCTGCTGCGGTTCTTCTATCTTGGAGAGGGGTGAGCGTGCAGACCGACAGGCGGACATTTCTGGCTGCTTTTGTTTTTGGCTCGGCGCGGGCGCAGGCGCGCCGCCGGGGGCCGCTGCTCGTGCAGGGCGCGCTGGACTTCGAGCTGGGGCCGCTGCTGGACGCGCTGGGCGCGGAGGCGCGGCGCCGCGAGCGCCGCATCGCCGCCTGGAGCTTCTGGCAGGGCCGCATCGGCAGGCAGGACGTCGTGGTCTGCCGCACGGGCGTCGGCCCCATCAACGCCTCCGCCTCCACCGCGCTCGGCATCCGCGAGTTCCGCCCCTGGGCCGTCATCAACCAGGGCACGGCCGGCGGCCACAACCGCGCGCTCAAGCTCTGGGACATCGTGCTCGGCGAGAAGACGACGGATTACGCCGCCTTCGAGGCGCCGCACGCGGACGCGGGCGCGGGCGTCGACACGCGCACCTGGAAGCCGAAGCCGCATGTCCTCCGCGCGCCGTCCGGCGAGCCGCGCACCTACGCCAGCTTTCCCGGAGACCCGCAACTGCTGGCGGCCGCCGAAAAGATCCGCAACCCGCGCGGCCGCGTCCTGCGCGGCAACCTCGGCTCGGCCTTCCAGTACAACCGCCAGCTCGACCATATCGACTGGCTGCACCGCGCCTACGGCACCGACGCCGAAGACATGGAAAGCGCCTACGCGCACGGAACGGCCCTCGCCTTCGGCGTCCCGTTCCTCGCCATCCGCATGATCTCCGACACGGAGTGGGAGCACCCCGTCTTTGAACGCATCGCCGGACAGTACTGCGCCGAGTTCGTCGCCGAGCTCGTCCGCTCGCTGTAGCTACTCGAGCGCCGCCACCTCGTAGTCGGCCACCGCGGGCACGCGGAATTCCACCACGCGCCCTTTCTGCGTGAAGCGCAGCGGGCGGCCGGCGCGGAGGGCGGTGACGCGGCGGATGCGCGCCTCGCGCGGCAGCTCGAAGCGCGCCTGCTGCGGA
This sequence comes from Bryobacteraceae bacterium, assembly GCA_025056865.1. Classification (GTDB taxonomy): domain Bacteria; phylum Acidobacteriota; class Terriglobia; order Bryobacterales; family Bryobacteraceae; genus JANWVO01. The sequence goes on from JANWVO010000048.1 coordinate 6,870, forward strand.
CCCACCGGCGAATGCCGCAGATATACGCCCCGGTGGGCGTTCGGGTTGTTGTAGTTCAGCAGGTGCAGGGCGAAGCCCGCCTCCGTCTCCCAGGCGAACAGCTCCAGCAGCCCTTCGCCCTCGACGCGCACCGGGCGGCGCCCGCGCAGCGCCCATTCGATCGCGTTGAGCATCAGCCGCAGCGGATCCGGGTGGAAGCTGCGCCAGAAGGTGCGCCCGGCGTCGCCAGCGAAGTAGACGCAGCGGCTGCCGCCCTCCTCCCGCACGGCCACCGCGGCCTCATCCGTTCGCGGCCTTTCCGGGAAGACGGTTTCCGTGGGGTAGGCAGGGTAGGGCGGCACCACGGAAAGCAGCAGCGGGCCCTCGGTCCGCACCGGCACCCGCCACTCCGCGCCGGCCAGCCAGCGTGTGTCCGCCACGCCGCGCAACAGCTCGTGGCCGGGCTGCTCGATCCGTGCATAAAAAGAGTTGTAGAAGCCGCGCACGCCGGTGCGCTCGCCCGCCTTGCGGATGCCGAACAGGCGGGCCAGGGCGAAGTCGGCGCGGGGCCTGCCGCGCCCGTCGTACAACCCGGTCTCGAAATCCGCGATGACGGATCCCCCGCGCGCGGCGAACGCTTCGATGCGGCGGGCCTGTTCGTCGCTGAGCCACGCGGCGTTTGGCAGGATGAGCAGATCGAAAGGCGCCAGCGTCTCCGGAGACAGGTCGTCCTCGTGGACGAAGGCGAAGGCGCGGCGGCCTTCCAGCAGCGCCGCGTACCAGCCCTGCACGTGCTCGCCCGCGTCGCCCTCGCCGGGGTTGGCGTAGAAAGTCTGCGTGCGCTGCGGCAGCAGCAGCGCCACGTTGGCGAGGGGGCGGCGGTTGAGAAAGTGTCTGTTGTGTCGCGCGTGCCATTGAAGAAAGCGCCGCCCGTGTTCCTGCCAGCGGCGGTCCTCGCCCAGCCCTGTCTGCGCGCCCAGCCAGTGGTACCAGACGGCCATGCCGCTTGCGGCGGTCTGGGCCATCCAGATTTCGGCTTCCGCAGGACTCTTGGCGGCGTTGCGCCACACGGGCGAACCGGTGGACCATGCGCCAGTGACGTTGGTCACCGTGCGCCCCTTCATCACGCACCACGCGACGCGCCCCTGCTGCGCCGCGCCCCAGACCGGGGCCGGGCTCGTGCGCCCCTGGTTGTCGGCGTTGAACCAGAAGCAGTGCGGGGCAAGCCGGTACAGATCGACGCCGGTGCGGAAGCCGCCGCCCAGGTTGCCGAAGAAAAGACTGTCCTGGCTCTTCTCTTTCGCGATGCGGTCGTACAGCGTCCAGATCTCGATCACGCGCTCCATGAAACGGTCGCGGAATTCCGGTGTGCCCCGCGGAGGCAGGCGCCGGCAGGCTTCGCAATCGCACTCGGGCAGGTTCCAGTTGGGCCAGCCGTTGGCGTAGAAGGCATCGACCTCGTAGCGGGCGTTCACTTCGCGGAGAATGGCAGGGATCTGCTCCGTGAAGTAGCTGGAGAACATGCACGTCTGATACAGGCCGGGCGTGCGGCTGAACGGGGGGACGGGGCGGCCCTCCCGGTCCCGCACGAACCACTCGGGATGCGCCGCCAGAGCATCCTCCCATTGCAGATCGGGACTCAGCCTGCCGATGACGCGGATGCCGCGCTGCCGGGCGGCGCGGACGCATTCGCCGAACAGGTCGCGTCCGCCAAGCCAGCGGCTGCGCCGGTGGAACGGGACGTCCGTGGGATAGAAGGCGATGATGCCGGTGATGCTGAGCTGCACGGCGTCCACGCGGCACGAAGCCCAGTAATCGGCCCACGCTTCCACGTCGATCTCGGCAGGATCCTTCTCGTTGAAATTCACCTGTCCCACGCGGCGGACGCGTTGGTGCCAGGGCGGGGAAGAGGGCGCAGCGAGGGCCGGAGCCGCGGCAGCGGCCAGGAAGGCGCGGCGGGATAGCGGGGTCATTCGCATCTCCTCAGGATGCCCCCATTCTCTGGCCGGAGGGCGGCGCCTGTCCATCCGCCTGGCCGCAGAAACGTCCTGTCCCGTGCCCGCGGGAAGAGACGCCCATGGCGCAGGCTGACAGGCCGAATGCAGGTCGCCCGTGCGGCGATGGCTGCTGCCTGGGGTCCAACGGGAGCTGCGCCCTGGGCCAATCGGCCCGCCGCCGCAATGCGCCGGAGCCGCCGGCTCACCGGCAGGCGGGCGAGGCTCGGGCGAGTCCGCAGGCCATCACGGCCCACGGCCCGCGCCCTTCCCCGCCGGACGGCATTTTCACCGTGGACGCAGCGGCGGTACTGCCCGAACCTCTGAGAATGACGCTGCCGGAAAGATCCTCCGCGCATTCACGGCGGCTCGCCCCTCTTCGGACCGGCCGCCCCGATGGCCTCCGGGTGGATCCTGCCCTCGCCCGGCCCTTCCGGAGTTTCAGTACTTCCCCGGCCCTGGCTTCATGTCAACTTCCGGTTGGCAGAGTCCGTCGAGGGTATTATCATGTGAGCTATCCGGCAAAGGGGGGTGTAAGGTATGCGATGGAAGCTGGTGCTTCTGCTGGGCTCAGCGCTGGCCGGAGGGGTGAGAGGCCAGGAGGGCGAATGGCCTACGGTATCTGCCCAGAATTGCACCTGGATCGCCGCTCCGGAAGAGGTGCAGACGCGCGGCCTCCGGGCGCGGCGCGAGGCCTATGAGCGCACGCTGGCCTTTGCCCGTGCGCTGCCGAAGACGCGCGAAGCGCGCAGCGTGCCTGCGGCGCAGCTCCCGCGGCGCAACTTCATTGACGACGAGATCTTCGCGCGCCTTGAGGCCGAGGGCGTCCCCGCCGCACCGCTGTCGAGCGACGAGGAATTCCTGCGCCGGGCGATGCTCGACCTGACCGGGCGCATCCCGTCGGCGGCCGAGATCCGCGCCTTCGTGGCGGATCCGGATCCGGCCAAGCGGGACAGGCTCATCGACCGGCTGCTGGCCAGCGAGGAGTTCATCGACAAATGGACCCTCTGGCTCGGCGACCTGTTCCAGAACGCCGCCACCGCCCAGAACCGCAGCCAGCAGATCAATGGCCGCAATGCGTTCTACCTCTGGATCCGCAACGCGCTGAAGGAAGACAAGAGCTGGCGCGAGATGGCCGTCGAGATCCTCACGGCCAACGGCAACAATTACGACGCGGGCACGGCAGGCACCAACTTCCTGATCCGCGGCTTCGCGCCGATGGGCCCGGCGCAGGACACCTACGACCTGCTGCTGGTGAAGACGGCCTCCACGTTCCTCGGGCTGGGCCACTACGACTGCCTGCTGTGCCACAACGGCAAGTACCACCTCGACACGGTCTCGGCCTGGGGGGCGAAGGTGACGCGGCTGGAGGCGCAGCAGATGGCGGCCCACTTCGCGCGCATCAACATGGCCGCGCGCCGCGCCGAGACCACCGATTTCTACTACAACTCCTTCGACGTCACCGAGCGCACCAGCGGCTTCTACGTGCTGAACACCAACGCGGGCAACCGGCCCAACCGCGCGCCGGCGCTGATCGACGGCCGCACGGTCACCAACCTGACGCCCGTCTACCGCGATGGCCGCGCGGCCTCCGGCAACTGGCGGGAGTCGTTCGTGCAGGCCATGGTGCGGGACCCGATGTTCGCGCGCAACTACGCGAACCGCCTGTGGAAGGCGATGTTCAACCTCGCGCTGGCCGAACCCGTCGACGGCCTTGACCCGGCGCGGCTCGATCCGCGCGTGAATCCGCCGGAGGGCTGGAGCTACCAGGCCTCGCATCCGTGGCTGCTGGAGAAGCTGGCCGAGCACGCGCGCGCCACCGACTTCCATCTGCGCGAAACTCTGCGGCTGATTGCGAAGAGCACGGCCTACCAGCTCAGCTCGCGCTATGGCGCCGAATGGGACATGACGAAGGCTCCGCTGTTCGCGCGCCGCATCCCGCGCCGCCTGGACGCCGAGGAGATCCACGACGCCATCGTCAAGGCCACGCAGCTTCCGCAGCCCTACGCCGTGCAGGGCTTCGCCGAGCCCTTCGTGTGGGCCGTGCAGTTGCCGGACACGAGCGAGCCGCGCTCCAACGGCACGTCGCGCGCGTTCCTGGACGCTTTCAACCGCGGCAACCGGGACACGCTCCAGCGCAACCAGGACGGCTCCATCCTGATGTGGCTGACGCTGATGAACTCCACGTTCACCACCAACCGCGCCCGCGCCACCGGCACGGGCGCATCGCCGTATCTGGCTTCGCTTGTGGGCATCAGCCCGAACGAGCGGGTGGTGGAGGAGCTGTTCCTGACGTTCCTTTCCCGCCAGCCCACCGAATACGAGCGCGGCGTGGCGCTGAAGGCGCTGTCGAGGGCCTCCGCCGCCGCCGCGCGCGCCACTGCCATCGAGGATCTGGCGTGGGCGCTGATGAACAAGATCGATTTCCTTTTCAGCTACTGAAGGAGGGGCCGGTCGATGACGCACAATCCCGCTTTCGCTCCGTTCTGGCGGCGGCCGGCGCTGGACCGCCGCGTCTTCTTCCGCCATCTGGGCGCCGCCGTGGCCGGCAGCTTCTTCCTGCCCGGACGCTCGCTGGAAACGATCGCGCGCGCCAACGCGCCGGTGAAGGGCACGGCGCGCTACGTCATCTTCGTCAACATGGCCGGCGCGCCCAGCCACGTGGACACCTTCGACTTCAAGGAAGGCCCGTGGACTCCGCCGGAGATGGAGCCAACCTCCTATGGCGCCATCCGCTGGCCGCGCGGGCTGCTGCCGCGGCTGGCCGATCATCTGGACTCGATCGCGCTGCTGCGCAGCGCGCGCACGCACGCCGTCGTCCACGGGCTGATGCAGACGTGGATCCAGATCGGGCGCAACCCGCTTTCCGGGCTGTCGAAGATCGCCCCGCACATCGGCAGCGTGGTGGCGCGCGAGCTGGGCAATCCCAAAGCGGTGCTGCCCCCCTTCCTCTCGCTCAACTCGGGCGGCGGGCCCAACCGCGGCTACCTCGAGCCCTGGACCGAGCCTTTCTACGTCACGCCCGCCGGACGGGGCCTGCCCAACTCCACGTCTCCCGTGGGCGCGGCGGCCTTCGACCGCCGCTATGGCCTGCTGCTCGAGCTCGACGCCGAGACGCGCGCCATGGAGGAGATCGGCCCGGTGGTGGGCGAGTACGAGCAGTTCAACCTGACGGCGCGCACCCTCATGTACAACGACGACGTGACGCGCGTCTTCACCTTCTCCAACGAAGAGATGGCGCGCTACGGCAACACCGCGTTCGGGCGCGCCTGCCTTGCCGCCCGCAACCTCGTCCGCACGGACCTGGGCGCGCGCTTCATCCAGATCACGCTCGGCGGCTGGGACAACCACTCCGGCATTTACACGGGCGCGCTCAATGCGGCCAATGCGAACTCGCTGGCGCGCACTTTCGACCTCGCCATGGGCGAACTGATCGCCGACCTGAAATCCGATGGCCTGCTCAGCCGCACGCTCATCGTCTGCATGGGAGAGTTCGGCCGCACCGTGGGGCCGCTGAACAGCCAGAGCGGGCGCGACCACTTCCCGCAGCAGGCGGTGCTGTTCGCCGGCGGCGGCGTCAAGGGCGGAACAGTGATCGGGCGCACCAACGACACCGGAGCCTTCACCGTGGATCCCGGCTGGTCCAAAGGCCGCGACGTCCGCCCGGAGGACATCGAGGCGACGATCTACTCCGCCCTCGGCATCGACTACACGAAGGTGTACTACGACGATCCGCTGGGCCGCGGCTTCGCGCTCGTGCCCACCAACCAGGAAGAAGAATACGCCCCCGTGCACGAGCTGTGGGGCTGAGCCGCGGCAGGCGGGGCGGGCCGCATCAGCGGCGCCGCTGCGCCGGGTAGTACTGCATCAGCGATCCGACAAAGGCGCCCAGCGCCGCCAGCGACAGCCACGCCACCGCCTTCGCCTGGTCCGCTCCGTAAAAGCGGTACACGGGGCTGACGAAGAACCCGTAGACGAGCAGCGCGAAGCTCAGAAATGTGAACGCCACCAGCAGCGGCTTCCATTTGCCCGCGAGCGCCAGCACGGCGGCCAACGCGCCGGCGAGCCCCGCGCCGAGCAGCACGTACAGCACCGTATCGCCCTTCATCCAGGGCACCATGTCGAAGCGGTAATTCTTCGCGCCGCTGATCAGGATGACCGTCGCAATGCCTGCCAGGAAGAGTCCGAACAGAAGAGAGAATAAGTAGCTGTAGAAACGGAGCAACATGGCCAACAACTTCACACTGCCTCCCGGAGCCGCGGCAACGGCAAGCGATCATTCTATCAACAAGCGCCGCACTGCCACTGTTGCCGCGCTGGCGGCGCTGGCATCGATGCTGCCTGCGGCGGCGCAGATGACGCCGGCGCAGCGGCGGGCGGACTTCGAACAGATCGCCGCGGCGGTGGCGAAGCAGTATGCGCCTTACGCCTGGAAGATCCAGGCCTTCGGCTACGACGCGCTCCAGTTGAAGCCGTGGCTGGCCCGCCTCGAGAAGGTCCGCGACGACCTCGAATACTACGAGCTCTGCATGGAGTATGTGGCCAGCCTGCGCGACCTGCACTCCGGCTACTTCCTGCAAAGCGATTTCACCGCCGAGCTGCCCTTCTTCGTCGACCTCTACGACGGAAAAGCGCTGATCGAAGCCGTCGACCGGAGCCGGCTGCCGGCGTCACAATACCCGATCGAGCCGGGCGACGAGCTGATCTCGGTGGACGGCGTCACGCCGGAAGAATGGATCCGGTACGTGTCCCGGCTGCAATCGTTCGCCAACGAGCGGGCCACGCGGCGCTGGGCCATCGAGCAGATCGCCTACCGCCAGCAGTCCGTGCTGCCGCGGGCGCATCAGATTGGCGAGACCGCCGAGGTGGTGGTGCGTCGCTCGCCGATGGGCCCGGACCGCGTGTTCCGCGTGCCGTGGATCAAGACGGGCAAGCCGCTCGAGCGCATCGGCCCGGTGCCGGATCCGGTGACGGGCAAGGCGGAGGGCGCGCGCATGGCGGAGCAGGCGGAGCCGGAAGAGCGGCCCGCGGCGGAGCGAAGCATCCCGGCGCTGCGCCGGCTGCCGCGGGCCAAGCGCCTGCGCGGGTTCGGCCGCGTCACGCCGGTCTTTGCGCTGCCCGACGGCTTCGTAACGCGCGTCGGGCGGGGTTCCTCCGACCAGATCTATTCGGGCTGGTTCGAGGCCTCGGGCTACCGCATCGGCTATCTGCGGCTGCCACAGTTCCCGTCCTCGTCCTTCAGCCGCAGCCTGATGCTGCGGCAGGTGGAGTCCGAAGTGCTCTGGCACAGGGCCAACACCGACGGCCTGATCGTGGACGTGATGCGCAACCCGGGCGGCGATCAGTGCCTGACGAACGAGATCCTGCGGCGGCTGATCCCCTACCCGTTCCGCACCACCGGCGACGAGATCCGGCCCACGCTCGAGATCGTCGGCTGGTTCCGCCAGGACGTGGAGGACGCGCGCAACTCCGGCGCGGACTGGCTGACGCTGTTCATGCTGGAAGCGTTCCTGCGCGACGTGGAGACGGCTTACGCGGAGTTCCGCGGCATCACCGGGCCGCTGCCGGTCTGCGGCCTGTTCCTGGATCTCGAGCCCTGGCGCGCCGCCGATGGCACGGTGCTTGCCTACGACAAGCCGCTGATCGTGCTGGTGGACGATTTCTCCACCTCGGCGGCGGACAGCTTCCCGGCGGTGCTTCAGGACGCGGGCCGCGCGCTCGTGGCCGGCATGCCGACGGCGGGTGGAGGCGGGCTGTCGCTGGAATCGCCGCTCGGCTTCTACGCCGAGGCTTCGGTGGCGCTGAGCTGCTCGCTGGGCACGCGGGCGCGCGAGTACCGGCACCCGGGGCTGCCGCCCACCGCCTATCTGGAGAACGCGGGCGTGCGTCCGGATGTCGAGCTCGACATCATGACGCGCCAGAACCTGGTGGAGAACGGCCGGCCGTTCGTCAGCCAGCTTGTGTCGATTGCGGTGGACTATCTGCGCCGGCAAGGAGCGAGCGGACGCGGTCTTCGAGCAGGCGAGTGAAGGCGGCGCGGTCGCGCAGCGTGAACCCGGCGGGAGAGACGGGATCGGCGAAGCGGACTTCCACCTCGCCCGGCAGGATGCAACTGTCCTTGGCGGGCAGCACGCGGTCCGTGCCGAGGATGGCCGCGGGCGCCGCCGGGGCGCCGGACTGGATGGCCAGCCAGGCGGCGCCGTCGCGGAAGGGCTGAAGCGTTCCGTCCGGGCTGCGGCGCCCTTCGGCAAAAATCAGAACCGACAGGGAATGTTCGCGGATGAGCCGGGCGGCCTCATTCAGGCTCTCGATGGAGGAGCGCACCGAGCGGCGGTCCACCGTGAGGTGCCCGGCGCGGCGCAGATACCAGCCGATGAAGGGAACGCGCAGCAGCTCGCGCTTGGCGAGGAAGCGGAAGGGCACGGGCACGGCAAGGAGCATCACCGGCGTGTCTGCCAGCGAGAGGTGGTTGGAGACGATGACGTAGTGGCCCTCCGGCGGCAGCTTCTCCGCGCCGGTGACGCGGACGCGGACGCCGAAAAGGGCCAGCACGGCGCGCGCCCACAGGCGGTAGAGCCGTGTCTGCCAGGGACCGGCGGGCGCAAACGGGGAAGTGGCGATGGCGGCGGTGATGAGAACCGCGGTGACGAGGCTGGCGGCGGGAATCGTCCACAGCCACGAACGCAGGTAGCCCGTCCATGGCCGTTTGCGCAGATCCATTGCGCCAGCCCGCGCCTTTCCGTCCGCGTCTCAGGCTTTCGGGGGCGGAGGCGGAGGCAGCTCGCGCGCCTCGCACACGCTCTGGAAGCCCTGGCGCGCGTGGGCGCCGTCGCAGAACGGCTTGTTGGCGCTGTGGCCGCAGCGGCAGAGCGAGATGGCGCGGCGCCCGGCGAGGCCGTACTCCTTGCCCTGCGCGTCGCAGAGAATGAAGTCAGAGGGGTCGCCCTCGATGCGGATGGGCCCGTTGTTGAAGACGGTCACCTTCACTGCCATAAACCGGAGGATAGCAGAGGCGCGCGTCCCTATACTTGGGGATATGGCGCGGATGCTGGCTCTCGCGGTCTTCGGCTGCCTGGCGGCGGCCGCGCAGCAGTATCAGCCGCTCGATCCGCTCCGGCCGGAAACGATCCTGCTGGCGCGGATCCGCAGCGTCGTCTCGGAGAACCTGGCGCGGCTGCCGGACTTCACCTGCGTGGAGACGATCGAGCGCTCGCAGCGCGACCCCGGTTCCAGGCGCTTCCGTTTCCTCGACAACATCCGGCTCGAGGTGGCGCTCGTCGAAGGAAAGGAACTGTACGCGTGGCCCGGCTCGCCGCGCTTCGAGGAGCGCGACCTGCGGGACATGGTCGGCGGCGGCGCCATCGGCACGGGCGACTTTGCGCTCCATGCCCGCAGCATCTATCTGAGCGGTTCGGCGCGCTTCACCTACCAGGGCGTGGAGGAGCTGCGCGGGCGGAAGGTGCACGTGTTCCACTACCGGGTGCCGATGTCCGAAAGCCGCTACATCATGCGGATCGAGAAGACGGAGGGTCCGGTGGGCTACCAGGGGCACGTGTACAACGACGCCGAGACGCTGGAGATCGCGCGGATCGAGATTCACATCGACGAGATCCCGCCGTACCTGCCGCTCAAAGAGGGGCACAAGGTGATCGACTACGCGCCGATGGACATCGGCGGCGTGCGCCACGTGCTGCCGGTGTCGATGGACATGACGCTGGTGGGCCTCAACGGCGGCGAGAGCCGCAACCGCGCGGTGTTCAGCGGCTGCCGGCAGTATCAGGGCGCGTCGCGGCTGGTGTTTGAAGACCCGCCGCCGGATGCGCCCGCGCCGCAGCCGCCGGTGCAGTGGGCGCTGCCCGAAGGGCTGGAGGTGCGGATGCGGCTGGTGGAGGCGCTGGATCTGGCGAAGGCGGCGATGGGGGACCCGGTGGTCTTCGAGGTCACGCGCGACGCCGCGCGCGGCGGCACGGTGTGGCTGCCGAAAGGAGCGCGCGTCACGCTGCGCATGGATCACATCGCCTGCCGCGACTACCCGGTGAGCCACTGCTTCTTCGCGCTGGCGCCCGGCACGTTTTTCTTTGAAAACAAATCCGGCGAATTCCGTGCGGAACTGGTGCTGCCGGACCTGGCGCGCTCGATGGAGCTGCTGCTGCGCAACGTTCGGCCGCAGCTCCGGATGATCCCGGTGGAGATGGGCCAGGCGGCGCCCGGCTCGGCGATCCTGCTGGTGAGCGGCCAGCGCGGGAAGCTGCCCGGCGGGTTCTCGACCGTTTGGCGTACCCTGAATACACGGGGAGAGCAACAGCCGTGATCCAGTTCGGACCGGAAATCGACCGCGGACTCTTCGAGCAGACGCTGGAGTTCGCCGAGAAGCAGGTGGCCCGCCTCATCGAGAAGCACCCGGGCCTGTACCCCATCTACACGAAGAACGGCAAATGGAAGCACGACGGTCCGGCGTGGACGCACTGGTGCGACGGGTTTCTGCCGGGGCTGATGTGGATCTTCCACCGCCGCAAGGTGGAGAGCGGCGGCCAGGACGGCTTCTGGATGGAGAAGGCGATCGAATATACGCGGCCTCTGGAGCCGCGGCAGTTCGACCGCGACGTGCACGACCTCGGCTTCATCTTCCTTTCCAGCTATTACCGCTGGTATCAGGCGACGCGCGACCCGAAGCTGAACGAGGTGCTGATCCAGGCGGGCAGGACGCTGTCGCTGCGCTTCGTCGAGAAGGGCCAGTATCTGCGCTCGTTCGTCAGCGAGGACTCGCTGTTCATCGACATCATGATGAACGTCGGCATCATCTTCTACGCGGCGCGCGAGACGGGCGACCGGCGGCTGCGCGACATCGCCATCCGACACGCGCTGACGACGCGCCGCTATCTGGTGCGCGGCGACGGCTCCACCGCTCACGAGGGGATTTTTGATCTGGAGACGGGCGCGTTCCTGCGCCACTCCACGCAGCAGGGCTACCGGGCGGATTCCTGCTGGTCGCGCGGGCTCACCTGGGCGCTGTACGGGTTCGGAAGCTGCTATGAGTACACGCGCGATCCACGTTTCCTGGACACGGCCGAGCGCTGCGCCGACTACTACCTGACGCACACCAACCCCGACGGCGTGCCGCCGTGGGACTTCCAGGCGCCGGAGGATTCGCGCCGGCTGGCGGACACCTCGGCGGCGGCGATCGCCGCCAGCGGGCTGCTGCGGCTGTGCCGCATGCTGCCCGATCCGGTGAAGGGCTTCTACTACTGGTCGAGCGCGCTGCACATTCTGCGGACGCTGTGCGAGAAGCACACCGCGCGCGACGACGCCCAATGGGAGGGGATCCTCAAAGGCGGCGTCTATCACCTGCACAAGAACCTGGGCGTGAACGAAAGCGTGATGTGGGGCGACTACTTCTTCTGCGAAGCGCTCGAGAACGCCCTGCGGCACACGCTTTCCAATCAGGCGAAGCGGACCAACGGCGGGCGCTGAACCCGCTCAGCGCGCCGATGCGGCGCCGCGGCGGACGGCGGCAAGGACGGCGAGCGCCGCCGCGTACATCAGCGCGCCGGCCAGCAGCGTGTTCCGCAGCCCGGCCGAGATCGAAAGGAACACGGCGGCGCAGGAGCCAAGCACGCTGGCCGCTGCATTCACCGACCACGCCCACTTCACCGCCGAGGGCTGCCACCGCGACAGCCGCAGCAGGCCGGACGGAAACGCCATGCCCATGGCGAAGGCGGGCAAGGCGATGAACAGCGCCGTTGCCAGCATCTTCACCGGCAGCGTCCAGCGCGCACCCGCATGGATGAAGGGCCCGGCCAGGAAGGCGGCGGCCGCGATGAGGGCCGCCGCGGCGGCCAGCGCCCGCATGAGCCGCCCGTCCTCGCCGCCAATGAGGCGGCGGCTCGAGAAGCTGCCCAGGCCGCTGAACAGCAGCATGGCGAAGATCACCACCGTGAGCGCGTAGGTCGGGTGGCCCAGAAGAAACACGAGGCGCTGGATCAGTCCCACCTGCACGAGCACGTAGCCCGCGCCGAGGAAGACGAAGTAGAGAAGGAACAGGCGCAGCCCGGGCGCGCGCTCCAGCTTCGCCCGCAGCACCAGGGGCGGCAGCGCCAGCATCACCGCTACGGCCAGCAGGCTGACGGCGAGCAGCGCGAACAGCGTGCGCGCCGCGGGCGCGGACGGGTCGCCCGGCTGCGGCGCCGCGAACAGGCGGTCCAGCCGCGAGAAGAAAAAGAAGAACGGGCGGTCGTCGCTGACGGGGCGGACGTCGTAGGGGTAGGCATCGAACAGCGGGCGCGGATCGGCGGAGGCCAGCAGCTCGGCGAACGGCCCGCCGGCCGCCTGCCCGGGCATGTAGACGATTTCGAGCTGCGCCCGCGCGGCCTCGAGCGCGGCGCGCTCGAGCTCCTCCACGGGGAACGGCTCGCGGCTGACGAGCACGGTGTCCATGGCCGCGGCGTGCCCGGCCGCATCGTTCTGCTCGCGCAGCACGACGATGTGGCGCCACGGCTCCTTCCGGCCGGACAGTTCGAGCGCGCGGCGCGCCAGCGCGGCCAGCCGCAGCGACTCGCGGGGCGGGTCGAGCCCCCACCGGGTGAAGGAGAGCAGGCCGGCCGGCTTGAGGCGCTCGAGGCAGTCGAGGAACGCTTCCACCGTGTAGACGCTGTTTTCGCTGAGGGCGTAGGCTCCGGCGGCGGTGGAGGCGCGCGTGTCCACCAGCGTGGCCACGATCAGGTCGTAGCGGCCCGTGGCGCGGCGCAGGAAGCTGCGGCCGTCTTCGACGACGACGCGCACCTCGGGCCGCAGAAAGAGGCCGCGGCTCAGGCCGCGGAAACGGCCGCGCATGATCGTGTCGATGATGATCGGGTTGATCTCGACCGCGGTGACGTCCTTCGAGCCGGAAGCGAGCGCGCGGGCCACGTCCCAGCCGCCGCCGGCGCCGATGATGAGCGTCCTGCCCCCGGGCCGGAGGCGGAAGGCGTAGCCCGGGCCCTGCAACAGAAGGCGCTCGCGCTCCTCCGGGCTGAGGGCGGTGGGATCGAAGGGCGGGATGCGGCTGCTCGAATCGGCGTCGATGAGGATGAGCGGGCCGCCGGAGCCGTCCTCGATGAGGCTGACGCGCGAGAAGCTGTTCCACTGCACGAACCGCTCCTGGCCGAGGTCCCTTCCCTTGGCCGCGGTGACGTCGACGAGGCGCAGGCTGCGGTTGGCGACGATGAGGCCCACCAGCGCGAGCGCCACCGCGGTGGCGGCCGCGCGTCCCGCCCACGCGCCGGACAGCCCGAACCAGACCGCCGAGGCCGCGGCCAGCAGCACCGCCGCGCCGAGGATCGCGCCCGGCCCGCCCATCAGATTGAGGAAGGGAATGACCAGCAGGCAGCCGGCGGCGGCGCCGAGCAGGTCAAAGAAATACACGCGGTCGACGCGCTCGACCGTTTCGGCGATCACCAGCGACAGGACGATGCCCGAGAAGACGAAAGGCACCGCGGTGACGAAGTACACCGCCGCATAGGTGAAGAAGCCCGCGGGCCAGCCGCCCGCGCGCACCGCCACCGCCAGCGCGCCGGCCACCGCGAGCGCATTGGCCAGCGAGAGCTGCCCCAGCCGCGGGTAGAGCGCCGTGCCGCGCCCGGCGAAGCCGTAGGCGAGCACTCCCCCCGCGCCCAGCCCGAACAGCGCCACCGACACCGCCAGGAACGCGAAGTGGTAGTAGAAGACCACCGAGAAGATCCGCGTGAAGGAGATCTCGATGATCAGCGCCGCGGCGGCCGTCAGCACGATCGCAGCGTACAGGAACGCCCACGAAGCCTGTCTTCCGGCAAGCGGCGAGGAGACGACCGACAAACCACTATGATATCCGCTCGCTGCGGACGGCTCCTCCGCGGGCCTCCGGCAGCGGCGGTTTTTCGATACGCTGACGGGAAAACCCGCAGCTTCGTGCAGGAGGAATGAGGATGCGTGCACTGACGCCGATCCGGCCTTACGCGCCCGCCCGCGCCGGGCTCTTCGCCATCGGGCTGCAAGCCTATTGGGATCAGTTCCCCGGCCTGAAGGAGCGGCTCGAAGGGTATCTGGCTGAAGTCCGCCAGCGGCTGGAACAGGCCGGCGCCACGGTGGTCTGCGCCGGGCTGGTGGACACGGCGCCGAAAGCGGCCGAGGCAGGCGCGCAGTTCGCCGCGGCCGATCTCGACGTGATTTTCTGCCATGCGGCCACCTACGCGACGTCGAGCCAGGTGCTGCCGGTGGTGCAGCGCGCCGGCGTGCCGGTGGTGGTGCTGAACCTGCAACCGGCGGCGCGGCTCGACTACGAACGCTGCGACACCGGCGAGTGGCTGGCCCACTGCTCCGCCTGCTGCGTGCCGGAGATCGCCAACGCCTTCGCGCGCGCCCGCGTGCCGTTTCAGGTGGTGAGCGGGCAGTTGCGGGACGATGCGGCCGCATGGCGCGAGATCGAAGAATGGTGCGCCGCGGCGCGGGCGTGGAGGGCGTTGCGGCGGTCGCGCTTCGGATTCCTCGGGCACACCTACCCGGGCATGCTCGACATGTATTCGGACTTTACGATGGTGAGCGCGCAGACCGGAGCGCACATCGAAGTGCTGGAGATGTGCGACCTCGACCGCTGCCTCCGGGAGTGCGCGCCCGCCGACTTCGATGCGATGCTTGGGCTGACGCAGAGCCTCTTCACGCTGGAGAACTGCCCGGAGGAAGACCTGCAATGGGCCGCGCAGGTGGCCGCCGCGCTGGAAAGGATGGCGCGCGCGTTCGATCTGGACGGGCTGGCTTACTATTACCGCGGCCTCGACGGCAACCGGTACGAGCGGCTGGGCGCGGGCATGATCCTCGGCAACTCGCTGCTGACGGCGCGCGGCGTGCCGGCCAGCGGCGAGGGCGACCTCAAGAACCTGGTGGCGATGAAGATCCTGGATGCGCTGGGCGCGGGCGGGGCGTTCACCGAACTGTACGCGATGGACTTCGTGGAGCAGTTCGTGCTGGTCGGCCATGACGGGCCGGGCCACCTGGCCATCTGCGCGCACCGGCCCGTGCTGCGCGGTCTTGGGCTGTATCACGGCAAGCGCGGCTATGGGGTGAGCGTGGAGTTCAGCGTGAGGCACGGGCCGGTGACGCTGCTGGCGGTGACGCAGACCGCCGAAGGCGGGCTGAAGCTGATCACCGCGCAGGGCGAGTCGATCCCCGGCCCGATTCTCCGCATCGGCAACACGAACACGCGGGTGCGCTTCCCGCTGGGGCCGGCCGAATTCGTCAACCGCTGGTGCGGGGAGGCGCCCACGCACCACTTCGCGCTCGGCACCGGCAGCCAGGCGGGCGTGCTGCGCAAGTTCAGCCGCCTGTCCGGGCTGCCGCTGGCCGAGGTGTGCTGAGCGCGCGGCTACATGATCGCCGCCGGCGGCGCGGGCTCGTCCGGAGAGCCCGCCTTGGCCAGCGGCCAGCGGATCATGATGAGCGCCAGCAGGGCCAGCACGGCGAGGCCGGCCACGGTGGGCGGCTTGTCGAAGATGCTCAGGATGGAGGAAAGCGGCTTGTCGGCGATGGCGAAGCCCGCCTTCACCATGCCCATCAGCGCCTCGCCGGCGATGAGGCCGCTGGCGATGAGCACGGCGGCGTTTTCGATGCGCGCCTTCTGCGGCTCGTTGAAGCTGCGGCGGTCGCGGACGATCTCCATCAGCCAGCGGATGACGCCGCCGGTGAAGATGGCGAAGGTCGTTTCCAGAGGCAGGTACATGCCGACGGCGAACAGCATCGGGCTGCGCACCTGCAACAGCACCAGCGCCAGGCCCATGCAGATGCCGACGAGCACCAGCGGCCACGCCATCGAGCCGCCGACGATGCCCTGGCTGAGCATCGCCATCAGGCCGGCCTGCGGGGCCGAGAGCTTCGGGTCGCCGAAGCCGATGCCGCCTTCGCGGATGTTGCCCTCATGGAGGATCCAGAGCGGGAAGTACAGCAGCAGGCCGCTGATGAGGATGCCGATGAGGTCGCCGATCTGCATCAACTTCGGCGTGCCGCCGAGGATGTGGCCCACCTTGAGGTCCTGGAGCATCTCGCCCGCCACCGCGCTCGACACGCAGACGACGGCCGCCACGCCGAGCACCGCCGCCACGCCCGAAAGCCCCTTGACACCGATGGCCACCATCAGCAGGGCAGCGACGATGAGCGTGGACAGCGTCAGGCCGCTGATCGGGTTGTTCGAGGAGCCGATGATGCCGACGAGGTTGCCGGAGACGGCCGCGAAAAAGAAGCCGAGCACGATCATCACGAGCGCGGCCACCACGGCGCCGGGCACCGACTGTGAGAAGAACTCGTAGAGCACGACCATCGCCAGGAAGGTGACGATCAGGCCGGGCAGCACCACCTTGAAGCTCAGGTCGACCTGCGTGCGGTCGGCCGCTTCCGCCTGGCCGCTGGCCTTCTTCAGGTCCGCCACGGCGCGCTGAAGGCCGGCCGCCAGGGACTTGCGCATGCGGAACATCGTGGTGGCCGCGCCCACCAGCATGCCGCCCACGGCGATGGGCCGCACGATGTTGCGCCACACCTGGCTGGCAATGCCGTCCCACGCCTCATGGCCGGCGCCGGGGGGCAGGTTCTGGGCAAGCTGCGGGCCGAGGAAGTAGACAAGCAGCGGCACCAGCAGGCCCCACGCCGTGAGCCCGCCGGCGAAGTTCAGCGCGCCCAGCCGCGGGCCGATGATGAAGCCGACGCCCAGATAGGCCGGCGCCACCGCGGGCAGCGAGAACTTGGTCCAGCCGCCGACGGAGGCCGCGCCCGCGCTGCCGAGCTTCACCACGCTCCTGCCGAGATCGCCCACCTTGAGCAGGAAGTCGCGGCTGGCGGAGAAGAGGCGGAACTCGCCCAGCAGGTAGATGACCGCGCCCACGCCCATCGCCTGGAACAGCGTGGTGGCGGCGTCCGCGCCGCGCTGGCCCGCCTTGTGGATCTCGGCGGCGGCCTTCGACTCGGGGAACGGCAGCTCGGGGTCTTCCACCATCACGCGCCGCAGCAGCGTGACGAACAGGATGCCGAGCGTGCCGCCCACGAGCATCAGCGCGCTGGACTGCCAGTAGGCTTCGAACGTGTCGAACTTCTGCCACGCGCCGACAATGACGAAGGCGGGGATGGTGAAGATGGCGCCCGCGGCGACGCTCTCGCCGATGCTGCCCACCGTGCGCGCCATGTTCTCCTCGAGGATCGACCCGCGGAACAGGCGCAGCACCGCCATGCTGATCACCGCCGCCGGGTAGGTGGCGGCGATCGTCTGGCCGGCGCGCAGGCCGAGGTAGGCGTTGGCGGCGCCAAGGACGACGGTCATCACAAGCCCGAGCAGGACCGCCCGGAACGTGAATTCCGTCATCTTCATGTCGGGCGGAACGAAGGGCTTGAAGGGGTTCTGCTGGTTGGCCATATTCCGTACTCCGGACAATCGCACTCGATCATACCTGTTCCGGGGCAGTTTCCGCTAGTGCGCGAAATGCCCCACCGGAAGGAGCCTCCTCCGGCGGGTGGTGGTTCCCCGTGCATTGAAAACGGGGGGCTTGGCAGGTGCCGCGTTTGGCATGCCAGTTGCTCCGCTTCTGGACGGAGCCCGAAAGAACCATGGCATACGTAATTGTCGACACCTGCACCAAGGACAACCACTGCATCGAGGCGTGCCCGGTGAACTGCATCCACCCGACGCCTGATGAGCCCGGCTATGAGGAAGTTCCGCAGCTCTACATCCACCCGACCGAGTGCATCGACTGCGGCGCCTGCGTGCCGGTGTGTCCGACCAATTCGATCTACATCCTCGACGAGCTTCCCGAGGACCTGAAGCACTTCGCCGAGAAGAACGCAGCGTATTACAACGCCTGACGGAAAGTCTCAGGACGCGATTCTCCCCGCTCCTCCTTCCCTGGGCCGCCGGGCGGAACCCTCCTCCTCCACCCGGCGGCCCGCTTTCTGCCCTGCGGGTCCGCTGCTCACCACCATTGCAGGCGCACGCAGGGGCGTCCGCCGGCGCTGGCGGTCTGCAACGCGCGCCGCTGGTGGCAATCCCTCCAGGTGTGGAAGACAACGGTCTCGCCCTGGCGCGCTTCGGCGAGGAAGTCCGCCTGGAGCCGGGCGGGATGCGGCAGATCCGCCTCCTCCTCGGCCCATGCGATCCAGGCGACGTTGTTGACGTGCAGGTTGATATCGATGTGAGACGGCTCGATGCGCCGGATGGAGATGGAGCCGGGCGGCGCGCCCGGGTCGGGCGGATCCACGAATTCGATGGAGGTGTCCCTGGCGGGGAAGGGAAGTTGGTGCAGAAAGCCGGGCAGGCGCACCGGGCGGCGGCGCTCGAGATCGACGATCAGCCAGACGGAAGCGGCTTCCAGCAGCGGACAGCCGGTTGCGTCTCTTACTTCGAATTCACGCCACGCGCGGGCTCCGGCGGTGCGGCGGCTCGGCCAGGTGAGGACTTCCACTTCTTCCCCCGGTTCGGGCCAGCGCGCGGCGCGCAGCCCGAGCCGGACGAGCATCCAGGCCCGGCCTCCGGCGCGGAGCGCATCGATGCCCACGCCCAGCGCGGCGGCATGTTCGCCGGCCGCAGCCTCCAGCAGCCGGCAGACTCCCGCCACGCGGCCGCTGCCGGGCCGCCCGCGCAGGGTATGGACCAGTTCCATGAAGCTCAGGACAGCCGCGCCCGCACGAGCTCGCTCAGCCGTTTGCCGTCGACGCGCTTTCCGGCCAGCTTCGCCTTCGCCGCATTCATCACCTGCCCCATCTGCTTCGCGCTGGTGATGCCGGTTTCGGCGAGCGCCGCCGCGACGGCGGCCTGCATCTCCTCCTCGGTGGCGGCGGCGGGCATGTAGGCCTCGATCAGCCGGATCTCGGCTTCTTCCTTTTCGGCGAGATCGGCGCGCCCGCCCTGGCGGTACATTTCGGCGGCGTCGCGGCGCTGCTTGATGAGCGAGTTGAGGACCTTCAACTCCGCGGCTTCGTCGAGCTCTTTCATCGAGTCGACCTTCTCCTTCATCAGCGCGGTCTTGATCATCCGCAGCGCTGACAGGCGGGCCTCGTCGCGGGCTTTCATGGCCGCGGCCATGTCCTTCTGCACCTGTTCGAGCAGAGCCATATCTGGTATCCTGATAACCTATTTCCCTCTGATTCTCCCACAGCCATGCATATCAAGAAGCAGCGACTCCTGACGCCAGGGCCGACGCCTCTTCTGCCTCGCGCCCTGCACGCCATGATGGCGTCCGACATTCATCACCGGACGCAGGACTTCATCCAGCTGTATCCGCGCGTGCTGAGCGACCTCAAGGAGGTTTACGGCACGCAGAACGATGTCCTGATCACCGTCAGCTCCGGCACCGGCGCGATGGAAGCCGCGGTCTCCAACTTCTTCAGCGACGGCGACAAGGTGATCGTGCTTTCGGCCGGCAAGTTCGGCGAGCGGTGGGTGGAGCTCGCCAAAGCCTACCGGCTGAACGCCGTCGTGCTCACGGCGGAATACGGGCAGGCAGTGACGCCTGACCGCGTGGCGAAGGCTTTGCAGGAAAACCCGGACGCGAAGGGCGTCTTCTTCCAGGCGTCGGAGACTTCCACCGGCGTGGCGCATGACGTGCGCGCCATTGGCGAGCTGGTGAAAGCGACGCCCGCGCTCTGCATCGTGGACGCGATCACCGGGCTGGGCACGATGCCGCTCGACATCGACGGCTGGGGCCTGGACATCGTCATCGGCGGCTCGCAGAAGGCGTTCATGATCCCGCCGGGGCTCGCCTTCATCAGCGTGAGCGCGAAGGCGTGGGCAAGGAACGAGACGGCGACGCTGCCGCGGCTGTACTTCGACCTGAAGCGCGAGAAGAAGATGGCCGACAAGGGCGAGAGCGCCTGGACGCCGAACGTCAGCCACATCCTCGCGCTGGCGGAGGCGCTGGCCTACATCAGGCAGGTGGGCATGGCGAAGCTGGTGGAGAACGCGCAGCTCCTGGCGCGGGCGACGCGCGCGGCGGCGGTGGAGCTGGGACTGGAGCTGTTCGCGCCCGAATCGCCGTCCAGCTCGGTCACCGCCATCAAGGCGCCCGCCGGCATGGATTCGGGCGAGATCGTCAAGGCGTTCCGCAATCAGTTCGGGTCGATCATCGCCAACGGCCAGGGGTCGATGAAGGGCAAGATCTTCCGCATCGCGCACCTCGGCTACTTCGACTTCGCCGATCTGTTTGCGGTGATCGCCGAGCTGGAGCTGATCCTGCACCAGAAGGGGATTCCGGTGACGTTCGGCAAGGGCGTCGCCGCGGTGCAGAGGGTGTATCTGGAGGCCGCAGGCGGGAAGCAGTCATGAAGATCCTGGTTGCTGAACCCATGTCCCCGGCGGCGCTGGAGCTGCTGCGCCGGCAGCCGGGTTTTGAAGTCATCGAGTCCAATCCGAAGGAGTACGAACAGCACCTCGGCGACTGCGAAGCGCTGCTGGTGCGGAGCGCGGTGAAGGTGAAGGCCGACACGCTGGCCAGGGCGCCGAAGCTGCGCGTGATCGGCCGCGCCGGCGTGGGCGTGGACAACGTGGACCTGGCCGCGGCGACCGCTGCCGGCGTGCTGGTGATGAACACGCCGGGCGGCAACGCGGTGAGCGTGGCCGAGCACACGCTGGCGCTGATGCTGGCGCTGGCGCGGATGATCCCCGAAGCCAACGCCTCCACGCGCGCCGGAAAGTGGGAAAAGAAGAAGTTCCTCGGCAACGAGCTGCGGGGCAAGACGCTCGGCATCGTGGGGCTCGGAAACATCGGGCAGGAGGTGGTGCGGCGGGCGCGCGGCTTCGAGATGCGCGTGCTGGCCTCCGACCCCTACGTCAACCCGGTGACGGCGGCGGACCTGGGCGCGGAGCTGGTGCCGTTCGACGAGCTGATCGCGCAGGCCGACTACATCAGCCTGCACGTGGCGCTGACGCCCGAGACGCGCAACATGATCAACGCGCAGACGATCGCGCGGATGAAGCCGGGCGTGCGGATCATCAACTGCGCCCGCGGGGAGCTGATCGATCAGGACGCGCTGGCCGAAGCGCTGCGTTCGGGCAGGGTGGCCGGCGCGGGGCTGGACGTGTTCTCGCCGGAGCCGCCGCCGGCGGACCTGCCGCTGCTGTCGGCGCCGAACCTGATTGCGACGCCGCACATCGCCGGCTCCACCGAGGAGGCGCAGGAGATTGTCGGCATCCGCATCGTCGAGCAGCTTGTGGAGTACCTGCTGCATGGGGTGGCCATCAACGCGGTGAACATGCCGGCGGTGGCGCCCGAGCAGTACCGGGCGATCAGCCCCTACATCGAGCTGGCCGAGCGGCTGGGGCGCTTCGCCGCCTTCATCGCCGCCGACCACCCGCAGGCGGTGCGGCTGACCTACCGCGGGCGCATCGCCGAGCTGAACACCAACCTGCTGCGCAACGCGGCGCTGGCCGGGATCCTGAGCCGGAGCCTGGCGGGGCGGGCCAACCTGGTGAACGCGATGCAGCTTGCCTCGCAACGCAACCTGACGGTGACCGAGGCGCACCAGCCGCGGGGCGGAGCGACGGATTCCATCCAGATCGAGATCATCGCTCCCGCCTCGGCCACGTCGGTCACCGGCGGGGTGGTGATGGACAAGCCGCGGCTGCTCTCAGTGGACGGCATCCCGGTGGAGATCACCCTGGCCGGGCATCTGATTTACATGCGGAACATCGACGTGCCGGGCGTCATCGGCCATGTGGGCAGCATCCTGGGCCGCAACCAGATCAACATCGCCAACTTCTCCCTGGGTCGGCAGGAGCGGCCGCCGGCGCCCGGCCAGCCCCTGGAGGCGGTGGCGCTGGTGGAGGTGGATTCGCCAGTGAACGAGGCGATCCTGGCCGAGCTGCGGGGCCATCCGGCGGTGCGGCTGGCGGTGACGGTGGAGCCGGGCGGGCAGGCGGGGTGAGGCGCGTTTTTCGGCGCAGGAAAAAGGGCGGCGGCATTGCCGCCCTTTTTCCGTCCGTGATAGGATAGAAGTGCCTCAAGGACTGCGCTTCTTGCATGAATCAGTCCGAATCCCCGACGGAGCTAGCTTCCCATCTCAATGAGTTCAACCGTTTTCCTCGGTAATCTTCCGCCGTGGGTCACCGCCGACGATATCAAGGCGTGGCTCGTGGCGGAAAACCTGGTGGCCGATTCAGTCAAAGTCATCCGCAATCCCGAAACGCAGGAATCGAAAGGTTTCGCATTCATCGAAGCGCCGAATGAAGAAGAGATGATGGCGATCATCAAGCGCTTCGACCGTGCGCCGCTCGAAGACCGGCTGCTGCGCGCCAATCCGGCCCAGCCTCCGAAGTCGAAGGGCGCGCGCGGCGCCTCCGGCCGGGCTCAGGCGGGCCAGCCGGCGCAGGGCGCGCAAGGCGCACAGGGTGCGCAGGGTGCCCAGGAGCGCCGGCAGCGCGGCGGCAAGAAGCACCGCAAGCCGAGCGGGCCGACCAGCGCATTCGCTGAAGAACTCGCCAAGGCTCTGTAAGCCTTCCGCCCCGACGCCCGCCGGCCGCAGGCGGGCCGCCGGGGCAGAGTGCGGTTTCCCACCCAGTCTTCCTATCCGCCGAGCCTCCCTGTTATTGTGGGAAGTTCACTCCCATCCAGGAAGGAGCAGTCTGAACCCATGCGCGTGGTCGCGGGCGTCGATCTGGGCGGAAACGCCGTCAATTACACGTTCCTGACAGCGGACGAGAAGTTCCTCATCGAGTCGCTGTGCGAGTATCCGTCGAAGTCGAAGGAAGGGCCGGCGGTCTGCCTTCAGCAGATACTGGACGGTTTGCAGGTGGCGATGCGGCAGGCGGGGGTGACGATGGACGACATCGCCGTCGTCGGCCTGGACACGCCGGGCCCGGCCAGCGCCGACGGAGTGCTGAGCGCGCGCGGCTCCACCAACTTCGTGCATCCGGACTGGGCGGGCTATGACATCCGCGCCGGGCTGGAAGCCAAGGTTGGCAAGCCGGTCATCTACCTGAACGACGGCAACGCGGGGGCGCTTTGGGGGCACTTCAACCTGTTTGGCGCCCATTCGAACGCCACTTCGATTTCGGCCATCATCGGGACCGGACTGGGCGGCGGGGTGATCATCGGCGAGCTTGTGGTAAAGGGCCGCAAAGGCTTTGGCGGCGAGCTGGGCCACGTGCTGATCCCCTACCAGAGCATTCCGTTCCTGGAGGGCATCCGCCCGCGCTGCAACTGCGGGCGCACCGGGGATCTGGAGTCGCTGTGCTCGCTGACGGCGATCGAGGTGAACTACCTGCCGTACTTCCGGGCGAAGTATCCGGATCACGAGCTGTACCGCATGGGCGATCTGCACAAGGCGGCGAAGCTGGTGCGGGGCCTGGCGGAGAAAGGCGACCCGCTGAGCCGCGAGATCTTCCGCGGGCAGGCGCACGCGCTGGGGCTGTTCTTCGACGAGATGATCAACACGTTCGATCCGGACGCGCTGATCGTCGGCGGCGGCGCCATCGAGACCGGGCCGGAATTCCAGCAGTGGTTCCTCAACGAGATCCGCGCGGGCATGCCGGAGCAGCGGGAGGAGCAGGCCGACATTCCGATCCACATCATGCCCAACGGCGATACGGCCGGGGCCCGCGGCGCGGCCATCGAAGCACTGCGCGTGGCGCGCGAGCGGTCGCTGCTGTGAGCGGCGCTGTAACCGGAACGCTGCCGGACGCGCTATTCTTCAGGAACGGGAAATACAGCCATGCTGCGATCTACTGAACTCACGCGGCGCGCCGCGCTGCTGACGCTCTGCGCATTCCTTTCCGCTGCGGCCCAGACGCCGAAGCCGAAGCGCTCGCCGGACGTTCCCTACGTGCCGACCACCGAAAGGGCGGTCGAGGCCATGCTGGAGCTGGCGAAGGTCACCAAGAACGACATTGTGTACGATCTTGGCTGCGGCGACGGCCGCATCGTCGTCACCGCGGCGAAGAAGTACGGCGCGCGCGGCGTCGGCATCGACATCAACCCGGAGCGCATCGCCGAAGCGCGCGAGAACGCGAAGCGCAACGGCGTCGAGCACCTGGTGAAGTTCATCGAGGGCGACCTGTTCGAGGCCGACATCCGCGAAGCCACGGTGGTGACGCTGTTCCTGCTGTCGAGCGTCAATCTGAAGCTGCGGCCGAAGCTGCTCGCCGAGCTGAAGCCCGGCACGCGCGTCGTGTCGAACACGTTCGACATGGGCGACTGGAAGCCGGACAAGGAGTTCACGCTCGAAGACAACGGCGAGGACTCGTATCTGAGCCACAAGTTCTACCTCTGGATCATTCCCAAAGACAAGCCCGCTCTGAAGTAGCGCGGGCGGACGCGGGCGCGCCGCCCGGCAGCAGGCAGCGGGCAGAGCTGCCGGCGCGCGGCGGCCCGGCTCCTGGAAGGCGCTTCCGGAAGCCGGGCCTCTTTGCGTGCCTATTGCGCTGGCGGCACCGTAAATGAACCCATCAGCCTGCCGGGGCCGCAGGTCACGCGGTAGCGGTACACGCCCGGCGCGAGGCCGTCCAGCACGATTCTCCGCGTCCTGAGGCCGCCGCGGTCGGCCGTGTCGCCGCTGTCGTCGGGCGAGGAGAACCACGTCTGGGTGACCGCGTACCGGCAGGCAGCAAGCGTGGGCGCATCGTAATGGATTTCCGCCCTGCCGGGGGCGACGAGCACCTTCAGGTTGTAAGGCTCGATCCTGGGGACGAACGCATAGCGCTGGTCGTTGGCCCGCATTTCCAGCCCGGTTCCCATCGAGATGGCGCGATGGTAGGCTTCCCGGCCGGAGCCGAGCGAGCCGGCCACGTCGTAATAAAACGCCAGCGCATTCACCCAGAGGTTGGGGTAGGTGTGGCCGGAGAGGAAATCACCGAGAAGCCTCCACTCGGCGTTCACGGTCGAAGAAGTCGTGTGGGGCTGGGCCTTCGTGCCCCAGAAGCCCCGCCCGCCGGGGCAGACAGTGAACGTCGTGGTTGTTGAACCCACGCTCTTGGCGCAGGTGCGGATGTATTCCTCGTCGATGCGGAACACGGCTTCGCGGCCAGGGACGTTGATGCATCCCAGCGCGCCGGCGCGGCAGTTCAGCACGAAGGACATGTCGGAGGAGGACATGGCGCTGGCCAGCGCCACGGGAGGATTGCGGGCTGCGATGTAGCGCTCCCATGTGGTAATGAGCCCCAACCCGTCGGCTGTCGGTGTGCGGTAAGCGCCGGAGTACAGCGCCGGTTTGCGGGGGTGAAGCACGCCATCGATGTAGTATTTTCCGAGCTTGGCGGCGCTTTTCTCGAACAGGTGGCCGCCGTTGACAGCGAGGGCCCGCGTCTGCCGCGCCCATCCGAGCGTCATGGCAAGATAGCTCACCATCCACGGGCTGGTGCCGGTTGTGCCGGCGGCGCCCTCCATGTCCGCGTAGTTGGTTCCGACGCCGATCATTGGCAGCGGGTTGGACAGGCCGCGCATCATGGCAAAGCCCTTGCACCATGGCGTAGCGCTGCGGCCCGCCTGATAGTTGACGACAA
The DNA here is from genome assembly GCA_025056865.1 of Bryobacteraceae bacterium. Classification (GTDB taxonomy): domain Bacteria; phylum Acidobacteriota; class Terriglobia; order Bryobacterales; family Bryobacteraceae; genus JANWVO01. Next base: position 32,316 of record JANWVO010000048.1, read on the forward strand.
GCGTATCGGAAGGCGCGAGGGGCGGATCCGATTCGTTCTGGATGATCAGAGAGCCGCCGGGGATGTAGTACCACTGCCGGCCCGTGTCCTGTCCGTAGATGCCGAACGTTCTCGGCGAGCCATTCACCGTGACGGCGGTGACATTGGAGATCGTGTCCCACCCGTTCATGGCGAAGACGCGCCGCTGGCCATTCGGCGCGGAGAGAGGATGCGAGGAGTTGAAGGTATGCGAGGCGTTGGAGGTCACGGCGCCGGCGCAATTGCTGACCACCTGGCTGGCATAGAGGCCATCGCGGACATCGAAAGCTCCTTCGTAGGCCGCATCAATGTTCTTCAGTTTGTCGGCGAAATAGTTGCGCTCGGGGGAATCAGGGCTCAGCAGGAAGCCCCAGAAGATGGCCTTGATGGGGCGGGAAGCGACTCTTGGCTCGGCGCTGCTGTAGTGGATGCCCCAGTCGTAATGACGGTCGTATTGCGGATGAGGCGAGCCGAGGATCGAAGCTGCCCATTGCTGGAGGCTGCTCAGGTAGAGGTAGCGGCCTGTCAGCAGGTAGGGAACCGGCAGCAGAGAGGGGTAATGGGAGACGCTGAAGACCCAGGGCTTGTTGGTGGCTGGACAGTTGGTGCAGACATAGACCGCGGGATAGGCTCCGGAGTTTTCGAATTGCAGCGAGCGGCCGTCGTATTGCGCCGTGACGGAGAAGATCCTGCCAAACGACGGGGTTACCTGATCCGCAGGCCAGTTCAGGTAGTTCCGCAGCGGCGGGCTCATGTTGGTGTAGCTTTCGCGGGTGTGGACCGGGGCGGTAATGGCTGCCTCGGCGCTGCCCAAAATCAGCCTGTCGAACAGGTCCTTCCGCGTCTGGATGTTGAACCGGCTGTCGCCCATCGCATACAGGAAGGCGATCTGCCAGCCGGGGATGATGCCGAAGTTCGGGTGGTCGCCCGTGTCAGGCCACGAAGTCTTGACGTAGGCACAGATGGACATCCCCGTCGTGCACGACCGGGGATCGGGCCGCCCCTGATCGTCCGTGCCGACATTGCCGGGCCACTGGTTCAGCAGGCTGTTGATCTGCGAGGTGCTGACAGCGATGCTCAGGTCGTAAGGGGGCAGGATGCGGCTCGCCACCAGATAGGGAAAGTTGCGGTCGACAAAGATCTCGCCCGGCGCAGTTCCGCTCCATGACCAGTAGGTGACGGCGCCCTTGGCCGTCAGGTTGTAGCCGGTTTTCGAATAGACAACCGCAGGCGGGGCTCCCGCCAGGAACTCCAGCGTGAACTGCCAGGCGGCGAAGCCTCCGCTGGAGGTGCGGATGAACCGGGTGCGCCAAGGGGCTTCCAGCTTGTAACCGGTCTCCACGCCGTTCCACCCGGGATAAAAAGACAGTTCGAACATGGGGTGAATGCCCTTGTACTGATCGCCGGAAGGCGCCTGCCAGTTCGAGCCGTCCCATTGCCAGCCGAAGTCAAAGGCAAGCGAAGGGGACATATCCTCGACGATGACGCGCGTCACCACCGGCCCCTGCAGCCAATAACGCCATGCGCCGGCGGCGAGCATCGTCCGGGCGTCCACGGTGTAGGAGATCCCGTTGGCCGTGCCACGGATCCGGGCATTCCAGGCTCCGCCGAGGAAATTCAGCATACCTGCCTGATCGAGCGCAGCCGCCTCGCAGACGGCCTGCGCGCCGAGATGGCATGGGTTCGAGTCCGCGACGAAGTCCACCTTCACGTTGCCGTTGGCTGCAAGCGTGACCGGAAACGAAACAAAAGCGGACAGAACGCTGCCATCCGGCCACCGGCTTTTGATGTCGGTCTGCCAGGCTGCGGGGACCGAGCCATTGATCCTTGGCTTCGGGTAGGTTCCCTGCGGGAATTCGCCCTGCATGAAAACCATCAACGCGGTGAAAGGGCGATTCGACTGAGCGCTTCCGCCTGCTTCGTGGATGCGGATGGAGTTGTCCAGTCCGAAGCAGGCCGATGCCAACCAGACCAGTGCCGCCAGTTTCTTCATCGCCTATCTCTCCGATCCGCGGTCAAGCCAGAAATGCAGATAATCGAGCTGGACCGTCTTCACCGCCGCTTCGTTTGTGGCGATGCTGACGAAGAAAACTCCCGACCAGGAGTGGCTCAGGTAGGTGGAGACTCCGAGATCACACCCGCTGGGGCAGGCGCTGTACTCCGTCCCGTTGTCCAGCCGGAGCCAGATCCTGTTCTGGGCCGAACCGTCCGAGCGGATTCTCAGCCGATGCCAGTTGGTGTCTGGCGCGACCCCGGTGTTGAGCGTGCTGCCCCACGTGTTCTGGCTTCCATAGGCGAAGACGAAGTTCGTGTCGGTGCCAGCCAGATACCGCACGGCAATGCCTCTCGGGGGCGCTTCGCTCGTCGACGCCATCATGCCGAGGTAGAGGCTGGAATTGGCGAAATCGGCAGCGGCAGGGTAGCGGAACACGACGTCCATTTCCCAGGGCAGGTTCGACCGGGCCAACAGGGAGTCCGCCTCCGCCGAATGAGGCCCGCCCAACGAGGCGGCCCAGGCCGAGCGATTGCCGGCCGTGCTCGTGGTCGTGATGCTGGCCAGACCCGGATACAGGGAGCCGATCACGGGACTCGGATTGTTCAGATTGGCCGATCCAGCCACACGCGACAGGATGATGTCTCCGAGGTACGCCGGACTGCCCTGGTTGTAAAACGCAGCCATCTCGCTCCGGAACACCACATAGCGCGAGCCGGGTTTCCAGTCAAACGCCACGGGGGCGGCGGCCCCTGCCGCCTGCGTCCAAGTGTTGGCGGCGGTGCAGAGAAAGATGTTCTGTCCTGCCGCTGCGTCGGTCTTGAAGAACGTCTGCCCGACACCGCAGGCGGAAGGCAGCACGGTTCCGGCTTTCATCGGAGCCGTCGAGGCGGCGTCGCTGAAGTCAACCACCCCAGCCGTCAGCTTTCCCAGCACATTGAGGTCCCCATTCACCGACACTGCCAGCAGAAGGACCGCCGTTGCCAGCAGCGTGGCGGACACACTGATCCATCTTCTCACGATCGTCCCTCCTTAAAAGCCGCGCACGACGCGCGCGTTGTAGGACATCCCGTCCGGCACAGCCACGGCGGCTCCGGTCACATTGCACAGGCGCACGACGACCGCGTCGGCAGCGCCGTACATGGTTCCAAGAATCCCGGCGGGCAGAGCGCCGGGCAGGCCCGCAGCCACGCTTTCCCCGGCCGACACGCCCGGCGCCGGGATCGGCTGCTCCTGGCAGGTGAACGCGGGGATGCTGCCGAAGGTGAGACTCGCCGAATAGAAGGTCTGGCTGGCCACGCTTCCCCCCGTGGCCAGGCGAACCGGATCCGACGGCGTTCCGCTTCCCTCGAGGCCTGCGCCGAAATAAATGGTTCCTCCGCAGGGTCCCGTGCTTCCGTCAGCACGGACGCAGTCAGACGGTGCGCCGGTCACGAATCCCAGCACTCCGTTGGCCAGCCTGACGAGGCCGCTCCCCGTGGCCCTTCTCAACGTTTTTCCTGTCGAGCCCTGAAACACGGCGACCTCCCCATCGACCGCGCCCGCCGGTCCCGTGACGTCGCCATTGCCCGTTCCGCAGGCCGCCCCGGCGCTCACCAGGTTGCCGTTGGCGTCGAACTTGGCGCAGTCATTGGCCGCCGCCGTGCCGCTGAAGAGCTGGATCTTCGATCCATTGCCCTGCAACGCCGCCGGCGCGATCTGGTTCAGCGCCAGAAAGCCGGCAATCTGGCTGAAAGTGTAGTCGCCGGCCTGCGCCGTCACCGCCCCGGTGCGCCCGAAGACCGAGCTGACGGCTCCGCTGCCGGTGCCGCAGGGCGCGCCCGCCGAAACCAGGTTGCCGTTGGCATCGAACTTGGCGCAATCATTGGCCGCCGCCGTGCCGCTGAAGAGCTGGATCTTCGATCCATTGCCCTGCAACGCTGCCGGCGCGATCTGGTTCAGCGCCAGGAAGCCGGCAATCTGGCTGAAGCTGTAGTCGCCAGCCTGCGCCGTCACCGCCCCGGTGCGCCCGAAGACCGAGCTGACGGCTGCGCTGCCCGAGCCGCCTCCACCGTTGGCGTTCACCACGCAGCGGCCGCTTTGCGGCGTGACGAAATTCACCTGCACCCGGTTGTTGTCGAGCACCTGGATCCGGTCCGGGATGACCAGACGGTCATTGCTGTCCACGCAGCCGGCCAGCACGTTGCGCGTGCCCAGCCCGTGCTCGAGCAGCACTGTCGTCTGCCCCGTGAACGAGAGACTGAAATTGGGCGTTCCGCCGCAGGGCTTCCTTGCGGACACCAGGTTTCCGTTGGAGTCGAACTCCGCGCACTCGCCCGCCTGCGCGGGGCCGCCGCCGAAGGCCTGCAACAGGGTGCCCGTGCCCTGTTTGCCCGCCACGCCGGACAGTTCGCTGAGCTGATGTCCATGAGGCGCCGCGGCCACCCACGCACCTGCGCCGTTGCAAACGTACAGGCCCGCCGCCGGGCCTCCCGTGACAATCACCGCCTCGCCCGCCGTGCAACCCGCCGGAAGCGCCGCCACCACCCGTGCAGGCTTCGTCTGCGGGTAGCCGCTGAAGTCCGCGGCGCGCCCCTGGGTCGGCAGGTGGATGGTGCTTTGGGCCCACGCCGCCGCCAGGCACGCCGCCCACAAGATTCCGCTCATGCATGCTTTCGTCCGCACGCTGTTCACCTCCGCTTCGCCGCCGGATGTCTCCATCCGCCGCCGGTGTCATCTTGGAACTGCTCCGCGCCGCCGCCGCGCGGAAAAGAACATAAATTGCAGAAAATGCAGCAAAAACATTTCCCGGAACTCGTGTGAAGCCGCGGGCGTGCCCCCTTCGGGACGGGTCCGTTGGCAGATCCCTCCGCTTGCCGGGCGGGAAGGGCGCGGGCCGCCCGATCTCCAGCCGTCCCACGGCTCGCCGCAGGCTGCGGCGCGCTATCCTACCCACGAAGGGGGTGGAGGCGCTTCCGCATCCTCCCGGTGCGCTTGCGCCAGGGCAGGGGCTAGCATGGTTGTGCGCCTCCGGGCGAAGAATGAAGATCCTCTACCATCACCGCACCCGGGCCGCCGATGCCCAGGGGGTCCATATCGCGGAAATGGTGCAGGCCTTTCGCGATCTCGGTCACACCGTGGAACTGGCCGCCCTCGTCTCGCCCGACTCCCGGCCGCCGGACAGGACCGTGCGGGAACCCCTCTGGCGCAGGCTTGTTCGCGCGGTCCCATTCTCGTTCGAGATCCTGCTGCTCTCCTACAACCTTGCCGGCCTGTGGCTGCTGCTGCGGGCCGTGCTTCGCTTCCGGCCGCACTTCATTTACGAAAGGTACGCCCTGTTCAACTTTGCCGGCGTCCTCGTGGCGCGGCTGTTCCGCATCCCGCTGGTGCTGGAAGTGAACTCTCCCCTGGCCCTGGAAGCCGCCGAAGAAGGCCTGCTGCGCCTGCGCCGCCTGGCCCGGTGGAGCGAAGCCCGGATCTGCAACGCAGCCAGCCTGGTCGTCGCCGTCACCGGAGTGCTGCGTTCCATGCTCATCGAGGGCGGAGCGGACGGCCGCAGGGTCCGTGTGCTTCACAACGGCGTATTCCGCGAGCGCTTTTATCCCAAGCCGCCGGATCCCTCGCTGCGCTCGGCTCTTGGGCTGGAGGGCTGCTTCGTCATCGGTTTTGTGGGCTGGTTCCGGCCCTGGCACGGACTGGAGCTGCTGCTCGAGGCCTTCAGGCGCGCCGGTTTCACTGCGCGCCCGGCCCGGCTGCTGCTGGTGGGAGACGGGCCGGCCATGCCATCGCTGCGGCAGAAGGTGGAAAGCATGGGCCTCTCCGGCTCGGTCATCTTCACCGGCGCTGTTCCGCATCGGGAGATTCCGGCGTATGTGTCGCTGTTTGACTGCGCCGTTCAGCCGGCGGCCAACCCTTACTGCTGCCCGATGAAGATCATCGAGTATCTGGCCATGGCGAAGCCTGTGGTCGCCCCTGCCCAACCGAACATCAGCGAGCTGGTGGACCATGGAGTCGAGGCCTGCCTGTTCCACCCGGGCGATGCAGATTCTCTTGCCTCGGCGCTTGTCGCCCTGGCAGAACAGCCCGGGCTGCTCGATGCGCTCCGGCGCGGGGCTGCCTCGGCCATCGAGCGGAAGGGTCTGCTGTGGCCCCGCAATGCGGAGGCTGTCATCGCATGGCTCCGGGAGTCCTCTGTTATTCTGGTTCGTGACTGACGTCTACCCGAGCTATGACCCCAACTGACACATTGCCCTTGGCCGCCCGGCATCTTCTGGAAAAAATCCGCTCCCGCTCGGCCCGCGTTGGCGTGGTCGGGCTCGGCTATGTTGGCCTGCCTCTCGCGGTGGAATTCGCCAAGGCGGGCTTCCAGGTCACCGGAATCGACATCTCCCAGCAGAAGGTGGACCAGATCAACGCCGGCTCCAGCTACGTGCAGGACGTCCCTTCCTCCGACGTACGCGATCTGGTCTCGCGCGGGCTTCTCCGGGCCACGGCCGATTTTTCCGCCATTGCGGAGCTCGACACCGTCAACATCGCCGTCCCCACGCCCCTGCGCAAGACCAAGGATCCGGACATGAGCTATGTGGTCAGCGCCTCGCAGCAGGTGGCGCGGCACATTCACCCGGGGATGCTCGTGATCCTGGAGTCCACCACATACCCAGGCACCACCGAGGAGCTCCTCCTGCCGATGTTCGAAGGCTCGGGCCTCAAGGCCGGCCGGGATTTCTTCCTCTGCTTCTCGCCCGAACGCGTCGACCCCGGCAACCCGAAGTACCAGACGAAGAACATCCCCAAGGTCGTGGGCGGCATCACGCCCGCCTGCACGCAGGTGGGCGCGGCGTTCTATGGCATGGCGCTCGACACCGTGGTGCCGGTGAGCAACACCGTGGTGGCCGAAATGGTGAAGCTGCTTGAAAACACCTTCCGCATGATCAACATCGGCCTGGTGAACGAGCTGGCCGTCATGTGCCACCGCATGAACATCAACGTCTGGGAGGTCATCGACGCCGCCGCCACGAAGCCCTTCGGGTTCATGCCCTTCTATCCCGGCCCCGGGCTTGGCGGCCACTGCATCCCCATCGACCCCTTCTACCTCTCCTGGAAGTCCAAGCAGGCGGGCATCGAGGCGCGCTTCATCGAACTGGCAGGCCACATCAACGGGGATATGCCGCGCTGGGTCGTCTCCCGCATCCAGGACGCCCTGAACGACCAGTGCAAGCCGCTGCGCAACTCGCGCATCCACGTGCTTGGCGCCGCCTACAAACGCGATATCGACGATGTGCGCGAATCGCCCGCGCTGGACATCATCCACCTTCTGATGCAGCGCGGCGCGGCCGTCGCCTACTCCGATCCCTACGTGCCCGAGCTCCGCATGGACCACGCCACGCTGCGCTCGGAACCCCTCGACGCGCTTTCCTCCTGCGACTGCGCCGTCATTGTCACCGACCACCGCGCGTTCGACTACGACAAGATCGTCCGCCTTGCCCCGCTGGTCCTCGACACGCGCAACGCGCTGAAGGGCAGGCCCGAGGCGCACATCCTGCGCCTCTGATCCCGATGACCAACATCCTCACCATCGACGTCGAGGATTACTTCCATCCCACCGAGGTGCAGCGATCGGTGGATCCTTCCCGCTGGGATTCCTTTCCTTCGCGCGTCGAGGAAGCCACCGCCCTCGTTCTTGATCTGCTCGGGGAGGCCGGGGTGAAGGCGACGTTTTTCATCCTCGGCTGGGTGGCTGCGCGGAAGCCTGCTCTTGTCCGCCGCATCGCTGCAGCCGGCCATGAGCTGGGCTGCCACAGCTACTCCCATGCCCTCGTGTTCGGCCTGACGCCGTCTGCGTTCCGGCAGGACACCGAGAACGGCGCCGACGCCATCGCCCAGGCTTCCGGCATCCGCCCGCGGGCTTACCGCGCTCCCAGTTTTTCCATCACGGCGCGTTCGCTCTGGGCGCTGGAAGTGCTGCTCGAATGCGGCTTCGACACGGACTCCAGCATCTATCCCGTCCGGCACGACCGTTACGGAATCCCGGATCAGCCCTTTTTCCCCCACCGCATCCAGACTCCATCCGGCACCATCGTCGAGGTGCCGCCGGCTGCCGTCCCGCTCCAGGCGCGCCGCAACGTGCCCGCCGGAGGCGGAGCCTACCTCCGCCTGCTTCCCTACCACTACACGTCGGCTGCCATCCGGTTGCTGAACCGGCAGCACCAATCGCCGGCCTGCCTGTATGTCCACCCCTGGGAGTTCGACTCCGCGCAACCCCGCCTCGCGTCCGGCCTCATTGCGCGCCTGCGGACCTATCTCGGGCTTCGTTCGATGGGGCCGAAGCTCGCGAGGCTTCTTCGCGAGTTCTCGTTTGCTCCGGTCCGCGAGGTCTGCCCTCCGGATGGCCCCTATCCGCTCTGCCGCCCGTCCTGCGGTTAGAACCGGAACGCCGCGCCGCTCGGACTCCAGGTGAGGTGCGCTGAGGCGAACCGCTGCCAGCGGCGCGGCTGCGTGGGCGAATCGAAGAAAGAATAGCCCCCGTTCAGGCCAAAATAAAGATCGCCCTTGATGCGAAGTCCCGTGCTCAGGCCTGCCTGGCCGCTGGTGAGGCGCGCGTTTTGCAGCAGCCCGCTCCAGCGGAAAAATCCCCCGTGTGCGCCGAAATTCAGCCTGCCGAAGGAGCGGGAAAGGGATCCGAAGACCGAGTCGCGCCTCGAGGCGAGCACGACGCCGTTGCCGGGATTCACCCCGTGCAGATAGCTGACGTTGGCTCCCCACGTCCGCCAGCTCCGGTTCACCGCTGCCATGCCCTGCCAGCCATAGAAATGGCGCTTCTGCACTTCCAGTTGCGCGGGCACGCCGAGCAGGGCGGCAATCTCGGGATCCGTGGCCACCGCGCCCAGAAACGTCGTGTCCATGCGGTAGCCGCCAACGCCCAGGGTCACCCGAGTCTGCTGCGACACCTGGTGGCTCAGAAACAGGTTTGCCACCTGCACCCGGTTGCCCCCGAAGAACTTCGGGTAGGAAAACGTCCCGAAGTTGTAGCCGGCGCCGATCATCGTGCGCTCGCTGAGCCGATAGGCAGCCTGGCCGAAAGCGCCCGCCGAGTCGAGGTCCCGCAGCCCGCGCCCCTTCCGCCGGACATAGCCCGCCTGGCCGCCGGCAGAGAATGACCATCGGAGACTGGGCTGATAGGAGACCCCTCCCGAGGTGACGTAGAAATTCACGCGAGAGCCGAAGAATTCGTTGTCCACCAGCCCGTTGGCGGCAGGATCCGTCAGCGGCGCCGCCAATAGTCCGGACTCCGGAAGCAGCGCCTGTCCGGCCAGCCCCCAGCCTCCAAGGACGCCTGCCGGAGCCCCATAGCCGAATCCTCCGAGGCTGGACCCGGCCAGTTGGGATGCGAACAGGCCCACCCGCCCGGTCACCCGGTGCGAAACCGACACTCCTCCCACCTGGCTCATTCCTTCCCGCGCCAGCCTGCCGCCAAAGCGCTGGTAGTTGGCGGTGTAGAAAATCGCCACGGAAGTCCTTTCCCAGACCTTTGCCCCGCTGATGCCGGCTGTGCCACCGTAGCCATAGAAGTCCCTTCGCACGCTGCCAGGCAACTGCTGCGTGCCCACAACCTCGGTATAGTTTCCCTGGGCGGCGACCCATGGACGGAACAGGAAGCGGGAAGGGTCGGCGCTGGAGAGATCTCCCCCCATGGAACCCGCCCCCGGCGCGCCCATGCCCCACTGTCCCTGCGCTGTGCCTGCTGCTCCGAGCAGCACACTGAAAATGGCCGTTGCGGCACGCACACTGACACGATTGCCGGACTTGTTCACCTGTTCCTCCTTGCCGGGTTCCGCAAGCCTGCACGGATCCCTGCATCCTGGCGGGCAATCCCAATTCTACCCGCTTCGCCGGCAGCATCGTCCCCTTTCCAGTACCACCGAATTCCGGATCCGGTACTTCCGGTGTTGGCGTGAAGCCCGGGGCCGATCCGCTACACTGGGAGCAGACGGCGATGCCCGGCACGGCCATTCTGCGCATGAATCCCCTGCTCGCCGCCGCACTCTCCCTTTCCCTTTTCGCCGCCCGCGCGCAGGAGCCGCCCGGGCAGCTCGACGCCTCCCCCACGCTGTTCACCGTCATGGCCGCGCTGAACGCGTCGGGTTTCGACGAGGGGCTGCGCTCGCCAAACTCGCACCCGCTGCGCCGGCAGATCCTGGAATGGATCGCGCAGCGCAACCCGCCTTCTCTTCAGAAGATCCGCGATTACATCGCCGACCGCCGCGCGGACTCGCCCGCCGCCGAGCTCAGCCGCTACGTCACCCTGGCCCTCTGCCTCGACGGCCCGCCCAACTTCAAGCCCCGCTTCCAGGCGCAGATGATGCCCCCGGAGACGGTGGCTCTGGAAGGCCTGATCCCGCTACTGGCGCAGTTCTATCAGGAGGCAGAACTCGAGGAAGCATTCCGCCGCGCCCAGCCCTTTTACGAGCAGGTCATCGCCCAGTACCACCGGCCGGTCACGGAAGCCATCTTCGAGGCCAACGTCTACCTCCGCAATCCGACCTCCGGCCTGCGCGGGCGCCGCTTCCAGATCTTCGTCGAGCTGCTCGCCCCGCCCAACTACGTCATCTCCCGGCTGCTCGGAGACGACTTCTTCGTCGTCGTCACGCCTTCGGCGCGCCCGCGCGTCCGCGACATCCGCCACTCCTATCTCGATCACCTGATCGATCCGCTCGTCATCCGCTACGGGCCTGCGCTCGATGCCAAGAAGCCGCTTGCCGATCTTGCGCTGGCCGCGCCGCTGCTTCCGGAGGAGTACAAGAACGATTTCTCCCGCCTCGCCGCCAAGAGCGCCGTCTACGCCGTGGAAGCGCGCCTCGACCGGGCCCAGGGCCAGGCCATCGTCGATCAGGCCATGCGCGAGGGCTACATCCTGACGGCAGCCTTCCATGAAGCCCTCCAGGCCTACGAAAAGCAGGAAGAGTCCTTCAACCTTTACTTCCGCAGGATGATCGAATCGATCGATCTGGCCCGCGAGGACAAGCGCATCGAAAAGATCGAATTCGCTTCCGCGCCGGCGGCCCGCAAGGCGGCCTCGCCTCCCCAGCCGGCCGTGCCTCAGGAGGAGAAGGACCTCGAGCAGGCGGAGAAGTTTTACGAAGCGCGCGACCTCGATGCCGCCGGCGAGCTCTTCCGCCGGGTTTACGGCTCGGACGCCGCGCCGCCGCTGAAAGCGCGCGCCGCCTACGGCCTCGGCCGCATCGCTGCGCAGCGCAAACAGCTCGATCTTTCCCAGCAATGGTTCGAGCGCACGCTCGAGCTCGACCCGGAACCCTTCGAGCGCGCCTGGGCGCTCGTCTACCTCGGCAGGCTCGCCCGCGCCGCCCGCGACCTGGAAGCGGCCGTGCGCCACTATCAGGCCGCCCTTGCCGTGGAAGGCTCCAGCGAGGCGGCGCGCAACGCCGCCCGCAGCGAACTCGCCCAGGTCGCCGAACAGTTGAAACAGCGCCAGGAGCCGTGATTTTTTCTAGGTAAAGGAACTCGCACGATGATTCGTCCCCTCACTCGCATCCTCTTCTGCGCCGCGCTCGCCGCGGCGCTGGTCCCCGCGCAGACCGCCAACCCGAAGCAGCCCCAGCCGAAGAGCCAGAAAGAGCTCGAGGCCATCCAGGCCATCTTCCAGGCGCCCGATCCGGATGCCCGCATCGCCGCCGCCAAGGAGCTGGTCACCAAATTCGCCGACACCGAGTTCAAGGCGACTGCCTTCTACGTCGGCGCCTTCTCCTACCAGCAGAAAGGCGACCTCGAGAACGCGATCGTCTGGGCCGAACAGGCCGTGGAGGCGGATCCCAAGTTCTACGGCGCCATGCTGATGATCGCCAACGCCCTCGCCCTCCGCACGCAGGAGTTCGACCTAGACCGCGAGGAGAAGCTCGGCCGCGCCGAAAAGCTCGCCAAACAGGCGATGGAACTCATCAACTCCGCGCCCAAGCCCCGGCCGGACATCACCGATGAGCAGTGGGAGGGCGCGAAGAAGGATTTCCTAGCCCAGGCCCATGAGGCGCTCGGCCTGGCGGCACTGGCCCGCAAGAATTACGCTGCCTGCGCCTCCGAGCTCGGCACCGCCGCTTCGCTCGCCTCCCAGCAGGATCCGAGTCTGATGGTCCGGCTGGCCAACTGCCAGATCCATTCCGGCAAGATCGACGAGGCGCTCGCCCTGCTCGACAAGGTGCTCAACGACCCGAACGCGGTTCCCCAGGTCAAGAACGTAGCCGCGCAACTGAAGGTGGACGCCAACAAGAAGAAGGCCGAAGCCGCCAAGTAACGCCCCATGCCTGCGCCGCCGGAGGAGCTGGAATCCCGCATCGGATACCAGTTCCGCGACCGGGACCTGCTCCTCCGCGCGCTCACTCACAAGTCCCTCCGCGCGGAATCCGCCGCCGACGTCCAGCACAACGAGCTGCTGGAATTCCTGGGCGATTCCATCCTCGGCTTCCTCGCCTCCGAGTTCGTCTTCCGCCTCGTTCCCAATGCCCGCGAAGGAGACCTGTCGCGTCTCAAGGCCCACCTGGTCAGCGCCTCCCGCCTGTACGAAGTGGCTCTTGCGCTCGACCTCGGAAGCTTCCTCCAGCTTGGCCGGGGCGAGGAGCGCAGCGGCGGACGCTCGAAGAAGACCCTCCTGGCCGACGCCTTCGAGGCACTGCTCGCGGCCATCTACCTCGACGCCGGCCCCCGCGAAGGGCTCGAAATCTGCCGCCGCCTCCTCGAGCGGTTCCTCTGGCCCGCGGTGGAAAGCGCGGCCGCCAGCGCCTCCGAGATCCCCGTAGATCCCAAGAACGCGCTCCAGGAACTTGCGCAGGCCCGCCGCCTGCCCATGCCGCGTTACGCCCTGATCGCGCAGTCCGGCCCCGAGCATGCCCGCCTCTTCACCGTCGAGGCCCGCCTCGGCCCGGGCCGCTCCGCGGCCGCTCAGGCCTCCTCGAAAAAGGCCGCCAGCCAGAAGGCCGCCGCCCTGCTGCTCGAACAGCTCCGCGCCGAATCCGGCACAGAACCCGCCCAACCCGCAGCCGGGGATGGCGACCCGGACTGAATTCTGCTTTTCAGAGTTTTCGCTCTGATTATCTGACTTCTCCGGGAGTAATCTGGAGGGGAGGAGCGAACCATCCATGTCCGAACGCGCCGCCCGTCTCCGCGCCGCTCTGGAGCGCCGCCAGGCCCTCGTCGTCCCGGGCTGCCACGACGCCCTGAGCGCCCGCATCATCGAATCTGCCGGATTCGAGGCCGTCCAGGTCTCCGGCTTCGGCCTCGCCGGCTCGCTTCTGGCCCTGCCGGATGTCGGCCTCGTGGAAATGAAGGACATCCTGGACATCACCGGCAATATCGCCCGCGCCGTGAAGATCCCCGTCATGGCCGACATCGACACCGGCGGCGGCAATGCGCTCAATGCCGCCCGCATCACTGAACGCCTCATTGAAATGGGCGTCGCCGGCGTCAACATCGAAGACCAGGTCTTCCCCAAGCGCTGCGGCCACATGGAAGGCAAACAGGTCATCAGCGCCGAGGAAATGGCCGGCAAGGTGCGCGCCATGGCCGACGTCCGCGCGCGCACGGGACGCGACATCGTCATCAATGCCCGCACCGACGCCTACGCAGTGCTGGGCCTCGATGAGGCCATCCGCCGCGCAAACCTTTACCTTGAAGCCGGCGCCGACATGGCCTTCATCGACGGCATTGGCACCCGCGCCGACATCATGCGCGCCGTGCGCGAAATCCGCGGCCTGCTCTCGGTCAACCTCATGGACGCCGTCACCGGCGTCAAGACCGAACTGATCCCCATCCCCGAGCTTGCAGCCATGGGCGTGGCGCGCGTCTCGATCCCCATCGCCTCCATCCTGGTCATGCACCGCGCGCTCACCGACTTCTTCTGCGATCTGCGCAGCTCCCCCACCGGCATCCTCGCCGGCGAAGTCCATCGCATTACGTCGTTCCGCGACTTCACCCGCTTCGTCGGCCTGCCGCAGTATCGCGAGATGGAGGACAAATATCTGCCGCCCCGCGGCGGCGTCTGCTGAGGAGGCCCGCCATGAGCATGACCCTCGCCGAAAAGATCCTGGCCCGCGCTTCGGGCCGTTCCCGCGTCGCTCCCGACGAGATCGTCGTCGCCGACATCGACCTCGCCATGAGCCACGAAAACGCCGACCTGGTCCGCAAGGCGTTTCTCGAAATCGGCGTCCCGCGCGTCTGGGACCCCGAGAAGATCGTCATCATCTTCGACCACCGCATCCCGGCCGAAAGCGAGAAGACCGCTGCCACGCACAAGGCCGTCCGCGAGTTCGTCCAGCAGCAGGGCATCCGCCACTTCTACGACGTGGGCCGCGGCGGCATCTGCCACCAGGTGCTGGCAGAGAACGGCCATGTGAAGCCCGGCATGGTGGTCGTCGGCACGGATTCGCACACCACCACGCACGGCGCTTTCGGCGCCTTTGCGACCGGCATCGGGGCCACGGAAATGGCCGGCGTGTGGGTGGAGGGGAAGCTCTGGTTCAAGGTGCCCTCCACCATCCGCATCGAAGTGGAGGGCGAATTCGCCCCGTGGGTCTCGGCCAAGGATCTGATCCTCTGGATCATCGGCAGGCTCGGCGCGGCCGGGGCCGACTACCGCGCGGTTGAGTTCGACGGCCCCGCCGTCCGCCGCATGAGCGCCGCCTCCCGCATGGTGCTCTGCAACCTGTCGATGGAGATGGGCGCGAAGACGGCCTTCACGCCCGTTGCCGAAATCGGGCCGGACCCGGAAGCGGAATACGAGCGCGTCCTGCGCGTGAACCTTGACTATGAGATTCCGGAGCCGCAGATCGCCTGCCCCCACTCGGTCGACAACGTGAAGCCGTTGTCGGAGCTGGGCGACGTGCCCGTGCATCAGGCCGTGCTTGGCTCCTGCACCAACGGGCGCCTGGAGGACCTCGAAGTGGCCGCGCGCATCCTGGCCGGGCGCCGCGTCCATCCCCACACCCGCCTTATCGTGATTCCCGCCTCGCAACGCGTCTACCTGGACGCCATCCGTCTCGGCTACGTGCAGACGCTCATCGAGTCCGGAGCCATCATCAACCCGCCGGGCTGCGGCCCCTGCGTCGGCGTCCATCAGGGCATCCTCGCCGCCGGCGAGGTCTGCATCTCGTCCACGAACCGCAATTTCATCGGGCGCATGGGCAGCAAGGATTCGTACGTCTACCTGGCCAGCCCCGCCGTCGTCGCCGCATCGGCCGTCGCCGGCCGCATCGTCCATCCCGAAGTTGTCATGGCAAAGGAGCACGCCCATGTCTGACGTCCCCTTCGTCCTCCGCGGCCGCGTTGCCGCCGTGCTCGGGGCCAACATCGACACCGACGTCATCTACCCCGGCCGTTATCTGAACATCACCGACCGCGACAAGACCGCCGAGCACCTGTTCGAGCTCGCCTACCCGGAAATCCGCCAGAAGCTCCGGCCCGGAGATTTCCTCGTCGCCGGACCGAACTTCGGCTGCGGCTCCAGCCGCGAGCAGGCGGCCGCAGCGCTGAAGTATTCCGGCTGCGGAGCCGTCATCGCCGCAAGCTTCGCGCGCATCTTCTACCGCAATGCCATCAACCTCGGCCTGCCCGCCATCGTCAGCGCCTCCGCCGCGGGCGAGTGCCGCGAAGGCGACGAGCTCGAAATCGACCTCGCTGCCGGCGAGATCCGCAACCTTTCGCGGCGCATCACGCTGGCCGCGGCTCCGCTCGATCCCCGCGCCATCGAGCTTCTCCGCGCGGGCGGTCTCATCCCCTATCTGAAGGCGAAGTACGCCGCCGCCCCTGCGGCGGGCTGACCCGGCAAGGAGGTGCATCCATGGCAAAGCATCAGATCGCATGGCTCCCCGGCGACGGCATCGGCGTCGAGGTCTCCGCCGCCGCGCGCACCGTGCTCGACGCCGCCGGCTTCGAGGCCGACTACCACCACGGCGACATCGGCTGGCACTTCTGGGTCACCGAAGGCGACGCGCTGCCGCAGCGCACGCTCGACCTGCTTCAGCGCACCGAGTGCGCCTTCTTCGGCGCCATCACCTCCAAGCCCGCCGCCGAGGCGGCGCGCGAGCTCGCGCCAGAGCTTCAGGGCCGGGGCCTCTCCTACCGCAGCCCCATCGTGCGCATGCGCCAACTGCTCGATCTCTACATCTGCCAGCGCCCCTGCCGCGCCATTCCGGGCAATCCGCTCAACTACCGCGAGGGCATCGATCTCGTTGTGTTCCGCGAGAACACCGAAGGCATGTACGTCGGCGTCGAATTCCCCAGCGTGCCGGAAGCCTTCTACGCGGAGAAGGCGATGTCGCGCATTCCCCGCGACGCCGCCATCAGCATCCGCTCCATCACCGCCCGCGCCTCGCGCCGCATTGTCGAGGCGGCGTTCGAATTCGCCCGCCGCAACGGGCGCCGCAAGGTAACCGCCGTGCACAAGGCCAACGTGCTGCGCGCCACCTGCGGGCTTTTCCTCGAGCAGGCCACCGAAGTGGCGGCCCTGTATCCGGACATCGAGTTCGACACCGCCAACGTCGACGCCATCTGCATGTGGCTGCTCAAGAACCCGCACAACTACGACGTCATCGTCACCACGAACCTCTTCGGCGACATCCTTTCCGACCTCTGCGCCCAGCTCGTCGGCGGCATGGGCTTCGCTTACAGCGGCAACATCGGCGAGAAGTATGCCGTCTTCGAGCCGACGCACGGCTCCGCGCCGAAGTACGCCGGCCTGAACAGGGTGAACCCGATCGCCGCCATTCTCGCCGCCGCGATGATGGCCGGCTGGCTCGGCGAAAAGGACGTCGAAGCGGCCATTCACCGCGCCGTCGAAGAGGTGGTGCGCCGCGGCGAGGTCCGCACCTACGACATGGGCGGCACGTCCACCACGACGGACATGGCCGAGGCCATCGCCCGCGAGGCGGCGCGCATCCGCGCAGCCGCCTAGGCAGCGCCAGCCGCCGTCTCGCGCCACAGCCGCGCGTTGTCGCGCAGGTGCGCCGGCGATCTCGTGCCCGCCAGCACGAAGCCTTCGAACGCGTAGCGCCGGAGGAAGGCGAACGCCCGGCGGCGCGCCGCATCGCCTTCGAGCGGCCGTCCCTCCTCATCATGCAGGAGCCGTCCTTCGGCGAACGGCCGGTTCACCAGCAGCCGCAGTCCGTGCGCGCGCGCCAGTTCGAACACGGGTTCCATCTCCCGGCGCAGCGGGTTGAACGGGATCTGCAACCAGCCGAACCGTCCGCTCTCGATGGCGATCCGCGCCGCTTCCACCGTCTTCACGCTGGCGCCGAACTCGCGCACTCCCCGCCGTTCCGCCTCCCCGAGCGCCCGGGAAACGTCCCGGAGCCGCAGCGCCTCCTCCGTGGCGCGGTGGACCTGCAACACATCGATCCGCGGCAGAAGCGCCATCGACCGGTCGAGGCTGCGCATCAGGGAGCCGAAGGAGTGGTCTCCGTAGGACTCCTCCATGCCGGGCTCCCAGACGTCGCCGAACTTGGTGGCGATCCGCACGCGCGCAGCAGCACCAGGACGCCCGCGCAGGAACCTCCCGATGCGCTCCTCGCTCGAACCGTAGGAGGATGCCGTGTCCCAGAACAGGATGCCCGCCTCGAGCGCCGCCTCCAGAAGCTCTTCCACCTGCTCCCACGCGGGCACGCTTCCCCGGGGCACGCCCCAGGGCCTGCCGATCCCGATCAATCCCAGGCCGAGTTCCATCGCACGGCCATTGTGCCAGAAGCGGCGGGGCGCAGCATCGGGCGTTTCGCGCCGATCCACGGCGCCGCCTGCCGCAGTTACAATTGCATTCACCACTGTGGAAGGATCCGATGCCTGTTCTCCTCCTGCTCCTGCTGTTTGCGGACGCCCGCGAGGCCGCCGATGCGGCCCGCCGCTGGCGCGAAGCGCGCGAAGCGGCGCTGGTGCGCCGTTACGCGGAGTTCCTCTCCATCCCCAACACCGCAGGCGACAAGGCCGGCCTCCGGCGCAATGCCGAGTTCATTGCCGCGCTGTACCGCGAAGCCGGCGCCGCGGCGGAGATCGTCAATGTGGAAGGCGCCGCGCCGGCCGTCTACGCAGAGCTGCCCGCGCCGGGCGCGCAGCGGACGCTGCTCGTTTACGCGCACTATGACGGCCAGCCCGTGGTTCCCGAGCGGTGGGCCGGCCATGCTCCCTTCGAGCCGGTGCTGAGGACGGCGCCCGTGGAAGCCGGCGGCCGCCTCCTCCCGCTCGAGCAACCCCGCTACGACCGCGAATGGCGGCTGTTCGCGCGCTCCGCCTCCGATGACAAGGTGTCGGTCTTCGCGCTCTGGGCGGCGCTGATGGCGCTGCGCGACGCCGGCATCCGGCCGGCTTCCCACCTCAAATTCCTCTTCGAGGGCGAGGAAGAGCAGGGATCGCCCAACCTCCGGCGGCTGCTCGCCAGGCTCGGAGACAGGCTCCGCGGCGACGTCTGGCTCATCTGTGACGGCTCGGTGCATCCGAGCCGGGCGCAGCGCATCGTGCTGGGAGCGCGCGGCGTGGCCACCGTGGACATCACCGTTTATGGCGCGCGGCGCGGATTGCACAGCGGCCACTACGGCAACTGGGCGCCGAATCCCGCCATGCAACTGGCGCGCCTGCTCGCATCGATGACCGACGGCGAAGGCCGCGTTCTGGTCAAGGGCTTTTATGACGACGTGGTCCCTCTCTCGGAGGCCGAAAAGAGGGCCCTCGCCGAAATCCCTCCGGCGGATGAGGAGCTGCGCCGCGAGCTCGGCATCGCCGCCACGCAGCCCTTCGGCGGGCTGCTGCGCGAGAGCATCTATCAGCCGTCGCTCAACGTGCGCGGGCTGGAAAGCGGCGGCACAGGCGAGCGCGCTTCCAACGAGGTGCCGGCGGTGGCGCGCGCCTCGCTCGACCTGCGCCTCGTCAAGGGCGTCGACGGGCGCAGGCAGGCCGAACGCGTCATCGCCCACATCCGCGAGCAGGGATTCCACGTGATCGAAGGGCGCGACCCCGATGAGGCGGAGCGCCTGCGCTACGCGAAAATCGCCCGCGTCGACGTCCGTCCCGGCTACAACGCGCTGCGGACGCCGCTCGATCTGCCCATCGTCGCTGAAATCGTCCGCACTGCCCGCGCCGTGCGGCAGCCCGTCTACGTCGAGCCTTCTTTCGGCGGCAGCCTGCCGCTCGTGTGGTTCGAAGAGGCCACCCGCACGCCGCTCGTGATCGTTCCCATCTCCAACCACGACGACAGCCAGCACACGCACAACGAGAACATCCGTCTCGGCAACCTGTGGGACGGCATCGAACTCTACGCCGCGCTGCTGTCGATGTAAGCCCCGGGCGGCGCTTCACGCCTCGCGGCGGGGGCGGTTCACGCGGACATGGTCCGTGTCCTGCTGCGGCACGCCATCGCATTCCATGGCGATGGTCGTGATGGGGCTGTCCGGCGCCGTTTCCGGCAGCCCGGTGAAGCGCACGCGGAACTCGTCCTGCTCGAACTTCACCGGCGCGCCGCTGGCCAGCAGGCGTGCGGAAAGCACGCGGTTGCGCAGCCCGGCCAGCGCCACGGTGCTGCCAGGCCAATAATGAACGTGCGCAAAGAGCGTGTGGCCGCGGCGCGTGAAGCTCATGTAGTTGGAGCGCGACACCTGGCACGGCTCCGCCGTGTAAATGGCGGAGCCGTTGCGTGCGAGCCACTGCCCCATCCCGGTCAGGATCCGCACGCTCTCCGGCGGAACGCTTCCGTCCGCCATCGGGCCGATGTTCAGCAGATAGTTGCCGCCCAGCCGCGCGCAGGTGATCAGGTGGCGCAGGCATGTGCGCGCCGGCTTCCAGTTGTCGTCGGCCCGGTGGTAGCCCCAACTGTCGTTCATCGTCATGCAGGACTCCCAGTCGCGCGCCTTCGAGGCTTCAATGCGCTGTTCGGGCGTGTCGAAGTCCTCGGGCACGCGGCTGCGGTTGTTGATGATGATGTCCGGCTGGAGCTGCCGCACCATGCGGTTCATCTTCACGCTTTCCCAGCCCTCGGCGTCGAGCGGCCAGGCGACGTCGTACCACAGGATGTCCACCTTGCCGTAGTTGGTCATCAGCTCGCGGACGTGCGTGTGGACGTAGTCGACGAAGCGCCGGCGCGCCGCCTCGTCCGTGCGGCAACGCGCCCCGTCGGGATGGTGCCAGTCCATCAGCGAGTAATAGAAGCCGACTCGCAGGCCTTCGGCGCGCGCCGCATCCACGAACTCCTTCACGAGGTCGCGCCCGGCGGCCTGTTTCGGAGCGCAGTAAGAGGTGGTCGACGTCTGGAAGAGGCAGAAGCCCTCGTGGTGCTTGGTGGTCATCACCATGTACTTCATGCCCGCCTTCTTCGCCAGCGCCGCCCACTCGCGCGCGGGCCAGGGCTTCGGGCGGAACTGCTTCGCCAACTGCTCGTATTCGGCCACGGGAATGCCTTCGTTCTCCATCACCCATTCGTGGCGGCCGAGCACGCTGTACAGGCCCCAGTGGATGAACATCCCGAAGCGCGCCTCGCGCCACCACTTCATGCGGCGCTCGCGGTCCTCTTCGGTGCTGGTTTGCAGCGATGCTGCGGCCGGCGCGGCCGGGACGATCTTCAGATAATCGCGTCGCGAAACTCCCTTGGGCAGCATGGGGATCATGCTATCACTCCGGCCGCGGCAGGCCCGCGCGGAACCGGGCCGCAATGCAGGCTTCCGCTGATAGAATGGCACCGGCTTGCGGCCAGGAGGGCATATGCGGCGCCTGATCTTCGCGATGCTGATGGCGGCGGCGGCCTGCGCGCAGATGCCGGAGCCTTACCGCCGCGTGGCCCGGCTGCTGTGGATCGTTCCGGACGTGGAGAAGACGGCCGAGGCGTGGCGCGGGATCGGCGTTCCGGTGGACGAGGCGGCCCGCGCGGAGTTCCTTCTGGCCGGCGGCTCCGCGCACGGAGGGCTGGCGGCCACGGGCCACTTCGCCAACCTGCGCGTGGACTGGGTGCAACCCGAGCCGGGCCCCGGCCCGCTCTCGCGCTTCCTCGGGCAGCGCGGCGCGGGCGTGTTCGCGCTGGCTTACGAACTGCCCGGCGCGGAGGAGCTTGGCCGCGAAATCGCGCGCTTCCGCGAGGCGGGCGTCGGCGTGCTCGAGCAGGGCGAAATGCGCATCGGCAGCGAGAGGACGCAGTACGCGTTTCTCGACACCGCGCGCGAAGGCCGGTTCGTTCTTGCGCTGCTGGTCCGCAGCGGCAACGGCGGCAATGCGGCGGGAACGATGCGCGTCTCGCAGCTCGCTTTCGTGGTGCGCGATCCCGAGCCCGTCTCCGCCTTCTGGGCGCGGCTCGGCTTTCCGCCCTTCACCTTCACCCACCCGGATCTTGGGGACAAGACGTACCGGCGCCGTCCGGCGGATTTCGACATGCGCCTCGGCTGGCAGCGCCACGCGCAGATGCCGTTCGAGTGGATCCAGCCGCTGCGCGGGCCCAGCGTCTATGAGGACCATCTGGCGAGGCACGGCGAGGGGTTCCACCATCTCGCCTTCGATGTGCCGGACATGGACACAGCCATCCGGCGCTGGGAGTCGCTCGGCTATCCGCTCACCATGTCCGGCTCCTGGGGCGAGACGGGCAAAGCAGGCAGCGGACGCTTCGCCTATGTCGACGCGCATGCGATCGGCGGAACCGACATCGAGCTGCTGTGGAACTACCGCGCGCCCGCGCCGCCGCCCGCCGCGGGGCCCTTCGTGCTGAAATTTCCCGCCGGCGAGCCGCTGCCGGAGCACCGCATTCCCGTCGCCCGCCTGCGCTGGCCTTCCGACTGGCGCGCCTGGCGAGGACTCACGTTTGAATTCCTCGCGTCCTCGGTGGAAGCCTTCGCCTTCGGCTTCTCCGACGGCGCGCAGGTGAAAAGCCTCATCATGGAGCCGCTGCCGGGCCTGCGCATCCGCGCCTTCCTCCCATTCGACGCCTTCTGGCAGACGCGGACGATGACGCCGCTGCTCCCGCTCGGCTACAAGGCATGGCCCGAACGCCTGTTCACGTTCGAGCGCTTGGAGGAAATCGTCATTCGCATGAAATACCCGGCGGCGGAGGCCACGCTGACCCTTTGGAATCTCGCGCTCGCCGCCGAGGACTTGCGCGACGAAATCCTCGACCGCAGGCCGGTGATCGACGCCTTCGGCCAGTGGATGGGCGAGGACTGGCCCGGCAAGGCGCACTCGCTCGAGGAGCTGAAGAAGCTGTGGGCGGAAGACCGCCTGCCAAAGGCCGAATATCCCGACTACTGCCCTCTGGGCGGCTACCGCCGGCAGACCGTGAGTCCCGCCAACGCTGCCGGCAGGCCCGGCTTCTTCCGCGTGGCGGAGATCGAAGGCCGATGGTTCTTCCTCGACCCGCACGGCCACCCGTTCTTCTCCGCCGGCATGGACCTGGTGGGCTGGCAGCAGGGCTCGTTTGCGACGCGGGTCACCGGACGGGAGTTTCTCTTCGAACAGCTCCCGCCGCCCGGACCCGCCTGGCTGACGCCCGGTCAGGACGTGTCCTTCTACGTGGCCAACCTCATGCGCCGTTACGGGGAGAAGTGGCAGGAGGAGTGGAAGAAGGCCATCGCCGCGCGCCTCAAGAACTGGGGCTTCAACACCATCGGCAACTGGAGCGACCCCGGCATCGCCTCCTCCGCCGGCATGCCCTACGTCGTGCCGCTCTATGGCTGGACGACGAAGAAGACGTTCCCCTTCCCCTGGGACTTTCCCGACGTCTTCAGCGAAGAGTTCGAGCGCAACGTGGACGAGGCTGCGCGGAAGCAGTGCGCGCCGCTGCGCGACGATCCGAACCTGATCGGCTACTTCCTCGGCAACGAGCCGCACTGGGCGCGCGAGTTCGGCTCGCTGAAGCCCTGGGCCGACATGCTGCTCGAGGACCCGGAGCCTTCCGCCACCAAAGCCGAACTCCTGCGCCGGCTGAAGGAGAACCCGGACCGTGCGGACGAAATCCGCCGCAACTGGGTGTTCGTTTGCGGACGGAAATACTTCGAGACGATCGCCGCCGCGGTCCGACGCCACGATCCGAACCATCTGCTGCTCGGCATCCGCTATGCGGGCACGCCGCAGGATGAGTGGGTGAGGATGTCGTCGCTGTTCGACGTCTTCTCCATCAACATCTACACCGACGAGTTCCGCCCGAATCCGGCGCGGCTGGACCATTACGCGAAGCTTTCCGGACGGCCCATTCTCATTGGAGAATTCACCGCCTGCGCGCCGGGGCGGGGCTTGCAGGGGCTTTTCTACTGGACCCACAAGGTGAAGGACCAGACACAGCGCGGCATCGCCTACCGCTACTACGTCGAGAACGCCGCCGCGCATCCGGCCCTGATCGGCACGCACTGGTTCCAGCTTGTCGACGATCTGCCCACGGGGCGTCCGTCGGACCTCGAGCGGTTGAACTACGGCTTCCTCAACGTGCTGGACCTGCCCTACAGGCCCCTGGTCGAGTACGCGCGCGAAACGCACCGGCGGATCTACGAGGTGAAGTTCGGCAGGACGCCCCCGTACGACCGCAAGCCGCTCGTTTTCTGAGCGGCCGGGAAGGGAAGCGGGGACAAGCGGTCCGCAGCGGCCGCGCGAAAAACGCTGCCTGCCCGGTCCATGCGCCGCGCCTCAGCGCGGCTCCGGCTTCCAGCCCCACGCTTCCATCACGATCTCGAACACGCGCGTGTTGGGCAGGAAGCCGCGCACGCGTTCCGCGCCCGCGCCCATCGCCGTCACCAGCACTTCCTCGCCGGTGTGCGAATGGCCCACGCGGAGCGCCGGGATGCGGATCTCGTCCTTCGCGCTGTTCTTCGCCATCCACTCGTCCAGGCCTTCCAGCAGCGGCACGCCGCGCCGCCCGCCGGTGATGCGCAGCTCGAAGGAGTGATCCGCGGTGAAGATCAGCAGCGTCTCCTTCAGATCCACCTGCGAGGCGATCTCGCGGATCAGCCGGTCGAAGTTCACCAGGTTGTCCAGCCCCTTGCGCGGATCGTCGGTGTGCGCGTCCCACTCGATCATCAGGAAATACCCTTTACGGTTCGCGGAAAGGTGCTTCAGCGCGCGCCGCGCCGCGGCGGCGACATCCATCTCCGCTTCGCTGACCACGATGGGGCGCGCCTCGCTTTCCGGGACTTCGGCCAGCGAAGCATAGATGCGGCGGCCGGCCTTCTGCGCCGCCTGCTCGATCTCCTCGCCCGCCTGGCTCCAGATGGTCTTGCGGCCCGAGCCGATCACCACGTCGGGCCCGTCGCCAAAGCGCGGCGTGAAGATCTGCCGGAACAGCTCGCCCTGCTTGCGCCGGTCATTGGCATGGCCGTAGCACGCGGCGGGCGTGGCGTCGGCGATCGACACATTCGTCAGCACGCCCGTCGAGAGGCCCTTCTCCTCGGCGTACTCGAGCAGCGTTTTCAGAATGCGGCCGTCTTTTTTCCCGCGCTCTGTGTCCGGCCCCATGCTGATGACGCCGTTCTGCGTCTTGACGCCGGTGACAATGGCGGTCATCCCGGCTGCCGAATCGCTCACGTAAGCGGTGGCCGTGGTGGTGTCCATCAGCCCCATGTGCGGCCAGCTCTGCACGTAGAGCTTCAGCGGCTCGCCGTATCCGTGCAGGCTGGCGGCGCTGACCGTGGAGACGCCGGCGGCATCGGCGAGGAAGAGGATCACGTTCTTCGCGCGCTTCTGCGCCGAGGCGGGCGCGAGCAGAAGCAGGGCGGCCAGAATGCACCGTGCAAGGCTTCGCATGCCAGAGATTCTAGCGGGCGCCTGCGTCCGCCCGCTGTAACCGGGATGCAACCGGCGCGGGTGTAGAATCCCGCCATGGCCGCCCTGAGCCGCCGCGCCCTGCTGGCCGCGCCTGCCCTCCTGCGCGCTGCCCGCATCCGCAAGACCGCCGACATCGTCATCTACAGCGACGACCGCTTCTACAGCGCTTTCCCCAGCATCGCCCGCCTTCCCGGCGGAGAGCTGATCGTGGCCTTCCGGCGGGCGCCCGAGCGGCGGCTTCTCGGCGCGAAGGGTGTCACCCACACGGACGCGAACAGCCAGCTTGTGCTCGTCCGCTCGCGCGACGGCGGCAGGACATGGACGCGCGAGCCGGAGCTCCTTTTCTCGCACCCGCTCGGCGGCTCGCAGGATCCCTGCCTGCTCGCGCTGCGCGATGGCACCATCCTCTGCGCATCGTACCTGTGGATCCGCGTTGGGGCGGAGGCGCGCGGAACGGTGCCCGCCACGGTCTGGCTGGGCGATTACGCCTTCCACGGCGGCTACCTGCTGCGCTCGCGCGATGGCGGGCGCACCTGGCAGGGGCCGTTCCCGCCGCCGCCCGTCCCCGGGCGCAGCGCCCGGGACTGCTACGGCGGTCCGCTGCCCGCCTGCAACCGCGGCGCCATGTGCCAGACGCGCGATGGAACCGTGCACTGGGCCGTTGCCTATCCGAAAGGAACGGACGCCGCCTCCGGTACCGATGTCCACTGGATGACCTCTGCCAATGCGGGCATGTCATGGCAGTACCGCGGCGTGCTCGCCACCGACAGCCGCGTGTCGTTCAACGAGACCTCGCTGTATGAAACTCCCTCCGGCGCCCTGGTTGCCTTCGTACGCACGGAAGGATTGGACGGCCGCGCGGCGGTGGTCCGGTGCGACCCGCGCACATGGCGCTGCGGCGCGTGGCAGGACGCCGGATGGCGCGGCCATCCGCTTCAGGCCGTACGTCTGGAGGATGGCCGCGCGCTGCTCGTCTACGGTTACCGCCACCCGCCCTACGGCGTCCGCGCGCGCATCCTGAACGCCGAATGCACGGACTTCGCCGCTGCGGAGGAGATGGTGCTGCGCGACGACGGCGGCGGCACGGACCTCGGATATCCCTGGGCCGCCGTGCTGCCGGGCCGCCGCGTTCTCGTTGTGTACTACTTCCAGAAAGAGAACGGCACGCGGCACATCGCCGGCACGTGGCTCGAATCCTGAAGCCGCCCCGCCGCTGCTAGCATGAAACTTCCAGCTCGTTTGGTGGCCGGAGCCGTCCCATGAAAACCATCCGCTTTCCCTCGCTCTCTCTTTCCCGGCGCGCCGTCCTTGCCGTTGCAGTGCCTGCCGTGGCCGTGCTGCTTGCGGCGCTGGAAATCAGCTCTGCCCCGTTTGCGCCGTCGCCGCTTCCGGACCGCATCGTGGCGAACTGGACTGCCTCGCCCGCCACTTCGTTCAGCGTCACCTGGCGCACGGACGCGAGCGTCGCGCAGGGCTTCGCCGAGATTGCGGAAGCGTCCGACGGCCCGTCTTTCGAAAAAAACGCCCGCCGCGTGGCGGCACGGAAGGAGGCCTACACCGCCGGCGGCAGGGCGGCGCACGCCTTCAGCGTGACGTTCGAGGGGCTCAGGCCGTCGACGGAATATCTCTATCGCGTGGGCGACGGCGGCGAGTCCTGGAGCGAGTGGATTCCGTTCCGCACGGCGGCGGACCGCGAAGAGCCGTTCACGTTCCTCTATCTCGGCGACGCGCAGACGCGCATCCACGCCGCGTGGGCGCGTGTCGTGCGCAAGGCGTACGAGACGGCGCCCGACGCGCGCTTCCTCATCCACGCCGGCGACCTCATCAACAACCACGACCGCGACGAGCAGTGGGGCGAGTGGCACGCCGCCAGCTCGTGGGTGCAGCGAGTCATTCCCGCCATGCCCGTGCCCGGCAATCACGAATACGGCCGCGGCCCGGACGGGCAGCGGCGCCTCACCGTGAACTGGCGCGCGCAGTTCACGCTGCCCGCCAACGGTCCCGAAGGTCTGGAGGAGACCTGCTACTTCGTCGACTTCCAGGGCGTGCGCCTCGTTGGGCTGAACTCGAACGAGAAGCTCAGGGAGCAGGCCGCGTGGCTCGACCGGCTGCTGGCGAAGAACCCCAACCGCTGGACCATCGTCTTCTTCCACCATCCGCTCTACTCCGGCGCCCGCGGCCGCGACAACCGCGAAGTGCGCGAGTTCTGGCAGCCGGTGTTCGACCGTCATGGCGTCGATCTTGTGCTGAGCGGCCACGACCACATCTACACGCGCACGCGGCTCGTGCGCGGCGACGGCGCGCGGGAGGGAGGCACCGTCTACGTGATCAGCGTCAGCGGCGCCAAGATGTACGAGCCGGACGAGCGGCCGCAGTTTCCGAAGGTCATCGCCGGCACGCAGATGTTCCAGGTGATCCGCGTGCGCGGCGACGAGCTCTCTTTCGAGGCGCGCACCGCCCGCGGCACGCTGGCTGACAGCTTTGTCATCGAGAAGCGCGGCGGCGGGAAGCGCCTCATCGAAAAATGAAACGGGGCGGCGCGCCAGCCGCCGCCCGTGGCGTTCATTTCTTCGGCGCGGCTTTGCCTGCGGCCGGGCGCGCGGCGGTGGCGGCGGGCGCGGCGGGAGCCGGCGGCCGAAGCTCGTCCAGCCATTCGCGCGCGAAGGCCACGGCCACCGCAGTGGGCTGCTGCCCGTTGCGGTAGATCAGCTTCCACAGGCCGTCTTTCTTCTCATAGGCCGGATTCGTAAATACCAGCTTCCCGCGCTGCCGCTCCACCGGGGCGCTGAAATCCACGGTGGCCGCCGTGGAGACGAACTCTTCCAGCCATTGCCGCGTCACCGCCTTCGCGCAGCGGCGGTCGTAGAGCCGCTGGGCGCGCTCCTTGCGCAGCCGGTCCAGTTCGGGTTCCGATTTGCGGACGTCGTACATCAGCATCGGGCAGCCGTATGCCAGCAGGCGGAAGCGGTCCGGCGCGCTGTCGGCCACGGCGAGGGCCGAATCGTAGCACTTCTTCACCGCCTCCATGTGCGCCAGAGCCTCCCGCTCGCGCTGCACCTCGGCCTTCACGTCGGCCAGCGGCCGCGTAAAGAGGTTCAGCTTCGCATCGAGGGCGTCCTCGAGTCCCTGCTGCCCCATGGCCTGCTGAAGCGCCATGAACTCCTCCATGAATTTCGGATTCGCGGCGACAGACGGGTTCTTCTCCATCTGCCGGGTCATCTCTTCAAGACGCTTGCGTGGGTCCGGGGGTACGGGCGGCAGGCGCAGCCCATGGTCCACGGCGCCATACTGGAGTGCGATGCGCCCGTCGTGCTGTTTTTGCAGCGCGTCCGACATGACGATCTGCCTCAGCAGCGGCAGCGCCACGCGCAGCGCGGCGGCGCGCGCCTCCGCGTCCATCTGCGTGTAGACGCGGTTGGCCGGCAGGGCGATCAGGCGCGGATACTTGCCCGCCAGAGGGCCTGGCTCGGCGAAGGCGCTCTCAAGGAGTGAGACGACGCGGGCATCTTCGGTGCGAAACTCTGCCGGAAAAGTCTGTGCGGAGACTCCTGCGGCCAGCAGGAAGACACTGATCCATCCCGCCCCTCTGCATCCCATGCGGCGCTCCTTCCTCGCCCGGCATGGCCGGAGAGGCGTGGTGAGGCGCGCTCCCTCCGGCAGCCGGGCAGCCAACTGGCTTCCTGTCCAGGTAACCGGAATCAGCGGCAGGAGTGGCTCAGCAGGGCAGGCGGAATTCGCTCACACGGGAGGATCCGCCGCGAAACGAGGACAGAGCAGAGACGCGGCGGCGTGGCGAACCCGGCGGATTTCCGGGGCGCTTCTTCAGCGCTCCGGCGGGACGTAGTCGGGAGGCAGTTGCGCGCCTTCGCCGAAGAAGTACTGCTCCATCTGCCGGAGCAGGAATTCCTGCGCCTCGCGCGTGCCCAGGTTCAGCCGGTACTCGTTCATCAGCATCTTCATGTGCTCCACCCACATCCGCCACGCCTCCTTGGAGACGTTCTCATAGATCTTCTGGCCAAGCGGATGCGTGTCGAACGGCACTTCGTCCAGTCCTTCCATCTCGCGTCCGAACTTGACGCAGTGCACCATGCGCTTCGGTTTGGCTTCCGGCATGAATTCAGCCTCCTCTTGCAGTTTGCCTCAAAAAACGGAACGGCGGCGCGCTCGCCGCCTACCTGGCCCGCGCCTCGCGCGTCCACGCGCACACGGCCTGGATCTCGGCGCCGCTGAGCTTCGCTTCCGGATGCAGCAGGAGGTAGCTTTTCAAGGGCATCGAGCCGACGCGGATCTCCTGGCAGATGTCCTTGATGGACATCTCCTCGGTGAAGTCGTCCATGTTGAAATGGCGGCGCCCGTCCTTCACGTGGTCCGCCAGCATCCAGGACACCGGCGCCACGTGGCTGTACCAGGGCCAGCGGGTGCGGTTCGAGTGGCAGTCGCCGCAGGCTCGCTCGAGAATCCGCTCGACTTCCTGCGGGACCTCGTATTGCGCCTTCAGCGCGTACTCCGCATTCACCGGCGGATTGGTCCGCTCCGGACGCCAGGCCTGCGCGGCGGCGAACGCAACCACCAGAACAAGAAGAACCCAGCGAACCCAGCGCGCCCTCATGCTCCTATTGATGCACAATCGCCGCACGCGGTGGCGGCAGGCTGCGCCCGGGCCTCAGGGCCGGTATGTCTTCGCGTATCCATTGCGCTGGTTCCGCACCGTGAGGACCCCGTCGCGCCCGGCCTCCACCTCGATGGCGAAGCCCTGGCACCTCTCTTCCAGATTGGCGATGCGCTCTTCGCTCACGTTGGCCTCTTTGCCGCCGGCCAGCGAGTAGTGGAGCTGCCAGAGATCCTGAAGCCCCGGCGAGGACGCCACAATCCGCCACGCCGCGGGCGAGCCTCCCTTGCGCGCGCCGTTGTTCATGATGGCCACGCGCGGCCGCAGCCCGTGCACGATCTGCGGGCAGCCGCTCTGGTCCAGGCCGTGGTGCGTGGTGAGATACAGATCCACGGGCCCGATCAGATGCTGGGGACAGGCGAGCTCCAGCTCCTTGTTCCAGGTGAGATCGGCCAGATCGACGAAGCGGAACCGGCCATACGTCAGCAGGAATCCGATGGAACGGGCGTTCTCCGTGGGGTCGTCCGCGCGGCGCTCCGCCTGCGGGCACAGCGGGTTGGCCTGCCCGCCGCCCTTCACCGCTTTCGCGATCCTGTCTCCGCGCGCCGCCACAATCTCGATCCGCACGCCCTTCAGCGGCAGCACATCGCCCGGCTTCACCGTCAGCCGCTTCGCGCCCGTGGCGAGGACTTTGCGGTAGGCGTCCTCCAGGGCTTTGGCCTGCGCGGAGTTCTCGGTATTGTCGCCGTGGTCGATGAAGACGCCGATGGGCATCTTCGCCGCCAGCTCCGGGACGCCCCCTACATGGTCGAGGTGGTAATGCGTGACCAGCAGGTAGTCAATCTTCAGGATGCCCAGGCGGTGCGCCGCGGCGACAATCCGGTCCGAGTCCCGCCCGTTGTTGCCCGGGAAGCCCGCGTCCACCAGCAGCGATTCGCCGCGCGGCGTCAGCATCAGCGTCGCCTGTCCTCCTTCGGTGTCGACGAAAACCATCCGCAGCGGCTGGGCCTGCGCTGCCAGCGCCAGGCCGGCCAGCAGCGGGAGAAGTGCGCGGGCCGTCATGCCCGCATCTTATCACCGGCTCCCCCGGGGAACTTCCGCCCGAAAAACCCCGTAGTACACTACGGGAAACGGAAATGCCCTTCTGCACGAAGTGCGGCTGCCAGGTGGACGAGCAGGCGCGGTTCTGTCCCGCCTGTGGTGCGCCGCAGTTCGAGGGCGCCGCTCCGCCGCCGCCTCCTCCGCCTGGGGCTTCCGCCTTTGCTCCCTCCGGACAGGCAGCCGGCGCGGGCTCGCCGCGCCGCGAGGATTTCCTGTCGCGGATGCCGTCCCGCCGCGCGGCGCTGCTGTGCTACGTCCCCCTCGCCGGGTGGATCATGAGCATCGTCGTGCTCGCCTCCGAGCGCTTCCGCGAGGAGCGGACCGTGCGCTTCCACGCCTTTCAGGGACTCTACCTCTTCGTGGTCTGGCTCTTCGCCGACTGGGTCTTCGGCCCGATGACCGGCTACGCGCCCGCCCTGCGCTTCGCCGGGGGAATGCTCAAACTCGCCGTGCTCGGCCTTTGGGTGTACATGATGATGCGCGTGCACGCTGGCGATGACGTGCGCCTGCCGGTGATCGGCGAGCTGGCCGAGCGCAGCGTCGCCGAGCAGAAGTGAGTTCTCTCTTCCGCGGATTGGTACCACGAAAGTGGCTGCTCTCCCTGAACTGGTAGTATAATTATTCATGGGAGTGAATAATTAACCAAGCCATGAGTTTCAGGGCCGGCATCGTGGGCTTCCGCGGCTACAGCGGCATGGAGCTGGCGCGCATCCTGCGGTCGCATCCGTCGGTGGAGCCGGTATGGATGGAGCATCGCTCGGACGCCGCCCCGGAGGTGCACCCGCTCGGGTGGAAGGGGCCGGAGCGGATTGCCGCCACTCCGGAGGCGGCGCGGGAGGCAGGCCTGGGCGTGGTCTTCCTTGCCACTCCCGCGGAAGTCAGCATGGAGCTGGCGCCCGGCTTCCTTGCCTCCGGCATCCGCGTCGTGGACCTCAGCGGCGCATTCCGTCTGAAGACCGTGGAACGCTACCGGCGCTGGTACGGGGAAGAGCATACGCAGCCGGCGCTGCTGGAAGAAGCCGTCTACGGGCTGCCGGAGTTTTACCGGGACCGCATCGCCGGAGCGCGGCTGGTGGCCAACCCGGGCTGCTATCCGACGGCGGCGAACCTGGCCTTGCGCCCGCTGGTGGAGTCGGGACTCGTGGACCGTTCGCACGGCATCGTGTGCGACGCCAAGAGCGGCGTCAGCGGGGCGGGGCGCAAGCCGTCGCTGAAGACGAGCTTCTGCGAGGTCACCGAGAATTTCAGCGCCTACTCGGTTCTCGGCCACCGCCATGTGCCCGAAGTGCTGATGAACAGCGGGCTGGAGGAGCACGAGTTCAGCTTCACGGCGCATCTCCTTCCGATCCATCGCGGCATTCTCGAAACGATTTACTTCCGCGCGGTGGAAGGCGCTGGTGAAGAGGCGCTGCTGGAAGCGTATCAGAAGGCGTACGGTGGCGAGCCCTTCGTGCGGCTTTACCCGCCCGGCTCGATGCCCGATCTGCGGCCCGTGCAGCATACGAACCTCTGCCTGATCGGCTTCCGCGTGGATGCTGCCACGCGGCGCGCTGTCGTGGTAGTCTGCATTGACAACCTCGGCAAGGGCGCGGCGGGACAGGCGGTGCAGAACATGAATCTGATGCTGGGCCTGGCCGAGGCGGAGGGTTTGTCATGCGAGTCGTGATCAAGCTGGGCGGCACGCTGCTGGACCAGCCGAAGACGCTGAAGGCGCTGGCCTCGCAGATCGCCGCCCTTCCGGCGGGCACGGTTCCCGTAGTGGTGCATGGCGGCGGCCGGCAGATGACGAAGTTTCTGGAAGAGCGCGGCGTGGAGAGCCGCTTCGTCGGAGGCCTGCGCGTGACCACGCCGGAAGTGCTGGATGCGGTGCTGAAGATCTTCGCCGGCAGCGTCAACAAGCAGCTCGTTTCGGCTCTGGTGGCCGAGGGCGCGCCCGCAGTGGGGCTCAGCGGCATCGACGGGCGCCTGGCGGAGGCGAAGCAGCTCAACCCCGAGCTGGGCGCCGTGGGGCGCATCACGCGCGTGAACGCCGAGCTGCTCGATGTGCTCTGCGACGGGGGCTATCTGCCGGTGGTGGCCTGCGTGGCGGGCGACGCCGATGGCCGCGTGTACAACGTGAACGCGGACCAGATGGCTTCCGCCCTGGCCGTGGCCTTCCAGGCGGACCGGCTGCTCTTTCTTACCGACGTGGAAGGCGTGCGCGGCGCCGGCGGAGCCATTCTGTCGCACCTGACGCCGGACGACGCGAAGAAACTGATCCAGGCGGGCATTGCCACCGGCGGCATGCAGGCCAAGCTGGAAGCCGCCTGCGAGGCCGTGGATCAGGGGGTGCAGGAAGTGGTGATCGCGCCGGGCGCGGCTCCCGGCGTCATCGACCGGCTCTCGGCCGGAGAGGCCGCGGGAACGCTGCTGAGCTGGAGCTGGGATCCCGGCGACGGGGAAGAAGAGGAAGAATGATCCTTCGCAAGGCGGGCATGGGCGACATCCCGGGCATCCTCCGCCTGATCAACGGCTACGCGGCCCAGGGGCTCATGCTGCCGCGCAACGGATTCGAGCTGGCGGAGAACATCCGCGATTTCACCGTCGCCGTGGAGGGCGGCGAGGTGCACGGATGCGCCGCGCTCCACTTCTACGGGCCGACGATGGCGGAGGTCCGCTCGCTGGCCGTCGATCCTTCGATGAAGCGGGCGGGCGTCGGGAGGAAGCTCATGGAGGCGGTGGAGGAGGAGGCGCGGCAGTTCGGGCTGGAGCTCCTGTTCGCCTTCACCTACGTGCCTGACTTCTTCGCCCGGCTCGGATACCGCCAGGTGGACCGCAGCGAGCTTCCCCTGAAGGCCTGGAAGGACTGTCTGCGGTGCCCCAAATTCCAGGCTTGCGATGAGATCGCAGTGCTGAAGTGGCTGAAGCCGGAAGCCGAGCGGACGCTGCGGGCAGCCGATCCGCTGGCCGATGCCCTGATCCCGCTGCCCGTGCTCCGCGGGAACTGATCCTCCCTGCCGGTACCAGCGGTACCATGTCCGCCTGAGATTTTTCCCGGGCCGTGCCGACTATTCTGCGGAGCCGTTCCGCCGCACTTTGGCGTGCGGCCATCACCAGGCGAATCGGAAGCGACGGGAGGGTTCATGCGCGTCCAGACAGTGGATGTCCGCGAGGCCCACGGCCGGGTGCTCTGCTGCACGATCTTCCGGCCCGGAGGCAAGAAGCTGCTGAGCAAGGGCCATGTGCTGAGCGAGGAGGACGTGCAGCTTCTGGAAACCGAGGGGCTGCGGACGGTGTGGGTGACCGAGCTCGACGAGGGCGAGGTGGCCGAGGACCAGGCCGTTCTCCAGGTGGGCGCCGCCATGGGCTGCGGCTCGGCCGAAGTGCGCCTGGCGGCTGGAGGCAGGGCGAACCTGATTGCCGCCGAGGACGTCTGCGTGCTCGTGGATGACGACCTGCTGCGGCAGATCAACTGCACCTCTTCGGTGGTCATCGCCACCGCGCCGAACTTCGGCTACGCCCGCGCCGGCGACCGCATCGCCACGGTGAAAAGCGCGCCCTTCGCCGTCTCGCAAAAGGAGCTGGAAGTGATCCTCGGGATTCTGGCCGAGCGCGGACCGATCCTCCAGGCGCGCCCGGTCCGCAATCCGGTGATCGGCGTGCTTTACAGCGACCACTACGACGGCGAGCGGGCCAGAATGCTGTTCGAGTCTGTCGTGCGCCAGCGGCTGGCGCGCTTCCAGACCGCTCCGCGTTACACGCTGGCATGCACCGAAACAGAGGCCGAAGTGAGCAAAGCGCTCGGCCACCTGCTGCGGATGGAACCCACGGTTCTTCTGGTTGCATCCACCACCGCACCTGCCGGTCCGGAGGACGTCATCGGCAGAGCGATGGTCAGGCTGGGCGCGCAGATCGAACGCTTCCTTGCGCCGGTCGAACCCGGCAATCTGCTCCTGCTCGGCTACAAGGATTCCATCCCGATCGTGTCCGCTCCCGGCTGCTACCGTTCGGCCAGGCCGAACGTTGTCGATCTGGTCCTGCCCCCGCTGCTGGCCCGGTACCGCCTGTCTGGCTGGGAGATCGCATCGCTGGGACACGGCGGGCTGCTGGCCTGATTTCCTGTCCGCACCTTCCGTTCATCTCCGACCCAAACCTCAGCAGACCCTTTCCCGCTGGGATCCGGCCGGAGGCGGCTGCGCCTCCGGCCCGCTTTTTTCGTTGAGCGGACACGAAAAAGGCGGGGGACAGGGCGGCCTGCCCCCCGCGCTTCTCAGGGAACGATCCCGGCCAGGCGCTCAGATCCAGGCGCCGGCACGAGCCGCGAAGCCCATGCCGCGCATGCGGGCCGGCCTGCCGGGCCGCATCCCGCGGATCGGTGCCAGCCTGCCAGGAGCCCCCATCAGGCCGGGAGCGCCCTGCGGGGGAACGATCAGCCCGAGGCCCACGGCCTGGCGCGCCGCCGGGCCCAGAGCAAGCGCCTTCTCCAGGTCGGCCAGCTTCTGCTTCTGATCGGCGGTGAGCAGGGCGACCGCCTTCGCGCGGAATTCCTCAAGGCGGGCGCGGCGCTGGTCTTCCAGCTTCCGGATGTCCACGAGGAGCTGACCAGCCTTCACCGCGTCCGGATTGGCCGCCTTCATCAGGTTGGCCAGCTCCTGCCGCTTGGCACGGATCTGTTCCACGACGGAGCGGTTGGCTTCCGCAGCCTGCTTGCGCAGGTCGAGTATCTGCTGCATCTGCTGGTCAGTGAGCCCCAGGGCCTCCTTGAGCGCCGCGGGAGCCGGCGGCTGCGTCTGCGCAGCCGTGGGATCACCGCCCCATGCCCCCCGCGGCCCCGGCCCCAGGCCCCAGCCCTGGGCCAGCACGGGCTGTGCCAGCAGGACGGCAGCGACGACG
Source organism: Bryobacteraceae bacterium (assembly GCA_025056865.1). GTDB lineage: Bacteria > Acidobacteriota > Terriglobia > Bryobacterales > Bryobacteraceae > JANWVO01. The sequence goes on from JANWVO010000048.1 coordinate 67,652, forward strand.
GCGACTGCAAACAAAATCCAGTGTTTCATAGCTGACAATCTCCTTTTGCCTTCCAAAGATCTCTTCCGGCCTTCCCTATTCGAGGACGGCTGCCCGCCTCCGGGGTTTACTTCTGCGCGGCAGCCGGTGCGCGAAGTGAGAGTTTTTCCGCCTTCCCGGCCACTATCTTTTGGTGGACCGCGAAGAAGCCTTCCTGCGGGCGCGCGCCGGCGAAACCATGCTCGAACATCTGGACCGCCTCAGCGAGATCATCGCGGCGCGGGAGGCCGAGCTGCGGCGCCTGAAGGCGGAGCTTGAACTGCGCGACCTCTACATCCAGGAGCTCCACGCGCAGTTGCGGCGGCAGGCCGAGCGGCTGGAGAAAATCGAGGGGCTGGTCCGCAAAGCCCTCCCGCCCGAGGCGCGGCGCAGTCTGGCGGCGGGCGCCTAGGCGCGGGCCGCGACTCCTACCAGCCTGCCCCGCGCGTCTTCGTTCTCACGCGGCAAAGGTACATGTCGGCGGTGATGTAAAGCGTGGAGCCGTCATCGCCCCAGGCCACATTGGCCGTCGCTTCCCCGGTGTCGAGGCGGCCCAGGCGCTTCCCGTCAGGCGCATAGATGTGGACGCCACCCGGCCCGGTGGCCCAGAGATTGCCGCGGGCGTCCACTTTCAGTCCGTCGGGCACCCCGGGCAGATCCTGGCTCACCATCGAAGTCACATCCGCGAAGACGCGGCCCGGGCCCAGCGTCCCGTCGTCCTTCACGGGATAGGCCATCCAGATGGCGCGCTTCGGGTCGCTGTTGGCTACGTAGAGCGTTTTCTCGTCCGGCGAAAAGGCGATGCCGTTCGGACGGCTCAGCTCGGTGGTCAGCAGCGTGAGCTGCCAGTTCGACCAGCGGTAGACGCCGCAGAAGTCCAGCTCCCGGCGCGGGTCGTCCCATTGCTTCGGCAGTCCGTAGGGAGGATCCGTGAAGTAGATGTCGCCGTTGGATTTCAGCGCGCCGTCGTTGGGGCTGTTGAGGCGCCTGCCCTGATAGCGGTCGGCGAGCGTGATCTTGCCGCCATCCACTTCCATCCGGGCCACGCGGCGGTCGCCGTGCTCCATCAGGATCAGGCGCCCCTGCGGATCGATCAGCAGGCCGTTGCTGCCGGGCTCGCGGCCGTAATCGGCCGCTCCCGTGTAGCCGGACGGCTTCAGGAACAGCTCGATGCCGCGTTCGCGCGTCCACCGGAAAATGCTGTTCTTCGGGATGTCGGAGAAAAGCAGAGAGCCGCCTTTCCGGTCCCAGACAGGCCCTTCGGCCCACTCAAATCCGGCGGCGAGCACCTCGATCTTCGCGTCCGGAGCAAGCAGCTCGTCCAGACGCGGGTCTTCTCTGACAATCCTGCCGAGGACGGGATAAGACCGGGGCGGCTGGGCGGACACGGCGGCGGCTGCGCCCAGGAGGAGGACGATGAGGCAGATCGGCTTCATGGCGCCGTCCATTCTATCGCCGATGCGCGCCTGCTCTGCCGCTGCGCCGCCGGCCGGGGAGCATGAATTTTCCATCAGCCGTACGATTTTGCTTTGCAACCCGGCGTGGGTCTGCTATGCTGGAGGCGTATTTTGATCGCCCGCGTCAGTTAGGATCGAGTCTGGCCTCCGTGGTTTCCTCCCCCGTCCGAACTCCCCTTAGCTAGCGCCCGGTGTCGAAATACAAGGAGTGTCACAAGTGAAGAACATTTTCGTTGGAAACCTGAGTTTCAACTCGAGCGAGGAAGCCGTTCGGGGGTTGTTTGAGAACTTCGGCACCGTGGACCGGGTGAGCATCATCACCGACCGCGACACGGGCCGCAGCCGCGGATTCGCCTTCGTCGAGATGGCGAACGATGACGAGGCCGAGCGCGCCATCAACGCGTTGAACGGCACCGATTTCGGCGGCCGAAAGATCAACGTCAACGAAGCGCGGCCCCGCGAGGACCGTGGCTTCGGCGGCGGCCGCGGCGACCGCGGCGGCTACGGCGGTGGCGGCGGACGCCGGCGCGAGCCCCGCTGGTAGGTCCCGCACGATTTCTTCCGGAGCCGCCCCGCGCGGCTCCGGATTCCTGCCTTTCATCCCTCTCGTGGGCGGTGTGTCGACCGTCCTGCGCCCTGCCTGCTCTCCGCTTTCTCACCGCCTCCGCTGGTACACGGGCAGCGTCTGCCTGCGTGCGCTGGAGGGACGCCATCCTGAGGAAGGATCCGGGGGATCTGTATTTCGGCTGGAACACTCGAGCGGTGGTGGGCCCTGCAGGACTCGAACCTGCAACCAACGGATTATGAGTCCGCTGCACTAACCATTGTGCTAAGGGCCCAGGCGGTGCGGCGCAAAGCCGTTCCATCCGCTACTATACCGCCACGGCGATGGTCCCGCAGCCAGGGACTTACAATGAAAGCATGGACACCCCGTTCACCATAGCCGGCCGCACGTTCCGCTCCCGCCTGATGATCGGCACCGGCAAATACCGCAGCTTCGACGAGATGGTGCGATGCCACGAAGCCTCCGGCGCGGAGGTCGTCACTGTGGCCGTGCGCCGCGTGAACCTGACGGACCGTTCGAAGGAGTCGATGCTGGACTACATCGACCGTTCGAGGTACTTCATCCTGCCCAACACGGCCGGCTGCTACAACGTCGAAGACGCGGTGCGCACGGCCATGCTGGCCCGCGAGGTGGGGCTGTCCAACTGGATCAAGCTCGAAGTGATCGGCGACGAGAAGACGCTGTTCCCGGACGTCTTCGGGCTGGTGGAGGCGACGAAGATCCTCGTCAAGGAGGGTTTCGTCGTGCTGCCTTACACGAACGACGACCTGATCACCGCGCGGCGTCTGATCGACGCCGGCGCTGCCGCGGTGATGCCTTTGGCGGCGCCCATCGGCAGCGGGCTGGGCATCCAGAACTACGCCACGCTGCGCATTCTCCGCGAGCAGATCACCGAAGTGCCGCTGATTGTCGATGCCGGCGTGGGGACGGCTTCCGACGCCTGCATCGCCATGGAGCTGGGCTTCGACGGCGTGCTGTTGAATACGGCCGTCGCCGCCGCGCAGGACAGCGTCGCCATGGCCGCGGCCATGAGGCACGCGGTGGAAGCGGGCCGCCTGGCCTATCTGGCCGGCCGCATGGAGAAGCGGCTGTATGCGAGCGCCAGCTCGCCGCTTGCGGGCGTGATCCGCTGACGCCTCAGAAGGTCAGGCCGAACAACAGATCGGCCTGGTTCTGTTTCGTTGTAAACCAGCCCGCCGGGCGGTTCGGCTCTTCCGAGCGCCCTTCTCCGTAACGGCTCCACCGCAGCCCCATCGAGAAGCGCACCGGGCCTGCGCCAAAGCGCACGCCGCCGCCGAGGGCGAAGCCCTTCGTGGCATCGCCTTCGAGCCGCGGCACGTTGCCCAGGGAGCGGAAGCTCGGGCCCGCTTCGACGAAGTACCGTGCCCCGTCGCCCGGCAGATAGTACTTCAACAGAATCGGCACGGTCCAGGAATTCGCCGTCGCCGTGCGGGGATCTTCATAAGCGAGCCTCCGGTACAGGATGTCCATTCCGGCGGCGAAGCCAAACGGCAGGCTCAGCTCCGCGGTCGGGCCGAGCGTCCAGTGCTTCGACGCTGCGCGCAGGTTGCCGCGCGAGTGGATGGCATCCAGAAGGGCGAAGCCGCCGCGCAGCCCGAAATGGAGAGGCTGTGCCGGCACGGCAGATGGAGAAAGAGCCAGAAGAAACAGAATGAAGTGGAATTGTTTCATGATACGGTGACCAGGTCTTCGGCGAGGCGCACGGAGCGGCCCAGGTCCATGGCGATGTTGGCCAGATGCGGGCCCGCCACCGCCTGCTGCGCGATCTCCACCGTGCAGTTGGGCTGCTTCCTCGTGCGGATGCATTCGAGAAAGTTCTGGATGTGCGTCTCGATCGGAATCGGCGACTTGTCCTCGTAGACTGGCGTGCGGTTGTTCTTCCAGGGCTCCTTCCACACGGTCACGCCCGCGTCGTTGAGCAGCATGGTCCCTTCGTCGCCCATGAAGAGAATGGACCAACTGTCGTCGTAATCATTGCAGTAGTTCAGTTCCCAGCAGGCGAGGAAGCGGCCGTAGTCGAAGGTGGCGCTGAAGACCTCCGGGTGCTCGGCGCCTTCGTTCTTGGCCACGAAGCCCATCGCCACGGCCGCCCGCGGCGGCGGAGAGTTAGTGAACCACTGCACGACGTCCATCAGATGGGTGCCCTGGTCGGTCATGTTGCCGCCCGCATAGTCGCGGAACCAGCGCCAGTAACGGAGACGCCGCGGCTCCATCGGCCGTTTCGGCGCCGGGCCAAGGAAGCGCTCCCAGTCCACCTTGCCCGGGAAAGGATCGTTGTTGAGCGGCCGCGCCGTATTCCAGTGCCACTTGGCCTTGACCATCGTGATGCGGCCGAGAATGCCTTCGTCCACCATCTGCTTGGCCTTGATCAGGCCGGGCGCGCTGCGCCGCTGCATGCCCACCTGCACGATCTTCCCGCTCCGGCGCACGGCCTCCACCATGATGGCGCTCTCGCGCAGCGTCTTCGACAGCGGCTTTTCGGCGTAGACGTCCTTGCCCGCCCGGAGCGAGTCCAGCAGATGGGCGCAATGCCAGTGATCCGGGCCGGCCGAGATGGTGAAGTCAATGCCCTTCTGCGCCAGCAGCTCCTCGTGGTGGTAATACGTCTTCGCGTTCGGGAAGTCCTTCAGGGCCTCCTGAAGGCAGTCTTCGCGCACGTCGCAGAAGGCCACACACTCGGCGCCAAGCTTCGCGAAATACCGCGCGAGGTAGCGGCCGCGCCCACCCGAGCCGATGACGCCGAATGCGGGCTTGTCGTTGGCGGCGGTGGAGGAGGGGGAGCCTTGCAGGATGGCGGGGGCGGCTGCCATGGAGAGGAAGCGGCGGCGGTTGGTCTGCATGGGCGGATTCCTTTCACGTTTACTCTAACCCAACGCCTCCCTGGCGCGTCTGTCAGGCTTGGCCGTTTGTTATAATGACAGTGGCCTCGCTGGGAGGTCGTCTAATGGTAAGACGGCAGACTCTGGATCTGCTTATCGGGGTTCGAGTCCCTGCCTCCCAGCCACTTCCCGCCCGCTAGGCTGTCCATGATCAGTTCCCGGTTCTGGCTTCTTTCCGCTTTCCTGCTGTGTTTGCCCGCCGCCGCCCGGCAGGCTACGAGCACGGGCTTCAACCGCCCGCCGGCCGGCGTCGACGAGGCGCTGCGCGCCCGCGTGCAGCAATTTTACGACCTCGAGCAGCAGGGCCGATTCCGGCTGGCCGAGCAGATGGTGTGCGAGGACAGCCGGGACCGCTACTACGACATGGAAAAGCGGCGGTGGACCAGTTTTGAGCTGATCCAGATCAGTTACGAGGAGAATTTCACGCGTGCCCGGGTGGCCGCGGCCCTTGGAACGGAAATGGCCACGCTCACCGGGGCCATCCCCGTGAAGGCGCCGATCACGACGCTTTGGCGGCTCGAAAACAACACCTGGTGCCGCTACTTCCCGGATCCGCAGAAGGAAGGCTACCGGACGCCATTCGGCATCATGAAGCCTTCGCAGCCCGGAAGCTCTTCCCAGGGCGGCAATCCCATGCAGACGGTGGGCCACATGCCCCGGACGGCGGAAGATGTCATGGCGATGTTCGAGGTCTCGCGGTCGCTGGTGACTCTGCCGGGCAAGGGCGGAACGGAGGAAGTGGAGCTCCAGAACCGCATGGCCAGCGGACTTTCGGTCACCATTCACCCGCCGCTCATTGATGGTTTCGAAGCGGCGGTTTCGCCACAGACGATTCCCGCCAATGGCAAGGCAGTTCTGAGGCTCGTTTACCGGCCAAAAGAAGGGAACGCGCCGCCGCCTCGAGCCGTGGTCAGGCTTATCGCTGAGCCGATCGGCGCTGAGAAAATCATCGAAGTGAATTTCACGCGCTAGGTCGGATCGGCCGGCGGGTGCCCTCCGCCGTGTCCGCAACTGCCCGGTTCACTGCTTCTTCAGCCCCATGTGGGGCTCTGGTGCCTCAAAAGACAACCCCAGTTGCGGCCGTGGACTGCCCTCCCGGTCCGATCGGCGATCGGCTGAGATGCTGGCCGCAGTGCAGCCGTGATCGGGTTCCGCACGGCATACGGTCCGCCCGCCGCCGGGAATCAGAGACGCAACGCCAGCGGTGTTCAGCAGAGGTCAGTTCAGCCAGATCTGATGGCGTCCGGGCGGCAGCAGGCGTACCTTCCCCCCGGGATAGACGGCAATGGCCCTCGCCGGGCTGGCGTACTCGATGCGCCATATGCCATCGACCCGCTCAGCGGCGAGGATCACACCATTGAAGTCATCGAGAACCGGTTCCAGCGGAGCGTCGCAGCGGGAAACGCGGTTTTTCCCCGGAGGAAGCAGGAGCCGGCCCTGAGAACGGAAGGGCCAGGCTGCGCCGTTGACCGCCGCGCAGCCTTCCCACCGCAACGCCACCGGCTGGGCCGCCTGGACAGATACGGATCCGTCTGGCTCTTCTCTCCAATCTGCCGCTGCTGCCGCAGCGCCCAACAGAGGCCAGTCCGGCGGGAGGATCGAATTTTCAAAATACACCGCCACCTGCTGGAAAGATCGGGCCGCCCAGTGCAATAGCTGGAAAAGCTCGCCGCCGGTCTGGTGCTTCGTGGGATAGACATCCTGATACCGTTCCACGATATTGATGTCCGCTCCCAGACGGACGCCTTTCGGCAGGATCGGCTGGTAGCGGCGGGCGAGCTCGGCATAACGCTCGGGGCCCAGGTTCCAGATGGTGGCAGGGTCTTCAACGAGGAACGCCGCCCCGAAGCGCGCCGCCTCCGGCAGCAGGGCGGCCGCGTCGGCGCCCAGGTTGTCCCGCATGGTGGTATCGAAGCGGTCGTCGACGTGCGTCAGCACGATGTCGAGCCCGCCCCGGGCGTCTGCCATCCTGCGGATCCTCTCGAGCCACGACACCTGGAGCTCGTGCGCCAGCCGGGCGCGGAATTCGAGAAACCGCCGCATGGGCCGGCTGTCCCGATAGTGATACAAGCGCGAGGACGGGTTGTAGAAGTCCTGCGGATCCATGCCGGTCTCTGCCTGGAACCGTTGCCGCACGGTGGCATTGAACGGCGTGAAGCGCGCCGGGTTCAGGTAACCCTCCAGGGACTCAAAATACAGCTCGGCCAGATTCACCCCGTCCCAGTCGAAGCGGGCCAGCAGTTGTTCCAGTCCCTTCTCGACGGCGGCGGCACAGTCCGCGTCAGCCAGGTTCATCAGTTTGCGCCAGTCAAGGCGTGCATCCTGTCCCGTGGCCGTCTTCTCGCGCCATTCGGGATGGGCCTCCCAGAAGGCATCGCTGACATGGGGCAGCTCCAGCCACGCGTAGACATGGATGGCCCGGCGGTGACAGGCCTCGATCAGACGCTTCAGGTACGCGTCGCGGCCCTCGTCCGGCTCCCAGTAGTGCCACGCAGCCACATGGATGGCGCTGAAGCCGGCTCTCCTCCACCTGTCCGCCAGGTAGCCGGGATCGGCGCGGAGGCGGTAGGAGGAGTCGAAGAAGGCCCAGAGGCTCCGGCTCTCGACGCGCGGCTCCAGGCCCAGCTCGGCCAGCGCCTGCGCCAGATAGGGATAGCGCTCGTAGCCCTTCTCGCCGATGGGAGCGGCCGTCCAGAACACGATCTTCTCCCCATCCCGGTAGCCTGCCGCCAGCGGCGCTCCGGTCCACCTTTCGCGCGTGAATACCGTGGCGCGGTCTGGCACGCGGTAGCGCGGGAGCGACAGGGGCTTCTCCCATACGATCCCTAGCGAGGGCAGGAAGGTGTCCGTCACGCTGCGGACCTCCACCCGTTCGGAAAGAGGGACGAAGCCCGCTGCCCGCGCCTGCGCAGAGTCCCCCTCCAGAACGAGCACGCGGGAGCCGTCCAGCCCCGCGGACTGAAAAACCCGCTGCCAGTTGGCTTGTCCGGGCACCGCAGCCAGCACTGCGGACAGCAGAAGGGAGCTAATACCGTGTGTGCGCATACCAGATGCCGGTCCGGAAATCCCAGTAATTCGGTCCCCACGGGTTGAGTTCGTTGCGCAGATGTGCGCCGCGGACGAACTCGGCCCGCCAGCTCATGCCTGGGCTGAGGAACGCGCCCCGCAGCCTCACCCCGAGGCCAGCCTCGGCGAAATTGCCCCAGTATTCGCTGCGGCGGTCTGCTGTCACGTTCCACACAAGGTAAATCTGGGCCTGAAGCCCGGATGGCGTCTCCGCCAGCGTGTACCCGCTGCGGTTCTGCGCATAGACCAGCAGGTCGTGCCGGAAGCGCGAGGCGTAGACGCCGTCCAGGTTCAGTTCGTGGAACCAGCCCTTCTCTCTGCTGCCCAGCAGCCGCCCCCAGCCCTTCAGCATTGAGATCCCGCCCCGCGCATCCCACCGGGACCGCGCTTCATAGAAGCGCTGCTCGCCGTAGGCGAACGCTCGTCCCGCCTCGAACCAGGCGAACGTGGTCGGATGCAGGACGCGGGATGCGCCGACCGCGCCGATGACGCTTTTCTCGCTCAGATACAGCGGCAGCGCCGCGCGCGCCGCCTGCCTCGCGCCTGCCGTGTCACCCACGAAGCGCAGCGAGAGATAGGGGGAAACCGGCAACCCGCGCAGCCTCCACTGGCTTTTCACCTGCCCGTAGGCGAAGCCGCCCCGCCACCGGGAGGAGAAGAACGGAATGGCCCAGACGTCGGTGGTGAACCGGCTGTATTTTGGAATCAGGGCCAGGTAGCCTTCCTGGGCCCTGGCGGCAATGTCCGGATCGGCAGCCCGGCGCGCCCGCGCAAACCAGCGGAGCGCCTCTTGATCCTTCTTCAACAGGTTGGCGGTGACGCCCAGCATGTACTGCGCGCGGGCGTCGTCCGGATTCTCCTCCACGGCGAGCCGGAAGTAGCGGTAAGCGTCCTGCACGAAACTGGCAGCCAGCGAGCGCTCGCCCATCTCGTAGGGAGGCAGCGGCGCCGCGGCGGCGGCTTCCACGGCAGGCAGTTCCGCAGGGACCGCCAGCTCGGCGTCGCCCGCGGTGGGCGCACGGCCCTGCATCATCTCCCGCGCCAGCTCGCCGATGCGCGTCGAACCCCGCCTCCACGCCGTCGTCAGCGCCGCATGGGCCTGGGCTTCGCGCCCCAGCTCCTTCCAGACACGGGCGAGATCGATCAGCAGCTCGTACTTCTGCGGGCGCAGCTTCCAGGCCAGCTCGTAATGCTCGGCAGCCAGCGTGAGCTCGTCGCGCATCTCCGCCAGCCGGGCCAGCTCTTCGTGCGCCGACCATTGCTGCGGCGCCCGCCGCACGGCTTCGCTCCATTGTTCAATGCCCTCGCGCAGCGGACGGTCCACGCGCTCGAAGGCTTCAGCCGCTGCGCGGCGCACGTTCTCGTCCCGCGCCCCCAGCCGGAGGCCGTGGAAGGTGCGGCGCGCCTCCTGCACCTTGCGCGTTTCGTAGCAGAGAAACGCATACTCGAGCGCGGAGGTCTCGTCGGAAGGGTCTTCGCGGCGCAGGCGATCGAATTGGTCCCGGGCCTCTTCCCGGTCGCCGCGGCGAAGCAGCGTGTAGGCGAGGTCCTTCCGCACGTGGCGCAGGCCGGGATCCTCCGACAGCGCCCTCGAAAACGCCTCCACCGCCTCGTCATAGCGGCCGGCGCGCAGCGCCTCGTAGCCGCGGTCCGCGATGGCGGCTGCGCCGCTTGCCCAGAAAGAGAGAAGCAGCAAGGCGGAGAGCATCCTGAAATATGGTGGCCGCCGGCGGCCGGAATTCTCACCCCCGGCGGCGGCATACCATGGGAACATATGGCTGCCTACCACGGTTTCGACTACCTCCTCATCGATTCCCGCCTCACCGAGGAGGAGAAGCTCGTCCGCCAGACCACGCGCCAGTGGGTGGAGGATCGCGTCATCCCCATCATCCGGGACTGCTACAACGAGGGCCGCTTCCCGTCGGAACTGATCCCCGAAATGGGCGAGATGGGCTTCCTGGGCGCCAACCTCGAAGGCTACGGCGCCGCCGGGATGACCAATGTCGAGTACGGGCTCATCATGCAGGAACTCGAGCGCGGCGACTCGGGCCTGCGCAGCTTCGCCAGCGTGCAGGGCGCGCTCGTCATGTACCCGATCCTCACCTACGGAAGCGAAGAGCAGAAGAAGAAGTACCTGCCCAAGCTCGCTTCCGGCGAGTTCATCGGCTGCTTCGGCCTCACCGAGCCGGGCTTCGGCTCCAACCCGGGCGGCATGACCACTACCGCCGTGCGCGACGGGGACTCGTGGGTGCTGAACGGCGAGAAGACGTGGATCACCAATGGCAGCGTCGCCCACGTGTCGGTGGTGTGGGCGCGGACGGCCGAGGGCATCCGCGGCTTCCTCGTCGAGAAGGACACGCCCGGCTTCCGCACCTCCGACATCCACGGCAAGCTGTCGATGCGCGCCTCGGTCACCTCCTCGCTGTCATTCACCGATTGCCGCATTCCGGACTCGATGCGCCTGCCGGACGCCGTCGGGCTCAAGGCGGCGCTGTCGTGCCTCTCGCAGGCCCGTTACGGCATCGGCTGGGGCGTGCTGGGGCCCGCGATGGAATGCATGGAAGTGGCGCGGCGCTATGCGGTCGAGCGGAAGCAGTTCGACAACCGTCCCATCGCCTCGCACCAGCTCGTGCAGGAGAAGCTGGCCTGGATGGCCACCGAGATCACCAAGGGCCAGCTTCTGGCGCTGCACTGCGGGCGTCTCAAGGATGAGGGCAGGCTCGATTTCGCCCACATCTCGATGCTCAAGCGCAACAATGTCGCCATCGCGCTCGAATGCGCCCGCCTGGCCCGCGACCTGCTCGGCGCCAACGGCATCGTCGACGATTACCCCATCATGCGCCACCTGTGCAATCTCGAAACGGTGAAGACCTACGAGGGCACCGACCACATCCACGCGCTGATCATCGGCGAGCGCGTCACCGGCATCGCGGCCTACAAGTAAGATGATGCTGCGGAGGTGAATTCCCGATGCTGCGCCGCCACTGCCTGACCCTTCTGGCCGGGTTCGCCGCCGCCTGCGGCACGAAGCGCGAACCCCGCTTCGATTACGGCGAGCCGAAACAGCGCTACCAGCTCCGCGGCAAAGTGCTGCGGCTGCGGCCGGAGGCGCGCATCGCCTCCATCGATCACGAAAAGATCGAGGGCTGGATGGAGGCAATGACGATGGAATTCCCCGTACCACGCCCGGAGGATTTCGCGAAGCTCAGGGAAGGCGCCACGATCCGCGCCACCGTCAACGTGAACGACCTGAACTATTGGCTGACCGACGTCGTAGTGGAGTAGTGCATGCGGTTTCTTCTCGTCTGCCTTTGCGCGGCGGCTTCCTTGACCCCCGCCTCCGGACAGGCCCGCAAACGGCCCGCCGCGGACTGGGACCAGATCTACCTGAACCCGGACGCGCGCGTTCCTGTCAACCCCAGCGCCCTGGTGCTGGAAACCACGGCGAACCTGGAGCCCGGCACGGCGTTCGACGCGGGCATGGGCAATGGGCGCAACGCCGTGTATCTCGCGCGCAAAGGCTGGAAGGTGACGGGCGTGGACCTCTCCGAAGCTGCGGTGAAGAAGGCCCGGGAAGCGGCTGCGCAACTCCGGGTCGATCTGGACGCGCGCGTCGGCGACGTGGAAACCATGGCCCTGCCGCGCGCTTCGTATGATCTGATCCTCTGCCTGTATACGGAGCCGCTCGCCGTGCGCGCCGCAAAGAAGTTCATCGACGCGCTCAAGCCCGGCGGGCTGCTGGTGGTGGAAGGGCGCCACGTGGAGGCGCTGGCTCGCGCCGCCGCGCAGGACACCGCCAGCGGATTCCACGACAACCAGTTGCTGAACCTCTATGAGAGGCTGCGGATCCTCCGCTACGAGGACCGCCCCATGTCGGCCGAGTGGGGCAACCACAACGATGCGCGCGGCCGCGTCGTGCGGCTGGTGGCGCAGAAACGGTAAACCGCCCGCAACGGCCGATTTCCGGCAACAGTGCGCTCCTCATACGCTACATTGAGAGTGTCCCTGCCCTCCATCGCCGCGCGACGCCCGCCGCCCGGGTGGCGAAACTGGCAGACGCAACGGACTTAAAATCCGTTGGCCCGCGAGGGCCGTGCGGGTTCGAGCCCCGCCCCGGGCACCAAGCCGTCCTGCGCGGGGTCGGCGGCCTCCCCGCACGCTCCGGCTTTGCCGGCTCCGCCCATCTTTCTGCAACGCGCGGACGCGCGGTTCATCCGATCAGGTATGCATCGCCGATTCGCTCTGATAGCGACGATGACTCTCGCCATGACTGCATTCGCCGCCTCTTCCATCTACGAGTTCACCCTGAAGACCATCGACGGCGAACCAGCGCCGCTCAAGCAGTACCAGGGCAAGGTGGTGCTGATCGTGAATGTCGCCAGCCGCTGCGGCTACACGCCGCAATACGCGGGGCTGGAGAAGCTGTACCGCCGCTACAAGGACCGCGGCTTCGTCATCCTCGGCGTCCCGGCCAACAACTTCGGCGGGCAGGAGCCGGGCACGGAGGCGGAAATCAAGGAGTTCTGCAAGCGCAACTACGACGTCACTTTCCCCATGATGTCGAAGGTCAGCGTCAAGGGTGCCGACATGATCCCGCTCTATCAGTACCTGACCGCGGCCACGGGCGGCGACGTGAAGTGGAATTTCACCAAGTTCCTTGTGGGCAAGGACGGCAGGGTGATCGGCCGTTTCGAACCCAACGTCTCGCCGGACTCTGCCGAACTGATCGCCGCCGTTGAGAAGGCGCTCTGAGGCTGACCGCAGGCGCGGCCATCTGATACCTTGAAGGGGGCGGCGGCGTGGGCTGCCGCCCCTCAGTTTTTCTGCAAGATGGCCTCGATACTCGTCACTGGCGGCGCCGGCTATATCGGCGCGCACACGGCGCGGCTTCTGCTTGAAGAAGGCCATGATGTGCAGGTGGTCGACGACCTGAGCAAAGGCTACGCGCACAATGTGCCCAAAGGGCGGCTCCATATCATCAACCTTCACGATGCCGCTTCGCTCGACGCCCTGTTCGCGCGGCACCGCTTCGACGCCGTCATCCATTTCGCGGCGCTGATCGCGGTCGGCGAGAGCATGCGCGAGGCGGAGCGCTACTTCCGCAACAACGTGGGCGGCTCGCTGGCCCTTCTGGAAGTGATGCGCCGGTACGGCGTGCGGCGGATCGTGTTCAGCTCGACAGCGGCGGTCTACGGCGATCCGGACTCTACGCCCATCCCGGAGGATGCGCCGCTGCGGCCGAAGAATCCCTATGGCGAGTCGAAGCTCATGGTGGAAAAGATCCTCGGCTGGCTCGACCGGACGTCCGGGCTGCGTTCGGTGAGTCTTCGCTATTTCAACGCCTGCGGGGCGGAGCCGCGCTATGGCATCGGCGAGGAACATCAGCCGGAGACGCACCTCATCCCGTTGATCCTGCGGGCGATCCTCACCGGCGAGCCGATCACCGTGTTCGGAGACGACTATCCGACGCCCGATGGTACCTGCATCCGCGACTACATTCATGTCAGCGATCTCGCCGCCGCCCATGTGCGGGCGCTCGAATACCTCATGGCGGGCGGCGCCACGGACGTGTTCAACGCGGGCACTGGGCGCGGCTACACCGTGCTGGAGGTGATTCGCGCTGCCGAGCGGGCCACGGGCCGGCCGGTGCCGTTCCGCGTGGGGCCGCGCCGCGAGGGCGATGCGGCCGTTCTGGTGGCCGACAGCTCGAAACTGAGGAAGACTCTCGGATGGCAGCCGCAGTATGAATCCCTGGAGGCGATGGTGGAGTCGGCCTGGCAATTCGAGAACAGCCGCCGTACGCGGTGAGATGTGGCGGCGATTCTGTAACCGGGCGCCCCGGAGAATGCGCCTTTTCGCTTGAAGGCACGTCTAAGACGACAGAAAGGATTCCCGTGTCTCCATGCCGGCGATGACCCATCCCGTGCCCCAGCCAGCTCCCGGGCAGGAACCGGCCGCACCCGTGCGGCGCCGCCCGTCGCTGGTCCGTCCCCTGATTCTCCTGCTTGTGCTGGTGGTGGCCGGCGGCAGTGCGTTCGTTTATTTGCAGACGGCCCGGCAGGCGGGGGCGTCGCAGACGGTGTTGGCCGCAACGCGCACCGCCACGGTGCAACGGGGGGACCTTGAGGTTCGCCTGCGGATCGGGGGAACGACGACGGCGCAGGACTTCGTGAACATTACCGCGCCGATGCTCCGCGGCCCCGAGGCGGGGCCGATGATCATTCTCAGACTGGCCGAGCCGGGCGCGATGGTGCAGCCGGGCGACGTCGTCCTCGAGTTCGACCCGCAGAGCATGAAGGATCACCTCGACGACACCATCGACGGCCTGCGGGACCGCCAGAACGACGTGGCCAAGCGCAAAGTCAACAACGAACTCCAGATGGAGAATCTGCGCCAGCAGCTCCGCGTGGCCAAGGCGGCCGTAGACAAGGCCGCCCTGGACTACAAGACGCTCGACGTGCGCACGGATATCGACCGCGAGCTGCTGAAGCTGGCCCTCGAAGAGGCCGAAGCCGCCTACAAGGAGATGCTCCAGGAAGTGGAGCTCACGCGGCAGTCTCTCGCTGCCGACCTGCGCGCGGCGGAAATCTCCATGAAAATGGAGGAGCTGCACGTCGAGCGCCACGAGAACGACCTGAAGAAGCTGGTGATCCGCTCGCCCATCGCCGGCATGGTGGTGCTCCAGACCATGTTCCGCCCCGGCGGCGACCAGGTCACCGTGGCCGTGGGCGACCGCATGGGGCCCGGCCAGCCCGTCATGAAGATCATCAACCCGCAGAAGATGATGATCGAGGGCAGGGTGAACCAGGCGGAAGTGACGCGGCTGCGCATCGGGCAGAAAGCCGTCGTCGGCCTGGACGCGTTCCCCGGCGCCACCTACGAGGGCGAGCTCTACTCGATTGGCGCCATCGCCGTGGGCAGCCGGTTCGAGAACTATTACATCCGCAACATTCCGGTCACCATCCGCATCACGAATCCCGACCGCCGCGTGATTCCCGATCTGTCGGCTTACGCCAACGTGCTGATCGACCGTCAGGAGAACGTCCTGCTCGTGCCTGCCGCCGCGGTGGGCGAGCAGGGCGGGCAGCACTACGTGTACGTGAGAACCGAGAAGGGTTTTGAGAAGCGCGCCGTGAAAGTGGGCCTCACCAACGGCACGCAGACGGCGATCCTTGAAGGGCTGAAAGAGGGCGAAGTCGTCCGCGCCCAGTTATGAGGATCGGGTCAGGCGGCACTGTCCCCATTGCGCTTCGCTCCGCAGGCTGGCTGACGCCCGTGAAAGAGGCCCGGCAGGAGCAGGCCATGCAGACTGCCGCGTTCCGCAAGCAGGCGCAGCGGTCGAAATGGTGTCTCACGTCACTTGCCCCTTTTTACTCCGGCGCGCGGTACGCCGCTGAGGGCTGAAGACGGATTTCAGAGAGAAGGTCTGATGCCGCCCTGCGGGCGGATCGTGCTCACCGCTTCCCTGGCTCGTCCTGCCGCTCGAAGACCACCTGGTTTCGGAACGTGCCCCCGCCCGGCAGCGGCCCCTCGACGTCGACGGTCAGCGTTCTGCCATCGCGGCTGATCCGCCCCCGGACTTTCTCGATCATCCGCCCATCCTGAAACCAGGTGTCTTCCATCACCCGGCCGCGGATCCGCGAAACTGCTTCCACGCCCTGCATATCCCCCTCGATGACTCGAACCTTCACCCGCCTGCCGTCCGACCACGGCAGCTCGGCCCGCAGCCGGCGCCCGTCGGCAAATGTCAGATCCAGATGGCGGGTTCCGTCCGGCGTGAAGCGAAGCACGAAGGCCCGGAACGGCGGCCCGGGATCGAATCTTGAGCGTCCGGCGACATAGCGCCACTCGCCCGTGAAGGCCGTGATGTGCTTCTGCTGGCCGGCCGCAGGCCACACCGCGAAGACAGGCGCCCCGGCCAGAAGGGCCGCCGCCCGGCGGCGGCTCATCCCGATGCGGGCTGCGCTATTGGCGCAGGTAGTCTTCCTCGCTGACCTTCTCCATCCACTCCACCACTCTTCCATCGAGGTTCTCCTGAATCGCGATGTGCGTCATCGCCGACGTCGCCGTCGCTCCGTGCCAGTGCTTCACGCCGGGCGCAATGCGCACCACGTCTCCCGGACGGATCTCCCGCTTCGGGCCGCCCCACTCCTGCACCCAACCGGTTCCCTCGGTGACGATCAGGATCTGTCCCAGCGGGTGCGTGTGCCACGCGGTGCGCGCTCCCGGCTCGAACCGCACCCGTCCGCCGGAGGCGCGGGCCGGGGCCTGTGCCTCGAACAGCATTTCGACGCGCACGGTGCCGGTGAAATAGTCGGCTGGTCCGGGGCCGGTCTTGCGGTCGGCGGAAGACGACACGCGAATGCCCGGCTCCTTCGGTTGCATGGCGCCGGAACCCGCCACCACGGCGGCTGCCAGCGCCAGCCCGCAAAGCGCGATCGACAACAGATGCATCGGCGAAACCTCCTTGCACAGGCGCGCGCCGACCGGGGGCTCACAGATAGCTCATGCGCTCGATCTCTTCCGGATACCGCGCGCCCACGATCTGCACACGGGATGCGGCTTCGTCCAGCTCCCGCAGTTCGTCCGCGGTCAGCTCCAGGTCTGCCGCGCCGATGTTCTCTTCCAGCCGCGCCAGCTTCGTCGTGCCGGGAATGGGCACGATCCAAGGCTTCTGCGCCAGCAGCCAGGCCAGAGCCACCTGCGCCGGCGTAGCATTGCGCCTCCGGCCGAAGCTTTCCAGCAGCTCCACCAGCGCCTTGTTGTGCCGGATCGCCTCCGGCGTGAAGCGCGGAATGCGTGAGCGAAGATCCGACGGATCGAACTGCGCGTTCTCGTCGATCTTGCCTGTCAGGAAGCCTTTGCCCAGCGGGCTGTACGGCACGAAGCCGATGCCCAGCTCTTCGCAGGCAGGCAGCACTTCCTCCTCGGGCCGGCGGTGCCACAGCGAATACTCGCTCTGAATGGCCGTCACCGGCTGCACCGCATGCGCCCGGCGGATGGTCGCCGCGGCGGCCTCGCTCATGCCGAAGTGTTTCACCTTGCCCTCGCGGATGAGGTCGCGCACGGTGCCGGCCACGTCCTCGATGGGGACGTTCGGATCCACGCGGTGCTGGTACAGCAGGTCGATTGCCTCCACACGCAGCCGCCGCAGCGAGCCTTCCACCGCCTGCCGGATCCGCTCCGGGCGGCTGTCCAGGCCCAGGAAGCCGGGCTGTCCGTCGTCGCGCAGCCGGAAGCCGAATTTGGTGGCGATCACCACCTGCCCGCGGAAGGGCTCCAGCGCTTCGCCAACCAGCTCTTCGTTCGTGTACGGACCGTAGACCTCGGCCGTATCGAAAAACGTCACGCCGCGCTCGACGGCGGCTCGCAGCAAGGCGATCATCTCCTGCCGGTCGCCGGGCTTGCCGTAGCCGTAGCTCATGCCCATGCAACCGAGTCCAATGGCGGACACCTCGGGGCCTCTCTGGCCCAGTTTCCTTGTTTTCATGGCGTTCTTGTGGACACTCTCAGGGTAAGCGACGCCTGCCGCGCACCCGGTAGCCGGATTGTGCCGGAAACTTGCTGGATTCTGCCGAAGCCGGGAGGGCCGGGCACGCGGGGACGGGCGCTCTGGCCTGTTCCGCCTTCCGCCGCGGCTCCGTGAAACTGCCCAGAAAGGAAGACGGAGGCACAGGCATCGAGGCGGCAGGGCAACCGCAGCGCCCGGAGGGGCACCAGCGGCTGCGCCTGCCGCCCGGCTCCTGACCACGGATCTTACCACCCCGCACAGCGGCTGTCCGCCGCCCGGGGCGGAGCATAGAATGGCGGGCATGGACCGGCGATCCTTTCTTGCCGCTGCGGCGGGCGCGGCTGCCTCCGCCGCGCCGTCCCGACCGGACGGCCGCCCGGACATCGTCGTCATCCTCGCCGATGATCTCGGCTACTCCGACATCGGCTGCTACGGGGGCGAGATCGAGACGCCCAATCTCGACCGGCTGGCCCGCTACGGCGTGCGCTTCTCGCAGTTCTACTGCGCCGCGCGCTGCTGCCCCAGCCGCGCCGCGCTTCTGACGGGGCTGTATCCTCATCAGGCGGGCGTCGGCCACATGGTGGAGGACCGCGGCCTTCCCGCCTACCGCGGTTTTCTCAGCCAGAACAGCGTCACCCTGGCCGAAGTGCTGCGGCAGGCGGGCTACACCACGCTGATGTCGGGCAAGTGGCATGTGGGCGAGCGCCGACCGCACTGGCCGTGCGACCGGGGCTTCGACCGCTCCTTCAGCCTGATCAGCGGCGCCTCGAGCTACTTCCGCCTCGATCCCGGCCGCGTGATGGCGCTCAATGACAGGCCCTACACGCCCCCGGAAAAGGGCTTCTACATGACCGACGCCATCACGGACCATGCCGCCGAGATGGTGCGCGCGGCGGCATCGCGACCGCGGCCGTTCTTCCTGTACCTGGCCTACACGGCGCCGCACTGGCCGCTGCACGCCCTGCCGGAGGACATCGAGAAATACCGGGGGCGGTTCCTCCGCGGCTGGGACCGCCTGCGCGCCGAGCGCTACGAGCGCATGGCAGCGATGGGCCTGATCGACCGTGCCTGGCCGCTGGCGCCGCGCGACGAAGGCGTGCCCGCATGGGACTCGCTCAGCCGGCGCGAACAGGAAGAGTGGGATCTCCGCATGGCCGTCTACGCCGCGCAGGTGGACCGCATGGACCGCGGCATCGGACGCGTGCTCCGCGAGATCGAGCAGGCAGGGCGGCTCGACAACACGCTGGTTCTCTTCTTCTCTGACAACGGCGGCTGCGCGGAAGAAAACATCGGCGGCGGGATGGAAAGAAGGGCATCCAACCCCGTGCCGGGAGGGCCGGACTCCTACACCTCCTACCGGCGGCCCTGGGCGCAGCTATCCAATACGCCGTTCCGGCTCTACAAGCAGTATGTGCATGAAGGCGGCATCGCGACGCCTGCCATCGCCTTCTGGCCCCGCCAGATCCGCCAGCCCGGCACGGTCACCCACGAAACGGGCCACCTGATCGACGTGATGCCGACCCTCGTGCGCATCAGCGGGGCCCGCTATCCGCAGCAGAACTCGGGCGTGCTGGTGCCGCCGCCCGAGGGGGTTCCGCTGACCACCTGCCTCGTTCATGGCGGTGGCCTGCCGCGCAATGCGCCGGGCCTGTTCTGGGAGCATCAGGGCCATCGGGCCTTCCGGCAAGTCAACTGGAAGCTCGTCGCCCGGCGCGGCGGGCCCTGGGAACTCTACAACCTGGCCGACGACCGCACCGAGCTGAACGATCTCGCCGCGCGCGATCCGAAGCGCGTGCAGATGATGGCCGCCGAGTGGGAGCGATGGGCGGCGCGGTGCGGGGTGGTGGACTATGACCGCCTGCCTCCGCCGAAGCAGGAGGGATCGACGGCAGGCGCCGCCTAGCCGGCTTCCGCACCCGCAGGCTGCGCGGCATCCCGCGCGAAGGGCTGCGCCCGCCACCGCCCCGCGTGCCCGGCGTGAAGAAGATTCGCGGCGGCTGTCTCAGTCCGTTCGTCTGGCTGCGAAATCGCGCGCAGTCAGCAGCACGGTCTCGCCGGCGCGCGTCGGCCGCTCCACCGTGACGCCGGCGTAGCGCACGCGCAGCGCGCGGCCCAGCAGGCTGCGGATGCGCGCTTCTTCGAGGCGTCCGCTGCGCCAGGCCAGATCGACCGCAAACCCTCCGCGCGCCCGCGCGCCCGTCATCCTTCCGTCTTTCCATTCCGCCGGCAGCGCCGGCAGCAGGCGGAGGACGCCGTTGTGGCTCTGGAGGAGCATTTCGACAATGCCCGCCGCCCCGCCGAAGTTGCCGTCGATCTGGAAAGGCGGGTGGGCGCAGAAGAGGTTGTCGTAAGTGCCGCCGCCCGTCACCCGCACGCCGCTTTCGCTGGCAGGCACCGGCTGCAGCAGATTCCGCAGCAGCCGCAGGGCGCGGTCGCCGTCGCCCAGCCGCGCCCAGAAGCTCACTTTCCAGGCGAGCGACCACCCGGTGCCGCCATCGCCGCGCGCCTCCAGCGACTTCCGCGCCGCCGCAGCCAGCTCCGGCGTCTCTTCCGGCGTGATCTCTGAGCCGGGATGCAGACCCCAGAGGTGAGACACATGCCGGTGCTGCGGCTCGGCTTCGCGGTATTCCTCCAGCCATTCCATCAGCCGCCCGTCGCTGGCAATGCGGCTTGGGGCCAGGCGGGCGCGTTTGGTTTCCAGCTCGCGGCGGAACTCCTCGTCCACGCCCAGCAGGCGCGAGGCTTCCATCACCGCGCCGAACAGGTAGCGCAGCAGTTGCATGTCGAAGGCCGGCCCCAGACAGACCGCCGCGCGGCGCCCGTCTGGCAGCAGGAACGAGTTTTCGGGAGAGTTGGCCGGAGCCGTCACCAGCCAGCCGTGTTTCGGCTCTTCGACGAGGATGTCGGCATAGAATCGCGCGGCGTCGCGCATCACCGGGTAGGCACGCCGCAGGAAGCCGAGGTCGCCCGTGTAGAGGAAATGCTCCCACAGGTGCTGGCAGAGCCATCCGGAGCCGCTGGACGTGGCGCCCCAGCTTGCCTGTTCGCCCGGCGCCGTGAATCCCCAGGCGTTGGTGATGACGTGCGCCACCCAGCCGCGGGCATTGTAGTAAACGCGCGCGGTTCTTGCTCCCGGCTGCGCCAGGCTCGCGGTGAGAGCCAGCAGCGGCTCGTGCAGCTCGCTCAGGCCCGTCGCTTCGGCGGGCCAGTAGTTCATCTGGACGTTGATGTTGAGGTGCCAGTCGCCATTCCACGGCGTCTGCAACTCTTCGGCCCAGATGCCCTGGAGATTCGCCGGCAGCCCGCCGGGCCGCGAGCTGGAGATCAGCAGGTAGCGTCCGTACTGGCAGTACAGCGCCGCCAGCGCGGCATCGCCGCCCCGCTCTTGGGCGGCGCGCAGCCTCTCCGGCGTGGGCAATTCGTCGCGCCCCGGGCCGAGATCCAGCCAGAAGCGCGCGAACCATTTCCGGTAGTCGGCGATGTGCGCGCGCTTCAGCTCCTGCCAGGGCCGCCGCGCGAGGCGCTGCTGCGCAAGGCACGCGGCCGCCGGGTCCTGCGCGGACAGCCTGGCAAAGCGCACGTAGTTGGTGGCGGCGGTCAGGCGCAGCGTCGCCGTGGTGGCGCCTTCCACGCGGATTCCGTCTTCGCTCGCCGCGATCTTCCCGCCTTCGGCATCCACTTCGAGCCGCGCGGCGAAGCGCACCCCGTCGCCGCCCTTTCCATCAGCGAGAGCGCCGGCCAGAAGGAGCGCGCGCTCTCCCTCGGCGCGGACGCTCGCCCGCTCGGCGCGGCTCAGCCATGCGCGGAAGCTGAGTCCGCCGGGCCGCGAGCAGGCAAGCCGGATCAGCAGCGCCTGCGCGGGAGCGCTCGCGAAGATCTCGCGCTCGAAGCGCGCTCCGCCGGCTTCGTAGGCGACGCGCGCCACCGCTGTTTCCAGGTCCAGCTCGCGCATGTAGCCGGAGGTCTCCGCCGGGTGCTGGAACTCGAGGCGCAGATCGCCCAGTGTCTGATAGCAGCCATAGGGCAGGTCCTTGCCGCGGGCGTGTCCGCTGCCCTTGCCTTTGCAGACGAAGTGGCGGTTGACCAGATGCTCGGCTTCGGCGTTGCGTCCTTCCATGAGAAGGCGCCGGATTTCCGGCAGAGCGTCGGCGGCGCCTTCCAGATCGGCGTCCTGCACCGATCCGGACCACATCGAGCTCTCGTTCAGCACGATGCGCTCCGCAGGCGCGCCGCCGAAAACCATCGCGCCGAGCCTGCCGTTGCCGAGCGGCAGCGACTGCGTGAAGTGCCGGGCCGGCTCGCGGAACCAGAGCCGCAGACCTCTCGGCCTCCCTGGCTCAGGCACGGGCAACAGCGCAGCCGGAAATGCAATCAGAGTGCGCCGCGTCATGGGGCCAGGTTTCGCGACGGCGTCTGCCGCGACTTGACATGGAGACCGTGGCACACGCCGCCTTCGGCGTCGAAGCGCGCTTCGATCAGCGGGAAGAAGCGCTCATCCTGATGTTCGAGGAAGCGGAACAGCGCGTAAGCGATCAGGTCGGCAAGCTGGACCAGCCGCGAGACCCTGGAGTCCAGGAACAGAGGAACCTCCGACAGATTGCGGACTCTGCCATAACGGTGTCCGATGGTTCGGAATCCGGCAGCAAGACCCTGGATGTAGGTTTCGTAGCTGGTCTTGTCGAACACAATGAGGCCCCGCTGGCGGTCGCCGCGCCGCGTGTAGTGCCGTCTCAAGTACTTATCGAATCGTCTGCAAATCTCCTCGAAGGCATACTCGACGGGATCTCTCCCGGCCAGGAAGGCTCTCTCCACGCCGACGCCGAAGAGGGGCATCTGCGCTTTGATCAGTCCCAACGCCTCCTGATAGGCCTCGATTCGCGTCTTCACGGGAAGCGAACGCCAGATTCCCTTGCCCTGAAGGATGTGGCTCCCGTGCAGCTCCACTTCCGGCTGATGTGGGAAGAGCCGCTGGACGATCTTGTCCAATTCGACGGACAGCCACCAGGTCTGCCGGTCGAAAATGGCAATGCCTGCCAGCACGAAGAACCTCTGATGCCTGTCGCCGGCTGCACCGGACTCGTCCGCATAGAGAATGTACACCTTGCTTATGATAGCCGCACGAAACGGAGAGCACGGAGCCCCGGGAGGGGAGGAAAAAAGAAAAGGGCGGCCAAGGGAGGACGACCTCCGCGGACCGCAAGGGGCGGCCCTCTTAACCGCACCCTCACACTAGCACAGGTCTAAACACCTGTCAACGGCAGGGTCATCAATACAGCCCGAGCAGGTCGTTCCAGCGGACGCGCAGCAGATCCAGAAACGCCGCCAGCCCTTTGGAGAGGCTCACCTTGGTGCCCTCGACGTTGGCCCAACGCACCGGGACCTCGAGGATGCGGTAGCCGTGCTTTCGGGCGATGTACAGGATCTCGACGTCGAAACCGAAGCCGTCGCTCTGCTGCCGGGCTGCCACGCAGGCGGCCACGTCGCGGCGGAACAGCTTGAAGCCGCACTGCGTGTCCCGGTAAGGGAGCCCGGTGATCAGCCGCATGCAGAGATTAAAGACGCGACCGCTCAGCTCGCGCAGAGCGGACTGATGCCGCAGCACGAGGCTCCGGTCCAGCGCGCGCGAGCCGATGGCGCCGTCGGCGGACTCGCGCGCCACCGCCTCTTCGAGCCGTTCCAGATCCTCGATGGGCGCGGAGAGGTCGGCATCGGTGAACAGCACCCACTCGCCCTGCGCCTTCTGCATGCCGTGACGCACGGCGTAGCCTTTGCCGCGGTTGCCGGGGTTCTGAAGCAGCCGGATGCGGGGGTCGCGCGCCGCCGCTTCGCGGACGACCTCAGCGGTGCGGTCGGTCGAGCCGTCGTCGACCGCGAGGATCTCCACAAAATCAGGCCGTTTTGTTTCCAGCCATGCGGTGATGCGCGCGAGCGTCGACGGAAGCCGCTGCTCTTCGTTGTACGCGGGAATGACAATGCTGAGCGACCGCAAGTGTCCCATTATAATGAAGGTTTCCCCCTAAGGAGTCCTGCATTGTCCCTCGAACAGGAGCTTTTCCGGCAGCGTTTCGCGCGCATCCGCGAGATCGAGGCGCTCGGCTGGCGCCCCTACGGCCAGCGCTTTGAATTGACGCACACGGTGCCGCAGATCCGCGCCGGCTGGTCGTCGGCGGACGCGGAAGCGCTCGAGCGGGAACGCGTCGCCGTGCGCATCGCCGGCCGGGTGATGACCGTGCGCCGCATGGGCAAGGCCGGCTTCATGCACATCCAGCAGCTTGGCGAGCGGCTCCAGATTTACGTCCGCAAGGACGCCGTTCCGGAAAACGACTTCCGCCTCTACCAGCTTCTGGACCTCGGCGACATCATCGGCGTCGACGGCTACCTGTTCCGCACGAAGACTGGCGAGCTCAGCGTCCATGCGGAGAAGCTGACTTTCCTGTCGAAGAATCTCCTCGGGCTGCCGGAGAAATACCACGGCCTCGAAGACGTCGAGCTGCGCTACCGGCAGCGCTACCTCGACCTGATCGCGAACCCGGAAGTGCTGCGCGTGTTCGAAACGCGCGCGCGCGTCATCGCTTCGCTGCGGCGGCAGCTCAACGAGCGCGGCTTCGTCGAAGTGGAAACGCCGATGATGCAGCCGTTGTACGGCGGCGCGGCGGCGCGCCCGTTCATCACCCACCACAACGCGCTCGACATCGACCTCTACCTGCGCATCGCGCCCGAGCTTTACCTCAAGCGCCTGGTCACCGGCGGCATGGAGCGCGTCTACGAGATCAACCGCAACTTCCGCAACGAAGGCATTTCGACGCGCCACAACCCCGAGTTCACCATGCTCGAGTTCTACCAGGCCTACGCCGACTACACGGACCTGATGGACCTGAGCTGCGAGCTGCTGCGGCAGACGGCGATCGACGCTACCGGCTCTGACAGGGTCCTCTACCAGGGCGTGGAGCTGGACTTCGGCAACATCCGGCGCTACCGCATGCGCGAGGCCGTCATCGAGTTCTGGAAGCACGGCCCGCGTCCCACGCCCGGCCAGGTGCGCGACCCCGAGTGGCTGCTGCGGCACTCCCACAAGCCGACGCCCGGCGAGGCGCTGGTCGACCTGTTCGAGCGCCACTGCGAGGAGGCGCTTCAGCAGCCGACGATCATCTACGAGTACCCGGTGGAAGTGTCGCCGCTGGCCAGGCAGAACCCGGACGATCCGTCCATGACGGACCGTTTCGAGATCTACGCCGCCGGCATGGAGATCGGCAACGCCTTCACCGAGCTGAACGATCCCGACGAGCAGCGCAGGCGCTTCGAAATGCAGCTTGCCATGCGCGAGCGCGGCGACGAAGAGGCGCACCAGATGGACGAGGACTACCTGCGCGCGCTCTGCTACGGCATGCCGCCCACGGCAGGCGAAGGCATCGGCATCGACCGGCTGGTGATGATCCTCACCGGCCAGAAGTCGATCCGTGATGTGATCCTGTTCCCGCTGCTGCGGCCGGAGGGAGAGATCGGCATCGCGGAGTGGCTGCGCCAGGCATCGGCGAAGAAGTGACGCGCGCATTCGAGCTTTTCGTCGCCGCCCGTTACCTCCGCGCGAAAAGGCGCGAGGCGGTCATCCCGCTCATCACCGCCGTTTCCGTGGCCGGCGTGGCCGCGGGCGTGATGGCGCTGGTGATTGCGCTTGCCATCAACAACGGTTTCCGGCGCGCCCTCCAGGAAAGCCTCCTGGGCGCCACGCCCCACGTCGTGCTGCTCGAAAAGACTCCCTCGACGGGCATTGGAAACTGGCGAGAAATCACCGCCAGAATGGCGCGCGTCCCCGGCGTGAAGGAAGCCGCGCCGGCCCTGTACGGCAAGGTGCTTGCCTCGGGGCCGATGCAGTCCGCGGAAGCCACCCTGAAAGGAATGCCGCTCGCCTCGCCGGAGTTTGCGGCCCACATCCGGCAGGGTAGCCTCGCGCAGATGGACGATGTGCGCGGGCTGCCTGGCATCGTGCTGGGCTCGCATCTGGCGGCGCGCATCGGCATGCGCGTGGGCGACGTGGTGCGCATCCTCAGCCCGCAGGGCCAGATGACGCCCTTCGGCATGCGCCCGGCCGAGTTCCGCTTCCGCGTGGCGGCCATCTTCGAGTCGGGCTTCTACGATCTGGATAACCAGCTTGCGGTGACCACCATCGCGCAGGCGCAGCGCG
This sequence comes from Bryobacteraceae bacterium, assembly GCA_025056865.1. Classification (GTDB taxonomy): domain Bacteria; phylum Acidobacteriota; class Terriglobia; order Bryobacterales; family Bryobacteraceae; genus JANWVO01. The sequence goes on from JANWVO010000048.1 coordinate 93,351, forward strand.
TGCTGGCGCTGCCCGATGTCGTCAACGCCATCGAGCTGAAGCTCGACGACCCGGACCGCGCGCCCGAAGTCGCGCGCGCCGCGGAAGCCGCGGCCGGAGCCGAACTCGGGGCCACCCACTGGATGGAGCAGAACCGCCAGCTCCTGAACGCGCTGCGCATGGAGAAGATCGTCTCGGTGATCACGATTTCACTCATCCAGTTCGTAGCGGCGCTCAACATCCTCACCGCGCTGTTCATGCGCGTCATGGAGAAGAAGCGCGACATCGCCGTGCTGATCTCGCTCGGCGCGCGGCGCGCGCAGATCGCGCGCATCTTCGTCTGGCAGGGGCTGATGATCGCCGCCGCCGGCGCGGCCGCCGGCTTCGTCCTTGGCCACGGGCTGAGCCATCTGGCAGGACGCTACCGCTGGATCCGCATCGACGAGGAGATTTACTCGCTGTCTTATGTGCCTTTCGAGCCGCGCTGGGCGGATTCGCTCTGGATAGGCGCGCTGGCGCTCGCCGTCGCCCTGTTGGCGACGCTTTATCCGGCGCGCGCGGCTGCCGCAGTGGCGCCGGCCGAGACGCTGCGTTACGAGTAGGGGCTTGCAGGTCCGGAAGGGGCCGGACAGGGGAGCTGGACAACGGAATGAATTCGGCAGCTTTGCTGATCCATGTGACCGGGCAGGACCGCCCGGGTGTGACGCACGCGCTGGCCGCGGTGCTGGCGCGCCACGGCGCGCGCGTGCTCGACATCGGCCAGGCGGTCATCCATGACGCGCTGGCGCTGGGCATCCTCGTCGAGCTGACCGGCGCGCTGCGCGCTTCGCCGCTGATGACCGACCTGTTGCTGGAGGCGCACCGGCTCGGCGTGCAGGTGCGCTTCACCGAAGTCGCCGCCAGCCACTACGAGGAATGGGTGCGGCAGCAGGCCAAACGGCGCTATCTGGTCACCGCCCTCGGGCGCAGCCTGGAAGCGGGCCACCTGTCGCAGATCGCCGGCATTCTGCTGCGGGCCGGACTCAACATCGACCGCATCGACCGCCTCTCCGCCCGCACGCCGCTCGCGCTGCCGCCCGAGCCGCGCGCCTGCGTCGAGTTCACCGCCAGCGCCGCCAGCCCCGGCGGCGAGCCAGACGAGCACGCGCTCCGCACCGCGCTGGCCGAAATGGCAGGCGAGGGCGGCATCGATGTCGCCTTCCAGCACGACTCTGTCTGGCGCCGCCACCGCCGCCTGGTGGCCTTCGATATGGACTCCACGCTCATCCAGGGCGAAGTGATCGACGAACTGGCCGCCGAAGCCGGAGCCGGCGAGCAGGTCCGCCGCATCACTGAAGCGGCCATGCGCGGCGAGCTCGACTTCCGCAAGGCGTTCCGGGAGCGAGTGGCGCTGCTTCGCGGCCTGCCGGAATCCGCGCTGCAACGTGTGGTGGAAAGGATTCCGCTCACTGACGGCGCCGAGCGGCTGGCGCGCACGCTGCGCCGGCTCGGCTACAAGACGGCGATCCTGTCCGGCGGATTCACCTTCTTCGGCAGGGTTCTTCAGGAGAGGCTCGGCATCGACTACCTGCACGCCAATACGCTCGTCGTGCGGGACGGCGTGGTGACCGGGGAGGTGGCCGAGCCCATTGTCGACGGCGCGGCCAAGGCCGAGCTTCTTCGGCGCATCGCCGCGCGCGAGGGCTGGCATCTCGAGCAATGCATCGCCGTGGGCGACGGAGCCAACGACCTGCCGATGCTGCGCATCGCCGGCCTCGGCATCGCCTTCCGCGCCAAGCCCGCGGTGCGCGCCGGCGCGCGGCAGGCGCTCACGCACTCGGGCCTCGATGGAATCCTCTATCTGCTCGGCCTGCGCGACCGGGAAACCGGTTTCGAAAGCGCCTGAAGCGGGTGCGGCTCAGCCGAGCGGATAGCCCTTCGGCACCATGAAGGTCCGCTTCCAGCGGGTCTTCGTGAAGAAGTTGAGGCCGAGATCGATCAGGTGGTCGATGGAGATGATGTTCGGATCGGCCAGCCGCTCCGTGCTCGTATCGTAGGACCAGAAGATGATGGCCGGCTTGCCGATGATGTTTTCGCGCGGCACGAACCCCCAATAGCGCGAATCGAGCGAATTGTCGCGGTTGTCCCCCATGGCGAAGTAGTGGCCGGGCGGGACCACCACTTCTCCGTTGACCACGTGGCGCGACAGCATTTCATAGGCGGGCTCCGCCAGCCTCGTGTTCGGCTCGGAGGGGAAGTTGTCCCGGTAGGAGTCGATGTAGGGCGTCTTGTGGACGACGTACGGCTCCTTTACCGCCTTCCCGTTCAGATAGAGCTGCTTGTTCACGATGCGGATGCGGTCCCCGGGCACGCCGACGATGCGCTTGATGTAGTTCTCGCGCGGGTTGACGGGGAACTTGAAGACCACGATGTCGCCCCGCTTCACCTCTACGTAAGGCAGCAGGAAGCGGCTCACTGGCCCGGGCGGCGCGTAGGCGAGCTTGTCGACGAACATGTGGTCCCCGATGAGCACCGTGTCCTCCATCGAGCCGGTGGGGACGACGAAGGCCTGAAGCAGCGTCGTGGTGCCGAACAGAAGGAGGATGATCGTCACTGCCCATTCGGAGACGAACGCGCGGACTTTTTCGGCGAAATCCGGCTGAAACGTCTCTTTCTTTTCCGTTTCCTTCCGGGCGGATTTCCTGAGGGTATTTTTCATGGCAGACGGGTCACATGCGGAAATCGTGTCCGCGGATCAGCAGGAACGTGCGGCGCCACCGTGTCTTGGCGAAGAAGTTGGTGGCCAGGTCCTTGAGGTGTTCGAGGCTGAGTCCCGGGCTGACCAGCCGGTGCGTCGGCGCGTCGTAGGACCAGTAGACCAGCAGCGGCTTGCCGATGATGTTCTCCCGCGGGACGAACCCCCAGTAGCGCGAATCGAGGCTCGAATCCCGGTTGTCGCCGAGGACGAAATAGTGCCCCGGCGGCACCACCACTTCGCCGTTGCTCGTGTGGCGCTCCAGCATCTCCCAGGCGCGCCTGTCGACGCGCGTGTTGGGAGCCGAGGGGAAGTTGTCCCGGTAGGAGTCGTAGTAGGGCGTCTTGTGGAACTTGTAGGGCTCGTCGAGCGGGCGGCCATTGAGATAGACCTGCTTGTCGGCGATGCGGATGCGGTCTCCGGGGATGCCGATCACCCGCTTGACGAACGTCTGCCGCACGTCCGCCGGGTAGCGGAAAACGACAATGTCGCCGCGCCGCACCGGCGTGTAGGGCAGCAGGTGGCGGCTGATCGGACCGGCGGGCGCATAGGCGAGCTTGTCCACCAGAAGATGGTCGCCAATCAGCAGGTTGTCCTCCATCGATCCGGTCGGAATCACGAACGCCTGCACCAGCGTCGTGGTGCCGAAAAGCAGCAGGATGATCGTGATCGTCCACTCGGTGATCACATTGCGCGGGTGCGGCGCCTCGGCTGCCGCCGGCGCGGGCTCGGGCTGCGGTGCAGGCTCGGGCTGGACGATCGGGCTTTCCGGCGACACCACTGTCATTTTAGCGGATCGGCCCCTTCTGCCCCCGGGCTGCCCTCCGGCGGCATCAGCCGGAGCTCGATGGATTCGGCAACGCTGTTGCCGGGCGAGAGGATCGCCTCCATGCGGAAGCTCACGTTGTGGCTCGAATGCCGGTATACGAGGGCTCCGCGGGCCACGTCCTCCCTGCGCAGATCGATCATCCGGGTGGTGGGCCCGTCGCGAATCACGAGCGAAGCGCTTTTGCACGCCGAAAGGGCGGGGGCCTGGGGATTCCACCGCAGATGGATCTCGCTTCCCACCTGCACCGCCGAAAGGCCCAGCGCGAAGGGATCGCCCGACTCGGGGGCGCGGGAGGGCTGGTGGATCAGGCCGGCCACCTGAACGCCGATCACGACGCCGACCAGCAGAAAGGCCAACAGGGCCAGCACCAGCAGCCACCCGCCTGCCGCGCGGCTGGGAGCTGCCTGCGGAGCAGGAGAGTGGGTTCTTGTTTCCAGGGGAGCAGCCGGCGCCCCCGGCCCGGGCCTGTTCTCCTCCTGCCCTGACCCGCCGGAAGCCTGCCTCCGCGGAGGAGCGCCGCCTCCCAGCTCCCTGCGGCGAAACGGAAACCTCACGGCAGGCGGGCCAGCCCGGAATGCGCCATCCTCGCGGAAAAAGAAGGCAGCCTCCGCAGGCCGCGTGGCGTGCGGGCGGAGCAGCAGAAAGACCCCGTGCGGGTGAGGGAGCCAGGTGTCCAGCAGCTCGATGTCTTCCGGCGTCAGTTCCAAGTCTCCCCGCGTGTGGCTCCGGTAAAAGCCTACCAGATGAACCGGACGGCCCGGACCCGGCGCCCAAGAGGCCACCATCTCTGCAAACGTCTCCCGGTCCCTGGGCGACAACTGGAAATTCGGTCCGTACAGGTGCTCACAGGGGAAGCCCACCGCATCCTCGATGACCACCAGCGCCTCTCCATCGGCCTGTTCCACCCGCCCCAGCAGCAACCCGCCCACCTCCATCCCCCGCCGCGGCAAGGCGCTCAGGCCGCGCAGCGCTTCTGCGGCCAGCCGGTCCACCACGCCAAAATCGATCCGCACGCAGCAGCCGGCTCCCGGCGCCTTGTGGAGATAGGCCTGCCGCAATCCTTCCTGCTGCCGCCCGGTGCTTTTCCGCATGCGACTGTCGGGCTCCTCCTTCTGCGCCCGGCCTGGCTGGCGCATGAGCCCATTATCGCCTCCTCCGCTTCCACCGGCTGCCGGGGCAGCGCCTTACAATGGTCGCGTGGCCGGAACCCTTTTCGTGGTGGCGACACCCATCGGCAACCTGGAGGACATCACGCAACGGGCCATTGAAACCCTCCGCCGGGCCGCATGGGTCGCCTGCGAGGACACGCGGCAGACGAGGAAGCTGCTGGAGCGCTACGGCATCCCGGCGCGGCTGGCCAGCTATCACGAGCACAACGAGGAAGAGCGCGCTCTGGAACTGCTCGGGCGGCTGGAGGAAGGCGAAGACGTCGCGCTGGTGGCCGACGCGGGCACGCCGCTGATCTCCGATCCCGGCTTCCGGCTGGTGCGGAAGGCCGTCGAGCGGGGCATCCGCGTGGTTCCCATCCCCGGTCCGGCCGCCTTTGTCGCCGCGCTTTCCGCCTCGGGCCTGGAAACCGACAGCTTCTACTTCGGCGGATTCCTGCCCCGCCGCAAGGCCGAGCGCGTGCGGCTGCTGGAGACTCTCGCCGCCCTTCCCTGCACGCTCGTCTTCTATGAGGCTCCGCACCGGATTCTGGAGGCGCTGGCCGATCTAGAGTCGGTCATGCCGTCGCGGCCCGTCGTCCTTGCCAGGGAGCTGACCAAGATCCACGAGGAATTCCTCCGCGGAACGGCCCGCGAGTTGCGGGAGGAGCTGGGCCGCCGCGGCGCGGTCCGCGGAGAAATCACGTTGCTCATCGGCAAGCAGGCGGGCGGCGAACAGCGCCCGGGCTGCCCCGAAGATCTGGAGGCCGAAGTGGCGCGGCTCGAGCAGCAGGGCCTCCCGCGGATGGAAGCGATGAAACGTCTGGCCCGGCAGCTTGGAGTGGGAAAGCGGGAAATCTACCGCCGGCTGCGAAGCTAGGAGGCGCTGTTTGATTTCATCCACAGCCGGCGGGCTGCCTCCACTGCGGCGCGGATGTCCTCGTGGCGGGCAAGGCCTGTTTCGAGGAACTGAAGCCCGTCGAGCAGCCAGTCCGAGAAGGACGGGTTCGTCAGCGAGTAGTAGACATGCCGCCCCTGCCGGCGCTCCTGCACCAGATGGTGCGCGCGCAGGATGGCCAGGTTCTGCGAGACTGAAGAGTGGCTGATGCCGAGAATCTGCTGAAGCCCGTTGACGTCCATCTCCCCGTCGTGCAGCTCGATGAGGATCCGCAGACGGTGAGGATGGGAGATGGCTCCCAGCAGTTCAGCCAGCTCTTTCGCGATCAGCGCCCGTTGGGGAATAGCCGCCTCCTCGAAGGCTGCATCCGGCCTTCACTGACGAGTATGCCGGAACCGGGGCGGCTTGTCAAACATCTACATATTCTGACAATATGAAAGGTCCCCATCGCTTTCCACAGCAGTAAGATTCCCACTACGGCGTCCCCGCGCGGCCCCCTGAACCAGGCAGGAAGGAGCGCCCCCGGAAGGAAACCCGGAATCCGGGGTGAGCCGGCGGGGCTTGCGAAGCAGGGCGCGCTCACGCGGATGCGGTCAGGAAGCAAATCGTGAACTTATGGCAGCAAATGGCTCCAAAGAACTGATCTACCACCACGTCCATCCGTTCCGCCGTTTGCAGGAATGGATCCGGCTGGAAAGCGAAGACTCCTGGGTGGTGGTGATCTACACTGCGGCCACGGGGCTGGTCTCGCTGGTGGTACCCGTCGCCGTGCAGGCCGTGGTCAACACGATCGCCTTCGGCACGCTGTTGCAGCCGCTGGCGGTGTTGACGATCCTCGTCTTCCTCGGCCTTCTGGCGGTGACCTGGCTGAACGCCTACCGGCAGTATGTGGTGGAGATGATCCAGCGGCGCATCTTCGCGCGCCTGGCCGGCGACGTGGCCAACAAGCTGGTACGCGTGGAGCCGCGGTTTTTCGACCGCTACCACGGCCCCGAGCTGGTCAACCGCTTCCTGGAGGTGGTGACCGTGCAGAAGGCCGGCGCCGCGCTGCTGCTGGACGGCCTGACGGTCGTCGTGCAGACGCTGATCGGCATGATCCTGCTGGCGGTGTATCACCCCTTCCTGCTCGCCTTCGACGTGCTGCTGGTGCTCAGTCTCTTCACGGTGCTGTTTCCGATGGGGGCGGGGGCGATCCCGACGGCGGTGAAGGAGTCAAAGGCCAAGTACGCGCTGCTGGCGTGGCTGGAGGAATTGGCCCGCCACCAGATTGCCGTGAAGTCGCGCGCCGGCCTTGCATTGGCGCTCGAGCGGACCAACGATCTGGTGAAAGACTACCTGCATTACCGCGCCGAGCATTTCCGCATCCTGCTGCGCCAGATTGTCGGATCGTTTGCGTTGCAGGCCTTTGCCAGCGCGACCCTGCTGGGCGTGGGCGGCTGGCTGGTGATCGACCGGCAGATGACGCTGGGCCAACTGGTGGCAGCCGAGCTGGTGGTCGCGCTGGTCACCAGCGGCATCACCAAGTTCGGCAAGCACCTCGAGCAGTTCTACGACCTGATGGCGTCGCTCGACAAGCTGGGATATCTGACCGATCTGCCGACCGAGCGCGAAGGCGGCGAGCCGCTGCCGCGCAGGGCGGGGGCGGCGGAGCTGAAGCTGGTAAACGTCACCGTCGAGGCGGGGGATTCGGTTCCGCTGCTCGAGCACGCTTCGCTCACTGCGGAGGCTGGTTCGCGGGTGGGCCTGCTGGGCTCGACCGGCAGCGGCAAGAGCAGCCTGCTGGACGTGCTTTACGGGCTGCGGGCGCCGGCGGGCGGCCATGTGGAGATTGATGGCCGCGACTACCGGGAGCTCAGCCTGGACGAACTGCGGGACCAGATTGCCCTGGTGCGCGAACCGCAGATCTTCGAAGGTTCCGTGCTGGAGAACCTGCGCCTCGGCAGGGAGGAGCTCACCACCGAGCGCGCCCGCGAGGCGCTCGAAGAGGTCGGGCTGCTCGATCATGTGCTGAAAATGCCGGACGGGGTGAATACGAGGCTGGCCACCGGCGGCGCGCCGCTCTCGGCAGGGCAGGCGATCCAGCTGGAGCTGGCGCGCGCGCTTGCTCACGAGCCACGTGTGCTGATCCTGGATGAATGCCTCGACTGGCTGGAGGACCTGCCCGAGCGCGGCCGCCTGCTCGAGCTGGTGTTTGCGCCGCGCGGCCGCTGGACGGTCATCGTGGCCAGCCACAACGAAGAGATCCTGAAACGTTGCGACCGCGTCTACGAAATCCGCGACAGGAAACTGGTGGAGGTAAGGCGATGAGCACGCATGTCCTTCCCGTCATGGCCGAACTCGACAGCGGAAAGCGGGTGCGCACGGTGGCGCGCTCGCTGGTGGTATTTTTCGTGCTCTCGGTCATCGCGCTCATCTTCACGCCCTGGCAGCAGAGCGTGTCCGGGATGGGCCACGTCTCGGCACTGGCCCCGCTGGAGCGCGTGCAGGCGATCAGCGCGCCCGTCGAAGGCCGCGTCGCCCGCTGGCATGTGAGCGAAGGCGTCCACGTCCGGGAAGGCCAGCTCATCGTGGAGCTGACCGACAACGATCCGCTGATCCTGGACCGGCTCCAGAACGAGCGCACCGCGGTGAGCGAGCGGCTGATGATGGCCGAACGCCGGGCCGCCGCGCACGAAGAGCGCATCGGGCGCCTTGTCGAGTCCCGCTCGAACGCCGTCAGCGCCGCCCGCAACCGCGTGCAGATGGCCAATGACCGCATCGTGCAGAACGAGCAGGCGCTGCGCGCGGCTGAAGAACGGCTCACTGCGGCCCGGCTCAACATTGCGCGGCAGCGCAACCTCGTCGAGCGCGGGCTCACCAGCCAGCGCGCGGTCGAGCTGGCGCAGCAGGAGTTCGCCACCGCGGAGGCGGAAGTGCGCCGCGCGGTGGCGGCGCTTAACGCGGCACGCACCGAGAAGCAGGCGCTCGAAGACGACCTGCGCAAGACGATGGCGGACGCCGACGCCGCCATTGAGAGCGAGCGCGCCGCGCTCAACCTCGCGCGCGCCGAGATCGCCAACATCAGGGCCGAGCTCCAGCGCGTCGATTCGCGCCTGGCCCGCCAGCAGACGCTGAAGGTGTACGCGCCGCGCAACGGAACCATCCTCCGGCTGCTGGCACAGCCCAACAGCGAGCTGCTGAAGAGCGGCGAACCGGTGGCGCTGTTTGTGCCGGACGCACGCGAGCCTACCGTCGAGCTGTGGTTGGACGGCATGGACATGCCTCTCGTCCAGGTGGGCGACAAGGTGCGGCTTCAGTTCAACGGCTGGCCCGCCATCCAGTTCGTGGGCTGGCCCTCGGTGGCCGTCGGCACCTTCGGCGGCGTTGTGCGTCTGGTAGATGCCGCGGAGACCAACGGTGGCAAGTTCCGCATCCTGGTCACGCCGGACCCGGAGGACGACCCCTGGCCGTCGCCCCGCTATCTGCGGCAGGGCGTGCAGGCCAAGGGCTGGGTGCTGCTGCGGCAGGTGACGCTCGGCTGGGAGCTTTGGCGCCGCTTCAACGGCTTCCCGCCGGTGATCGCCGAAGACGAGCCTGGCGCGGCGGGTGCGAAGGGGAAAAAGAAATGAGGCGTCTGGCACTGCTTCTGGCTGCCGCTCTCCCGCTGGCGGCGCAGAATCCTCTCACCCTCGAGGAGGTGCTCCGCTCTGTGGACGAGCATTACCCGCCGCTGCTGGCCGCGCTCCAGGACCGCACGCTGGCGGCGTCCGACGTGCTTGCCGCCTCCAGCCGGTTCGACCTCTCCGTGCGCAGCTCTTACGAAGGTTCGCACGGAGGCTATTACCAGGCGGACATCTACCGCGCGGGCGTCGAACAGGCGCTCCAGTTCCAGGGCATCTCCTACTTCGCCGGCTACCAGCTCGGCAACGGCTCCTTTGCCAGCTACGACGGCAAGCTCCAGACCGACACGGGCGGCGAATACCGTGCCGGGCTGCGCATGCCGCTGCTGCGGGACCGCGCCATTGATGTACGCCGCGCCGATCTCCAGAAGGCGCTCATCGGGCGCCGCATTGCCGACCTTGGCGTCGACCAGCAGCGGCTCGTCATCCTCCAGCTCGCCACACGCCGCTATTACGAATGGGTGGCCGCCGGGCAGCGCTACCGCGTGGCGCGGGCGGTGCTGAAGGTGGCCGAGGAGCGCGATGCGCAGCTCAGGGAAGCGGCGCGCCTCGGCCAGATCCCGCAGATCGACGTCACCGACAACCAGCGCGCCATCCTCACGCGCCGCGCCCAGGTGATCGAAGCGCTCCGCGGCCTGCAACAGGCCGCCATCGAGCTGTCGCTGTTCTACCGCGACGGCGCTGGCAATCCGGTGCTGCCCCCCGAGGAGCGCCTGCCGGAAGCGTTCCCCGCCATGCGCGACATCGACGAGCAGCGGCTCCAGGAGGATATCGAGCTGGCGCTGAAGCGCCGTCCCGAAATCCGCCGCTTCCAGGCGCAGCGCAGCCAGGTGGAGGTGGACCGGAAGCTTGCGCAGAACCAGCTCATGCCGAACATCGACATGGTGCTCAGCTTCACCAGCCAGCTCGGCGAGCGGCGCGTGCGGCGCGGCCCCAACGACGTCACCGCCTCGCTGATCTTCGACCTGCCCGCGCAGCGCCGCGCCGCCAGGAGCCGCGATCTGGCGGCTCTGGCGCGCATCGAGCAGTTCGACCAGCGCGAGCGCTTCGCCCGCGACCAGATCACCGCCGAGGTCCGTGACGCCTACTCCGCGCTGAAAACCGCATGGGAGCGGGCGCGCGTGCTGCGTGAAGAGGTGGAGGTCGCGCGCCAGCTTGAGATCGCCGAACGCGTGCGCTTCGAACTCGGCGAGGGGAACCTGTTCCTGGTCAATCTGCGCGAGCAGGCCACCTACGAGACGGAGCTGCGCGAAGTGGCGGCCGTGGCCGAATACTTCCGCGCCCTTGCGCTCTATGAATACGCCATTGCCGAAGCCATGAGCCGGCCGCGCACGCCCTGAGCGGGCCAGCGGTCAAAGGGAGAGCTTCCCCTCGTAGACCATGTCCTTCAGCCGGAATTTCTTCTTGACTTCCATCGGGCCGCGGCGCATGCAGAACTCCACTTCCCTGTCCTCGAGCTCGATCGGGTGATCCTTCGGAAAGCGGAAGATCAGCACGCCGCGCGGCCCGCCCGGCGGCAGGGTCACCGAGGACGGGTGGAGCTTCTCATGCTCTTTCCAGGCGAGCCATGTGTTCTCCTTGAGGGCGGCCATCCACTGCTCCGGATCGCCGCCGCGCCGCTCGCGGCCGCCGCCTGCCGGGCCGGCTTTTCCGGCCTCCGGCCTCGGCTCTCCGCCGGGCGCGGGGCCGCCCATGCCACCCGGCCTCATCTCGCCCTCCTGCGGCGGCCCCATTGGCGGGCCGATCACGGCAATGACATAGTCTGGCTCCTCCCGCTCGACGAACTCGCGCGCCTGCGGTGAGGAGTCCGCCTCCGCCCCCATGCGCGCCCGCACGGTGGCCAGCTTGATCGGCTTGGCCGACTGCCAGCGGATCTGGAAAGTGATCGAGGGGGCCATGGTTCCGCCCATGCCTTCGCCCATGCCGGGCCGGCCGCCCATGCCGCCCATTCCGGGATCGCTGCCCCCGCCGACGCTGGCGTCTGCCATGCCGCCGCCCATCGGCGCGCCTCCGCGGCCGCCGCGGCGTCCTCCCCCGCCACCCATTGGCATGCCGCTCGACAACGTGATGGAAACCTGCTTGGCCCATGGCGAATCCGTCAGAATGCGCTGGATGTCCTTCTCTGTCCACTCGCCGGGCGGCTTGGTCCAGGGATCGGCGGCCCGCAGCGGCAACGGCAGCGCCGCTGCCAGCGAGGCGAGCAAAGTGCGGCGGGGAATTCCTGACAGCATTTGCAAAACTCCGCCCACACTATAACGCACCCGGCAGTCTGATTGAAGCTGGCCTGCCTGACGACAGGCGCCTTTGTGGCAGGATGGGTAAATTCGAGATGTTGGTCAGCGTCCTCATTCCCGCCTACAACGAGGAGGAGTTTCTTTCCGTGGTGGTCGACCGGGTGCTCGGCGCGCCGCTGCCCGAGGGGCTCGAGCGGGAAGTGATCATCGTCGACGACGGCTCCTCGGACGCTACGGGCGAGATCGCGCTGGAGGCCGCGCGCCGCCACGGCGGCGCCGTGCGGGCGCTGCGCCATGAGCGCAACCGGGGCAAGGGCGCCGCCATCCGCACGGCGCTGGAAGCGGCCCGCGGCGAATTCGCCATCATCCAGGACGCCGACCTCGAGTATGATCCCCGCGAATTCCCGAAGCTGCTCGCGCCGCTGGTGGAAGGCCGCGCCGACGCCGTCTACGGCACCCGCTTCGCCGTCGGCACGGAGCGGCGCGTGCTCTACTACTGGCACGCCGTCGCCAACCGATGGCTGACCGCGCTGGCCAACTTCGCCAGCGATCTCAACCTCACCGATGTGTGGACCGGCTACAAGGCCTTCCGCACGGATCTGGCGCGCAGCATTCCGCTGCGTTCGCAGGGATTCAGCTTCGAGCCGGAAATCACGCTGAAGCTGGCACAGCGCGAAGCCGTCATCTATGAAACGCCGGTCAGCTACCACGGCCGCACCTACGAGGAAGGCAAGAAGATCCGCAAACGCGACGCGCTGCTGGGCCTGCTGACCATCCTCCGGTTCAGCATCCAGCGGGACATCTATGCCGACCCGGGCGCGGAGATCCTCGACCGGCTGGCCGCCGCCCGCCGTTTCAACGCGTGGATGGCGGAGACCATCGCCCCCTACGTCGGCCGGCGCGTGCTAGAAATCGGCGCGGGCATCGGCAACCTCACCCGGAGGCTGGCGCCGAAGCGCGAATTGTACATCGCTTCCGACATCGACGACGGACACCTGGCGAGGCTCGCTGCGCGGTTGTCGCACCGGCCGCAGGTGCGCGTGGCGCGCATCGACCTGAGCCGCTGCGAAGACTTCCTGCCCTTCGCCGGGCAGGTGGACACGGTCGTGTGCCTGAACGTCGTGGAGCATGTCGAGGACGACAGGCTGGCGCTCCGCAACATCCACGACGTGCTCGCCCCGGGCGGCCGGGCCATCATCCTCGTGCCGGAAGGGCCGGGGATCTACGGGCAGCTCGACGTCGTACTCGGCCATTTCCGCCGTTACACGGAAGCCGAGCTGCGGCAGAAGATGCTGGAGGCCGGCTTCGAACTGGAGCGCCTGTTCGGCTTCAACCGGGTGACGCGGCCGGGCTGGTGGTGGAACGGCCGCCTTCTGCGGCGCCGCACCTTCAGCCGCATCCAGCTCTGGGCGTTTGACCGGCTGGTGTGGCTGTGGAAGCGCATCGACGGCTGGCTGCCCTGGCGCGGCGTCTCGCTGATCGCCGTGGGCCGCAAGCCGGCCGGGCCTCAGACGAGGTAATCCTTCAGCTTCTCGAGCAGCGACTTCTGCTGCGGCTCGCTCTCGTCAGGCAGGGTCTCGCGGAGCTGTTCGAACAGCTTGCGCTGCTCGCGCGTGAGCTTGCGCGGGATGCGGACGTCCAGGTGGATCACCAGATCGCCGCGTCCCTTGCCATGCAGGTGTGGCACGCCCTTGCCCTTGAGGCGGATCGTCTCTCCGCTCTGCACGCCCTCCGGCACTTTCACCGTCTCCAGCCCGTCGAAGGTCAGGATGTGAAGTTCGGTGCCCAGCGCCGCCTGCGCCACATTCAGGGGCACCGTGCAGTGCAGATCGTCTTCGCGCCGTTCGAACACCGGGTGGGGCTTGACGATGATGAAGACGTAGAGGTCGCCAGGCGGACCGCCGTTTACCCCCGGCTGGCCTTCGCCGGCGACGCGCATCTTGTTGCCGCTGTCGATGCCCGGCGGGATCTGCAACTTCAGCTTGCGCGTCGTCTGCACATGGCCCTCGCCCTGGCAGTTCCGGCAGGGCCGGCGGAGCACGCGCCCGGAGCCGCCGCAGTAGGAGCAGGTCCTGCGGATGGTGAGAAAGCCCTGGCGGTAGAACTGCTCGCCGCGCCCGTGGCAGTGCGTGCAGGTGGCCCAGCCGTCGCGGGACTCCGCGCCGGAACCCTGGCAGGACGGGCAGGTTTCCAGCCGCGGCACCTGGATTTCGACTTCCTTGCCGAAGATCGCGTCTTCGAAGTTGATTTCCAGGTCGAAGCGCGTGTCCTCGCCGCGCTGCGGGCGGTTGCGCCGCCGCGCGGAGGTTCCAAACAGATCGCCGAATCCGAAAAAGTCCCCGAAAATATCGGCGAAATCCGCGAAGGCGTCCGGATTGAAGCCCGGCGCGGCGGAGCCGGACAGGCCCTGATGGCCGTAGGCGTCGTAAATGCGGCGCTTCTCGGGATCGGACAGGACGCTGTAGGCTTCAGCCGCTTCCTTGAAGCGCTCTTCCGCTTCCTTGTCTCCGGGGTTGCGGTCCGGATGGTACTTCAGCGCCAGCTTGCGGTAGGCGCTTTTCAGCTCCTGCTCGGTGGCGGAGCGCGAGACGCCGAGGATCTCGTAGTAGTCGCGCCTGGTCACCGGTCAGCCCTTGACCGCGACGCGCACCAGCGCCGCGCGCAGAAGCCGCCCCTTGAAGAGGTAGCCGCGTTGCAGCTCGGCAACGACGGTGTCCTGCTCCACATTCGGGTCGGTAATCCGCTCGATGGCCTCGTGGTAGTTCGGGTCGAACGGCTTGCCTTCCGATTCGAAGGGCTCCAGCCCGAGCTTCTTCAAAGCATCAGAAAACCGCTGATAGATCAGCTCGATGCCGCGGACATAGTCGGCATCGGAGGACTGCGCCTTCAGCGCGCGCTCGAAGTCGTCCAGCACCGGCAGCAGCGCCTTCACGGCGCCCATTGCCGCATACTCGATCGCCTCCAGCCGCTCCCGCTCGGTGCGCTTGCGGAAATTGTCGAACTCCGCCGCCAGGCGCAGATAGCGGTCCTGAAGCTCCGCCTTTTCCTGCGCCAGACGGTCGCGCTCGGCAGCCACAGTCTCGGCTTCCGTTGGGGCGGCCTCTGCGGCCGCCTGTTCTTCGCCTGAAGACTTCAGGGCCGCCTGCGCCTCCTCCGACAGCGCAGCCACATCCTGGATGGCGTTGGGCACTTCCTGTTCAGACATACTCCGGGGAATCCAGTTCCAACTTTCAGGGTAGCAGGCGCCGCCACTACTGCGGCAGGCTCCGCAGCAGCGACCGCAACTGCACCACCGCCGACATCACGCGCGGATAATTCATCCGCATCGGCCCCAGCACGGCGAGACGCGTTTCCAGCCCGCCCGGGCCTTCCAAAGTCATGCCGATCAGCGCGAAGTCCCGCAGCGCCGAATGCGCCTCGCCCAGGCCGATGCGCACCTGAAGCCCTTCCTCGCGGGCGTCCAGGAACTGGTCCAGGAGCTCGATCAGCTTCTGCTTCTCCTCGAGCGCCCGGAACAGCTCCCGCAGGCGTTCGCGCGTGATGTGCAGGTCCAGCCCGAGCAGGTTCGAGGCGCCCTCCATATAGACGCGCGGGGGCAGCTCGAACGACAGCAGCCCGCGCGCGTGCAGAAGCTGGAGCCGCCGCAGGAGCAGGTCGTAGACGGCCCGCTCCTCGCTCACCAGCCGGTCCAGCTCGGCGCGGATCGAACGCAGCGCCCAGCCGGAGAAATGCTGGTTGACGTAGTTGCGGATCGACTGAAGCTCGTCCTGCGTCACCGGCTCCGGCAGGTGCGCCACCTGGTTGTGGACCAGCCCGTCGCGCGTCACCACGATCATCAGGATCCGCTGGTCCGGCAGCCGGATCAGGTCGATCTGATCCAGCGTCTGGGCCGAGGCGGGAATGGCCGCCGCGATGCCCACGTTGCGCGTCAGCGAGGTCAGCAGGTGCGACGCCTGCTGCACGCATTCGTCCGGCGTCGTGCAGGGGGCCAGTTCCATGCGCAGCCGATCGCTCGCCGGAACCTCGCGCAGCCCGGCCGCCACGCTCACCGCGTAATGACGGAACGCTTTTGCCGTGGGCACCCGCCCTGCGGAAGTGTGCGGCTGCTCCAGATAGCCCATCTCGGCCAGGTCCGACATGATGTTGCGGATCGTGGCCGGGCTGAGCTGGTCCTTGCGGCGGCGGGCGATGGTGCGCGATGCCACCGGCTCGCCCGTCTCGACATACGTCTGGACGATGGCGTGGAGGATTTCCACCGACCGCTGGCTCAGAACCTGCTCCATACGGGCCCTCAGGGGGCCGCCTGCACCCCTAATTCCGATGATAGGGAACGGCCCGGCATGGATTCAAGAAGCCGCCAGCCGGGGGGCGGCAGGGCGGGCAGTCAGCCTGCGCGGCGCTCGAACATCGCCGCTGTCTCCGGCTTCAGCAACACCCAGAAGGCGTAGACCGAGATCAGCGTCCCCACCGGCACGTTGAACAGATGGATGGCCGCCAGCACCAGCCCGAGGATCCGCGCCCACGGGCGGAGGTTGTACAGGCCGTAGCCGAGGATCAGCGTCGGCAGCGACAGCACCAGGATCACGCCGACGATGACGGTCAGGACCGCCTGAAGAATCGACGCGGGCAGCATGCCCGCGTCGCCGGCGGCGGTGGCAATGATCGCCGGAACCATCGAACCCCCGGCGAAAATAATGGCGGCCATCAGGGCGCCAAGCCCGCCCAGTACGATGTTGAACCAGGCGAGGATGCGGACGTGCGTTTCCATGCTCATGGGACCTCCCGTATTCTACGTCCGGAATTTCCCGCCTGCGGCAGCCTGGCCGGGGTATCATGAAGAATGGCGGGCAAGGAGGAGAAACCGGGGCGCGCAGCAGGCCGGGGACGCCGCCTCGCAGGGTTCTGGAACGCGTTCGCACGCAGGAGAGTGTGATCATGCTGGCCTTTCTGTTGGCGCCGTCGGCGGCGAGCCGCTGGACAAGGATCCTCACCGACGACACCTTCGCCGGCATCCACCAGCTCGACTGGTTCGACTGGGCGCTTCTCATTCCCTACTTCCTGATGCTCGGCACGCTCGCCATTTACGGCGCGCACCGCTTCGTCACGATCTTCCGTTACGTGCGTGCGCGGAAACGCATCCCCCGCGAGCCGCAGCAGCGCTTCGAGCAGCTCCCGCGCGTCACCATCCAGCTTCCGCTGTTCAACGAGCGCAACGTCGTCGACCAGCTCCTCGAAAGCGTGCTCAGGATCCGATATCCGCGCGAACTGCTCGAAATCCAGGTGCTTGACGACTCCACCGACGACACGCATCCGTACACCGAAGCGCTGGTCGCGCGGCTGCGCGCGCAGGGGCACCCCATCGAGTACATCCACCGCACCAACCGCACCGGCTTCAAAGCGGGCGCGCTCCAGGAGGGGATGAAACGGGCCAGCGGCGAGTTCATCGCCATCTTCGACGCTGACTTCATCCCGCCCGAGGATTTCCTCGAAAAGACGATTCACTTCTTCGCCGACCCGCAGGTCGGCCTCGTGCAGACCCGCTGGACCTACATCAACCGCCACCAGAACCTGCTCACCGAAGTGCAGGCGCTCATGCTCGACGGCCACTTCGCCCTCGAGCATGTCGCCCGCTGGGGCTCGGGGCTCTTCTTCAACTTCAACGGCACGGCCGGCATCCTGCGCCGGAAGATGATCGAAGACGCTGGCGGCTGGGAGCACGACACGCTCACTGAAGACAGCGACCTCAGCTACCGCGCGCAGATGAAAGGCTGGAAGTTCGTCTACCTGCCCTGGATCGAGTGCCCCTCCGAGCTGCCCGTGGACACTTACGGCTTCCAGGTGCAGCAGCAGCGCTGGGCCAAGGGGCTGACGCAGGTGGCGCTGAAGCTGCTGCCGCGCATCCTCCGCTCGAAGGAGATCGGCTGGCGCGAAAAGCTGGAAGCCTGGTTCCACCTGACGCCCAACATCAGCTACCCGATGATGGTCTGCGTGTCGGCGCTCATGCTGCCGGTGATGATGGTGCGTTTCTACATCGGCTGGCAGCAGCTCGTGCTGGTGGACCTGCCCCTCATCATCTGCTCGTTCTGGAGCGTCGTGTCGTTCTATCTGCTGGCGGAAAAAGAGCTGTACCCGGATCGGTGGAAGCGCGCCATCCTGATTCTGCCGTTCCTGCTGGCGATGGGCGTAGCGCTGACGATCTCGAACACCAAGGCGGTGCTGGAGGCGCTGCTTGGGCGGCAGTCGAGCTTCGTGCGCACGCCGAAATACGCGCCGAAGGCCACCGGCGGACAGGTGGCCGTCGTTTACCGGCGCAAGTCCGGCTGGCTGCCCTTCGCCGAGATCGCGATGGGCTTCTTCTTCCTCGGCATGGTGGCTTACTGCATCGACGTGATGAACTTCTTCGCCCTGCCGTTCCTGATGATCTTCGTCTCAGGCTACTTCTGGGCGGGCTTCTCCACGCTGTGGCAGGAGCACCAGGCCCGGCTGCGCTTCGAGCGCGCCGCCCGCAAGGTGGAAGTCGAAGCCGTCAGCTAGCAGGCAAGCTCACCACAGCCCCAGCAGCTTCCACCAGGCGAAACCCACGCTGCCCCACACCGCCAGGTGGCACAGCGATACCAGGAATCCCACGCGCCACCAGTCTCTCAGCGGCACGTACCCCTGCGCGAAGTACATGGGCGAAGGCGTCGTCCCATAATTGGTAAGCCCCGCGCTCAGATTGGCGAAGCAGGCGAAGCTGAACACTACCAGCCCCAGCGGCGCGCCTTTGGCTGCCAGCAGCGCCAGGAACGGCGCGTACAGCGCCAGCAGGTGCGCGGTGATGCTGGCGAACAGGTAGTGCGCGTAGTAGAACACCAGCAGCGCCACCGCCAGCAGCGGCAGCCAGCCCAATCCGGCCAGCATCGCCCCGAAGCCCTGCGCGAAGGCCTCCGTCACGTGCTGCTCGTGCAGCGCCTTGCCCAGCCGCAGCAGCCCTCCGTACCAGATGAAGATGTCCCACGCGGCGCGCTCGCCGCAGACGTCCTCCCAGGAAATGATGCGCGCGATCAGCAGCGCGGCGCTGCCAATCAGCGCCGCCACGGTGATGTCCAGCCCCGTCCACGATGACGTCGCCCACGCGCCGCAGACCGATAGAAACACGGCCAGCAGAACCTTCTCGTCGCGCGACATCGGCCCCATCTTTTCGAGCTCGGACTGCGCGAAGGCCGCCGCCTCCGGCGTGTGGCGGATCTCCGGCGGGTAGATCCGCGACACCACCCACGGCGCCAGCGCCAGCGAGCACAGCCCCGGCACGCACGCCGCTGCCAGCCACCCCGCCCAGGTGACCGTATAGCCGAAGGCCCCCGCCATCTGTGCCGCCAGCGGATTGCTTGCCTGCCCGGTGAAAAACATCGCCGCCGTGACGCAGATCGACTGGTAAACGGCCACCATCAGATACGCGCCCACGCGGCGCGCCGTCGGCCCCGGCTCGGATCCGTACAGTCCGGCGATGGAGCGCGCAATCGGCAGGATGACCCCGCCAGAGCGCGCGGCGTTGGAGGGAATGATGCTGGCCAGCACCATGTCGGACAGGCCTAGCGCGTAGCACACGCCGAGCGTGCTCCGGCCGAAGGCGCGCACGAACAGCAGCGCGATGCGGCGTGCAAGGCCCGTGTTGATGAGCGCCCGCGCGATGAAGAACGCCGCCATCACCAGCCAGACGGTCGGGTCGGCGTATCCTCCCAAAGCATCGGCGAGCTTCAGCGGGGTCAGCAGTGGCGCCAGCGTGATGGCGAACAGCACCACCGCGCCGCCGGGCACGGGCTGGAAGATCAGGCCCGCCACCGTGGCCAGAAACAGCCCGGCCAGCCTCCACGCGCCGGGAACCAGGTTCTCCGGCCGCGGAACAACGTGCACGAACCCCAGATAGATGGCCGCCAGCAGCGCCATCCCCGCCCATGCTTTCTGCTTCCCCGGTTGCTCTGCCGCCATTCGCAGGGAGTATACACGCGCGGCCTTCGGCCATGCAGCCCGGATGGCCGCACTCCACAGTGGTAGAACGGGAATAGCCTCTTCTTTCTGGGATCCGCATGAAAGCCTCCGTCGCCGTCTCTCTGCTCCTGCTGTGCGCGGCCGCGCCGCTGCCCGCGCAGTCGACCGCCGCCCTCGTCGGCGCGGTGCAGGACGCCTCAGGCGCGCTGATTCCGGAAGCGCGCATCGTCATCGCGAATCCGCTCACCGGATTCCGCGTGGAGGCCCGCACAGCAAAGGATGGCTCTTTCGAGATCCGCAACATTCCCTTTCACACCTACAGCGTCCGCTTCGAGAAAGAAGGCTTCGAGCCGCACGAGGAGACCGTCTCGCTGCGCAGCAACGTGCCGCATGAGATGATCGTCCGCCTCGCGCCGGCGGGCGTTCGCGACAGCATCACCGTCGTCGGCTCCGGCGGGCTGCTCGTGGACCCTGAGGAAACCGGCACGCACGTCCAGATGAACCAGACCGACATCGAGCGGCTCGCGCTCCAGGCGGGCAACCGCGGCCTGGAAAGCATTCTGGTTTCCATGCCGGGCTTCGCCCAGAACGCCAACGGCGCCATCCACCCGCGCGGCGCCCACAACCAGATGACCTTCGTCATCGACGGCATGCCCGTCTCCGACCAGCTCACCGGGGCCTTTGCCAATGCCGTCGACCCCAACATCGTCCAGACGGTGGAGCTGTTCACCGGAAACATCCCCGCCGAATACGGCAACAAGGTGAGCGCCGTTGCCAACATCACCACGAAATCCGGCATGGGCACGGGCCGGCGCTTCGGCGGCAGCACGCTCGTCAACGCCGCGCAGTTCGACCTGCTCAGCCAGGTGACGCAGGTCTCCGGCGAAAGCGGCCACTTCGGCTACTCCGCCGTCGTCAACACATCGAAGACCAACCGCTACCTCGACTCGGTCTCCCTCGACAACCTTCACAACGGCGGCAACAACCAGCGCGCCTTCTCGCGCCTGGACTGGCACCCCGGCGCGCGCGACGTCTTCCGCCTCAACCTCATGGCCGGCCGCGCCTCCTTTCAGTTGGCCAACCTCCGCTCCCAGCACGCCAACGGGATGGATCAGCGCCAGCTCCTGCGCGACGGAGCCATCTCCTTCGGCTGGGTGCGCACGCTCGACGCGTCCACGACCTTCGACGTGAACGCCTCGGCCCGCAAGGCGCAGTCGTGGCTCAAGCCGAGCGCAGGCGACATTCCCGTCACCGCCAGCCAGGCGCGGCAGATGGCCACGGTCACCGCCGGTGCGCGGCTGAATGCCGTCCGTGGCCGCCACACTCTCCGCGCCGGCTTCGACATCCAGCGCTATCCGTTGAGCGAGCACTTCACGCTCGGCATCACCTCTCCCGCCTTCAACGATCCGGCCAGCGAGGATTTCAACCCGAACCTGCTGCCCTTCGATCTCACACGCGGAGGACGCCTGTTCGACTTCCGCAGCCGCCGCACCGGCGGAATGTATTCCGGCTTCCTTCAGGACTCGGTCTCGGCGGGCCCGTGGAACTTCTCGCTCGGCCTCCGTTTCGACGCCTACCGGTTCCTGGTCAACGGCAACCAGCTTCAGCCGCGGCTCGGGGCTTCCTACCATCTGAAGCGGAGCGCCACCGTGTTCCGCGCCTCTTACTCGCGCCTCTACCAGACGCCTCCCAACGAGAATCTGCTTCTTTCTTCCTCGCCGGAAACCGCCGCGCTCACGCCGCCCGCCGTGCAGGAGGCGCTTGGCGGCTGGGCGCCCATCCGCCCCGAAGAGCAGAACCTGCTCGAGGCGGGTCTCCAGCAGGCTCTCGGGCGCAAGGCCAGCCTGAACGTCTCCTGGTATCACAAGAACTCGCGCAACCTCCAGGACAACAACAATTTCCTCGACACCGGCATCATCTTTCCCATCACGCTGGCGCGCATCCGGGTCAACGGCGTGGAAGGCCGCCTGACTGTGCCTCCCGCGCGCGGCTTCTCCGGCACGCTGAGCGTGACCCACTCGCGCGCCGTCGCCACGCCGCCCTTCACCGGAGGCCTTTTTCTTGGCAATGAGGCGGTGGAGGCGCTCAGCCAGGGGCCGTTCCGCATCGATCACGACCAGCCGCTCTCCGTCCACGGAGTGATCAATTACACCCACCGGCGCGGCTTCTACTGGACGCTGAGCAACCGCTATGACTACGGCCTCGTCGCCAATCCCTCCGATCCGGACGAAGTGGCCCGCGACCCCGATTTTGCCGACCTGCTTCCCTATGTGCGGCTCAACCGCACGCCCGCCCGCGTCCGTCCCCGCAACATCATCGACCTCGTCATCGGATTCGAGCGCACGCGCGACCAGAAGAAGCGCTACGATGCGGGCCTCCAGCTCACGAATCTCACCAACCGCACCGCGCTGTACAACTTCCAGTCGATCTTCGTCGGCACGCGCCTGGTGCAGCCCTTCACCGCCGGCCTCCGGCTCCGCTTCTATTTCTGACAGCCCGCCGCTGCGGCCCGGCTCCGCGCCGGGACGGATGCGCTCCGGCAGCGCTCCGTCGCACCATGGAGAGCAGGCTGCATGCGCAGGATCCTCGTTCTCGCCGACGATCTGACGGGCGCGCTGGAATGCGGGGCGCTGCTGGAAGGCTCCATCGTTACGCTCTCCCTCCCGGCCAGCGCGCCCGCGGCCGTCGTCGACACCGAGACCCGCCACGCGCCTCCGCAGCAGGCCGCGGAAACGGTACGCCGACTGACAGAACAATCTCCCGCGGAAATGATTTACAAGAAGACGGACTCCACCCTGCGCGGCAACATCGGCGCCGAGCTGGCCGCCCTGCCGCCGGGCCGGATCCACTACGCGCCCGCCTATCCGCAGATGGGCCGCACCGTACGCGGCGGCCGCCTGCTTGTGGATGGCGTCCCGGTGGAACAGACGGCCTTTGCGCGCGATCCGCTCGATCCCGTTCTGGACAGCGACATCCGGCGCGTGCTCGCCCGGCAGGGCGCCCCGCTCGAGAGGATCACGGTTCACGAGGGAGAAACGGAGGCAGACGTCGAGCGCGCCGCCGCGTGCGTGCTGGCGGAAGCCCCGCCACGGCTGGCCGCCGGCCCGGCGGCATTGCTTGCCGTACTCGCTCGCCGCATGGGGCTGGCGCGCACCAGCGCTCTGCTGCCCCGCATCGGACACTGCCTGGTGATCAACGGAAGCGCGCATCCGGCGTCGCGGGCGCAGATGGCGGCTGCAGAGGCGGCGGGCGTTTTTGATGAACGATGGCGCGCGGGCACGGTCGAAGATGCGCGGAACGCCGCGGAGGCCCTGGCTGTCTTCGGCGGCGATACCGCGCGCGAAGTGCTCCGGCGCTTCGGAGACCCGCCGCTGCATCCTGCGGCCGAACCGATGCCCGGCGTCGTCCTGAGCTGGTTCGAAGCCTGCGGGCGCCGCTGGTGGCTGATCACCAAGGCGGGCGGATTCGGCCGGCCGGACCTGTTGCCGCGGCTGAAAGCGATGCTCGCGGGCGGCGCGGCGGGCTGACCGCCCGGCGCCGGAAATCGGACTATCCGGTGTGATATCATGCTGCGCGATGCACAGCCGCGCTGGCCGGCAGCCCGGCCCGCCGCAGTTTCCGCGGGCCATGGCTGTCTGTCAAACTGGGGAAGCGTACGCAGGAGAATCGAGAGACCATGTACTGGCTTGGGATTGACATCGGAACCGGCGGCAGCCGCGCTCTGCTCGTAGACGAGAAAGGGAAGCTGGTGGCGGGTTTCACCGCTCCCCACGAGGACATCCGCATGGAGCGCCCGCTCTGGGCCGAGCAGCGCCCGGAGAACTGGTGGGACGCGGCGCAGGCGGCCATCCGCGGCGTGCTGAAGGAGGCGGGCGCGAGCGGGGATCAGGTGAAAGGCGTCGGCCTCAGCGGGCAGATGCACGGCCTGGTGCTGCTCGACGCCGAGAATCAGGTCATCCGCCCGGCGCTCATCTGGTGCGACCAGCGCAGCCAGCCGCAGGTGGACTGGATCCACCAGACCGTCGGCCGCGCCAACGTCGTCGCGCACACCGCCAACCCGATGCTCACGGGCTTCACCCTGCCCAAGCTGCTCTGGGTGCGCGACAACGAGCCGCAGAATTTCGAACGCGCGCGGAAGGTGCTGCTGCCTAAAGACTACGTGCGCTTCATGCTGACCGGCGTGCATTGCACCGAAGTGAGCGACGCCAGCGGCACCGGGCTGCTCGATGTCGTCACGCGGCGCTGGTCCTCGGCGATGATCGAAAGGATCGGACTGGATGGGTCGCTGCTGCCCGAGGTGAAGGAGTCAGCCGACATCACCGGAACGGTGACGCGCGCGGCGGCGGAAGCCACCGGGCTGAAGGAAGGCACGCCCGTGGTGGGCGGCGCCGGCGATCAGGCGGCCAGCGGCATCGGCAACGGCATTGTCCGGCCTGGCGTGGCGTCCTGCACCATCGGGACTTCGGGCGTCGTCTTCGCCTATCTCGACCGCCCGCACTATGACCCGCAGGGACGCGTCCACACCTTCTGCCACGCCGTGCGCGGCAAGTGGCATGTGATGGGCGTCACGCAGGGCGCGGGCCTCAGCCTCCAGTGGTTCCGCAACCAGTTCGCGAACGGCACGGATTACGACACGCTGATGGCCGAAGCGCAGAAGGCGCCGCCGCTGTCGCACGGCCTGTTCTGGCTGCCCTACCTCATGGGCGAACGCACGCCCCACCTCGATCCCATCGCGCGCGGCGGATGGATCGGCCTCACGGCCAAGCATGGCCGGCCGGAGATGATCCGCTCCATCGTCGAAGGCGTCAGCTACAGCCTCAAGGACTGCCTGGGCGTGATTGAGAACATGGGCGTCGAGATCCAGTCGGTCCGCGCCAGTGGCGGCGGCGCCCGCAGCCTCTTCTGGCGGCAGATGCTGGCCGATATCTTCCACCGCGGCGTGGCCACGCTCGAGAACACCGAAGGCTCGGCTTACGGAGCCGCGCTGCTGGCAGTCGCCGGCACGGGTGCCTACTCAAGCATCGAAGAGCTGTGCGATGTCGCCATCCGTGAGGTGGAATGTCTCGTGCCCAACGTCCACGAGTCCGCCGCTTACGAGCGCGGCTACGAGGTGTTCTCGATCCTTTATCCCACGCTCAAGCCGGTTTATAGCCTGATCCAGCAGATGGCATAGCCCGGCAGGCGGCACAGGCAGACGGGGAAAACCTGAGAGGAACACGGGCGGCGGGCGACTTCCTGCCAGAGGACAACTGGCATGAGAGTCCCCGCCCTTCTCGTTGTGGCTTGCCTCTGCATGGCAGCCGCGCTTCCTGCGGCGACCGTTTCCTTCGGCTCTGACCTCCTGAATGAATCCAACAGCGTGACCGGGACCAACGTCATCATCCAGCCTCATCCGGCGTGGGCGTCCCTGGCTCCGTACCATTGGATCTCCTATGCGAACACAGGCGCCGGTCCCGGGGCGAAATCGCCGCCAAACTCGAATCCGCAAAAAGGCCCGACGGCATCCTTCTACGAGTCCCTGCCGAAGGGAGCGCAGTTTGTGCGGCTCACCGTGTTTGCCGACGACACGGCCGCGGTCTATCTGATCGACCGCAGCAACCCGCTCGGCCTGCTCCTTGCACCGCCCAACTGGCGGATGGACGGTGCTTGCGCCCACGGGCCCATCGGGTGCGAGCCAAAAGAGGGATTGCTGCTCGAGTTCTATGTGAATCGCTTCGGGCCCGCCCTGCTTCGCTTTGACGTGTTCCAGCGGGGCGGAGGGCCGTTCGGGCTCCTTTACGGCGGCGAAGCGGAACTGGCCCACAGCTCGGAAGCGGCGCCCTTCCTGCTGATCGCCACCGGTCTGGCCTGGATCCTCTGGCGCCGGCGCCCCGGCCACACAAACCGCCACTCTGCGGAAGAGCTGTCCTCCAACTCTCCGGCGCAGGCTTCGGCGGCCTGAGCAGCAGCATCACCCGGGGGAGCCCGGCGGGCCGTAACCGCCCCCGCCGGGCGTCTCGATCCGGAGCAGGTCGCCCGGCTGGACGTCAAATCGCGCTTTCCCCGGCAGACGGCCTGGCCTGCCGCCGCGGATCAGCGTGTTGCGCCCCGGCTTGCCGGGCTGGCCTCCGAACAGGCCGTAAGGAGCGTGAACCCGGCGGTCCGACAGCAGCGTGACCTCCGCCGGTGCGCGGAATTCGAACTCGCGCACCAGGCCGTCGCCGCCGCGGAACCGGCCGCGTCCTCCCGAACCGCGGCGGATCCGGTAGGCGCGGATGAGCACGGGAAAGGCGTGCTCGAAGGCCTCCACCGGCGTGTTCCAGGAGTTCGTCATGTGCGTGTGCACGCCGCTCTGTCCGTCTCCCCGCGCCGACGCGCCCATGCCGCCGGCGATGGTTTCATACCAGGCGAAGCCCGGGCCGCCGAAGCTCACGTTGTTCATCGTGCCCTGGCTGGCCGCCGGGATCCGTTCCGGGGCCGCCTGCGCCAGCGCGCCCAGCAGCACGTCCGTGATGCGCTGCGAGGTTTCCACGTTGCCCGCGGCCATGGCCGCAGGCGGCAGCGCGTTGACCAGCGTGCCCGGCGGGGCGATCACCTCGATCGGATCGAGCAGGCCGGCGTTGGCCGGTACGTCCTCGCCAAGCAGGCAGCGGAACACGTAGAAAACGGCCGCCAGCGTGATGGCATAGTTGGCGTTGACCGGAGCGGCGGCCTGCGGCGACGTGCCGGTGAAGTCGATCACGGCGCGCCGGCGGCGCAGCGTGATCGAGACGCGGATCTTCTCTCCTTCGTCCATCTGGTCCTCGAAGGCATACCGCCCTTCCGGCAGCGAGGCGAGGCAGGCGCGCATCATCGAGGCTGCGTAGCTTCGCAAAGCCCGGATGTTGCGCATCAGCCTTTCCATTCCGTAGGCCTCCGCCGCTTCTTCCAGCCGCTGGATGCCCCGCCGCATTGCCATCCATTGCGCCAGCAGGTCTCCTTCACGCTCTTCCGGAGTGCGCACGTTGGCAAGGATCATTTGCAGGATGCCCTCGTCGATGCGCCCTTCGCGCACCAGCAGCACGGGCGGAATGCGCAGGCCTTCCTGGTAGATCTCGCGCGCCAGCGGCATCGAGCCGGGGCTCATGCCGCCGACGTCAGCATGATGGGCGCGGGATGCAACATAGAACGAGGGCGCTTCCCCGCCGCCGATCCAGACGCCCGCCACCGCGGTGATGTCCGGCAGGTGCGTGCCGCCGCGGAAAGGGTCGTTCACAATGGCTACGTCGCCGGGCCGCAGCCGGAGGGAGTCCAGCACCGCCCGCACGCTCAGAGGCATCGCGCCGAGGTGCACGGGCATGTGGTCGCCCATGGCGATGGTGCCGCCCTCGGCATCATAGATGGCGCAGGAGTAGTCGCGGCGTTCCTTGATGTTGGCCGAAAAGGCGGTGCGCCGCAGCACGGCGCCCATCTCCTCGGGAATCGAGACGAGAAGCTGACGGAAGAACTCCAGCTCGACTGCGTCGGTGCCGCGCTTCTTCATGGCAGTGGCGGCTCCTTCGGCGGCGCTGCCGGGGGCGGCTCGGCGGGCTCGGGCGCCGGCTTGCATTCGCCAAACCGCACGGGGAAGCGGGCCACCGGCGTCCAGCCCTTCTCGTTCTGCCGCTCGACGAAATACATGCGCGCGCGGGGGTCCGTGCGGATGCGCCATCCGGTGGAACGCGGACGCAGGGGCGGAAAGGGCTTCGCGCCCGCTTCCCGCAGCGTCCAGGTATCGCCGCCGTCGCGCGTCTCCCATCGCTGATAGCGCTGGCGCGGCTCGCCGCGGCGCTGGAGATGGAGCACGCCTTCGGTGCGTGTCGCGAACCGGAACGCGTCGATGGCGCCATAGCCGGATTCCTCAAAAACAGGAACGCGCCGCCATGTTTTGCCGCCGTCGGTGGTCTTCAGCAGGAAGGGATCCCGCGGCAGCGCGCCGGCGATATGGCCGGAGACCCAGCCCGCCTCCGCGTCCACAAACTGGATGTCGTCGAGCGCCGCGCCGCGGATGCGCTCGTGGGGCTCGCTCCAGGTGCGGCCCTCGTCGTCGCTCGCCAGCAGCAGCGACCACAACGTGGCCGAACCGGTGTGGAAGTTGCCTGAAAGAAACAGCCTGCCGCCCGCCTGCTCCACGCCCGCCAGTTCCAGGAAGATCGAACAGGAGTCCTTCACCGAGCATTCGAGGCCGAACTCGGTGATCTCCGCATCCCCGCAAGCCGGGGGCGCGATCTCCGCCGCGGGCGGCTGGACAGCAGCCGCCTGCAACAGCAATCCTGCAAGCCAGAGAGTCATCGTCTCACGCCGATTGTAGCCTGCGGGACGGACGCGCAGCCCTGCCAGGTCCTTGCCTGCGTTTCAAGCTGCGCCAGCAGGCCGCGCGTGTCCACGCCCCGGTGTTCCGGCAGGTAGCCCGCCAGCTTCCGCATCGCCCTGC
Source organism: Bryobacteraceae bacterium (assembly GCA_025056865.1). GTDB lineage: Bacteria > Acidobacteriota > Terriglobia > Bryobacterales > Bryobacteraceae > JANWVO01. The sequence continues at coordinate 121,228 of JANWVO010000048.1, forward strand.
GCGCCTGGAGCACGGCCCCTTCGAAGTTGCCGCGCGATGCATGATGGTGCGCCGCCGCCCAATGGACCAGCCCCTGCAAAAAGAAACGCTCTGTGCGGGGCGCCGCGTTCCAGGCCGCTTCGAATTCCTCGTGCGCCTCGAAGTACCGGCCGGACTCGAACAGCGCGAAGCCCCGGGCGAGGTGGTCCGCCGGATGCACCATGATAGGAATGTGATGCTGCGAAGCGCCCTCTGGTTGTTGTTCCCCGCGGTGCTGATCGCGGAAGGGCCGGTCCGGCCAGCGAAGAAAATCGTGCTTTTCAACGGGCGCGACCTCGCGAACTTCTATGTTTCCCTGAAGGACTCAGGCCGCGAGGATCCGAAGCGTGTTTTCACCGTCCAGAACGGGATGATCCGCATTTCAGGCGAAGCCTGGGGCGCGCTGACAACAGAACGGGAGTACGCCGACTACCGGCTGGTTGTCGAATGGAAATGGGGGGGTAAGACCTGGCCGCCGCGCGAAGACAATGCGCGCGACAGCGGCATCCTGCTGCACGGAACGGGCGCGGACGGCGCGGCGGGCAATGGCTGGCTGGAGTCGATCGAGTATCAGATCATCGAGGGCGGCACGGGCGATCTCATCGTCGTGGCAGGCGCCGGGCGGCCGCAGGTGACCGTGGAGGCGGAGAAGCGCGCCGACGGACAGCTCTACTGGAAGCCGGGCGCGCAGCGCGTCACCGTGGACCGGGGCCGGATCAACTGGTACGGCCGCGACATGGCCTGGCAGGACCGCAAGGGCTTCCGCGGCAGGGCGGATGTCGAGAAGCCCATGGGCCAGTGGAACCGCAGCGAGATCATCGCCCGCGGCGGGAATCTGACGTTCTATCTGAATGGACGCATTGTGAATCAGGCGCTGGATTCCAGCCACCGGCAGGGGAAGATTCAATTGCAGAGCGAGGGCGCGGAGATTTTCATCCGCAGGATCGAACTGCACCCGTTGCCACGGAGCGGGAAACCATGAGCTGGTGGCGAAGGCTGTTTTCCCGGAAGGCGCAGGAGCCGCTGCGCGGCACCCCTGCCGTACGCCGGCAGAAGAACTACTCCGCTGCCAGCGGCTACGCCTACGAGTATTTCTATGAAGGCTTCCGCGATGAAGGCGGATGCCGGCGGCATTATTTCACTGTGAGCGCGGACCGCAAGACGTGGTTCGCGATGGAGGTGGCCGTCGAAGACAGGGCCGTGGCGGAATGGGCGCGCCAGCACGGCCGCCAGCTTGCCGACAACGAGCGTTACGCCATCGCCAAGATGGCGCTGTTCGAGGCTTTCGACGAACGGCCCGGCCCGGAGGCGATGCGCGCCCCGGTGCGCGTGGACGCCAAGGCTGCCGGGCGTCTGCTGGACCGGCTGGGGATCGACGCATAAGACAGCGCCGCCAGTGCGGAGCGATCGCTTCCTGGAGCAACCCGGTTTTTCAGTGATGCAGCGGGTGCTGTTCCGCACCTGCACTGCGTCGGTGCGGCCTCCGGCGGGGGCGGCGCAGTGCGGCGCTGGGATGGAGGCAGCCGGCCCGCTCCTGGCGGAGACGGCGGCCCGGCACCGTCCGTTGCGCAGCGCCGACGGATTGCACGCGCTGGTGCACCGCCGCGCCGTGTCCAGCGATCGCTGGATGGCGCTCCGTTCAACTACCGGGTTTCCGCCGGCGCCAGTTCCGGCTGCTGCGACTCCAGCCCCTGCGCTTCCACCACGGCCAGCGCCGCCATGTGGACGATGTCATTGACTTCGCAGCCGCGCTGCAACACGTGCACCGGCCGGGCAAATCCCATCAGGATCGGGCCGATCACTTCGCAGTTGCCCAGCCGCCAGAGCAGCTTGTAGGCAATATTGCCCGCTTCGAGGCTGGGCGCAATCAGCACATTGGCCGGGCCCGTCAGGCGGCAGAACGGATAGTCGCCGAGCATCTCCGGAGTGACCGCGGCATCGGCCATCATCTCCCCTTCGACGACGAGATCCGGCCGGCGCTGCCGCACCAGCTCCGTGGCGTGGGCCACCTTGGCGGCCAGCGGGTGGCGCGACGAGCCGAACGTCGAAAACGAAAGCATGGCGATGCGCGGCTCGATGTCGAAGCTGCGCACCGTGTCCGCGCTCAGGATGGCGATCTCGGCCAGGTCCTCGGCTGTCGGCTCGATGTTCACGGTGGTGTCCGCGATGAAGTAGAGCTGCCCTCTCTGCGTGATCAGCATGTACATGCCGGCCACTTTCTGGATTCCCTCTTTCTTCGGAATCACTTCCAGCGCCGGCCGGATCGTGTCGGCGTAGTGCTGCGTGAGCCCGGCGATCATCGCGTCGGCGTCGCCGGAATGAACCATCATCGCGGCGAACCGTGTCGGGTTGCGCATCAGGATGGGCGCCTCGGTGTGGGTGACGCCCTTGCGCTGCCGCAGCCGCAGGTACTCCATGGTGTAAGAGTCAAACCGCGGATCCGTCTCGGGATCGACGATTTCCACGTGCTTCTCGATGTGCAGATGGAGCTGGTGGGCGCGCGACAGGATCCGCTCCCGGTTGCCGATCAGGATGGGATGCGCGATGGCCTCGTCGATCAGGATCTGCGCGGCGCGCAGGATCTTGTCCTGCGTCCCTTCCGGGAACGCGACGCGGCGCGGGCTGCGCTGCGCCTTGTGAATGATCATGCGCATCACTTCCTGGCTCTTGCCGAGCCGCTTCTCCAGCTCGTCCCGGTAGGCATCCAGGTCGATGTGCTTGCGCGCGACGCCTGTTTCCATCGCAGCGCGGGCCACCGCCGGGGCCACATAAGTGAGCACGCGCGGGTCGAAGGGCTTCGGAATGATGTACTCGGGCCCGAATTCGAGCGTCTCCACGCCATAGGCGCGGCGGACCGAATCCGGCACGTCCATGCGCGCCAGCTCGGCCAGCGCGTATGTGGCAGCCAGCTTCATTTCGTCGTTGATGGCCGTCGCGCTGACGTCGAGCGCGCCGCGGAAGATGAACGGGAAGCCGAGCACGTTGTTCACCTGGTTGGGGTAATCGCTCCGCCCCGTCGCCATGATCAGATCGTCGCGCGTCGCCTTGGCCACGTCGTACGGAATCTCCGGATCGGGGTTGGCCAGGGCGAACACGATGGGCCGCTCGGCCATGGAAAGCAGCATCTCCGGAGTGACGCAGTTGGCCACGGACAGGCCCACGAACACATCGGCGCCTTTCATGGCATCGGCCAGGGTCCGCGCTTCTGTCTTCCGGGCAAACTCCGCCTTGTACTTGTTCATCCCCTCGGTGCGCCCCTCGTAAATGACGCCCTTCGTGTCGCACATCAGGATGTTTTCCGGCTTCGCGCCCAGGCGGATGTAGTGCTTTGCGCAGGAAATGGCGCTGGCGCCTGCGCCCGAAAAAACGATTTTCACTTCGTCGATCTTCTTGCCGACCAGCGCAAGCGCATTGATCAGAGCCGCGCCGGAGATGATCGCCGTGCCGTGCTGGTCGTCATGAAACACGGGAATCTGAAGCGTGCGCTTCAGCTCTTCCTCGATTTCGAAGCACTCGGGGGCCTTGATGTCTTCCAGATTGATTCCGCCGAACGTGGGCTCGAGAATCTGGCAGACGCGGATGACTTCCTTCGGGTCTTCCGTCGCCAGCTCGATATCGAATACGTCGATATCGGCGAAGCGCTTGAACAGGACTCCCTTGCCCTCCATGACAGGCTTGCCCGCAAGCGGCCCGATGTTGCCGAGGCCTAGGACGGCAGTGCCGTTGGAAATCACCGCGACCAGATTGCCCTTGGCGGTGTACTTGTACACCAGCGAGGGATCGCGGTGGATTTCCTTGCAGGGAACCGCAACGCCCGGCGTGTAGGCAAGGCTGAGATCGCGCTGCGTGCGGCAGGGCTTGGTGGGGACGACGCTGACTTTGCCCGCGGGGGGAGTCGAGTGATATTCCAGTGCTTCCTGGTCCCGGATCGACATGGCCGGTCTCCTTTCCCCTCCATTCTTACACCGGAAAGCCGGAAAGTCTCCCGAGTTTCGCATCCGGTGATCCCGCCGGCGGCAGAGGGTATCCTGTGGTAGGAACCATGAGCACGCCTCCGGCGCCGCCCCAGGCCGAGTTGTTCGACCGCCCGTTCTCTTTTTATCCGCCCATCCACGGCGTCGAGCACAACGAATGGCGGCTGAAAGAAGCCACGTGGAGCGAGATGGTGGTGCGCAACACGGCGCTCGATATCGAAGTCGCCATTCCGCGCCGCTATTTCGGCGAAGTGTCGGAGACCGACAAGCCGGTGATGATCGTCGGGCTGAAGCAGGAGCTCGAATACCGGATGGGCACGGTGTGGCCGGTGCGCAAGCCTGTGCTCGAAATGCCCGCGCCCGTGCTGGCCCCCTCCCCGGCGGCGGCTGCTTCTCCCGGAGAATCCAGCCGGGAGCTGCGCGGCATCGCCGCAGTGCTCGGCATCAGCCAGGACCGCACGGACACGCGGATCACGCGGCTGATCCTTGCAACCTTCTTCAGCCTCGCGGCGCTCCTGCTTGTGGTCTGGGCGGTGGTGCGCCTCACTCCGGAGACGAAGCCTTCCTTCGTCGCAAAGGATCAGAGCTACCTCGAGCTGACGCGCGAAGACGACTACTTCGCCGTCGTACGCAAGCTCGGCCCTCCGGCCGAGGACCGCTGGCGCCCGAACTCCGGCGAACTCCAGTACCGCGCGCTCTACTACCCGGACCGCGGCTACGCAGTCATCCTCATGGGCACGCGGCAGGAAGACGCCCGTTATATCGGCACGATGGGGCTTGGACCCGACGGGAAGGGCTGGACGCCACTGCACTCGATCGAATTCGCCCGCGGCGCAGGCACAATGGGCATCCTCCGCACGCTGCCGCGCTTCTGACCGCCGGGCCTTCCTCCGCGGAGACGAGTTTTCTGTCATATTGTCTTGCGAGAGGTGCACATGCCGCAGATCAAAGGACCCGCCATCTTCCTTGCCCAGTTCATGGGCGACGAGCCGCCATTCAACTCGCTGGAGAACATTACCGCCTGGGCCAAGGACCTCGGCTACATCGGCGTGCAGCTTCCCAGTTGGGACAGCCGCATCATCGATGTGAAGAAAGCCGCGGAATCGAAGGATTACTGCGACGACCTGCGGGCCAAGACCAACGGGCTCGCCATCACCGAGCTGGCTTCGCACCTGCAAGGGCAGCTCGTGGCCGTGCATCCGGCCTACGACGAGCTGTTCGACGCCTTCGCCGCGCCGGAGGTCCGGGGCAACCCGCAGGCCCGCACCGAATGGGCGGTGGAGCAGATGAAGCTGGTGATCAAGGCCTCCCGCAATCTGGGCCTGTCGGTGACGCCGTCGTTTTCCGGCGCGCTGCTGTGGCCGTTCGTTTACCCGTGGCCGCAGCGGCCGGCCGGCCTCGTGGAAGAAGGCTTCCGCGAGCTGGCCAGACGCTGGAAGCCGATCTTCGATGTCGCCGAGGAATACGGCGTCGACATCGCCTACGAGCTGCACCCCGGCGAGGATCTGCACGACGGCTACACCTTCGACATGTTCCTGGATGCGATGAACGGGCATCCGCGCGTGGCCATCAATTACGATCCGTCGCACTTCGTGCTGCAATGCCTGGACTACGTCGGCTTCATCGATGCCTACGGGCCGCGCATCAAGGCCTTCCATGTGAAGGACGCCGAGTTCCGCCCGTCGGCCAGGGCTGGCGTGTACGGCGGTTACGCCCCCTGGCAGAAGCGGCCGGGCCGGTTCCGCTCGCTCGGCGACGGGCAGGTGGATTTCAAGCAGGTTTTCACCCGCCTCACTGCCGTCGGCTACAGCGGCTGGGCGGTGCTCGAGTGGGAGTGCTGCTACAAGGACGCCTCGCAGGGCGCGGCCGAGGGAGCTCCGTTCATCGCCAGCATGCTGATCGAGGTGCCGAAGAAGGCCTTCGACGACTTCGCCGGCGCGGCCACCGACACCGAACGCAATCGCCGCATCCTCGGCATCCGCTGAAGGAGGACAGGCACGGGGCCGGCCTGCCAGGCCGGCCCCGTTCTGTTTGAAACAGATGTCACGGCTTCTGGTTTTCCTTCTCTTCGGCGTGATTCCTCCCCCCGCCGGGCCGCAGGTGATCCCGCTGTATCCCGGCGCGGCGCCGGGCAGCGAAAGCTGGGACTGGACGGAGCAGTCGTCCATGGACCCTCAGACCGGCATTCTGCGGATCTCGAATGTCACCCGGCCGACAGTGAGCGTGTTCCTGCCGGAGCGGAGCCGCGCCACAGGCACGGGCGTGGTGATCGTGCCCGGGGGCGCGTTCCGCATCCTCGCCTTCAATCATGAAGGCACGGAAGTCGCCGAGTGGCTGAACTCGATGGGCGTGGCTGCTTTTCTCCTGAAATACCGCGTGATGCGCACCGACGACCTGGCGGGCGTTCCGAAGGAAGTCCAGCAGGCGCGCGCGAAAGAGGCGATGAGCTTCGGCGTGGCCGATGCGCTGGAAGCGATGCGCATGGTGAAGCGCCGGGCAGCGGAATGGGGCGTGGATCCGGCGCGCATCGGCATCCTCGGCTTTTCGGCCGGAGGTTATATCACCGCGCAGGTGGCGCTGACGGAGGACGAATCCGCCCGCCCTGCCTTCGCCGTTCCTGTCTATGCCTACTTCCCGGAAGAACGCCCCGTTCCCGCTGCGGCGCCGCCGCTGTTTCTTGTGCATGCCGCCGACGACCGCACTGTTGCTCCCGAGCACAGCGTGCGGCTGTTCCAGTCCTGGCGCAAGGCCTCGCGGCCCGTCGAGATGCACATCTTCGAGGCTGGAGGGCATGGCTTCGGCATGCGCGCCAAAGGTCTGCCGGTGGATGGCTGGACGGCGCGGCTGCGCGAGTGGCTGGCTGCTCAGGGAATGCTGACCACGGCGCGGCGGTAGCTGGTCAGCTCCGGCGAGCCATCGTCCGTGATTTCGAGGATGACATGCACCGTGCCGGGCTTCGCGCCTGGCTCCCATTCGAGGGACGTTTCCGCACCCTCCGCCTGCGTCAGCCGCGCCTTGCCGCGGAAAGAGCCTGCCTCCGGGTAAATCCACCAGCGGATGCGCAGCCGGTGCCCGTCCGGGTCGGAGGAGCCGGCCGCGGAAAGCCGGACGGGCACGCCCGGCTGTGCCTGCATGGTCAGCACGGTTTTCGTTCTGTCTCCGTTCAGCACCGCGATGGGGTTGTGGTTGGCCTTGTCAAACGGCTGCACGCACCAGTCCATCCGCGCGGCGAAATCGTGCTGGAAGGCGCGGCGCCAGCGCCAGATGGTGGCGGTGTTGGAAGTGTGTTCGCGGCCGTCGCGGGTCCGCACGGTGTCGCGCGAGTTGGTCCAGATGGGGCGCGTCTCCGCGTAGGACTGGCGCAGTTCGTAGCGGCCGCCCCATCCGCCGCAGGACGGATCCACGTCGCCGCCGAGGCCATTCTGGATGAGGTTCAGAAACGACGGCGTGTCGCCCTCCATGATGTAGGCGAGCTTCGGGTATCGCTCGCCCAGCGGCCCGTGGCCCCGGATGATGTTCGCTTCCAGCCAGGGGTTGTCGACCAGCTCGAAATCCTCCATCGGGCCGTTGCGATAGTGGCGGTCGCCGGAGATGCCGGTCCAGGTGGCGAGGTGGTACTCGTGATGGTCCACGCTGGACGGGCTGACGATGTAGAAGAGATCCGGAAACGTGATGCGCAGCCAGCGTCCGGCGTCGTCCTGATCGGAGATCGTGTAGACGCGCAGTTTCGCCACGAACCGCGCCAGCTCCTCCGGCGGCCGCGTGTATTTCACATCCCACAAGGCCTGCGCGAGCGTGTTCGCGCCGCCCCAGACGGCGATCCAGACAGGGCGCGGGTCGGGCCGGTCCACCACTTCGATGATCCACCTCGAGCCTTCCGTGGACCTGCCGAAGCCCACGCCGCGCATGCCGAATTCCGTGCTGCCGCTCCTGACCACGCGGAGAAGCTGTTCGGCCGGAGGAAAGCCGGGCGCGTGTTTCAGAAGGTTGGGCTGCACCTTGCCGTAAGCCTGGATGGTTTCGCGGATGATGTCGGGCCGGATGCGGTCGCGCAGCCAGACCGACGTCGTGGCGATGAGGCCCTCCACGTCGTATTCGTTCGAATAAACCAGCAGCCGTACGAGCGACTGCTCGTCGTCGGGCTCGTTGGAGATGTCGGTCAGCACGATGAGGCGGGGCTTCTGGGCCACGGCGGGAACGAGAAGCAGCAGAAGAATCGTGAGGCAGCGGAGCATCCTGTCTGAAATGCTACCCCACTGCGTTTCCGACAGTGCCGGTTGTCCCGGTCATGCGCTCGGGTTTCACGGTCCGTGGAAGCAATCCCTTTCGCCGCTGACAGGCGCGGGACGTTCCTGCGGCACGGGCCGAACGGCCGGATGCGCGCATCAAGGCTCAGGCGACGATGAGCCGCCGCCGGGCGGAATGCGGCCGTGCCGCTCCTCCCACTCCAGCCGCCAGAGCGCGGCGCGCAGCGTGTCGATGGTCGCCAGCAGCTCCTCGGCCCGCCCGAGGCATTCCGGGCATTCGAGCAGGTGCTCCTCAATTGGAGCGAGCTGCTCGTTGGTGGCACGCCCGAGGCAGTATAGCTCCAGATCTTCTTCCGAAACGTGTTCCATCACCCTTCGCATCGCCTGCTGACCATATCGGCATCGCCTGCACGATCCTTGGCGATTGTGGGCCCGGGCCGCTATACTGTGAGGCGCCGATTTCAAACGGGGAGGTCCGGCAGGGGTGAGCCGGCAGCAGAGCGGCGGCGCCGAGCCGCCCATGGGATTCCTGCGCGACGGGCCAGACTGGCGCGTGCCTGCGGCGACGGCGCTGGCCGTCCTTTTCGTCTATTGGCCGTATATCAACCTGCCTCCGCTGGTGGACGATTACGGCCACATCCGCCTGGCGCAGATTTACGGCGTGCCGGAAGGCTGGACGCAGCTCTTTGCGGATCCCCTCTACCGCTGCCGTGCGACCTCGCTGTGGCTGACGGCCGCGACGCTGAAGCTTTTCGGATTCTCGATTCCTGCTTTCCACGCCAGCGGGCTGCTGCTGCACATCCTGAACACGTGGCTCGTGTACGCGCTGGGCGCCTGCCGTTGGATCGGATGGCGGGCCTCGGCGATTGCGGCGCTTGTCTTCGCGGCCAACGAGCGCCCGCATGAAGCGGTCATCTGGTATGCGTCGTTGCATGAGCTGCTCGTGTTCGCGTTCACGGCCGGGGCGGTGCTGGCCTGGGCGCGATGGCTGGAGCGCGGGCGCGCGCGTTGGCTGGCGGTGGTGGCGGCCTGCTGGCTGATGGCGCTGCTATCGAAGGAGTCTGGCGTTGTTCTCACGGCGCTGCTGCCGGCGATGGCGCTGCTCAGCCCGGGACGGCGGCGCGCGGCAGCAGCCGCATTTCTCCTCGGGGCCGTCTCCAGCGGAGCCTACTTCTGGCTGGCCTGGAGCGGGCAGGCGCAGCACCAGCATTTCCACGATGGCACCTTCCAGCTCGGGCTGCATTTCGCGCCGGTGCTGCTGAACAGCGCCGCGCGCGGGCTGGGCATCTGGGGCGGGCTGGCGGTGCTGGCGCTGTGGATCTGGCGCAGCGCCGCCCCGCGGCCATTGGCGGCGTTCGCATCGGTCTGGTATTTCGCGGCGCTTCTGCCTTACGCCTTCCTCACCTACATGCCGCGCATTCCCAGCCGCCATCACTATCTCGCCTCGGCGGGCATGGCGCTGCTGGTGGCTGCGGCCGCCACGGCAGGGCTCGCGCGCTCCGGGCGGCCAAAGCTGGCCGCCGCCGCGGCGGCGTGCCTCTTCCTGATGCACAACGGCATCTACCTGTGGACCTACAAGCGCGCGCAGTTCGTCCAACGGGCGGAGGTTACGGAAGGACTCCTCCGCATGGCCGCGGAGAAGCCCGGCGAGCCGTTGCTGCTGCGCTGTCCGCTGCTGCCGCTGCACGAGGCGCGGATGGCCGTGCACTTCCGGCTGGGGATGGACATCTCACTGATCCGGGAGGAGCCTGAATCCGGCCGTGTGCTGCGCGTCTATGAATGCCCGCCCGCGCGGCGCTGAAGAAGGCTTCGTCAGCCGGCGCGACTTTCGAGCAGGCTGCGCCAGAGCTGATACAGCGCGTTCTGTACGGCCCAGCGCCGCACGCGCTCCCGGCCGGCCGGAAAGCGGTAGAGCCGGGCGGAGGCGCTGCCAGGCGTGGCCAGCCCGATCCACACAGTGCCCGGCTCGATGCCGGGCGTGGAAGGCTCGGGGCCTGCCTCGCCGGTGATGGACAGCGCGTAGGTGGCGCCCGTGCGGTCGCGCGCGGATTCGGCCATGGCGACGGCGACCGCCTCGCTGACGACGCCGTGTTGCGCGACAAGCGCCGGATCGACACCAAGAAGGCGGGTCTTCATCGCCGTTCCGTACACGATGTAGCCGCCCGCAAACCAGGCGGACGAGCCGGGTACCTCGGTGATCCGCGCGCCGAGCATTCCGGCGGTACAGCTTTCGGCCACGGCGAGCGTTTCCCCGCGCGAGGCGAGTTCGCGCCCGATCACGGCCTCCAGCGGCGAGCCGTCCGTGGAATACACCCGGTCACCAAGCTCGGCAAGGATCTTTGCGCCCAGCTCTTCCACCAGCGCCTCGGCCTCCTGTTCGCTGGCGGCGCGCGCCCGCAGATGGATCTGGACGTCGCCTTCGGCAGCGAGGATGGTGGTCACCGGGTTCGAGTAGGCCCGGTAGATCGGAGCGATCCGGTTGTCGAGATCCGACTCGCCCATGCCGGCAACCCGGAAGAAGCGGGTGCGGATGAAAGCCTGCGGCAGCCGCTCGCGCAGCAGCGGCAGACAGTGGTTGGTGAACATCGGCTCGAGCTCGCGCGGCGGCCCCGGCAGCAGCATCACGATGCCCGAGGGCAGGTCGATCCACTGGCCCGGCGCGGTGCCATGCGGGTTGGGCAGGGGCATGGCCCCTTCCAAGAGGAACGCCTGACGCCGGTTGTTGGGCGCCATCGTGCGGCCGAGCCGGCGGAAGCGCTCCTCGATGCCGGCCAGGATCTCTTCGGAGAAGAGCAGCCGGCGGCGCAAAGCCTGCGCCACCGCCTCGCGCGTCACGTCGTCTTCGGTGGGGCCGAGCCCGCCGGTGATCAACAGCAGCGGGACGCGGTCCAGCGCGGAAGCGACGGCCTGCGCCAGCAGGTTGCGGTCGTCGCCGACGATGGTCTTGCGCAGCACTTCAACGCCCAGCTCATTGAGCCGCGCGGTGAGCCAGAGCGAGTTGGTATCGATGCGGGCGGGCGTCAGCAGTTCGCTGCCGACGGCGATGATCTCGGCGTTCATGGCTCAGAAGGGCCACCACGGACGGATGCCCACAGGCGCGCGGTAAAGCGCGCCGGTCGTTGTGATGTAGAGGTCGCCGTCCGGCGCAAAGGCGAGCCCGACGATGTTCGGACCAGAAAGGAACTGCGAAATCTCCGCCTGCGGCGTCAGCCGGACAATCCCTTTGCGGCCGCGCCAGGAGGCGGCCACATACAGGTTGCCCTCCGAGTCGAAGGCGAGCCCCTGCGGCCGGCCAAGCCCGCGGTAAAACGTCTCGACTTCGCCGGTCGGGGCGATGCGGTAGATGCAATCGTAACTGGAAGTGGTGGGCCCGGTGACGTACAGGTATCGGTCCGGACCAAAGGCCAGATGATAGGCGGCGACAGAGGGTTCCAGCGTGGCGAAAACGTAGATCTGGCGGTTGGGGCTGATCTTGAAAATCGTGCCGGAGCGGTCGCCGACAAACAGGTTGCCCTCGCCATCGAACGCGATGCCCGTGGCCACGCCCATTCCCTCCACGAACATGGTCATGATGGCGGATTCCGACACCTGGTAGACGATGCCGTCGAAGCGGGAAGAAACGTAGAGAACGCCCTGCGGATCAAAGGCGAGGCCGGTGGCGTTGGTCAGGTCGGAAAGGAACGGCGTGACCTCTCCGCGCGGGTCGATCCGGTACACGCTCACCGGCGTCTTCTGGCCGCGCGAGCCGCTGAAGGTGGTGTAGATGTTGCCCTCGCTGTCGATGGCAGGATTGGCCACCGGGTGCAGGTTGTCGGCGACCAGCGTGGCGACGACGACCTCCGCGGCTTCGCTCTCGGCGGAGCCGTTGCGCACGTGCACTTCGCCGAAGACCGCTTCGGCCGGCACGCGGGCCACAATGTAATGGCTGGAGGAAACAGTGAGCGGAGCATTGCAGCCGCCGATCGTCACCACAGGCCGCGGGACGACAGGGAAATTCCTGCCGCGGATCTGGATCTCGCCCCCGGGCAGCGCCGCCTGCGGGGTGACCGATTCAATGACGGGCCGTGGGGTGGAATTGCGCATGGAAGGCATTCCGGCTCCAGTTTCTCCTACGATTGAACCATGTTTGCCACCGCCATACGAAGGACGGCCATCGCCGTGGCCGCATAGACGCCCGCGGCCGCGTCATCGGCGACGATGCCCCATCCTCCGGGCAGCCGCTCCAGGCTTCGCACGGGCCACGGTTTCAGAATGTCGAACAGGCGGAAAAGAAAGAAAGCGGCGGCCGCCTGCCACGGCGTAAAGGAACCGGCTGCCGCCAGGGCGATCCATTGCCCGGCGACTTCATCCACGACGACGAGGCCCGGATCCTCGACGCCCCTGCTGCGGGCCACCGCGCCGGCGGCCCACACGGCCGGCAGCAGCAGCGCGAGGGCAAGGCCCGCGTAGATCCACATGGGCGGACGGATCCAGAGATGGAGGAGCCACGCCGCAGCAAGCGCGCCCAGAGAACCCGCCGTGCCCGGCGCCACCGGCGAGTATCCGCAACCGAACCAGGTGGCCAGCACAAGCGCCGCGCTATTCTTCATCGGCGTCCTCGGGCTCCGGCGCCGGCGGATGCACGGGCTCGGCGGGGATGCGGTATTCCTCGTTCGCCCAGCGGCCCAGGTCGATCAGGCGGCAGCGCTCGCTACAGAACGGCATTTCGGGGGAGTCGAGCGGCACCTCCTTGCGGCAGACGGGACACTTGATGGTTCTCATTGGTGCGCATGCGGCCGGCCCGCCGTGGAGTGGATGATGCGGAAGGGGCTGTGCGCCGGCGCCGCAGCCACGGGCGGCGGGTTGTCGACCAGGTCTCCCACCAGATCATAGTCGTGCGCGCGGCGGATGCGCATGCGGCGGAACTCGCCCTGCTGCGGGGCGCGCGGCCCGGGGTCGCTGATGTAGCAGACGCCGTCGATGTCCGGCGCCTGCGAAGCAAGCCTTGCCTGCCACAGCAGCTCGCTTTCCGGCGAAGGGCCTTCCACCAGCACCTCCATCTCGCGGCCGACCAGCTCGCGGTTCCGCCGGCGCGAGATCTTCCGCTGGATCGCCATCAGCCGGCGGCGCCGGTTGTAAATGGTCCGGCGGTCCACCTTGCCGTCGAGATGGTAGCTCGCGCTCGTCTCCTCATCGGAATAGCCGAACACGCCCAGGCGGTCGAACTGCGCCGCTTCCACAAACTGGCAGAGCTCCTCGAAATCCTGCTCTGTCTCGCCGGGGAAGCCGACGATCATCGACGTGCGGATGGCCACGCCCGGCACGTGGCGGCGGATGCGCTCAAGCAGCCGCAAAAAGATTTCCCCCGACGAGCCGCGCTTCATCCGCTTCAGGATCCGCGCCGAGGCGTGCTGAAGCGGCATGTCGATGTATTTCACCAGCGGGTCGTGCGCGGCCAGCACGTCCAGCAGCCGCGTGCTGATCCGGTTCGGGTAGCAGTAGAGGAAGCGGATCCATTTGCGGTGCGGCGTGTCGATGCGGGCCAGATGCTCGAGCAGCGTGGCCAGCCCGTCCTTCATGCCGAGGTCGTCGCCGTACGCCGTCGTGTCCTGGCCGATGAGGTTGATCTCCCGCACTCCCTGTGCGAACAGCGCGCGCGCTTCCGCCAGCACCGATTCCGGCCGCCGGCTCCGGAAGCGGCCACGGAACTGCGGGATGACGCAGAACGAGCACGGATGGTCGCAGCCTTCGTTGATCTTGATGTAGGCATAATGGCGCGGCGTGGCCAGCAGGCGCGGGGTGAGGTCGTGGTAAAGGTAAGGAGCCGCTTCCGGCTGCGGCTCGAGGCCGTGTTCGCAGGCCTCGGCGATGCGCTCGATCTCATTGGTGCCGATGACGGCGTCCACTTCCGGGATGGCGGCGCGGATGTCGCCGCGGAAGCGCTCCACCAGGCAGCCGGCGACGATCAGGCGGCGCGCCCGGCCGCGCCGCTTGTATTCGGCCATTTCAAGGATCGTGTCCACGGATTCCTGCTTGGCCGGATCGATGAAGGAGCACGTGTTGACGACGATGGCGTCGGCCTCCTCCGGGTTGGCGGTGAGGACGTGCCCGCGCGCGGCGAGCGTGCCCATCATCACTTCCGTGTCCACCAGGTTCTTGGGACAGCCCAGACTGACGAATCCGATTTTCAAGCGCGTTTTCCGGGAAATCGAACGGGGTTTTCTTTCAGCGTATCACGCGCGCCCGCTCACAGGTCTTCGGGGAAGACCGCGTAGCCCTCCGGTGGCGGGTACAGTTCCTTGAGAAGCTGGAGCCGCTTGCGCAGGTAATTCGACGGGATCTGCCGCGGGCCCGGCTCCACGTCGATGTCGCAGCAGATGCCGTGCAGATACAGCGTCAGCGTGTCGATGAAGCTCTGCCGGATGTAGCGCCGCAGCCGCTCGCTCGGCTTGGCGAAGTTGCGGTCGCGGCGGGTGAGTTCGTTCTTGAGCCGCCAGCTCGGGTCGTCGACTTCGCCGTGGACGCCCGCCTTGAGCTCGGCCTCGAGCAGGGCCTGATACTGCTTCGGGACGCCTTCCGGGAGCGAATCCGCCGCCAGTTCGGCGATGGCGCGGTAGAAGCGGTAGTGGTGGTCGGCGACTTCCGCATCCTTCACCGCGAAGGCAAGCACGGCGCCGTCCCGGCCCACCAGCGTGCTGGAGGGCACCGATTCGGAGCTCTCCGGCGGCTCGGTGGCGATGAAGGTCTCCTCCGTGTCGCGCTTGCGATGGCCCCGCGCACGGCAGAGGTAGGGCACCAGCAGGATGCGCACCTCGGGCAGCAGGGCGGCCAAAGCAGGCGGAAGGGCGGCGATGGGCTCCTCCAGCAGCTCCCGCCGGTCTTCTTCGCTCAACGGCACCGCAGCGGCAAAGTAGCAGATGCGGTTGCCCAGAGGGACCATTTCGTTGCGGAAATGGTCTGCGAACTGAACCAGTTGGAGGCGGGAGGGAAGGCTGGGAGACGACATCTGTCCCTGTAATTTCAGGATAGCAGAGGGCCTGATTCCTGCTCATCCGCGCGCCGTGCAGCGCATGGCACACTGGAGTGTGCCGTGAAGATCCTGGCCAGCGCCGGAGAACCCTCGGGCGACCGCTATGCCGCGGGCGTGGTGCGGGCACTGGCGAGGCTCTTCCCGGAGGCGGAGTTCTTCGGCTGCCCGGGGCCGGAGATGCGCGCGGCAGGCGTCCGGGCGGTGGCCGAACAGGGCAAGCTGGCCGTGGTCGGGCTGGTGGAAGTGGTGCGCCACATTCCGGCCATCTACGGCGAATTCCGCCGGCTGGCGGCGGCGGCTGAAAGGGAACGGCCGGCGGCGGCGCTGCTGGTGGACAGCGCCGCGTTCCACCTGCGGCTGGCTGCCCGGCTGCGGCGGCTGGGCGTGCCCGTGTTTCATCTGGTGGCGCCGCAGGCGTGGGCCTGGCGCGAGGGCAGGGTCCGGCAATTGCGCCGAAACGTGGCCGAGCTGCACTGCATCTTCCCATTCGAGGAGGATTTTTTCCGCGCGCGGGGCGTCAACGCGGTCTACATCGGCAACCCGGCGGCAAGGACGGTGCGGCCGTCGCTTGGCCGCGCGGAGTTCTTCTCGAAGCACCGCATCCCGCCCGACCGTCCGCTCATCACCCTGTGCCCGGGCAGCCGGCGGGGCGAGATTGAGCGCCACCTGCCGGTCCTGCGCGGGGCGGTGGAGCGCGTGCTCGCGCAGCGGGCCTGCACGTTCCTGCTGGCCGCGCCCGCGGGCAGCCGCGAGCGGTTCGGTCCGTCATTCTTTGACACCCTGTGCGGCAGCGGAAGAGTCCGGTATTGTGAGGGAGAAACTTGGGACGCAATGGCGCACGCCGACCTGACTCTGGCTGCCAGCGGCACCGTGACCACCGAAGCGGCGCTGCTCGGCTCGCCCATGGTGATTTTTTACCGTGTGCATCCGCTGACGTATCTGCTTGGCCGGCCGCTGGTGCGCACGCCGTATTTCTCGATCGTGAATCTGGTGGCGGGCGGGTGCGTGGCGCCGGAGCTGATCCAGAACGACATGACGCCGGAGAAGCTGGCCGGGGAAGCGCTGCGGCTGCTGGCCGATGAAGAAGCCCGCGCGCGGATGCGCGCCGCACTCGCCCGCGTGCGCGAGGCGCTCGCCACCGGCGCGGATCCCTACGAGAAATCCGCCGCGCGCATCGCCGCTTACCTGAGAAACGAGGTTCGCTCATGAGACGCGAGGTTCTGGCCCTTCCGATCTTCGCCGCCGCCTTCTGGCTGGCCGCGCCCGCCGCCGCGCAGCAGCGCCGCGGCGCCGTGGACGTCGAAAGCTACCGTATCGAGCTGCTCGTGGAGCCCTCGCAGCAGACCCTCAGCGAGCGCACGCAGGTGACGTTCACGCCGACGGAAGACCGGGTGCAGACGGTGGCCTTTGAGCTGCATAACTCGCTCAATGTCCTGTCTGTCACCGGCGACGGAGGGCAGCCGTTGCAGACCAACCGCCGTTTCAACGAGCACGTGGTGGAGCTGTTCTTCCCGCAGCCGCTCGAGCGCGGCAAGCCGGCGACGGTCACCTTCCAGATCAGCGGCGCGCTGCGCGGCGACGAGGAGTCTCCCGTCTACGGCATCACGTTTGCGGCCATCCGCAACGACCATGCGTTCCTGCTCTACCCGGCGCGTTGGTTTCCGGTGAGCGGGTACACCACAGACCGTTACCAGATGGAGCTCACCGTGCGCGCGCCGGCTGCCTTCCGCGCGGTGTCGAGCGGAGTCGCCGTGCCGGCGGCTGACGGGCAGGGCGTGACGTTCCGCTCCACGTCGCCGGGCTTTTACGGCAGCCTTGCTCTCGTGCAGGGCGCCCCGCGGCGCGTGCAGGCCGAGGGCGCCGTGACCGAAGTGTGGTTCCGCGGGGAGCGGCAGGCTCAGGCGCAGGCATGGGGCGAGGAGACAGGCCGCGTGATCTCCTGGCTGACGGGCGTCTTCGGCGTGCCGCCCTACCGCAACCTGGCGCTGGTGGAGACGGGCGAGGGCGCTCCCAACGGCTATTCGGCTCCGGGCGTGATCTTCGTCTCGCCGGCGGCGGCGGGAGCGAAGCCCAATCCGCGGCTGCTGGCCAACCAGATTGCGCGGCAGTGGTACGGCGTGCTGTTCTCGCCCGCGCACCGCAACCACATCTGGATCACCAATGGCATGGCGCGCTATGCCGAGATCCTTTATCTCGAGCACCTCAACGGAGCGCAGGCGGTGGAGCCGGACATCCGCGACCTTTACGTCGACGCGCTGACGGTGACGGATGCGCCGGTGCGGCAGGCGGCGCGCTTCGAAGACTACAGCCCGGAGTTCTTCGCCGTCACCGGCAGCAAGGGCGCGGCCGTCTATCACATGCTGCGGTGGGTCATCGGCGACGAGGCCTTCGGCAAGCTGCTGAAAGCCGCCACCGACCAGTTCGCCAACCGCTCCATCACCACCGACGACCTGCGCAGGCTGGCCGAAAGCGTGAGCGGGGAAAATCTCCAGGGCTTCTTCATCCAGTGGCTAGAGTCGACCGATGCGCCCGAGTTCCGCCTGAAGTACACCATTTACCGGACGCAGAAGGGCTTCCGCGTGATGGGTACCATCCAGCAGGACCTCGACACCTTCCGCATGCCGGTCGAGCTGAAGATTGAAACCGAAGGCAACCCGGAGTTCCAGCGGGTGATCGTCGTCGGGCCATCGACGGATTTTTCAGTGGACACGTTCGGCAAGCCGCGCAAGGTGATCGTGGACCCCAACGGGCGCGTGCTGCGGTTCAGCCGCGAGATGCGCGTGGCGGTGGCGATTCGCCGCGGCGAGCAGTTCGCCGAGATCGGCCAGTACAACGACGCGCTGAAGGAATACCAGCGGGCTCTGGAGGTGAACCCGATCAGCTCGCTGGCGCATTACCGCGTGGGCGAGGTCTTTTTCCTGATGGGCAACTACCAGAGCGCGGCCAACAGCTTCCGCGAGGCGCTGAACGGCGATCAGGAGCCGCAGTGGACGGTGGTGTGGAGCCACATCAACCTGGGCAAGATCTTCGACATCACCCAGCAGCGGGAGCGCGCGCGCAACGAGTATCAGCAGGCGCTGCGCACCAAGGACAACACGCAGGGCGCGCTGGAGGAAGCGGCGAAATACCTTCAGGAGCCTTACCAGCGGAAGGAGAATTAGCGCATTCCACGGTGGTGCGGTTTCCGCGCCGCGCCCCCGCCCGCTGCGCAGCGCCTCACTTCAGCAGTTGCTGGGACATGCGCAGCAGCGACTCGCGCATTGCCGCCAGCTCGGGCGTCTCCGGCGGCAGTCCCGGCTCCGGCGGCAGCACGCCCAGCTTCCATTGCAGCGAAGGCAGCCGCACCACCTCGCAGAAAACGCTCACCAGTTCGGGGTCGCGCCAGCCGAGTTCCGCCTCGCGGCGCAATTGCGCGATGGCTTCGTCCACGGTATAGGCGGCCTTGTAGCTGCGCTGGCTGGTCAGCGCATCGAAGATGTCCGCCAATTGGAGGATGCGCGCCAGCAGCGGAATGTCCTCGCCTTTCAGCCCGTCCGGATATCCGGAGCCGTCCCAGCGCTCGTGGTGGTTGCGGATGATCGGCAGCACCGGGCGCAACGACCGCATCGGGCGGCAGATCTCCTCGCCCTTCCACGTGTGGGACCGCATGATGACCCACTCTTCCTGCGTCAGCTCGCCCTGCTTGAACAGGATGGCGTCGGGCACGGCGATCTTGCCGATGTCGTGGAGGTAGCCGCCGCGGTGCAGGGCCAGCAGGTCTTCCTCTGGCAGCCCGAGGGCGGAACCCAGCGCGACGCTCAGCGCGGCCAGCCGCTGGCAGTGGTTGCCGGTCCATTTGTCCCGTTGTTCGATGGTCTGCGCCAGCGCGAACAGAATGGTCTCGGCCTCCTCGAGCGAGTCCACCACGCGCTTGTTGCGCAGCATCGTGCGGATGCGCGTGCGCAGCACGGCCGGCTGCAAGGGCTTCACCAGGAACTCGTCGGCGCCGGATTCGAGGCCGGCCACCTCGTTCTCGATGCCCTGCACGCTGGTGACGATCAGGATCGGTATCAGGTGCGTGCGCCGGTTGGACTTGATCTTGCGGCAGAACTCCAGGCCGCTGTTGGGCCGCCCGCTCCAGTCGCTCACGATCCATTCGGAGATGATCAGGTCCACGGTTTCCTGATCCAGGATCCGGAAGGCCTCTTCCTGCGATCGGGCTTCCAGCAGCCGGTACGGTCCCGCTTTCAGGATCCCCTTGATAAGCTGCCGGTTCAGCTCGACATGGTCGACGAGCAGAATGGTGGCGCGCCCGAGCGAGTCGCGCCACGGAGCCGCGACAATGGCGGGCGGCGGCGGGCTGGCGGCTGCCGATTCCGTCCCGATCTGGACCTGCTCGTCCATCTCTCACCCGATCGGCAGGAAGAGGCGGAATCTTTAGCGGCCGCAGGGCGGGCGGCGGGCACGCCCGCGCTCAGTAGCCCGCCGGAGGGGGCGCGGCGGGCGCGGACCGCGCAATCGGGGGCAGGCCCAGCCGGCGCCGGCATTCGTCCAGCATCTCGGCCGTCCGGGTGGCGCCGCAGCGGGTGGCCCCGGTGGCGCGCACTTCCAGCAGCGCATCCAGCGTGCGCACGCCCCCGGCTGCCTTCACCTGCACGTGCGGCGCGGAGTGCCTGCGCATCAGCCGGAGATCGTCGAGCGTCGCCCCGCCGGGCGCATATCCGGTGCTGGTCTTCACCCAGTCCGCGCCGAGCTCGCTGCAAATGCCGCACAACCGGATCTTCTGCTCGTCGTTCAGGTAGCAGTTCTCGAAGATGACCTTCACCTTCTGCCCGGCGGCATGGGTGACCTCGATCACCGCCCCGATGTCCCGGCGGACGTATTCCCAGTCCCCGCTCAACACGGCGCTGATGTTGACCACCATGTCGAGCTCCTCGCCGCCGTCGGCCAGGGCTCTGCGCGCCTCGGCCACTTTCACTTCGGTCGTGTGGCAGCCGTGCGGGAAGCCGACCGTCGTGCTGGCCTTCACCCGGCTGCCGCGTAGCATGGCGGCGCAAAGCGGCAACGCGTAGGGAAGGATGCAGACGCTGGCGACGCCGTAATCCAGCGCAAGCTGGATGCCCTCGATCAACTGCTGGCGCGTGAGCACCGGGTTCAGCAGCGAGTGATCGATCATGCCGGCGATGTCTTCGTATGTGTAATCCATGAAGGCGGCTCCGTCCCTCGATCCGTTCTCCCGCAGCCGTGCCGCGGCTGTCAACCCGGACCCGCGCGCCTGCTAGCCTTTCGGATGTGGTGCTGTGCGCCGCCCTGTGGCTGCTGGCTGCCGAAACGGCGATCCTGCTTCCGCCGCGCGTTTCCGCCGTGAAATGGGCGCACGGACGCGCGGCTGCGCTCGCCGGCACGCCGGCGGAGCCCGAGTGGATCCTCTGGGCGGATAGCGGCCTCGAGCTGAGAAGGATCCGCGTTCGCACCGCCGTTGCCGATGTCCGGGCGCTCGAAGTGGCGGACTTCGCATTAGACGCCGGAGGGACCGTGCATGCGGTCCTCTACGCCGACCTTCCGCTGGGCCGCAGCGCGCGCCTGCTGTGCCACTATCCGGAGCAGGGCGAGCCGGATTGCGAAGATCTCGGTGAGCTCCGCTGCCGCCTTCTGGCCGCAGCCGCCCCGGATTCGCTCTGGTGCCTCAGCACCGCGCCCGGCGGCCCGGCGCTGCGGCGCGTTTCGATTCCGCGCGAGGGGCCGCGCCTGTGGCTGCCGGCGGAGATCGAAGGACCGCAGCCGCCCACGGCGGGCGCTGGCTGGCTGGCCGCGCCGCAGCGGGACCGGGCGTGGCTGTTCGTTGCACAAAGGACGCGGCTCTATGGAGTGGACCTGCGGAGCGGGGCAGTGAACACCATCCCGATCCCCGTCACGCCGGGCAGGCATTCGCTGCCGGGCTTCGCCGCGCATGGCACGCGGCTCCTGGCCCTGTTTCCGCTGGACGCGGCCGGGACGGTAGAGCGGCTGGACGCGCCCTACGGCCTGTTTGAACTCACCGGGCGCGGCTGGCAGCGGGTGGCGGCCGGCCGGAGCTGGATGCGCGGCGCGGCTCCGGCAGGCATGGAGGAGCGCGCCGTCTGGATCTGGAACCGCGCGGCGCGGCGCCTGGAACGCGTGGAGCTGCCGGAACAGCCCGGGCCATAGCATTCAGCCGCGTGCCCGAAAACACGACGGCCCGGGCGGCTGGCTGCCGCTCCGGGCCGCGCAAAGCTTCTGGTTGTCTGTCCGCCTATTCGCTCACATGGAACGTGGCGACGAAGGCGTTGCGCTTGTAGGGCAGCGACCAGCGCACGCCGAGATCCTGTCGGGAATCGCCGTCGAAGCGGTTCTCCAGCGTGAAGGCCGCCATCGCATGGTCGGTCTTCGCCAGCGGCGGGTAAAAGGTCTCCTCGTGTCCGCACACCTTGTCGCCTGCTTCAATGGCGCGCGTGCGGATGGCCGCCAGCGTCCCGGCGGTGAAGGACACGCGCGTCTCGTGGATGCTTTCCCCTTCGATGCGGAACTCGATCGGCATCGTGTACTCGCGCACCACGCGCTCCAGCAGGTCGCCGGTCATCCGCTGCGCAAAGCGCCGCAGTGCGAACCGCTGCTCCGGCGTGGCCCGCTCGTCATAGATCAGCACGGAATAGACGGGGTAAGGCTCGCCGGTGAGATCGCCAAGCGTGGAACGCGCCTTCACCGCCGCGGCCACTTTCAGCCCGTCCAGCCGCACGCCATCCACCTGCCCGCGTTCAATCTGCCATCCGAAGACGGCGAGGTTGCCTACAAGCTGCACTTCGCTGTTGATGAAGCACGAGCCGGCGTTGACGTCCGCCGAGCGCGCCTCCACGTAAATGCCATTGGCTTCGATCGACGGCGCCGCGCCCCAGCCGATGGCCGCCGCGACCGCAAGGGACAGTCCCAGTCTCGTCCACGCAGTCATCATCGAACCTCCCAGTTCCGGCCCTGCCCAGCGAGGGCCTGTTTGGTTTGATTCAATTATAGTGCGGAGAGATTCCCGGGAGCCGGACAACAAGAAGGCCGCGGCACCGGGCCGCGGCCTGTCCATGCACTGCCAGTGGGAAACTCGGCGCCGGGCAGCGAGGATCTGCTAGATGGGAGCAGGCGCGGGCGGGCGCTTCTGCTCCATGCGCTGTTTGCGGAACTCCTGGAACTCGCGCATGCGCGGACCCATCATTGGGCCGGGCTGCATGCGCGGTCGCCGCTTCTGCAACTCCTGGAACTGCTCCGGCGTGAGCACGGCGCGCAGGCGCAGCGTCATCTGGCCCATCGTCTTCGTCAGCTCGCTGCGCGCCGCGGCCAGCCGCTCGATGGCCTGGCTGGCCAGCGCCGGGTTGGGCGACTGTTCCGCGAACAGGTCCGCAAACTGCGCCTCCGCCTTCTGAAGCGCGGCGCGCTGATCGATCAGACGGTCGCGGTACTCCTGGAGGATCGACCGGATCTGCTTCTTCTGGTCATCCGTCAGATTCAGATCCCGCGCGATCGGGGAATCCCACCAGTTGAAGAACTCGGGCGGCGCCTGCGCAAACAGCGCACCCGTAAACAACAGGGCAAACAGTATCCGGCGAATCATTGCTTCTGAACCTCGTTGTCCGTGCCTGCCACAAACAGCCCCATGAGCGGTTCGGCGGCCAGCGGCGTCTCCCGGGCCAGCATCGTGGCCAGGTCCTCGAACAGTTGCTCGTCGGAGAGGTGCGCGACATCATGGGCCGCCGGCGGCGTCGAGGGCGGCTGGGCAGGGCGGTACAGCAGCACGCCTGCAAGCACCGCGCCGGCCAGCGCGCCTGCCTGCAAAGCCCGCCATACGGGCCGCCGGCGTCCGTTGCCGATCTGCGCCCACACGGCGGCGCGCTGTGCTCTCAGCCGTCCGGCGTCCGGCGGAGCGGGCTGCGCCGCCAGCAGCCGCGCCCGCTGCGCCTTCAGCTCCGCGAACCGCGCCGAGCAGGCGGGACAGGCGTGTAGGTGGCGGTTGTCGGCCTCGCTGCCAGCCCCATAGAGTTCCAGCAGGAGGCGCTCGTCGTCCAGGTGATCAATAGGCTGCGTCATGCGCGCCCTCCCCGGCTCATGCCGTACAACTCCTTCAATTCCTCCCTCAGTTTGGCCACCGCCCGCGCCAGGTGGGCCTTCACCGTGCCCACGTCCAGCCCAAGCTGGGAGGCGATCTCTTCCAGCGGCAGATCCTCGAAATGCCGCAGGATGAAAACGGCCCGCTGCCGTGCCGACAGCCGTTCCAGCGCAGCCGCCAGCCGCGCGCCGATCTCCTTCGCGAAGACCTGCGCCTCCCCGTCCGGCTCAGCCGAAGGAGCCATGGCGAGGATCAGCTCTTCGTCCTCGCCATCAGGCCGCTTGCGCCAGAACTGCCAGCGGCGCGACCGCAGCCGGTCCAGGCAGGTGTTGACCGCGATGCGCGTCACCCACCGCGCCGGATCTTCCAGCTCCGCTGATGTCCGCCCCCAGGCCTGATAGGCCTTCAGGAACACGTCCTGCGTGGCCGAACCGGCCTCGTCGCTGTCGCCCAGCATCCGCTGGCACAGCCGGAAGATGCGCGCCTGCTCGGCCAGCATCCACGACGAAAAGTCCGACGGCGCGGAAGCGGCCCGCGCGGCGGCGACGGAATCGGCCATCGAACTCATCCTATTCCCTGTGACGGGCTTTCCGCCGCGGGGTTTACAGCGCATCCGGATTCTCAGCACCACCGGGCGCCCCCGCCTGCCTGCGCGCCCGGCGGCGGATTCAGTACACTGGCGGCAGCATGTCTCCCTACCTTGTGCTTCTTGCCATTGGCGTGGTGGCCGGGATTCTGGGCGGGATGTTCGGCATTGGCGGCGGGCTGGTGATCGTGCCCGCCCTCATCCTGCTGCTCAAGATGCCGCACTTCGACGCCGTAGGCACTTCGCTGGCGGCGCTCATTCCGCCGGTGGGGCTGCTGGGCGCCATCGAGTACTACCGCAACGGCCACATGAACCTTCTTTACGCTGCTCTCGTGGCCGCGGGTCTCTTCGTCGGCTTCTATTTCGGCGCCCGCATCACGCTCGGAATGCCCCCGGAGACGGCCCGGCGCATCTACGCCGTGTTCCTGCTCGTCGTGTCCCTGCGGATGCTGGTGGCGGGCAAGTGAGGCCCGCGGACGAAATGTGCCGCGCGGCTGCGCGGGACTGTGCGCTATAGTGGTGAATGAAGTCACCACCAGGCGGCGCGGTAGCCAAGTGGTAAGGCAGAGGTCTGCAAAACCTTTATTCGCGGGTTCGAATCCCGCCCGCGCCTCCAGCCTCCTTCGCGGAATCCCTCACCCTGCGGCCATGCTTCCGTCCCTCACGGACAGCCGGCGCTGAAAGGAACGCATGCAAACCGCGCCCCTGCCCGCCGAGCTGCTCGACGCCATCCTGGAAACGGCCTCCCGGTATTCCACCGCTGAACTGGCCGCCGCCGCTGCGCGCCTCTCGGAGGCCTACCGCAAGGGGCTGCCGCCCCGGCTGAACTCCGCCGTGGACAGGGCGGCTTATCTGGTCACCCGCCTGCCTGCCACCTACGCGGCGCTGCGCCGTGCCGCGGCGGAGCTGCCGTTTCAGCCCGGGTCGTGGCTGGATCTGGGCGCGGGCGCCGGTGCGGCAGCCTGGGTGGCCCCGTGCCCGGTGACCCTGGTGGACCAGAACCCCGGCTGGCCGGACTTCCGCCCCGCGACGCGCGTGCACGCCGACCTGACGAAGCTGCCGGATCTCGAGCCGCATGACGTGGTCAGCATCGCCTATGCGCTCAACGAGCTCACGCCCACGCCACGGCGCTGGCTGATCGACGAAGCCTGGCGCCTCGCGCGCCGCGCGCTCGTCCTCGTGGAACCGGGCACTCCCGAAGGCTTCCGCCATGTCGTCGAGGCGCGGAAGCAGTTGATCGAGGCAGGGGCGGAAATCCACGCGCCCTGCCCGCACTCCGCACCATGCCCGCTGGAGGGGACGGACTGGTGCCACTTCGCCGTGCGGGTGGAGCGCACGCGCCTCCATCGGCAACTGAAGGGCGGCACGCTCGGCTACGAGGACGAGAAATTCTCCTACGTGGTGGCGCTCCGCGGAGGCGCCCGGCCCGCCGAAGGCCGCGTGCTCCGCCACCCGGAAGTGCAACGGAATCTGATCCGGCTGACGGTCTGCGCCCCGGAACGGATCGAGGTGCAGACCGTGACGCGCCGCGACCCCCGCTGGCGGGCCGCCAGAAAGGTCTCCTGGGGCGACCGCTGGCCTGTCCTCCCGCCGCCGGAAACCAGCGTGCCTGACGAGGATTGAGGAGCCGCCGATGCGCGTTGCCAGCCTGCTGCTGCCGTTGCTGGCGGCCACCGCGTGCGGGGCGGATCTCGCCGCCGTGCTGCGCGCCGTAGAGCAGCGCTACAACCGGGCCGCCACGCTGGAAGCCGACTTCGAGCAGCGGCACCTCGTCGGCGGCCGCCCTCGCCGGATTGAGGCCGGCCGCCTCGTGCTGCGCAAGCCCGGCCGCATGCGCTGGCAGTATTCCCAGCCCCCGGGCAAGCTCTTCGTGTGTGACGGCAGGTGGGTGTGGCTGTACTCGCCAGAGGCCCGGGAGGTGGAAAAGGCGCGTCTGAAAGAGACCGAGGATTTCCGTGCGCCGCTCGCCTTCCTTCTGGGGCGGCTCGATTTCCGGCGCGCGTTCGGAACCTTCGAGGTGTCGGAGGCGGACGGGGCGCTCGTCCTCCGGGCGTGGCCGAAGTCGGACCGGGCGCCTTTTGACCGCGTGGATTTCACTCTCGGCGCGGACTTCGCCATCCGGCGGCTGCTTGTGCAGGCGCCCGATGGCACGGCAATGGAGTTCCTGTTTTCCAATGAGCGGCTGAACGTGGCCGTGCCGGAGTCTGCCTTCCGCTTTGCGCCCCCTGCCGGCGTTCCAGTGATCGAGTCCGAACCGTAGGGTTTGCGCACCGCGAATCAGGGGAGTGCAACTTCAGCGCGGCTCTGCGGGGATCCTCTGCTGCAACCGCCCGGAAATGCAGGCAGACGTGCTTTGGAGGCAGATCTGCTTTCAGGGAAGGCGAGACGCGAAAGGAGGGTTCAAACGATGAAAAAGCGGATGGCAATGCTGATTCTCGCGATGTTCACGCTCGGGTCATCGGCAGCTCAGCCGGCGCGGAACTAGAACCCGGGCCTTGGATCTGGCCAGATGCATGGCAAACGGCAAGGTGAGAAGACGGGGCCACAAGATGGTTCTGGCCCCGTCCACAACCCCGGTACCGGCAGCGGTGCCGGAAGAGGCCCGAAGGGTCCGCGTAGAGAGCCAGCTTCTTTTCCCGGCGGCGGGTGCATGGCGATGCACGCTCGTCCGCCGCTCCACAGCCGGCCCGATCATGGTACTTTCAGACGGACTCCGTAGTCCGCCGGTCGGTGTTCTTCCATTGACCACCCCCGGCAAAAGTACTTAGATGGTACTTTGGACAAAGCGGTGAGCGAAAAGCGCCGAACGAAAAGGTACGAACTGCAACTGCCTGTCGAAGTCATCCGGGTATCCGGCCAGCCCGCCAGATGGTCTCTCGTCAGCATCAACATCAGCTCCAGGGGCGTGCTCGTGATGGATCCGGAAGAACGGCTCCGGCGCGGGCAGGCTGTTGAGTTCCTCATCCGCCTGCCCACCGGGAGCAACGGCATCGAAGTGCTCGTCCACTGCCTTGGCAACGTGGTCCGCTGTGATGCCGCGCGCAAGGCGGCCGCGCTCACCCTCCAGCGATACGAATTCTTAAGGTCTCCCGCCTCGGCCGCGGCTGCGGCCGGACGATGAGCCTCCGGCCCTGCCCGATATCTCTTCACAGGCGCGCCTCGGGGCAGGCCACCTGACCCGCCCGGACAAACCGTTACAATTCAGCTCAGGCGTTGCCGGTTGACGCCGGAGTGCGGCTGCGCTACCTTTGCAAAGAAAAGGCGAAAATCGTCCGATGAACCTGAGTCTGGACTTCCCGGATCCCCGGCGGGAGGAAGCGCTCGGCCTGGCCCGCCGCGCCGACCTCGACGCTGCCATCGCCCGCCTGCGGGCGTGGATGGAAGAGCCGAATTCGCCCATCCGCGCCGTGCGTCATCAGCCGGCGCAGCCCGGACGGTTCGAGCCCATTCCCGAGGAAGTGGCGCCCGTGGTGCGCAAGGTTCTCGAGGAACGCGGTATCCGCCAGCTCTACACGCACCAGGCGGCGGCCTTCCGCGCGCTGGCCGCAGGCGGCCACATCGCCGTGGTCACGCCGACGGCGAGCGGCAAGACGCTCTGCTACAACCTGCCTGTGCTGAACCGGCTGGTGCACGATCCGGAAACCCGCGCCATCTATCTGTTCCCCACCAAGGCGCTCTCCGAGGATCAGCTCCACGAGTTCCACTCCACGGTGGAGGCGATGGGTTCCGGCATCCGCGCCTTCACCTACGACGGCGACACGCCCCAGGATGCGCGCCGCCAGATCCGGGAGCGGGCCAACGTCGTGCTGACCAATCCGGACATGCTCCATGCGGGCATCCTGCCGCACCACACGAAGTGGGCGAAGCTGTTCGAGAACCTCCGCTATGTGGTCATCGACGAGCTGCACACCTACCGCGGCGTCTTCGGCAGCCATCTGGCGAACGTGATCCGGCGGCTGAAGCGCATCTGCGCCTTCTATGGCTCCTCGCCGCAGTTCATCTGCTGCTCGGCGACCATCGCCAATCCGGCGGAGCTTGCCGCCGCGCTCACCGGCGAGCGCTTCGTGCTCATCGACGACAACGGCGCGCCCAGCGGCGAGAAGTATTTCGTCTTTTACAACCCGCCGGTGGTCAACCGCCAGCTCGGCATCCGCCGCAGCTATCTGAACGAGACGCGCCGGCTGGCAGCGGAATTCGTGCAGCGCGGCCAGCAGACGCTCGTCTTCGCCAACAACCGGCTGGCGATGGAGGTGCTCGTCAAGTACCTCAAGGACAGTTGCGCCCGCCCGCCTGCCCCGCCGGACATCGTGCGCGGCTACCGCGGCGGCTACCTGCCCCGGGAGCGCCGCGAGATCGAGCGCGGCCTGCGCGACGGCGACATCCGATGCGTGGTGGCGACCAACGCGCTCGAGCTGGGCGTCGACATCGGCTCGCTTGATGTCGTCGTGCTGGCCGGCTACCCGGGCTCCATTGCCAGCACCTGGCAGCGCGCCGGCCGCGCCGGACGCAGGCTGGGCGTATCGCTGGCGCTGATGATCGCCTCCAGCGCGCCGCTCGACCAGTACATCGTCGAGCATCCGGAGTTCTTCTTCGAAAGCTCGCCCGAGCACGCGCAGGTCAACCCGGACAACCTCGAGATCCTCATCAGCCACCTCAAGTGCGCCGCCTTCGAGCTGCCCATCCGCGACGGCGAACGCTTCGGCCCGCACGAGACCGGCGAGCTGTGCCAGTATCTGGCCGAACTCGGCGTCGTGCATCATTCGGCCGGAGCGTGGCACTGGGTGGCGGATTCCTACCCCGCCGACGCGATCAGCCTGCGCTCGGTCACCAGCGACAACTTCGTTGTCATCGACATCACCGGCGAGGAGCGCGTCATCGGCGAAGTGGCCTTTCCGGCCGCGCTCACCGAGCTGCACGAAAAGGCCATCTACCTGCACGAGGCGAGGCAGTACCAGGTGGAGCGCATGGACTACGACGGGCGCAAGGCCTATGTGCGGCAGGTCGAGTGCGACTACTACACCGATGCGATCGACTACACGCAGGTGAAGGTGCTCGAGGAGGCCGCCTCGCGCCCGCTCGAGGCCGCCCGGGCCAGCCACGGCGACGTGCGCGTCAACCGCCAGATCGTCGGCTTCAAGAAGATCAAGTTTTACACGAACGAGAACGTCGGCAGCGGCGCCCTTTCGCTGCCCGAGCAGGAGATGCACACGACGAGCTTCTGGATCCACTTCCCGGCCGCCTTCTGGCAGCCCTTCCCGCATCTGTCGCCCGCCGAAAGGCTGAACGGGCTCACCGGGCTGGGGCACGCCTTCCGCACCGTGGCGTCGCTGCTGCTGATGTGCGATCCGCGCGACCTCGGCGTCGCCATCACCGAGGAGATCGCGCCTCCGGTCACCTGCTTCGAGCCGAACCTCCATCTCTACGACAACTACCCCGGCGGCATCGGGCAGAGCGCTCCGCTGTTTGAAATGGCGCCACAGCTCCTGGCCGGCGCGCGCGAGCTCATCAGCCGGTGCGCCTGCGAGCACGGCTGTCCGGCCTGCACCGGTCCGGCTGGCGAAACGGGCGCGCGGGCCAAGGAGGCGGCTCTCGAGATTCTTGCGGCCCTCGGCGCGGGCGCCGCAGGCGCGGGGCTGGAAGCGCGCGGAGCAAATCCCTGAGCCGCCGCGCCGGTGCGCTATCCTGTGTTCGATCCCGATGTCCGCCAGATCCATGCGGGACCCCAGCGTCCTCCAGACCCGCAGCCATAGGCAGGGCGAGTCCTCTTTCTGCGTCCGCGGGCGCGTCGAGGGAGGCGCGCGTTGATGGATGCTTCCATCGGAACGCCGCTGCTGTGGGCCGGCTTCACGCTGCTGATCTTCCTGCTGCTGGCGCTCGACCTCGGCGTCTTCCACCGCCGCGTCCACGTCATCCATCCGCGGGAGGCGTTCCTCTGGTCGGTCTTCTGGATCTGCCTCGCGCTCGTCTTCAATGCCGGCGTCTGGTACTGGTTCGGCAGGCAGCACGCGCTGGAATTCTTCACCGGCTACCTGATCGAGAAAGCCCTCTCGGTCGATAACATTTTCGTTTTCATCGTCATTTTCACGTATTTCGCCGTGCCGCAAGAGCTCCACCACCGAGTTCTTTTCTGGGGCATTTTGGGCGCTCTTGTCCTCCGCGGCATTTTCATCCTGGCAGGCGCGGCGCTCATCCAGAAGTTCCACTGGGTCATTTATGTGTTCGGAGCGTTCCTTATTTTCACGGGCGTGAAGCTGTTCCTCGACCGCGGCTCCGAAGTGCACCCTGAACAGAATCCCGTCTACCGGCTGTTCCGGCGTTTCGTCCGCAGCACGGCCGGCTACCGCGGCCCGCGCTTCTTCGTCACCGAAAACGGCGTCCGCCATGCGACGCCGCTGCTGCTCGTGCTGGTCTGCATCGAGGCGACTGATGTCGTCTTTGCGCTGGACTCGATCCCCGCGATTTTCGCCATAACGCGCGATCCGTTCATCGTTTACACGTCGAATATTTTCGCGATTCTCGGACTGCGCGCGCTTTATTTCCTGCTGGCGGGTATCATTCCGAAATTCCGCTTCTTGCGCATCGGGCTGGCCGCGGTGCTGGTCTTCGTCGGCATCAAGATGGTCATCGAAGGGATCGTCGAGATCCCGATCCTCGTCTCCCTCTCGGTGATCGCCACCCTGCTGACGGTGTCGATTCTCGCCTCCTGGTGGATTCCGGCGCCGGCAGCCGCCGCTCCGCCCGCCCCGGCCCCGCCCGGCGACGAGCCCCGCTGACCGCCCGCCGCGCGGTGTAGGATGTGGGGCACGAGCCATGCGCGCCCTGATGCTTCTTGCCCTGTTCTGCGCCTCCCTGACGGCGCAATCCTGGACGCCCCTGTTCAACGGCAAAACGCTCGACGGCTGGGAGGTCTGCAACGGCTACGCCACCTACACGGTGGAAGACGGCGCCATTGTCGGCACCACGGCCGAAGGCAGCCCGAACAGCTTCCTTTGCACGAAGCGCGAGTTCGGCGACTTCATTCTCGAGTTCGAAACGAAGACCGATCCGGCGCTCAATTCGGGCGTCCAGATCCGCTCCCACCGCTACCCGGACGAGGGGCCCATCCTCGTGTTCGAGAACGGCCGATGGGTCTCCCGGAAAGTCCCGAAGGGGCGCGTGTACGGCTACCAGGTGGAGATCGCCAACGAGAAATCCGGCTCCTCCGGCGGCATCTATGACGAGGCGCGCCGCGGCTGGCTCCACAACATCGCCACGGACCCGGTGGCTTCGAAAGCGTTCCGGGACAATCAGTGGAACCACTACCGCGTGGAAGCGCGCGGAGACACCATCCGCGTCTGGGTCAATGGCGTGCCCTGCGCGCATCTGACGGATCCGCTCGACCAGAGCGGCTTCATCGCGCTCCAGGTGCACGCTTACAAAGGCGAGAGGCCGGCGCAGGTCCGCTGGCGCAACATCCGCATCCAGGATCTCGGCCGCCACCAATGGCGCCGCATCTGGGACGGCAGCACGTGGACCGGGTGGCGCCACAATGGCGCGGGTCTGGCGGAAATCGTCGATGGCGCGTTCCGCCTGCGGTCGAAAGAGGACGACCCGCGCATCGCCATGGTACTGAGCGAGCGCAGCTTCCGCGACCTGACGCTGCGGCTGAAATTCAGAATCCTGAAGGGAAATTCCGGCGTCTTTGTGCGCACAGACCCGGAGAATTACGCGGCCTACGAAGTGGAAGTGGACGCCGAGGCCCGCACGGGCGGCTTCTGGGAAACAGGGCCGAACGGGCGCAGGTGGGTGACCGGTCCTGAGGACAATGCCGTGGTGCATGCCGGCGAGTGGAACGAGCTGACGGCGTCGCTTCACGGCCATCGCATTGTCTTCCACATCAACGGCGTGAAGACGATGGAGCTGCCGAACGACACGCAGGGCCGGCTGGAGGGCGTCATCGGCCTTCAGGCGCACGGTGCGAAGCGCCCCACCGAAGTCTGGTTCCGGGACATCGAAATCCTCGAACCCACAAGACATTAAATGGGGACAGGCCCGCCCGGGCGCGATTTTTTCTCCACCGCAAGAAAAATGGGGTCAGGCGGACCTGACCCCATTCATGACTCCTGACGGAACGCGGAAGGGGCAGAGCGGCCTGCCCCCTTTTCAGATCAATAACGGTAATGCTCCGGCTTGAACGGGCCATCCACGGGCACGCCAATGTAGTTGGCCTGCTTCTCCGTCAGCCGCGTCAGCTTCACGCCGATCTTGTCCAGGTGCAGCCGGGCCACCTCTTCATCCAGCTTCTTTGGCAGCATGTAGACGCCCGGCTTGTAGACGTCGCGGTTCTTCCACAGGTCCATCTGCGCCAGTACCTGGTTGCTGAACGACGTCGACATGACGAAGCTCGGATGCCCGGTGGCGCAGCCGAGGTTCACCAGTCGCCCTTCGGCCAGCAGGTAGATCTGATGGCCGTCCGGGAAGGTGTAGCAGTCCACCTGCGGCTTGATGTTCTTGCGGATCACTCCAGGCGCCGCGTTCAGCCGGTCCACCTGGATCTCGTTGTCGAAGTGGCCGATGTTGCACACGATCGCCTGGTCCTTCATCCTCTCCATGTGCTCGAGCGTGATGACGTCGCAGTTGCCGGTCGCGGTGACGTAGATGTCTGCCTTGCCCAGCGTCTCTTCCACCGTCGTCACCTCGAAGCCCTCCATTGCCGCCTGCAAGGCGCAGATGGGGTCGATCTCGGTGACGATCACGCGCGCACCGAAGGCGCGCAGCGACTGCGCCGAGCCCTTGCCCACTTCGCCGTAGCCGCACACCACGGCCACCTTGCCCGCCACCATCACGTCCATGGCGCGCTTCAGCCCGTCAGCCAGCGATTCGCGGCAGCCGTACAGGTTGTCGAACTTCGACTTCGTCACCGAGTCGTTCACGTTGATCGCCGGCACCAGCAGCCTGCCCTCCTGGTGCATCTTGTACAGCCGGTGGACGCCCGTCGTCGTCTCCTCGCTCACGCCCTTCCACTCGGCGGCGATCTCATGCCACCGCCGCGGGTTCTCGGCGTAGATGCGCTTCAGCAGGTCCTTGATCACCTGCTCTTCCTTCGACTCCGAGGGCTGATGCACCCAGTCGGAGCCTTCCTCCAGCTCGTAACCCTTGTGGATGAGCAGCGTCGCGTCGCCGCCGTCGTCCACCACAAGCTGCGGTCCCTTGCCGCCGGCGTGCGACAGCGCCATGTAGGTGCACCACCAGTAGTCCTCCAGCGTCTCGCCCTTCCAGGCGAAGACCGGAATGCCCGCCGCTGCAATCGCCGCCGCCGCGTGGTCCTGCGTCGAAAAAATGTTGCAGGAGGCCCAGCGCACCGTCGCGCCCAGTTCCACCAGCGTCTCGATCAGCACCGCCGTCTGGATGGTCATGTGCAGCGACCCGCTGATGCGCACGCCCTCCAGTGGCTTCTCCGCCGCATACTTCCGCCGCAGG
Organism: Bryobacteraceae bacterium; assembly: GCA_025056865.1. GTDB lineage: Bacteria > Acidobacteriota > Terriglobia > Bryobacterales > Bryobacteraceae > JANWVO01. Next base: position 154,607 of record JANWVO010000048.1, read on the forward strand.
GCCATCAGCCCCGGCATCTCCGCTTCCGCAATCGTGATCTCTTTCCGCCCCCAATCGGCGAGGCTCAGGTCCGCTACCTTGTAAGGCAGCGTCTCCGGCTTCATCACCCCACTGCTCATTGCCTGTCTCTCCTGGATGAATTGTATCGTCCCATCACGATACGTTGATATAATACCAGACGGGCTCGCATGGCGTCCATCCTCCGCGCAATGAAAATCCTGGCGGATCCAACGCGCATCCGCATCGTCCGCCTTCTGGCGCGCGAGGAGCTGGCGGTGGCGGAGTTGCAGGACATCCTGCTGATCGGGCAAAGCACGCTCAGCTCGCATCTGGCGCAGCTTCGGCAGGCGGGCCTGGTGGAAGACCGCAAGTCCGGCAAGCATGTGCGGTACAGCCTGCGCCGCCCTGCGCCGGGGCCGCTGGAAGCGCTGATGGAAGCCGCGGCGGGCGAGCTGCCGGAGACGCAGCGCGACGAAGAGGCGCTGGCGCTGGTTCTCGAACGGAGGCGCGAGAAGACGCGCGCGTTCTTCGATGAACTGGCGGGCAAGTTCGGCCGGCAGTGGATGCCTGGCCGCTCGTGGCGGGCGGTCGCGGAGGCGCTGCTCGCGCTGCTGCCGCCGCTCGACGTGGCCGACCTCGGAGCCGGCGAGGGAGCCGTCGCGTTCCTGCTGGCGAAACGGGTACGGCATGTGATCGCCGTGGACAGCTCGCCGCAGATGGTCGACTACGGCCGTCGGCTGGCCGCCGAGCGCGGAGTGGAGAACGTTGAATACCGGCTGGGGGATCTGGAATCGCTGCCCCTGAAAGCGCACTGCGTGGACGCCGCGGTTTTCTCGCAGTCGCTGCACCACGCGCAGCATCCGGAGAGGGCCATTGCCGAGGCGCACCGCATTCTCAGGCCCGGCGGTCGCGTCGTGGTGCTGGATCTGAACCGGCACGGCCGCGAGGAAGCGCGCGAGCTCTATGCGGACGAGTGGCTGGGCTTTTCGGAGGTGGAGCTGCGCGGGTTCCTGCGCGGAGCTGGCTTCGAAGGGATCGAGACCTCGGTGGTCTGGCGCGACGAGCAGCCGCCGCACTTCGAAACCATCTTCGCCACGGGGGTGAAAGCGGAGCCGGCGCGGGGCGGCGCGCGGGCGTTCCTGTAGGCCTAGCGCAGCGGCGGCGTCGATTCGCCCGGCCGCAGCTCGCACTTCAGCACGATGTGGCGCGGCGCGGGCGAGGTGATCTTGCCTTCCATCCGGTCGATGAGCAGGTTGGCCGCCTCGGCGCCGATCTGGTAGGTGGGCTGGGCGACGCAGGTAAGCCGCAGGCCGAACGATTGCAGCAGCTCGACGCAGTCGAACGTGGCCAGGGCGACATCCTGCGGACATCGCAGCCCCAGTTCGCGCATCGCCTGAAGCACGCCCGCGGCGGTGAGATTGTTGGCAGCGAAGACGGCCTCCGGGCGCGGCTCGGCACGGAGGGCGCGCAGAGCGGCCTGCCGTGCCCCGGCCACGCGGAAATCGCCAGGATAATCCACAGGCTCCAGCCCCAGGCGTTTCATGGCGCGCCGGTAGCCGCGCAGGCGGTCTGCGGCGACGTACATACCCGGCGTGCCGCCGACGAAGGCGATGCGGCGGTAGCCGAGCGATGCGAGGTAAGAGATGGCTTCTTCCACTGCCTCGGCGTTGTTCACCGTCACCGAGTCCACGCGCACGCCGCTGGGCCGGCGGTCCAGGCAGACGATCGGCCTGCCTTCTTTCAGCGCCCGCTCCAGATGCGGGCGGCGCCCGCGCTCGGCGGCGGTGACCACCATCATGCCTTCCGCGCGCCAGGATTCGAACAGCTCGAAGAGCCGCTGCTCCCGCTCGAGTTCATCGTCCGTGTTGTAGGTGGCCAGGAAGTAGCCGCGCTGAAGCACCGCCGCCTCGGCGCCGCGGACGACCTCGGAGAAGAACGGGTTGGTGATGTCGCTGATCACCATCCCGATCATCCGCGAGCGGCGCGACTTCAGGCTGCGCGCGATCGGATTGGGCCTGTAGCCGAGCCGCCGGATGGCGTCCTCCACGCGCGCCCGCGTGGCATCGCTCACCCGGGCCGTGCCGGCGATGACATGGCTCACGGTGCCGACGCTGACTCCGGCCAGCTCGGCGACATCCTTGATCGTGGGCATTCGACTGCCGCGCGGTTCACTGCCGCGCTTGCGCGAAAGAATACCACAGCGGCGTCCTGTCAGAGGATTTCTTCCAGAAACCTCCATGCCTTCTCCCGCACCTCCGCCGGGAAATCGTGTCCGCAGTCGGGAAACTCCGCAACAAGCCTCCCGCGGGGGAACCGTACGCGCACCGCGTCCAGCGTCTCCCGCACGCCGCGCACGTCGAAGTTGGCATCCCGCAGCGGCGCATTGACAAACACTGCGCGCGGGGCGATCAGCTCCAGCACGTCGGTGAAATCGAACGGCATCTTTGCAGGGTCGCATCCGAACTGCGAGCAGATGCGCGGCATGTAGCCGCTATGGCTCCAGCCGCGCAGGTCGCCGCCCATGTAGCGGCGGAAACTGGTGAACCCGCAACTGGTGACCACCGCCGCGACGCGCGGCTCGAACGCGGCAAGAAACAGCGCGTTGTGCCCGCCCAGCGAGTGGCCCACGGCGGCGATCCTGCCGTCGACGCCCGGCAGCGAGGCCAGCAGCCGCACGGCCTGCGCGTGGTTCACGATGCCTTTCATCGTGGCGCTGGCATATCCGCGGGCATAGGGGTCGCAGCGGTACTCGCCGAAGTTCGGGTAGTCCGGCGCCAGCGCGGCCCATCCGCGCAGGGCGAGCTCCTTCGCGGAGTGCAGCTCCGCGCGGCCTCCGAGGCCGGCCGGTTCGTCCTTGCCGATCTTCGTCGTCTGGTGCAGGCACAGCGCCGCGGGCCTTTTCGGATGCGGACGGTCCGGCAGCAGCAGCCAGGCCGGAACAGAATCACCGGGTTCTGATTCAAACAGAATGCGCTGCCTCGTGTAGCCCGTTTCGCGCCATTCCCCGTCCTGCCGCCACCGTGCAGGGCCCCCGAGCCGGGGCATGGGGCCCATCACGCGCTCGAGCGCCGCCAGCCGCGCGCGCCGGGACGCACCGGCCAGTTCGAGCAGAAACGCGCGCCGCGAAGCGTCCATTGCCATCACACTAGCCGCCTCCCTGCGCTCCTGCAAGCAGGCCCGCGGCCGCCCGCGGAGCCGGGGCCTTACGCCCGCGCGCCGGCGGGTGCAGAATGAGGCTATGCAGCGCCGGCTTCTCCTCCTCAGCCTTGCGGCGGCTTTCCTGCCTGCCGCCGCGCAGGTGCTCATCCTCCACAAGGGCGACGACTCGCTCGGCGTCTACGATCCCGGCACCGGCAGGCTGGTGGCGAAGATCCCCACGGGCGCGAAGCCGCACGAGTTCACGGTCACGCCGGACGAGCGCCTCGCCTTCGTCAGCAACTACGGCGTCGACTCCTACACCGAAGACCGGCAGGGCGGCAACACGCTCACGGTGATCGACCTCGCGCAGCGCAGGCCGGCCGGGGAGATCGCGCTCGGCCAGTACCACCGCCCGCATGGCATCCGGCTGGGCCGCTCCGGCCGTCTGTACGTCACCTGCGACTTTCCGCCCGCGCTCGCCGTCGTCGACAGCCGCAGGCAGCGCCTGCTGCATGCGATCCCCGTCAGCGGGAAACTCCCCCACATGGTGGCCGTCACGGCCGATGAGCGGCAGGCGTGGACCGCGGACTCGGGCTCGGGCACGGTGAGCGTCGTCGACCTGCGCAACCGGCGGCAGCGCGGGTCCATTGCCGTTGGCGGGGTGCCCATGGGCATTGCGCTCTCGCCGGACGAGAAGACGCTCTACGTCGGCACGCGCACCGACAACGCCGTGGTCGTGGTCGACGCCGTCACCAACACGGTGAAGCGCAGGATCGGAGTGCCCGGCCAGCCCTCGCGCGTGATCGTCTCGCCCGACGGCCGTTGGGTCTACGTGTCGCTGATCGAGTCCGGTGAAGTCGCCATCGTGGACGCCTCCACGCTGCTCGAGGTCCGGCGCGCCCGCGTGGGTTCGCACGCCGAGGGCATCCAGTTGGATCCGGAAGGAAGCACGCTGTTCGTTTCCGCGCAGGGCGACAACCGGACGGTGCGCTTCCGGCTGCCGTCGCTTGAGGTGATGACGGTGTTCGAGACCGCGGCACGGCCGGACCCCGTCTATCTGCTGCGCGGAGCGCGGCGGTAGGCCTTTCAGAGAGCCGTTCCGGTCCAGATTCCGGCCGCGAAAGCGGCCAGAGCGGCGGTGAGGACGCCCAGCCAGAACAGCACGTAGCCCCGGCTGCCGATGCGGACCCCTTCTTCGCTGAGGAGATCCCCCGCGGCAGGCGCGGGTGGTGGAGAAGCGAGTTCGGCCAGCCTCTTCTCCAGCGCGTCCGCCGCCTCGTCAAAAGCGCGCCGCGAAGGCTCCATCTGGCAAAGGGCCGCAGTGACTGACTCGTGGAACGCCCCCTCCAGCAAGCGGACGGCTTCGAGCGGCGACGCCTTCATTCCGAAAAGAAAGTGCCCGGACGCCGGAGAAATTCTCGCGGCAGGAGGGAATGAAGCGGTCTTCACGTGCCCTGGCACGGCCGGACGGTAGAATGACGGTTACGATGACGATTGCCAGATTCCTCTCCGCCGCGGCCATGCTGGGCCTTGCCGCGGCCAATGCGCAGCCGGTGAAGCTGCCGCCGCCCTTCCACACGCCTTCGGCTTCGAACCCGCCGCGGGTGATCCAGCGTCCGGACGGAGCGCGCCTCCAGGTGCCCGCGGGATTCGATGTGCAGGAGTTCGCCGCGGGCTTCGAGCGGCCGCGCTACATGATCTACGGTCCGGGCGGTGAAATCCTGCTCTCGGATTCGATGCGCCCGGGCAAGGTCTACGCGCTGGTGGACCGCAACCGCGACAACCGGATCTCGGACGAGGAGAAGAAGGTCGTGCTGGAGGGCCTGGACCGCCCCTTCGGCCTCGCCATCTGGAAGGATTTCCTTTACGTCGCCGAGACGACTTCGGTCAAGCGCTACAGGTACGATCCGAAGAAACTGGAGGCCTCGCAGCCGGAGGAGATCGTCCCTTTGAAGGAGGCCGCCACCGGCCACTGGACGCGGACCATCCTGTTTGACCGGAAGGGCGAAAAGTTCTATCTGGCCGTCGGCTCGCAATCGAACGTCAGCCCTGGCGAGCCGGAGATCCGCGCCGCCATCCTCCGCTTCAACCCCGATGGCACGGGCCGCGAATTCGTCGCCACCGGAACCCGCAATCCGATCGGGCTGGACTGGTACCCCGGCACCGACACGCTCTGGGCAGCGGTGCAGGAGCGCGACGGGCTGGGCGACGACCTTGTGCCGGACTACTTCACCTCCATCCGCTTCGGAGGCTTCTACGGCTGGCCTTATGCCTACATCGGCCCGAACGAGGATCCGCGCAACAAGGGGCAGAGGCCGGATCTCGTCGCGAAAACCATCGTGCCCGACGTGATCCTCCCGGCGCACGTCGCGGTGCTCGACGCCCGCTTTTACACGGGCACCATGTTCCCCGAACGCTACCGGGGAGGCGCCTTCCTGGCTTTTCACGGATCCTGGAACCGCGCGCAGCGGATCGGTTATTCGGTTGCATTCATTCCGTTCAGGGACGGCAAGCCCGCCGGGCCGCTGGAAGATTTTCTCACCGGTTTCATGCTGGATCCTTCGAAAAAAGAAGTCTGGGGCCGGCCTGTGGGCCTGCTCCAGATGAAGGACGGCAGCCTCCTCGTGTCCGATGACGGAGGCAACCGCATATGGCGCATCACCTACTCAAAGCCCTGATTCCCGCCCTGATCCTCGGGGGAGCGGCCGCGGCCTTGTCCGCTCCCCGCAAGCCCTTCTCGCACAAATACCATCTGAAGCAGGTGACCTCCTGCGAGAACTGCCACAAGGACGCCGCCGCATCCACAAAGGCCGGAGACAACCTCCTTCCGGACAGCATGGCCTGCGTCACCTGCCATGACGAGGTGGAAATCGGCCAGCCCAACCGGAGCGGCGTGGACAAATTCAACCACTCGATTCACGTGGAAATGGGCAACCTTGCCGCGGTCCTTTCCGCAGCCGTGAAGGCGAAAACCTATCTGGGCAGCGACCCGCCCTCGGCCGAGGAGCTGGCGAAGATCCAGGATCCCTGCACCGCCTGCCACCGCGGCATTCCATCGAGCGACAGCGTCCCCCACGGCCAGAAAACGGCCGCCCATTTCCCGCACATGGCGGACTGCCTGGTCTGCCACGCCGAAATCAGGCCGCCGGACTCCTGCGGCAAGTGCCACGTGGAGTCCACGCCGAACTTCCGTCCCGCCACGCATACGCAGGAATTTGTCGACAGGCACGGCGACAAGGACTTCCCGCGGCAGGGCTGCGCCGTCTGCCACGGCCGGAAGTTCACCTGCAAGGGCTGCCACTGACGGGCGCGCGCCGCTGGTATCATCGGACGCATGACCCGGCGTGAATGGGCGCGTTTCGCCGCGGGCGCCGCGGCTGCCTTCCCCTTTGCTTCCTGCCGGTCCGGCGCGGACCAGCGCCTGGCAGGCGCGCGGCGCTCGCCGATGGTGAACGGCTGGATCCCGGTGCGCCTGTCTGGCAGCCCGGAGCAGATCGGCTACCAGCACGGCTACCTGCTGGCTCGGGAGATTGAAGACGCGCTGGCCGTGACCCGGCTCAACCTGAAGCACGACACCGGGCGCGACTGGCCTTTCTTCCGCGAAGCCGCGGAGCGCATCCTCTGGCCGAAGGTGCCCTCCGAGTATCAGCGCGAGATCCGGGGCATGAGCGAAGGGCTCGGGCAGGCTGGCGTGAAAGCGGACGTCTACGACCTGACCGTCCTGAACGCGAGCATCGAGCTCGGCTACTACACGGCATGGCTGGACGGACAGGCGAGGTCCGGCGCGCAGGACCGTTGCAGCGCTTTCGTCGCCACCGGAAGCTGGACCCGCGGCCGCGAGCCGGTGATCGCGCACAACAACTGGTCCGGCTATCTCGAGGGCGCGCGCTGGAACATCATCTTCGACATCCGCCCGGAGCGCGGCCACCGCATCCTGATGGACGGCTTCCCGGGCTTCATCCACTCCGGCGACGATTTCGGCATCAACTCGGCCGGCCTCGCCATCACCGAAACGACGATCACCGCCTTCCGGGGCTTCGACCCGGAAGGCGTGCCCGAGTTCGCCCGGGCGCGGCTGGCGATGCAGTACGCGTCATCCATCGACGAGTTCGCTGCCTTCATGATCCGCGGCAACAACGGCGGCTACGCCAACGCGTGGCTGGTGGCCGACACGCGCCGCAACGAGATCGGCCGGCTCGAGCTGGGTCTGAAGAACGTCGTGCTCGAAAAGACCAGCGACGGCTGCTTCCCCGGCGCCAACTTCCCGGTGAATCCGAAGCTCGCCGCGGAAGAGACCACGTTCCCGGTCAACGACCCCTCGGTGAGCGCCAATGCGCGCCGCCTGCGCTGGGAGCAGTTGCTGGCGGAGCACAAGGGCCGCATCGGGCTGGAGGAAGCCAAGCGCTTCGTCTCGGACCATTACGACACGTTCGAGAAGAAGCCGGACTCGCCCAACGAGCGCACCCTGTGCGGGCACGTCGATCTCAGCCCGCGCGGCATGAAGCCGTGGCAGGACGAGTTCGGCCCCGCCGGCGCCGTGCAGGCCAAGGCCGCCGACGCGCGGATGATCCGCAACATGGAGCTCGAGGCCGCCATGGGCCATCCCTGCGGCATCGGCTTCCGCGCGGAAGAGCACCTGAAGAAATACCCGCAGTTCGGTTGGATGCGGCCGCTGCTGCGGGATCTCCCCTCGCATCCGTGGACGCGCTTCCGCGCCGAATGACGGCTTACATCAGCCGGCCGCCGATGGGCTCGAAACGCGCCTGGAAGAAGCGCAGGAATTTCGGCTCGAACACCATCCGCAGGCCGCGGATCTTCTCCCGCTCTTCAAAGACGCAATAGACGCTCTCGGCGGTGACGTCCATGTGCGCCTGCGTGTAGACGCGGCGCGGAATGGTCAGGCGGACCAGCTCCAGCCGCGGCTTGCGCTCTTCGCCGGTCTGCGGGTCGCGGCCCGCGCTGACGATGCCGCGCTCCATGGCGCGCACGCCGCTGTCCAGATACAGCGCCGCGGCCAGCGCCTGCGCCGGGTAGTGCTCCTGCGGCACGTGCGGCAGGAACCGCTTCGCGTCGAGAAACACGCCGTGGCCCCCCACGGGCACCACGATCGGAATGCCCCAGCGCCGCAGCTTCTCGCCCAGATACAGGACCTGGCCGACGCGCGCCCGGATGTGGTCGTCCTGCACGCTCTCCTCGATGCCGATGGCCACCGCCTCCATGTCGCGCCCCGCCATGCCGCCGTAGGTGTGCAGCCCCTCGTAGACCACAACCAGGTTGCGCGCCTGCTCGGCGATCTCATCGTCGTTCACGGCGAGGAAGCCGCCGATGTTGGCCAGCGGATCCTTCTTCGCGCTCATCGTGCAGCCGTCGGTGAGGGAGCACAGCTCGCGCACGATGTCAGCCACGGGCCGGCCCTGCTGGCCCGGCTCACGCTGCTGGATGAACCATGCGTTTTCGGCAACGCGCGTGGCATCGAGGATCACCCGCGTGCCGTAGCGGCTGGCCAGCGCGCGCACTTCGCGCAGGTTGGCGAGCGAGATCGGCTGCCCGCCCGCCATGTTCACCGTGGCCGCCACGCTGACGTAGGGCACGCGGCCGGGGTTTTCCTTCAGCACGCGTTCGAGCTTTTCCAGATCGACGTCGCCCTTGAACGGATGCTCGCTTGCGGGGTCGTGCGCCTCGTCGATGATCACGTCGGTGAACGTGGCGCCAGCCAGTTCCTGGTGGAGTCGCGTGGTGGTGAAGTACATGTTGCCGGGCACGACGTCGCCCGGGCGGATGAGGATGCGGGAGAGGATGTGCTCGGCGCCCCGCCCCTGGTGCGTCGGAATCACGTGCCGGTAGCCGTAGAAGCGGCGCACGGCCTCCTCGAGATGGTAGAAGTTCTCGCTGCCCGCATAGGCTTCATCGCCGAGCATCAGCCCCGCCCACTGGCGGTCGCTCATGGCCGACGTGCCGGAATCGGTGAGCAGGTCGATGTAGACGTCGCGCGACCGCAGCAGGAAGGTGTTGTAGCCGGCCTCCTTCAGGGCGGCCTCGCGCTGCTCGCGCGTGGTCATCCGGAGCGGCTCCACCATCTTGATCTTGAATGGTTCGGCCCAGCTTCTTCTCTCGAGCGGCATGACTGCATCGTAACGCTGCCGGGCCGCGGCCGGAATGCCCTCTTGTGGCAAAGAAGAGCGGTTTCTGTTAATAAATGAAAGTCCTGATGCCAATTCTTCCTTCCAAACGTTTAGACCCTGTCTCGCGCCGCATTCTGGACGAGCTGCAAAAGGATGCGCGCCTCTCCTACCGCGAGCTGGCCCGCCGCGTGGGGCTGTCCACGCCCGCGGCGGCCGAACGGGTGCGGCGGCTGGAGAGCGCGGGCGTCCTTCAGGGCTACCATGCCCGCGTCGACCCGCGCGCCGCCGGTCTGGCCGTGCTCGCCTTCATCCGCATCCGCCTGGCCGGGACAGAGACCGTGGCCCGGCGGCTGGTGCGTCTGTGCAGCTCGCTGCCGGAGGTGCTCGAATGCCACCGCTGCACCGGCGAGGAATCATTCCTGCTGAAGGTGCGGGTGGCCTCGGTGGCGCATCTCGAAAAGCTGATCGACCGGCTCACGCAATACGGCATGACGTCCACCTCGCTGGTGCTGTCTTCCCCGGTGGAGCGTCACGCCGTGCCGCTGGACCTGCTTCCGCCGCCATGAGGCCGGATGCGGGCCGTTTGCGGGGAAGCGCACGGACGGCGGGCAGGGCGCCGTCACACGAGTTCGCAGGAAATTTGTGCAGCGGCAACTTGCGGTTTCCCAGCAGGTTGCAGGCGGAGCCGGCGGCGCAGGCGGGCGCCGGTGCGCCATGCCCGGGCGAAAATGCCGGCCATGACGAACCCGCGCATCGAAACCCCCGCCTGGATTGACCCGAAAACCTTCCGGCTGTCGGAGGCCTGTTACTGGTCCCAGCGCGTGCCGAAAAGCCTCATCGTGCTGCATGCCACCGCCAGTGCGAGCGCCCGCAGCGTGTTCGAGGCCTGGAAGAGCCCTTCCAGCGGCCGGGTGGCCACCGCCTATGTGGTGGAGCGGGACGGGCGCATCTTCGAGATGTTTCCGCCGGACTGCTGGGCCTATCATCTCGGCATGAAAGACCGCAATCCTGGCCACTACAACGACCGCCGCTCGATCGGCATCGAGATCGTGAATCCCGGGCCGCTGCGGCCGGACCCCGACGGAGGCGACTCGCTCAACTGGTGGCCGAAGAATTTCCGCGAGCCGTGGTGCCGCCTCTCCGAACCGGAGAAGTTCGTGCGCCGCGACTACCGCGGCTACGGCTACTGGGCCGCCTTCACGCCCGAACAGGAGGAGGCCGTGCGCCGGCTGACGGAGCACCTCTGCCGGAGGTTCGGCATCCCGCGCGTGCTGCCTCCAGTATCGAAGCGCATGATGTGCGATCCGGACTTCTTCTGCCGCTTCGCCGGGATCGCCGCCCACCAGAACTTCCGCGCCGACAAGCTGGATGTGGGCCCGGCCTGGAACTGGGATTCGCTGCTCGATGCAGCGCAGCCTGGCGCGAAGGCGGCCTGAGCCGCGTGCGCGAAAAAACAAAACCGGGCAGCGCCGTTTCCGGCGCCGCCCGGGAGATCCCCGCCGGGAAATGGCAAGGGGCGAGGAAGCCGCCTCAGCGGGAGGCGGGCTTCAACGTATAGCTCGAAAGGACCTTCATGTAATTGGCGCGCTCGAAGGCGGCAGGCTCGGCCACCGACTGGGCGCTCATCGAGCCCCGCATCTGGCTGATGGATTCATACTCGTGCTCTTCCATCCAGTCGATCAGGTCCTCTTCGACCTTCTCCAGATACGGAATGCCGTGGCGCAGCAGCGCCGAGGTCATCATCGTGCAGCGCGCGCCGGCCATGATCCCCTTGATGACATCTTCGGCCGTGTGCACGCCGCCGGTGATGGCCAGATCCGGCCGGATGCGGTTATACAGCAGCGCCACCCAGTGCAGGCGCAGCCGCAGCTCGTCGCTGTCGCTCAGCACCAGGTTGGGCACCACCTCGAGGTTCTCGATGTCGAAGTCCGGCTGGTAGAAGCGGTTGAACAGCACCAGGCCGTCGGCGCCGGCCGAATCCAGCCGCATGGCGAAGTTGCCGAATGCGGTGAAGAACGGGCCGAGCTTCACCGAGACCGGGATCCGCACGCTCGCCTTGATGTGGCTGACAAGGTCGCAGTAGGTGTCTTCGATCTTCTGCGCCGTCAGTTCGAGGTCCGTGGGGAGGAAGTAGATGTTCAGCTCGAGCGCGTCGGCGCCGGCCTGCTCCATCATCTGCGCATAGCGGATCCAGCCGCCGGTGGAGATGCCGTTCAGGCTGCCGATCACCGGAATGTCGACGCTTTCCTTGGCCTTGCGCAGGTGTTCGAGATACGGTTCCGGGCCGAGGTTGTACGAAGAAAGCTCAGGGAAGTAGCTGGAGGCCTCGACGTAAGACTCGGCCGTTTCCGAAAGGAAGCGGTCCAGCTCGCCGCTTTCGAGCTGGATCTGCTCCTCGAACAGCGAGTGCAGCACGACCGCGCTGGCGCCGGCGTCTTCCAGCCGCAGGATGTTGCCGATGTCCTTGCACAGCGGCGAGGAAGACGCCACGAGCGGGGAACGGAGCTGGAGCCCGAGGTAAGTGGTGGTGAGATCAATGGCCATGGATCAGTTTCCTCCCTGAGCGGTTTCTGCCGGAGCGCCCTGCATGGCGGCCATCTGTTCGTAAATCCGCCAGCGGTTCATCACGTCGGCCTGGGCTTCCGCCAGCAGCCGCCGCGCGTCCTCCGGTTTCGAGTGGACCAGCATGGTGTAACGCGTCTCGTTGTAGATGTACTTCTCCAGCGGCAGCGAAGGCGCCTTCGAATCGAGCTGGAAGGGGTTCTTGCCTTCGGCCGCCAGGGCAGGATTATACCGGAACAGCGGCCAGTAGCCGGTCTGCACCGCCAGCTTCTGCTGCTCGAGCCCGAAGCGCATGTCGTAGCCGTGGGCGATGCAGTGCGAGTAGGCGATGATGAGCGACGGCCCGTTCCACCGCTCGGCCTCGAGGAACGCCTTCACGGTCTGCATGTCGCTCGAGCCCATGGCGACGCGCGCCACGTAGACGTTGCCGTAGTTGACGGCCATCAGCGCCAGGTCCTTCTTCGCGGTGGGCTTGCCGCCGGCGGCGAACTTGGCCACGGCGGCGCGCGGCGTCGCCTTGGAGCACTGGCCGCCGGTGTTGGAGTAGACCTCGGTGTCCAGCACGAGGATGTTGACGTCGCGGCCTGAAGCGAGCACGTGGTCGAGGCCGCCGTAGCCGATGTCGTAAGCCCAGCCGTCGCCGCCGACAATCCACACGCTCTTTTTGACGAGCGCATCGGCGACGGCGAGCAGGTCGCGGTACAGCAGCGCCTGCCCGTTGGCCTTCGGCATCAGCTCCTCGATGCGCTTCTTCAGCGCGGCCACCCGCTCGCGCTGGGCGAAGATGCCGGGCTCGGTGCTCTGATCGGCCGTGAGCAGATCGTTGACGAGGTTCTCGCCGATCTGCGGCGCCAGCATCCGCAGCAGGTCCGCGGCGTAGCGCGCCTGCTGGTCCAGCGCCAGCCGCATGCCGAAGCCGAATTCGGCGTTGTCCTCAAACAGCGAGTTGTTCCACGTGGGCCCGCGCCCCTCGGGGTTCACCGTGTAAGGCGTGGTGGGCAGGTTGCCGCCGTAGATCGACGAGCAGCCGGTGGCGTTGGCGATCAGCGCCCGGTCGCCGAAGAGCTGGGTGAGCAGCTTGACGTAAGGCGTCTCGCCGCAGCCGGAGCAGGCGCCCGAGAACTCGAACAGCGGCTGGAGGATCTGGAGATCCTTCACCTGCGTCTGGTTGAGCTTCGAGCGGTCGAACTCGGGCAGGCGGAAGAAGAAGTCCCAGTTGGCCGCTTCCTGCGCGCGCAGCGGCTCCTGCGGCTCCATGTTGATGGCGCGGCGCTTGGGCTGGGCCTTGTCCTTCACCGGGCAGGCCTCGACGCAGAGGGCGCAGCCGGTGCAGTCCTCCGGCGCCACCTGGAGCGTGTAGGCCAGATCCTTGAAGTCCTTCCAGCGCGCCGGCGCGTGCTTGAACGCGGGCGGGGCGTTCTCGAGGTGCTTCGGGTCGTAGATCTTGGCGCGGATGGTGGCGTGCGGGCACACGAGCACGCACTTGCCGCACTGGATGCAGAGCTTCTCGTCCCAGACGGGGATCTCCAGGGCGATGTTGCGCTTCTCCCACATCGCGGTGGCCGTCGGGAAGGTGCCGTCAACGGGGAAGGCGCTCACCGGAAGCTCGTCGCCGCTGCCCTCAATGATCTTGCCGAGCACGTTGCGGACAAAGTCCGGCGCCTCGGGCGGAACCGGCGGGCGCAGATCCTTCGTCGAGGTGACCGTGCCCGGAACCTTGACCTCGTACAGGCGCTCGAGCGTCCTGTCGACGGCTTCGAAGTTCTTCTTCACCACCGCCTCGCCGCGGCGCCCGTAGGTCTTGACGATCGTCTCCTTGATCTTCGCGATGGCCTCCTCGCGCGGCAGCACGCCGGAGATCGCGAAGAAGCAGGTCTGCATGATCGTGTTGATGCGCGATCCCATGCCCGTCTCGCGCGCCACCGTGTAGGCGTCGATCACGTAGAACTTCAGGTTCTTCTCGACGATCTCCTTCTGCACCGTGCGCGGCAGATGGTCCCACACCTCGTCCGGGCCGTATGGCGAGTTCAGCAGGAAGATGCCGCCGGGCACGGCCCACTTCAGCATGTCGAAGCGCTCAAGGAAGGACCACTGGTGGCAGGCGACGAAGTTGGCCCGCGAAACAAGGTAGGTGCTGCGGATCGGCTTCGGGCCGAAGCGCAGGTGCGAGATGGTGACCGAGCCGGACTTCTTCGAGTCGTAGACGAAGTAGCCCTGGGCCCAGTTGTCGGTCTCCTCGCCGATGATCTTCACGCTGTTCTTGTTGGCGCCCACCGTGCCGTCGGCGCCAAGGCCGTAGAACAGGCAGCGGATCGTCTGGTCGTCTTCGGTGGAGAACGACGGGTCGTAGTCGAGCGAGGTGAAAGTGACGTCGTCGACGATGCCCACGGTGAAGTGGTTTTTCGGCGCGTCCTTGCGGAGCTCGTCGAGCACCGCCTTCACCATCGCCGGCGTGAACTCCTTCGACGACAGCCCGTAGCGGCCGCCGATGACCTTCGGCATCGACGCAAACGGCAGCCGGCCCGCGGCCTGCCCTTCCATCAGCGCCGTGACCACGTCCTGATAGAGCGGCTCGCCGGCGGCGCCGGGCTCCTTGGTCCGGTCGAGCACGGCGATCGCCTTCACCGTCGCCGGCAGCGCGTCCAGGAAATGCCCGATCGAGAACGGCCGGAACAGGCGCACCTTCAGCAGGCCCACCTTCTCGCCGCGGGCGTTCAGGTACTCCACCGTCTCCTGCGCCGTCTCCGCGCCCGACCCCATCAGCACGACCACGCGCTCGGCGTCCGGCGCGCCGACATAATCAAACAGGCGGTAGCGGCGGCCGGCAATTTCGGCGAAGCGGTCCATCGCTTTCTGCACGATGGCCGGCATCGCCAGATAGTACCTGTTGGCGGCTTCCCGCGCCTGGAAGTAGACGTCCGGGTTCTGCGCCGTGCCGCGCAGCACCGGCCGGTCCGGGTTCATCGCCCGGGCGCGGTGGGCCCGGATCAGCTCGTCCGGCAGCATCGCCTTCATGTCTTCGACGGTGAGCTGCTCCACCTTGCTCACTTCATGCGAGGTGCGGAACCCGTCGAAGAAGTGGATGATCGGCACGCGGCCCTCGAGCGTGGCCGCCTGTGCGATCAGCGCCATGTCCATCACTTCCTGCACGGAGTTCGACGCCAGCATCGCCCAGCCCGTCGCGCGGCAGGCCATCACGTCCTGGTGGTCGCCGAAGATCGACAGCGCGTGCGTGGCCAGGCTGCGCGCCGCCACATGGAAGACCGTCGACGTCAGCTCGCCGGCGATCTTGTACATGTTGGGGATCATCAGCAGCAGGCCCTGCGCCGAGGTGAACGTCGTCGTCAGCGCGCCCGCCTGCAACGAGCCATGCACCGCGCCGGCGGCGCCGCCCTCGCTCTGCATCTCCACCACCGTGGGCACCGTGCCCCAGATGTTCGGCTTGCCCTCGCTCGACCACTGGTCGGACCACTCGCCCATCGGCGAGGAGGGCGTGATCGGGTAAATTGCGATGACTTCGTTGGTCTTGTGAGCTACATAGGCTGCGGCTTCATTGCCGTCAATGGTGACAAAATTTCTCGGCATAGGGATCTCGCCTTCGGGCGTTGCACGCCGCGTGCCAACCGTCAGTTTCGGCTCATCAACTCCCTATGTACTGATTCAGGGCAGGTTCCGATCCGTGGGTCTTTTTATTAGCTACGCTTATGATTGGGGCATCTGCCCCAGCCCCGGCTGAAATCGCAGTTCTGCCGCGCCAGCCTGAAGGATTTCACCCACTCCCACGGGCGCGCCCCTTCCCAAGACAGGTCGTCCGTGCCGGACGGCCCCGGCGGGGGAGAATGGAAGAGGGCGTGCGAGCCCCGGAACGGGACAGCACCGGTGAAGATTTTCTCCGCCACGGTTGTGATTTGGGCCTGCCTGACAACTGCCGCCGCGCAGCCGCGCATTGGGGCCATTGAGATCTACGGTGCGCGTCGAACGCCGGTTGAGCGGATCCGCAAGGCGCTTGGGGCGGCCGTCGGCGATCCGCTACCCAAGTCGAAGGCGGAAGCCGAGGAACGCATCGAGGCGGTCGACGGCGTGCTCCGGGCGCGGCTGGAGGCGTGGTGTTGCGAGCTGGGGCAGGCGATCCTCTACGTCGGCATTGAAGAACGGGGCGGGCCGCGGTTTGAGACGCGCGAGCTGCCGGGAGACGAATCGGTCGGGCTGCCGGAAGACGTGATGGAAGCGTACTCGGATTTCGCCGCCGCGCTTGGCCGCGCCACGGCGGAAGGCGACCTGCGCGAGGATCTTTCGCGCGGCCATTCGCTGATGGAAAACATCGCCTGCCGCGTGGCGCAGCAGCGGCTGGAGGCGCTGGCCGAGATCCATGCGCAGGTGCTGCTGCGCGCCGTGGCGGAGGCTGCCGATCCGGATGTGCGCGCCGTGGCCGCCTACGTTGCCGGATACGTCCCGGACAAGGCCGCGGCGGCCGGTCCGCTCCAGCTTGCGCTGCGCGACCCCGACCCCGCCGTGCGCCGCAATGCGGCCCGGGCGCTGAAGGCGATTGCCTACCTGGCCCTGACCAACCGGGAAAGCGGCCTGCGAGTGCAGCCCACCTGGTTTGTCGAGATGCTCAATTCGACGGCGCTCAGCGACCGGCTGGAAGCGGCGGAGGTTCTGCTGATGTACGTGGAGCGCGGCGACGAGGGGGCGGCGGCGCAGATCCGCGAGCGCGCGCTCGATTCGCTCGCCGAAATGGCGCGCTGGCGGCATCTGGCGCACGCGCTGCCTGCCTATCTGTTGCTGGGCGCAGTGGCGGGCGTGCCTGCCGAAGAGATTGAGCGCGCGTGGGAGGCGGGCGAACGCGAAAAAATGCTGGAGCGCATCAGCCGGCAGCTCCGGTCGAGGCGGAGATGACGATGGAGGGAGGGGCGCGGAAGCCATGATCGGCGTGACCCTGGGCGATGCCAACGGCGTGGGGCCGGAGATTCTGCTGAAGGCGTGGCGGGAGAGGCTGGTGCCGCGCGAAGTTGTCGTCTACGGCGAAGCGGCGGCGCTTCGCTACTACAGCGAGCGGCTCGGCTACGGGGTGCCGTTGCAGGAAGTGGCGTCGCCCGGCGAGGCGCGCGGCGGCGCGCTGGCGGTCATCGACACCGGCATGCTCGCGCCCGGGGACGTGCAGCCGGGCCGCCTGAGCGCTGCTGCCGGACGCGCCGCCCGCGAGGCGGTGGTGCGCGCGGCGCAGGCGGCGCTGGCCGGCGAGATCGAAGCCGTCGTCACGCTGCCGGTGAACAAACAGGCCATCCAGATGAGCGACCCGCATTTCACTGGCCACACGGAGCTGCTTGGCGAGGTCTGCGGCGCGCCGGACACGACCATTCTGCTGGCCAGCGAACAGTTGATGGTGACGCACGTCAGCACGCACTGTTCGCTGCGCGAGGCGATCGGGCGGGTGACGGCGGAGCGGCTGGACCGCATCCTCGAACTGACTTGCGACGCGGTGCTGCGGCTGAAGCCCGGCGCGCGCATCGCCGTGGCCGGGCTGAACCCGCACGCGGGCGAGGGCGGCGCTTTCGGCGATGAGGAGATCCGCGTGATCGCGCCGGCAGTGGAGCGTGCGCGGGCACGCGGCTGGCCAGTGGAGGGGCCGCTGCCGCCGGACACCGTGTTTCATCTCGCGGTAAGACGCGGCCGCTTCGACGCGGTCGTGTGCATGTATCACGACCAGGGGCACATTCCGCTGAAGCTGCTCGATTTCGAAGGCGGCGTGAACGTGACCCTCGGCCTGCCCATCATTCGCACCAGCGTCGACCACGGCACGGCGTTTGATATTGCGGGCCGGGGCGTGGCTTCGCCGGCGAGCTTCGCCGCTGCCTGCCGCATGGCGGAGCGGCTTGTGGCAGCGCAGCGGCGCGGGTGACTCAGAACTTCACGAACCAGCGCCTGCGCCACAGGGCCCAGGCAAGCAGCCACAGCAGGAAGACGTGCGTCAGCGCGTACAGCACGCTGGCGTTTCTGGGCGCCGGAGCCAGCGCGAGGCAGACGTTGTCATACCACCACCGGTGCAGGCCGGTGCGGTCGAACACGTCCCCAAGCAGGCCCGACAGCACGTAGACGAGGATCGCGTTGGAGCCGTAGATTTCGAAGAAACGGAACCAGCCGCCCAGGCCGCGCACTTCCACCAGCCAGTAAGCCAGCGCGAAGCCGAGCATGGCGAGGCCCGCCATCAGGAAGGCGAACGACGTCGTCCAGAGGTTCTTGTTGATGGGGATCCAGATGGACATCACCTGCCCGGCGGCCACGAGCGCCGAGCCGCCGAAAACGAACGCCTGAAGCCGCGCCGCATGCCACGGGAAGTGGCGCAGGACGTGGCCCGCCAGCGCGCCGAACAGCACCGTGGAGATGGCGGGCAGGGTGCTGACGATTCCTTCGGGATCCCAGTCGCGCGTCTGCTTCCACATATGGCCCTTGAGCAGCAGCGAGTCGACGTAGCGGGCGAGGTTGCAGTCCATCGACCACGAGCCCGCGCCGCAGCCGGGCGTCGGGTAGAACCACATCAGCAGAAGGTAGGCCGCATTCAGCCCCAGCAGCCAGAGGATCTGCCCGCGCACCTTCGTGTGGAGGAAGATGACGAAGGCGATCAGGTAGCAGACGGCGATCCGTTGCAGCACGCCGGGAATGCGGATGGTGGCCAGGTCGATGTCCGGCAGCGGCATGATGAAGACGCCGATGAGAAACAGGATGGCGGCGCGCTGAAGGGCGTGGCGCAGCAGTCCGGCGCGGGACTGGCCGCACTCTATGCGCCGCGCGGTGGAAAGCGTCATCGCCACGCCGACGATCCAGAGGAAAAACGGGAACACGGTGTCGGTGAACGTCCATCCATGCCATTCGGCGTGCATGAGCGGCCCGTAGGCCGGCCACGAACCCGGGTTGTTGACGAGGATCATCGCGGCAATGGTGAAGCCGCGGAAGACGTCCAGCGACTTGAGCCTTCCGGTCACGGTCTGCTGCATGAAAGGACGAAACTAACACAGCCGCGGCGGCGCGCGGGAGCCGGCACCGGGTACGATGGCGTTTGTGGCCGTGACCGACGTCCATTCGTTTGCCAACTTCCACGAATCGCGCGTGCGGCACCTGGAGCTGGATCTCGCCGTGTCGTTTGCCGAAAGGAAGCTGCGCGGCGCGGCGACGCTCGCGCTGGAGCCGGCCGGACGGCGCCTGGTGCTTGACACGCGCGGGCTGAAGATCCATCGCGTGAACGGCCGCGAGGACAATTTCCGGCTGGGGCCGGAAGATCCGATCCTGGGCTCGCCGCTGGAGATCGCTCTGGAGCCGGGCGTGCGCAGCGTGCGCATCGAATACGAAACGTCGCCGGAGGCGAGCGGGCTGCAATGGCTGGAGCCGGCGCAGACGGCGGGCAATCGTCACCCGTTCCTTTATTCGCAGTCGCAGGCGATCCACGCCCGGAGCTGGATTCCATTGCAGGACTCGCCGGCCGTACGCATCACCTTTTCGGCGCGGATCCACGCGCCGGTGCCGTTGCGCGCGCTGGTGGCGGCGCACCGCGTGCGGGACGGGCATTTCCACATGCCGTTCCCGGTGCCGCCCTATCTGTTGGCGCTGGCAGTGGGCGATGTCGAATTCCGCGCGCTGGGGCCGCGCACAGGGGTGTGGGCCGAGCCGGCGGTGCTCGAGCGGGCGGCCTGGGAGTTCGCCGACGTCGAGCGCATGGTGGAAGCGGCCGAGGCGCTTTATGGGCCTTACCGCTGGGGCCGCTACGACCTGCTGGTGCTGCCGCCGTCGTTCCCGTTCGGCGGCATGGAGAATCCGTGCCTGACGTTCGCCACGCCCACAGTGATCGCCGGCGACCGCAGCCTCGTTTCGCTGGTGGCGCACGAGCTGGCGCACTCCTGGTCCGGCAATCTCGTCACCAACGCCACGTGGAACGACTTCTGGCTGAACGAGGGATTCACGACCTACATCGAGCGGCGCATTCAGGAGGCGCTGTACGGGCGCGCGCGCAGCGAGATGGAGATGGCGGTGGAGCTGGGCGAGCTGGAAGAAGAGCTGAAGCATCTGCGGCCTGAGGACCAACGGCTCGTGCTGGATCTGAAGGGGCGCGATCCGGACGAGGGCATGACGCAGGTGGCGTATGTGAAGGGCGCGCTGCTGCTGCGCCATCTCGAGGAGAAGCTGGGGCGCGCGCGCTGGGATGCGTGGCTGCGGGGCTACTTTGGGAAGTTTGCCTTCCAGTCGATCACCACGGACGATTTCGCCGCCGAGCTGCGGCGCGCGTTTCCCGACGCCGATGTGAGCGCCTGGCTCCACGAGCCGGGGCTGCCCGCCGATGCGCCGCGGCCCCGGTACGAGTTTGAAAAGACGCCGCGCGACGGCTGGGTGACGCAGGAATGGCTCCACTGGCTGCGCTCGCAGCCCGCCCGGATGAGCCGCGAGGAGATGGCGGCGATCGACCGTGCGTGGAAGCTGACCGCCACCGGCAACAGCGAGATTGCAGCGCAGTGGCTGCTGATGGCGGTGCGGAACGGCTACGAGCCGGCCTACGGGCGGCTGGAGCGGTTCCTGATCGAGGTGGGGCGGCGCAAGTATGTGAAGCCGCTTTACGCGGAGCTGGTGAAAACGCCGGAAGGACGGGAGCGGGCGCGGCGGATCTACGAAAAAGCGCGTCCCGGCTATCACCCGATCACGCGGGCCGCCGTGGACGCGCTTCTCAAGTAGAACCGCGTCAGAACGTGGAGGGCGGCCCCTGCTGCGGGCGCGGCTCGGGGCGCGGCTTGCGCGGCAGCTTCTCTTCGCGGTTGGCGGTGTGATAGACGAGCGTGGCCACCACGGCCGACATCTGCATCATGTCCTCCCGCGGGATGCGGTCGTAGACGTCCATGTTGGTGTGGTGGGTGCGCGTGTCGTACTCGAGCGGATCCTGGATGAACTGGAAGCCGGGCAGCCCGACGGCGTCGAAGCTGAGATGGTCGGTGCCGCCGGTGTTGCGGATGGAGATGGTGGCGACGCCCAGATCGCGCAGCGCGTTGAACCAGGCCTCGAAGATGGGCCGGCACATTTCGTTGCCCTGGAGGTAGATGCCGCGGATGCGGCCGCCGCCGTTGTCGACGTTGTAGTAGGCGCTGAAGCGGTCATATTCCGGCAGCGTCTTCATGGTGGCGCGGTCGGCGAAGTGCTTCGTCACATAAGCGCGCGAGCCGAGCAGGCCCTGCTCTTCGGCGTCCCACAGGGCCAGGCGCACGGTGCGGTCCAGCCGGAGGTCGAGCTTCTTGAGGATCCGCATCACCTCGAGCATGACGGCCGAGCCCGCGCCGTTGTCGGTGGCGCCGGTGCCGGCGTGCCACGTGTCGAAATGGCCTCCGAGCATCACGATCTCGTCCTTGTGCTTGCCCTGGCCGGGCAGCTCGGCGATGACGTTGAAATTGTGCTGGTCGGCATCGAACCATTCGTTGCGGATTTCGGCCTCGATGCGCACGGGAATCTTGCGGTCCAGCAGGCGCCAGATGCGGTTGTAATGCTCGGCGGTGAGCACGATGGTGGGGGGCGCAGGCTGGTCCTTGGGGTTGCGCGAGCCGCCGCCGGAGGTGAAGAAGGTGCCGAGATCGCCGCGGCCATTCTGGATCAGGAGCGCGATCTTTTCCTCGCGGAGGAAGTCGTTCAGCTTGCGGCGGAACGCCATCTGCTGCATGAAATTCGGCTGAGGCTGGCCCGGCGCCTGCGGGCGGCGGCCGAAGGGCAGGATCTGCGCCTGCATCAGCTCCTCGAGCTCCTGCGCGGTGTAGCGGCGCGAGTCCGGGCGGTCATGGAGAGTGATCTCGCGGGGCTGGTCGATGAGCACGATCCTGCCGGCCAGCTTGCCTTTCCATTTCGCGAGGTCGCCCTCCTCGCGGATGGCGGCCAAAACGGGCTCGCCCGTAATGAGCCCATCGGTGGAGGAGGTCCACGCCTGCGGCGCGCCGATCAGCGGCATGTAGGCGGGCTCGGTCATGGCGGCATAAAACTTCCTGTTTTCCCAACCACGGCCGAATTCGCCCCACGGCTCCAGCCGGACTTCATTGATGCCCCACTCCTTGAGCTGTTTGACGACCCACTCGGCTCCCGCGCGGTAACGCGGCGAGCCGGCCAGCCGCGGGCCATGGACATCGGTGAGGTAAAAGAGCGTGTCCATGACGCGGGAGTTCTGGAACGCCTCCTGCTTGATGCGGTAAACGGCCTCGAGGTCGACCTTCTCCTGAGCCGGCAGGAGGAACGTGATGGCAAGCAGACAGAAAGAGATGTGGATGGTGCGTTTCATGGGCGAAGTACCTTGAGCATAACGGAGGCTGGAAGGAGCCGACAACCGGCCGCGCGGGCGCGAACCGTGGGCGCGGCCGTATGTGGCGCGCATCCAATGGGTTGCGCGCTTCTTCGGTTCGTTTTGTCATTTTGGCCGTGGAGCGCGCGAAGGCGGGCCGGTTTGCCCGCCTGCCCGCCTGTCGCTTAAGATGAAAAAGTTCTCCGGGGGCGCGCCGAGGGATGGCAGCAGATGGCCCGCCCGGGCGCCCGGCAGCCCGCCATGAGGCGTTCCAACCTTGGTTTCGTGGTCAGCGAGCTGGTCCTGAAGGACTTCAAGGTCCGCTACAGGAACATGTCGCTGGGCGTGTTCTGGTCGCTGCTGAACCCGCTGACGATGGTCGCGCTGCTGACTTTCGTCTTCACGAAGATCTTCCGCAGCCAGATTCCCTACTATCCGTTGTATGTATTGTGCGGCCTGATTCCCTACAACTTCTTTACCCTGGCGTGGCTGACGGCGACGACTTCCGTGAGCGAGAACCCGGCGCTGGTGAAGAAGGTCAGAATGCCGACGGCGCTGCTGCCCCTCGTGTCGGTGCTGTCCAACACGATCCACCTGTTCATTCAGCTTCTGCTGATCCTTGCCCTGGTGGCCTGGTACGGAATCCCGGTGACCTGGCACTACGCATGGCTGCCGCTGATCTGGGGGCTCGAGCTGGTCTTCATCTACGGGCTCGGGCTGGCGACGAGCAGCCTGCACGTGGTGGTGCGCGACGTGCGCTATGTGGTGGAATCGGTGAACCTGGTGCTGTTCTGGCTGGTGCCGATTTTCTACAGCTTTGCGATGGTTCCGCCAGAATTCCGCAGCCTGTATGAGTTCAATCCGGTGGCGGCGCTGGTGCTGGCGACACAGAATGTGATTCTCGAACACCGGTCGCCGCGGCCGGTGCTCGTGTGGAAAATGACGCTCGTGGCGGGCGTCTTCCTGCTGGCCGGGGGATGGATTTTCGCCCGGCTGAGGAAGAGATTTTACAGGTATCTCTGAGATGCAGGAAGCGATCCGGATCGAAAATGTGAGCGTCATTTACCGTCCGAAGGGCAGCCGCAAGCTGCTGCGGCAGTATCTTCAGGACCGGCTCACCGGCAGGCGGGACGAGGGATTCTATGCGCTGCATGAAGTGACGCTGCGCGTCGGGCGGGGCGAAGGGCTGGCCGTCGTGGGAGCCAACGGCGCGGGCAAGAGCACGCTGCTGGCCGTGCTCGCCGGGCTGCTGGAGCCGGACGAGGGAGCGGTTCAAGTCGATGGAAGGCTGAGCACGCTGATGGAGCTTGGCTCCGGCTTCCACCCGGATCTGAACGGCTGGGAGAACCTGCGGCTGTATGCGGCCATTCTTGGGATGGCACGGGCGGAAGTAAAGCAGCGCGCCGAAGCGATTGTCGATTTCGCCGAGCTGCATGGGTATATGGAGCAGCCGCTGCGGACCTTTTCGAGCGGCATGGTGCTGCGCCTGGCATTCGCGGTGGCGGTGCACGCCGATTGCGACGTGCTGCTGATCGACGAGATTCTTGCCGTGGGCGACGCCGCGTTCCAGAAGAAGTGCCACCGGCGCCTGATGGAGCTGCGCGACCGCGGATGCACGCTGGTGTGCGTGTCCCATATTTCGGCCATGCTCGAGTCGCTTTGCGGCCGGGGGCTCTGGCTGCACCACGGGCGGGCGGTGATGGATGCGTCTTACCAGGAGGTGGCGGCGGCCTACACGTCGTTCATGAACGGCACGGACCGCCACCTGTGGGACGCGCTGCCGGCGGCTCCGGTGCGGACGGCGGGCGCCTGATCAGCGAGCCGGCGCTGCGTTGAATCCTTCGATACGGATGGACGGCTCCTCGCCGCGGCAATCGGCTTCCTGGACTTCCGTGATCACCGTGACGGACTCGCCCGGCATCAGCGGGAAGTAGTTGTCCGAGTAAATCGCGGGCAGGATCCGGTCGCCCGAGCGCGCGCGCACGGCAGCGAGGCGGATCATCAGCGCCGGAGTTTCCGCGGGGTTTCGCAGCGAAGTCTCGAGCAGCCAGCGGCCGCCCTCGCGCCAGGTGCGGGTGGCGGCTTCCAGCCTGACCTGCGGCAGCCGCCGAAGAGCAGTGAAATCCTCGCCCGAAGCGGAGCGCATGTAGAAATTGGAGGACACAAGGTCATTCCCGCGCCGCAATTCGAGCCGGATGAAGTAAACGGGCGGCAGATTCTTTGGCAGTTCGAGCGCGATCGGGCTGGAAACGGAGTCTTCCCTGCTGTCGAGCGACGCGTTGAATTCCCGCAGAATTTCTCCTTTCAGGCCCAGAATTCTGGCGGTTGCCGAAAGGCCGCGGACATCGCCGGCGTGATAATTCACCACCTCGACGGCGCCTGTGGCCGGATTCCACTGGATGTGCAGCGGCTCGTTGGCCTTGCGGGCGCCGAAATAGGCAGCAGTGGGCTCGAGGTAGTAGTCGTAGGTCTGCCAGACGAAGGAGGGCCAGGCGGGGTGGCTCATCCAGATGAGGAGTCCCATGCGGTTGCGGCTCTGGGCTTCGAACATGGCGCGGTACCCGTCGTAGTTGAGGAACTGCGCCAGTTGCACCCATTCGCGGGCGCCGCTCGCGGGGCCGAAGCGCTTCTCGATGAGCTCGCGGAAGCTCGCGCCGCCCTGCGCCCCGGTGAGGCAGAAGTCGTGCAGCCCCCAGAGGCGGCCCTGCGGCCAGGCCTGCTCTTCCGGGATGAACTCGCGCAGGCTGTCCCAGTGGACGATGTTGGGCATGCCCATCTCGCTGTGGAATTTCGGCGTGGCTCGCTCGCGGAAGTAGTATTCGAGCGGCATGGCGCGGTAGGGGCCGTGGCCGCTCACCACCTCGTCGGCGGAGCTGCTGATGTAGTGCATTCCGGGATGGAGTTCGGCCGTGAGGCGGCGCAGTTCGCGGTCGATGGGCGGCGGCGGGAACCCCTCGTTGCGCCCGCAATAGAGGCCGACGGAGGCGTGATGGCGGATGCGGAGCAGGAGGTCGCGGGCGTTGTCGAGAAACATGCGGTGGTCGTCGGGGTCAGGGCCGTCCCATGGGTTGGCGAGCCAGAAGTCCTGCCAGACGACGATGCCATAGCGGTCGCAGGCCTCGTAGAAGGCGTCTTCGCCGATCATGCCTACCCAGTTGCGGATCATCGTGAAGTTCTGGTGGCGGTGGTAGCGGACAGCGGCATCGTATTCGCGGCTCCGGTACCGGAGCAGGGATTCGCTGAAGCCCCAGTTGCCGCCGCGGGGGATGAAGCGGCGTCCGTTGATCCACATGCGCAGCGCGCCGCCTTCTTCGCTGTACGTGAATTCCCGGACGCCCGCCTGGAAGGACAGGCGGCTGGAGACTGCGCCGCCGGATTCGAAGCGTGCTTCCACGGGGTAGAGATAAGGCTCGCCGTAGCCGTTGGGCCACCATAGACGCGGACTGTCCAGCTTCAGAAAAACGGGAACGGAGCGGGTCTCGCCGGCTTCGAGCGCGACATCCTGAGAGAAAGCGCGGTCTCCGAACGCGCCGCGCAACACGCCCCAGACCGCGCGCGGGGCGTGGTTCTCAACGACAAACTCCAGCCGCACGTCCGCCGAGCGCGCATCGCTGCCGACGCGGCTGGCCACGAGCGGATCGCGCAGGGTCACCGGTCCGCCGGATTCGATCCAGACCTCGTTCCAGATGCCGGTATTGCGGCCGCGGATGGTGGGGATCCAGTCCCAGCCGATGGAGGCGTGGAAGGTGGGGTTGTCCGCGCCGAGCGCGCCGCCGTTCTTGTCGGGGTTGTCGAAGGTCTTCTCTTTCACGCTCCCCGGCGTGGCGTTTTTCAGGATTTTCACCGCGAGGGCGTTCCTTTCTCCCAACCGGATCCTGCCGGAAAGGTCGAAGCGGCCGCGGCGGAAGGCGCCTTCCACGAGGCCGAGGAATTCGCCGTTGAGCCACACCTCGGCTTTCCAGTTGATGCCGGCGAAATGGAGCCAGATTTTCTCGCTTTTCAAAGAAGAAGGTGCGGTGAATTCATTGCGGTACCAGAAGTCAGAATGAAAGAAGGAGTCGGAAATCATCAACTGGTTGTCGGCGAAATTCGGGTCGGGAATGGCGCCGATATTGAGGTAAGAGACAAGGACCGTGCCCGGGACCGTGGCAGGGATCCATCCTTCCGCGGGGAACCCCGGGCGGCTGATTTCCGCCGCCGGCGCGGCGACGAGACTGGCGCGCTGAAGGCTCCAGCCGCCGGAGAGGCGGAGCCGGCCGCCTGCCACGGAAGGCAGCGGGCGCGCGGACCAGACCGGGCCGCCGCGTCCCCAGGCTTCGAGTTCAGAAAGAATGTAGCCTTCGGGGTTGGCAGGCTTTGTCATCAGAACGCGCACGTGGCGCGCCCGCAGCGGCGCGGGGAGCTTCAATTCGTCGACTAGCGCGGAATGGGCCGGCAGCGGCGCCGCATCGCGCCACTGCGTGCCGTCCTGCGAAATCTGGATGCGGCCTTCGGCGGGACGCCAGACCCAGTGGAGCACGAAGCGGTCGACGGCGCAGTCCGCGCCAAGATCGACGCGGACCCACTCCTCGCCCGCGCCCGCGCTCTTCCACGCGCTCGCGAACGGGTGCGGACCGCTCAGCCGGAGCGGCTCGCCGAGGAAGAAGGGGGCAATGCCGCCGATGCGCCACATGGCCACCGCGGGCGCTTCGAAGGAGACACGGAACCAGCGGGCGCGCACGGGCGGCGCGAGCGGGATGCTGGCGAAGAACTCGCGTTTCGGCGCGTCGCGGCTTTCGAGGCGGGCAGCCTCCGTCCAGGAGGCGCCGTCATCGGAGACGGAGACGGTGAGCGCATAGCCGGGCTGGGCGTTGTTGCGGAGGTCGAGCCGGGCGTCAAGGTCGATGCGGTCCACGGCCACCGGCCCGTCCCCGCCGAGGAAGCCCGCCTGCACCCAGCCTTTCGGGCCGGCGACGTCGACGCTGGTGACCCAATTGGAATCGAGCAGCCATTCGCGCTCGTTCCTGTCGAGAACGGGCTTCTGGCTGCTGCCGACAGAAAGCCACCGGGGCGGGCGCTGCTCGCGGATGCCGTCGGTGACGAGCTGCGCCGTCAGGTTGTAGTCATAGCTGGAGGAGTGCCAGGCGGCGCGATGCAGGGCAAGGTTGCGATAAGTGGTGTTGTCGATGCGCGAGACCGGCGAGAAATCCTCGCGCGGATCGCCGGGATAGACGCCCACGCCGCGGGTGTGAATCTGGGCCATGGCGGAAACGGAAATCAGAGACAGAAGGAGTGCGGAAGCGCGCATGAAGGGCTCCTGGAAACCGCGATGATACACCGCCGCCTTCCGGGCGGGAAGCGGCGGCGCTATTTCGGATCGCCCTCCTCCACCCAGGTGAGGTTGAAGCGCGCGTACCGGATGGTCTTGCGCGGCTGGCCCTCGGGGATGTGGTTGAGGAAGACGCTGTAGGTGAGGTGGATGGCGCCGTCGGGGCCCTGGAGGACGGACGGGTAGTGGAAGGAGCCGGGGCGGTCGGCGCGGGTGTCCAGCTCAATGTGGCGCTGCCATTTCCAGGTGGCGCCCTCGTCGTCCGAGATGGTGATGGCGAGCGAGTGGCGGCCCTTCTCGGTGTCGTTGTTGACCATGAGCCATCGGCCGTCGCGGAGGTTGATGACCTCGAGGCCTGTGCCGGAGTTCGGGATGGAGGTGTCCTCGGCCATGGTCCATGTTTCGCCCTGGTCTCTGGAAAAGCTGACCTGCACGCGCTTGGGCGGGGGGCCGTTGTCGCGGAGGTAGGCCACGAGGGTTCCGTCTTTCTTCAGGGCGAAGGTGGGCTGGATGCCAGCGACGCTGGCAATGGGCTGCGAGCCGCGCCAGGTGAGGCCGCCGTCATCGCTGATGGCGACGAGAGCGAAGTCGAAGCCGTCCGAGTACATGGGC
This sequence comes from Bryobacteraceae bacterium, assembly GCA_025056865.1. Lineage (GTDB taxonomy): Bacteria > Acidobacteriota > Terriglobia > Bryobacterales > Bryobacteraceae > JANWVO01. Next base: position 182,643 of record JANWVO010000048.1, read on the forward strand.
AGGAGAATGCGGCCGGAAGGAAGCTGAACGGGGTGGGCGCGGGTCATCCAGCCGAGGCGGGTGGCGAGCCGGTCCTTCGCCATGGCGGCAATCTTTTCCGCCATCGGCTCCCACGGGGTGCCGCGGGCCCGGAGGGCGAGCGCGGCGGCGGCTTCTTCGATGCGCACCGGCTTCGGCAGGATCAGCCCGGCGCGGTCCCAGCGGGGGACGCCGCGGCCGTGATATCTCTCCGCCATGCGGAAGTTCGTAATGGCGCTTTCCCAGGTGTTGGCGAGGATGGTCTGCCAGAAGAGCCAGAGGCGGGCCCCGCGGTCGACGAAGAGCACGGGGTTGGTGTCCGGGTAGCCGGGCTCGTCAGCCAAAACAAAAGGCGGCGACCATGTTTTGGAGCCGCGCGGCCGGACGGCCGCCATCACCTGCACGTCGTCCGCGGTGCGCTCGCCGGAGCCGCGGTACCAGCAGGCCATCAGGCCGCCATCGGGCAGCAGGACGAGCGAGGAGGCGTGGTTGTGCTTCGCGTCGAGCGGAAAAATGTCCTCCTTGTGGAGGAAAGGCTTTTCGGCGGCGGGCAACAGCAGGGACAGAAGCAGGAGGAGTGCAGGCAGCCGCATGGCAGCGACTATTGTTTCACGTCTTTACCGCGCCGGAAGGGCAGGGCCAGCACGCCGAAGACGGCCCAGGCGACGAGCTCGCCCGAGACGATGTACCAGGGCCAGGGGCCCATGTAGTCGAGCAGCGAGGGCGTGGAAGGCTTCTCGCAGAGATACATGTAATTCGTATGGAAGACCAGGTTGAAGGCAGCGACGAAGGCGGCCCAGGCGTGCAGGACCAGCATGGCGCGCAGGATGGCGCGTGGCCGGGGACGCGCCATGCCGGACCAGGCGAGGAAGAGGAGCGTGGCGATGACGCCGCCGTGCGCGGTAAAGAAATACATGGTGGGGTAGGACCAGAACGGCGCCCAGAGCTCGGGGGTGAGCACGGCCATCGAGGCACCTCCGATGCCGATGAACCAGGTGGCGTCAAAGAGCCAGCGGTTGAGGGTGAGCAGCGTGCAGACGGTGAGCCAGAGGGACAGGTCGCACAGGTTGAGCGGCAGCGCTTCCGGGAAGCGGACGCCCTCGGTGTAAAGCCGGTAGGCGTACCACACGAGTTCGTTGACGGCGAGGAAGACGCCGGCGGCGAGCCGCACCGCGCGGCCGCGGCGCGCCTGCGGCCCGGCGGCGAGGCGCAGGAGCGCGGCGGCGGCGGGGATGGCCAGGATCACGCCCCAATGGCGGGCGCCGAACAGGACGAAGTCGGGCTGCACGGCTTCAGCGGAGCTTCACGGGGGCGCCGGCGGCGGCGCGGCTGCGCTGGGCGGCGTCCATGAAGGAAAACATTTCCAGCGTTTCCTGTTCCGGCACCGGCGGCACGCGGGTCCGGAAGAATTCGACAATCCGTTCGACCAGGCCGCGGTAGCCGGTGTAGAGGTCCTGCGGCGCCTGGCGGATTTCCTTCCCTGCAAAGACGACGGCGCCATAGCCCGAGTACGGGCGGGCGAGGCGAATGGCGGCGACGCGGCCGTCCTTCCAGCGCGCCGAGACGACTTCAGCATCCTCTGCAAAGAGGCGGGACACTTCTTCGCAGCCCGGGCCCATGAGCGCATAGAGGATCTCGACGGCATGGATGCCGTACCAGGAAAGGTCGAGCTGGTGCGTGGGCTCGAGCGGGCCCGGACCCCAGACGAGAGCGCCATCCACGCGGTCTCCCTTGAGGCCGGGGAGCAGCGAAGAGTAGCGGAGCGCGGAGGAGCTGAACCAGGGCACGCCGAATCTGCGGGCGAGCGCGGCGATCTCGCGCGCGTCTTCCAGCGTGGAGGCAAGCGGCTTGTCGATGAAAACAGGCTTGCCGGCGCGGGCGATTTCGCGGAACTGCGCGAGATGCACGCGTCCGTCCACGCTTTCGAGCAGCACCGCATCCACCTTGCCGAGCAGCGTGGGAATATCGGGCACGATCTCGACGCCGAACTTTGCCTGGAGTTCCGAGGCGTACTTGTCGACACGGTCCCGGCTGGCGGGAAGATCCGGGCTGCCGCCGCGGAAAGCGGCGACCACGCGCGCGCCGGGGACATGGTCGCGGTGGCTGGGGTCGTTCAGAATAGTGGTAAATGCGATGACGTGCGAGGTGTCCGTGCCGACGATGCCGAGGCGGAGATCCGCCGCGGCCAGCGGAAGCGCGGACAGGGCCACGAGGGCCGGGATTCTCATGCGCGCATTCTACCCGGAACGCGCGCGGGCGTGAACGAGGGGCGCTGGTGCTGGATATTGTCAGGGTGACGTTCACGGTGACGCCGGAGTCGCTGGAAGAGGGCTATCGGCGGGGGATCTTCCCGATGGGGCACGAAGGGGAGCGCGCGTTCACCTGGCACGAGCCGGATCCACGCGGGATCATCCCCCTGGATGCGATCCACGTGCCAACGTCGCTGCGGCGGCGGATGCGGCGCGGCGGGTATGAAGTGAGCGTGGATAGGGCTTTCGGCGAGGTCGTCCGCCAATGCGCGGCGAGGCCAGGCGTGTGGCTGACGCCGAAGCTGATCGCGGTGTATGAGGAGATGCACCGGCGCGGGCAGGCGCATTCGCTGGAGGTGTGGGTGGAAGAGCAACTGGCGGGCGGGATCTTCGGCGTGCATCTGGGGGCGGCGTTCTTCGCGGAATCGAAGTTCCACCGCGTGACGGACATGTCGAAGGTGGCGCTGGTGGAGCTGCTCGTGCGGCTGCGGGATGCGGGGTTCCTGCTGTTCGACGTGCAATACTGGACGCCGCATCTGGGACAATTCGGCGCGCTGGAGATTCCGAAGAGGAGATACCTGGAGATGCTTGCCGCAGCGCTTGGCGAACAGCGGACTTTCCCGCGCGGATGACGGGGCGGTCTCCTGCCGCGGCTATCGGATATTCATGTGATAACATGAGATTTTTCGGATACCAGCCGTCTTTGATTTGACCCCGCAACAGGGCGATCTGTCCGTCCGCGATTCTGCCGCGATGACAGAGAGACAAGGCACAGAACCTCCCGGGCGCATGGCCGTCGCCGCAACGGCGCTGCCGGCGCTCCTGCTGTTCGCTCTGCTGCCCGCTGCGGGCCAGACGAAGATGAGCCTTGCGGAAGCGCTCGAGCTGGCCGAGCGCGAAAATCCGGCGCTGAAGGCTGCCGAAGCCGCGATCGCCGGGGCTGCGGCCGGGGTGGTGGGAGCGCGGGCCTATCCGAATCCGTCGACGAGTTCGCAAACCGGCCGCCAGATGGTGCGCGTGCCCGGCAACGTGACGGGGCTCGTTCAGATTCTGAGCTTCCTTCAGCCGCTGGAGCTGGGGCCGCTGCGTCCGACGCGGATCGCGCTGGCCGAGAAGGGGCGCGAAGTAGCCGAGACACAGCGGCTGGCGCGGCGCGTGGCGGTGCTGAGCCAGGTTCGGCGGACGTTTTTTGAGGTGCTGCGGCGCGACGGCGAGATTGAAATTCTCACCGAGAATCTGGCACTGGTGGAAGCGCTGCGAAAACGGGTGGCGGTGCGTGTGGAGGTGGGCGAGGCGGCGCGTCTGGAGCTGGTGCGGGCCGACGCCGAAGTGGCGAGCGCCCGGGCGCAGGTGAATGCGGCGCGAATCCGCCGCGTGGCAGCGCTGGCGGCATTCCGCGCGGCAGTGGGCGCGCCGCTGCCGGAGACCGTGTCGCTGGCGGGCGGGCTGGAATCCTCGGTGAAGCCGCCGGCGCTGGCGGAGCTTGAGAAACAGGTGGTGGAAGAGCACCCGGCGTTGCGGCTGGCGCGCGGCGAGAAGGAGCGGGCGCGCTCGCGCATCGCCTTCGAGAAGGCGCAGCGCATTCCGCAGCCGGTGCTGCGCACGGACTACGAGCGGTATCCAGACGTGCCGAATTTCCGCGTGGGCATCGACATTCCGCTGCCGCTGTGGAACCGGCGCGAGGGGCCCATCGCGGAGGCTGAGGCGGCCTACCGGGAGGCGGAAGCGAATGAGCAGTTGCGGCGGGTGGAGCTGCTGGCCGCCCTGGAAGGCGCTTACCGGCGGCTGGAAGAGGCCGAGGAACAGATCCGGGCTTACGAAAAGGGAGTGCTGCCAGAGGCCGAGGCGGCGTTGCGCGCGGCGCAAACGGCGTTTCAGCTTGGCGAGCGCGGCATCCTGGAGGTTCTGGACGCGCAGCGGCTGCTGCGCAGCGCGCGCATCGAGTACCTGAATGCGCAGTTTGACCGGCAGGCGGCGCTGGTGGATCTGGACGAGTTGCGGGGCGTGGATCCGCTGACCCTGTACCGGCGCTGAGCGAGTTGCCATGCGAGTGACTTTGCCCATCCTTGTGCTGAGCGTGCTGGCGCTGGCCGGCTGCTCGAAGAAGCCGGAAGCAGCAGGAGCGCCTGCGAAGGCCGAGGCCGCAGCGCCGGCGGATCCATCCCTGATCACCGTGGATGCCGGGCTGGCGCAGCGGATCCGCATCGGCAAGCCGGAATGGCGGCAGATTGCCAGCGAGCTGGAGGTGAGCGCGCGCGTGGAGGTGGATGTGACGCGCACGAGCCGGATCGGGTCGCCGGTACTCGGGCGCGTGACCGAGGTGCGGGTGGAAGAAGGGCAGGACGTGCAGGAAGGCCAATTGCTGGCGGTGCTTTACAGCACGGGTCTGAATGAGGCGCAGCTCGATTTTCTGAAGGCGCTCTCGCAGCGCATGGTGGCCGAGCGAGCGGTGGCGCGGGCGAAGACGCTGCTGGCGGCGGACGTCATTGGCGCGGCGGAGCTGCAACGGCGCGAGGCGGAGCTGGCGCAGGCGACGGCGGAGCTGGAAGCGGCGCGCGAGGAGCTGGCGCTGCTGGGCATGCCGCCGCAGGCAATTGCGGAGCTGGAAAAGACGCGCGTGCTGAAATCCGTGGCCTGGGTGACGGCGAACCGCGACGGCACGCTGCTGAGCCGGCGCGCCTCGGTGGGGCAGGTGGTGCAGCCGGCCGACACGCTGTTCGAGATCACCGACCTGCGGCAGGTGTGGGTGGTGGCGGACGTGCCGGAGAAGGAAGTGTCGCATGTGCAGCCGGGGCGGCCGGTGACGATCCGGTTTGATGCGCTGCCGGGGCGGGAGTTCCGCGGCCAGGTTTCGTTTGTCAGCCCGCTCGTCAACCCCGAGACACGCACGGTGACCGTGCGCGTGGTGCTGCCGAATCCGCAGAGGGTGCTCAAGCCGGCGATGCTGGCGACGCTGACGATCCACGGGCATCCGCAGGAGCGGCTGTGCCTGCCGCAGAGCGCGTTCGTGCGGGAAGGCGACCGCGAGTATGTGTTTGTCCGGCGGCAGGGAGACGTGTTCGCGCTGACGCCGGTGAGAACCGTGGCCGCGGGCGCTGCCTTCCGGGCGGTGGAAGAGCCGGACCTTGCCGGAGCGGATGTCGTTCTGGAGGGCGCCTTCCATCTGAACAACGAGCGGCGGCGGCGGAACATCCGCGGCAGCGAGTGAGGCGGCCGTGCTGAAGTTTCTGGTCGGAACCGCGCTGAAGCACCGCGCCGTGGTGATTGTGGCGGCGCTGGCGCTGCTGGGGCTGAGCGTGGACGCGTTCCGGCGCCTGCCGGTGGACGCGTTCCCGGACGTCACCAATGTGCAGGTGCAGGTGGCGACCGTCGTGCCGGGGCGTTCGCCCGACGAGGTGGAGCGGCTGGCGACGATTCCCATTGAGATCGCCATGACGGGCCTGCCCGGCATGACCGAGATGCGGTCGCAGAACGAGGCCGGGCTCTCGATCATCACGCTGGTCTTCACCGACGACACGCCGGTCTATTTCGCGCGGCAGCTTGTGGGAGAAAGGCTGGACGAGGTGCGCGCGCGGCTGCCCGAAGGCGTCAATCCGGTGCTGGGACCGGTGGCGACGGCGCTGAGCGAGATCTATCAATATACGCTCGAAAAGCCCGGCGACGGCGAGCGTCCGCTGACGCGCGAGGAGCTGATGGAGCGGCGCACGATTCAGGACTGGGTGGTGCGCCCGCTGCTGCGCTCCGTGCCGGGGGTGGCGGAGATCAACAGCACCGGCGGATACGTGCGGCAATATCAGGTGCTGGTGGATCCGGTGAAGATGCGCTACTACGGCGTGACGATCGCGGACGTCCACCGGGCGCTGAGCCGGAACAACGAGAATACAAGCGGCGGGATCCTGCCGCAGGGGCCGGAGATCTTTCTGGTGCGCGGGCTGGGGCTGCTCAAGAGCATCGACGACATCCGCTCCATCGTGATCAAGGAATTCCGCAACACGCCCGTGTATCTGAAAGATCTCGCCGAGGTGCGGATCGGCGAAGAAGTCCGCTACGGGGCGATGCTGAAGGGCGGCTACACCGAGGCGGTGGGCGGCATCGTCTCGATGATCGCCGGGGGCAACGCGAAGGAAATTGTCAGCCGGATCAAGGAGCGCGTGCGGGAGATCAACGAGAACAACATGCTGCCAGGCGGGCTGAAGATCGTGCCGTACTACGACCGCTCGGAGCTGGTGGACGCAGCGCTGGACACGATCGCGAAGGTGCTTAAAGAGGGCATCGTGCTGGTGATCGTGGTGCTGTTCCTGTTCCTGGGGGATCTGCGGTCTTCGCTGATCGTGATTGCGACGCTGGTGCTGACGCCGGCGGCGACATTTCTGGTGATGGAGCGCTCCGGCATCAGCGCGAACCTGATGTCGCTGGGCGGGCTGGCGATTGCGATCGGCCTGATGGTGGACGGCTCGGTGGTGATCGTGGAGAACGTGTTCGCGCAGTTGAGCCACCGCAAGGGCGAGCCGAAGACGCGCGTGATCCTCGACTCGGTGCTGGAGGTGGGCACGCCGGTCATTTTTGGCATCAGCGTCATCATCCTCGTGTTCCTGCCGCTGATGACGTTGCAGGGCATGGAAGGGAAGCTTTTTTCGCCGCTGGCCTACACGATCGCGATCGCGCTGGCGATCTCGCTGGCCGTGTCGCTGGTGCTGTCCCCGGTGCTCTGCTCGTTCTTCCTGAAGGGGGGCAAGGAGCACGAGACGTGGCTGGTGCGCTGGGGCCGGAGGCTGTATGAGCCGGCGATGCGGGCGGCGGTGCGCAACCCGAAGACGACGGCCGCGGCAGGCGTGCTGCTGTTTGCGGGTTCGCTGGCGCTGATCCCGCTGCTCGGCACGTCCTTCATCCCGGAGCTGAAAGAGGGCACCATCAGCCCGAACATGGACCGCGCGCCGAACATCAGCCTGGACGAATCCCTGCGGATGGAGGCGGAGGCGATCCGCGAGATCCGGAAGCTGCCTGGCGTGAAGCACGTGGTGTCGCGGCTTGGCCGCGGCGAGTCGCCCGTGGATCCGGCCGGGTACAACGAGACGGACATGATGATCCAGTTGCTGCCGATGGAGCAGCGGCCGGGCATCACGCAGGAGATGGTGGAAGACCGGGTGCGGGAGATCCTGAACCGGTTTCCGGGCGTGAACGTGGTGATGGCGCAGCCGATTTCGGACCGCGTGGACGAGATGGTGACGGGCGTGCGCGCCGACGTGGCGGTGAAGATCTTCGGCGACGATCTGGACGAGCTGCTGAAGCTGGCGCGGCAGGCGGCGCGGGTGGCATTGCGGATCCGGGGCACGAGCGACGTGAAGATCGACCGCGTGGCCGGGCAGATGAACATCGACGCGCAGATCGACCGCGCCGCCATCGCGCGGCTCGGCCTGAATGTGGAAGACGTCAACGACGTCATCGCCGCAGCCGTCGGCGGCAAGCCGGCCACCGAGATCTACGAAGGGGAGCGGCGCTTCGACCTGGTGGTCCGCTACCCGCAGGAGTACCGGGATTCGGTCGAGAAGATCCGCTCGATCCTGCTCGAGACGCCCGCGGGAGCGACAGTGCCGCTGTCAGCGCTGGCCGACATTCAGGTGCGCGAGGGGCTTTCGCAGGTCAAGCGCGAAGGCGGGCGGCGCCGGGTGGTGGTTGGCATCAACATCCGCGACCGGGACCTGGGCGGATATGTAGACGAATTGCAGCGCCAATTGCGGCAGAACGTGAAGCTGCCGAGCGGATATTACTTCGAATTCGGCGGACAGTTCGAGAATCTGGAGCGCGCGCAGCGGCACCTGATGTTCATTATTCCGGTCACGATTGGCCTGATTTACTTCCTGCTTTTCCTGCTTTTCCAGTCGCTGAAGTCGGCTTTTCTGATCATTTCGGTGCTGCCTTTCGCCTCCATTGGCGGAGTGGTCTCGCTGTACCTGACGGGGATGTATCTTTCGGTGCCGGCGAGCGTCGGCTTCATTGCGCTGTGGGGCATCGCGGTGCTGAACGGAGTGGTGCTGGTGACGCAGATCCGCAATCTGCGCGAGGCGGGCGTGCCGCTGGCGGAGGCAGTGTCCCGCGGCGCGTCCCAACGGTTCCGTCCGGTGATGATGACGGCGACGATCGCGGCGCTGGGGCTGATTCCGTTTCTGTTTGCGACGGGTCCGGGATCCGAAGTGCAGAAGCCGCTGGCGGTGGTGGTGATTGGCGGGCTGATTTCGTCGACGGCGCTGACGCTGCTGGTGGTGCCTTCGATCTACCGCTGGTTTGACGATTTCCGCTGAGGCGGAGTCAGGGCGCAGACGACGCGGAACCCGGAGAAGCCGCCTTCCCGCATCGGGACACCGAAGAGGTGCAGGCTGTCATCGAGGCTTGGGGCCATGGGGTGTGCGGCGCCGGGCTGTGGAGGATCTCCCGGGCCGTTGGCTGACCCCGTCTGCATTCTCGCGGGCGGGCATGCGCGCGTGGAGGCGCGTTCAGGCAGGACCGCGCCGGAGCCCGGGGCAGCGCGGATGCAAGGGGGCGCCTCCAACGAAGAAGCGCCCCGGCCGGGCTGCCGGCGGGGGCGCTCCGGTGGCGTGAGGATGCAGGGTCGCCTCAGGTGGACATCGAGGCGAGGAACTCGGCGTTGTTGCGCGTCTTGGCGAGCTTGTCGAGCAGAAGCTCGATGGATTCGACCGGCGACAGCGGGGCGAGCACCTTGCGGAGGATCCAGATGCGGTTGAGCTCCTCGCGCGGAATGAGCAGTTCGTCCTTGCGGGTGCCGCTTTTGTTGATGTCGATGGCCGGGAAGATGCGCTTGTCGACGAGACGGCGGTCGAGGTGCACCTCCATGTTGCCGGTGCCCTTGAACTCCTCGAAGATCACGTCGTCCATGCGCGAGCCGGTGTCGATGAGGGCGGTGGCGATGATGGTGAGCGAGCCGCCCTCTTCGATGTTGCGCGCGGCGCCGAAGAAGCGCTTGGGCCGCTGGAGGGCGTTGGAGTCGACGCCGCCGGACAGCACCTTGCCCGAAGGCGGCACGACGGTGTTGTAGGCGCGGGCGAGGCGCGTGATCGAGTCGAGCAGGATGACGACGTCGCGCTTGTGCTCGACGAGGCGCTTGGCCTTTTCGATGACCATTTCCGCCACCTGGACGTGGCGCTGGGCGGGCTCGTCGAACGTGGAGCTGATCACCTCGCCCTTGACCGAGCGCTGCATGTCGGTGACCTCTTCGGGGCGCTCATCGATGAGCAGCACGATGAGGATGATCTCGGGGTGGTTGGTGGCGATGGAATGCGCAATGGATTGCAGCATCATCGTCTTGCCGGTGCGGGGCGGGGCGACGATGAGGCCGCGCTGGCCCTTGCCGATGGGCGTCAGCATGTCCATGATGCGGCCGGTGTAGTTGTCGCGCGTGGTCTCCAGCTTGATCCGCTCCATCGGGTAGAGCGGAGTGAGGTTGTCGAAGAAGATCTTGTTGCGGGCCTGCTCGGGCGGCTCGAAGTTGATGGCATCGACCTTGATGAGGGCGAAGTAGCGCTCGCCTTCCTTGGGCGGGCGGATCTGGCCGCTGACCGTGTCGCCGGTGCGCAGGTCGAAGCGGCGGATCTGGGAGGGCGAGACGTAGACGTCGTCGGGCCCCGGCAGGTAGTTATACTCGGGGGCGCGGAGGAAGCCGAAGCCGTCGGGCAGGCACTCGATGACGCCTTCGCTGAAGATGAGCCCGGCCTTTTCGGCCTGCGCCTGGAGGATCTTGAAGATCAGCTCCTGCTTGCGCATGCCGGCGACGCCGGGGATTTCGAGCTCGCGCGCGATCTGGTGCAGGCGCGCGATCGACATCTCCTTCAGCTCGCCGAGGTCAAGGTTGCCGCGCTTGTTGAGCGCGCCCTGGCGGGGTTGCTCGTCGGCCTGGGCCTCAGCGCGTTCTTCCTCGGCTTTCGGCTCGGAATCGTTGCGGGCAGCGGCTTCCGCCCTCGACCGGGCTTCGGGCTGCCTGCGGCGGGTGGGCACGCCCTCGCGCGCCGGCGTCTCTGCGGCGCGGGACTCCGCAGTGGCGGTCTTTTCCTCGGTGGCGGGGTCCTGGTTCACCGGGTTGTTCTTTTCCAGATCGTTTGCCAAATCTCTTTCACTCCTTGGCCGGTGAGGCCGGAAAACCAGATGAGCTCTCCGTCGGGGTAGAGCGCCCGGATCGCCTTCTGGCTTTCATTCATCTCCTTGCGGTTGAGCTTGTCCGACTTCGTGGCCACGACGGCGTACGGCTTGCGGTGGAACTCCAGCCAGTCCCTGAGCTGGAGATCGGACTCCATCCAGCCGCGCCGCGCGTCGAGCAGCACGAAGCACAGCGCCAAACTCTCGCGGTCGAGCAGATAGCTCTCAATGAGCTTCCGCCAGCCCCTCTGGACCGCTTTCGGGGCTTCGGCATAGCCGTAGCCGGGCAGATCCACGAAGAGGATCCTGCCCTCGACTTCGAAAAAGTTGATGGCCTGCGTCCTGCCCGGCGTGCTGGAGGTGTGGGCCAGCTTCTGCCCCAGGAGGCAGTTTAGCAGGGTCGACTTGCCCACGTTGCTGCGGCCGAGGAACGCGAACTCGGGCAGCCGGGGAGGCGGGAACTGGGAAGCGTCGACCGCCGTCAGCAGGAACCTGGCTTGCGGACGCACGCTTCGCCTGCTCCACCGCCGCCCTCAGTGGGCCCGGTTTTCCTCCACGGGCAGCTCCGGCTTGACCTCAAGGGGATGGGCCGGAGGCCGTGCAGCCAGCGCCTCCAGATCGCCGACCAGGGCGATCCGAAACACCTCGTCCATGTTTTCGACGAAGTGGATTTTCATTTCGTTCCGGATGTTTTCCGGGACGTCGGCCAGATCCTTTTCATTATCGCGCGGCAGGATCACTTCGAAGATCCCATGCCGGTGGGCGGCGAGCAGCTTTTCCTTGACGCCGCCGATGGGGAGCACGCGCCCGCGCAGGGTGATTTCGCCGGTCATGGCGAGATCGCCGCGGACGGGCAGGCGGGTGAGCGCGGAAGCGAGCGTGGTGGCGATGGTGATGCCCGCCGAGGGGCCGTCCTTGGGGATGGCGCCTTCGGGCACGTGCACGTGGATATCGAGATGGCGGTAGAAGTCGCGCGGCAGGCCGAGCATGGCAGCGCGCGAGCGGATGAAGCTCATGGCCGCCTGGGCCGACTCCTGCATGACGTCGCCGAGCTTGCCGGTGATGGTGAGCCGCCCGCGGCCCTCCATGATGGTGGCTTCGGTGGTGAGCACCTGGCCGCCGACTTCGGTCCACGCAAGGCCGGTCGCCATGCCGACTTCAGGCTTCTTCTCCGTGCCGAGATCGCGGTAGCGCGGCGGGCCAAGCAGCTCGCCGACCTTCGCCGCGTCGACCACCACTTTGGGATGCACGACGGGCTGCGCCTTGCGGCCCTTCTTCTTCGCCTGCTCGGCGGCGGACTCGGCCATGACGATCTGGCGCGCCACCTTGCGGCAGACGTTGCCGATCTCGCGCTCGAGATTGCGGACGCCGGCCTCGCGCGTGTAGTTCTGGATGAGCGACATCAGGCCCTGGTCCTGGAACTCGAGGTGTTCGGGCCGGAGGCCTGCGGCCTTCATCTGCTTGGGCACGAGGAAGCGCCGCGCGATTTCCATCTTTTCGAACTCGGTGTAGCCGGAGAGCCGGATGACTTCCATGCGGTCCTGCAACGCCGGCGGGATGGTGTGCAGGACGTTGGCGGTGGCGATGAAGAAGACCTCGCTCAGGTCGTACTCGACGTCGAGGTAGTGGTCCATGAACATGTAGTTCTGCTCGGGGTCGAGCACCTCGAGCAGCGCCGCGGACGGGTCGCCGCGGAAGTCGGTGGACATCTTGTCGACCTCGTCGAGCATGAAGACCGGGTTGCGGGTTCCGGCCTTCTTCATCATCTGGATGATCTGGCCCGGGAGGGCTCCGATGTAGGTGCGGCGGTGGCCGCGGATCTCGGCTTCATCGCGGACGCCGCCGAGGGAGAGGCGCACGAAGTTGCGCCCGGTGGCCTTGGCGATGCTCATGCCAAGCGAGGTCTTGCCAACGCCCGGAGGCCCGACGAAGCAGAGGATGGAACCCTTGGGGTTCTTGACGAGGCGGCGGACGGCGAGGAACTCGAGGATGCGCTCCTTGATCTTCTCGAGGCCGTAATGATCGGCGTTGAGGACCTCCTCGGCGTAGCGGAGGTCGCGGATCTCCCGGGTCTTCTTCTTCCACGGGACGGAGAGCATCCACTCGAGGTAGTTGCGCGAGACGGTGGATTCGGCCGACATCGGCGGCATCTGTTCGAGGCGGCGCAGCTCGGCGAGGGCCTTTTCCCGGGCGTCGCCGGTCATGCCGGACTCGTCGATGCGGCGGCGGAGCTCGTCGAATTCGCTCTTTTCGCCGCGGCCGAGCTCCTTCTGGATGGCCTTGATCTTCTCGTTGAGGTAGTACTCTTTCTGCGCCTTCTCCATCTGGCGCTTGACGCGGCCCTGGATGGCGCGGTCGACGTTGAGCTTCTCGATTTCGATGTCGAGCAGGTCGGCGATGCGCGTGAGGCGGTCGACGGGATCGAAGATCTCGAGCAGCTCCTGCTTCTCTTCGATGGTGAGCTGGAGGTTGGCGCCGATGGTGTCGGCGAGCTTGCCGGGGTCGTCGACGCGAACCGCGGCGATCATCGTCTCGTAGTTGACGTTCTGGCTGAGCTTGACGTACTGCTCGAACAGCGAGGTGACGCGGGCGGTGAGCGTTTCCAGCAGCGGGCTGGGTTCCGCCTTCTGCGGCACCGGACGGACAAGGGCGCGGAAGAAGCCCTCTTCGTCGGAGACCGAGACGATCTTGCCGCGCTCGATGCCCTCGACCAGCACCTTGATGTTGCCGTCGGGCATGCGGACGCTCTGGACGATCGAGGCGATGGTCCCGACCTGGTAGATGTCCTCCGGGCTGGGATCGTCGACGGTGGCGTCGTGCTGCGTGGCGAGGAAGATCTTCTTGTCGGTGGCGAGAGCTTCCTCAAGGGCGCGGACGCTGGATTCCCGGCCGACGACGAACGGGGTCATCATGTGCGGGAAGATCACCACGTCCCGGATGGGCATCATGGGGAGCCGCCGCGTTTCCAATTTCTCTTTGGAGCTGCTCATGGGTAATTGATATCAGTTGTCTTCCGGGGAATCCGCGCCGGCGCTCCGGGCGGCCCCGGGGCGCTGCAAAAAGGGTTCAGGCGGCCGTCAGCCGGCCTTTTCGAGCAAAGCCCAGTTGATCTTCTGGGTCAGCACCATCTCCTTCGTGACCAGGAACTCGCGGACCTTCTTGTACGAGGGGAGATAGTACATGACGTCGAGCATCAACTCTTCGAGGATCATCCGCAGGCCCCGCGCGCCCACCTTCCGCTGCAAGGCCAGATCCGCGATGGCTTCCAGAGCGTCGTCGCTGAACTTCAGTTTAACATTTTCGAACTCAAACAGCTTCTGGTACTGCTTGATGATCGCATTTTTCGGCCGCGTGAGGATCTGCACGAGGGCATCGCGGTCGAGGTCCTCGAGCACGGCGGCGACGGGCAGGCGGCCGATGAATTCGGGAATGAAGCCGAACTTGATGAGATCCTCGGGCTGAAGCTGTTCGAGCAGCGACATGTCCCGGTGCTGCGGGCCGCGGGCGGGCTCGTTGCGCGAATCCTCCACGCTCTTGAAGCCGAGCGTCTTCTTGCCGACGCGGCGCGCGATGATCTTCTCGAGGCCCACGAAGGCGCCGCCGCAGATGAACAGGATGTTGGTGGTGTCGACCGGAGTGAACTCCTGGTGCGGGTGCTTGCGGCCACCCTGTGGGGGAACGTTGGCGATGGTGCCCTCGAGGATCTTCAGCAGCGCCTGCTGCACGCCTTCGCCGGAGACGTCGCGCGTGATGGAGGGATTCTCGTCCTTGCGGGAGATCTTGTCGATCTCGTCGATGTAGATGATGCCCGTCTGGCAACGCTGAACGTCCCAGTCAGCGTTCTGGAGCAGGCGGAGGATGATGTTTTCGACGTCCTCGCCGACGTAGCCCGCCTCGGTGAGCGTGGTGGCGTCCACGATGGCGAAGGGGACATCGAGGATGCGCGCCAGCGTCTGGGCCAGCAGAGTCTTGCCGGTACCGGTGGGGCCGATGAGGAGAATGTTGGATTTGGAGACTTCGACGTCGCCCACGCGGTGGCGGTTCATCTGGATCCGCTTGTAGTGGTTGTAGACGGCGACGGCGAGCTTCTTCTTGGCCGACTCCTGCCCGATGACGTACTGGTCCAGGTACTCCTTGATCTCCAGAGGCTTGGGCAGTTTCTGGGGCGCGCCATAGCCGCGCTCGGGGCGGTCATCGGCGAGGATCGAGTTGCATACGGCGATGCACTCGTCGCAGATGTAGGCGCGGGGGTAATCGCTGGGGGAAGCGATCAGCTTCCCGACTGCATCCTGGCTCTTATGGCAGAACGAGCACCGGAGGATTTCGTCGCTCGGGGATCTTCTCACAAATCGTCTCCCTGCGGTCCGGGAAGGGAAGCCCTTCCAGGAGCCGCGGTTCCCGTGCCCTCATTATCCATCGAAAGCCTGAGGACTGGCAATGGATCTGTCAATCGGGGGGATCCTATGACTTTGGATGCATTCCGGGGCGGAAAGGTGGCCCGGGGTGTGCCCCGGCACTGGAATTGCAGCGGGGGAGGGGCCGGGGAGGCCTGCGGGAAGGAGTGACCGGGCGGCCGCTGCCGGACGGATGCGTGCGGGAAAGGGCGATCGCGCTTGGAGGAGGCGCCCGCCGAGGGGAGGCTTTGCAGCGCCCGGGCGGCTGCGGATCCCCCTCGTGGGCAGGCGCTTGTCCCGGATCGCGGTGATTGACACTTCCGAAAGGGCTTTTCTATCCTAAGAACCGTCAAGCACTTCTGCGTTGGCAGCAGCCGTGCTGCCATGGGCGGGACCCCCGCGCGTCCCGGATTGCGCATCCGAAGGATGATCCGATGATCAAGGTCGAGAATTTGACGAAGAGATACGACCGCAATATCGCGGTCAACGACATCAGCTTCGAGGTCAGCAAGGGGCAGATCGTCGGTTTTCTCGGGCCGAACGGCGCGGGCAAGACCACGACGATGCGCATCCTCACCTGTTTCATGCCCCCCACGTCGGGGCGGGCGTCGGTGGCGGGCTTCGATGTGCTGGAGCAGCCGCTCGAAGTGAAGAAGAGGATCGGCTATCTGCCGGAGAGTCCGCCTCTGTACCCGGAGATGGAGGTGCACGAATACCTCGCGTTCGTGGGGCGGCTGAAGGGCATCCCGAGCGCCGACCTGCCGCGCCGCGTGGCCGAAGTGAGCGAGCGGTGCGCCATCAGCGACGTCTCGAAGAAGCTGATTTCCAAGCTCTCCAAGGGCTACCGGCAGCGCGTGGGGCTGGCGCAGGCCATCCTGCACAACCCGGACGTGCTCATCCTGGACGAGCCGACGGCGGGGCTGGACCCCAAGCAGATCCACGAGACCCGGCAATTGATCCGCTCGCTGGCCGGCGAGCACACGATCATCCTGTCGACGCACATCCTGCCTGAAGTGGAGCAGACCTGCGACCACGTCATCATCATTTCCAAGGGCAGGATCGTGGCGCAGGACACGGTGGAGAACCTGACGTCGCGGCTGCGCGGGCAGGAGGCGGTGCTGGTGGAGGTGGCGGGCGCGGGCGCCGGAGAGATCCGCGGGGCGCTGAGTGCGGTGCCGGGCGTGGCGCGCGTGCAGGAGAAAGGTTCCCGCAACGGGCTGCACGCGTTCGAAGTGGAATCCGAGCCGGGGCGGAACGTGCGCGCGGAACTGGCGCGGAAGGTGGTGGAGAGCGGATGGGCGCTGCATGAGCTGCGGCCTGTGGCAATGAGCCTGGAGGAAGTGTTCCTCGAGCTGACCGCTTCGGAGAAGGCAGAGGCGGCCGCGGCGAAAGGAGGCCGGCAGTGAAGAACATCTGGACGATTTGCAGGAAGGAGCTGAAGTCCTACTTCGCGTCGCCGATCGCCTGGCTGCTTCTGGCGATGTTTGCGACGATTTTCGGGTTCTTCTTCTGGAATGCGGTGGGATATTTCGTGAGCGTCAGCATGCAGTCGACGATGTTCGGCCGCAGCTTCCCGATGGACGTCAACGAAATGATCATCCGCCCGCTGCTGATGAATACCTCGGTGATCGGCCTGTTCCTGATTCCGCTGATCTCGATGCGGCTGTTTGCCGAGGAAAAGCGGCAGGGCACGATCGAGCTGCTGATGACGTCGCCGGTGCGCGACATGGAGGTGATTCTGGGCAAGTGGCTGGCGGCGCTGATTCTCTACGCCTGCCTGCTGGGAATCAGCCTGCTGGACATGGCTTTCCTGTTCGCTTACGGCAGGCCGGACTGGCGGCCGATGCTGGTGGGCTATGCAGGACTGATCCTTCAGGCGGGCGGGCTGCTGGCCATCGGGACCTTCATCTCGACGACGACGCGCAACCAGATCATCGCGGGCGCGGTGACTTTCGGCGCGTGCCTGCTGCTATGGGTCTTCGAATGGGTGGCCGGCTATGAGACGGCCACGTGGGCCACGGTGATGGGCTACATGAGCGTGGTGCGGCACTTCGAGCCGTTCTCGAAGGGCGTCATCGATTCGAAAGACGCCGTGTACTTCCTGTCGCTGATCTTCCTGGGGCTGTTCCTGACGTCGCGCAGCCTCGAGTCGCTGAGGTGGAGGGCGTAAGCGATGAAGATGCCGTTGCTGAAGTCGCGCCAGGCGCGCTACGGCGCCTATGCGTCCACTTACATTGTGGTGGTGCTGGCGATCCTCGTCACGGTGAACTACCTGGCGAACCGCTACAACAAGAGCTACGACTCGACCTCGAACAAGCGGTACTCGCTGGCCGAGCAGACGATCAAGGTGGTCCGGGGGCTGAAGGCGGACGTCGAGCTGGCCTACTTCGATGAAACGTCGGACTTCCAGCGGGCGCGCGACCTGCTGGACCGCTATGACAACCTCTCGCCGCGGCTGAAAGTCGTCTACATCGACCCGTTCAAGAAGCCCGCCGTGGCCAAGCAGTACGGGGTGACGCGCACGGGCACAATCATTCTCTCCAGCGCGGGCAAGCGCGAGGAGGCGCGGAGCCTGTCGGAGGAAGAGATCACTTCGGCGCTGATCCGGCTGCTGAAGTCCGGCGTCAAGACGGTCTGCTTCACCACCGGCGCGGGCGAGCACTCGCTGGAAGACAGCGAGCAGTCCGGCTTTTCGTCGCTGAAGGAGCTGATCGAGAAGAACAACTACAAGACGGACACGGTCAATCTGCTGGAGAAGCCGCAGATTCCCGAGGCGTGCTCCATCGTGGTGGTGGCCGGGCCGCGGACGGACTATCCCAGGCCCGTGGTCGATGCGCTGAAGAAGTATGTCGAAGACGGCGGGCGCGCGCTGTTCCTGATGGATCCTCCGCTGAAGACCCGCAAGGAGAGCGTGGCCGAGAACGAGGCGCTGGCAGCCGTGCTGAAGGAATGGGGCGTGACGCTGAACAAGGACCTGATCCTGGACACGTCGGGCATCGGCGGCCTGTACGGGCTGGGGCCGGAAACGGCGCTGGGCACGCGCTATGAGACGCACCCGATCGTGCGCGACATGAAGCGCACGGCGACGGCATTCCCGATCGTGCGCTCGCTGGAGCCGAAGCCCACCGACAAGACAAGCGTCGAGAAGCTGGTGTCGACTTCGCGCAACTCGATTGCGGCGACGAATCTGAATCTTGCCTCCGGCACGCTGGCGATGCCCAAGGGCGAGCCGCAGTCTTACTGCGTGGCCGCCGCGGGCACCTACCGCACCGGCAAGGAGAAGGACGGCAACGCGGTGGAAGGGCGGTTCGTCGTCGTGGGTTCGTCGGACTTCGTGACGAACTACGCGCTCGGCTTCGGCGGCAACCGCGATCTGGCAATGAACATGCTGAACTGGCTCAGCTCGGATGAGGATCTGATCTCGATCCGCCCGAAGGATCCCGAGGACAGGCGCATCCAGCTCACGAGGAACCAGATGCGGATGGTGCGCGCGGTGAGCCAGTTCGTGATTCCGCTCATTGTGATCGCGCTCGGCATCGTCGTCTGGTGGCGGCGGAGGTAGGGCCATGCGTCCGAAGGGACTGCTGATTGCGGCGGCGGTGCTGGCCGTGCTCGCCGCCGCCGTGTGGTGGACGAACCGGAACAAGAAGGAAGACACAGAGACGAAAAAAGCGCCCGAGCTGTGGGCGGTCAGCCAGGACGATATCGTGAGCGTCGAAGTGGCGCGGCGCGGCAGCGAGCGGACGCGCGTCGAAAAGGGCCCGGACGGCGTGTGGCGGGTGACCTCGCCCGAGCCGCTGCCCGGCGACAGGGACGCCATCTCCAGCTTTGTTTCCTCGGCGGCGAAGATCGAAGCCGACAAGGTCATCGAGGAGAAGCCCGAAGACCTGGCGGCGTTCGGCCTGAAGGAGCCGTACGCGAGGGTGACCGTCACGCTGAAGGACGGCAAGACGCGCACGCTGCTGCTGGGCGATGACGCGCCGGTGGGCGGCGGCGCGTTCGCGCAACTGGAAGGCGATCCGAAGGTCTACCTGCTGACGTCGTGGGTGAAGAGCGGGCTGGACAAGCTGGCCGTGGATCTGCGCGACAAGCGGCTGATGACGTTCAACCGAGACAGGATCGTGCGCGTCGAAGTCGCGCGCGGCAAGGAGTCGTTCGAGTTTTCGAAGAACGCGCAGGGCGAGTGGGTGATCAGCCGCCCGCAGACCTGGCGCGCCGACGGCTGGAGCGTCGACGATTACGTGCGGCGGCTCCAGGATCTGAAGCTCGATCCGCTGCTGACCTCCGACCAGAAGGCGGATCTGAAGAAGCAGTTCGAGTCCGGCACCCCGGCGGTGACGGTGCAGGTGACCGATGCCGCGGGCACGCAGAAGCTCGAGCTGCGCAAGGCGAAAGACAAGTACTACGCGCGGTCGAGCGCGGTGGAGGGCTTCCACCTGGTGCAGGAGTTCGACGCGAAGGCGCTGGACAAGGGCCTGGACGACTTCCGCAACAAGAAGCTGTTCGACTTCGGCTTCAACGACCCGACAAAGATCGAATACCGCAGCGAAAAGCGGCGGCTCGCGCTGTCGAAGTCCGGCGAGAAGTGGCTGGCGGACGGCAAGGCGATGGACTCCGTGGGCGTGCAGTCGCTGATCGACCGGCTGCGCGACCTGACGGCAACGGGCTTCCCCGCGGGCGGCTTCACGGCGCCGGCCATTGAAGTCACGGTGACCGCGAAGACGACGGAAAAGGTGCTGATCTCGAAAGCGGGCGACAGGTACATCGCGCGCCGCGAGGGCGAGCCCGCCCTGTACGAGCTGACCGCCTCGAGCATCGAGGAGCTGGAGAAGGCGGCTGAAGGCGTGAAGGAAGCGCCTGCCGAGGCCGCGAAGAAGAAATAGGCGCCGCCTGCTGCAAGGAGCCTGCGTGAACGCACTGCTCACCGACCTGTACCAGTTGACGATGGCCGCGGGCTACTGGTCGGCGGGCAAGACGCAGGAGATCGCCACCTTCGAGCTCTTCGTGCGGCGCATGCCGCCGCACCGCAACTACCTCATCGCCGCCGGTCTGGCGCAGGCGGCGGAGTATCTGCTCGGGCTTCGTTTCGAGGAAGAGGAGATCCGCTATCTCCGGGAGCTGCCGCAGTTCCGGCGCGTGGGCGCGGGCTTCTTCGAGATGCTCCGGAGCTTCCGCTTCACCGGCGACGTGTTCGCCGTGCCGGAAGGCACGCCCGTCTTCGCCGGCGAGCCGCTGCTGGTGGTGCGCGCGCCGATCATCGAGGCGCAGATTCCGGAGACGTACCTGCTGTCGATGGTCGGCTTCCAGACGATGATCGCCACCAAGGCGGCGCGGATGGTGGACGCGAGCGGCGGGCGGGCGGTGATCGAGTTCGGCACGCGGCGGGCGCATTCGCCGCAGGCGGGCGTTTACGCCGCACGCGCGGCCTACATCGGCGGCTGCGAGGGGACTTCCAACGTGCTGGCTGGAATGAAGTACGGCATTCCGGTGTTCGGCACGGCGGCGCACAG
This sequence comes from Bryobacteraceae bacterium, assembly GCA_025056865.1. Taxonomy (GTDB): domain Bacteria; phylum Acidobacteriota; class Terriglobia; order Bryobacterales; family Bryobacteraceae; genus JANWVO01. The sequence goes on from JANWVO010000048.1 coordinate 202,959, forward strand.
TTGGGTGCAGAGCTTCGCCAGCGAGCGCGAGGCGTTCGAGCGGCTCCAGGAGCTGCTGGGGCCGGGAACCACCTATCTCATCGACACGTACGACACGCTGGAAGGGGCGCGGCAGGCGGTCGCGCTGGGCCGGCCCTTCTGGGGCGTGCGGCTGGACAGCGGAAACCTGGTGGAGCTGTCGAAGGCAGTGCGGCGGATCCTGGACGAGGGCGGCTGCCGGGAAGCGAAGATCATGGCCACCGGCGACCTGAACGAGTACAAGATCCTCGAGCTGGTGGCCGCCGGGGCTCCGATCGATGCCTTCGGCGTGGGCACGGAGCTGGCGACGTCGCACGATGCGCCGAGCCACGGCGCCGTCTACAAGCTGGTGGAGCACTGGTCGCCGCTCGGGCGCCGCTACACGGCGAAGTTCAGCCAGGACAAGGCGACGCTTCCGGGCGCCAAGCAGGTCTTCCGCTTCGCCGACCGGGACGTGATCGGGCGGGCGCACGAGTGCCCGATGGAAGGCGCCGAGGCGCTGCTGCGGCCGGTGATCGTCAAGGGCGAGCCTGCCTGCCCGCTGCCTTCGGCCGGGGAGGCGCGGCGGCGGGCGCGGCAGGCGCTGGAAGCGCTGCCGAAGAAGCTGCGGAGCCTGTTCGAGGCCGATCCGCCTTACAGGATCGAACTCAGCGACGAACTCATCCAACTGGCCGAGGAGGTGCGGGCGCGCCGATGAATACGGCCTTTTTCGACATCGACACCCAGATCGACTTCGTCTTTCCCGCCGGAGCGCTTTACGTGCCCGGAGCGGAACTCGTGCTGCCGCAGGTGTCGCGGCTGAACCGGCACGCGAAGCAGGCAGGCATCCCGCTGATCTCGACCGCGGACGCGCATGCGGAGAACGACCCGGAGTTCGAGCTCTGGCCGCCGCACTGCGTGGCCGGAACGCTGGGGCAGCGGAAGCCGGACTGCACGCTGACCGGGCAGATTGTTTTAAACAAGCAGAGCGTGGACTGTTTCACGATCCCCGGGCTGCCGGATCTGCTGGCGCAACTCCGCGTGGAGCATGCGGTGGTTTACGGCGTGGTGACGGAGATCTGCGTGAAGCATGCCGTGTTCGGGCTGCTGGACCGGGGCATCCGCGTGACGCTGGTGGAAGACGCCGTGCGCGCGCTGGACGGGGCGCAGGCGGCGGCGATGATCCGCGAGATGCAGGCACGCGGAGGCTCCGTGGCGCGGACGGCGGAGATCGCCGCGGCGTGAAAACCTTCCGCCTTCAGGCGGCCGCTTCCGGCGGGACGGGCACGTCCCGGGCGTCGCGCCAGAGACGCTCGAGCTGATAGTACTCGCGCTTCTCCGGCGAGAAGACGTGCACGATGACGTCGCCGTAGTCGCCGAGGATCCACTCGCCGTGCTCGTAGCCCTCGACGCTGAGCGGCGTTTCGCCCGCCTGGAGCTTCATCTGCTTCGCCACTTCGTCCCAGATGGCCTGGTTCTGCTTGACATTGGTGCCGGAGCAGATGAGGAAGTAGTCGCAGAAGGACGCGATTTCGCGCAGGTCGAGCACGCGGATTTCAACGGCCTTTTTCGACTCGGCTGCGCGGAAAGCGATGAGCCACGTGGGGACTGGCGTGGCAGCGGAAGGAGTAGCCCCGTTCAGTTTTCGTTTCCGCAAGAGTTCGGCTGTTACCTCTCCCTACCCGGTATCGTATCTACAATGAGAACAGTGCGCAAGCTTTTTGTTTGCGCCGCCGTGGCCTTCCTGCCGGCGCTTTTCGGGCAGAGGCTCGAATGGCGGCAGACGGTTGTGGAGAAAATCCGGGAAAGCGCGGCGGACCTGGCCGACGGCGACGTGCTGGCGCGCACGCTGTATTCCTCGCTGCGCCCCGACGAGCTGGGCCTCGAGCAGTGCGAACAGATGGTGGAAGCGGCGCGGCGGCGCGCGGCGCGCGTGGAAGAGAAGCTGGAAGAGCTGCGCCCGCTGGTGGAGGAAGGCGTCTTCGCGCGCAACGAGCTGAAGCTGCTGGAAGAAGAGCTGGCCGAGCGGCGCAGGACGCTGGAGCTGGCGCGCTCGCGCGCGGAGTTCATCCGGCTGCTGGCGGAGATGGCGCAGCTCGAAGCGGCGCTCTCGCCGGGGCAGGAGGACACGGAGCCCCGCCCGTTGCAGGAGCGATTCGACGGGCGCGGCTACTTCAGCCTGGCCCAGTTCCGGCGCATCGCGGAAGACTTCGAGCAGCAGTTCGGGCGGCCCCTGCCGGTGAGCGCGCAGGGCGAGACGCAGTTCCACCGCCGCCTGGGGCTGGATCACCGGGGCCGCGTGGACGTGGCGCTGCTGCCGGATTCGGCCGAAGGCCAGTGGCTGCGGCAGTATCTGGAGCGCGAGCAGATCCCGTATTACGCCTTCCGGAGCGCCGTGCGGGGGCGCGCGTCGGCGGCGCACATCCACATCGGCCCACCCAGCCCGCGGCTGCGCATGGCAGACTAGCAGGCATGGGAGCACCGCGGTTCGAGGTCCTCATTCCTCACGAGCGCATTCAGCAGCGCGTGGCCGAGCTTGGCCGGCAGATCGCGCAGGACTATGCAGGCCGGTCCCTGGTGATGGTGGGCGTGCTGAAGGGCTCGTTCATGTTTCTGGCGGATCTGATCCGCCACATCGACCTGCCGCTCCGGATCGAGTTCATCGGCACCAAGAGCTACGAGGGCACGACGACGACCGGCCAGGTGCAGCTCACCAAGGACCTCGACCGGCCGATCCAGGACGAGGACGTGCTGCTGGTGGAGGACATCATCGACACGGGCCTCACGCTGAACTACCTCAAGCATGTGCTCGAGCAGCGCGAGCCGCGGTCGCTCAAGACGGTGGCGTTCCTCGACAAGCCCTCGCGGCGGCGCATCGAGGTGCAGGGCGACTATGTCGGGTTCACCATCGAAGACCGGTTCGTCATCGGCTACGGGCTGGACTACGACCAGCGTTACCGCAATCTGAAGGACCTCTGCGTGCTGCTGCCGTAACGCGGCGCGGGGCTACCGGAAGCCATCGGCGCGGAGGACGTCGGCGTTGGATGGATCCAGCCGCACGACAAGCATCGACCTGCGGTCGGGCGCCAGGGAGAATGGGCCGATGCCGATGGGCAGGATCGGCTCCGGGTAGTCCGCCACGAGCCGCACGGCGCGGGTCTTCCAGTCCATGAAGAAGATCGATTGCTGGGCAGGAGCCTTGGGCCGCACGCCGAGGTAGTAGATGCCGGTCTCGGAAAGCGCCCAGCAGGAGGTGCAGTAAGGCACGAGGCCGGACAGCACGCGCTCGACCTCGCCGGTCCGGAGTTCCACGCGCGAGAGCGTCGTGTCAGCCGGCTCGCGCACGAAGTACACGTAGCGCCCGTCCGGGGAGACGTCCAGCGAGAGGCCGCGCGTCGGGGTGACGATTTCCGCCTGGCCGCCGCCGGCGGGGTAGCGCAGGATGGAGCCGGCCGCCGCCGCATAGATGAACTGCCCATCGGGCGAGAAGACCGGATGCACGCCGCGCGCGCCGAAAGGACGCACCACCCACCTCGCGCCTTCTTCCTCGGCGAGGTACATTTCGGTGGTGGCTGCGTCGTTGAACACGAGCCTGCGGCCGTCCGGCGACCAGCGGGGCACCGAAGGGCGTCCGGAGCCGAACGTCACCTGGACCGGGTTGCTGCCGTCAGCGCCCGAGACCCAGATCTGCTCCTCGCCGGAACGATCCGACCGGAACGCGATCCGGCGGCCGTCAGGAGAATACTGCGGACTCGCGTCCTGGCCGGACGAGGCGGCGATCCGTTTCCACTCGATGGCGGGCGAGAGTGTGAGCCGCCAGATGTTGGGATCGTTCTGAACCAGCGAATAGACAAGGCGCGCAGCCCGGCGGCAGTAGCTGAACTGGATGGGGAATTCTCCATAGATGGCCGTGGGCGCGGGCGCCTTCCCGGGGGCGAGCCGCCAGATGCGGAACGAGCCGCCGCGGGAGGAACCGGCCAACAGGCCATCAGAGGTCCAATCCACGCCAGAGACCATGCGGGAGTCCGAGGTCCATTGCCGGGGGGAGCCTCCGGTCACCGGCACGGTGAAAACTTCCTGATAGCTCCGGTGGAAGGCGCGGATGAAGGCGATCGTGCGGCCCTCGGGGGAGAAGCGGGGCGCCACGTCGCCGATGATCATCTCCTCAGGCTGGGTGAGGCGCTGCTTCTCTCCCGTTGCCAGCCGAACCAGGAAGATCGAAAGCGGCTGGCTGAGCGAGGGCGTGTCGTCGACGGCGAGCCATTCCCCATCCGGAGACCAGTCGAGATGGTGGTAGCTGAGCCCGAACCGGGTGGGCAGCACGGGGGCCACCACGCGGGCTTCGCCGCTGGAGGCGGGCAGGATGACGATCTCGCCGGTCGTCGGGCCGAACCGCAGGCAGGCGATCTGGCGGCCGTCGGGCGACCAGGCAGGGCTGGACCAGGAGTAGCCGGGAGTGGAGATCTGGCGCGGCGCCGGCTCGCCAAACTTCTGAATCCAGATGCCGGGCAGCGTCTGTTCACTTTCCTGCCATACGAAAGCCACCATCGAGCCATCAGGCGAGATGGCGGGCTGAAATTCCTTGCCGGCCAGTCGGGTGACGGGGGCGACCACGGGCGCCGGTTCGGGCGATTCCCGGCGGACGAGCGCGAGAAGCAGCACCACGGCTGCCAGCAGGGTGCTGACACCTGCCACGGCAGGCCACAGGCGGCGGGGGGCGGCGGAATTAGGAGCCGGCGCGGTCTCGGGCGGGCGCGCCGGCGGAGCAGCGGCGGGCTGCTGACCCGGCCGTTCCGCCGACACCGGACCCAGCAGCCGGTAGCCCCGTCCCGGGAATGTCTCGATGTAAGCCGGATCGCCGGGCGAGGCAGCCAGCGTCTTGCGGATGACAGCGATGTTCTGCGCCAGGTTCGCCTCGTCGACCACGCGATCCTGCCAGACGGCCGCCATGATCTCTTCCTTGGTGGCGACCTCCGGAGAGCGCGAGGCCAGAACAATCAGCGTCTCGACCGCTTTCCGGGTCAGGTGGACCGGTTGCTCGCCGCGGAACAGAACCTTCGCGGCGGCATCCAGCCGATAGGGCCCGAACCTGTAGACAGGATGCGTTTCCAAGGCGTTACACGGAGGATTTTAGGAATTTCTTAGAAACTTCTTCCTGCCCCATCATTGCACGAAACCGAATTGTATTCGAAGGTAGGATAGCGCCGGGCGAGCGGGCAATTGTCGCGCGGCCCTGAAGACTGATATATCTGTGTGGTGGGAGCCCGTCGTCCTCCCGCCCGTGTGGGTCCAGCCAGGGAGCTTTGCCATGTGGCGTATTTGGGGTCTGGCCACTGTCCTCCTTCTGAACGCGCAGGCTGTCACCACCGAACAGGTGGTGAAAGGCCTGCAAGCTCCGCCGCCGGAGTCCCGCATCCTGATGCGCTGGTGGTGGTTCGGTCCGGCGGTGACCAAGGAGGAGCTGGCCAGGGAGCTCGAGGCGATGAAAGCCGCCGGAATCGGCGGCGTGGAGATCCAGCCGGTCTATCCCCTCACCCTGGATGATCCCGCCAACGGACTTCGCAACCTTCGGTTTCTTTCCCCGGAGTTTCTCGACGCACTGGCCTTCGCTTCGCGCAAAGGGCGGGAGCTCGGGCTGCGGGTCGATCTGACGCTCGGCAGCGGCTGGCCCTTCGGCGGTCCGCAGATTCCCCGGGAACTGGCGGCCAAGCGCCTGCGGGTGGAGCCGATGGGGCGCCCGGCACAGCTCCGGTGGGGAGAACGGCTGATCGGGGAGTATCCGGAGGCGGGACTCCGGTTCATCGAAACGCAGACGGGGCAGATGGTCAAGCGCGCGGCGGTGGGGGCGGAGGGTTTCGTTTTCGACCACTACAGCAGGGAAGCGCTGGACCGGTATCTGGAAACAGTCGGCCATCCGCTGCTGCGTGGCATGGGGAAGTTCCCGCCATTCGCCGTGTTCTGCGACAGCCTCGAGGTGTTTTCGGCGGACTGGACGTCCGACCTGCCCCGGGAGTTTCAGCGGCGCCGGGGCTACGACCTCCTCCCCCATCTGCCTGCGCTGGCCGGGGAGTGGAACGAGGAGAAGGCGCGCATCCGGCATGACTGGGCGCTGACGCTGACCGAGCTGGCCGAGGATCGCTTTCTGAAGCCTTTGTGGGAGTGGTCCCGGCAGCAGGGCGTCAAGCTGCGCGCGCAGGTCTATGGCACGCCGCCGGTCAGCCTGGCGAGCCAGAGATACGTGGACCTGGCCGACGGCGAGCAGACGCAATGGCGGCGGCTGAGCGCGTCCCGGTGGGCTTCGAGCGCCAACCACATTCTGCGCCGGCCGGTGACCGCGTCAGAGACCTGGACCTGGCTGCATTCCCCCACTTTCGCGGCCAATCCGCTGGACGTGAAGGCGGAAGCCGACATTCACTTCATTCAGGGGATCAACCAGCTCATCGGGCACGGCTGGCCTTACTCGCCGCCGCAGGCTGGCCGGCCGGGCTGGGGCTTTTACGCGGCGGCGGCGTTGAACGATCTGAACCCGTGGTGGGGCGTGATGCCGGATCTGGCGCTCTACCTGCAACGCGCAAGCTGGCTGCTGCGGCAGGGGGAGCCGGTGGCGGACGTGCTGCTCTATCTGCCGGTGGCCGACATCCGGTCACGGTTCTCGGCGGGCAGCAACCATGTGTCGATCGACCGCGCCGCTCACGAGGCGATGGGAGACGCGGTAATCCCGCAGATCCTTGATTCCGGGTACAACTTTGACGCCGTCGACGATGGCCTGCTCGAGGATGCCTTTGCAGGCGGCCGCTACCGCGCCATCGTGCTGCCGCGGGTGGAGCGGATCGATCCGCAGGCGCTGGAGCGGATCCGCGCTTTCGTGGAGCGCGGAGGCTGGGCGTTCCTTATCGGCAGGCGGCCCCGTCTTTCGCCGGGATACCTGAATCGCGAAGAGAATGACCGGGCGGTGCGCTCCGCCATGGAGAGGCTGGGGGCGCTGGGCCGCACGGTATTCGTGGAGGACGAGAACCGGCTGGGAGAGGCGCTGCGGGCAGCGTTCGCGCCGCCAGTGAGATGGGAGCCTGCCAGCCCGGCGCTGGCTTACGCGCAGCGGCGGCTGGAGGACGGGGACGTCTTCTTCGTGGCGAACACCGGAAACCGTCCGTGGCGCGGACGTCTGCATTTCCGCGGCGGCCCCAATCCCGCGGCGGCGTGGGATCTGATGACCGGGGAGAAGACCGCCTTCTCCGGAGAGCTGGAGCTGCCGCCATACGGCTCCATCGTTCTTATGAGCGGGGCAGGAGCCAATCCCGCGCCGGCGCCGAAGACGCGCGGCCGCGAGATGGACCTGAGCAGCGGCTGGGATGTGACGTTCCTGGAGACGGGGCGCAAGGTCCGTTACGAGCGGCTCCGTTCGTGGACCGAAGACGCCGAGACGCGATACTACTCCGGCATCGCCGCGTACGAGAAGACGGTGCATATCGAACCGGGAATGACCCGGGCATGGCTGGAGTTCGGGCCTGCCGAGCCCCTGGAGCCGGTGCCGCAGAGGCAGCCGGGCATGCGGGCGTGGCTGGCAGGGCCCGTGCGGGACGCGGCCATCGTCCATGTCAACGGACGGCGCGCCGGCAGCGTGTTCGCGCCGCCCTACCGGCTGGATCTGAGCGGCTTCCTGAAGGAGGGCGAGAATCGCCTGCGCATCGAAGTCGCCAACACGAATCTGAACCTGCTGGCGCGGCTGGGCGAGCCGGATTACAGGGTGCTGGCCGCAGCCTACGGCGAGCGGTTTCAGATGCAGGATATGAGGGTTTTGCAGCCGGAGCCCAGCGGGCTTCTCGGCTGGATCCGGCTTGTCGCCTGGCAGCAGCCAGGCGCAGGCCACTCTGACAGTGGGAGTACAACAACGCCGCAAGGCGGGCGCAACGCCCGCCGGAGCGGCGAAACAAGGTGAAAGGAAGGCTATGAAGTCTCGCATTGTGTGGATTCTGGGTCTCTGCGCAATGCTCGCGCTGGCGGGCATGGCGCAGGATCCGCGCGGGGCGATTACGGGCATCGTGACCGACCCGTCGGGCGCGGTGGTTCCGAACGCACGCGTGGAAGTGATCAACAAGGCAATGGGCACGCGGCAGACGCTGACGACCAATGATGCCGGCGTCTACAACGCGCTCTATCTGATCCCGGGCCAGTACCAGGTGGTGGTCGAGATCCCGGGCTTCAAGAAGGCGATCCGCGACAACATCGAAGTACGCGTCGATGACCGCATCGCGGTGAACATCCAGCTTGAAGTCGGTGCCACCGAGCAGAGCATCACGGTGACGGAAGAGACGCCGCTGCTGACGACGGAAACGGCTTCGATGGGCGCTGTCGTCGACCAGCGCCGCGTGCAGGAGCTTCCCGTGCCGCACGGCAACCCGTACTTCCTGATCGGCCTGGCGGCGGGCGTTGCATTCACCCGCGATCCGCGCCTGGACCGTCCGTTCGAGCCGACGCACATCGTGGGCTATGCCATGGACGGCACCCGTGCCAACCGCAGCGACGTGACCATCGACGGCGCGGTGAGCACGGCCACGGCCAACGCGGGCGAGGTGATCGCCTCCTATGTGCCTCCGGCCGACATCGTCCAGGAGTTCAAGGTGCAGACGGCGACGTTCGACGCCCAGTTTGGCCAGACCGAAGGCGGCGTGACGAACATCAGCATCAAGTCCGGCACCAACCAGTTCCACGGCACCGGCTACTACACCAACATGACGCCGGCGCTGTTTGCCAACGATTTCTTCGCCAACCGCAACGGCACGCCGCGGCCCGATTTCTACTATCACCGTTTCGGCGCGACGCTCGGCGGGCCCATCAACATCCCGAAGCTTTACGACGGGCGCAACCGCACGTTCTTCATGTGGGGCATGGAAGGGATCAAGGAGGGCCGTCCGCGCAACAACGGCACGCCCACGGTCCCGACCGAGGCGATGAAGAATGGCGACTTTTCGGCGCTGCTGAACGTCTCGAGCAGCTTCCAGATCTACAACCCGTGGACGCGCCGGCCAGCCTCGGGCGGCCGCTTCCAGTCGGACCCTTTCCCGGGCAACATCATTCCGCCGTCGCTGTTCAACCCGATTGCCAAGAAGGTGCTCGACACCTACTATCCGAAGCCGCTCCAGGCCGGGAACCCGGATGGCACGAACAACTACCTGCGGCCGGAGCTGATGGAAGAGGCCGACTACCTCTCCAACACCATCCGAGTGGACCACAACCTGACTGCCTCCAACCGGCTCTACCTGCGCACGAGCTGGTATGACCGCGACAGTTGGTACAACGACTATTTCAACAACGCGGCCACCGGCCAGGCCTTCTGGTTCATCTCGCGCTCGGCGGTGCTCGACGACGTCTGGACGCTCAGCCCGACGATGGTGTTGAACGTCCGTTACGGCTACAACCGGTTCATCCGCCGCCAGGACGGCAACCCGAAGGCCAACGGCTTCGATCTGACCACACTGGGCTTCCCGGCGTCCTACAACAACGCCATCGATCCGGCCGTGCGCCGCTTCCCGCGCTTCGACATCTCCGGCTACCAGGGCACGGGCTTCAGCGGCGAGAACCGGCCCAACGACACGCACAACTTCGTCGGCATCCTGACGAAGGTGTTCGCCCGCCACACGGTCAAGACCGGAACCGAGTTCCGCTCTTACCGCGAGACGAGCCAGTTCTTCAACAATGACCAGACCGGGCGGTTCATCTTCGATTCGACCTACACGCGCGGCCCGCTGGACAACTCGCCGTCGTCGCCCAACCAGCTTGGCCAGTCCGTGGCGGCGTTCCTGCTGGGCCTGCCGACCTCGTCCAGCTACGTGACCATCTCCGACAGCTACGCCGAGCAGTCGGTTTCCTGGGCGTGGTTCCTCCAGGATGACTGGAAGGTTAGCCGCCGCCTGACGCTGAACCTCGGCATCCGCTGGGAGTGGGACGGCCCGCTGACGGAGCGTTTCAACCGCAGCGTGCGCACCTTCGACGCTTCCTACACGCAGCCGTTTGAGGCGGCGGCCCGGGCAGCCTATGCCAACAACCCGACGCCGGAAGTGCCGCCTTCGCAGTTCTTCACCCGCGGCGGCATCACGTTCGCCGGCGTGGGCGGGCAGCCGCGCGAACTGTACAACACGCCGAAGAACAACTGGATGCCGCGCTTTGGCTTCGCCTATCAGGTGAATGACAAGACCGTGATGCGCGGCGGCTACGGCATCTTCTTCGGCTTCCTCGGCCAGCGCCGCGGCGACGTGATCATGAGCGGCTTCAGCCGGTCGACGCCTTTCGTGCCGACGCTGGACGGCTACACGTTCATCCGCACGCTGTCGGATCCGTTCCCCGATGGGCTGCTGAAGCCCGTGGGCGCGGGCCAGGGCTACCAGACGCTGGTCGGCAATGCGGTGACGTTCTTCAACGAAAATCCGCTGCGGCCTTACATGCAGCGCTGGCAGTTCGGCATTCAGCGCACCATCGGCAAGGGCTACGTGGCCGAGGTCAACTACGTGGGCAACCGCGGCACGCACATCGAAATCGGCCAGAACTTCAACGCCACGCCGATCGAGTACCTCAGCCACAGCCTGCTGCGCGACAACGACCGCATCAACTACCTGAGCGCCAACCTGCCCAACCCGTTCCGCGGGCTGATGCCGGAGGGCGCGACCAGCTCCTTCATCGGCGCCAACATCGCCCGCGAGCGGCTGCTGCGGCCCTACCCGCATTTCGACTCGGTGAACGCCTCGCGCTTTGACGGCTACTCCTGGTATCACGCCCTCCAGGCGAACCTCGAGCGCCGCTTCTCGCGCGGCTACACCATCGGCGCCGCCTACACGTTCTCGAAGTTCATGCAGGCCACCGAGACGCTGGTGACCAACGCGCCGCGCCCGGTGGAAGTGATCAGCGACCTCGACCGTCCGCACCGGCTGGTGGTGCACGGCATCTGGGAGCTTCCGTTCGGCCGCGGCAAGGCCTTCGGCAGCAACTGGGGCCCGGTGGCCAACATGTTCCTCGGCGGCTGGCAACTGAACGGCGTGTACACGTTCCAGAGCGGCGCGCCGATCAACTTCGGCAACATCATCTACCTCGGCAACCTCAAGGACATGCTCCTGCCGCGCGACCAGCGGACGGTGGAGCGGTGGTTCAACGTGGACGCCGGCTTCGAACGGCGCGCCGCCTTCCAGCTCGACCGCAACTACCGCTGGTTCCCGCCGCGGTTCAGCTTCCTCCGCTCGCATGAAGTGAACAACTTCGACCTGAGCATCTTCAAGAACACGAAGCTGTTCAACGAGCGGCTGAACGTGCAGTTCCGCGCGGAGTTCCTGAACGCGATGAACCACCCGCTGTTCCCGTCGCCGAACACGACGGTGACCTCGGCGCAGTTCGGGCAGGCGATCGCGTCCACGCAGGCCAACTATCCGCGCCGGACGCAGTTGACCGCGCGCTTCGTCTTCTGACAACGACGACCCCTGTGGAGCTGCCCCCGCCCCGGCATGGAGCCGTCCGGGGCGGGGGCGATTTTTTTTCCTGTGGTTCTGCACCCGGCTGCCCGCTGCCGGCATCTTCTTCCGCGTGACGGCATGGCCAGGAGCCGTCTCCGGCCTGCCCGAAGCGGGCCTTCCCGCTCCCGAGCCGGATGTCTGCCCGCTGTGCGGCAGCCGGAGTGGTACTGTCATCTCCACCCGGGACCGCAGCGGCGGTCCGCTCACGAACCTGCTATGCGGAAGCTGCGGCCTGATTCGCGTCACGCCGCGGCCCGGGCGGCAGGAACACGAATCCTACTACCGCCACAGCTACCGGCTGGAATACAAGGGCCGGAGCCTGCCTTCCCGGAGGCAGTGGCGGCGTGCGGAAAGGGCGGCCGCGGACCGCATTGCGTGGCTGCGCGCCGCCGTCGCCGCGCCGGCCTCGGTGCTCGAAGTCGGCTGCGGGTTCGGCCTGTTTCTCTACCGGCTGAAGACGCAGGGTTGCGAGGTGGCGGGGATTGAGCCGGACGCCCGCTGTGCGGAATTCGCGAGGCAGCAGTTCGGAATCGAGATCCTCGGCGAGTTCGCCGAAACGACCCCGGCCGATGGCCGGAAGTTCGACTGCCTCTGCTGTTTTCATGTGATCGAGCACGTGCTCGATCCCGTCCGCTTTCTGGCCTCACTCCGGCGCCATGCCCGGCCCCGGGCGCGCCTGCTGCTGGAAACACCGAACGCGGATGCGCCTTTTCCGCGCCCGCGGAGGCGCTTCCACCGGGGGCATCTGTATTCCTTCAGCGCGAGAACGCTCGACCTGTGCCTGCGAACGTCAGGGTGGCGGCCCCTGAGCGTGGCAACCAGCCCTGACGGTGGCAACCTGTTTGTCATTGCAGAGCTGTGCGAGCCGGAGCCGCTTCAGCTCGCTCCGGGCGAAGGCGAGGAAGCGCTGGCCCGTTGGAGGAGGGCGTCGAGCGCCCGCAGCTATTATGCCTCTCCCGCCGTCTGGAGGCGCGCCTTGATCCGCCTGGGAGACCGTGTGCTCGAGCTGTTGTCTTCGGCACGGCCCGATCCGTTCTGAGCGTGCCGAGCGTGGCGGCCGCTTCCGGGCGGCTGCTATCCTGATGGCTTGTGTGCGGTATTGCGGGTTACACGAAGCTCGATCATCCGGTCGAGCCGGGGCGGATCCGGGAGATTCTCGGCCTGATCCGGCATCGCGGGCCGGACGAGCTCGGCTTCCACGAGTCCGATCTCGCCGCCCTTGGCAATACCCGGCTATCGATCATTGATCTCGAGCACGGCAGCCAGCCGATGTTCAGCGAGGACGGCAACACCGTCATCGTCCACAACGGCGAAATCTACAACTACCGCGAGCTGCGCCGCGAACTCGAAGAGCGCGGCCACGCCTTCCGCACCTCTTCGGATACGGAAGTGATCCTGCGGGCGTTCCTCGAATGGGACACGCGCTGCTTCCCGCGGCTGCGCGGGATGTTCGCCATCGCATTGTGGGACGAGCGCCGCCGCAGGCTGGTGCTGGCTCGCGACCGCATGGGCATCAAGCCCCTCTACATCTTCCACCGCGGCCGCGACCTGTACTTCGGCTCCGAGGTGAAGACGATCCTGCACCACGCCGAAGTAGACCGGCGGCTGGACCGCAACGGGCTTGGCTACTACCTTTCGCTGAACTGGGTGCCGGCGCCATACACGCTCATCGAAGGCGTGGAAAAGCTGATGCCCGGCGAGCTGCTGGAATGGGAGAACGGCTCGATCCGCCGCGAGCAATACTGGCAGCTCCGCTTCCAGCCGGACCCGGGCATCACGCTGGACGACGCCAGGGCGGAGCTCGACAGATTGCTGCGGCTTTCGCTCCGCGAGCACCTGATCGCCGACGTGCCCGTGGGCGTCTGGGCCAGCGGCGGACTGGATTCTTCCACGGTGCTTCACTATGCCGCGCAGGAGGCGTCCGGGCTGCGCACATTTTCCATCTCTTTCCGCGGACATTCGCATGATGAGAGCGAATATTTCCGCGCGGTGGCGCGGCATTACGGCACCGTGCATCAGGAATTCGACCTGAATCCGGAAGAAAATCTCGCGGAAACGATCGAACAGATCAGCTATTATTCCGACGAGCCTTCCGCCGATGCCGGCGCGCTGCCGGTGTGGTACCTCTCGCGGATGACGCGGCAGCACGTGAAAGTGGCGCTTTCCGGCGAGGGCGCCGACGAGCTGTTCGGCGGATACCTGACCTACCGGGCGGACGCGCTGGCCATGCGGGCGCGGGGCCTGCCTGCGTGGATGCGGCGGGCGGCGCTGGCCGTGGCGCGGCTGCTGCCGGTTTCCGACGAAAAGATCAGCTTCGAATACAAGGCGAAACGGTTTCTGGAGGGAACGCTGCTCGATCCGCGGGACGCCCACTTCTACTGGAACGGTTCGCTCGACGAAAAAACGAAGCGGGCTCTTTATGAGGCGCCGCGGCATGCGCGGCCGGGCGAACTGGTGCATACGCTGCCGACGGAGGCTTTCCGGTGCGGGGAGATCAATCTCTTTCTCTGGGCCGACCAGAAGTACTACCTGCCGGATGACATCCTCTACAAGTGCGACCGGATGTCGATGGCGCATTCGCTCGAGGTGCGGCCGCCGTTCCTCGATCACCGCATCGTGGAGTTCGCGGCGCGCCTGCCGGAAGATTTCAAGGTGCGCGGACCGGTGCTCAAATTCATCCTGCGGGAGTTGATGAAGGACAAACTGCCGCCTGCCGTGCTCGAACGGCCGAAGGAAGGCTTTGACATCCCGGCGCACCGCTGGTTCCGCGGGCCGCTCCGGCCGCTGGCGGAAGAGGTCCTCTCGCCGGAGAACATCCGGCGCACGGGCGTCTTCCGCAGCGAAGTCGTGGAGCGCATCAAGCAGGATCACTTCCGCCGCCGCGCGAACTACGGCTATCAGCTCTGGGGGCTGCTGACGCTGATGCTCTGGATGCGGAGATGGAACGTCCACGCCTGACCCGGTTTGCTCTGGCGCTGGCGCTGGCAGCGCTCATCTACGCGCCCGCGCTGCTCGCGCCGCCTCATCTCATGGACGACGTCGACGCTGTGCAGGCGCAGATCGCCCGGAACATGCTCGAGTCCGGCGACTGGGTGACGGCGCGGCTCGACGGAGTGCCGTACCTGGAGAAAGCGCCGCTCAAGTACTGGATGATCGCCTGCTCCTACGCCGTCTTCGGCGTGCATGACTGGGCGGCGCGCCTGCCAGTGCTGCTCTCCGTGCTGGCCCTGGTTGCGCTGGTCTACTTCATGGGGTGCTGGGCGTTCGGTGAAGAAGCCGGATTCTTCGCCTCGCTCGTGCTGGGCACCTGCGTCGGCACATTCCTGTTCACGCGCATCCTCATCCCGGACATCACGCTCACGCTGACGATCGCGCTGGCCCTGTGGGCGCTGCTGCGCGCACTCGACGAGGAGGAGCGCCGGCCGCGCCTCTGGGCGGCGGTCTTCTGGCTGGCGATGGCCGCGGGCGTTCTGCTGAAAGGTCTGATCGGGGTGGTGTTCCCCTGCGCCGCCGCGTTCCTGTGGCTCGCGTGGCAGCGGCGGCTTCTGGATGCAGCGGTATGGAAGCGGATGCATCCTGTCTCCGGCCTCGTGCTGTTCCTGCTTGTGGCGGCGCCGTGGCACATTCTGGCCACGCTGCGGAATCCTCCCTATTTCGATTTCTCCATGACTGCCGGGCCGGGCCAATACCGCGGCTTTTTCTGGTTCTATTTCTTCAACGAACACATCCTGCGATTCCTCAACCGGCGCTGGCCGCGGGATTACAACACTGTTCCGCGGCACCTTTTCTGGCTGCTCCATCTGGTGTGGTTCTTTCCGTGGTCGGCCTATCTGCCCGCCGCCTTCCGCCTGAGGGCAGCGCTGCACGGGCGGGCGCGGAACGTCCTGCGGATGCTGGCCTGCTGGGCCGGTTTCGTGATGATCTTCTTCACGTTCTCCACCACCCAGGAGTACTATTCGATGCCCGCCTATCCGGCCTTCGCCCTGCTGCTGGGGCTGGGCATCGCCGAAGGACGCGAACGCGTGGCGCGGTGGGCGCGCCTGTTGAGCATGGTCTGCGCAGCGGCGGGGATCGCCGCAGCCTCCATCCTCGCCTATGTCTGGAGGATGCCGGCGCCCGGCGACATCTCGCGTTCGCTCACGCAGAACCCGGAGCTCTACACGCTTTCGCTCGGCCACATGGGCGACCTGACGCTGGCCTCGTTCGCCTACCTCAAACTGCCGCTCGGGCTGGCGGCCGCTGCATTCCTTGCCGGGGCGGCGGCGTGCTGGCGCTTCCGGCCCCGAATAACGCACCTGGGCGCGGCGCTGATGATGGTGCTGTTCCTGAACGCAGCAAGGATCGCGATGCAGGTCTTCGATCCGTATCTGAGCAGCCATGCCATCGCCGAAAGGCTGAAGCAGGGGCCGAAAGGCACGGTCATTTTCGGCGATCAGTATTACGTCTTCAGCTCGGTGTTCTTCTATGCTGACCTCGACATGGCGCTGTTGTGGCGCGGGCGCTACCACAATCTCGAGTACGGCTCCTACGCGCCCGGAGCGCCGGACGTGTTCCTGGATGACCATGAGCTGCGCGCCGAGTGGGAGAAGCCGCAACTGGCCTGGCTGATCGCGGAAGGGCCCAAACTGGCCGTCATCGAAGAGCTCCTCGGACGCGAAAATGTGCACCGCGTCTTCGAATCCGGTGGCAAATGGCTGCTGGCCAACCGCAGAATAGAATGAAGCCGCAGTGAAAATTGTCATCGACTGCACGCCGCTTTTGCTGCGCAGTGCCGGAGTCAAGACGGCCCTGTATCACTGGGTATGCGCCATGCGGGAAGAGGCGGGCGGCGACGAGATTCTTCTGTATCCGCCGATCCGGCGGCTGGGCCGGCTCGTGCACGAGGGCAGCGTCAGCGGACGCTGGGAGACCTGGGCGGGCATGGCGATGGCCGTGGCCAACCAGCGGGCGCGGGTTCCCTTTCCCGAGTGGTTCGCACGCGGCGCGGACGTTTTCCACTGCACAAACCAGGTGCGCACGCCGCCCCGGAGGATCGCTGTCACAGCCACGATCCACGACCTGACCTGCTGGAAGATGCCGGAGCTGCACTCGGGGGCCAACGTGCGCGCCGACCGGGAGTTCGCGGACCGGGTCCTGCGGCAGGCGGCGGGGCTGATCGCCGTCAGCGAGTGCACGCGCCGCGACGCGATCGAAGTGCTAGGCATCCCGCCCGAGCGGATCCGCACCATTCACAACGGCGTGGCGGAGGCGTACTTCGAAGCGCCCGATCCGCCGCCGCGGCTGAGGCCCTATGTGCTGTTTCTGGGCACCATCGAGCCGCGGAAGAATGTCGACCGCCTCCTCGATGCATGGGAGCTGCTGCCTGCTGGGATCCGTCGGGACTATGAACTGCTGCTCGCCGGCGGAGCGGGCTGGCGCTGCGAAGCCACCATCGAGAGGCTCCGGCGGGCTCCGGCGGGCGTCCGCTGGCTGGGCTACTTCCCCGAGGCGCAATTGCCGGAGCTGATCCGCGGAGCCGCCATGCTGGTATACCCGTCGCTCTACGAAGGATTCGGGCTGCCGGTGGCGCAGGCGATGGCATGCGGCACGCCATGCGTCGCTTCCAACGTCAGCTCGCTGCCGGAGATCGCCGGGGACGCAGCCCTTCTGGTGACCCCGGAGTCCGTGGAGGAGATCCGGGATGCGATCGTGCAGCTCATCGAAAGCCCGGAGCTGCGGCGGCGGCTGTCCTCCGCGGGGCGCGCGCGGGCCGAAAAGATGTTCCGCTGGCAGCGCGCGGCGCGCGAATCCCTCCGGTTCTTCCACGAGGTCAGCGGGAAGTAGGCGCGGCGACGACGCGGAAATCCCAGACGAGAATTTCGCCGCTGTCCGTGGCCTCGCCTTCCGAGTACTGCACCAGCGCGTACTCGCCGGGCGGCAGCGGTTTCGAAGGCCAGATCCTGAACAGGTCCGCCTTGAGCTGCTGCCGGAAGATGTCCACGGTCTCGAACTCGAAGAAGGCCATCTTCGTCATTGGCTCCGTCTGGAGGATTCCCACAACGCGCCCCTCGCCCTTCTGCTTCGGCTTCACACGGACAAGGGTGAACGGGGCAGTCCAGTCGATCCGGAAGTACAGCTCCGGACGCTCGCCCGCAAGCGCCGTGGCGGCATTCGCGCCCGGCAGTTCCAGGAACGCCTTGCCGGCGACGATGGGAACGGGCACGAGGACTTTCAGCGCGGTGCGCTTCCGGCTGGCCACGGATTTCAGCCCGGCGCGCCGGATCTCCCTGACTTCGCCGCCATCGAAGTAATAGAGGCCCGGCTCGACGGGAATGCGGGCGATCTGCCGCGCGATCTCGCGTTCAAAGGCTTCTTCGGCGTCGGCGATTTCGGCCTGCTTCTTCTCCTCTTCGATGCGCGCCCGGCGCTCCTGCTCGGTGCGCTTGAGGTCGGCGAGCTCCAGCGGCACCTCCTCCCATTCGCTTCGCTCGACGGAATAGTAGCGCACGCGGTCTTCCACCACCTGGTACTCGCGCACCACGTGCCAGCTTCCATCCTTGAGGTAGAGCCGGAACTGCTGCGCCCAGGCGGCAGAGGCCAGCAGCAGCATCACGAGCAGCGCGCGCATCGCATCCCTCCACTATTATGGTTTCGTGATCAGAAGACGCACGCTAGGCAGGACAGGTTTTGCAGTTTCCGAGATCGGCTTCGGCGCGTGGGGCATCGGAGGCAATCAGTGGCGCGGCCATTCCGAGGAGGAGGCTCGGGCGGCGCTGCGCCGGGCGCTGGAACTCGGGGTGAATTTCATCGACACGGCGCTGGCTTACAACGAAGGCCACAGCGAGCGCATCATCGGCGAGACGCTGCGCGAGACAAGGGCGCAGGCGTATGTGGCCACCAAGGTGCCGCCGAAGAACCGCGTGTGGCCGGCGCAACCGGGCGTCGGAATCGAAGAAGTGTTCCCCTACGACTACGTCATCCGCTGCACGGAGACATCGCTGAATAATCTCGGCGTGGAGACGCTGGATCTGCAACAGTTCCACGTCTGGAATCCGGAGTGGCTCGAGCGCGACGACTGGCGCCGCGCCATCGAGGACACGAAGAAGGCTGGCAAGGTGCGCTTCTGGGGCATCTCCATCAACGACCATCAGCCGGACTCCGCGCTCGATGCCATCCGCACCGGGCTGATCGATACCGTGCAGGTGATCTACAACATCTTCGATCAGACTCCGGAACAGAACCTGTTCCCGCTGTGCCAGGAGCTTCAGGTCGGCGTGCTGGCACGCTGTCCGCTGGATGAGGGCGCGCTGACCGGGACCATCATGCCGGAAACGGAATTCGACCCCGGGGAATTCCGGGCCTTCTATTTCCGCGGGGACCGCAAGCGGCAGGTGTGGGAGCGCGTGCAGGCGCTCACCGCCGACCTGAAAGCCGCCGGGCTGGACCGGCCGCTGGCGGAAACCGCGCTGCGCTTCTGCATCACGCATCCGGCCGTTTCCACCGTGATTCCCGGAATGCGCAGGGTGCGTAACGTGGAAATGAACGCCGCCGTCTCTGAGCTGGGGCCGCTGCCCGAACACATCCTGGAGGTGTTGCGGCGCCATGTCTGGAACAAGAACTTCTATTGCTAGCCTTCTGTTCGCCGCTGCGCTTTCTGCGCAGACGCTGTATCTTCCGTTGGACGAGGGGAACTTTTGGGTCTACCAGGGTCCTGGAGACACCCTGGTGGTACAGGTGGGAGGGAAAGCCGTCATCGCCGGCCGCGAATATGCCGCGGTTCGCGGCCTCCTCGGACCAGGAGAAGCCTGGCTGCGCAACGATGACCAGGGGCGCGTTCTGGTCTGGGACGCCCGGGCAGGCCAGGAGCGCCTCCTGCTGGACCCCGCCGCGCCCGACGGATGGCCCTGGACATCCTGGAACTGGAACGGATCCTGCACCGTCGAAGCGCGGACAATTACGCACCGGATGCGCTCGCGCTACCCGGTAGGCGAGTTCGACAACGTCATGCATGTCCGCTACGGGGAGACGGCCTGTGTCGACTCCAGGATCGCGGTCGAGGTCGAAGAATGGCTCCCCTGGGTTGGACTGCTCAGACGGGTTCAGGGAAGAGCTCCGGACGCGAAGATCTATGACCTCGTCTACGCCCGCCTCGGCGATGTGACGTACGTCCGCGCGCCGCAGACAGGATTCAGCCTCTCCCTGACGCCTGCGGGCGGCGTGCTGCTCGCCTTCATCACCATTCGCCACACGCTGGAATGGCCCCTCGTGCTGAACTTCTCCAGCAGCCAGCGGTTCGACCTCTCTGTCTACGACTCGCAGGGCAGGGAGATCTACCGCTGGTCTCGCGACAAGGCGTTCCTCACGGTCATGGGCCGCGAGGAGATCCGCGGCGAGCGCACCTGGGCAGCCGAAATCCCGATGGCGCTCTTTCCAAGAGGCGACTACGCGGTCCGCGCCTGGCTGACCCCGATCGAGAGCCACGTCTGGTCCGCCTCCACGTTTTACCGACATTGAGAATCACGGTCTTTTCCCGGGCCTATTATTCGAGTATTCTAGAAATATGGAAAACAGGCCCGGGAAGGCCGTGATCGAACGGCTTGCAGGCATGATGGACGCCATGGGTGCGCCGCAGCGGCTGCGCATCATGCGCCTGCTGCTGGCAGCGCACCCGCACGGAATGCCTGCCGGGGAGATCCAGACAGAGCTGGGAATCCCTGCGTCGACTCTCTCGCATCACCTCGAGAAGCTCCGTCAGGCTGGCGTGGTCCGCGTGCGCCGCGAAGGCACCTACCTTTGGTATTCCGCCGATACGGCGGCGCTGGAGGAGCTGCTTGCGTTTCTGTATGCGGAGTGTTGCACGCGTTCCTGCGCGGTGGAACCGGCGGTGGTGCTGAAGGGAGCGGGATCCGTTCGAAAGGAGAGAAGAGCATGAGCGAGAAAAAACAGGTGCAGGAGGCCGTGCGCGAACGGTATGCGCAGGCGGCGTTGCAGGTGCTTGGAGGAGCGGGCGCATCGTGCTGCTCTCCGGCATCCTCCTGCGGCGCCGGAGGTTCGGATCCGATCACCGCGGCGCTTTACGGCGAGGCCGAGAAGTCGGAGCTGCCGGAAACGGCCGTGGCGGCGTCGCTGGGCTGCGGCAATCCGACGCTTGCTGCGGAGCTGAAGCCGGGCGAGACCGTGCTCGACCTCGGCAGCGGCGGCGGCATCGATGTGCTGCTCTCGGCGCGGCGCGTTGGCCCCGCGGGCAAGGCCTACGGGCTCGACATGACGGACGAGATGCTGGAGCTCGCGCGCGAGAATCAGCGCAAGGCAGGCGTGGAAAACGCCGAGTTTCTCAAGGGCGAGATCGAGAACATTCCCCTGCCGGACTCGTCGGTCGACGTGGTCATTTCCAACTGCGTCATCAACCTCTCGGCGGACAAGGACCGCGTGCTCCGCGAAGTCTTCCGCGTGCTGAGGCCCGGCGGACGCCTTGCGGTGGCCGACGTTGTCGTGCGCGGCGAGGTGCCGGCGGAGATCCGCCGCAGCATCGAGCTGTGGGCGGGCTGCATCGCCGGGGCATTGGAGGAGAACGAGTACCGCCGCAAGCTGGAGGAGGCGGGTTTCGTGGACATCTCGATCGAGCCATTCCGCGTCTACAACGTGGAAGACGCCCGGCAGTTCCTCGCGGAAGCGGGCATCGACGTCGAGGCGGCGGCACAGGCGGCAGGCGGGAAGTTCATGAGCGCGTATATCAAGGCGAGGAAGCCGTGAGAGAAAAGATCCTGGTTCTCTGCACAGGCAACTCGGCGCGGAGCCAGATGGCCGAGGGGCTGCTGCGGGAAGCGCTGGGCGGCCGCTTCGAGATCCATAGCGCGGGCACTCGGCCCAGCCATGTGCGACCGGAAGCGATTGAGGTGATGCGGGAGCTTGGCCTCGACATCAGCGGCCACCGGTCGAAGCATCTGGACGAATTCCGCGGCACGGAATTCCGCTACGTGATCACCGTCTGCGACCACGCCGCAGAGACCTGCCCGGTGTTTCCAGGCATTGCCGAGCGGATTCACTGGAGCTTCGAGGATCCGGCGGCCGTGGAGGGCGATGAGCAGACGCGCCTCGCCGCGTTCCGGCGCATCCGGGATCAGATTGCGGAGAAGGTCCGGTCCTTTGCTGCCGCGCTTCGCACTGGCGCAGCGTAGCGCGGCCCCGGCTCTTCCTGTAGGATGAAGGCGATTCCAGACAGGGAGAGCCGGGAAATGAACCACGAAGGACCATCGCGGAGGCATGTCTTTTTCGGAGCGATGCTGGCTGGCGCCTTGCCCGCGGCCGGCTTTGGAAGCGTGCCGTCGCTCCGGGCTGCCGGGTACAAGAGTCCGAATGAGAAGCTGAACATCGCTGCCATCGGCGCGGGCGGCAAGGGCTACTCCGACATCATGAGCTGCGCCGCCACCGAGAACATCGTGGCGATGGCGGATCCGGACGACCGGCGCGCCGAGCGCACGTACAGGCAGTTCCCGCAGGTGCCGAAGTACAAGGACTTCCGCCGGATGTTCGACCGCGAGGAGAAGAACATCGACGCCGTGCTGGTTTCCTGCCCGGACCACATGCACGGCACGGCGGCGATGTGGGCCATCGTGCGCGGGAAACACGTGTACTGCCAGAAGCCGCTGACGCGAACCGTGTGGGAGGCGCAGGAGCTGCTCAAGGCGTCGCAGAAATACCGCGTGGCGACGCAGATGGGCAATCAGGGCTATTCGAACGAAGGAGCCCGCCAGGCGTGCGAAATCATCTGGGCGGGCGACATCGGCGAAGTGCGCGAAGTGCACGCCTGGACGGACCGGCCAGGCAGGTACTGGCCGCAGGACCCGAGCGTCGAGCCGAAGGAAGCGCCCGTGCCGGAGTGGCTCGACTGGGACGCCTGGCTCGGCGGATCGCCGCCTCGCCCGTACAGTCCCGCCTACTGCCCGCACCATTGGCGGGGCTTCCCCGACTTCGGCTGCGGCGCCATCGGCGACATGGCGTGCCACATTCTTGGCACGCCGAACATGGCGCTGCGGCTCAGCGAGGCATGGCCCGTCAGTGTGGAGTGCGTGAAGCGCGAAGGCGTGGGGCGCTATACGTTCCCGCAGCGCACGGTGATCCGCTTCGAATTCCCGGCGCGCGGCAACATGCCGCCGCTCACGCTCACCTGGTACGACAGTTGCAAGGAGGCGCCGAAGATCGAGGGCGTGCCTGAGGGTGAACTGCTGGGGGATGCGGACATCAACGGCAGCCTCTTCATCGGCAGCAAGGGCATGCTGACCACCGGCTGCTACGGGGAGAACACGCGCCTGGTGCCCGCTTCGCGCATGAAGGACTACCGGCTGCCGCCGCCGCTGCTGACGCGTTCGCCTGGCCACTACCGCGACTGGATCCGTGCCTGCAAGGGCGGCGAACCGGCCTGCTCCAACTTCAACGTGGCCGCGCCGTTCGTCTCCTGGATGCTGCTGGGCGTCATTGCCATGCGCTTTGAGGGCAAGCTGCTCTGGGACGCGCAGCGGATGCAGTTTTCCAACAACCGCGAAGCAAACCAGTATCTGAAGCCGGTGTTCCGCAAAGGCTGGCAGTTCGCCGGGTGAACTCCGCCTGCGCGACAAACAGCCCCTGCGGCCGCACCGTGTGCGGCGCAGGGGCTGGCGCAGGAAAGAACAGGATCAGATGAACTTGTATTTGCCCGGTTCGGGCAGCGGCGGCGGCTCGAGCTGGAGCTTGTAGTCGAATGCCTTTGGCATCAGGTCCAGATGCGAGTTCATGATCATGTCCCAGGTGATCGCCATGCCCGAGTAGGCGCTTTCGCGGCCCATGATGGCCGTCATCGTGGACTCGGCCACCATCATCGCCTCATTGAAATAGGGGCCGGTGCCGCGGATCGAATTCACCAGGTGGATGTGCTCCTGCACGTAGGGATTGATGCCTTTCCCAGTGGCGAGGTCCATCCCGTTGCTCACGCCCTTCGTGCCAACGATCAGGTCGCTGACGTCGCGCGTGCAGCCCTGCGGGTACTGGCGGCAGTGCGACGAATACCGGATGCCGCCGGGATACTCGAAATCCGACGCCATGTGGTCGTAGATGTTGCCGTACAGCTCGTCGCCCTTGCGCCAGGAGATGCCGCCGGTGGCGATCACCCTCACCGGATGAGTGCCCATCACCCAGTTGATGAAGTCGATGTTGTGGAAGTGCTGCTCGACGATCTGGTCGCCGCAGATCCAGACGAAGCTGTACCAGTTGCGGTGCTGCCACTCGAAGTCGGACCACTTCGGATCCCTCTTCTGCACATGGAAGACGGGGCCGGAGAAATAGTGCGAATACAGCGCCCGGATGTCGCCGATGGCGCCGTTGCGAATCCTGTCCACCGTCTCGATGTACTCGCGCTGCGCATGGCGCTGCGCGCCGCTCACCACGGTGAGCTTCTTCTCCTCGGAGAGCTTCGCCGCAGCCATGAACCGGCGGCATCCGACAGGATCGGTGGCCACCGGCTTCTCGCAGAAAACATGCTTGCCCGCCTGGATGGCAGCCTCGAAGTGGATGGGCCGGTATCCGGGCGGGGTGCAGAGCATGACGATGTCGACGCCCGAGTCGATCACCTTGCGGTAGGCGTCGAAGCCGACGAAGTGATTTTCCGGCGGCACCTGGATGCGCGCCGGGACATCCTTCATCAGGTCCTCCATCGTCATCGTTTTCTGCTGGCCGCCGCGCGGGACGGTGATGTTCTCGTAGCGCTTCAGCCCGCGGCCTTCGCGGAGGCTCTTCAGCGAGCTCTCGAGTTTGTCCTCGAAGACGTCGGCCATGGCCACGAGCTCGACGTTCTCGTTGCCGACGAGCAGATCGGTGACGGCCTGGGTTCCGCGGCCGCCGCAGCCCACCAGGCCGGCGCGGAGCCTGCCATCACTGGCGGCGCGAGCGCCGGGAATCGCAACGGCCGCTGCCGTCGCGGTCAGAAGGTCTCTGCGGGAGATCCTGGACATGGACTTGTTCAGCTCCTTGCCGGGTACGATATCGAACCGTCGCCGCAAAACACAAGCGCCGGCCGCCCCGCAGGGGAGCGGCCGGCCAGGGGAGTGCACGAGGCAAATCTTCGTCAGGGCTTGATGGCCTTGTCAGTGACGAAATTGGTCCACTCTTCCCACCACTTGTTCTCGCCTGCGGCGCCGAGGAATCGGGCCGACTGATCGAAGAAACCATCGTCAGGAGGCTGGATCCAGTTGGCGCGGAACACGACCGAGTCCGGCATGGGCCGGAAGTCGGGATCGTTCACTTCGAAGGGTCGGCGCAGTTTCGGGTCGGCCACCAGGAACTGGCGGCCCTGGCCGCGCTCGCCACGGGCAAACGCGGTGCTGGCGCCGGAGCGCACCTGGCCTTCGATGGTGGGCGGGGCATTGTTCTGGATATTGTTGTTCCAGAGCAGAATGCCGTTCATGCGGATATTGCCGTTGTCGATCTGCGCTTCGGTAGCCGTGCCGTCGATGTGGAGTCCTGTACTGAAGAACCGCGTGACGATCGCATTGTTGACCGTGCCGCCCGAGCCCCGGCGCAGATAGATGCCCGGAGCGTTGGCCTCGTCGAAGCCCTGCACGCCCGAGCCGACGAATGTCACGTTGTAAATCACCGGGCGCGACAGTGGCGTGGCGTTCTGGTTGTACTCGCTGTTGTCGCCTTCGATGCCGCGGTTGCCGGGATTGTCGGCGTCCTGATAGAAGAAGCCGAACTGGATCTTCCCGGTGTAGCCGAGCTGGAAGTCGAGATAGTCGTCTGCGCCGAGGCCGCCCACCAGGTAGCGTGCATTCATGGTGCCGCCGAACCATTCAAAGGAGTCGTCGAGACCGTAGGTCGCCTGGAGGTATTCGGCCACGGTCCGCGTGCCGCATCCGCCCCAGGTGAAGGAATTGGCCTCGTTATTGGGGGCGAAAATGGAACCCGCATATTCAACGCGGACATAGCGCAGCGTGCCGCAGTCCCAGGTGGGGTCATTGCCGCCATAACGGGTGTCTTCCGAAGCCGGAAGCCCCTCGATGTTGAACTCGCCGCCGTCCACGTTGACCGGAGCGCGGCCGAGCAGGATGAGGCCGCCCCAATCCCCGCGCTTCCGCTCGCCGAACGGCAGGGCCGAGGTCATGATGATCGGCCGGCTGCGGGTGCCTTCGGCGCGGATGCGGCCATTGCGGGTGACCACCAGCACCGACGGGGGCTCCGAACCCGGTTGGCCAATGATTACCGTGCCGGGATCGATGGTCAGCGTGGCTCCATTGCGGACGTAGACGACGCCATTGATGCGGTACAGCTTGTCGTTCGTCAGGCGGCGGTCCGACTCGATGTTGCCCGTCAGGTCCACGACATCGGTCACGACAACGAATTTCGCATAGAGCGTCTTAAGGATACGCAGGCCGTTCCAGTCGCGGAGCTCGAGAGCCAGCGTGTGCATGCCAGCTTCCGCAGGGACCTCGAGCGCGCCGCCAAGCAGCCCGCCGCTGCCCAACAACACGGCCCGTTCCGTGTCGGAGAGAACGACCGGCTGGAATTCCCCGGGCCTCCTTCCAAAAATGTCGGTTGCTTCTTCCGTCAGAGCAGGGAAATACCGCTTGGCGCCTGTCTGGTTGTTTTGCAGGTAGGCGACGATCGTGAAGGGATAGGTTTCGCCGTATGTCTTGACGGTGTAGCGGAGAGTCAGCCTTTCGTTAAAGCCGTACCAGATCTTGTCCGTCCACATCCAGGCGGCGATGCCGGTCTCGTAATCCGCCGTAGCGGCGGCGCGATCCACGAGAGCCGAATCCGCCCGGCGTAGCGGGCTATCAGCGTAAGCGATGGGTGACAAGACAGTTACAAGAACTGCTGCCAGGTGCGCAAATCTCCTCATGTTGCTCCTTCCTCTCGGTGTGGCTCCGGCCACCGCCAGAGCCGGATCAGAAAATCGTCACGGCCAGGCCGACGGTGAACGTGCGGCCAAGGCGGAAACTGCGTTGGGTGAACTCTCCCTGGGTCCAGTGATAATGATTGTTGGCCAGATTTTCTCCAGTGAATCTCAGCGTGTATTTCCCCTGTTCGTCGAGGTAAAACCTGTAGCTGAAATCGACGAGCGTCAGGGGTTCCTGATAAATATCCGGCACACCGAATGTGCCCACGTCGGTGACGCGCCGGCCGACGAATGTGTAGTCGAATCGCGCCTCCGAGCGCCACCGGGGCTTGCGCCACTCGCTGAGGATGTTGAAGATGTGGCGCGATGTGCCGATCAGGGGACGGGATTTGCTGGTCAACAGCGTGGCGTCTTCCGGCCGGATCCGGATGTTGGAGTCGACGAAAGTGTAATTGCCGCCGACAAACAGCTCGCGCAGCCGCGGCGTGAGGACCGAAAGAGTCGTGCGCCCTTCGAGCTCGAAGCCGGCGTTGCGCGCGCCTGCGGCATTCACAAACGTCTGCCGGAGGTCGTTCGCAGGCAGGATGGTGACCTCGATTGGATTGTGGAAGTTCTTGTGAAAGAAGCTGGCAGCCAGCAGACGGTTTCCGCCGGGGAACCATTCCCATCGAAAGTCCGTGTTCTGGACTGTGGCCCGGACCAGGTTCGGGTTGCCCTGCGTGACGAAGCCGCCGTAGACATTGTTGAAGTCGAATGGAGAGAGCTCCCGGAAATCCGGCCGCGAAACCGTTTTCGAGAAGCCCGCCCGCAGGTTCTGCCGCGGCGTCAGCATGTAAGTGACGTTGATGGCGGGCATCGGGTCGCGGTTGATGAGCGAAGCGATCTGTGGCTTCGCATTCGGAATCAGCGGGTCGAGCGTGGTCACGCGGATCCCGGCGTCCTCCACGCGCACGCCGCCAGTGAGGCGCCAGCGGGCTCCCAGATTCACGTCGGCCATCACATAGCCCGCGTAGACGTCCATTGCCGCTTCGTAACGGTCAGTGGCGCGGGTGAACTCGATGATCTGGAATCCATCCGGCCGGATGTTCTCTCTCGCGAACAACTGGTTGGAGGGCGCGAACAGATTCAATGTGGTGGAGCGCACGGGAATGAAGCGGAAGCGGCGGGCCTGGAAGCTGCGGTCACGGAACGTGCCACGGAACCCGACAGTGAAAGCGCCGGTGAGCCAGCCCTTGTAGAACGGTTTTGAAATTTCTCCCAATGGCTCGTAGAGGCGCTCCTTCAGGCCGTTGGAGAAGCGCATGCCGGAACTGGAGAGCGCGGCGAAGCTCCAGCGGCCGTCGTCGAGCTGGCCGCGGATGACTTCGCGCATGTCGGGCTCGTCACGCCGGCTTTCGGCGGTGGTGAACTGCCACCGGAAATTCCAGTTGCCGCGGTCGACGAGGGCATGCGTACCTTCGACGCTTGTCGACAGCAGCGAACGTTCCACCCAACGCAACCGCTGCGACCACAGCGTGCTGTCGTTGGAGCCGTCGTAGCCGCGGAACTCGCGCGCCTCCTTGTCGGCGTCGCGGGTGAGCGTGTTGCGGACCACGATCTTGTTGTTCGCCGTCAGGCGGAATGCCACATTGAGGACGCCGCCGAGGCGGATGGCTTCGTTGCCCACGTTGAAGTCTTCGTAGTTGGTGAAGATCAGCGGCCGGCCGCCGCCCATGCGGATGTAGCGCTGGATCTCCGCCTGGTTCTGCGGACGGTTGGAAAAGGTCAACGCGCCGACAAGGCCCACCCGCTTGAACGTGCTCCCGCCAACGACCGAGTAGCTCTGTTGGGGGCGCATCTGTTCGACGAAGGTGGGTTCCCAATTGACCGGAAAGGAGCGGCCAATTTCCTGAAGCTGGGCCGAGGTGAAGCGCCCGGGAATGATGCGCTGGTCTGCGGGCACGGCCGCCGGAAGCGAACGCGTGCCGTCGTCGAAGCCGAACGCGTCCAATCCGCCGCCCGGATAGGTAAGGAACCGTTTCCGGGTGGTGGCCGTGTTATAGCCGGTGGTCATCGAGACCTTCAGCACCGGCTGCGCCGGGAAGTCGACTGTGGTCAACTGCACGACGCCGGCGGAGAACTCGCCCGGCAGGTCCGGCGTGTAGCTCTTGACTACACGGATGCTGTCGATCAGCGCCGCGGGAAACAGATCCAGCGGAACCACGCGCTTTTCCGGCTCCGTTGTCGGAATCAGGGAATTGTTCAGCATCGTCGAGCTGTAGCGCTCGCCGAGCCCGCGGACGTACACATAACCGGAATCAACCACCGAAACGCCGGTGACCTTTTGCAGCGCTCCGGCCGCGTCAGAGGCCACGGTCTGACGGATCTCCTCCGCGGACAGGCCATCGGTGACGACCGCCGCGAGCTTGCGTTCCGTCAACATCGATTCCGCCGTGGCGGCTACCGGGCTGACCGTTTCCTGAACTTCAACTTTGGTTACCTGGGACTTTGTTGCCAGAACCACGGTGCCGTCGGCCGTCTCGCCGGGGCGGATTTCAACAGTCTCTATGACTGCGTCGAGGTACTTTTCTGCGCTGACGAGAACGCGATAGCGGCCCGGATTCAGCTCGATCCGGTACTTTCCGAACTCGTCGGATTGAATTCGCGTGGGGGGCTCGGTGGAGATGGTGACGGCCGCTTTCGGAATCGGCTGGCCGTTGGATCCATCGATCACGTCGCCGGCAAGCACGCCCTTGCGGACCTCCTGCGCCGTAACGACGCACAGGCAGGTGAATGAACAGCAGTAGACAAGGAGGGATTTCATGACGGACTGCTTCGGGGGTACCCTCCGCCAGTGAAGCAGCCCTGAATGACAGTGCAATGAGAAATTGGCAACCGCCCCGTTAAATCGGGTTCCGCTGCGGGGCGGAGCGGTCCCCGCGAAGGCAAAGCAAAAGCGCCGGCTGAGCGCCGGCGCCCTCCAGACGGATCCGCTTTCGCCGGGTCCTCAGTGCACCATCACCGGCACCGAGGCTTCCAGATCCGACCATGCGATCTTCAGCACGCCGCGGTTGCCGCCGGTCGACTCGACCGAGATGGTGAGCTGCTCAACGGGCTTGTCCAGCTTGCGGGCGGTCATCTTGACGCGGCCGAGATCCTTGCTCTGGTCGTACTTGTAGGCGCCCCACTGATCGGCTTCCTTGTTCAGGATCAGCGTCCACTCCTTCTCGCCGGGGATCGTGAACAGGGAGTAGGATCCCTTGGGCACGTGCAGCGAGCCGATCATCAGATCCGCCTCGGTGGTGAGCTTGGTGGCTTCGTCAGCGCCGGTGCGCCAGATCTTGCCGAAGGGAGCGATCGGCTCGGCCCATACATTACGGCCTTTGACGTAGGGCCGGCCATATTCAATGGTGATCTTCTTGCCGGCGATCATGCCGGTGGTGGTTTCATGCGGGCTGACCCGCTGCTTCGGCTGCGCCGGCGCGGTCATCGCGCCGGCGAAAAGGAGAGACAGGGCGAGGTGAATCCAGGGTTTCATGATCGGGCGAAGCTCCTCTCGCAAGCAGTGTAACAGAGTCCTGCGGATTGCCCTGCACCGCCGGGCCGAAGATGGGTAAAATCAGAAGCACGCATGCCCGCCGAGGGCGTGCGGCGGAATTGGGAGTCCGCGCCAGGCGCGCGGCCCGGAAGACGAGCAGAGAGGATTTGCCCATGGGTGAAGCGTTGGGAATGGTTGAGACCCGCGGTCTGGTGGCGATGATCGAGGCCGCCGATGCGATGGTGAAAGCCGCGAAGGTGACCCTCGTCGGCTGGGAGAAGATCGGCTCGGGCTACGTCACCGCCCTCGTGCGCGGCGATGTGGCCGCGGTGCGCGCGGCGACGGACGCCGGCGCGGCAGCGGCGCGCCGCGTGGGCGAGCTGGTGGCGGTCCATGTGATTCCGCGCCCGCATCCGAGCCTGGAAGACGTGCTGCCGATCGGCAAGTCTTCCAAGTAAGCCGCGGGCGGGCATCCCATCATGACGCTCGGCCGCGTCGTCGGAACGGTGGTGGCCACGCGGAAAGATCCGCGCCTGGAGGGGCACAAGCTTCTTCTCGTCAAGCCGGTGACTCCCGATGGCAAGGAGGAATCCGGCTACCTGGTCGCCGTAGATACTGTCAGCGCCGGCTTCCGCGAGCTGGTGATCACCGTTTCCGGCAGCAGTGCCCGGATGGCCGAGGGCTGCAAGGACAAGCCCGTCGACTGCGTCATTGTCGGCATCGTCGACGGCGTCTCGCTCGACGAAGCGGGCTGAGCGAAGCGGAGCCATTCTGCCATGCAACTGGGGCGGGTCATCGGCAGGGTCTGGGCCAGCGCGAAGAATCCGGGCCTTGAGACGCGGCGCCTGCTGGTCGTGCAGCCGATCCGCCCAGATCTGACCCCGACGGGCAAGCCGCTGATCTGCACGGACTGCACGGGAGCAGGCGCGGGGGAAATCATTTACTGGGTGCGGGGCAGGGAAGCGTCTTTTCCGTTCCTGCCGGACGAAGTGGCCAGCGACGCCACCATCGTGGGCATCGTCGACGAGATCCACCTTGGCAAGAAGCAGGAGCCTGCATGCTGATTGCGCGGGTCGTCGGCGACCTCACCGCCACGCAGAAGCACCCTTCACACGAAGGGCGCAAGATCCTGCTCGTCCAGCCTCTGAACCTCGATGGCACCGACCGCGGCGCGCCGCTGGTGGCGCTGGACAGCGTCAACGCCGGCATCCATGACAGGGTGCTGGTGACCACCGACGGCTACGCGGCCTTCACCGCCGTCGGACACAAGCTGGCGCCGATCGATGCCGCCGTGATCGGCATCATCGACCACGTCGAACTGGCCGGGCCAGCATCAGGAGAGGCTGCGGCGCCGGCTGCTGCTCCGGCTGCCGGCAAGAAGCAGCCAAAGAAGCGCCAGCCCCAGAACGGCTGAGGCGATCTCGAACGCGGCGAAGGCGCCGTGCAGCATCTGGAAGCGCCGGCCGGCGTCGGGGATGCCAGTGGAGCGGAACAGGCGCGACGTTTCGGCAACGGCGGGGATCAAAAAGAACTTCATCAGCAGCGCCAGCAGCAGCATGGCGCCCGCCAGTCCAAGGCGCAATTTGCCGACATCGGAGAAAAACAGCAGCAGCAGCAGGACGGCCGCCCCGTAGACCACCTGGAGGGTGCCCCAGAGCGCGAAAACCTGGTTGTTGGCCTCGCCGGCGTGATATCGCAGAAGGTCCCGCATCAGATCCTCGGGCAGGCTCCGCAGGATCGGCGCATGAGCGGGCGCCGGATGACGGATCACAATTTCGCCCGCCTCGAAAACCGCCGGCGCGGCCAGCGAGACGAGCACCACGCCGCCGAGCCAGGCGCTGATCAGCACTGCGCAGACGCGGCGGATCCACCACGACGCCTCCGGCGTGATCCTGCTGTATTGCGGAGCGGGCCTCGGAGTGATGTCTTCGATCATCTTTTCTCTGCGCTGAATCCCAAGTCTAGCCGCGCCGGCACACGCGTGTCCAATCCGGCATCAGGCGGACTTGAGCTCTGTCCAGAGGCGGTCGCGGAGGCGCTGCGCCGCAGGGGGCAGGGGTTCGAACCACTCGCCGCGGCGCAACGTTTCCTCGGCAGGGAACAGGGTCTCCATGCGCGTGATGTGTTCCGGAAGATGCTGGCGCGCCGGGGCCACGGCAGTGGCGGTGAATGTCTCGATTGCGATTTCCGCGGCCACGTCCGCGCGCAGCAGGTAGTCCAGGAACAGATGGGCGAGTTCCCTGCGCCTGGACTCGCGCAGCACCACCGCGCAATCGGCGTAGAGCGCGAACCCGTCGGCAGGATGGATGAAGCGCAGATGCGGGGCTGCCGAGATGGCCTGCTGCGCGGTGGTCGCCCAGGTCTGGCAGGCGGCCAGTTCACCGGCGGCCATCAGGTCGCGCGCTTCGGCGTTCAGGTAGGCGCGCAGCAGCGGCTTCTGCCGCAGCGCTTCGGCGTGGGCGAGGCGGAGATCGTCGGGCGAGGATGCGTTCAGAGACCTGCCAAGCTTGCGGAGCGCGGCTCCGTAGACCTCGGCCGGGTCATCGAGCATCGTGATGCGGCGCGCATAGAGCGGATTCCACAGGTCCGCATACGAGGAAGGAACAGGAGCCAGGGAGGGATTGGCGAGAATGCCGCTGGAGCCCCAATACAGCGGCACGCAGAAGCTGAGCGCAGGATCCCAGCCGGGGCGCTGAAAGCGCGGCTCGAGGTGGCCGAGCCGGCTCAGGCGCCGGTGTTCGAGCGGCGCCAGCAGTCCCAGCTCGCGCATTGGCCCGATGAAGTAGTTCGAAGGAAAGGCGACATCCCAGCCCGAATTGCCGCTCATCACGCGGGCCAGCATCTCTTCGTTGGACTCATAAACGCCCAGCCGCACTTCGATGCCCGTCTCGCGCTCGAACCGGGGCAGCGTCTCCCGCGCCGTGTAGTTCGACCAGTTGAACACATTCAGCCGGCGGCGCTTAGGCCGCAGGCAGCCGCCGAGCCCGGACAGCGCGGGGAAGAACAGGAGCGCGCGCCGCGTCATTCCTTGCGCCTCAGGCCCTCGGCTGCCAGGATGGCGGCGCCCAACAGCGCCACGATCGCCGTCGAGATCGCGTTCACCACCGGAGAGCCTCCCCGCCTCGCCATCGCGTAGAGCGCCATCGGCAGCGTTTCCGTGTCGACGCCCGCCACCAGCGACGTGATGACATAGTCGTCGAAGGAAATGGCGAAAGCAAGCAGCGCGGCGGAGACCACGCCAGGCGCCAGATTGGGCAGGGTGACGCGCCGGAAGGCCTGCCATTCCGTGGCGCCCAGATCCATCGCGGCCTCTTCGAGCGAAGCGTCCATCGTCCGCAGCCTGGCCAGCACGACGAACACCACGAAAGCGAGGCAGAAGCCCGCGTGGGCCAGCACCACCGTGTGCATGCCCAACTGGAGTCCGCCAAAACGGAAAAGCCACTGGAAGAACGCGAGCAGCGAGACGCCGGTGACGATCTCCGGCGTGACCAGCGACAGCGAGAATCCCAGCGTCAGCAGCCGGGACTGCCGCTTCCACAGCGCCCATGCGCAGAGAGTGCCGGCGGCCGTGGAGATGAGCGTGGCGGCAGCCGCGATCCACAGGCTGTTGCCGGCGGCTTCCACCAGGCGCTGATCGCGCGCCGCCTCGGCGTACCAGCGCCAGGAGAAGCCCTCCCACACCGCGAAGCGGCCTTCATTGAAACTGAATGCCGCCAGCACCAGCAGCGGCGCATGCAGGAAGGCCAGCAGCGCCACGGAGGCGAGAGCGGCGGCGCGCTTCACAACAGCGGCTCCTTCCGGCGGCGCACTTCCAGCCACAGCAG
This sequence comes from Bryobacteraceae bacterium, assembly GCA_025056865.1. Lineage (GTDB taxonomy): Bacteria > Acidobacteriota > Terriglobia > Bryobacterales > Bryobacteraceae > JANWVO01. The sequence goes on from JANWVO010000048.1 coordinate 236,637, forward strand.
CACCAGCACCGCCGCCATGAGCGCCAGGGAAACGGCGCTGCCAAAGGGCCAGTCCCTGGCCGTCGTGAACTGGTTCTGGATCAGCGTGCCAACAAGGATCGTCTTGCCGCCGCCGAGCAGATCGGGAATCAGGTAGGTTCCCAGGCAGGGGATGAATACGAGCAGCACGCCGGCGCGGATGCCGGGCGCGGCCAGCGGCAGGGTCACCCGCCAGAACGCATGCCACTGCCGCGCGCCAAGATCGGCGGCAGCCTCCAGCAGCGCCGGGTCCTGCCGCTCCAGCGCCGCATACAGCGGCAGCACCATGAAGGGCAGGTGCGCATAGACCAGCCCGAGCACCACGGCGCCCCAGTTGTACAGCAGCGGCAGCGGCTCGCTGATCAGGTCCAGCCGCATGAGCAGCGTGTTGACCAGCCCCGTGTCCCGCAGCAGGAACATCCATGCATAGGCGCGCACCAGCAGGCTTGTCCAGAAGGGCAGCATCACCAGCGCCAGCAGCAGGTGCTTCCACCGCGAGGCGCGGGCGATGGAAAGCGCGAGGGGGAAGGCGAGCACGAGGCAGAGCAGCGTCGCAAGGGCGGCGGCGAGAAACGACCGAGCGAGGATTCCGGCATACAGCGGATCGGCCAGCCGGCGCCAGTTCTCGAGCGTCCACGGCAGGGCGACGCCGCCATATGTGCCACGGCTGAGGAAGGCGTAGGCGGCAAGAATCAGAAAGGGCAGGCCGACCGTGGCGGTCAGCAGCGCCGCGGCAGGCGCGAGGGCGAGGCAGCGCAGCCTGTTCATCCTTCCGCCACGCGAATCTCGTCTTCCGGACGCCAGGAGATGTAGACGCGCTGCCCGGTCTGGTAGGCCCCGTTGAAGCGCGAAACTTCCGCCAGCACGCGCTCGCCGTTGTCCAGCTCGGCTTCCACCTGAAGGCAGTTGCCGAGGAACAACGCCGCGCGGACGCGCGCCGACAGCGCCGGCTGCCCAGGCGGCGGAGCCTGCGCGGAAACGCGCGTCGCTTCCGGCCGCAGCCCCATGCCGCCGATCCAGTTCACCGGGCCGAGGAACGACGCCGCAAAGCGCGTGCGCGGCCGCAGGTACAGCTCATGCGGCGCGCCGAGCTGCTCGCACCGGCCCGAATGCAGCAGAGCGATGCGGTCTGACAGCGAAAGCGCCTCCTCGCGGTCGTGCGTGACGAAAACGAACGTGATGCCCACGCGGCGCTGCAAGGCGCGCAGCTCGGTCCGGACCTGTTTGCGGAGGTTGGGATCCAGCGCGGAAAGAGGCTCGTCCAGCAGCAGCACTTCCGGCCGCAGCACGAGCGAGCGCGCCAGCGCCACGCGTTGCTTCTCGCCGCCGGAAAGCTCCCGCGGATAGCGGTCGAGCTTGCCGCCGAGCGCGAGCATCTCGACGCACTCTTCCACGGCGCGCCGGCTGGAGCCGCCATTGCGGTATCGCAGGCCGAATTCGATGTTCTCGCGGACCGTCAGATGGGGAAACAGCGCGTAGTTCTGGAATACGGTGGAGACGTTGCGGCGGTAGGGAGGCAGCCCGTCCAGCCGCGTGCCGCGCAGGAGGATCTCGCCGCGCGTGGGCTGCTCGAAGCCGGCGATCAGCCGCAGCGTCGTCGTCTTGCCGCAGCCGGAAGGCCCGAGCAGGCCGAAGAATTCGCCCTCGCGGATTTCCAGCGAGAGGCCGTCCAGCGCCGTGTGCTTCGCGTATTGTTTGACGAGATCGCGCAGCTCCAGATGAGCACTCATCGGTGCTTTTCCACCGATCTTAGCGCGGATCGGGCGCGCCGTCGGGCGCGATCTGCACCGCCGTGCCGGAGGCGGTGACCATCAGCATGCCGCCGCCGTGCGAGCCGGTGATCGTCTCATAGTCGAGATCGACGCCGATGACGGCGTTGGCGCCCATCGAGCGCGCTTCTTCGCACATTTCGTTGATGGCCAGATGCTTGGCCTTCCGCAGCTCGCCTTCGTAGGCGGCCGACCGGCCGCCGACGATGTCGCGGATGCCGGCGAAGAAATCCTTGAAGATGTTCGCGCCGAGAATCGCCTCGCCGCTCACCAGCCCGTAATAGCGCTGGATTTTCCAGCCTTGCAAAGTGTGCGTCGTCAGGACCAGCATCGGACAGCTCCGGATCAGTATGGGACGCGCCCGGGATGGCGCAGCCAGACAGCGAAGGGTTCGGCCGCCTCAGGAAGCGCGATTCTGCGCGTAGGCAGCGACCGCTTCTGCTCGTCGAGGGCGAACTGCTCGTAAAGGAAGCGGTCGTCGAATCCCGCCTGTGCGGCGTCTTCGCGCCCGGCGGCGTAGTAGAGGGCATCGAGCCGGGCCCAGTAAATGGCGCCGAGGCACATGGGGCAGGGCTCGCAGGAGGAATAGATCGCGGCGCCGCGCAGATCGAAACGGCCCAGCCTGCGGCAGGCGGCGCGGATGGCGACGATTTCGGCGTGCGCGGTGGGGTCGAGATCCGTGGTCACATGATTGGCGCCCTCGGCGATGATCTCGCCGTTCATGACGATCACGGCCCCAAAGGGACCGCCGCGCCCCTGCCCGGCGTTTTCGGCGGCGAGCTGGATGGCGCGGCGGAGAAATTCTTCGTGCATTTGGCCCGGTTTGCCTCTAGCCCATTATGCAGGGTAGCGCAATCCGGTTCAGATGGAGCCGCCGGCGAACTGCTTCGAGTACTCCTGGAGGCGGAAACGCTCCTCGGCCTTCTCCCAGTTGACGACGTTCCACCAGTTGGCGATGTATTCGGCGCGGCGGTTCTGATACTTGAGGTAGTAAGCGTGCTCCCAGACGTCGAGTCCGATGATGGCGAATTTGTTCTCCATCAGCGGATTGTCCTGGTTGGGCGTGGAGATGATCTCCAGGCCGTTGTTGCCGATGATGAGCCAGGCCCAGCCGGAGCCGAAACGGCCCATTCCGGCCGCGGCGAACTTCTCCTTGAACTGGTTGAAATCGCCGAAGACGCGCTGAATGGCCTTGGCCAGCAGGCCGGTGGGCTCGCCGCCCTTCTTCGGCCCCATGATCTCCCAGAACAGCGTGTGGTTCCAATGGCCGCCGCCGTTGTTGCGCACGGCGGTGCGGATGGACTCCGGCACAATGGCCAGATTGTTGGCCAGCAGCTCCTCGATGCTCTTGTTGGCGAGCTCGGGAGCCGTGGCGAGCGCCTTGTTCAGGTTGTCGACGTAGGCGCCGTGATGCTTGGTGTGATGGATCTCCATCGTCCGCGCGTCGATGTACGGCTCGAGCGCGTCATAAGCGTAGGGAAGAGGTGGCAGCGTAAACGGCATCTCTGTTGTGAAACTCCTTCAGCTATCCCAGATGAACGAAGCAGTCGTTTGGATGCGGCCCCGGCGGGCGAGGCCGCGAATTTCATTCCCATTGTAAGGGACGCGGAAAGCCTGGACGGCTTCAGAGGCTGGCGCCGCCGGCCTGTTCGAAGGCCCCGCCCAGGCGGAACAGCAGCGGCTCGCCGAAATGCGGCGCGATCAGTTGCAGCCCGACGGGCAGCCCTTCCGGCGTGCGCCCGCAGGGCACGCTCATCGCCGGCAGGCCCGCCAGCGACGCCGTGATCGTGAAAATGTCGGACAGATACATTTGCAGCGGGTCGTCCAGCTTTTCGCCCAGCCGGAAGGCGGGAAAGGGGCTGACGGGCGTTGCGATGGCGTCCACCTGTCCGAAGGCATCGAGGAAATCGCGCGTGATCAGCGTGCGGACCTTCTGCGCTTTCAGGTAATACGCGTCGTAGTAGCCGGCGCTCAGCACATACGTGCCCAGCATGATGCGCCGCTTGCACTCGGCCCCGAAGCCCTGCCCTCGCGTTTTCGCGTACATTTCTGCGAGCGTCTCCACCTGCGGGGCGCGCCAGGTGTAGCGGACGCCATCGTACCGGGCGAGGTTCGAGCTGGCCTCGGCGGTGCATAGGATGTAGTAGCAGGGCACCGCGTACGGGGTGTGCGGCAGGCTGATCTCGCGCAGTTCGCAGCCCAGCGAGGCAAGCAGCGAGCGCGCCTTCTCCATCTGCGCCGCCGTGCCGCCCGTCAGCCCTTCGAAGTATTCGCGCGGGAGGCCGACCCGCAGGCCGCGCAGGTTGCCGTTCATGCCGGACACGTAGTCGGGCACCGGGGCGAAGGCGGAAGTCGAGTCGCGGCTGTCGCGCCCGGCGATCGCCTGGAGCACGAGCGCCGCATCGCGCACGGTGCGCGCCAGCGGGCCGATCCGGTCCAGCGAGGAGGCGAATGCGACCAGTCCGTAGCGGGACACCCGGCCATAAGTGGGACTCAGGCCGACGACGCCGCAGAAGCTGGCCGGCTGGCGGATGCTGCCGCCCGTGTCCGAGCCGAGCGCCGCCACGGCCGCGCCCTGCGCCACTGCCGCCGCCGACCCGCCCGAGCTGCCCCCGGGAACGCGCTCCGGATCCGCGGGATTCCGCACGGGCCCGAAGGCGGAGTTCTCGTTCGACGAGCCCATGGCGAATTCGTCGAGGTTGGTCTTGCCGATCAGCAAGGCGCCGGCGCGCTCCAGCCGCTCGACGGCGGTGGCGTCGTAGGGCGGCACGAATCGCTCCAGCAGCCTCGAGCCACAGGTGGTTCGCAGCCCGCGCGTGACAATGTTGTCCTTGATGGCCACGGGCACGCCCGCCAGAGGCCCGGGATCCTCGCCGCGCGCGATCTTTCCGTCGACCCGCGCCGCCGCCTCGAGCGCGCGCTCCTCGGCGAAAGCGAGCCAGGCGTTGGAGGCCTGGTTGGATTCGCGGGCGTAGCGCAGCGCCTCCTGCGCGATTTCGCGGGCGCTGGCGCGCCGCTCCAGGAGCGCCGCGCGGACATCATCAACCGTCAGCCTGCGGATGTCCATGCGGAGCGCCTCACCGTTCGATCACGCGCGGCACCTTGAATTGTCCTGCGCCGGACAGCGGCGCATTGGCCAGCGCGTCTTCCTGGGCGAGCGGCTCATGCGGCTCGTCCCCGCGCAGCGTGGCGTTCTCCGAGCCGGGAAACAGCACCTGCGCCATCGGCTCCACCTGCTCCGTGTCGAGCTGGCGGAGCTGATCCACATAAGCAAGGATCCCATCCAGGTCCTGCGTCATCCGCTTCACCTCTTCGTCGCTGAGCTCCAGATGGGCCAGCGCCGCGACGTAGCGGACTTCCTGTTCCGTGATCTTCACGATGCCAGCGCCTTCCTCTTCGAGCGGAGATAGATGCGGCGGAGAATGGGATCTTCGATGCCGGCGGCTTCGTCCGCGCCGGGGGAACGCAGCCGGAACTGCTCGCGCGGCACTTCGCTGCGCACCGGGCGTCTCGGAATGGCGAGCCGGTATTCGACGGCCTTCGGCGCGCCAGGCCCGAGCAGCGAGCCGAGGTTCTTGAGGATCTGCCCGTTCAGCAGCTCCAGATTGCGCCGCCACAGCTCGTCGCCGACTTCCACGACGAGGATGTGCTCCCGCAGAGCCACGGCCCGCGTATGCCGCGCCGCTTTCGCGCCGACGGCGGCGGGCCACGCAGCCAGCGCGAGCTGCTCCGCGCTGAGATGCCTGCGGGCGGTCTTCGAAAGCGCAAGCAGCCTTCCTGCCCTCTCCATCGCCAATCCCGACAAATTGTATCACGCAGCCTTCGCAGGCCATGGCGCGCGCGGCTCGTGCTAGCCTGAGAGGCCGATGATTGTCCTGGCTTCGCAATCGCCCCGGCGGCGCGAGCTGCTGGCCAACGCGGGCATCGCCTGCGAAGTGCGGCCAGCGGGCATCGAAGAAGCTCCGCGCGAGGGCGAGTCCCCGGAAGAGTACGTCCTGCGGCTGGCGCGCGAAAAGGCCGCCGCCGTGCAAGCCGCAGACGGCGAATTCGTGCTGGCGGCGGATACCACCGTCGTCGTCGACAGCCACATTCTCGAGAAGCCGCATTCGCCCGAGGAGGCCGAGCGGATGCTGCGCCTGCTGCACGGACGCGACCATGTGGTGATGACCGGCGTCTGCCTGCGCCACCGGGGACAGTACTGGACGGCGGTGGAACAGACGCGGGTCTGGTTCATCCCCCTGCGCGAGGACGAAATCCTCGCCTACGCCCGGTCGGGCGAGCCCCTTGACAAGGCAGGCGGCTATGCGATCCAGGGCCTGGCATCGCGCTTCGCCGAAAGGATCGAAGGCTGCTACTTCAACGTCGTCGGGCTGCCGGTGAGCCGCGTCTACCGGATGCTGCGGGCGGCGGGCTACAGCTTCATCGAAGGATAGCGGGCGCGCATCCACGCGAGGAACGCTTCCGGCACCTCCATCGTGGAGAGCCTGCCCTGGCGGATCAGCGCCCAATCGTTGAATTGCCCGCTCGCTTTGATCTCCTTCAGCGCTGCCGGCGGATCCACGCGGCGCACGAACTCGACGTCGACGACCCAGGACTTCGGATTGGCGGGATCAGGCCGGGGGTCGGAGACGATTTTCGCCAGAGCGACGATGGCCGATTCGCCGCCGCTGTGGTAGATGAAAGCGCGGTCGCCGGGCTTCATCTCCCGGATGCACCGCACCGCCTGCGGGTTGGTGACGCCGTCCCACACAGTGCGCCTGTCCCGCTCGAGATCCGCCGCCGAATAGGTGCCCGGATCGGTTTTCAGCAGGAAATACCGCATACATTCCATTCGATGATCCCGGGCGTCCTCCGTTCCAGGCGGATGGCCGGGAAGTCCTACCCCAGATTCTGCCGGCATGGGACGAAAGGCATGGAACTGCGGCCGGGTATTTCCCGGAACGGCTCGCACCAGCGCTCCTGTAGAATATGAAGTGCCGGTGTCTGGGGAATCTTGCGTGAAATCTGTGTCTTTCGCCGGCAGATGCGGCGGGCGGCGCACGCCGCCATGTGGGCCGCCATCGGAGGGAACGGGTTCATGAAGCTGGCTGTCATTCGCCGGTGGGCGTTGTGGATTCTCGTTGGAGCGCTGGCAACGGGGCCCGCCGCGGGGTTGGCGCAGACGCCTCCGCAGCCGCAGCCCTCCGCCGGGCAGGAAGGGTTCCGCCAGCAGCCCGGTGGCCAGGGGCTGGAAGTGGCAGCTCCCGTGGATCCGAAGACCTACAAGATTGGCGTCGAGGACGTCCTCGGCATTCGCGTCTGGCGCGAAGCGGAGCTCAGCGGCAGCGTCGTGGTCCGGCCGGATGGGAAGATCACAATGCCGCTTGCGGGCGAGATAGAGGCCGCTGGGCTCACTCCGGAGCAGCTCGGGCAGCGCATTGCGGAGGCGCTGAGCAGGTTTCTGACGAAGCCGGAGGTCATCGTGTCCGTGCTCGATGTCCGCAGCAAGAGATACTACGTTTCCGGCAATGTGCTGCGGTCCGGCCCGGTGCCGCTGGTGACGCCCACGACTGTCCTCCAGGCCCTGAGTAGCGCCGGACTCGGGCCGTGGGCGAAGAAGAGCAAGATCGTGATCATGCGCGGCACCCAGCGGCTGAAGTTCAACTACAACGAAGTGATCAAGGGGAAGAAGCTGGAACAGAACATCTTCCTCCAGGACGGCGACCACATTTTCGTGCCTTGAGCACCCCGGAGGACTGTCCGATGTCAGCTACCACGATTCCATCCGCGGCCCCGCCCATGGACCAGCCGATCTCCGTGCCGCGCAGGCCTCTGGACTTCGAGGACTACATTGACATCCTCCGCAGGCACCGGTCCTGGATTCTGGGGCCGACGTTTCTCGGCCTGGTCTTCGGCGTGGTCACGGCGTTTCTGTGGGAGGACTCCTACGTCGCCCGTGGCAAGATCCGCGTTACTCCGCCTCAGGTGCCGGCCCGGTTCGTGCCGGGCAATGTCAGCGAGGAGATGACGGCGCGGATCAACGCCATCGCGCAGGAAATCATTACGCGGTCCAGCCTCCAGAACCTGATCCAGACTTACAACCTGTACCCGGATGACCGGAAGCGGCTGCCGATGGAGGACGTCATCGACAGGATGAGGCGCGCCATCGGCATCGACAACATCCAGTCGTATTCGCGCTCCGGCTCGCCACAGTACCACGTCTTCACGGTCAGCTTCGTATATTCCGACCGCCGGCTCGCGCAGAAGATCTGCTCCGAGCTGATCGACCGCTTCACCAGGCAGAGCATCGAGAGCCGGCTGAACAGCTCGCGGCAAACGACGCTGTTCCTTTCGGATCAGTACGAAGCCGCCAAGCGCGAGCTGGACGAGATCGACGCCCGGATCGCAGTATTCAAGTCGAAGTATTTCGGCGAGCTTCCCGAGCAGGAGCAGCTCGTCATGACGCGCCTGTCTGGCATGGAGTCCACTCTCCAGGCCACAGCGGGCCAGCTCAGCCGCGCCCAGCAGGACAAGCTCCAGCTCGAGACGCAGCTGCGCGATCTCCGCGAGCAGGCGGCCGCCCTCGTGCAGCCGGCTCCGGCTGCCGAATCATCTGCTGTCGCCGCACAGCGCAACCCGAAGATCGCCGAGCTTCAGCGCGAGATTGAAAGGGCGCGCAATTCGCTGCGCGTGCTTCGGGAAAGCTACACGGAATCGCATCCCGACGTGCAGCGCCTGGTGGCATTCATCGAAGGGCGGGAGAAGCAGCTCGAGGAGATTTTGCAGGAGGACCGGAAACAGCAGCAGGAGGCCGCCGCCTCGCCCGGAAGGGCGGCTGTGCACGCCATCCCGGAGGCCACGCTGGCGCGGCTGCGCGAACTCAACAGCGCCATTGTCCGCCTGCAGGCCGCCCTTCAGGCCAAGGACATGGAGATCGAGGACTACAACCGGCAGATCAACGATCTCAAGAACAGGATCCGTGCGACGCAGGCAAAGCTGGAAGGCGGCGCTGCCATCAGCCAGGAATATCTCCAGCTTGTGCGGGACCGTGAACTCGCGGCGCGCCGGTACGAGGAACTGGGGCGGAAGCTCCAGGATTCCAGCATGGCCACGGACCTCGTGAGCCGGGGCCAGAGCGAGACGATGGAGGTGCTGGAATCCCCCGTGATCCCCGAGGAGCCCATCGCGCCCAACCGGCCGTTGATCATTGCCGTGGGCATCGCGCTCGGGGCCGCTGTCGGCATCGGGCTGGCCAGCGTCCGGGAGATCAAGGATACGTCGCTCAAGAACCTGAAGGACGTGCGGGCCTATACCCGGCTGACAGTTCTCGGCAGCGTTCCGCTGCTTGAAAACGACTTTGTGGTGCGCCGCCGCCGGCGCATCGCCTGGCTGGCCTGGGCGCTCGCGGTCCTTGTCGGGATCCTGTTGATGGCTGGAGCCGTCTTCTACTATTACACGCAGCGGGGCTGAGAACAGCTCGCGGGGAGAACAGCATGAGCAGAGTTCACGACGCCTTGCGAAAGGCGCAGATTTCGGGCGCCGCCCCCGGAACCCAGCCGGGGGCGGCTCTCCCGCCGGCAGAACCCGCCGCGCGCTCTGTAGACGCGCCGTCCACGGCGCTGACGGATCTGCTGTCGAAGATCCAGACTGTGCCCTTCAGCCCGGCGCCGGACGCTTCCCTGCTCGATCCGTCGCGCCCCGGAGAGGCGCCCGCCGAAGAGTTCCGCAGCCTGCGCACCAGGCTGAACCATATCCAGTCCCTTCAGCCCATCCACTCGCTGGTCATTACCTCGCCATCGCCTGCGGAAGGGAAGTCCTTTACCGCGGCGAATCTGGCCATCGCCCAGGCGCAGCTCGAAGGCAATTTTACCCTTCTGGCAGACTTCGATTTCCGCCGGCCAGTCATCCACACGCTCTTTCAGCAGCCGCGCTCGCCCGGCATCACGGACTACCTCCAGGGCAAGGTGCCGCTGGAGGCGATCATCAAGAGGCTGGAAGGCACGAACCTCTTCATCATGACGGCGGGAGAGGCCGTGTTGAATCCGCTGGAACTGCTCAACCTGCCCGAAGCGAAGCAGCTCATCGAGGAGCTGCCGGCGCTATTCAACTGGGTGATCATCGATACGCCCCCGCTGCTGTTCGCTGCGGACGCGAACCTGCTGTCGACCATGGCGCACGCCCTGCTCATGGTTGTGCGAATCGGCACCACCACCATCGACTCGGTGACGCGCGCCATCGGCTCCCTTTGCCAGAACAACATCCTCGGAATCGTTGTCAATGCCGCGCAGAAGAGCGAACTTTACAGCAAGTACACGTACTACCACTCCTACTATGCGGCCCAAGACAGCTGACGGGATTGCCTGCTGTTGATCCGGGCCATGAGCGGCGACGTTCCGGGCATCCAGAAGCCGCCCTCCTGGCTGTGCCGGCTGGCAGCCGGCGTCGATGCGGGCGCCGCAGCCGCCCTGGCCGTGCTGGGCTGGTTCGCCCTGCACTCTCGGCTTCTGGGAGAACCCTGGTGGGCGAAGTTCAACATGGCAGCAGCGGCCATTTACGGCAGCGACGTGTTCTGGATGGGCCGCAGCCGCGCGACGCTCGCCGGAGCCGCTCTTCTGTTTCTCGTCTATACTTTGTTGGGTGTAATCTTCGCCCTTCTGGCAGGGCGCCGCGGGGCCTGGCGGAGCCTGCTGCTTGCGCTGTTGTGGATGGGGCTCTGGCACATGGTGGCGGAGCGTTTTGTCTGGCCCTGGCTCGACGGGGCTGCGCCGCAGTATTTCAGCCGGCTCGCCACTGCGCCCGCTCACCTGGCGGCAGCCATCCTGCTGTTGCGGTCTCCTTCCCGCCTCCAGAAGCTTGAATCCCTCTTTCAGCCCGAGCCGCTGCCTCCAGCGCTTCCTCCTGCTCCCCCGGACGCAGCCGGGGATGCGGAGACGCAAGAGCCGGCGCCCCGGGCGGATTCCGATCATTGTTGAGCCTCTGCCGATTTGGCTAGAATGAAGTCTTTGAGCCCTCAAGCCGAGTTCATGGGTGAAACGCCTGCGCCGCGTCCAACGTCACAGTCGCAGGCGCTATCAGAAAGGACCGTTTCTGCTTAAGATGTCCTTCGGGCGACTGAGCCTGTCCGTCATCCCCCTGTGCCTGCTCATCCTCCCGGGCGCCCTGTCCGCATCCCTGAACGCCGAGGCGCAGGCGCCGGCCGCGCAACAGGCACAGCCACCGGCAGCCAAGCCGAAGAGCCCGTTCGAGACGGTTCCCGCGGCGGAAGCGCAGCCGCCAACGCCCCCCAAGCCCGCAGAGGCGAAGAAGCCCGGCCCCTTCGAAACCGTTCCCGAGGCGAAAGAACCGGAGGCGCCGAAGCCCGCCGCGCCCGAGGCCGAGGCGCCGAAACCTGGCGCGCCCGTCGTGGTTCCTGATGTCATCGAAGCCATCGAGTTCCGCGGCTCGCGCCGCGTACCCCAGGACACGCTGCGCGCCCTGATCTATTCGCGGAGGGGGGACAAGTACGACCCGGAGGCGGTCCACCGGGATTTCATGGCGCTGTGGAACACGGGGCGCTACGATGACATCACCGTCGAGCGCGAGCCGGGCAAGACAGGCTGGATCATCCGCTTCCTCCTCACGGAGCGGCGCGTCATCCGCACCATCAAATACGAGGGCGTCAAGTCGCTCACCGTGTCCGAGATCCTCGACCGTTTCAAGGAGCGCCGCGTCGGTCTGGCCGTCGAGCAGCAGTTCGATCAGGGCAAGGTGCAGCGCGCCACGAACGTGCTGAAAGAGTACCTCGCCGAGCGCGGCCGCCAATTCGCCACTGTCACTCCTGTGGTTCGCCAGATTCCGCCTTCCTCGGTGGAGCTGACCTTCCGCGTCGAGGAAGGCCCCAAGGTCAAAGTCGGCAGGATCGAAATCCTGAACAACAAGGTGTTCGGGGACCGCGCCGTCCGCCGCGCCATGAGGAACCTGCGGCCCGTCGGCATTCCGTACAGCATCTTCCTCGAGAACCTCTTCGCCAAGACGTTCGATCAGGCCAAGCTCGACGAAGACAAGGAGCGCATCCGCTTCTTCTACTCCTCGCGCGGCTACTTCCTCGCGCGCGTCGTGGACAGCGAGGTGAAACTCCGCGACTACCGGGGCAGGCTGTGGATTCCGCCATTCCTGGCCACCAAGCCCGGCAAGAAAGCGGATATCCGGCTTGACGTGGAGGAAGGCTCGCTGTACCGGATCCGCAACGTCAACTTCGTCGGCGTGAAGGCGCTGAAGACGCCGGAGCTGTTCGTCAAACCCATCTTCGGCATGGGACCGGGCGACATCTTCAGCACGGAGAAGCTCCAGAAGGGCATCAAGAACTTCCAGAAGTTTTACGGCGAGCTTGGCTACATCGACGCCGTTCCCGAGCCCGATTTCAACCCGCTGCCCAACGGGCAGATCGATCTGACCATCAACGTCGACGAGGGCAAGCAGTTCTTCGTCCGCCGCATCGACTTCCAGGGCAACACCACCACGCGCGACAAGGTCATCCGCCGCGAGCTGCTTCTGGACGAAGGCGACATGTACAACACCCGGCTGTGGGAGCTGAGCATCCTGCGCCTGAACCAGCTCGGCTACTTCGAGGCGCTCAAGGAAGAAGAAGCCGCCACCATCACGCGCGACACGCGGAACAACACCGTCGACATCACGCTGAAGGTGAAGGAACGCGGCAAGAACAGCGTGACCCTGAACGGCGGCGTCTCCGGCATCGCCGGCAGCTTCATCGGCTTCGGCTACGCGACCAACAACTTCCTCGGGCTCGGCGAGACGCTCTCCATCAGCGCCGAACTCGGCGACCGCCTCCGCAACGTCACCTTCGGCTTCACCGAACCCTATCTGTTCGACCGGCCCATTTCGGCGGGCTTCACCGTCTACACGCAGCGCTTCAACTACGACCAGGCCCGCGAAGTGTCGCTGTTCTCCGGCCGCAACCTCATTCCGCTGTACGAGGCCATCGGCCGCGACAACCTGCTCAATTACGTGTCGAACGGCTGGGGCGGCACGCTGTTCATCAGCTACCCGCTGCGCCGGACCTTCGCGCGGCTCAGCCTCACTTACGGCTACGACCGCTCCAACATCCGGGCGCTGAACACGTCCTCCAACAGCTACTTCCAGTACTCGAACTTCCTCAACTTCGAAGGTCCGAACTCGCTGTCGGGCATCGTCACCAGCCGCGTCATTCCGGCGTACACCTACAACACGGTTGATCACCCAATCACGCCCTCCCGCGGCAAGAGCTTCTTCGCCTCCATCTCCTTCGCTGGCGGTCCGCTGGGCGGCAACGTCAACCTGATCGAACCCACCGTTTCCACCACGTATTTCCGCCGCGGCCTCTCGCCGCGCCACGTCATCGGCATGCGCCTGCTGGGCCGCATCATCAGCGGCTACGGCGGGCGCGTCGCTCCGCCCTTCAACCGGGTCTTCATGGGCGGCGAGAACGACGTGCGCGGATTCGAGATCTGGAGCATCCTGCCGTTCGTCTACATCCCCAGCGAAGGCGCGGTGAACGTGCTCAACCCCGACGGCAGCGCCCGTCAGCAGAAGGTGATCGTCGACGGCAAGGAGCAGACCGTCAACGTCGTCCAGCAGATCCCCATCTACCAGCTCGTTCCGACGGGCGGCGACACGCAGGGCGTGGCCAACTTCGAATACCGCATTCCCATCGTCGGTCCGCTCACGCTGGCGATGTTCTTCGACGCCGGCGTCAACCGCATCAGCCTGCCGGGCCAGCTCCGCCTCAATTCAGGCCGTATCGCCCAGCTCAACAGCACGTTCCCGCAGGCGAGCTTCCAGAACCGCTCGGTCATCATCGACGCGACGCAGAAGGTCCGCACCTCCACCGGGCTGGAGCTCCAGATCCTGATGCCCGTGGTGAATGCGCCGTTCCGCCTTTACTGGGCCTACAATCCCACGATTGTCGAGCAGTGGTTCGTGCCGCCCATCGCGGTGGTGCCCTCGATGTTTCCCAACATGGCGACTTTCGCCAATGCGACAAGAACCTTCGCCAACCCCGCGCCTTACTTCGAGAGGCGCACGATGTTTCGCTTCACTATCAGCCGGACATTCTGAAGCCGCGATGGTAACATTCAAAGTTTGAGGAGCCTATCAACAGTGAGATCCGTTCGCAACCTTCTGAGCCTGGCCACGCTCGTCGCCGCCGCCGCGGCGCAGGCGCAGACCCCGACCAAAGTGGCCATCATCAACATCCAGGGCGCCATCGTGGCGACCAGGGACGGCGCCAAGGCGCGCGACTCCATCCGCGTGAAGTACGAGCCCCGCGCCAAGGAGCTCGAGGCGCTGAACAACGAGATCCAGAAGCTGCGCAATCAGCTCGCGACTCTCGCCAATACCGCGTCGCAGGAGGTCCGCGACAAGATCAGCCGCGAGATCGACGACAAGCAGAAGAAGCTGCAATGGGATTCGGAGGATCTCCAGAACGAACTCCAGCAGGAGGAGGGCAAGCTCGTCAACGAGATCGGGCAGCGCATGATGCAGATCATCGACGAGTACGCCAAGTCCCAGGGCTTCGCGCTGGTTCTGGACGTGAGTTCCCAGCAGAGCCCGGTCGTCTGGGCTGCCAACGGGATCGACATCACGCAGCAGATCGTCGAGCTCTACGACAAGCGCTATCCCGGCACGGAAGCACCGGCGGCGAAGCCCGCTGCCGGCGCCCCGGCCGCTGCCCAGCCCCCTGCGGCTGCCAAGAAGCCTGCTGGCGTGAAGTAGGCCGTCGCTGCCGCCTGTTCGAGAAGGCCCGCCTGCGCGCGGGCCTTTTCAGTGTCCTTCCGGCACGACCCGGAACGCGCCGCTCCAGCGGCCGCGCGGCGCCACATGCGGAAGTCCGCGGTACCATCCGGCGTGCGCCGCGTTGAAGGCGTTCGTGATGGCGGTCATCGGCTCGAAGCAGACAAACTCCCTTCCGGCGGGCGCATAAACCACGGCCACCCCGTAGCCCGCGCCATATTCCACGGTAATTTTCTGCCTCCTGCCCTCCACGCGGAAGCGCGCCATGCCATCGGGATCTCTTTTCAGGTCGTCCAGGACGTCGTCCAGCACGACGCCTTCCAGCTTCAGCCGCTTCGCATAGGGCAAAGGCGCGGTCTGGCCGGTGGGGATCAGCCTGGCATCGAGCAGATGTTTCCGGCGCGCCGCCAGCGTCACCACCCACTCATCGCGCGGCGCATCGGTGATGCGGAAATACGGATGGAAGCCCAGCGAGACGGGCATCGGCTCATCGGAGAGGTTCTCGATCACGGTCTCCACGGCGAGGGCTCCCGCCGCCAGCCGGTACGTCATCGCCACCGCGTGAGCGAACGGAAACTGCGCCATCAGCTCGGGACGCCGCCAGAACTCCAGCCGGGACGTGGCCCACGCCCCGTTGGCGTCCGCGCCGCGGGCCTCCAGCTTCCAGAGGCTGGAATGGACCAGCAGCCCGTGAATCGGCGTATTGTTCGGCCCCGGACGGAGGTTGCCCAGTTCCAGGTTCAGCAGGTACTTCTTCCCGTTCACCCAGTAAGCCGTTCCGTCGATGCGGTTCGCCCACGGCCACAGGAATGGATTTCCGAAATGCGCCGGACGCGCGCGGTATTCCGCCACGGTCCCGTAAGGCGACCAGAAGACAGGCTGGCCGCGCACCGTCATTTCCCACACGTTGTTGCCGAGCGCGGGCACGATCCGCACCACTGTCTCCGACGCACGGTCGCGCAGCACCACGCTCTCGAGGTCGTCGAGGAGCTCGATCCGCGCTTCATATCGCTGGCCGGCCACGGGAAGCATCGACAGTAGAGGCAGGCACAGTAGCAGGACGGCTCGCATGACACGAGCAGTCTACTTCAGATCCATCTCCTTCAGCGCCGGGTCGCGCAGGTCGAGCCGCATCTCTTCCTGGCAGCACTGGCACCTGCCGGGAGACCAGGCGCGGATGGAGCAGACATCGCACCAGTAAGTGACCACCAGCCGCCTGCCGCCGCGCCAGACGAAGAGCGCGCGCTCATGGATGGGATCCACGACGAAGACATTCTCCGTCCGGAAATGCCCCAGCACTTCGAAGTCTTCTTTCGCCAGCCTCGTGTCGCGCAGCACGGCTTCCGTCGGCCCGTCCGCTTCCAGTTCGATGGCCCGGCCCTCGGGCGTCACAATGGCGGGCGGGAGCCTGTCGTCCTGCCGCAGTCTCCCGCGCACGCTTTCTTTGCGGCCAGAATCGTCACGCGCCGCTGCGGCCATCACCGGAAGCAGAAGCAGGGATCTGCGGGAGATCATGCCTGTTCTGTTGGATGACCAGCGGCCTTCAGCAGTCGCAGCCCGTTCAGGGTGACCAGCAGCGTGGCGCCAGTGTCGGCGGCGACAGCCATCCACAACGTGGCTTTTCCGGCAGCCGCGGCAAGAAAGAACACGGCTTTCAGCAGAAGTGCCAGCGCGATGTTCTGGCGGATGACCCGCAACGCGCGGCGCGCATGGGCGATGAGAAACACAACCTTCTCCAGCGGGCTGCCCGTCACCACCACGTCGGCGCTCTCTTGCGCCGCCTCGGCCGCGGGAGCGGCAACGCTGATTCCCACCGTGGCGCGGCGGAGCGCCGGCGCGTCGGCCACGCAATCGGCCAGCATCGCGGCGTTGCCGTATTCTCTCTTCAGATCCTCCACGGCTTCCGCCTTCTCTTCCGCCGAAAGTTCTGCTCGGAACTCGTCGACGCCCGCCGCCTGCGCCGCCGCGCGCGCCGCGGGTTCGGGATCCGAGGCGAGCAGGACAATTCTTCTCACGCCCAGGCGCCGCAACGCTTCCACATGCCTGGCGGCGCGGGCCAGCGGCGCGTCGCACCACGCCTCCAGAACGCTGCGCCCCTGCGGCGCGGACACCGTGCACCCATCGGCCGCCAACTCTGCGATCCGCTCCGCCAGCCTCGCCTGCATGCCCCCTGCGGCAGCCCACCGGGGCGTCACCGGAATGCCTGGGCCCTCCTCCAAGCGCCACTTCTGCCATGCTTCCAGCGCATCCTTCTCCTCCTGATCGAGCGTCTCCCGCCGCGCCAGGCGCGGCTCGCCCTGCGTCAGGATCCCGTGGCGGTCCATCGCCAGCGCCCGCAGGCGTCCGGCCGCTTCCAGAAAAGCGCCGCCCTTGATCAGCACTCCCTGGCGCGCTGCGCTCGCCAGCGCCGCCATCACCGTCACCGGTGTCGAGATCACAAACGCGCACGGACAGGCGATCAGCAGCACGACCATTCCGTGGTAGGCCCATTCGCTCCATGCGCCCATTCCTGCCAGCGGAGGAAGCACGGCCACGGAAAATGCCAGCAGCAGCACCGCCGGCGTGTAGCGCCGCGCGAAGCGCTCCACCAGGCGTTCGCTCTCCGCCTTCCGGCTGCCGGACTCCTCCACCATGCGCAGCATGCGCTCCAGCCGCGTGTCGCCAGCGGGCCTGCGCACTTCCACCAGCAGCGTGCCGCCCGTGCTCAGCGTTCCCGCAAACACCTCGTCTCCTGCGCGCTTCGGCACGGGCACGGATTCGCCTGTCATCGGCGCCTGGTCTACCAGCGCTTCCCCTTCCAGCACGACACCGTCGCATGGGATGCGCTCCCCGGCCCGGACCCGCACGCGCGCGCCGGGCACAAGCGAATCGGCCTCGACCCGGTGCTCGTGATCCCCATGCACCAGCGATGCCTGCGCCGGAATCAGCTCCAGCAGGCGCGCCACAGAGCGCCGCGCCCGCTCCAGGCTCAGTGCCTCGAGCCTCCCGGCCAGTGCGTACAGGAAGGCGAGCGTCGCACCCTCCGTCCACTCTCCCAGCGCGCAGGCGCCGGCCAGCGACACCATGACCAGCAGGTTCATGTCCGCCCGCGCCGTGCGCAGCGCCGTCCAGGCCTTACGCCAGAAGACCAGCACGCCCGCCGCCATCGAAGCCGCATAGCAGACCGTCGCCGTCGCCGGCGCCGCGTGTCCGTGCCCGGCCCGGTGCCCGTGCGCGAGCAGCGTTTCCAGCGCTTCTCCGCCGAGCCAGGCCTCCAGCGCCAGCCCAAGTGCCAGCAACGCGCCGCTGGCCCACACCGCCGCCCGCTCCCAACCGCCCCCGCGCCCCGGCCGCGCCGCCTCCTCCCACCGCTGGCATCGCATTCCGGCGCCTTCCACCGCCGCGAAGATCTCGTCTTCGCTGACAAATTCCGGCGCGTACTCCACCGTCATCCGCCCTTTGGCCAGGTCGAAGTGGAGCTCGCGCACCCCCTTCAGCCGGCTCAGCGCCGCGCGCAGCAGCGAGACTTCTTCCCCGCAGTCCATGCCGAGGACGCGGAGACGGACGGTCCTGTTAATGAGAACGCCTCCTCAAAACCATTCTAGCCTTCCGCCTCCGATTCATGTATCACAGAAGTTTGGCCATGTCCCAACACCGGATCCATCCGCAGCACGCGCACATCCATGGCGAAGGGTGCGGACACACCGCCATCCGGCACGGCGACCACGTGGACTACCTCCACGATGGCTGCCTGCACACGATGCACGGCGATCATGTCGACGAGTGCCGTCTGGAGATCACCGAACGCAACCCGGACCGTTGCGGGGGCGCCGCCCCGGGGCACGAGGCGGGCCACGTCCACGGTGAAGGCTGCGGGCACGAAGCGGTGCCTCACGGCGATCACGTCGACTATCTCGTTGGCGGGCGTCTCCACCATCCCCACGGCGATCACTGCGACGATCACGGCGAAGTGGACGTGGTGCAGGAACGCCCGAAGGTGTAGCGGGGCGGGCATGTCCAGCGACTGGCGCCCCGCTCGGGCGCGGCTCTTCGATCTGTGGCTCATTCCTCCGGGCCGTTCCTGCCCGTTTCCGGAGCGGCCTCTGGTTGCGCCGCCCGCGCCGGATTCGCCTGGCGGCCCCCTGCCGGAGGCGGGCGCGCAGCCGGACAGCCCCTGCCGGACTGCGGATGGCGAGCCGTTGACGGCCGGGCCGCCGGTGCGCTTCTGCATCGATTCGCGCGGATGGACAGCCGCAGCCTCTTCCGTGGCGGCGCCCGTCAGCATCGCCGTCGAATGGGAAGGCGCCGTCACCCCGCCGCAGCGGCTGCATCCCGCTGAGCGGAAGCGGCTGGAAAAGATGCCGCCTGAAGAGCGCGCCGCGGCGCGCAAGCTGCTCGCAGCGGCGAGGCGCGCGCTGGCCGCGGCGCTGGGCCTTCCGGCCTCGGCCGCGTTTCAGGCGGCCAGCCTCGCGCCGCTGCTCGACGGGGCGCAATCCCTCCGCGTCGGCGGCTGGACCGTTCAGCGCGTGCCTGCGCCCTGGGGCGTGTTCGTGTTCGCCGCCGCGCCAGGGTGGGGCTGGGAGTACACGCTGGCACCGGACGTGCCTTCGCTTGCCGGGCGAGGCCTGACGCGCGCAGAAGGCTGACGCGGCGGAGGAGCGGAGACGCTCAGCCGCTGTTCCGGATCTGCCTCGCGAACTGCGCCCCGCGGCGGAACTCCTCTTCCGGCAGGCCGCCGGCGAGCTGCTGCTTCAATCCTTGCAGCCGCTGCTCGAACATTTCCAGGGCGCGAACAATTTCGTCCCGGTTTGTTTCCAGGATGTCCTGCCAGATGTCCCACCCGCTCAATGCCAGTCGCGTCATGTCGTGCAGCCCGGGGCCGGCGGCGCGGGCTACGGTCCCGGCTTCGGCGCAGCCGGAGAGCGCCGACGCCAGCGCCGTGGAAAGCATCTGCGGCAGATGGGAGCTGAGGGCGACAATGCGGTCGTGCTCTTCGGGCGTGAGCAGGCGCGGCTCGGCTCCGATGCGCCGGATCCATTCCACGAACTCGCGCGCCGCGGGCGTCTCGAGATCCTCCGCCGCAGACGGAGTCAGCAGGTACGGACGCCCGCGGAAGAGCTCCGCGTCGGCTTCTTCCACACCCCGCCGCTCCTTGCCGGCCATTGGATGCCCGCCGAGGAAAAGCGCACGGCGCAGGCCGCGTCCGGCCGTGCAGATGAGGCGTTTCGTGCTGCCCGCGTCGGTGACCAGCGCGCCCGGGCGGACCAGCGCGTCCAGCCGTGGGATCAGGTCGAGGATGGCGCCGATCGGCCCGGCCAGATAGAGCAGGTCGGCCCGCGCCGCGGCCTGCTCGAACCCTGCGGCTTCATCGATGGCGCCCCGCGCGAGCGCCGCGGCGATCGTCCTCTCCGAGCTGACGCCGAGGACGCGGCCCCGGAAGCCTGCCTGCTTCAGCGCGAGCCCGAACGAGCCGCCGATGAGGCCCACGCCGACAATGGCCACCGTTTCCATGCGCGCTTCAGAAGCTCCTTCCCAGCGCCGCCGCCAGCGAGCGCAACTGCCTTGCCAGCTCGAGAAACTGCTCCGGCTCCAGAGACTGCGCGCCTTCGGCCAGCACCTTCGACGGGTCCGGGTGTACATCCAGCAGAAGCCCGTCGGCTCCGGCGGCCAGCGCCGCCAGCGCCAGCGCGGGAGCGATGTCGCGCCTTCCCGCGGCGCGGCAGGGATCCGCCATCACCGGCAGGTGGGACAGCTTGTGCAGCGCGGGAATCGCCGTCACGTCCAGCGTGTTCTTCGTGTAGGAGCCGTAGGTGCGCACGCCCCGCTCGCACAGGATCACGTCCGGGTTGCCGGCATCCAGGATCATATCGGCGCTCACCAGCAGCTCCTGCAAGGTGGCCGCCGGCGCGCGCTTCAGCAGGACCGGCCGCCGCGCCCGGCCCGCGGCGCGCAGCAGCGGATAGTTCTGCATGTTGCGCGAGCCCACCAGCAGCACGTCGGCGTGCTCTTCCACGATGCCTACCGAGTCCGCCTCGACGACCTCGCCCACCAGGAACATGCCGAAGGTGCTGGCGGCGCGTTTCATCAGGCGGAGCGAGTCTGCGTCCGGCCCGGTCAGGCTCGCCGGCGAAAGATGCGCGCGCAGCCCGCCGGCGCGGAACAGCTTGGCTCCGCCGCGCGCGGCCAGCTCGGCGCAGCGGAACAACTGCTCTTCTCCTTCCACGCTGCCCGGTCCGGCCATCAGCACCACGCGCGTTCCGCCCAGCTCCACTTCTCCCTCGCGCTCGCCGGCCAGCCGGATCCTCGTGCCCTCGGGGCGGGCCGCCCGGGCGGCCCGCTGATAAGGCGTCATCACCCGGTAGCACTCCATCACCCCCGGCATCACCTTGAACTCGTCCGGATCGACCAGCTCCGACGGGCCCACCGCGCCCAACACCGTATGAACCGCGCCGGTCGAACGGTGCACGTTGAAATCCAGCCCGATCAGCTTCTCGATGACCGCCTCGATCTGCTCCTCAGTGGCGCCCTTTTCCATGATGATGATCATTGTCCCTGCTCCCTGCTCAGGCGCTCCCGCTGAAGGAGGCGCATCTCGTCGATGATGCGCTCGAACAGGCGGCGCACGGCGGCCTCCGACAGCGGGCCCGGGTTGTTCACGGTGACATTTCGGAACACTTCTTCTTCGCGCTTCGGCTCGTAGACAGGCAGCGAGACGGCCTTCTTTACGTCGCCGATCTGCGCGGCGACCACCGCGCGCCGGTTGAGCAGTTCCAGTATCTGGAGATCGAGCACGTCGATCTGCCGCCGGAGCTCGTCCAGCGCCGCCTGCGCCTCTTCGAGCGTCATCGCTTTCCGCTCAGCTCCCTGCACAGCCCCTCGAGCCTCTCCTCCAGCACTCCATCCGCGCTTTCGTCCACCACGCGCATCACCGCGCTGCCCACGACCGCGCCGTCGGCGTAACGCCCCACTTCCTCGACGTGTTCCCGCCGGGAAATCCCGAATCCGACCGCCAGCGGCAGCGGCGTACGCGCGCGCAGCCGGCGAACCAGGTCCTCGACGGCGCGGTTCACCGTGTCCCGCGCGCCGGTCACGCCCGTCCGCGATACGACATACACGAAGCCGCTCGAGTAGCGGGCCACCAGATCGAGACGGCGGTCCGTGCTCGTGGGCGCCGCAAGGAAGATGCGGTCCAGGCCGTGGCGCCGCAGGGACTCCGCCGGCTCTTCGGCTTCCTCGACGCTCAGGTCCGTCACGAGAACGCCGTCCACTCCGGCCGTGCGCGCATCGCCGCACAGCCTGTCAAAGCCGTAGCGCAAGAGCGGATTGAGATAGCTGAAAAGAACAATGGGAATTTCGCTCCTGCGCCGGATTTCCGCCGCAATTTCCAGCACCCGCTCAACCGTCGTTCCGGCCTTCAGCGCGCGGTCCGACGCCTGCTGGATCACCGGCCCGTCGGCGATCGGGTCCGAGAACGGGACGCCAAGCTCGAGGATATCCGCCCCACCCCGCTCCAGTGCCAGAGCCAGTGAGGGCGTGCGCTCCGGGCACGGATCGCCTGCCGTCAGATACACGATCAGCGCGGGCCGGCCCTCTGCGCGCGCCGCCTCGAACCGTCGCGCAATCCGCTCACTCGATTCCATCGTTCTGGTCCAATTCGGGAAAATTCTCGCGGTAAATGTCCGTGTCTTTATCGCCGCGGCCAGACAGATTGACGAGGAAAATCTGGCCCTTCGCCGCCGGGGCGCGGCGGATCGCTTCGGCCACCGCGTGCGCGCTTTCGAGGGCAGGGATGATGCCTTCGGTGCGCGCCAGCCGCCGCGCCGCCTCGAGCGCCTCGCGGTCGCTGGCGGAGACGTATTCGGCGCGGCCCTGATCGTGAAGCCACGCATGCTCGGGCCCGACCAGCGCGTAGTCCAGCCCGGCCGAAACCGAATGCGTCAGCAGCACCTGCCCATCGCCGTTCTGTAGCAGATAGCTGTAGGCTCCCTGCAACACGCCCGGGGCTCCGCCGGCGAAGCGCGCCGCGTGCTCGCCGGGCGCGAGGCTCCTCCCGCCCGCTTCCACTCCGATGAGCGCCACGCGCTCGTCCGGGATGAACGCCGAAAAGATTCCGATGGCGTTGGATCCGCCGCCCACGCAGGCAATGACGGCATCCGGCAGGCGTCCGGTCCGTTCGAGAACCTGCCGCCGCGCCTCCTCGCCGGTCACGCGGTGGAACTCGCGCACCATCAGCGGGTACGGGTGCGCCCCAAGCGCCGAGCCCAGCAGGTAATGCGTCGTCTCGACGTTGGTCACCCAGTCCCGCATCGCTTCGCTCACGGCATCCTTGAGCGTCCGGCTGCCGGTGCGCACCGGCACGACTTTCGCGCCCAGCAGGCGCATGCGGAACACGTTCAGCCGCTGCCGCCGCATGTCCTCTTCGCCCATGTAGACGACGCATTCCATGCCGAACAGCGCGCAGACGGTGGCGGTGGCCACGCCGTGCTGGCCGGCGCCCGTCTCGGCGATGATGCGCCGCTTGCCCATGCGGCGGGCCAGCAGGATCTGGCCCAGGCAGTTGTTGATCTTGTGGGCGCCCGTGTGGAGCAGATCCTCGCGTTTCAGGAAAATGCGCGCGCCGCCCAGCTCCGCGCCCAGCCGCCGCGCTTCATACAGCGGCGTCGGCCGGCCAGCATAGGTTTCGAGCAGCTCCTTCAGCTCGCGATGGAACTCCGGATCCTGCTGCGCTTCGCGGAAAGCGCGCTCCAGCTCCTCGAGCGGAGCCATCAGCGTCTCCGGCACGAACCGGCCTCCATAGGGGCCGAAGTGCCCCCGCTCGTCCGGAACCTGCATGACTTTCTCGTTCATTCCGACTCCCGCACCGCCTGGATGAAAGCCCGCACCCGGGCCGCGTCCTTCCGCCCTGGTGCGCTCTCGAGGCGCGAACACGCATCCACGCCCCAGGGCCGTGCCGCGGCGATCGCCTGCTTCACATTGTCCGGCCCCAGCCCGCCGGCGAGAATGATCCTGCCGGGCAGGCCGCGCGCCAGCGACCAGTCGAATGTCCGGCCGCTGCCGCCGCGCAACGCCCCGGCCGGCGCATCCACCAGAAACGCTTCCGCCCCGAAATGTTCCATCTTTTCGCGCAGCCCCGGGCCCGCCTCCAGCGCCTTCCACCACCGCAGCCGCGGCACGCCGCAGGAGCCGTGGAGCTGCGCGATCTCGATGCCGGCGGCAGCCGCTGTTTCTTCGATCCGCTCCGCCGCCTCATCCACGAAGACGCCGACGGCGAGCACGCTGCCGGGCAGGCGCTCGATGATGCCCGCGGCGCGCGCGGGTTCGATGTAGCGCGGGCTTTGCGGCCAGAAGTTGAACCCGAGCGCGTCGGCGCCCGCATCGCATGCCGCCAGAGCGTCCTCGAGCGTTGTAATGCCGCAGATCTTGATGAGCGTCACTCGCCTGTCAACTCCCTGAGCGCCCGCTCCGGATTGCCGCTTGTCATCAGATGCTCGCCCACCAGGAACGCCTGGTAGCCGGCGGCGGAAAGCCGCTCGATGTCGGCGCGCGAGTGGATGCCGCTTTCGGCCACGCGCACCGCCTCGCGCGGAAGCAGCGGCGCAAGCCGTTCCGCCGTGGCCAGCGAAACTTCGAACGTACGCAGGTTCCGGTTGTTCACTCCGATCAGGGTGGCGCCGGCTTCGAGCGCCTTGCCGAGGTCGGCCTCGTCATGCACCTCGACGAGCGCCGCCATCCGGTAGTGCTCCGCCGCAAGGCGGAACCGTTCGATTTCCTTCGCCGTGAGGATGGCCGCAATCAGCAGGACAGCGTCCGCGCCCGCCGCTGCCGCTTCCACGACGTCGATTTCGTCGACCGTGAAGTCCTTGCGCAGCACCGGCAGGGAAGCGGTGGCCCGCGCCGTCTTCAGGTCTCCCAGCGATCCCTGGAAGAAATGCGCGTCCGTCAGCACGGAAAGCGCCGCCGCGCCTCCGGCAAAATAGGCCCGCGCCAGCGCCCCGGGGTTGAAATCGGCGCACAGCAGCCCCCGGCTCGGCGAGGCCTTCTTGATTTCGGCGATAATGGCCGGCTGCCGGCGCAGCAGCGCCGCGCGGAAGTCCCGCCGCTGGCCGGTCTGGAACTGCGCCGTCAGCTCAAGGCTGCGCCGCTGCTCCAGCTTCTCAGCGATTTCGGCCTTCTTCTGATCGACAATGCGGGCGAGGATATCGGGCAGCGTCGATTCCATCGGGGGAAACTTTCACGATACCAGATCCTCCGCGCCGCCCGTCCCGCGCGCTTCACAGCCTGCGCACGTCGAGCCCGGCGTCCCAGCGCTCGCCGCTGCGCACCACTTCGTCGAAGGTCCAGGCACGGCCGGTGTAGGCGGCCGTACGGCCGAGGATGGCGCTCAGCGTGCTTTCGGCGCCCTGTTCCGCCTCATTGAGGAAGTTGCCGCTGGCGATGCTCGCGATCCAGTGCTTCTCCTTCTCGGCGTCTGCGTCCTCAATGGCGCCCTTGAAAGCTCCGGTGACGGCGGCCTCCGCGCCGGTCTTTTCGGGCTTGCCCACGCCCGGCGCATCCCACGGGCGCCGTCCCGTGATCCGGACCGGCGCGTCGTAGCGCAGCTCGGCATTGCCCTCGGTGCCGAACAGCCGCACGCCGACGTCCCATTCGCCCTCGATGAACTGCGTCGACGTGACGGTGATGTGCACGTCGTTCGGGTAAGTGAACGTCACGTTGTAGTGGCTCGAGCAGTCCCCCTGGTCGCGCCGCCCGCGGCGTCCGCACACGCCCTGCGCGGAGAGCGGACGCGCGCCGAGCAGCCAGTTGTTCAGATCCACCAGGTGGATGTTCTGCTCGACGAAGATGTCGCCGCTCAGCACGCG
The DNA here is from genome assembly GCA_025056865.1 of Bryobacteraceae bacterium. Taxonomy (GTDB): domain Bacteria; phylum Acidobacteriota; class Terriglobia; order Bryobacterales; family Bryobacteraceae; genus JANWVO01. The sequence continues at coordinate 262,009 of JANWVO010000048.1, forward strand.
GTCGTGGATCCAGTTCCGCAGCCGCCGCTCCTGCGGAGAGGCGTCCGGCCAGTCGGGACGGCGGATCGCTCCCGCATAATAATGAGACAGTCCGCAGATCACCTCCCCGATCTGGCCGTTGCGGATCCGCTCGCGGATCTCCACATACGGCGGCGCGTGCCGGAGCTGAAAGCCGATGGCGAGGCTCAGCCGGCCCTGCGCCTTCTTCCCGCTTTCGATCACGCTCAGGCAGCCCGCGACGTCCACGGCAACCGGCTTCTCGCAGTAAACATGCTTTCCTGCTGCCACCACTTTCGCAAGCTGTTCGGGATGGAAGTAGGGCGGCGTGGCGATCTGCACGGCGTCCACGGCTTTCGATTCCAGCAGGCGGTCGAGCGAGTCTGGTCCCGCGAACAGTTGCGAGCGGTCGATGGGCGGCTTGCCGGCCTTCGCGGCGGCCGTGTCCAGCCGGTCTTTCGCCTTTGTCAGTTGTCCTTCGAAGAGATCGCCAAGGGCGGTCACCACCGCATCCGTATTGGCGAGGAACGAGGCCGCCACGCCGGTGCCGCGGCCTCCGCATCCGAACAGCGCCAGCCGCACGGCCGAGTTCCGCTGCGTGCCGCGCACCAGCTCCGGCCGGAGGATCGAAAACGCCGCGGCGCCGGCGGCGCCGACGAAGGATCTTCTCTGCATCTCAGTCTCCCTGGGTCCGCCCTGCCTGCTTCGGGGCGGGGATCTTCTCTTCCAGAACCGTCAGCGTGCGGAAATCGAGGATCCGCCGCACGCCTCCATGCGTCATCACCAGCCTCGGCTCGCCCGCCTTCGCATTCAGGAACGGGCCTCCAAAGGCGGGCCAGCCGGCGTAATCCAGCGGCCTGCCATCGATGCGCGGCGTCTCGCCATAGGCGAACTCCAGGGTGCGGCCGCGCAGCGTCCGGAACGTGACGCGCGGCTTCGGCTCCAGCCTGAACTCGAGCTTCAGGGCGCGAATGGCCTTGCGGAACGCCTCCAGCGTGGGGAACTCGTCCGCGCTGGCCGCCTGCACCACCGTTCCGTTCTTCAGATACGGGCTGAACAGCCTCCGCCCGCCGCCTTCGATCGGTTTCCAGACATACGGCGCCAGAGGCCGGTAGGCGATCCATGCGCGCCCTCCGCGGCAGAGGATCCAGCCGGAGGAGTCCTCTTCGAACTCCTCCAGGTCTTTCGAGAAGAAGCCGTTGATGTGAGGAAAGCGCGTGCCGGCGGGGATGTCGTACAGCGCCACCACGGCGTCCTCGCTCTGCGCGATGCGCTCGTAGGGCGAGCCGCCCAGCAGCTTGTCGGGCGAATCATAAGTCACTTTGGAGCGGTAGACCGCCTCGGTGCCGAAGTCCGGCGAGAAGGTGAAATAGGCTTCCAGCTCGGTCATGCCGGAGTAAGGGTGCAGCGAGAACAGCGTGTTGTGCCGGCCTTCCGGATGATCGAGCCGCCAGGTCACGTCCCACGAATGCTGCTGCACCGGCTGGAGCACGCCGCCCTGGTCCGAGCTGACTGCGTAGTCTTTCGTCATGTACGTCGTCTTATAGACGGGACCGTGCAGCTCGTCATGGAAGCGCCAACGGTTGCGCGTACGCTTCTTTTCGAAGTGCGTGTAGGGCCGGCTCCGGTCCGTGGCGATGCGGCGCAGGATCTCGGGCGGCTCGGGGCCATCGGCCATGGCGTAGAAGACGGCATATCCGCCATAAGGCGGCGTCTCCCTGCCCTGGCCGAACAGCAGCCAGGCGAAATCCGAGCTGACGCCGGCCGCCTTCTCCACCACCTGCCGGTCGTCCGTGCGCGCGTGCGCGCCCACGTAGATGCCATCGAGGCTTTCCGCCGCGAAATCGGCCGTCACCCATTCGATCATCATCGACGCCTGCTTCCGAATGCGCGGGTCTTCGGCCCATGCGGCCAGATAGGACAGCGGCAGCAGGTAAACGCCGATGTAGTGCGTGCAGTCGTACTCCCCCTGCCCCCTGGTGGTCGTCAGCCGCACCCAGCCCTCAATCCAGCGCCGCGCCTCCTCCATGTTCTCCTTCGAGCTCTTGCCGTTGAACCACGCCTCGCCGCCGAGCTCCGGCCACTTCTGCGCCATCAGGTACATGGATGTGTAGTAGAGCAGCCAGTGGTTTTCCGTGTCGCCGCGGAAGGGGTAGTAGCGCTTCCAGGAGCGCTGGATCAGCGCGCGCGTGGCATCGCTGAGCTGGCCCCGGTCGAGGTAGGAGATGGCGGTCATCGGGAACATCCAGAACATGTCCCCGCTGATGTCGCCTTCCAGCAGCTCGCGCAGGCGGCGCTCTGCGGCGGGCACGCCTTCCCGCAGCCAGAGCCGCGCGGCGATGTGGCCATAGCCGAGCCTGTCGTCAGCGACGCGCGCCGTCTTTTCGATCAGGCGCCTGCGCCTTTCTTCATAGCCCTGCGCCAGCGCGGACTGCGCCGCCAGGCAGAGCGCCAGGACCGCTGCCGCCGCCCGCCTCACCGCGCACCTCCGCGCACGGGCACAAAGGCCATCTTCAGCACGATGCTGCCGGGCAGCCCCTCCACGCGCCACGTGCGGCCCGCATCCTCGGAGACGTACAGCGCCTCCTCGTGGACGCTGGCATAGAGCCGCCCCGGCCGGTCCGGATCGAACGCAACGCTCCAGACGTCCAGCCGCGGCAGCCCCCGGTGGCGCGCCTCCCACGTCAGTCCGCCGTCCTCGCTGACCAGCACGCCCAGGCCCCACCCGCAGACGGCAATGCGCCTCGCGTCCGTGGGATCAAAGGCAATGTCATACAGGTTGCGGCCCGCCGCCGGATCGCGCGGCGTGGCCTCGAACGTCAGCCCGCCGTCCGTGCTGCGGAAGACGCCGCCTTTCTGCGTCACCGCCAGCCACAGCCGCGCTTCGTGCGGCGACTGCTCCACGCGCATCGCCTGGAAGCCCGCGGCGCCCGCCAGACGCCACGCGCGGCCGCGGTCGGAAGAAACATAAAAGCCCGTTTCTGTTCCCACAACAATCCGGTCCGGATTTGTCCGGTCGATCCGGATCGCCTTGCCGTAGCGGCGGGGCAGGCCGGCGGCAATCTCCCGCCAGGACTGCCCGCGGTCTTCCGAGATGCGGAAGCCCGCCGTGTGTCCAAAGGCGATGATGCCGCCGGGCCCGGCGCTGATGTCCTGAAGCTCGGTGACCGTCTCATCGGTGAGCACGCGCCAGCGCCCCGCGGCGTCGATGCGGATGACGCCGTCGCCGGCGGCCACATACAGCGTTTCGGGCTCGCCGGGCAGCCACGCCAGCGCAGTCATCAGCGGATGCCGGTATCCGGCATTCACCCATTCGCCCGAGCTCTGCCGGATGAAAACTCCCCCCGGCAGCAGCGCCGCGCCCACCACCCAGCCTTTGGTGGTGACGCCCAGAGCATGCAGGCGGTGTTCGGCGTGCGCGCACACCGCGAGCGCGGCGATCCACACGAGAACCCTCATGCGGATCACGTTATCAGAAATGCGGGATCAGTAGCCGTTGACCGTGAACACGAGCTCCGCGCTTCCGGCGCGGATCCGGAAGCGGTTGGCGCCAGCCGTCAGCCCCAGCCGCACCGTTACTCCGAAGACTCCCGGCGAATCCGCGTCGTAGTTGCTCACGCGGACCACCGTGCCCCCGTCCAGCGACTCCACGCGGACATCGGCATCGCCAATGGGGACGCCGCTCGGATCCACCACGCGGAAAAGGATCGCGTCCTGCACAATGGAGAACCTCCGGGCCTGCGTCGTCTGGTCGAGCACGGTGAAGCTTTGCGGCTCGCCCCGCGATGCCGCCATCCAGTAGGGCACGCGCAGCGCCGTGCCGCCCGACGCCGCTTCCAGTACGAGGAAGCCCTCGTAGGAGCCTGCCTCCGGCGCTGTCTCCCGCCACTCCGCCTGCAACTGCGCCTCCCCGCCAGGAGCGAGTTCGATGAGATCCACGGTCACTGCGGGCGCCACCGTGCCGCGCTTCGGCTCGACGCGCACGAAGTATGTTTCCGGCTCGCTGCCCACGTGTCTCACGGTGAACGTGCGCGGCTGCGGCGCCTGGCCCGGCGCCACCACGCCAAAGCTCAGGGAAACTTCCGACGACACGAGCGGAGCGCGCACCGCCGCCTCCACATCCAGCAGGCCGGCGCCCGTGCGCTGAATCCAGGCGGACGTCTCCTCCATCTCGGGCGCTGCCGAATTGATCAGCGCCGAGCGTACCGCCCGGGCGTCGAGGGACGGCCGCGCGCTCTTCACCACCGCTGCCGCGCCGGCCACGAAAGGTCCGGCAAAACTCGTGCCGTCGACCAGCGTGTAGCCGCTTGGGTCGTACATCTGCCCATTGCCGTCAAAGGTCTGCGTGGCAATCCACAGATCAGTGCCCGTGGCGGCCAGGTCCGGCTTGATGCCGAGTTCGACGTTCGGTCCGCGCGCCGAAAAATCCGCCACGACGCCGGCCTGCTGCGGGACGCGCGAGAAAGTGAAATCCATCGTCGCCGTCAACGTTCCGCCTTCGGCCAGCCAGCCGCGGATCTTCTGCCCGCTGCCGTAAGAGACCATCATCGCCGGCAGCGTCGCCGAGCCGACGGCCATCGTGATGGGGTCCGGAGACTCCTCGCGGGCCTGCACCACCGCGCCGGCCGCGCCGGCGGCCTTTGCGTTGTTCAGCTTCGTTTCGAAAGTGCAGGTTCCGCGCAGGATCAGCGCGATCCTTCCGGCAAGGCTTCCCTGCGGCAACGCCGTACAGGCCAGGCCGGTGGGGTCGAGTTGCCTGACATCGGCCACTTCGCCACTCACCGGCTGGGATGGAACGGGGCCGTTGCCCGGCACGGCCAGCACCGGATCATGGCCTTCGAACCTCACGCTCCAGCCGAAAGTCCGCGCGTTGGTGGTGGCCCCCACGGAAATGGCCGACGGAGCCGTGGCAGGCGATGCGATGGAATTCCACCCCGGGCCGTTGTTCCCCGCCGATACGACCACGATGGCCCCTGCGGCCGCCGCGTTCTCCACCGCCTGCGCCAGCGTGTCTTCTTCCAGCCGCAGCGAGATGTCCACGCCGAGGCTCAGGTTCAGCACGTCCATGCCATCCTCCAGCGCGTCGTCGATCGCGTTGAGCAGGGCGGCATCCGTCGTCGTGCTGTTGAACCCGGGCGTTCCGAACACCTTGTACACGCCGATCCACGCTCTTGGGGCCACGCCGCTCACCCAGCCCATAGGCCCCTCGTGCGGAACGCCGGCGGCGATCATCGCCACAGCCGTTCCATGGCCGACGTGGTCCCGCACGGTGACGTCCGGATCCCAGTTCCTCAGCAGCGGCACATACGTGCGGGCCACGATGATCTTGCCCGACGTGTTCGCCGCGTCGGCTGAAAGATCTTTTCTGGGAAACCCTTCCGGAGCCTGGAACCCGTCCGCCCTGAAGGCGGGATGCGACGCCTCAATGCCGCTGTCGATGACGGCGATTTTCACCCCCTCCCCCGCGCGGTTCCCGCCGCCCGCCAGCTCCCAGGCTTCGCGGATGCGGTGCAGCGGAAGCGCTGCATCCATCGTCATGTGATACTCGCGCGCGGGCCGTACGCGCTTCACTCCGGGCAGGGAAGCGAGCGCCTGCGCCTGCTCTTCTTCCATCTCCACGAACAGCGCGTTGGCGGCGATGCTCGCTGAGCCGCGCACGCGCGCGCCGCGCTCTTCCGCCATCCTCCGCACGGCCGCCTGACGGGAGCGCACCCCGTCCACATGCAGGCGCCAGGCCTGCCGCCCGCGCGCGGACGGACCGGCCCGGCCCGCCCGGGCTTCTCTGGCTGCCAGCGCGGCGGCCGGCTCGCCGCCGAGTTCCACCACATAGAGCCCGGGAGCCGCGGCTGCGGCATATGCGCCCAGCATGAATACAGCAGCGCCCAGGCGCGTGCGAAAGCTTCGCCAGCTCATCGGGGGACCCTCGCGGATGCTTTCATAGGGACATCAGACCAGATTCCGCCCGCCGCTGCGCGGTTTCAGGCGGCGGCTTCCGGCGGCGCGATTTAACAATTCTTCACAGCGGCGCGCTGCCCGCCAGCGCGCGCCCGGCGTCTTCCTGTTTGAGATACTCAGTTCGGAAATGCTCCGCACCCGCTCGATCCCGGCGCGCTCCTGGGTTTTCCCCGTTGTATTGATGGGGCTGTGCTCGGCGCTTGGGGTGTTGCAGTACCGTTGGATCGACGAGGCCAGCCGTGCCGAGCGCGACCGCCTCCGGGCTGGCCTGAAAAGCGCTCTCATCCGCTTTTCCACTGCGCTGAATGCGGAGCTGACCTCCGCGGTGTCATCCTTCCTGCCGGATGGGGATCCGCCCGAAACGGCCGCGCAACCCGGCCAACTGGGCGCGCGGTTCCGCCAGTGGCGCGAATCCACGCCGCATGACGAGCTGTTCCGGCGCATTGGTCTGGTCACGGTCCGCGGCGGCCATGCCGTCCTGTGGCTGCTCGATCCGGAATCCGGCGGTGTGCGGGAGGCTGCCTGGCCTGCCGCATGGCAGGGCATCCGCGAACGGATGGAGATGCGCGTGGAGGCGATGACCGAGGCTCCAGCCCGGAAGAACCGCCCGCGGCCTTTCGCCCCGCCGAGTGCCGACGAAGCGCTCCTGTTCGAAGTCTCCCTCTTCGGCCGCGGCCCGTTGGATCCCCGCCGCGCTGCGTGGCTGATCTTCGAACTCGATGCGGATTATCTTCGCAATGCGATGATTCCGGAGTATCTGCACCGCCATCTCGGCGACGCAGTTCACGACTATCAGATGGAGGCCGCTTTCCGCGCCGAGCCCTCCCGCATCTTTTTCAGCAATTCCTCCGAGCCGTTGCGAGGAGCGCCGGACGCCAGCCTGGCCATCGTCGACCTGCACTACGACGAACTCTTCCGGCGTCTTGCTCCTCCCGGGGCGCGCGGGCCAGCCAAGCCGCGCATGGCGTCGGCCGACATGGGCCGGTTGTGGCTTTCCGTGCGGCACCGCGCTGGCTCGCTGGATGCTGTCGTCGCGCGCACGCGCCTGCGGAACCTCGCGGTCACCGGCGGCATTCTTCTGCTGATGGTGGCTGCGCTGGCCGCTCTGATCCTCTCCACGCGCCGTGCGCAGCGGCTTGCGGACATGCAGATGGAGTTCGTCACCGGCGTCTCCCACGAGCTGCGCACGCCGCTTACGGTGATTCGCACGGCTGCCTACAACCTGCGCGGGCGGCTGGCGCAGAACCCGGCCATGGTGGAAAAGTACGGCGCGCTGATCCAGAAAGAGAGCGAGCGGCTGACCGAGATCGTCGAACAGGTGCTCGAATTCGCCCGCTCCAAGTCGGGCCGGCCGGGCGGCGCGCTGGAGCCCGTACAAGTGGCGGACGCCGTGCGCGAGGCCGTCTCCGCCTGCCAGCAGTTGATCGAGTCCTCCGGCTGCCACGTCGAGACGGTGATTCCGGAATCGCTTCCTCCGGTGCTGGCGGAGCCGCGCGCGCTCGCCCATTCGATCCAGAACCTGCTGTCGAACGCCATCAAGTACGGAGGCGGCTGGGCGCGGATCGCGGCTGCCCGCCGCGGCGCGCTGGTGGAGATCTGCGTGGCCGACCGCGGGCCGGGCATCCCTCCCGGCGAGCTGCCCCATGTCTTCGAGCCCTTCTTCCGCGGCCGCCGCGCCATCGATGATCAGGTGCATGGCACCGGGCTCGGCCTCGCGCTCGTCCGAAGCGCCGTGGAGTCCTTCGGCGGCGAGGTGGAGGCCAGGAGCAGGCCGGGCGAGCTCACGGAGTTTCTGATCCGTCTCCGCGCGGCGGCGCAGCAGGAGGCGGAGCCTGAACCCGTTTCCAGCGGAGACGCTGCCCCATGAGCGCGCGCATCCTCATCGTCGAAGACGAGCCGGGCCTCGTCATGACGCTGACGGACATGCTCGTGGCGGAAGGCCATGAAGTCGATGCCGCCCCGGACGGCCCGGCAGGGCTGCGGAAGGCACTGAAGGAGCGCTACGACCTCATCATTCTCGACGTGATGCTGCCCGGCATGAGCGGTTTTGACGTCTGCCGCACGCTCCGCAGCCAGGGCCGCGACACGCCTGTTCTCATGCTCACCGCGCGCGGACGCGTGGCCGACCGGGTCGTGGGCCTGAAAATCGGCGCCGACGACTACCTGGCGAAACCGTTCGCGCCCGAGGAGCTTTCGGCTCGCATCGAGGCGCTGCTGCGCCGCGCCCGCAAGGAGCCATACGGCCCGCTGGAGCGCTTCGAGTTCGGCGACGTCACTGTGGATTTCGAGCACGGCGTCGCCCTCAAGGCAGGGCAGCCCGTGCCGCTGGCGGGCAAGGAGCTCCAGCTCCTGCGCTACCTCGTGGAGCGCCGCGGCCAGACGGTGTCGCGCGAAGAGCTGCTGCGCAGCGTCTGGGAGTATTCGAGCGGCGTCACTTCCCGCACGGTGGACGTCCACATCGCCTGGCTGCGCCAGAAGCTGGAGGACTCACCGCAGTCTCCGCGCTGGATTCAGACGGTGCGCGGCGTCGGCTACCGCTTCGTGCCTTAGGAAGCGCGCGGCCTAACGCTTCCACGCCGCCAGCGTCAGCGCCAGCCCTTCGCGCAGCGGAGTTCGCGGTTCCCAGCCGAGTTCGCGCCGCGCCTTCTCCACGCTGGCGTACATGTCCAGCACTTCGTCTGGGCGCGGCCGGCCCGCGTCCGCCAGCGGCTTGTCCGTGCCTGCCAGCTCGCACAGCAGCCGCACCAGCTCGCCAATCCCCGTGGAGGCGCCGCTGCCCGCGTTGTACACGCCCTGCCGCTGCGATGCCGCCAACCGCTCGAGCAGGTCGGCAAAATCAGCGACGTAAAGAAAGTCGCGCCGGGGCCGCGTGTCCATCACCTCCACGCGCTGCCTGGCCGGATCGAGCACCTGCCGGATGAGAGTCGGAATCAGAAAATCTTCCCGCTGCCCGGGCCCGTAGAGGTTGAACGGCCTCACCACCGCCAGCGGCACGCCGAAGGCGGCTGCGTAATATCGCGCCGCCTCTTCCGCGAGGATCTTGCTGTGGCCATAGGGATTGAAGGCTTCGAGCGCGTGGTCTTCATCCACCGGCAGGTAGCGGGGACGCCCGTAGACGTAGGAGCTGACCAGGATCATGCGAGCCCCCGTGCGCCGGCAGTACTCGAGCACCTGCACCGTGCCCAGCACATTGGCTTCGTAAAAGGCCGCCGGATTCTGCCAGCTCTCCATGACCGAGGAGCGACCGGCCAGATGGATGACGGCGTCCGCCGGGCCCGCCTCCGGCATGCTGCGCGCGAGGTCTCCGTGCTCGATGTCCAGCCCCGCCGCCTCATGGCCGGCCGACAACAGATGCGGCAACAGATGGGATCCGACAAACCCGCGGGCGCCCGTGACCAGGATCCTCAAAGCAGCAGCACCTGTTTCAGCGGCCCCTCGAACTCCTCGATGGCCTGCATGTAGTCGTCGGGACGCCCGATGTCGCGCCAGTAGCCCGGGTGCTCGTGCACGTGCACGGGCTCGCCGGCGGCGAGCATGTCCCGCATCAGATGGTCGAATCCATAGCAGGTGTCTGGCGGGATGAAATCCAGCGCGCGTCGGCTCACCGCATACACGCCCATGCTCACCAGGTAGGTGGACGATGGCTTCTCGCGGAAGCCGGTCAGCCGGCCGGAGGCGTCCACTTCCAGCACGCCATAGTCGATCACCTGTACCCGCCGGCTGGCGGCGATCGTGAAAGAACGCCCGGCGAGAATGTGCTCGCCCAGGAAGGCCCGGAAATCGAGATCGGTGAGCACGTCTCCGTTCATCACCAGGAAGTGCTCGGGCAGATCCGGGATCAGCCGCAGCGGGCCCATCGTGCTGAGCGGCTGGTTCTCGAGCGAATAGTCGATACGGATGTTCCAGCGCTCTCCTTCGCCGAAAAAGGCGCGGATCAGTTCCGCCTGATGGTTCACCGCCATTGTGATGCGCCGGAAGCCATAATGGGCGAGCTGCCGCACGACGACCTCGAGGATCGGATACTCGCACACGGGCATCAGCGGCTTCGGAAGCACCACCGTGTATGGCCGCAGGCGCGCGCCCTTGCCTCCAGCCAGAATGACGGCGCGGTCAGACATTGTAAATCTCCGGCTTGTAGCGGCGCAGGTTGGCGGGATCGGAGAACCACGAGATCGTGCGCTCCAGCCCCTCCTCCAGGCTGAGCGCGGGCGCCCATCCCGTCGCCGCATGGAGTTTGGAAGCGTCGCACACCAGCCGCCGGACTTCGCTCTTCTCCGGGCGCAGCCTTTCCGGATCGTGGTCCATCCCCGCCTGCCGGCCCATCAGCCGCGCGATCAGCGCGTGCAATTCGGCGATGCTGATCTCCCGCCCCGTGCCGATGTTGAAGACCTCGCCGCATCCGTTCTCCGCCGCGGCGGCAGCCATCAGTCCCCGGCAGGTGTCGTCGACAAACGTGAAATCGCGCGTCGTCGTCGAGTCTCCCAGCAGGATGCGGCTGCGGCCCGCGGCCATCTGCGAAATGATCGTCGGGATCACGGCGCGCGCCGACTGCCTCGGGCCGAACGTGTTGAACGGCCGCGCCACCACCACCGGAAGTTCGAACGAATAATAGAAGCTCAGCGCGATGGCATCGGCGCCGATCTTGCTTGCCGCATAGGGCGACTGCCCGCACAGCGGGTGCGACTCGTTGATCGGCACATACCGCGCCGTGCCGTACACTTCGCTGGTCGACGTGTGGACAAAGCGCTCGAGGCCATGCCGGCGCGCCGCCTGGCACAGGTTCAGTGTGCCCTGGACGTTCGTTTCCACATAGCTGGCCGGCGCGCGGTAGCTGTAAGGAATCGGGATCAGCGCGGCAAGGTGGAAGACGATTTCCGCGCCCTTCAGCAGCTCGTCGCACAGGTGCGGATCGCGGATGTCTCCGGTTACCACGCGAACCTCGGCGAGCCGCGGGATCTCCTCGAGCCAGCCCCAGTGGTTGAACGAGTTGTACAGCGCCAGCGCGGTCACCTCCGCGCCAGCCTCGAGCAGATGCTCTGCCAGGTGCGAACCGATGAAGCCGTCAGCGCCGGTCACCACCACGCGCTTGCCGTGCCACTTCATGTCCTGCCCTTCCATGATAGCCGCCGCGCCGGTCCACCTTGCCGCAATTGCCTCCCCCAGAGGTCGTGCAGTGCCGGTGTGTCCTGGGCCTGCCAGCGCCGGACCCGGGCAGCGGAAAACGGAATTTCAGACTTTTTGAGGCTGCCCTCTTTACAAATGAACGGGTTCTTGATATAGTAAAAGCTCCACCACCCGCCAGGAGCGGGAGGGATTTCCCCCATCCGCCCCCCTCCCGCTCCCCCAACCGCCCCGCTCGAGCGGGGTTGTTTTTTTAGCCCCCGGAGAGAAGCGCGCGCAGATGGGCTGCGGCTGCCCGCGGCATCCCGGACAGCGAGTAGCCGCCTTCCAGTACGCTCACCAGCCTCCCGCCCGACCAGCGGTCTGCGATCTCCATCAGAATCTTCGTCAGCTCGGCGAAGTCTTCGTCGCGCAGGCGGAACAGACCAAGAGGGTCGCCTTCCCGGGAATCGAATCCGGCCGAAATCAGCACCAGCTCCGGACGGAACTCGTCCATGGCAGGCAGGAGCTTCTTCCGGAATGCTCCGAGAATTTCCCGCCGCCCTGCGCCAGCGGGGAACGGGCAATTCATCGTAGTGCCGCGCGCCGGCCCTTCTCCGGTCTCGTCCGGCCAGCCCGTGCCCGGATACCAGGGCGCCTGATGCGTGCTGAAGAAGAACACGCTCGGGTCGTCGTAGAAGATGTCCTGCGTGCCGTTGCCGTGGTGGACGTCCCAGTCGACGATGAGGATTCTCTCCACGCCCCACGCGCGCCGCGCGTGCCGCGCTGCCAGCGCCACGTTGTTGTACAGGCAGAAACCCATGCCGCGGCTGAGCGTCGCATGGTGGCCCGGCGGCCGCACGGCGGCGAACGCGTTCCTTGCCTGCCCGGACAGCACCGCATCCACCGCGGCCATGGCGGCGCCGGCCGCGCGCCGGGCGCTCAGGTCCGCGTGCGGGCTCAGGTGCGTGTCTCCGGTGCTCAGCATCGGCGCGCCTCGCGCGATGTCCTTGCGCACGTTGGCAAGGTAGGCGCGCGTGTGGCACAGGTGCAGGTCGTCGTCCGTCGCCTCCCGCGCCTCCACGGGCAATACCTGCGCAAGCAGCCCCTCATGCTGAAGATGCGCGTGCAGCGCGCGCAGCCGTTCCGGAGACTCCGGATGGTCCGGCGGCGGCTGATGCAGCAGGCAGGCCCGGTCGAACGCGAAGGCCGTGCGGCCCCCGTGGCCTGCGCCATCTGTGCGCCTGTGCTGCATGGTCCATATTGTGCCAGAACCGCGCCGCCGCTCCTGTGTAACAACTGCGGAACTCCGCGTCCGCCCGTGCGTATGTCCTGTTGCAGGACAACACCGTGAGCAGCATTGCCGAGCCCCGCCCCGTTGCCATTCACGCAAGGATGGTTCTCGATGCCCCGCGCCGGCGGATGCACGCCGGCGAGCTGGCGGCGGACCTGCTGCGGCAGACGCTGTGGAACATTCGCCGCAACAGGCTGCGCAGCTTCCTCACCCTGTTCGGCATCGCCTGGGGGATTGCCTCGCTGGTGCTGATGTCCTCGCTTTCGGACGGCTTCCGCCAGGGCCAGCGGAAGAACATGTCGCAGATCGGCGACAACATTGTCTTCGTCTTCGGCGGCGTCACGGAGGAGCAGGCCGGCGGGCAACGCGCCGGACGCCCCATCCGCCTGCGCGAATCGGACATCGATCTCATCCGCGCCACTTGCCCGGCGGTCGCGGTCATCTCGCCCGAGCACAAGACCTGGGACGTGCCCGCGCGCAGCGCCACCAATGCCGGCCGCTTCCTCACCGTGGGCGTCAACCCCGAGTATCTGAAGCTGCGGAACCTGCCCGTCGAGACCGGCAGAACTGTTTCGGAGGCCGACGTGCGCGAAGCGCGGCGCGTGGCCGTCCTCGGGGCCAGCGTGCGGAAGCAGCTCTTCGAACACAACCCCCGGCCCGTCGGCGAGAGGATCTACATCAACAGCTTCCCCTACGAAGTGATCGGTGTGATGAGCGAGAAGGAGCAGAACAGCTCCTACGACGGCTGGGACAACGACAAGATCCTCATCCCGCACACGGCGCTGCTGCGGGACGTGCCCGCAGACAGGCAGGTCTACGCCGAACGCCGCGTCTACGGCTTCCTGTACCGGCCCGCGGACATCTCGCGCTGGGAGGAAGCCCAGCGACAGGTGCGCGAAACGCTCGGCCGCGCCCACGGCTTTTCGCCCACCGACAAGGGCGCGCTGCGGATCTTCGACTCCATCGAGAGCGCCCAGATGTTCGACGCCATCTTCGACGCCACCGAGATCTTCCTCGGCGCCGTCGCGCTCGTCACGCTCTCGCTGGGCGGCATCGGCGTGATGAACACGATGATGATCGCGGTGGCGGAGCGCACCAGCGAAATCGGGCTCAAGAAGGCCCTCGGCGCCACGCGGCGCCGCATCCTGCTGGACTTCTTCCTCGAGGGCCTGCTGCTCGCGGTTCTCAGCGGCGCGGCTGGCCTCGTGCTGACGTTCCTCGTCTCCGGCGCCGTCAACATGCTCCCGCTGCCGCCGATGTTCGCCGGGCTTCCCATCCAGTGGAAGGCGCTCGCGGTGGCTGCGCTCGCGCTCGGAACCGTGGCCGTCGCCTCCGCTCTGCCGCCCGCGCGGCGCGCAGCGGAGCTGACGCCGGTGGAAGCGCTGCGCTGCGAGAGGTGATCCATGAGCTGGCGCTTCATCCTGGCCGAAAGCATCGCTGCGCTGCGCTTCTACAGGCACCGCACGCTTTTCACCACGCTCAGCCTCGCCTGGGGCGTGGCCTGCTTCGTCATCCTGATGAGCTTCGGCGAGGGGTTCGAGCGGGCGCTCGTCAAGGCCTTCACGGCGGTCGGGCAGGACCTGATCATCACCTACGGCGGGCAGACGAGCCTTCAGGCGGGCGGGATGCGAACGGGCAGGAAGATCCGGCTCGAATACGCCCACGCGCAGGTGATCAAGGAGAGCGTGCCGCTGGTCGAGTTCCTGTTGCCGGAGATCATGCGCCACGGCCTCAAGCTGCACTACCGCGGCAAGGAGAAGGAAGCCACCGTGCGCGCCGTCTGGCCCGAATACGCCGTGATCCGCAACATCAGGATCACGGACGGCCGCTGGATCAACGAGGAGGACCGGCAGCGGCGCCACCGCGTGGCGGTGCTCGGATACGAAGTCGCCAGGGAGGTCTTCGGCGAGGCTCCCGCGGTGAATGAGGAAATCACGCTCAACGGGCTGCGGTTCACCGTCATCGGCGTGATGGACAACAAGCTCCAGATCTCCAACTACAACCGCCGCGACAACCAGTGCATCTTCATCCCCTACGAGACGTTTTCGCTCCTTGGCGACATCCAGTATCCGTGGTTCTACGTCTGGCGCCCCGTCACGCCGGATTCACGCGAGCAGGCCATCCGCATGGTGCGGGCGAAGCTGGCCGAACTGCACCGCTTCTCCCCTTCGGATGAAAAGGCCGTCGAGATCCTCGCGTTCTCGAAGTTCATGAACATCATCAACGGCATGTCGCTGGCCGTGAAACTGCTGCTGGGCTTCATCGGCGCCCTGACGCTCGCCATCGGCGGCGTGGGCCTGGCCAACATCATGCTCGCCTCGGTGCTGGAGCGCACCCGCGAAATCGGCACGGTGCAGGCGCTGGGCGCGCCGCGCGGCCTCATCCTGCGCCAGTTTCTGTGCGAGGCGGCGCTGGTCGTGTTCGCCGGCGGCGTCTTCGGCGTGCTCATCGGGTGGGGCGCCACCGCCGCCATCGGCTCGATGCCCTTCCTCGGCCCGGCTTTCAGGGACAACACCGGCGTGGGCGATATCCGTCTGGCCATCGGGCTGAAGCCTGTCGCCGTGTCGATGGGCGTGCTGCTCGCCGTCGGGCTGATCTCCGCGCTCGCTCCGGCGGCGCGCGCCGCAAGGCTCGACCCCATCCAGGCGCTGCATTACGAATAGCCGCGGCGCTATACTCGTCCCACATTGCGTTTCTTCGATGGCGTCTTCACCGCCCCGCGCTGGCGCGCGCTCTGGGCGGCGCAGCTCGGCTTCCTGCTGGACGCGATGGACGTGCTGCTCTACGTCTTCGCGCTCGCCACGCTGCGCTCCGAGTTCGGCTGGACGAATGCGCAGGCGGGGCTCGCGGCTTCCGCCACGCTGCTGGCCAGCGCCGCGGGAGGCGTGGCCGCCGGCTTCGTTTCAGACCGCATCGGGCGCCGCCGGACGCTGATCTACACGATCCTGCTCTACTCGCTCGCCTCGGCGGGCACCGCCACCTCCCGCACGCTCGGCGAGCTCATCTTCTGGCGCGCCCTCGTGGGGCTTGGCCTGGGCGGGGAGTGGTCGGCTGGAGCCACGCTCGTGGCCGAATGGTGGCCGGCGGAGCACCGCGCCAAAGCGGCCAGCTTCATGCAGTCCGGCTGGGCGCTCGGCTACATGGCCGCTGCCGGACTCACGGCGCTCATCCTGCCGCGCTTCGGCTGGCGCGCGCTGTTTCTTGCTGGCGTCCTGCCGGCGCTGCTTACTCTTTACATCCGCCGTCATGTGGACGAGCCGCGCCTGTGGCGCGAGCAGCGCGCCCGCGCTCCCTGGCACTCCATCTTCCGCCCCCCGCTCGTCCGCTTCACCGGGCTCGCCACGGCGCTGGCCACCAGCGTGCTCTTCGCCTACTGGGGACTGTTCACCTGGCTTCCGGGCTTCCTCTCCCTGCCAGCCAGCGAGGGCGGGGCAGGCATGACCGTCGTCCGCACCAGCGGCTTCGTCTTCGCCGTGCAGGCCGGAGCCTTCGCCGGCTACCTCTGCTTCGGCGCGCTCGCAGACCGCTTCGGGCGCCGCCCCGCGTTCGCCTTCTACGTTCTCGCCGCCGCGCTGCTCGTTCCGCTGTACGGAATGGCTCCGCGGCGCTGGCCCGCGCTGCTTTTCTGGATGGGGCCGCTCGTCGGCTTCTTCGGCACCGGGTTCTTCTCGCTGTTCGGAGCGATGCTCGCCGAGCTGTACCCCACCGCCGTGCGCGGCGCCGGCCAGGGCTTCGCCTACAACTTCGGCCGCGGCCTGAGCGCGCTCGCCCCCGTGGTGGTGGGCGCGCTCGCAGACCGCCACGGCGTCGGAGCCGCGCTTGCCGTCAACTCGGGATTCTTCCTCGCCGCCGCGGCGCTCGTGTTCCTGCTGCCCGAAACAAGAAGCACCGATCTTGCTTCTGTCGGCGACCCGGGCCCCGGCGTCAGTTAGACTGCGCGATGACGGCGATGGCCGCCACCAGGATCAGCACGCCCGCCCACATCAGCCGCATCGCCTGCGCGCCCGCTCCCTTCCACTCGCCCGTCGCCGCGCCCCAGACGTTGGCCATGATGATCACCGTGCTCATGAAGATGGGCCAGCCGAGCACGCCGCCCAGCCGCCCCATCGCCGCCGCGCCCATGCCGTAGATGCTGACGCCGATGTACCACAGGAAGCCCATCAGCGCGGCGCCCGCCCAGTACCAGCCGCGCGCCCCGGGGCTCGCGTACACGCCCCAGGTGCGGTTCCTGCCGAGCAGATACACGGCGTAGCCTGCGTTGACGAAGAACCCGCCGCCGAGGGCCAGCGCCCACAGCGCGTTGCCGGCGAAGTCCGCGCTCGCGCCCAGCCGGATCGCCTCCTGCTTCAGCGGCTCGCCGAAAACGAAGCCGAAATTCAGGGCCGGCGACAGCACCCCCGACGCGATGCAGATCAACAGCCCGGTGAACGTGCCGCGCCGGGCGGCTGTTTGCGGGTTCTGGGCCCGCTCGCGCAACGCCCCCGCCTTCGAGCACAGCAGGATGCCTGCAATCACCAGCGCCAGCCCGATCAGCAGGATCTGCCCGCGCCGCGAGAACAGCTCCGAAGGATCCTGAATGAGCAGCGGCAGCAGCGAACCGAGGCTCGACGTGATCCCCAGCACGATGGCGAACGTCAACGCCATCCCCACGCGGTCGATCGCAAGGCCGAACAGCGTCGAACCGGCGCCCCAGCCGACGCCGCACAGCACGATCAGCGCCAGCGTCGCCGGGCTGGTCGCCGCCACGGCTTTCGTGAATGGCGGCACGGTGAGCAGGGCCAGCAGCAGCGGCAGCACCACGAGGCCGCTAATCGAGTAAATGAGCCATGTGTTCTCCCACTTCCACGCGGCCATCTTCTTCATGGGCAGCGCGAAGCTGCCATGGAGCACGCCTCCGGCGACAACCGTGAGGGCAGCGGTCAGACTGGCGGATTCCTGCATGGCTTCAGCACAGGAATATCACAGCCGCGCAGGTCAGCGGACCAGCGGGTCCTCGATCCACGGGGGCGTGGCCTCGATCAGCCTGCCCAGTTCCGGCTCCACCCGCTCCATCTCCCGCTTCATCTCCCACGCTGCGCGCCGGTAGCTGAAGTGGCCCTTCACGCCGGAGCGCAGCCGGATGATGTACTCCGCCTCCGCGAAGTCCATCTGAAACAGGAACCGGCCCCGCGCGGCAAACGGCAGCAGATAGTGCGACGCCTTCTCTGGCAGCCTCGCGGCGGCCTGCTGCGCCGCTTGCAGCGCGGCCAGATATTCTGCTTCGAGCCCGGCCTCGCGCACCGGCTCCGGCGTTTCGCAGCCGTGCCGCCAGCTCCAGGCCTGCCGCGTCTGGTGGCAGCGCCGGTGGCGGTGCAGGTCTCGGTAGGCGCCAATATCGATCCGCAGGTCGAACGCGTAGGGCGCTGTGCGGAAAGCGCGCAGCAGCTCGTCGCGGCGTCCGCGCGGCCCCAGCGCTGCTTCCAGCACCTCCATCTGCCGCGCGCGGCTCCAGCCACGCGTGGTCTCGTACAGCGTCTCGAACGGCCGGTCCGTGACCGCGTAAAGCAGCGTCGCCGCGATTCCGGCCAGCGGCTCGTCAATCCGCGTCAGCCGCACCGGGCCTTCCTCGGCGCCGTTCCATGCGCCCAGGTTCTGCCGCGCCCACTCCGCCACGGCATGCATCGCGGCTGCGGGGTAGGGATCCGCGTCGACATACTTCGCCAGCGTGGGCGCCAGCGGCTCCGGCGCGGCGCTCTCCGTCCACAGCACGTCGGGAGGGCGCGCGCACGCGGCCGCCGCCTCGTCGCCGATCTGGCGCAGCTCGGCATACTCGGATGCGCGCCAGCGCCGGATCTGCCGTTCCAGCGTGCGGATGCTTGTCACCTGGCCAACGCCCGTAGGCACGCCGAGAAACAGCAGGTAGCGCGCCACATCGAAGGCTCGCGCTTGGATGTTGCGCTCGTACGCGTCCGGCCGCATCGACTCCGGCCGTGGCAGCTTCTCCTTCAGATGCGCGGCCATCCGCGCGTGCACCCGCCGGTAAGCGTCCAGCAGCGCCTGGGCCGCGCCTGCGTAGATACCGGCGGCCTCGCCCTCCGCCTCCGGCGGCGTGATGAATCCCCCGCGCGCAAAGTCCTGGTAGCGCGACGACCTCGCCTGCCCGTCCCACAGCGGCTCGTCTTCGATTTCAATGGCGGCCAGCTCGCTCACGCCCTCGAAGCTCAGCGCCAGATGCCCGAGATCCGCAATCGACGCATGCCCGTACTGGAAATAGAAACTCTCCAGAAACTTCGACGAGTCGTGCGCGCGCACCCATTGCACCGACTCCCGGATCGAGTCCGGCGAGCGGCTGTACCGCGCCAGCGCATAGGCGAGCTTCTCGGGCGGCATCGGTCCGGCGGAGATCACACGAGGCACGGCTGTTATGATAGCGGGCAGTGCGCATCCGAGTGAACCTGCTGCATCCCGACGCCGTTCTGCCGCGATATGCGCATGGGCCGGAAGAGGACGCCGGCATGGATCTGCACGCCGTCGAAGACGTGGTGCTCGAACCGGGCGTGCCCGCGCTCGTGCCCACCGGGCTGGCCATCGAGCTGCCTCCCGGCTATGAGGCGCAGATCCGCCCGCGCAGCGGGCTCGCGCTGCGTCATGCCATCACGCTGCCCAATGCGCCGGCCACCATCGACCCGGGCTACCGCGGCGAAATCCGCGTCATCCTGCTCAACCTCGGCCGCGCTCCCTACCGCGTTCACAAGGGCGACCGCATCGCGCAGATGGTCATCGCGCGCTACGAAGCCATCGAGTGGGTGGAAGCCGAGCTGAGCGAGTCGCGCCGCGGTGCGGGCGGCTTCGGCAGCTCCGGCCGCTGAGCGCGCCGCTTGCGCTGCGCCGGACGGCGCGATAAACAGGAGCTGATGATCCGAAATCAGGAGGCTCCCATGTCGCTCACCCGCCGCTCCTTCCAGGCCGCTTTGTGCGGACTCCCGTTCGCCGGCCTGCTCCGCGCCGATGAATTTGAGGCCTTCCGCGCCATGCCGTGGAACGGCCGCGCCCGTGTCGCGCGCGTCTATCTGGCCGGCGCTCCGCATTGGCCCAAACCGACGCTTGACATCGAAGCCGAGCGCCGCGAAGTGGAGTCGCATCTGGCGGAGGCCGCGCGCAAGAACGCGCACCTCGTCGAGCTGGGCGGCGGCGAGCTCCTCCGCAGCGCCGACGAAGCAAAGGCCTGGCTCGCGCGCCAGCAGGACATCGACGGCATCCTGCTCGTGCCCCTCACGCAGCCCACGCCCGGCTTCAACGAACTGATCCAGGCCTCGCCCGTGCCCGTGCTCGTCTTCTCCCGCCCGTACGCGACGCATGCCTGGTCCTCCGTGGCTGCCCTGCGCGAAGCGGGCCGCCGCGTCGAGGTGGTCGCCTCGTCCAGTTACGGCGATCTCGACCCTTGGTTCCGCATCTTCCGCACCGTCCATCACCTCCGCCACAGCAAAGTGCTGGTGGGAACCGAAAATCCGCAGGGCCGCGCGCGGGCCGCGGAAGAGTACCGGAGCGCGTTCGGCACCGCGTTCCAGTTTGTCTCGGGCGCGGATCTGAAGGCCGCCTTCGCCGCCGCGGACCGCAACGAGGCCAGGCGCCTGGCCGACGAATTTGTCCGCAACGCGCTGCGTGTCGTCGAACCGAAGCCCGAAGAGATCGAGAACGGCCTGCGCATGCATCTGGCGCTCAAGTCCATCATGCTGCGCGAGCGCGCCAACGCCTTCACCATCGACTGCTTCGGCACGCTGATGGCCAACACCCTGCCCGGATATCCCTGCATCTGCTGGAGCCGGCTCAACGATGCGGGCCTTTATGGCGTCTGCGAGGCCGACCTGCACTCCACCCTGACGCAGATGCTTGTCACCTCGTACGCCGGCGTGCCGGGCTTCGTCAGCGACCCCGTCTTCGACCTCAGCCGCAACGAAGTGATCCATGCCCACTGCGTCTCGGCCACCAAGCTGAAGGGCCCGGACGGGCCGGCCTCGCCTTACATCATCCGGGACCATCTGGAAACGCACGAAGGCGCGGTGCTTCAGGTGCTGATGCCTTGCGACGAAACCATCACCGTCGCACGCTTCGCCGGCCCGAAGAAGATGCTCGTCTCCACCGCCGTGGTCACCGGCTACGGCGACAGCGACCGCGGCTGCCGCAGCCAGATCCGCACGCGCGTCCCCGGCGCCGAAAAATGGCTCCGGAATTACCAGGCGGGCCTGCACCGCGTGATCTTCTACGGCGACCACACGCGCACGCTCGACCGCATGAGCCGGCTGCTCGGCTTCGAGCTGGTTCAGGAAGTCTGACGGCTACTCGGCGTACTGCACGCGGAAGCGCTGCCCGCGCGCCATTCCGTCAATCTGGATTGCGCGCACGCGGTTCGCGTCCCGCATCTGGATGCGCGCCCGCGCATCCACCTGCGCCGCATCGCCGCGGTTCACGCCTTCGTACAGCCGCGCCTCCACCACGTCGCCGCTGATGCGCTCGATGCGCCCGCGCAGTTGCAGAACGTCCGTGCCAAGGCGCGAATCGAAGCGCATCTGCACGTCGCCGCTGCGGCGGTCCATCGTCAGAAACACGCCGCGCAGGTCATAGCCCGCGCCCGCCTCCGGCGAAAACATCCCGCTGCCGCTGCCGCGGTAGGAAAACGTGTCGCCCCAGCCGGAGCCCCAGCCGCCTCCGCCCCAGCCCGTTCCCGAGCCGGAACCCCATCCGCTGCCCGGCGCTGTGCCCCAGCCGCCGGAGCCCGTGCCCCAGCCGCTGCCGCTTCCGGCGGGCCAGGCGCTGCCGCTCCGCCATTCGAGGTCGAACGTGTAGCCTTCGCGCCCGCCCTGCGGGTCTTCAATGCGGACGATGGCCAGACCCCGGTTTGTCCGCGGGTCTCCCACCAGCTCCTGCCGTCCGCGTCCATCAATGCCGCGGAACCGGAAATCGGAAGGATTCGCCGGCAGCGGCCCTGTGCATTCCAGCCGCCGCCAGGTGGCCGGCTGGCCGCTCACCGTGCGGATTTCGCCTGTGTCCCCGCGGATGCCCACTTCGGCCACGCCGTCCACTTCCACTTCCGCCGTGCACTTGCCGCGGTCGCCCCCGCCGCCGCGGATCGCCGCCCGCAGCGTGGAGGCGGAGCTCTCCCAGCCCGGTTCCTCGCGCCCGCGCCGCCAGTTGCCAGAGCGCCCGCCGGTGTTCCAGTCCGCGCCCGCTCGCCATTCGACGTCGAAGGTGTAGCCCTCGCGCCCGCCCTGCGGGTCTTCGATCCGCACCACCGCGATGCCCCGGTTCGTGCGCGGGTCGTTGAGCAGCGTCTGCCTGCCCCGGCCATCCACGCCCCGGAAGCGGAAGTCGGCGAAATTCGTTGGCAGCGGGCCCGTGCAATCCAGCCGCCGCCACGTGGCAGGCTGTCCGCTGATCGTGCGGATGCGTCCTTCACTGCCGTGCAGCGCCACCTCGGCCACGCCGTCCACCTCCACCTCCGCCGTGCACTTGCCCTGGTCCGGGCTGCCTCCGCCGCGGATCCTCGCCTGAATCACCGCTTCATTGCCTTCCCATGCCTGCCCGTACGTCAGCAGGCCGGCAAGCATCGCCAGCGCCAGTTTCATGGCCTGTCTCCCCTTTTCACTTCCGCGGACGCGCGCCCCGGCAGGCGCGTTTCTCAGTAAATCGGCTCAGAGACGCGGTGCCCGTAGCGGTTGCTCTGGCTGATTCTCGTGAAGTACGAGTGCACCGCCTCCACCACATCGCGGATCGGATTCGCGTTGCCCTCGATCAGGCTGCACATCACCGAAAGAACGTAGGGGCGTCCTTCCAGATACACGATGCCCGCCTCGGTCCGCACGCCCGGCACGCTGCCGGGCTTCGAAGCCGATTCCACCCCGCGGGGCAGCGCGGCGCGGAAATCGGCCCGCACCAGCTTCAGCATCTCCACCATCCGCCGCGACGCGTTCCGGCTGATCAGCCGCTCGCGGTAAATGAACTCGAACAGCCGCGCCATTTCGAGCGGCGTCGACGTGTTCTCCTCATTGCGCTTCGCCGCCGCCGAATCCATCATCACCCGCCGCAGCCGCGTGGCCCGCAGCCCGAGCTGCGCCATCAACTGGTTCACGCTGTCCATGCCCACCAGCGCGATGATCCTGTTCGTCGCCGTGTTGTCGGAGTCGCGGATCATCAGCGTCAGCAGCTCTTCCACCGTCACCGTCAGCGGCTGCGGCCCCAGGCGCGCGTCCAGCGTGCCGCTGCCGCCCGCCTTGTCCTTTTCCGTAAGCTCCACTTTCTGGTCCAGCGCCAGCGCCCCGGCCTCGATCTTCTGGAACGCGGCGGCCAGGACCGGCACCTTGATCAGGCTCGCCTGCGCCGTCACCAGGTCGCCGTTGAGCGTCAGCGTCTTTCCGGTGGAAAGATCGATCACGGCGACGCCCATCACGCCCGGGAAGCGCTGGTCGATCTGCCGCAGCCGCTCCATCAGCTTCGCTTCCAGCAGCGCCGCCGGCTCCTGCGCCAGCAGGGGCAGCGCGATGAGAAATGCGAGGATGGCTCTCACGGGAGTAGGATATCCATAAAGTGAGCTACCTGTGGATTGCCGCGGGCGCGGCGCTGGGAGGCATGTTGCGCTATTTCCTGTCCGGCGTGGCCGCCCGTCTCGCCGGAGAGACTTTCCCCTGGGGCACGCTGCTGGTGAACGTCAGCGGCTGCCTCTTCATCGGCTTCTTCGCCTCCCTGGCTGGACCGGAAGGACGGCTGATTGTCCCGCCAAACCTCCGGCTCTTCGTCATGACGGGGCTGTGCGGCGGCTACACCACGTTTTCGACGTTCAGCTACGAGACCCTGCGCCTCGTCCAGGACGGCGAGTGGGGTTACGCGGGCTGGAATATCGCCTCCACCGTGGCTCTCTGCCTCGGCGGGGTCTGGGCCGGCTATCATGCGGCGGCGCTGTTGAACCAGAGGCATTGAAATGGAACTGCCGGAAGACGCTGTCCTGTTGCGCATTTTCCTCGGCGAGAGCGACCGCCTCGGCCAGCGGCCGCTCTACGAGGCCATCGTGCTCAAGGCGCGCGAGCTGCACATGGCCGGGGCCACCGTGCTCAGGGGGCCGATGGGCTTCGGCAAGTCCTCGCGGCTGCACACCGCCAAGCTGGAGCGGCTCAGCGAGGACCTGCCCTTCATCATCGAGATCGTCGACTCGAAGGCGAAGATCGAAACCTTCCTCCCTGTCGTCGACGAAATGATGCGCGCAAGCGGCTCGAGCGGGCTGGTCACATGGGAAAGCGTCAAGGTGTTGCGCTACGGACAGGCCTGATCCCGGCAGCAGCGGCCCTCGCTCTCGCAGCCGCCCTGCTGGCCCAGCATGAGCCGGGCGCCCGCCCCGGCAGGCCCGCTCCCGCGCCCCTGCCGGAAAAGTCCGGCCCTCTGCGCAAAGCCCAGCTCCTTCTGCGCGAAGGCCGCACCGAAGAGGCCCGCCGCGAATTGCAGCGCCTGCTCCAGGCGGGCGCCGGCGACGCCATGACGTGGTACCAGCTCGCGCGTAGCTATCTGCTCGACTTTTACTCGGGAACCGACTACGCGAAGCGCCGCACCGCCCTCAACCTCGCCATGGAGGCGCTCGGCACGGCCCTCAGGCGCGACCCCGACCACATCCCCTCGCTCAAGGCCAAGGCCGTCATCCACGCGCGCGCCGAGCTGCTCTACTACGATCCCAACCTCGCCTACGAGCTTGCCGCCCGCGTCGCCCGGCTCGAGCCGAACGCCTACGGCTTCCTGCTCAACCTCTCGGACTGGATGAGCGGCGAGGTGCGCTTCACAAAGGAATCCGGCAACCGCGTCCCGCATGACCCGCTCATCGGGCTGGACCGCTCTATCGACCTGCTCGAGCAGGTCATCGACGGTTCCATGCCCTACAGCAACGAAGAGCTCTCCGCGCTCGCCACCATGGCCAAAACGCTCGTCCGCCGCGGCAACTTCCAGGAATCGCTGCTCTACTTCCGCCAGGCCCTGGCGCGGACCAAAGAGCCGGTCCTCGTGCACGAGCTGCTGCGCGAAATGGGCACCGCCTACTACCGGATGGGCGACTTCAACGAAGCGGCCCGCCTCTTCTATCAGGCCTTGCAGGTCAACAACAACAACGTCGATCAGTGGCTGCTCAAGGTGGCCATGGACCAGATCCCCGGCGAGCCTCCCCCCATCCCGAAGCAGTTCCTCTTCCCGGCGCGCCCGCTCCTGCCACGCGCCGGCGAAAACCCGCTGCTCGAATTCGAGGACATCGCGCCCCGGCTCGGCATCGACCGCTACGACGGCAACGGCACCGCCGCCTGGGCCGACTATGACGGCGACGGCGACCTCGACCTGTTCGAAAGCGGCAGCGGCGAGTTCATCCGCCTTTTCCGCAACGACGGCCGCCGCTTCGCCGACGCCACCGCCGAAGCCGGGCTCGACCGCGTCCCCTCCGGCTACAGCCTCAACCTCGTCGACTTCGACAACGACGGCCGCCCGGACCTCTACATCTCCATGAATGGCTGGAGCGGCCCCATGAAGAACCGGCTGTTCCGCAACATCGGCGGCCGCTTCGAGGATGTCACCGAAAAGTCCGGCGCCGGCGATCCCGGCGACGGCTTCGTCTCCCTCTGGGCCGACTTCGACAACGACGGCTGGCTCGACCTCGCCATCGCCAACGGCGTGCTCAAGGACGGCAGCGTCCCGCAGATCTACCGCAACAACGGCGACGGCACCTTCACCAACATGACGCAGCAGGCGGGCATCGCCGAGCCGCCCGAGTACGGCACGATCGGCATCGCTCTCGGCGACTACGACCGCGACGGCCGCGTCGACATCCTGATCAACGGCCTCGACCCCGCGCCCAACCGCCTTTACCGCAACCTCGGCAACTGGAAATTCCGCGACGTCGCCCGCGAGGCAGGCCTTGTCCAGCCCCCCCACAACGGCTTCGTCTGCTTCCTGTTCGACTACAACAATGACGGCTATCCGGACGCCCTGACCACCAGCCTCGCCGCGTGGGAATCCGTCGTCGCCGCCCTGCGGCTCGACTACGTCGTTCCGAAGACCCGTGTTCATCCCGACTCGAGCCGCCTCTTTCGCAACAACCGCGACGGCACCTTCACCGATGTCACCTTCGAGGCCGGCCTGCACTTCCCGATGGGCGTGATGGGCGCCGGCGTCGCCGACCTCGACAACGACGGCTGGCTCGATCTCTATCTCGGCGTCGGCGATCCCCAGCTTTCCCGCCTTGAGCCGAACCGCTTCTTCCGCAACAACGGCGACGGAACCTTCAGCGATCTCACCGATTTCGTGAAATTCCAGCGGCCGGGGAACAAGGGGCATGGCGTCGCCTTCATCGACTGGGAGGAAGACGGCGACCTCGACATTTACGCCCAGCTTGGCGGCCACTATCCCGGAGATCATGCCAGAAATGCCTTCTACCGGAACCTGAAAGCGAACCGGAATTCCTGGCTCCAGGTGGACCTGAAGGCGGTGAAATCCAACCGCGACGCCATCGGCGCCCAGCTCACGGTCCGCGCCGGCCCGCTGACGGTCTACCGCGAGGCCAAGGGCAGCGAGGGCTTCGGCGCCACCAGCCAGCGGCGTCAGCACTTCGGCCTCGGCCAGGCGAAGCGGATCGACTCGCTCGAAATCCGCTGGCCTTCCGGCGTGGTGCAGAAAATCGAGGCTCTCGATGCGAACCAGATCATCGAAGTGGAGGAAGGGCGCGGGTGGCGGCGCGTGAAGTAAGGCCCGGTCCAGCACGGGAGTCGCGGGTGCGCCCTCCGGCGCACGGCGGAGCGCTCTGGCTCCTGCCCGCGCTCGTGTCGGCGGTCTCCGCCGGCCTTGCCCTCTCTGCTCCGCAGCAGCCCGCCGCCGAGCCTTTTGAGGAGCTCATTGGCCCCGTCCCGTTCGTCCTCCGCAACGCCGCCACGCCGGAGAAACACCAGATCGAAACCATGCCCGGAGGCGTCGCCCTCTTCGATTACGACAACGACGGGCTTCTCGACATCTATTTCCTGAACGGCGCGCCCCAGCCTTCCCTCGTCAAGTCCGGTCCCGAGTGGTGGAACCGCCTCTACCGCAACCTCGGCGGGTGGCGCTTCGAGGACGTCACCGAAAAGGCGGGCCTTGCCGGCGAAGGCTACGCGATGGGCGTCGCCGCCGGCGACTACGACAACGACGGCTGGACCGATCTGCTCGTCACCAGCGTCCACTTCAGCCGGCTCTATCGCAACCGCGGCGACGGAACTTTCGAGGATGTCACGAAAAAAGCCGGCATTCCGGCGACGAAATGGCCCATCGCGGCAGGATGGTTTGACATGGATAATGACGGCGACCTCGATTTATTCATCGTCAATTATTGCGTCTGGGATCCGAAAACCGAACCATTCTGCGGCGATAAAAGGGCCGGCTACAGGACGTATTGCCACCCCAAATACTACGAAGGCCTCTCCAATACCCTCCTGCGCAACAACGGCGACGGCACGTTCACCGACATCTCGCGCAGCTCCGGCGTCGGCGCGAAGATCGGAAAGGGCATGTCGGTGCTCTTCGCCGACTACAACAACGACGGGTGGATGGACGTGCTCGTCACCAACGACACCGCGCCCAACTTCCTCTTCCGGAACGAAGGCAACGGCCGGTTCACCGAGGTCGGCTTCGCCGCCGGCATCGCCATCGCCGACGACGGCAAGATCCTGTCCACGATGGGCGGCGAATTCCGCGACCTTGACAACGACGGCTGGCCTGACATCTTCGTCACCGCGCTCGCCAACGAGACCTTTCCGTTGTTCCGCAACCTCGGCAACGGCGTCTTTCAGGACATCACCTACCGCAGCCGCATCGGCGCCGCCTCGCTGCCGCACAGCGGCTGGAGCCTCGGCGTCGCCGATTTCGACCTCGACGGCTGGAAAGACATCGTCACCGCCAACGGCGACGTCCAGGACAATACCGAGCTGTTCTCTTCGCGCGCGTCGAAGCAGCGCAACCAGCTCTTCCTGAACCAGGGCGGGAAGACCTTCTCGAGCACCTTGTTCGGCACGCCGGCCCAGCACCGCGGCATCGCCCTTGGCGATCTTGACGGCGACGGCCGCGTCGATGCCGCCGTCAGCGCTCTCAATGAGCCCGCGCGGCTCTACCGCAACCGACTTGGAGCGGGACGCAACTGGATCGCCCTGCGCCTGAAGGGCACGAAGAGCAACCGCGATGCCATCGGCGCGAAAGTCCGGCTTCTCGCCGGCGGCATCACCCAGTACAACCACGTCTCCACTTCCACCGGCTACCAGTGCTCCAGCGAGAAGACCCTCCGGTTCGGCATCGGCGCCGCCGTCAGGGCGGACGAAGTGGAAATCACGTGGCCGGGCGGCAGGAAGCAGATCCTGCGCGACGTGCCCGCAGGCCGCCTTATCGAGGTGGAGGAGCCTTGAGCCTCGCCTCGATCTTTGACCGCAGCACGTACGCCTCTTCGTAGTCCGGCCGCAACTCCAGCGCCCGTTGCGCCGCGCGCAGCGCTTCCTCCAGGCGGTCGCACTGCGAAAGCGCCAGCGCCAGTTCAAAGCGCGCTTCCGGCGTCTCCGGCTCCTGCGCGGCGGCCGCCACCGGCACGGCTTCGGCTGCGCGGCCCTGCCTCGTCAGGAAGCGCGCATAAGCCAGATGCGCCATCTGCCGGCCCGCGTCCCTGCGCGTGATGGCGGAGCGGAACCACTTCTCCGCCTCCTCGAAGCGGATCAGCGCTTCATAGCACTGCCCCAGAGCCGCTTCCACGCGCCCCTTCGCCGGATCGTACCGCAGCGCGCGCTTCAGCGGCTCGATCGCCTTCTCGTACAGATCCGCGGCGTAGTAAGCGCGGCCCAGATAGTAGCAGGCGTCCGCCAGATCGGGCTTGAGGTCGCAGGCGCGCCGCAGCGGCTCGATCGAGCCGGCGTAGTCCTCGATCTTCGCGTGCGCCACTCCCAGCGCCTTCCAGTACTGCGCATTGTCCGGCTCCAGCCGCGCCGCTTCGGCAAACCACGGGATCGCATCGGCCGCGCGGCCCTCCGCAAACAGCGCGGTTCCTTTCTCGTAAGCCGCCTGCGCCTGCGGCGGACCCAGCAGCAGCAGCGCCAGCGCCAGCGTCATCTGACTGCGAGTCTAGCGCGCGCCGCCCGCGGCGGGAATCCCGCGCCTTGTGGCGTAGTACACCGCGAACGAGCCCAGCCAGTGCCCGCCTTCATAGTGCTCGGCGCGGATCGCCGCGAAGCCTGCCTCCGCCAGCCGACCGGCCAGTTTCTGAAGGCCCGCGCGCCGGGCGTGCCCGGCAGGCAGCCCTGCCGCAATCCCCTCCAGCATCCACGCCCGCGACAGGTTCAGCCCGGCCAGGTGATACAGCTTGCCGTCGGTCACATCGGTCACATGGGTCGGCTCCAGCTCGATGCGCGGCAGGAAACGCCCGAGCCACTCGGCAAACTCCGCTGGAGGCAGCACCCGCCGCACCGCGTCCGCCTCCGCAAGGCATGGCGAAAGAAAATCCTCGCCGGAGGGCTCGTAAGCCAGCGGGCAGGCCGTGTCTTTCAGAAAGTAGTCGCGGATGCGCGCCACCAGCAGCGCCTCGAACTCCCTGCGGCCGGCCGTGCGCGCGAAGTCGAGCGCCAGCCCGAGGGCGAATGCGGTGTTCGAGTGTTCGCCCGTGCGCACCGGACGCGGCAGTTTGGGCAGCCACGCCGCCAGCCGCGCCACGGCGGCGTCCTCCAGAGGCTGCAACGCCGCCAGCCAGCGCTTCGCGTCCACGTCGTCCCACTCGCGCAGCTCGGCCGCAAGCTGAACCAGCCAGGCCAGGCCGTACGGACGCTCGAACGTCTGCCGCCCGGGCCCGCTCAGATAGGCCGCCTCTGCCGCCAGCTTCTCCGCAGTCAGGCTCCGCGCCAGGGCGCGCCGCGCCTCCTGCGCGAACGGTTCATAAGGATACAGCCGCGCCAACCGCGCCAGCAGCCAGTGCCCGTGCACGGCCGAGTGCCAGTCGTAGCAGCCGAAAAACGCCGGCGTCAGCTCGCGGGGCGGCCGCGCGTCGGCGTCCGAGTTCAGCACGTGCGCAATCTTGTTCGGATACTCGCGGTGCACGCACTCCAGCGCGAGCTTTGCCATGCGGGCGGCGAGCGCCGCATCCATCGGAGCGCCGGAACCGGTCGTGGAGAGCGCCATAAGAAAGGGGATCATGCGCAACATGGGTCGCGTGGAACCGATGATAGCAGGCGCGGAAAGACGAAAAAGGGCGCTGCCGCGAACTGCGGCGGCGCCCCTGAGGGAGAGACAGCGCGGAATCAGGCTTCCAGAATCGGCCTGCCCGGTTCGGGCCAGTCGACGTGGAAGAACTTGCCGCGCGGACGGTCCGTGCGCTCGAAGGTGTGCGCGCCGAAGTAGTCGCGCTGCCCCTGGATCAGGTTCGCCGGCAGCCGCTCGCTGCGGTAGCCGTCGTAGTAGGCCAGCGCCGAAGAGAACGCCGGAATCGGCACGCCCCGCAGCGCCGCCTCGGCCACCACGCGGCGCCAGTTCGCCTGGCAGCGCTCGATTTCGCCCCTGAAGTACGGGTCAAGCAGCAGGTTCGGCAGGTTCGCGTCGCGGTCGAACGCCTCTTTGATCTTTTGCAGGAAGCGCGCGCGGATGATGCAGCCGCCCCGCCAGATCATCGCGATCTCGCCGAACTTCAGCGTCCAGTTGTACTCCTTCTGCGCCTCGCGCATCAACTGGAAGCCCTGCGCATAGGAGCAGATCTTCGAGCAGTACAGCGCGTCGTGGATCGCCTGGAGGAACTCCTTGCGGTCGCCTTCGAATTTCTTCGGCGGCGGCCCCTGAAGCACCTTCGACGCCGCCACGCGCTCTTCCTTGAGCGCCGACATGAAGCGCGCAAACACGCTCTCGGCAATCGTGTTGGCCGGCACGCCCATGTCCAGCGCGTTCACCGAGGTCCACTTGCCCGTGCCCTTCTGGCCTGCGGTGTCGAGGATATGGTCCACCAGATAGCCGCCCGTGTAGGGATCCTTCTGCTGGAGGATGTCGGCCGTGATCTGGATCAGGAAGCTGTCCAGCACGCCCTGGTTCCACTCGGCGAACACTTCGCTGCATTCTGGCGCGCTCATGCCGAGGTACTGCGTCATCAGCCAGTAGGCCTCGGCGATCATCTGCATGTCGCCGTACTCGATGCCGTTGTGGCACATCTTCACGTAGTGCCCGGCGCCGTTCGGCCCGATGTAGGTGCAGCAGGGCACGCCGCCCTGCACGGGCTGGCCCGGTTTGGCGCCGGTGAGCGGCCTGCCGGTGTCCGGATCCACCTTGGCGGCGATCGCCGTCCAGATCGGCTCAATCTCCTTGTAGGCCTCGTAGTCGCCGCCCGGCATCAGCGAAGGGCCGAAGCGCGCGCCCTCTTCGCCGCCGCTGACGCCGGAGCCGATGAACCGGATCCCCTTCGCCTTCAGCTCGCGCTCGCGGCGGATCGTGTCGTTCCAGTTCGCGTTGCCGCCGTCAATCAGGATGTCGCCTTCCTCGAGCAGCGGCACAAGCTGCTCGATCACCGCGTCGGTGGGCGCGCCAGCCTTCACCATGATGATGATCTTGCGGGGGCGCTTGAGGCTGGCCACGAACTCCTTCAGATCGGCGAATCCGGCAAGACCGCCGGGCGTGTTCGGATTCTCGGCGATGAACTTCTCCATCGTCGCCGTGGTGCGGTTGTACACCGAAACGCGGAAGCCGTGGTCCGCGATGTTGAGGGCAAGGTTCTGGCCCATGACGGCCAGGCCGACGAGTCCGATATCGGAAAGTGCTTCTGCCATGGTGGTTGCTGAGCCTCTTCAGATGATGATTGCGGTTGCGGGCGCGGGCCCGGCGCACGCGCCGGGCCCCGGATCAGAAAACTATCTCTGGATGCGCGCCGAGCCGCCTTTGGCAAAGGCGCGCACCTGTTCCAGCGTGGCCATGGTCGTGTCGCCGGGAAACGTCGTCAGCAGCGCTCCGTGCGCCCACCCAAGCTTCACCGCCTCCATCGGCTCCTCGCCGGTGAGCAGGCCGTAGAAGAAGCCCGAAGCGAAGCCGTCGCCGCCGCCCACGCGGTCGTAGATCGGCAGCTCCGCCGTCGGCGCCTGGAACGTCTCCCCGTTGATCCACGCCACCGCGCTCCAGCTGTGGTGATTGGTCGAGTGTACTTCGCGCAGCGTCGTGGCGACGATCTTCACGTTCGGATACCGCTTCACCACGTCGCCGATCATTGCGATGAAGACGGACGGGTCCAGCTTCGACTTCGCGCTCACCTCCGGCCCGGGGATCCCCAGCCCGAGCTGAAGGTCTTCTTCGTTGCCCACCAGCACGTCCACGTGGCGCACGATGCGGTCCAGCACGCTCACCGCCTTCTCCTGCCCGCCCCAGATGCTCCACAGCTTGGCGCGGTAGTTCAGGTCGAACGACGTCACTGCGCCGGCCGCTTTCGCCGCCTGCATCGCCTCAATGATCAGCTCGCCCGTCGTCTCCGACAGCGAGGCGAAGATGCCGCCGGAATGGAACCAGCGCACTCCTTCGCCGAAAATCGCCTTCCAGTCGAAGTCGCCCGGCTTGAGCTGCGCGGCGGCTTCGTTGGAGCGGTTGTAGAACACTACCGGCGGCCGCACGCCGAAGCCGCGGTCCGAATACACGGTGGCCATGTTCGGGCCGTTCACGCCATTGTGCTTGAACCGCTTGTAGAACGCGCGCACGCCCATCGCGCGCACCCTCTCGGCGATCAGGTCGCCGATCGGATAGTCCACCATCGCCGTGACGATGCCCGTCTTCAGGCCGAAGCAGTCAGCCAGGTTGGCCGCGCAGTTGTACTCGCCGCCGGAAACATGAATCTGGCATTCCGTCGCCTTCCGGAACGGAACAATGCCCGGATCCAGGCGGTGCACCAGCGCGCCAAGGCTGAGGAAATCCAGAGCGCCGGCGGAAGGGATGTTCAATCCGTATTTCATCTTGCTCTCCGTGTGCCTGAACGTGATGTGGCGGCCGCGATGCGCGGGATCCGCCGCGCCGCCGCGCGCGCCCGCCGTGCGGGTCCAACGCCGCGCGGATCGATCCCACTATATCAAACTGGCATGTCAGAAATCAGACACCGGGGTAGGGAACTGCCCGCTCGCGGCACTATCAGGCCCCGCGAGCTTTTCTCAGCACGCGCCACAGTGGAGCCGACGTGAGGCGCCGCCTTCCGAGCTCGGCAAACCGCGCCTTCGCGCGCGACTTCAGCAGCCGGAACTGCGTCTCCGTCAGGCCCATTTCCGCGCAGATCTGCTCCTGCGTCTGCTCATAGAGGTAGAACCGCGTCAGGATCTCGCGGTCGCGCGGCGAAATCGACCGCAGCACCTCCAGCATCAGCTCCACCCGCTGCTCCCGCAGCACGCTCTGTTCCGGATCATGTCGGGGATCGGCGATCCGGCCGCCCAGCTCCAGCTCGCCGCCTTCTTTCCTCTGCTGCACGGTCTCATCGATGTAGGTCGCAATCTGCCTCCGGACGATCGTCCGCACGAATCCCATCAGTCGCTCCGGCTCCCGCAGCCCCCCGTTCTGGATGGAATGCACCACCATCAGAAACGTGTCGTGCACGCGGTCGTCCAGATCCTGCGGGCCCAGATGGCGGCAAAGGAAGAAACGGATGCCCCGGCAGAACAGCCGGTATAATTCCTCAATCGCAGCCGCATCGTTCGCCCGGACCCCTTCCACAAGCGGAGTCCATCGTCCCCCGCCTGGTTGCGCGTCAGGGGCCGGGCTTGAGGAGCCGCGGAGTGAACTGCCCGCATCTGGCTGGCTGCTCTTTCTTCCGGGTTCGAGGTTCCAGGCCATGGTCTAGTCCTTGCCGAGATGAAAGTAAGCCGCCCAATAACGAGGCTGGGCCCGCCAGGTCCCGCTTCGGATCATTGCCGTCTGCGCTGCCTGCAGTGCAGCCGAAGGCCGTGCCCCGTCCAGCAGTTCCCGGTAGTACGCCTCAAAAAAGGCGCCGTCATCATCCACCTGCCAGAGGCTGGCGACCACCGAACTCGCTCCGGCCGCCAGCCACCCCGTCGCGAAACTGCGGATGCCCGCCCCTCGCTGCGCTGCTCCTGCGCCCGTAGCGCACCCGTTCAGAACCACCCGGCCGCGGATGGCGGGCAGTTCCGCCAGGTCCGCTGCGCTTAGCCCCTCGCGGCCCCCGTCCCTGCGCAATGACAGCGCCAGATACGGCTCGCCAACAGGAAAAAGCAGCCGCGCCAGCTCCTCGGACGCACCCGTAATCAGCGCCCTGTAAGCCTGCACGCCTGGAGCAGGCAGAACATGCGTGGCAAAGTGAATGTCCGTCCAGCCGCGCTGCAATGCCTGATGCAGGGCCTCCGCCGTCGCCTCGAAGCCCCGCAGCGCTGACGTTTCCAGTCCCGCGCGCGCCCACAGCTTCCCGATCGTCTCCAGCTCGCTTCGGCTGCCGGCCAGCGTGGGCAGTTCGGTGAAGGCGCTCCCTCCTGCGGGCTTTCCCTTCTGCGGCTTCCGCAAGAAATCCGTCCACCGCCAGGCCTGGCTGTTCTCGCGGGGCCACCGCGGGTCTGCCCGGTTGTGCACCAGGTCCCCGACCAGCAACAGGCCTCGCGGCTTGGCCCGGCCCCCGGCCTCGAAGAGCCATAGCGCCGAGGGCAGCAGGCTCAGCGTTCGCGTCTCCGCCAGATAGCCGTTGCGTCCGCCTCCTGTCCGCAGGGCAGCCAGCGGTGCCAGCAGCAGCTCATCATCGGCCGAAATCAGCCATTCCGGATTGGCCAGCGGCTCTGCGGGCAAGCCCCCGAACATCGCCCGGTAGAGTTCCCATCCGCTCGAGGGCGGAAAGCTTCCGTTCTGCGCCTCCTCCCGGAACTCGCGGATCCTTTCCATCAGGATGGCGCGCGGCGGCAGCGGAGCCGAGTGAATCGACCGCCGCGTCACGGCCCACACGGTTGGCCGCCCGCGGCCCAGCCAGATGCTGAATAGCGTTTGTTGTGGTCCCAGCGCGGACTGCACCGCAGCCAGCAGGCGCGTGGGAAACACGGGCCCTCCGGCTGCTGCTCCATGGCCGTAATCCGTCACCAGATCCAGCCATCGCTGCGCCTGCGGCCCGTTGGCAGCCGCCACCGCGCCGGAGCCGCCTCTTCCCGCTTCCGCTCCCTGATCCGGCTCTGCCCGGTTGGCTGCATTGCGCGCCCGGAGTCGCAGGATCCCAAGCGCCCGGCTCTCCTCCACCGCCGCCCAGGCTTCCACCGACGCTCCGGCTCCCGCGGGCAATGCTTCAAAGACCGCCTTCACGTATTGATCGGCAAGCTCGGCCAGCGTCACGTCCGCAGCGGTCTCCGTCTCCTGGTCCGGCAGTACGGACTGCCGCCACCGCGCCACCTCCGGCCACGCCCTGCGGCATGCCGCCAGGGCCGCCGCTGCCCCGCGCGTGCGGAACTGCGCTGCCACATCAACCACCGCCAGCTCCACGGCGGCGTATGTCGCCCCTTGGATTTTTCTCCCGTCCGATGCCCGCCGCAGGCATTGCAGCGCTTCCTCGGCCCGCCCCTGCGCCAGCCTCAGCTTCGCTGCCAGCAGCCAGAACGACCGGGGGTCCCGAAGCCGGTGCAGCGCGATCAGACGGAAGGAGTTGGCCAGCGCTGCTTCTGCTGCCTCCAGTCTCCCTGCCGACAGCCAGTACTCTGAAAGGTCGTCCCACAGGTGCCTTTGCGTCTGCCAGTCGCCTGCGTCGCAGGCTGCTTCCATTGCCTGCATCCAGATCCTCTCTGCCAGCTTCGTGTCCGTGTTCTTCTGAAGCGCGATTCGCGCGCGCTGCGCCAGCAGAACCGGGCGGTAACGGCTTCCGGGCGGCATCAGGGCCGCGGCGCGAGCCAGCGCTTCCTCGGCGGCAGGCCACCCCGCCAGCATCCCGTACAGCGACGCAAGATTGGACCAGATCCCGGCTTCGATCTCCCGTTGTCCATGCCGCGCCGCCAGCCGCCGCGCCTGCTCCAGCGCCTCGAATGCGCCGCGGTAATTCCTCCGGTAGATCCTCGCCGCCCCAAGATTGTTGTAGAGCTTCGCCGCGAGAACCTCATCCTTCTCCGCAAGCGCTTTCTCCAGCCCCATCGCCGCCAGGCGCTCTGCCTCCGCATACCGGTTCGCGGCCAGCTCTCGGGCTGCTGCCATCAATAGCTTGTGGGGATCGCATGCAGGGGGACAGGCCAGCGGCTGCGCTACGACGGTTCCCGTCGCGATGCCGAGTCCGATCAGCAACGCCAGCCTTAGGATCACCTTCCCACTTCCGCGGTCAGATTCCCGGAGTTCTCACTCAGGGGTTTACCCTGGAGCGCTGGGAGGGTACTAGAGCTAATAGTACCCTCTCAGCGACTATACCAGAACCCTCGGGGGGGGACCAAGTGAAAACCCGGCCACTACCCTCTCGGACGACTCTGCCGTCCTTCCGTATGGAGTAGTCCACTTAAGCTGGGACTATTCTCAGTTGAAGTCAGGGAAGATGATGATGATCGGGGAAGTGCTCATCTCGCCTCCTTTCTGGCCGGCCTCGCCGGCCAGCCTGAGGCGACGCTAGGAAGGACTTTCTCCTCCGGCTGGAGTAATCACAGAAGTTACTGATTTGAAACCAGATATTTCTTCCGCCAGGCGCGTGAACCAGCCTCCCCGCACTACTGCTTTCCCTTCTACGGCACGCTGCGCCCCACTCCGGTCACTCGTGCGCAATTCCTGCATCTGAATGGGGTGAAAGCGGCTCGTTGCCGGGGAGGGAGCGCTACGCCAATGGACCCGATTCTGGTGGTCGATGAGGATCCGGGGTTCCGGGAGTTGCTGGCTGCCATTCTTCAGGGGGAGGGCTACGCCGTCGTGCTCGCCTCCAGGGTTGCAGAAGCCCGAGCCGCAGGCTCATCAAAGCGCTTCTCCCTGGTCATCTCGGATCTGAAGCTGCCTGACGGTGATGGCCTCGACGTCCAGAAGTTCTTCCTCGAGAAATCGCCCGGCACGCCGTTTGTCCTGATCACCGCCTTTGGCACCGTGGCCACGGCGGTCGAAGCCTTGAAGCGCGGCGCCCTCGATTACCTCGAGAAGCCGCTCCGTAGCCCGGACGAGCTGCGCCGCCTCGTTCGCCGCGCCCTCGCTCTCTCCAGCTCAGGCGAGGAGCAGGTTCCTGCTCCGCCGGAGAAAGCCGCGACACCAGGCCTCTGCGCCTCCATGGTGGCCCGCGACCCGCGCATGCTGCACATCTTCGACCTGCTCGAAAAGGTCGCCCCCACGCCCGCCAATGTGCTGCTGCTCGGCGAAAGCGGCGTGGGCAAGGAGGTCATCGCGCGCTGCATTCATCAGCACAGCCGCCGCTCCAGCAGGCCCTTCGTGGCCGTCAATTGCGCAGCGCTCTCGCCCACTCTTGTCGAAAGCGAGCTGTTCGGCCACGAGCGCGGCGCCTTCCCGGGCGCCGTGGCCCGCCGCCACGGCGTCTTCGAGCGCGCCCGCGGCGGCACGCTCTTCCTCGACGAAATCAGCGAGCTCGACCCGGCCCTCCAGGCCAAGCTGCTCCGCGTCGTCCAGGAGAAAAAATTCGAACGCCTTGGCGGCGAGGAAACCCTCGAAACCGACGTCCGCATCATCTCCGCCACCAACCGGGACCTCCAGCGGGACGTCCAGGAAGGCCGCTTCCGCGCAGATCTCTACTATCGGCTCAGCGCCTTCCCCATCGAAATCCCCCCGCTGCGCGAGCGCCCCGCCGACATCGACGCCCTCGCCGATCACTTCGTCGCCCTTGCTGCCGCCCGCTTCCAGAAGCCCCAGCTCCGCCTGAGCGATGCCGCCCGGTTTCAGCTTCGCGCCCACTCCTGGCCCGGCAACGTCCGCGAGCTCGAAAACGTCATCGAACGCGCCGCCATCCTTGCCGACGGCGAGATCCTCCCCCAACACCTCCCCTTCGCCGGCGAGCGCGCCGTCGACCCCGCCACCGCCGGCACGCTCAACGTCCGCGAACTCGAGCGCCGCGCCATCGAAGAAGCGCTCCGCAGGCATCACGGCAACCGTACCCACGCCGCCCGCGAACTCGGCATCAGCCTCCGCACCCTCCAGTACCGCCTCAAGGAGTACGGGCTCACCCGTTCCTGACCCTTCCCGCGCTGTAACCCTCTGGTAAAGATTCTGAAACCCGGGTAAAATCTGGCTCTGTTAGCCTTGGAAGCGTCGGCTGGAGCCTGCGCCGCCAGACCCGGCCGAGGGGCTCCACGGTTCTTTCCATTCAGACAATCTGGGGGTGAAATGTTCTACCGGAAATCTGCGTGTGCCTTCCTCGTCGGACTCCTGCTTGCCGCCGTCCCTGCCGCCGCGCAGTTCGACCAGGCGGCTGTTGTCGGCACCATCCGCGATGAGCGGGGCGGAGCCATCCCCGGCGCCAGAGTGACTCTCAGCAGCCCGGAGACCGGCTTCCAGCAGACCCTTCTCACGAACGAATACGGCGACTACGTCTTCCCTTCAGTCCGCATCGGCACCTACAAGGTCACCGCCGAGAAGGAAGGCTTCTCTTCAGCCACCGCCGAGAACGTCGTTCTCACCGTCAACGCCCGCCAGCGCGTGGACCTCGTGCTCAAGGTGGGCCAGGTCACCGAGACCATTACCGTCGTCGAAGTTACCCCGCTGCTCGAGACCGACAACTCTTCCAAAGGCCAGGTCATCACCGCCCGCAAGATCACCGAGCTGCCCGTGCTGGGCCGCAACTACTCCTACTTCGCCCTGCTGGCGCCCGGCGTCCGCGAGTCCCAGTTCTCCAACCAGGGCTCCATCGTCTTCCGCCGCGAAGGCTCCTACAACGTGAACGGGCTCCGCAGCGTCTACAACAACTTCCTGCTCGACGGCGTCGACAACAACTTCTACGGCACCACCAATCAGGGCTTCTCCAACCAGGCCATCCAGCCCTCGCCGGACTCCGTCGCCGAGTTCCGCCTCATCACCAACACCTACTCGGCCGAATATGGCCGCACCGCCGGCGCCGTCATGAACGTCAGCTCGAAATCCGGCACCAACGAACTGCA
Source organism: Bryobacteraceae bacterium (assembly GCA_025056865.1). Taxonomy (GTDB): domain Bacteria; phylum Acidobacteriota; class Terriglobia; order Bryobacterales; family Bryobacteraceae; genus JANWVO01. The sequence goes on from JANWVO010000048.1 coordinate 300,385, forward strand.
CGGCAGCCTCTGGCATTTCTTCCAGAACGAGAAGCTCAACGCCACCGGCTTCTTCAAGCCCGTGCAGAACCGCAAGCCCATCAACAAGCGCAACATCTTCGGCTTCACGCTCGGCGGCCCCATCCGCCGCGACCGCACCTTCTTTTTCGTCGACTATGAAGGCTCCCGCTGGCGCGCCCACACGTGGCAGCTCACCACTCTCCCCGATCAGAACATGCGCAACGGCACCCTGCCCCTCGACGTCCGCGTGCCCATCACCTTCACCGACGATCAGAACCGCACCATTCCCGCCGGAACCATCATTCCCGCCGGCACGCCCATCCCGATGACCCGCTTCGCCCGCAAGGTCCTCGCCGAGCTGCCCCAGCCCAACCAGCCCGGCTCGGGCCCCCTCGGCATCGCCAACAACTTCGGCGCCTTCGACATCAACGAAATCGACGACGACAAAGGCGCCGCCAAAGTCGACCACCGCTTCACCGAAGCCCTCTCTTCCTTCTTCCGCTACACGCGCCGCCGCCAGAACATGTTCGCCCCGGGCCTCATCCAGGGCTTCTCCGGCGGCAACAACCTCGGCTTCCTCGACACCTTCAACGAGCAGGGCATCGCCGCCATCAACTGGACGAAATCCCCCACCGAGCTCATCGAGTACCGCTTCGCCGTCACCCGCCTCGGCATGGATCGCCTGCCCGCGCAGGTCGGCGGACCCTCCATGCGCGAGCTGTTCGGCATCACCGGCCTGCCGGAAGGCCCCCGCATCCAGGGCGGCATCACGCCGCAGGACATCCAGGGCTTCCCCCGCATCGGCCGCCAGGCCACCAATCCGCAGGCCCAGTTCCCCACCACCGTCAACAGCCGCCTCAACCTCTCGAAGATCATCCAGCGCCACACGCTCAAGTCCGGCTGGGAGTACCTGCTGCTGATGCAGGACGTCGATGACACCAACCCGCTCTATGGCCTCGACGGCTACGGCGGCTTCTTCTCCCGCATCCCGGGGCAGAACCTCGGCGCGCTGGCCGGAGCTGCCGCCAACACCGTCCACTCGCTCGCCGACTTCTACTTCGGAGCCCGCAGCTCCTATCAGCTCGCCACCCAGAAGATCGCAAAAATGCGCCAGCAGGCCCACTGGTTCTATCTCCAGGATGACTGGCGCGCCACCAGCCGTCTCACCCTCAACATGGGCATCCGCTACGAGCTCACCACGCCCCCCTACGACGCCAACAACGAGCTCTCCAACTTCGATCCCCTCCAGAACCGCATCGTCATCTCCCCCGGCGGCAGCATCAGCCAGCGCGCCATGCGCGACATGCGCTGGCTGCTGTTCTCCCCGCGGCTCGGCGCCGCCTATCAGCTCAACCAGAAGACCGTCCTCCGCACCGGCTGGGCGCACGCTTACAACTTCTGGAACCGCATGGCTTCGGCCGAGCTGCTCAACACCAACGCGCCCTTCGTCACCCGCTTCTCCGCCGTCAACAGCGCCGCCAACCTGAACAACCTCTGCACGGGCGACAACTTCCAGAACTGCTTCCGCCCGCGCGAGGCCGGCTATCCTCGCAACGCCCCCTCCAACGTGATCCTCTACATCCCGAAAAACCTCCCCTGGGGCTACACCCAGAACTGGCACTTCACCATCCAGCGCTCGCTGTGGCGCGACGGCGTCATCGAAGTCGCCTATGTCGGCAACCGCAGCCGCGACCTCCCCATCCTTGGCGACTTCAACCAGGCGCGCCCCATCACGCAGGAAGAGGTTTCCCGCGGCCTCACTACCCTCGGCACTCTGCTCGCCCGCCGTCCTTACCAGGGCTTCAACAACATCACCGCCGTGCTGCCCTACGGCTTCGGCAGCTACCATGCGCTCCAGGCGCGCTTCGAGCACCGCGGCCGCGACTTCCAGCTTCTGAGCTCCTTCACCTGGTCCAAGGCCATTGACAACGCCGGCCAGGTCCTCGAGCCGACCAACGGCGGCGGCCCCAACGTCCAGGACATCCGCAATCCCAACAACGACAAGGGGCCGTCCAGCTTCGACCAGCGCCTCAACTCCACCACCAGCTTCGTCTACGAGCTGCCCTTCGGCCGCGGCCGCCGCTTCGGCTCTTCCATGCCCGCAGGCCTCAACGCCATCGTCGGCGGCTGGCAGGCCAGCTCCATCATCTTCCTCCTGAGCGGCCAGCCCCTCAACCTCCGCTACCCGGATGCTTCCGGCATCCTCAGCGACAACCAGCCCGAGTCCTTCCTTGGCACGGTTCTGCTCCGGCCCAACATCATCGATGGCTCCAAAGGCGTTCTCGCGCCGGAGGGCGAGCGCAGCTACCTCAACTACTTCAACCGCGCCAACCTCGCCATCCCGCCCGTGTGGGCGCCGTTCGGCAACCTCGGCCGCAACGTCGCCTACGGCTTCCCGCTCTACCAGGTCAATTTCGTGCTCGCGAAGAACTTCCCCATCCCCGCCCTCGGCGAATCGGGACGCCTCCAGTTCCGCAGCGAGTTCTACAATTTCCTCAACACAACCAACTTCCAGGCTCCGGTCGTGAACCTCGCCGCGGCCAACTTCGGCCGGGTGACTTCCACGGCCGATCCCCGCTACGTCCAGCTCGCGCTCAAGCTGCTGTTCTGATCTGCGCATCCGCGCGGCGGGGGGGGGGGGGGGGGGGGGGGGGGGGCGGGGCCGGCGGGGGCCCCGCCCCGCCCCCACCCCCCCGCCCCCCCCGCCCGCCCCCCCGCGTGCCCCCGGGTTTTTTCCCTGGCCCGCCCGCGGGCCGCCGCCCCCGGGCGGGGGGGCCCCCCCCGCCGCGGCAGCTTCTGCCCTCCTCAATCGCCCGCCTGCGCTGCCGCCTGTTCCTCCGCAGGCTCCTGCGCCACCGCCTCCTCCAGTTCCGGAGCCTGCAAATGCCGCAGCGTCCGTTCCACCTCGCGCGCGCCTTCCAGCTCCTGCCCCGTTGCTGCTCCCAGATCCCGGAACTTCCGCGCCGTCACCAGCACCCGCCGCTCCAGCGACCCGGCCGCGTCGTTGTAGGACTGCACCGCCCGCTCCAGCCCCGCGCGGACCCCGTCGAAACGGTCCGCAAACACGCACAGCCGCTCGTACAGCTCCTTGCCCAGGGCCGAAATCTCCTGCGCATTCTTCGCCAGCCGCTCCTGCCGCCAGCCGTAGGCCACCGCCTTCAGCAGTGCGATCAGCGTCGTCGGCGTCGCCAGCAGCACTTTCCGCTCGGCGCCGAACTCGATCAGTTCGCCGTCATGCTGCAGGGCCGCGCTGAAGAAGGTCTCGCCCGGCAGGAACGCCACCACAAAGTCCGGCGCCCGCTCGAACTGCTCCCAGTAAGCCTTGGCCGACAGCCGCTGCACATGCTCCCGCACCTGGCGCGCATGCTCGGCCTGCAACGCGCGCCGCTTCTCTTCGTCCGCCTCCTCGAGCGATGCCAGATACGCCGCCAGCGGAACCTTGGCATCCACCACGATCTCGCGCTCGTTGGGCAGCCGGATGATCATGTCCGGCCGCAGCCGCCCGCCCTCGCCTTCCACGCTCACCTGTTCCTGAAAATCGCAGTGCTCCACCATCCCCGCCATCTCCACCACGCGCCGCAACTGCATCTCGCCCCACCGGCCCCGCACCGCCGGCGTGCGCAGCGCGTCCACCAGCCGCCGCGTCTCTCCGGCTGCTTCCTTCTGCGCTTCCTGCAAAAGCTGGAACTGCCTCGCCAGCCCGGCGTACAGCTCCACGCCCTCCTTCTGGATCGACTCCAGCCGCTCCTGCAACGGCTTCAGCATCTCGTTCAGCGCCTGAAGCCGCGCCTGCTGATCCGCCTGCGCCAGCGTGAAGAAGCTCTCGTTGTTCTTCTGGAGCGCCTCGGCCGCCGCGCCGCGGAACGTCTCCGCCAGCTTCTGCTGCGCCTGTTCGAGCAGCGCCAGCTTCTCGGCCTGCTGCTTCTCGGCCTCTTCCAGCTTCGCCAGCAGCGCCGCATGCCGCGCCTCCTGCTCTGCCGCCTTCTCCTGCATCGCGGCGACCAGCGCTTCCTTCTGCCGCAGCTCCTCCTCGAGCTGCGGGATCCGGGCGGCGCGCTCCTCCGCGGCCGCGCGCGCCGCCGCTAGATGCACCATCTGCTTCTGCTGCTCCGCTGCCTCCCGCCGCGCCTGCTCCAGCTCTCCGCGCAGGCTCTCGAGCGCGTGGTCTCTCTCCTCCACGCGCGCCTTCAGCTCGGCAAGCTCCGCTTCGTTGCCGCCGGGAGCCACCTCCCGGCCGCCGCGCAGCAGCAGCCCGGCCAACAATCCGCCGAGCACCAGCCCGGCCAGCAGTATCCCCAGATAGAGAATCGGTTCCATGGCTCGTCTATGCCCGACTTCGGAGGAATGCGATCCCGGGTGAATAGGCGGAATACCTGAGCAGCGTAAATGGAAAAGCCGCCCCCGAAGGGGCGGCTCCCCCGAGTCCATCCGGCTGCCAGCCCTTAGGAGCAGCCCGACGTCGTCCCGCAGTTCTTGCACAGGTAGCAGGATCCGTTCCGCATCATGATGCTTCCGCAATCCGAGCATGCCGGCGCATCGGCCATCCCGTCTGCGGACCCGAACGGCAGCTTCTGCTGCGGCTCAGGCTCCGTCGGCCGCAGCTTCGGCGTGTCGCCTGCCTCGGCAGCTTCCACTGCTCCCGGCCCGAGGAATTTCAGCGCCAGCCAGCGGAAGATGTAGTCCATGATCGACTTCGCATACGGGATCTGCGGGTTGCCCGTGAAGCCCGACGGCTCGAACCGCACGTGGCTGAACTTGTCCACGAAGAACTTCAGCGGCACCCCGTATTGCAGCCCGTAGCTCACCGCCGTCGCGAAGCTGTCCATCAGTCCGGAGATCGTCGAGCCTTCCTTCGCCATCGTGATGAACAGCTCGCCCGGCTGCCCGTCCTCGTACAGGCCCACCGTGATGTAGCCCTCGTGGCCCGCAATCGAGAACTTGTGCGTGATCGATTGCCGCTCATCCGGCAGCTTCCGCCGCGTCGGCCGGTACACGATCCGCTCCTCCACCCGCGCCGGGCCGGGCGACGGCACGCCCGCCTTCTTCTCGCCCTTCGCCGTGCCGGAGCTCAGCGGCTGCGCGCGCTTGGAGCCGTCGCGGTAGATCGCCACCGCCTTCAGCCCCAGCTTCCAGCTCTCGATGTAGGCGTTCATGATGTCTTCCACCGTGCTGTCTTCCGGCATGTTGATCGTCTTCGAGATCGCGCCGGAGATGAACGGCTGCACGGCGGCCATCATCCGGATGTGCCCCATGTGGTGGATGAACCGCGTCCCGTTCGGCGCCTTGAACGAGCAGTCGAACACCGCCAGGTGCTCCGCCTTCACATGCGGCGCCCCCTCGATCGTGCCCGTGCTGTCGATGTAGCTCACGATCTCTTCCACCTGCTCCGGCCGGTAGCCCAGCCGGATCAGCGCCTCCGACACCGTATTGTTCACGATCTTGATTACGCCCCCGCCCACCAGCTTCTTGTACTTCACCAGCGCCAGCTCGGGCTCGATCCCCGTCGTGTCGCAGTCCATCATGAACCCGATCGTCCCCGTGGGCGCGATCACCGTCACCTGCGAGTTGCGGTAGCCCGTCCGCCGCCCCAGCTCGTACGCCGCGCGCCACACCTGCTGCGCCGCATCCAGCATCGCCGGGGGAATCAGCCGCGAGTCGATCCCGTTCACCGCGTCCCAGTGCATCTTGATCACTTCCAGGAACGGCTCCTCGTTCACCGCAAAGCCCGGGCACGGGCCCACGCTCTCGGCGATCCGCGCGCTCGTCAGGTAGGCCTGCCCCGTCATGATCGCCGAAATCGCGCCGGCATAGGCGCGCCCCGCGTCGCTGTCATACGGCAGCCCCAGCGACATCAGCAGCGCTCCCAGGTTGGCGAAGCCCAGCCCCAGCGGCCGGAAATCGTGCGAGTTGCGCGCAATCTTCTCCGTCGGATAGCTCGCGTTGTCGACGATGATCTCCTGCGCCAGAATCAGCGTGTCCACCGCGTGCCGGAACGCTTCCACATCGAATTGCCCGGCCGCGTTGACGAACTTCATCAGGTTCAGCGACGCCAGATTGCACGCCGAATCGTCCAGGAACATGTACTCCGAGCACGGATTCGACGCGTTGATCCGCCCCGAGTTCTTCGACGTGTGCCAGCGGTTGATCGTCGTGTCGAACTGCATCCCCGGGTCGCCGCACTGCCACGTCGCCTCGGCGATCGCCCGCATCAGGTCCCGCGCCCGGTACTTCTTCACCGGCTCGCCGCTCACCACCGACCGCGTCCACCACTCGCCGTCGTTCTCCACCGCCTGCATGAATTCATCCGTCACCCGCACGCTGTTGTTCGCGTTCTGGAAAAAGATCGACGAGTACGCCTCCCCATCCAGGCTCGGGTCGTAGCCCGCCTCGATCAGCACGTGCGCCTTCCGCTCCTCCTTCGCCTTGCACCAGATGAACTGCTCGATGTCCGGATGATCCACGTTCAGGATCACCATCTTCGCTGCCCGCCGCGTCTTGCCCCCGCTCTTGATCACCCCCGCGAACGCGTCGAAGCCCTTCATGAACGACAGCGGCCCCGACGCCCGCCCGCCGCCCTGCAACGGACAGTTCTCCTCGCGCAGCGTCGACAGGTTCGTCCCCGTCCCCGACCCGTACTTGAACAGCATCCCCTCGGTCTTCGCCAGCTCCAGGATCGACTCCAGCGAGTCCTCCACCGAGTTGATGAAGCACGCCGAGCACTGCGGCCGGTGCACGCTCCGGTCCAGCTTCTTCACCGTCTCCGTGGCTTCGTCCCAGTACCAGCCGTAGCCGCGGTGCTCGTCCTTCACCCCCACGTTGAACCACACCGGAGAGTTGAACGACGCCTTCTGCGTCAGCATCAGATGGGCCAGCTCGTTGCGGAAATTCGCCGCGTCCTCCAGCGACCGGAAATAGCGCCCCTCGATGCCCCACTCCGTGATCGTGTCCACCACGCGGCGCACAAGCTGCCGCACGCTCGTCTCCCGCTCCGGCGTCCCCAGCCGCCCGTGGAAGTACTTCGACGCCACAATGTTGGTCGCCGTCTGCGACCAGGCCACCGGCACCTCCACGTCCTTCTGCTCGAAGATCACCGCGCCCTTGTCATTGGCGATCGTCGCCGTCCGCAGTTGCCACTGCACCTCGTCATACGGCGTCCGCCCAGGCTCCAGCCGGGCCGTGAAATACCGGGGGAAAGTCACCCCCATCCGCTCTTCCTTCCTCAGATTCCTCCGAAGAGTCCTCGTCTGCGAGGTCACATCGACGCTGAGCTGTCCCATGACTCTCTCCTGTCTCTATTGTCCCGAAGATCGCCCCGGGGGACTGCCGTTTCATCAGGCTGTCACTGGGGGGGCAATGGAAACGATACCCCAAGATATTGTGGTAGGTCAAGAGAAAAGTTCAATATGCTGTATGTGCTTTGAATCCAAAGCCTTGCGGCAGCCGCTCCCCCGCAGGCCCGCCAATCCGGCTCCGCAACGCCCCCATCGCCCCCGGAACCGCTTCCGGAGCGCCTCCGGCCGGCCCTCTGGACCGGCCTCTCACAGCCCGTGGATCAGATCGTAGCCGTGGTCCGGGATGTGCGCCGGCAGGATCTCGCTCGCGTGCCCGTGCCGCGCGAAGATCTCGCGCATCCGCTCGCACACGCTCTCGTGGCCGCGCTCGTAGAAGACCAGCACGCTCGGGCCCGCGCCCGACAGCGCGCAGCCCAGCAGCCCCGGCGCCCGCAGCTCGAGCATCTCGCTCAGCCCCGGCACCAGCGGCGCGCGGTAAGGCTGATGCAGCCGGTCCATCAGCGCTTCGTGGAAGGCGTCGGTCGTCTGCGTCAGCATCGCCGCAATCAGCAGCGCCGCCCGCTGAATGTTGAACACCGCGTCCTCGCGCGAATACGTGCCCGGCAGCACCGCCCTCGCCTCGCTCGTCGGCAGGATGAAATCCGGCACCACGATCGCCACGCCGTACCTCGCCGGCAGTTGCATCCGCACCGCCCGCGTCACCCCTTCGCTGTCGATCGCGCTTGCCACGATCGAGCCCAGCACCGCCGCCGACACGTTGTCCGGATGGCCTTCGATCCGCGCCGCCTCGTCCAGGATCCGGTGCCGGTCCCACTCGAGTTGCAGGATCTCGTCGGCGATCACCACCCCCGCCACCAGCGCCGCTGCCGACGAGCCCAGCCCCTTGCCGATCGGGATGTCGTTGCGGATCTCCAGCTCGATGGCCGGCATCGGCCGCCCCAGATGCCCGGCCACCTGCAACGCCGTCTGCCAGATCAGGTTGTCCTCGCCGCAGGAGATCATCTGCGCGTCCCGGCCCTCGGCGCGGATCTTCAGCGTCTCCGAGGGCCGGAACCGGCACTCCAGATAAATGCTCAACGCCATGCCGAGCGCGTCGAACCCGGGGCCGAGGTTCGCGCTCGTCGCTGGCACCCGGACTTCGGTCCAGCTCATGCGCCTGCGAGCCGCACCGGCTGCCCGCTGCGGCAGCTCTCGTAGATCCCCAGCACGATCTCCAGCGCCTTCAGCCCCTCTTCTCCCGAGACCAGCGGCTGCGTGCGGTTCTTCACCGCGTTTCCAAAATCCAGGAACTGCCGCTCGAACGGCGTCAGCGGAATCGCCATCGGGTCGCTCGCGCCGCTCATCACGTCCTTCTCCACCGGCGCCGGCTCGCCCTCGTCGTTCTCCACGTCCCACGTGGTCAGCTTGTCGCCGGTGAAGATGCAGGTGCCCTTCGTTCCGTGGATCTCGATTCGCTCCGGATAGCCCGGCCAGAACGCCGTCGATGACTGGATCACTCCCGTCGCCCCGCTCTTGTACTTCATCACCGCGCAGATCACGTCCTCGCTCTCGATCCTGTGCCGCGCGCCCAGTTGCCAGTAGCCGAACACCTCGTGCACGCCGCCGGTCAGATAGTTCAGCACGTCCACCTGGTGCACCGCCTGGTTGATCAGCGCGCCGCCGCCTTCCACCGCCCAGCTTCCCTTGATCGGACGCGAATAGTAGGCCTCGCTGCGCCACCACTTCACGTACGCGTCCGCCTGGAGGATCCGCCCCAGCCGTCCCTGCGCGATCGCCTTCTTCACGAAGATCGTCGAATCGTCGAAGCGGTGCTGGCTCACCACGCCCAGCACGATCCCCGCCTCGCGAGCCACTTCGATCATCTTCCGCGCCGTCTCGAGATTCGTCGAAATCGGCTTCTGCACCTGCACGCTCTTGCCGTGCTTCGCCGCGATTTCCAGCGGCTGGAGCCGGAAGTCCGGAAACGTGCAGACGTCGACGAAATCCACCTCCGGATGGCTGCACACCTCCTCGTAGGTGGGCACATACTGGCAGCCGTACTGCGCCGCGAACTTCTCGCCTGCCTCGCGCGAGATGTCCGTGCAGACCGTCACCCTGTAGCCGATATTGCGGTACGCCTGGGCGTGCTTGTGGCTGATCGCTCCCGTGCCGATGATGCCGACGCGCAGCATGAAAAACCTCCTCGCTCTGAGTGAACCCACTAGGATATCAGCGGCGGCGCGCCGCCGGTTCCCGCGCTCCGCGCCCCGCATTTCATTCGCCGTTCATGCACCGGTGGTATGGAGGAAGTATGTCTCCCCGCAGGCTTGTTTCTGCCTTCCTGCTGCTGTCCTTGCTGCCCGCCCTGCGCGCGCAGCAGGAGATGGTCCGCCGCCACCGGCCCATGCCCGCCGCCGGCCCTTACCTTGTGCTGAAGGCCGACCTGCACATGCACACCGTCTTCTCCGACGGCCAGGTCTGGCCCATCACCCGCGTCATGGAGGCCTGGCGCGAGGATCTCGACGTCATCGCCATCACCGATCACGACGACTACCGCCCCAACGAGAAGGACGTCAGCATGGACCTCTCGCGCCCCTATGAGATCGCCAGGCCCGTCGCCGAAGGGCTCGGGATCGTCATCATTCCCGGCGTCGAAATCACCAAAGGCGACATCCATTTCAACGCCCTCTTTGTCCGGGACCACAACGCATTCCGTGGAAAAGAGCTCATCAGCGCGCTCACGGAAGCGAAAAAGCAGGGCGCCTTTACCTTCTGGAACCACCCCGGATGGAAAGGCCGGGCCGAGTGGTGGCCGGTCATCGCCACTGCCTGTTCGGACCGGCTTTTCCAGGGAATCGAGCTGTTGAACGGCCCGGTCTATTACGAGGAAGCGCGGCCATGGATTGGCCAATACGGCCTCACCGTGATGGGCAACTCCGACATCCACAACGCGTCGCTTCCCGAAGACCCGCGCACGGTGAACCTCGTGCTCGCCCGGGAGCGCTCCGTCGAAGGCGTGCGCGAGGCCCTGCACGCCGGCCGCACCATGGCGTGGGACGGCGCCCGCCGCCTCATCGGCAGGCGCGAATGGCTCGAACTGCTTGCCCGGTCGTATTTGCAGGCGCCCGGCGAGGTCCGCTTCACGCCCGGCTTCTGGTACAACGGCCTGCCGCTCGGCAACCGCTCGGCGCTTTCCTTCGAACTCCGCCCCGTGGACGCGCCCGCATGGATGGAGGTGCTGCCAACGGTCGTCCCCCCGCGCACGACCACCGTCCTGCAAATCCGCCTCCGCCCGGACGCGCCCAAGCAGCCTTCCCGCGTCACGCTGCGCCTCGAACTGTCCAACACCACGGTTGCCGAAACCGGCGCCCCGCTCGTGCTCCCGTTCGAATTCACCCTCAACCCCTGAAACGGGTCTGACACCGCCGCCTCCTCCTGCGGCGCCCCCTCGGCTTCAGCAGGGCCATCCCTCTTCCCCCGGCTTCAGCCGGGTTCAGCGCCTTTCCGCCGGCCATGGAGGCAGTGCGGAGAAATGGGAGGAAGAATGGCAGTCAGCCTTCCGGCCCGCCCACCGCTCCCGCCCGCCCCGGTTATGATGAGGGCGGCCCCGGAAAGGATCCTCCCATGCGCGCGTCCATCTGCCTGTTGCTCGCCCTGCCCGCCCTGCTCCAGGCCCAGCGGATCGACGGCGAGCTCAAACTCTGGCACCGGATCACCGTCTCCTTTGAAGGACCCGAAACCTCCGAGGAGGCGGTGCCCAATCCCTTCACCGGCTACCGCCTTGCCGTTGACTTCCGCCACACGCCCACGGGCCGCACCATCCGCGTGCCAGGCTTCTACGCCGCTGACGGCAATGCCGCTGAAACATCGGCAACGGCGGGCCGCGTCTGGCAGGCGCACTTCATGCCCGATGCCGAAGGCGAATGGACCTTCCGCGCCTCTTTCCGCGCCGGCCCGTGGATCGCCATCGATCCTTCGCCCTCGGCCGGCGCTCCGGCGGCGTTCGACGGCGCGCAGGGCCGCTTCGTCGTGGCGCCCACGGACAGGAAAGCTCCGGATTTCCGCGCCCGCGGCCTGCTGAAATACACCGGCGCGCACTATCTGCAATTTGCCGGCACGGGCGAATATTTCCTGAAAGGCGGCGCAGACAGCCCCGAAAATTTCCTCGCCTACGCCGAATTCGACGGAACATACGACCTCGACGCCCGCTTCAATGAAGGGGAAAATACCACGGGAAAGCCCTTCGTCGCTATGAGCCGCACATCCGGGACTGGCGCCCCGGCGATCCCGTCTGGCAGAAATCGAAGGGCAAAGGCATCATCGGCGCCCTGAATTACCTCGCTGCAAAGGGAATGAACAGCGTCTATTTCCTCACCTACAACATCGATGGCGGCGACGGAAAGGACGTCTGGCCCTGGACCTCGCCGGACATCCGCGACCGCTTTGATGTGAGCCGGCTGGCCCAGTGGGAGATCGTCTTCTCCCACATGACCCGGCTCGGCCTCATGCTCCACGTCGTCACGCAGGAGACGGAAAACGACCGCCGCCTCGGCGGCAGCCCCGGCCTCAACAACGTCCGCAAGCTTTACCTGCGCGAACTCATCGCCCGCTTCGCCCACCACCCGGCGCTCATCTGGAATCTCGGCGAGGAAAACAACACGCCGGACGAAGACCGCAGGGCGATCGCCGCGTGGATCCGCGAGCTCGACCCCTACGATCACCCGATCGGCGTTCATACCTACCTCAACGCCGCCCGCCGCTTCTACGACGGCATCCTCGGCGATCCCCGCTTCGAGGTCAGCTCCATCCAGTCCGACATGGCCTTCTACCACGAGGAAGCGGCCGCGCTCCGCCGCCGCTCCGCCGAAGCCGGCCGCCGTTGGGCCATCTTCCACGACGAGCAGTCCCCCGCCGACATGGGCGTGCTGCCCGACAGCGAGGATCCGGATCACGACATCCCCCGCATCGAAGCGCTCTGGGGCAACCTCATGGGCGGAGGCTCCGGCGTCGAATGGTACTTCGGCTACCGCTTCCCCCACATGGATCTGAACTGCGAGGACTGGCGCTCGCGCGACCGCATGTGGGACCAGACCCGCATCGCGCTCGAATTCTTCCACCGCCACCTGCCCTTCTGGGAGATGGAGCCGGTCTACCCGCCCTTCCGCGTCGCCGAAGGCTCTCCCGTGCGCGTCTTCGCGAAGATCGGCGAAGTGTACGCGCTCCACTTCCCCCGCGGCGGCTCCGTCCAGATCGCGCTGCCCGAGGGCGAATACACCGTCCACTGGTTCAACCCCCGCACCGGCGGCGCGCTGCTCGAGGGCGAAGTGCGCGAGCTTCGCGGCGGCAGAAGCCGCCAATGGCTCGGACTCCCGCCCACGGATCGTTCGCGCGATTGGGTGGCGCTCGTCCGCAGGAAACGGTAGTGTGCCGGATATGGCCCTCTCCAGACGCGCTCTGCTGGCCGCGCCCGCGGCCGCGCTCGCCCGCGGCGGCAGCCTGAGAATCGGCGTGATGGACGGCGTCGCCCTCGCGCCCTCCGATCCGGAGTCGGTCGCCGCAGCCGCCCGCGCCGGCTGCGAAGGCATCCAGGTCACGCTGGGCCGGCCGTCCACCGCCGGGCGCCTCGCCATGGCCGCGCCCGAGCGCCAGCGCGCCTTCCTCGCCGCCTCGAAGCTTTACCGCGTCCCCATCGTCTCCACCTACATCGACATCCTCCACGTCCACTGCCTCAAGAACGATGCGGAAGCGCTCCGCTGGGCACGGCAGGGCATCGAAATCACAGGCGCGCTCGGCGCGCCCATCCTCATGCTCGTCTTCTTCGGAAAATGCGCTCTGGAAACGCGCGGGGAAATGGATGCCGTCGTCGCGCCTCTCCGCGAACTCGCCCGCGAGGCCGAGAAGGCGAAAATCACCCTCGGCTTCGAGAACACGATCCGCGCCGAAGACGACATCCGCATCCTCGATGCCGTCGGCTCGCCCGCGCTCCAGGTCTACTACGACATCGGCAACGCCACCAACCTGTATAAGGTAGACCCGCTCGCCGAACTCCGCCTGCTTGGCCGCCGGCGCATCTGTCAGGTGCACGTCAAGGACAAGGGCTACCTCGGCGAAGGCGCCGTCGACGTGGCGGGCGCAGTGAAAGTGCTCGAGGACATCGGCTGGCGCGGCTGGCTCGTGCTCGAGACCGCCGCTCCCTCCGGCAACCGCGAAGAAGACCTGAAACGCAACGCCGCCTATCTGCGCCGCCTTGTGCGCTGAAAGAAAGAACCGCGCGCCTACCGGATGGCCAGTCGCACTGCCAGCAGTACCGCCGCCAGCACCGCAGCCGCCACCGACGCTGCCGCAGCCAGCCGCGTGCGGCGCTCGCCCCTCCGCAGCATCGCCTCCATCTCCAGCAGGCGATGGTCGATTTTCCGGACATCGTCCTGCACGGGCGCCAGCTCCATCCTCAGGTCTGTCAGCAGTCCCGCCATCTTCTCCGTGGACTCCCGGAGTGCCATGAGTTCCCGCGCCAGCGCGTCCACACGGTCCATCATCACGCCGCCGCGTGCCAGATCATGATCTCCTGCGGCCGGCAGCGCCCCCGCGGCGGCGGATCCCCGGGTTGTGCGCCTGAGCCGTTCGGCCGCCGCTTCCAGGATCGGCAGATGGGACGCAAGCCGGGAGAGCATGGAGAGGAGCGTCTTGGCCGGAAGAAGGGATTCGAAAACCACGCCCAATGGATCGGCAGGCGGCGCGATTTCTTTAAGGCGGCGGTTTGCCCTTCCAGAATGCGCCGCGTCCGCTTACCTTCCGAATGCCGCCCGCGGATTTTCCACCATCAATCGCCTGCGCATTTCCGCCGGAAATGCGGGCAGAAAATCCGTGTAAATGAACGTATATCCTCGGTATTCTCCGCCCCCGGCCACCTCTGCGTGGTACCAGCCGGCGTCCTGCGACACCAGCGTCCGCCCCAGCAGTCCCTGCCGCTCCATGAACTGCACGCACTCCCGGTGCCACTCCGCCGTCTTCGGCCCCACGCCGTCAAACTCCACCCATGCGCCCGCGCGAGCCACCCGCTCGTGATAGGCGTGGTCCTTCTCGTTCTGCGCATGCACCCACACGAAGCGGCTCAGCGGGCACTTCGTCTTGTCCAGAATCGCCAGTTGCGCCTCCGCCGCGCGCCCGCCGCCGTTGGTGTGCGAGGCGATCGTCATCCCCGTCTCCACGGACGTGATCGCCGCCGCCTCGATCAGCCGCCGGTCCAGCTCCTCGAGCGGAAACCCGTTCACGGCCGTCTTGATGAACCTCGGACGCACGCCGTCCACGCCCTTCTTCCACTCCTCAATGAAGCGCTTCGCCAGTTGATGCGGGTTCTCCTGCCACGCCCACTCGGGCACGCCGGAACGGTTCGCCGCCCCGTAGACGCCCGTGTTGATCCAGATCTCCAGCCCCGTCTGCTCGGACAGGATCTTCATCAGCAGCGGATCCCGCCCCAGCCCCTGCGGCGTGCACTCCAGCATCCGCACGCAGCCGAATTTCTTCAGCTCTTCCAGATGCGGCCGCGCCCGGCGGATCACCTCGCCGCGGTCGTACTTCGACGGGTTCTTCACGCCCCCGAAATCCACCAGGATGTGCTCGTGCACCAGCACGGAGCCCTCGATGGCCTGTCCGTCCGCCGCCGCGCCAGCCAGCGCCAGCAGGAATTCGCGCCGTTCCATCATGCACGCAATATACAGGAACGGCGGACGCCGTTCGCTATGATGGCTTCGATGCACGGTTCGCCGCTGCCGCTCGGCTACAACACCTACAGCCTCCGCGCGCTGCGATGGAGCGACGCCCAGCTTCTCGAATTCGCCGCTGCCCGCCAGCTCGACGCCATCTTCCTCCAGGATTCGCCCGACCCGCGCGCGATGGACCCGGACCATTGGAGCGAGGTCCGCGCCATGGCGCGCCGCCTCGGGCTCCATCTCGAAACCGGCGGAGGCGGCATCCTGCCAAGGCAGGCGGACGGCATCCCGCAGAGCATCGCCACGCTGCGCCGCCACATCCAGCGCGCCGCGGCGATGGGCTCGCCCTTCGTGCGCTGCGTGCTCGCCGCCGACCGCGCCTCGCTGCCCGCGCCGGTCGAAGAGTCCATGGAATGGGCGGTGAAGATCCTGCGCGCCGTCCGCCCGGAACTCTCCGGCCAGGGCCTCCGCGCCATCATCGAGGTCCACAAGGACCTCCAGGCGTGGGAGCTCCGCGAAGTCATCGAAGCGGCCGGCAGGGACATCGCCGGCGTCTACCTCGACACGGGCAACCCCGTCTTCGTGCTCGAGCATCCCATGACGACGCTGGAAACCCTCGCCCCCTACGTCGACTCCGCCCACCTGCGCGACTCTGTCATCTATGAGCACCCGCGCGGCGTCGCCGTCCAGTGGGTGCCGCTCGGCGAGGGCGTCATCGATTTCCGCGCCTTTGTCGCGCGCCTCGCGGAGCTGTGCCCGCGCGTGCACGTCTACCACAAGCCGATCACCGGCCGCCCGCCCGCGGTGATTCCCTATCTCGAACAGGATTACTGGAAAATGTTTCCGCGCGCCCGCGCCGCCGATCTGGCGAAATTCCTCGATCTCGCCCGCCGCGGCCGCCCCTACGAGGGCCGCATGGTCGTCGAGGACATCCCCGGACGCCCCGTACCGGAGGCCTTCCGCGCCGCCATCCAGCACCAGCAGCTCGATCACGTCGAGCGCGGCCTCGAATACGCCAAAAAGGAGCTGAACCTCGGCCGCCGTTGGCGCCAGCCCGCCTGAGGCGCGCTTCAGAACGGCCTCGGCGGGTGCCCCTTCTCGCGGATCCGCATCTTCAGCCCGGCGCGCTTCGCCTCCGGCACGAGCGGCTCCCACGTGCGCAGCGCCGGCACATGCTCCACCGCCGCTGCCAGCTCGAACCGCAGCGTCACGATCTCCTGCGGCATCACCGCGAACCGGTAGCGCTGCCTCCGCCCCAGCGGCTGCGGCTCTTCGCCCAGCAGGTTCGTGCGCCGCGCCGCGCGGTGCGGAGCCAGGCACTCCACCCACGCCATCCCGGGCTCGCCCCGCCACTCCGTCAGCCGCACTTCCAGGTCGCGCCCGTCGCGCCGCACCGCCTCGAGCATCAGGTTGTCCGACGTCCGCACGATCTCCGCCAGCGGCGCGCCCCGCCCGGCCAGCACCGGCGGCGAGGAGAACTCCCGCGCCCGCCGCGGCGCTTCCGCATCGCGCCAGTCTCCCTCGTGCGGCAGCAGCGCGAACCGGAACCGGTGCGTCCCCAGGCCGCGCAGCTCCTCGTTCGGCAGCCCGCGGTATTGGCTCACCGCATTCACCAGCCCCAGCGTCAGCCGGCCTTCGGCGAACTCGTGCATCGGCAGCCCTTCGTCGAGCAGCGCCAGGCCCCCGCCGCCCGCCAGCCGGTAATCGGACCAGCCCAGCGCCGGCATCACCGCCGCGCTGTAGCCGAACAGATGGTGCTCGGCGGCGCGTGCCAGGAAATACGGCGCCGGTTCCAGCCATTTTTCATCCGCCGGTCCCTCGGAAAAGCCGAAAGGAATGCCCCGCGTGCGGCGCTCCACGCGCCCGGCGAACGGAAAATCTGCCGTCGCCAGCGCGTCGCTGCGCCGTAATTCGAGCACAATTTCAAAATCAATTCTCGGAAAATTCCGGTAAAACCAGATCCGCCTTTCCACCGAATGGTCCCTGCATTCCGCCCGCGACGCCACCACCGTCGCCCCCTCCGCGCGCCACGCCTGCACGCGCGCTGCGTCCCGGCAGGGCGGCAGCCGCCGCCGCTGCCGCCGCGGAGCCAGGAAATCCGCCGCCGTCTTCGCAATCGGCTCCGGCGGCTCTTCCAGTCGCACGCTTCCCGCGCCGCCGGCCAGCAGCGGTCTTCCCGCCGCCGTGGCCAGCTCTGCCAGCTCTCCCGTCTTTTCATCGATCCGCGCCCGGTAGGAGCGCGTCACGATCTCCCGCGGCACGTCTGCCGGCACGGGCCTCTCGATCCGGCCCTCCGCCCCGTCCACGGCCACGGCCTGCGCCGGCGGCAGGCGCACCTGGCAGCGCGCCTCGCCCGGCTCCCGGGGATCGGCAATGCACACTGCGCCCGCCGGCGCGGGGCCGTCCCGCAGCGCCAGCGCGAACGGATCGCGCCGCTCCCAGTTCAGCGGGTTCAGCAGCACGCGCCGCCCGCCTGCCAGCGCCTCCCGCAGCACGTCCTCCAGCCGCTCTTGCGCTCCCTCGAACCGGTCCCACACGTCCCAGTGCGCGCCCGAACGGAAGGCTTTGCCCGCGCCCGCGCCCCAGATGGCGTTGCGGTCCGCGTTCACCAGCAGCAGCAGCCACGCCTCGCGCAGGCGCCGCGCCGGATAGGAGCCGCGGCCTTGCAGGCTGGCCGCGCTCGCCGCCAGCTCCGCCGCGCGCAGCAGATGCTCGGTGCGGCGGAACGCGCGCTTCACCTCCGGCAGATTCGCCCAGAACCCGTTGAAGCAGAATGCCACGTCGCCCGCGTACTCGGGCAGGAAAACGCCGCGCTTCCTCTCGGCGCGCAGCGCCTGCAAGTATTCGGAAAACGTGCTCCAGCGCAGCCGCACGTCCGGATGCCTCGCCTGCCACGCCCCCAGCAGCTCCCCGGTCCGCTCCCCCAGCGCCGGCGGCAGGCTGTAGTCGCTCGCGCCGCCCAGAAACAGCGCCAGCCTCGGCGACGGGCTGTAGGCGAGCCGCTCCCGCACGGCGCGCTCCATGGCCTCCAGCGCCTTCCCATCGGCGGGATCCGTGGCCTGAAACAGCTCGCGCAGCTCCATGTAGTGCGGCGCCGTCGCCGCCAGCGCGCGCGTCCCGTCCGGCGCCCGCCACCAGAACGCCGTCCGCCCGGCGGGGTTGTTGCGCGTGAACACCACCGCGTCCAGCCCCAGCCGCCGCGCAATCTGCGGCAGTTGCCGGTGCGCGCCGGTGATGTCGATCGCCCACGCGTAGCGCGGCCGCACGCCGAACACTTCCTCCTGCCAGCGGATCCCCTGCACGCCCAGTTGCGCCAGCGTCTCGCCGCCGGGCAGCGTCATGTCCGCCTCCAGGAAGAACGCATTCACCAGCTCCGCCTGCCCCGCCGCCAGCAGCCGCCGCAGCTCCGCCTCGCGCGCCGGCTCCAGCTCCAGCAGGCTGATCAGGTTGGGCGCCTCCGACCACACGAAGCGGTAGCCCGGCCACCGCGCCGCCAGCCGCGCATGCTCCAGATAGTTGTTCAGGACGTAATTCCGCTCGGTGTCGAAATCCACCAGCCACCCGGCCACCGTGCCATGCGTGTTCGGCACGATGTGCACTTCCGCCATCTGCCCCCTCACAACGGAAGCCGCCAGCAGAAGCACCGCCCAGCCCGCCGCGGAGCACAGTCGCCGCATGATGCAGGCGACTCTAGCGCCTCCGCCCCCCGCAACGCAACGGGCTCACGCCGCCGGGAAGCACAGCGTAAACGTGGAACCCTCGCCCAGCCGGCTCTTCACCCGCACGCTGCCGCCATACAGCTCGGCGATGTGCTTCACGATCGACAGGCCCAGCCCCGTGCCGCCCGCCTCGCGCGACCGCGCCTTGTCCACGCGGTAGAACCGTTCGAAGATCCGCGGCAGGTCCGCCTCCGGAATCCCGATGCCGTTGTCGATCACGTGGATCTCCACCATGCCGTCTTCCGTGCGGTTGCACTCGATCCGCACCTCGCTGCCGGGCGGGCTGAACTTCACCGCGTTGTCCACCAGGTTCACCAGCGCCTGCTCCAGCCGGAAGCGCAGCCCCCGCACTGCCAGGTCCACCTCCGGCGCGTGGATCGCAATCTGCCGGATCCGCGCCGCCGACTCCACCGTGCGCACGGCGCTCTCGATCACCGGTTGCAGCGGCACGCGCTCCACCGGCTCCTGCGCCGGACGGTGCTGCTCCAGCTCGCTCAGCACCAGCAGGTCGCTCGCGATGTTCGTCAGCCGGATCGCGTTCGAGCGGATCACTTCCAGAAACCTGCGGTTGTGCTCGGCGTCGTCGATCGCGCCGTCCAGCAGCGTCTCCGCATAGCCGCGGATCGCCGTCAGCGGCGTCCGCAGCTCGTGCGAAACGTTGGCCACGAAGTCGCGCCGCACGCGCTCCAGCCGCTCGATCTCGGTCACGTCATGCAGAATCGCCAGCGCGCCCTTCTGCCGGTTCAGCTCCAGCGGCTTCGCATACAGCTCGTAGCTGCGGCCCGGCGTGGCCGGAAACGATACCTTGCTGCGCACCGTCTCGCCGCGCTCCAGCACCTGCCACAGCGGGTCCAGCAGCGCCGGGTCCGGCGACACCTGCTCCAGCGGCGTGCCTTCCGCCGGCGCTTCTTTCGCTGCCACCGCCTGAAGGAACGCTTCGTTGCAGAACGTGATCCGCAGGCTCTGGTCCACCGCCAGCACGCCCTCCCGCATGCTGGAAAGGATCGCGTCCCTCCGCGCGGACTCCGCCCGCACCAGCTCCACCATCTCCAGCAGATTGCCCGCCATGCGGTGCAGCGACCGGGCCAGCGCCCCCAGCTCGTCCTTGCCTTTATCGAGCAGCGGCGGATTCTCGCTGAACCGGCCCTCCGCCAGATCCTCCGCCGCCTGCTGAATGCGGTGAATGCGCCGCGTCAGCGAACGCGTGAAAAAATACGCCCCCACCAGCACCGCGAACGCCAGCAGCAGCGTCGCCCGCAGGATCCGCCAGCGGTTGGCGCGCACCGCGCTCTCGATCGTCTCCAGCGGCGCCGCCACCCGCAGGATCACCGGCTCGCCCGTGCCCAGACGCGCCGGCATCGCGACGTAAAGAAAATCCATGTTCACGCTGCTGCTGTGCCGCTTGGCCACGCCCAGCCCCCGCCGCAGCGCCGCTTCGATCTCCGGCCGGTGCGCATGATTCTCCATCGACTCGGGCTGCCGCCGCGACTCCGCCAGCACGCTGCCATTCCGCGCCACCACCGTCACCCGCGCGTCCAGCAGCGCATCCGTCTGCCGCGCCCACTCCCCCAGCGCTTCCGGCCCCTTCGTGCCCGCCTCGCGCGCCAGCACGCGCGCCGCCGCCTCCAGGCTCCGCCGCACTGCCGCCTCCTCGCTCTCCTGCGTGTAGCGCGACATCAGCAGGTCCGACACGCCGCCCATCGCGGACACCAGCAGCGCGGCAGCCACCAGGATCTTGCGGAAAAGCGGGCTGCGGACCGTGCGCGGCCGCCCGGCCATGGCCTAGATCCTCCCGGTCAGCCAGTAGATCAGCAGAAAGCTGAACGCCCCCACCAGCGCCGACATCGGAATCGTCAGCACCCACGCCCACAGGATGTTCGTCGCCAGCCCCCAGCGCACCGCCTTCAGCCTCTGGATCGAGCCCACCCCCGCAATCGCGCCCGTGATCACATGCGTCGTCGACACCGGCACCTTCAGATATGTCGGAAACAGGATTGCAATCGCGCCCGCCGTCTCCGCGCAGAATCCGCCCCGCGGCTTCAGCCGCGTCAGCCGCGCGCCCATCGTGTGCACGATCCGCCACCCGCCGCTCAGCGTGCCCAGCGCAATCGCCGCGTGCGCCGCCAGCACCACCCACCACTGCACTTCGAACGTCTTCAGGAATCCGCCCGCCACCAGCACGCTCGTGATGATGCCCATCGTCTTCTGCGCGTCATTGGCCCCGTGCGAGTAGCTGAACAGCCCCGACGACACAAGCTGAAGCCGCCGGAACCAGCGGTCCATCCGCCGCGGCGACGAGTGGCGGAACAGCCAGAACACCAGCACCATCAGAAGGTAGCCCAGCGCCAGCCCGATCATCGGAGCCAGGAAGATGAAGATCACCGTCGACACCCACCCCGCCGGCACGATCGCTTCCAGCGTCGACAGCACGCCCCGCGTCAGCGCCACCTTCGCCATCGCCGCCCCCGCATAGCCCCCGATCAGCGCGTGCGACGAGCTCGACGGCAGCCCGTAATACCACGTCAGCAGGTTCCAGAAGATGGCCCCGATCAGGCCCGCCAGCACCACCATCTCCGTCACCAGCTTCAGGTCCACCATCCCCGCGCCCACCGTCTTGGCCACGCCCGCCTCGTGGAAAAACAGCAGCGGAATGGCGGCGATGAAATTCCAGAACGCCGCCCACAGCACCGCCTGGAACGGCGTCAGCACATGCGTCGCCACGATCGTCGCCACCGAGTTGGCCGCATCGTGGAAGCCGTTGATGAAGTCGAATACCAGCGCAACCAGAACGATGAACGAGACCAGAAGGAAGGTGGAATCCATGGCGCGGGGCCGTCAGCCGTTCTTCACGATCACGTTCTGCAATGCGTCGGCGACGTCTTCGCAGTAGTCGGTGGTGGACTCCAGATACTCGTAGATCTCCTTCAGCTTGATCAGCGAGATCGGGTCCTTCTCCTGCTCGAACAGCTCCGCCACCGCCGCGCGGATCAGGTGGTCCGCCTGATCTTCCAGCCGGTTGATCTCGATCGCGTGCTCGAGCAGCGGCTTGTCCTCCGCCAGCGCCGTGAACGCCTTTTGCAGCACCACGGCGCAGCTTTCGATGATGTGGCTCACCTGGATGATCGGCGTGGGAATCTTCGTGATCCGGTACGCCACAATCCGGTGCACCGCTTCTTCCAGCGCGTCCAGCACGTCGTCCATGTGCGACGCCAGCGAGTGGATGTCCTCGGGATCCAGCGGCGTGATGAACGTCTGGTTCAGCCGCGTGAAAACCTCGTGGATGATCTCGTCGCCCTTCTGCTCCAGGCGCGCAATCGCGATCTCGGCCTCGTGCATCGAAGCCGGGCCGTTCTCGGCGGCCTTGCGGAAAATCTGCGCCGCCTCGTGGATCAGGCCGGCCTGTTCAACGAAGAAGTGAAAGAACTTTTCCGTGCGTGGGAGGAGCCTCATAGGGCCTTCCAATTCTCGTGCCCTGCCGTCCGTCACACTGCGGCCGGACACCGGAAACCGAATTATCGCAGATGACCTGCCGCGCAGGTCAATGCCCGCTTCTTTACAAATCCGTGAAAGCGGGCTCATCCAGCAGGGGCAGCGGCGCGCTGCGGGCGCCCTCCTCTTCTGCCGTCTCGAAATCGAAATGGCGGGCATCGAGCAGCCGGCCCGGCTCCACGTTGCCCATCGCGTTCAACAGCGTGGATTTCACATGCGGGTAGTCCTTCTCCAGCTCCGCAAGAAAATCGCGCAGCGACCGCCGCACCGTGCCCGTCTTCTGCGAGCATCCGCACGGGATCACCGGCGCGCCGCAGGCCTCCGCCCAGGCGCGCGTCAGGTCCTCGGTCACATATACCAGCGGCCGGATCAGCCGGAACTCGCGCTTCCGAGACCAGATCACCGGCGGCAGCGCCGCCAGCCGGCCCGTGAACAGCGCGTTGCGCAGCAGCGACTCGCAGAAGTCGTCCGCCGTGTGCCCCAGCGCGATCACGTTCGCGCCCATCTCCCGCGCCAGCGCATACACCGCGCGGCGCCGGAACCGGCTGCACAGGTCGCAGCCGTGGTCCGGCTGCTCGTCCAGCAGCCGCAGCGACGGCCCATCGGCGCGGTACACCCACTCCACGCCGTGCTCCCGCATCCAGTCGCGGAAAGGCTCCACCGGCCCAAGGAACTTGCCCTGATCGATCGTGAACGCGCGCACCTCGAACCGCACCGGCGCGCGCTTCTGCAACAGCAGCAGGGCGGACAGCAGCGTGAAGGAGTCCTTGCCGCCGGAGAAGCCCACGGCGACGCGGTCGCCTTCGCGGATCATCCCGAACCGCGCCACCGCCTCTCCAACGCGGCGCAAAATGGCCTTTTCCAGCTCCAAATTCATATTGTAGAAGGTGTGAGCCCCGCGCGCCGCGCCGCATTCGAAGTGCTTGCCCTCGTCGACCGCGGCGCCCGCTCCGACATCGCCCTGCTCGAAAAGACCCGGCCGCTCGACAGCCGCGACGCCGGCCTCGCCACGCAGATCGTCTACGGCGTCCTCCGCCGCCGCGCGCAACTGGACTGGCTCCTCGCGCAGGCCTCCGCCCGCCCGCTCGCAAAACTCGATGCCGCCGTGCTGCGCTCCCTCCGCATCGGAGCCTTCCAGCTCCGCTTCCTCGGCCGCGTGCCCGCGCACGCCGCCGTCTCCGACAGCGTGGAGCTCGTGCGCCGTGCCGGCCTTGCCTCCGCCGCGGCCTTCGTCAACGCCGTGCTGCGCCGCCTGCCGCCGCTGCCCCCGCGCTGGCCTTCCGAGGAGATCGAATACTCGATCCCCGCCTGGCTGCTCGCTCGATGGAAGGCACGGCTCGGCGAAGCGGCTGCTCTCGCCGCCGCGCGCTACGCGCTCGAAGAGCCGCCCGCCAGCCTCCGTGCCGGTCGCCCCATGGACGCCGGCTCGCAGGCCATCGTTCCCCTGCTCGAGCTCCGCCCCGGCCATCTCTTCCTCGATGTCTGCGCCGCGCCCGGCAACAAGACCTTGCAGGCCATCGAGTCCGGCGCACGCGCCATCGCCTGCGACGCCAGCCGGAAGCGCCTTCAGAGCTTCCTCGCCCCCTGCCCGCGCGTCCTCGCCGACGCCGCGCATGGCCTGCCCTTCGGCCCGGTCTTCGACCGGATCCTCGTCGACGCGCCCTGCACCGGCACCGGCACGCTCGCCCACAACCCCGAAATCCGCTGGCGCGTCACGCCCGAGGAGATCCGCCGCCAGGCCGCGCGCCAGCAGGCCATCCTCCGCGAGGCCCTCCGCTGCCTCCGGCCCGGCGGCCGCCTCGTCTACTCCACCTGCTCGCTCGAGGCCGAAGAAAACGAGGACGTCGTCGCCGCCGTCTGCCCGCAGCGCGTCCGCTCCACCCTCCTCCGCGTGCCCGGCCGCGATCCCGGCGATGGCTTTTTCGCCGCCGTGATAGAGTGAAATTTCCTGCCGATGATCGAGATCCTTCCGTCCCTGCTCGCCGGCGACTTCGCCCGCCTCGGCGAGCAGATCGACCAGGTGGCCGCCGCCGGAGCGCGCATCCTCCACTTCGACGTCATGGACGGCCATTTCGTGCCCAACATCTCCTTCGGCCTCCCCGTGCTGGAATCGCTCCGCAGGAAGACGCGCCTCCAGTTCGACGTCCACCTCATGATCTCCGACGCCGACTCCTACGCCGCCCGCTTCATCGAGGCCGGGGCCGATCTCGTCAGCGTCCACGTCGAGGCCTGCCCCCACATCGACCGCACCCTCCGCCTCATCCAGAGCGAAGGCGCGCGCGCCGGTGCCGTCCTCAACCCCGCCACGCCGCTCTCCACGCTCGAGCACATCCTCCCCATCGTCGACTACGTCCTCCTCATGAGCGTCAACCCCGGCTACGGCGGGCAGAAGTTCATCCCCTACGTTCTTGACAAGGTCCGCCGTCTCCGCGAGTGGCGCTCCCGCCTCGGCCTCGGCTTCGCCATCCAAATCGACGGCGGCGTGACGTTGGATAATGTAGGTGTAGTGGCAGAGGCCGGCGTCGACTGGGTGGTCGCCGGCACCAGCGTGCTGGGCGCTCCCGATCCCGGCCAGGCGCTGATCGCCATGCGGCAGGCGGCCGAAGCCGCCCTCGCACGGCGCGCCTGACCGTTTGGGCGGCGCGGGAATCTGATTCGACGAGGTGATGGCGAACATGACCGGATGGCGCATGCGGCAGGCGTGGTGCTTCGCCGCGGTTCTCGCCTCCCTGCTCCTCGCGGGCGGCTGCCGGGGCAGGAAGTACGAGAACCCGATCACGAAGGACACGCAGCAGCCCGACAAGGTCCTCTTTGACAAGGCCATCAGGGACATCGAGAAAGGCCGCTACGAAGTGGCGCGCCTCACGCTCAACACCCTGATGAACACCTACGACACCAGCGAGTACCTCGCCAAAGCCAAGCTCGCCATCGCCGACTCGTGGATGCGAGAGGGCGGCTCCCACGCCCTCGCCCAGGCCGAGGCCGAATACAAGGACTTCATCCTCTTCTACCCCACGCTCGAAGAATCCGCCGAGGCGCAGATGAAAATCTGCGAGATCCATTACAGGCAGATGGAGAAGCCGGACCGCGACGCCACCCATGCCCTCCGCGCCGAAGAAGAGTGCCGCCAGGTCCTCACCCAGTTCCCCAACTCCCGCTTCGCGCCCATCGCCGCCCAGAAGCTGCGCGAAATCCAGGAAGTGCTCAGCGAGGGCGAATACCGCGTCGGCGCGTTCTATCACCAGAAAGGCTCGCTCGGCGCGGCGTCCAACCGCCTCCAGGCCCTCACCGATCACTACCCGCTCTACAGCGGCGCCGACCAGGCCCTGTGGCGGCTCGGCGACAGCTACCTCCGCATGGGGCCCCGCTTCCGCCAGAAGGGCATCGCCGCCTACCAGCGCATCGTCCGCGAATACCCGCTCAGCCCTCTCGTCGATCAGGCGAAGAAGAAGCTCGAGGAGATGGAAGCCGACATCCCCGAGCCCGATCCCGTCGCCTACGCGCGCATGAAATACGAGCTCGAAAACGCCACGAAGAAGAGCCTGTGGGCGAAGATGTGGGGGCCGTTCTCCAAGTCGCCCGATGTCAGCCGCGCCGCCCGGAGCGGCCAGCCCGCCATGGAGCGGCTGCGTCCCACCATTCCGCCCACCGTGCCGGTCGCAGCCGGCGGCGAGGGCGGCGTGACCGACGTCACCATCTCCACCGAAGTGCCCGCCTCCAGCACCGCGCTCGACAGGCTGCCTGATGCCCGCCAGAGCTCGCAGCAGGGCGGCGCCCCCGCCGCTGCGGCAAAGCCCGAAGGAGCCGCTCCGCAGCAGGAAGCGCAGCAGCCTGCCCCGAAACAGCCCGGGAAGAATTCGAAGAACGGCAGGGCCCCGAAGCAGCAGAAACAGAACTCCAGGGAGAAAAAGTAGTCTGGTGCAGGTTCCGGTCCGCGTCCTGCTTGCCGACGACAGTCCGCACGCGCAGCGGATGGGCGAGCGCATCCTCCGCGAAGAAGGCTATGAAGTGGTCACCGTCACCGACGGCGACGCTGCCGTCGCCCGCCTCGACGAAATCCAGCCGGATCTCGTCCTCGCCGACGTCTTCCTGCCGCAGCGCAACGGCTACGAGCTCTGCCGCTACATCAAGCGCCACGAGACGCACCGCCACACCGGCGTCGTCCTCATCGCCGGGCTGCTCGAGCCCGTCGACGAGGAAGAAGCGCGCCGCGCCGGCTGCGACGCCGTCCTGAAGAAGCCCTTCGAAGCCTCCGTCGTCCTCGAAACCATCCGCCCGCTCATTGACCGCGCCCGCTTCGCCCGCGGACTCTTCGCCGAAAGCGTCCCCGCGCCGCCGGAGCCGGAGCCGCCGCGCCCCGGAGCCGCGCTGCCCCAGAAGCCGGAGATCGATCCCGAAGCCGTCCGCGCCGCCGTCACCCTGGCCCTCGACCGTTCCTTGCCCACGCTCGTCGAAGAGATCAGCGAGAAAATCCTCATCGCGCTCGGCCATTGATCCGTGGCACGCGCGCTGCTCCGGAAGGAATCATGCCCGACAACAGCTTTGACATCGTCTCCAGAGTCGAAATGCCCGAAGTCGTCAACGCCATTCAGCAGGCCATGAAAGAGATCGGCCAGCGCTACGACCTCAAGGGCACGAAGAGCTCCATCGAGCTGAACGAAAAGGAGCGCAGGATCGTCCTGTCCTCCTCGGACGACTTCCATCTGAAGGCCGTCCTCGAAATCCTCCAGTCGAAGCTCGTCAAGCGCGGCGTGCCGCTCAAGGCGCTCCAGTACGGCAGCATCCAGCCCGCCGCCGGAAGCACGGTCCGGCAGGAGATCACGCTCCAGAACGGCATCCCCATCGAGAAGGCGCGCGAGATCGTCAAGGCCATCAAGGACACGAAGAAGAAGGTCCAGGCCTCCATCCAGGGCGACCTCGTCCGCGTCTCCGGCAGGGACCGCGACACCTTGCAGGAGATCATCGCCATGCTGCGCCAGCGCGACTTCGGCATCGACATGCAGTTCACCAACTACCGTTCGAACTGACGCCTTCCATGCCCCGCCGGATCGAATCGCTGTTCATCCCCGGGCCCGCCGGACGCCTCGAAGCGCTCCTCGAAGAGCCCGCCGAAGGCGAGCCCCGCTTCGCCGCCCTCGTGCTCCACCCCCACCCGCTCGGCGGCGGCACCATGCACAACAAGGTCGTCTACCGGATGGCGCGCGCGCTGCGCAGCCGCGGCGCCGTCACGCTGCGCTTCAACTTCCGCGGCGTCCACCTCAGCGAGGGCGTCCACGACGAAGGCCGCGGCGAGGCCGAAGACGCCCGCGCCGCGCGCGATTTCCTCGCCGCCCGCTACCCCGGCCTCCCGCTCGTGCTCGCCGGCTTCAGCTTCGGCGCCCGCATGGCGCTCGAGGCCTGCGCCGGCGCGCGCCGCGTCATCCTCGCCGGCTACCCCGCCGTCTACCGCCGCCACAGCGCGCTGCTCGCCTGCCCGCTGCCGCGCATCTTCGTCCACTCCACCCGCGATGAGTTCGGCCCCCGCGAAGAGCTCGAGCGACTCTACGAACGCCTCTGGGGCCCCAAACAGATCCACTGGATCGAAGCGCAGGATCACTTCTTCGCTGGCGGCCTCGACGCCTTCGAGGCCGTCATCCGCGCCACGGGAGCCCCGCCCGGACTCTGCTAGACTCGGCGTCATGAACGCCGCCGCCGGCCCCGCGCGCCTCACCCGCCGCGCCTGCCTTGCGGCCGCCGCCGCGCCCCTGCTGCCGCAGCCGCGCTTCGACCGGCTGCCCGGAGCCGGCGTCCGCATCGGCCTCAACGTCTATTCCTTCAACGAGCCGCTGCGCCGCGGCGCCATGACGCTGTTCGACGCCGTCCGCTTCTGCGCGGAACACCGCATCGCCGGCATCGACGCCACCGGCTACTACTTCCCCGGCTACCCCGCCAGGCCCCCCGATGACTTCGTCCGCCGCCTCCGGCGCGAAGCGTTCCTCCACGGCGTCGCCATCTTCGGCACCGGCGTGCGCAATGACTTCTCGCTGCCCGATCCCGAAGCGCGCCGCCGCGAGGCGCAGCTCGTCAGGGACTGGATCGAGGTCGCCGCCGCCCTCGGAGCCGGCATCCTCCGCATCTTCAGCGGTCGCGGCGTCCCGGAAGGCTTCACCTTCGAACAGACCCTCTCCTGGATGGCGCCCCTCATCCGCGAATGCGCCGAGCACGGCGCCCGCCACGGCGTCCTCATCGGCATCCAGAACCACGACGACTTCCTCGGGACCGCCGCGCAGACCATCCGCCTCGTCGAGGCCGTCCAGCATCCCTGGTGCGGCGTCATCCTCGACATCGGCAGCCTCCGCCAGGCCGATCCCTACGCCGAAATCGCCCAGCTCATCCCCTACGCCGTCTCCTGGCAGCTCAAGGAGAACGTCGCCCCCGGCGGCCGCGAGGAGCCCGCCGACATGCAGCGCATCCGGTCCCTGATCGAGGCCCGCGGCTGGCGCGGCTGGCTCCCCATCGAAACCCTCGGCCCGGGAGATCCCAAAGAAAAGCTCGCGCGCCTGCTTGCGCGCGTGCGGGAGGCCTTCGGCCCATGCTGAGCCTGGACGCCCTCCTCGCCGCCCTGCGCGCCGCGCGCCTCCTCGATCTTGCCCAGCCCTGCTATCCGGGCATGCCGCACTGGCCCACGCATCCGCCCTTCGCCCTTGCGGCCACCAAAGAGCACGGCGACTTCGTCCTCGCCAACGGCGCCTCCAGCTCCGCCGAGCTGATCGCGCTCGGCACTCACGTGGGCACGCACATCGATGCGCTCTGCCACTTCTCGCTCCAGGGCCGCTTCCATCGCGGCCTCGACGCGCGCGCCCTCGGCGTCGATACGCTCGCCCCGCTCGTGGCCCGCGGGCTGCTCTTCGATGCCGCGCCCGGCGGCGAGCTCGGCGAAGACGCCGCCATTGGCGCCGAAGAACTCGCCGCCGGACTCGCGCCTCTCGAGCCGCGCCCCGGCGACGTCGTGCTCGTCCGCACCGGATGGGGCCGCCGTTGGCGCCACCCGCGCCGCTTCCTCAACGGACAGCGCCAGCCGGGCCTCTCGCCCGGAGCCGCCCGGTGGCTCTCGGCCCGCGGCGTCCGCGCCGTCGGGGCCGACAACGTCGCGCTCGAGCGCATCCCTTCCGCCGAAATGCCCGTGCACGTCCACCTGCTCGTCGAGGCTGGCGTGCTGATTCTCGAGTGCCTGAATCTGGAAGCGCTCGCCGAAGCCGGCGCCCGCGAGTTCCTCTTCTTCGCCGCGCCGCTCCGCATCGAAGGCGCCACCGGCTCGCCGGTCCGCCCCTTCGCGCTCCTGCCCTGAACGTTCTTCCTGCCGGACAGGCTTTCCGCCTCCCCGCGCGTCTCGCGCCAGCAGCAGCCCGCAGCCTTGGCCCGGCTCCGCCCGCGGGTCCGTTGGCCCCGCCGCTCAGGCGGACGTGCCGCGCTTGGCCGGTCCCCGCAGCGCCCACGCCAGCACCCACGCGTACGCAAACGAGTCGGCCCCGATCTCCAGCCCGTGCGCCACCCGCAACAGCCCCGGCATCCACGCCGCCGTCAGCATCCCGTACAGCCCGGTCATCACCCAGAACGCCCAGCCCGCCCGCCACGCCAACGGCTTCCAGCCGCCGCTCCAGGCCAGCAGCACCGGCGCCGCCGAAGCCAGAAACAGCAGGCTGCGCAGAAGCTGCACCGGCACGATCACCTTCATCGGCGGCAGCACCAGCCCCGCCACGCCCTGCTCGTAGGCGGGCACGACGAGCGGTGCCACCATCGACCCGAACAGCAGATAGATGGCCGGAAAGGCCAGCCACGCGGCCATCAGCCGCACGGCCCACTCGCCTGCGCTGCGCCGCGGCAGCGCCGCACGGCCCCCGCCCTGCGCCGGAAACGCCGCCGCCACGGCCAGCCCTGCCGCCGCCGCGGGCAGCGCATGGAACACGCACATCCCGGCGAACGCGTCCGGCTGCACCAGCGTGGAGAAGATCCGCGCCTCGATCATCGTGTTCAGCCCGAAGGCGGTGTAGAACCACAGCGCCAGCCTCGCCGCGCGGTCCAGCAGCCCGCCCGCCATCCGCGCCGCCACCGGAGCCAGCGCCAGCGGGATCAGCGGCGACGCCAGCAGCGTGAACGCTGCCACCCCCGCCCTGTCCGTGCCCGAAGGCAGCTCGAGCATCTTCAGGCCGAGCGCAGAAACCAGCGCTCCGCCGAGCGTCTGCGAGGCCGCAAAGACAACCCCGCACAGCACCGCGCGGACAGCGAAAGCAGCCCTAGATGGCATCGGACGCATGGGACTTCCTCCAGGCATCGCGCGCCCGCCGCGCCCACCGGGCCGTGGCGCGGTAGGCGGCAATGCCGTGCTCGAGCGCGAGGCGGCCCGTCGATGCCGGCGCCGCCTCCAGCTTCCGCGCCTGCGCGCGGAGTTCCTTGGCGTAAGCCGCCGCCTCCTCGGCCAACGCGGCCAGAAAGCGCTCCACGGCGGCCGCATCCGGATGCTGGTCGAGGAACGCAAACCGCAGCAGCAGCTCGTCCATCCGCCGCGCCACGTCCTCGCGGGTGACGGGCAGCGACAGCCAGCGGCGCAGCTCCGCCCTGCCGCGCCGCGTCGGCTCCAGCAGCCGCCCTCCCGGCCTGGCCGCCTTCTGCCGCGACGCGCGCACCAGCCCGTCGCGCTCCAGCCGCGCCAGCGCCGGATACACCGATCCCGGGCTGTCGCTGAACAGCCCCATCGGCGTCGTGGCGAAGATGCGCCGCAGCCCGTAGCCCGTCATCGGCCGCTGCGCCAGCAGCCCCAGCAGCGCGGATTCCAGCAGCGGCCGCCTCTTCATTAGTACGCTCCGTACCAATATAGTACGAAACGTATTGACGGAAGTTCCCATCCGCCTCCGCCCCGCAGGCCGGCCCCGGCCCGCTCCCCCTCCGTCCGCTGCCACAATATTGGCCATGCGGAACGAATTCACGGGCAGGACTGCGCTCGTCACCGGCGCCTCCCGCGGCATCGGCGCCGCCACCGCCGTCGCGCTCGCCCGCGCCGGCTGCGCCCGCCTCCTCCTTCACTACGCGTCTTCGCCCGAAGCGGCCGGGCAGACGGCCGCGCGCGTGCGCGAAGCGGGCGCCTCGGCCGAGCTGCTCGCCGGCGATCTCTCCACCGAAGCGGGCATCCGCGCCTTCGTCGAGGCGCTCGGCGAAAGGGCGCGCGCGGTCGACATCCTCGTCAACAATGCCGGCTCGCTCCTTCAGCGCGCCCGCCTCGCCGAGATGAGCTACCAGCTCTACAACCGCGTGATGGACCTCAACGCCAAGAGCGTCTGGTTCATCACCCAGGCCGTCGCCCCGCACATGGTGCGGCGCGGCTCCGGCGTCATCGTCCATGTCAGCTCCATCGCCGCGCGCAACGGCGGCGGCCTCGGCGCCACCGTCTACGCCGCGGCCAAGGCCGCCGTCTCGGCCTTCGCCAGGGGCATGGCCCGCGAGCTCGCCCCGCACGGCGTGCGCGTCAACGCCGTCAGCCCGGGCACGGTGGACAACGATTTCCACGCGCGCTTCTCCACGCGCGAAATGCTCGACGCCGTCCTCCGCCAGACCCCGCAGGGCCGCCTTTCCACCAACGAGGACATCGCCGGCGTGATCGTGTTCCTCTGCTCGGACGCCGCGCGCAACATCATCGGGCAGACGATCGAGGTCAACGGCGGAGCCTTCATGATCTGATCGGTTCAACCCCGCCGCCGGCGCGACGATAAGTCCGGCGTGGCCCCTCGCATCCTGCTTCCGGTCTTTTCGTCGTGCCTGGCGGTTGTGTTTGCGCAGCCGCTGCCGCCCCTGCGGCTGAAGGCGGGCGCGGCGCCGCCCAACCTGATGGACGCGGCGGAGCACAAGCAGCGCGCGGCGGCGCGCTCGCGGGCCGCCGCCGGGCGCCTCCACTGGCTGGTGCAGTTCCCCGCGGAGCCGGACGCGGAGCTCCTCGACCGTTTGGGCTGGCTCGACGTGCGCGTGCTCGAATACGTGCCGGACCAGGCGCTGCTTGTGAGCGCGCCGGCGGCCACGGATTGGTCCGCCGCCGGGGCCATCTATGCCTCGTTGCTCACCGCGGCCGAAAAGCTCAGCCCGGCGCTGCCCGCGCAGGGCGAGGCGGTCGCCGTGGCCGAGCTGCACCGCGACGCGGCCCGCGGCGACGGCGCCGCTGCGGCCCTCGCCGCAGGCCTCGAAGTGCTCGAGCACCCCGACCTCGCGCCCCACGCGCTGCTCGTGCGCGGGCCGGTGGAGGCGTTGCGGCGGCTGGCCGAGGCCGATGAAGTGGCTTACGTCTACCCGGCTGCCGCGGCCCTGCGCGACGGCGAGCCCGTGGTCGCCTGCCTTGGCGGGCTGATGGGGCCTGCGGCGCTGTCGGGCGCGAATCTGGCCACCACCTTCGGCGACGGCTGGGATGGCCCGGGTCTGGGCGCGGCTTCCCTGGCCGTCTACTTCGGCACGCTGCCCTCCTCGGTGGACCGCAGCGCGGCCATCAGCGAGATCCGCCGCGCCATGGCTGAGTGGGCCGCCCACGTCCAGCTCACTTTCACGGATTCAGGCGCCGCGCGGCTGCGGCGGCAGATCGAGATCCTCGCTGCCGCGCGCGAGCATGGCGACGGCTTCGCCTTCGATGGCCGCGGCGGCGTGCTCGCCCACACCTTCTACCCGCCGCCGAATCCCGAGACCCTGGCCGGCGATCTTCACCTCGACCTCGACGAGCCGTGGAAGCTCGGCGCCGACGTCGACCTGTTCAGCGTCGCGCTCCATGAGCTTGGCCACGCGCTCGGCCTCGGCCACAACGATGATCCATCCTCGGTGATGTACCCCTACTACCGGCGCGTGAGCGGCCTCGCCGCCGCCGACATCGCCGAGATCCGCAAACTCTACGCCGCACGGACCCCGTCTTCCTCGACGCCCGCCACTCCATCTTCGCCCTCCAACCCGTCCACGCCTTCCACCCCGCCGTCGTCGCCGCCCTCTTCTCCTTCCAATCCGCCGGCTCCTCCAGCCGACGACAGGACGCCGCCGACGCTCGCCATCACGTTTCCCTACTCGGCCTCGTACGCCACCAGCGCGGCCACCATCACCGTCCGCGGCGCCGCCACCGACAACGTCGCCGTCACGCAGGTCCTCTGGTCCACGCGCGACGCCTCCGGCACGGCGCAGGGCGCGCCATCGGCCTTCGCCGCCGGCCCCATTCCGCTGGCGCGGGGCTTCAACACGGTCACCATCACCGCCGCGGATGCGGCCGGCAACATCACGCGCCGCAACCTCAGCATCACGCGCTACTGACGCGCCTCCAGCCCGCGCGCCGCTCCGCGACAATGGAAGCATGCGCGCATGGCTGATGGACGGCTACGAAGGCATCGAACGGCTGCGGCAGGCGGAGGTTCCTGATCCGCAGCCCGGCCCGGGCGAAGTGCTCCTGAAAGTCCGCTACGCCGCGCTCAACCCGGCGGACGCGTTTCTGGCGCAGGCGCAGTATCCGGCCCGCCCGCCGCTGCCCCACATTCTTGGCCGCGACGGCGCGGGCGAAGTGCTCGCCGTGGGCGCGGGCGTCGAGGGCGTCAAGCCGGGCGACCTCGTGGGCATCCTGCGCTGCGAGGCGGGAGTGGAACGCTGGGGCACCTTCGCCGAAAAGGTCGCCGTGCCGGCGGCCAGCGTGGCGCCGTTGCCGGAGGGCTGGACGCTGGAAGAGATGGCGGCCGCGCCGCTCGTCTATCTCACCGCCTGGCAGGCGCTGGTGCAGTGGGGCGGGCTGCCGTCGCCAGGCCAGGTGCTGCTCGTCACCGGAGCCAGCGGCGGCGTCGGCGTGGCCAGCGTGATGCTGGGCCGCTCGATGGGCATGACCGTGGTGGCGCTGTCGCGCAGCGCGGAGAAGGCGCGGCGGCTGCGCGAGCTGGGCGCGGATCACGTCTTCGACCCCGGCGCGCCGGACCTGAAACAGCAGGTGCTGGGCGCGCTCGATGGCAAGCGCGTCGACCTTGCCGTGGATCTCGTCGCCGGCCCTCTGTTCCACACCGTGCTCCAGCTTCTTGGCTACGGCGGGCGCATCAGCGTCGCCGGGCGCAGCGGCGGCACGGTGCCGGACTTCAACACCGCCATGCTCTTCTTCCGCCGCCTGCGCATCGGCGGCGTCTCGGTGGGCGACTACACGCCCGAAGGCGCGCAGACGGCGTGGAAGGAGATCGTGCGCCGGCTCGCGCAGCTCGGCCAGAAGCCGGTGATCGACAGCGTCTTTGCTTTCGATCAGCTCAAGGACGCCTTCCGCAGGCTGGCCGAGGGGCCGATGGGCAAGGTGCTCGTGAAGGTCGCCTGAGAAGACTCGCGCCTCAGCAGCCGCCCGCCGCGGCCGCGCTGCGCCGCGCGCCCGGCTTCGAGGAGTTGGAAAAGCTCAGATAGCGGGCGACGTTTTCGCGCAGCAGTTGCGGGAACGTCTTGTCGAGGTTCGACCGGATGGCGACGTAGCACTCGTCGCACCGGTTGTGGGCGGTGAACTCGCGCACCATCCGGGCCTGCTCGTGCAGCTCGTAGCGGTGGAACTGCATCGAGCAGGGCTGGAGCTTGCCGTCGGCGGTGACCACCAGGAAGCGCAGGCCCGCCTTGCAGCCGGGCGCGCCGCCGGTCTCGAAGTAGCGGCGGGTGGCCTCGATCGTGGTGGGCGCGCTGACGATCCAGTTGCTGTCGTCGCGGCGGGACTCGAGCCGGTCGAGCTCGCGGTGCAGGATCTCGAGCAGCTCGGGCGTGCCCGGGAACAGCTCGCGGCAGCCGGTGCGCCGCGCCGAGTAGGCGCTGATGCAGATGTTGACGCCCCACTCGCGCGCCTTGTCGGCGACGGCGTTGATCTCGGCGACGTTGGCCGCGGTGATGCAGGTGTTCAGCACGATGTCGTCGTAGCCGTAGGCGGCGCACTTCGGGACCACGTCGCTCAGGTGCGCGAACAGGCCCGGATACATGCGGAACTCGTCGTGGCGCGCGTCGGGGAAGTCGAGCGAGACGTTGAACTGGTCGACGCCCGCCTCGCGCAGCTCGAGATAGCGCTCCACCGTCATCAGCGACCACGAGGAGACCAGCAGGATGTAAGGCAGCCCGTCGCTGCGCTTGATGTGGCGGACCACCTCGGGCAGGTCGTCGCGCAGCAGCGGCTCGCCGCCGGAGACCTGCACGACGCAGGGCTTCAGCGTCTCGGTGTAGCGGCGGTATTCTTCCGGGCGCAGGTTGCGGCTGTCGTCCTTCGGACCGCCGTGGTCGCAGTGGCGGCAGTAGCAGGTGCAGGAGTCGGTGACCTCGAAGGAGACGACGATGGGCCGCCCGGCGAGCCAGTTGGCCGAGCCCTGGGCGATGATGCGCAACGACTGGCTCAGTGGGACTTTCCGCATTCCCCAAAATCATACCAATTTGCCCGATTAGGCGGCAAGGCGCGCGCCCGGTGGTAAGCTGGGCACGCAATGCGCGTGCTCGTGCTGAATGCGGGGTCTTCGTCGCTGAAATACCAGGTGATCCGGCTGGAAGGCGGGCGGGAGGAGGTTCTGGTGAAAGGCGCGGTGGAGCGGATCGGTTCGCCCGGCGGTCCCGCCGATCACTGGGCGGCGGTGCGCGAAGCGCTGGAAAAAGCCGGCGAGGTGGATGCCGTGGGGCACCGCGTCGTCCACGGCGGCGAGAAGTACCGCGAAGCGGTGCGCATCGACACCGAAGTGGAGCGGGTCATCGAGGAGTGCTGCGCGCTGGCGCCGCTGCACAATCCGCCGAACCTCGCCTGCTACCGCGCGTCAAAGGCGCTGCTCGGCGACGTGCCGCACGTGGCGGTGTTCGACACGGCGTTCTTCCACACGCTGGCGCCGCATGTGTTCCTCTATGGGCTGCCGCTGGAGTACTACGAGCGCGACCACATCCGCCGCTACGGCTTCCACGGCACCTCGCACCGCTATGTGAGCGCGCGCGCCGCGGAGCTGCTGGGGCGCGCGCCGGAGGAGTGCCGGCTGATCACGTGCCATCTGGGCAACGGCTGCTCGATCTGCGCTGTGGACGGCGGGCGCGCGGTGGACGTCTCGCTGGGCTTCACGCCGGTGGAAGGGCTGGTGATGGGCACGCGCTGCGGCGACATCGACCCCGGCGTCGTGTTCCATCTGATGCGCGCCAGGGGCATGAGCGTGGACGAGGTGGAGGAGCTGTTCATCCGCCGCAGCGGGCTGCTGGGGCTTTCCGGGCGCTCCAACGACATGCGCGACCTGGTGCAGGCGGCTGCCGCGGGCGACGCGCGCGCCCGGCTCGCCATCGACGTCTTCTGCTACCGCGCGAAGAAGTACATCGGCGCCTACTGGGCGGTGCTGGGCGGCGCCGACGCGATCGTCTTCACCGGCGGCATCGGCGAGAACCGGCCGGAGATCCGCGGGCGCATCCTCGAAGGGCTGGACCGGCTGGGGCGCTTCGAGGTGCTGGTGGTGCCCACCAACGAAGAGCTCCTGATTGCGCGCGACACGGCGCGCGTGGTCAGCGGAACAGGAACCACGTCGAGAGCGCGGTGAGCGCGACGACGAGCCATTCAAACATATGCGGCGAGATATGTTGGACGATGCGCCGCCCGCCGAGCGCGCCCGCGAACACCGCCGGAACCATCAGCAGGTCGAAGACGAGCGAGGGGCGGCTGAACAGCCCGTGCCATGCGTAGATGGGGATCTTCGCGAGGTTGATGACGAAGAAGAACCACGCGCCGGTGGCGATGAACTCCTCCTTCGGCAGGCGCTTTGACAGCAGATAGAGGTTCATGACCGGGCCGGCGGCGTTGGCCACGGTGGTGGCGAAGCCGGCGGCGATGCCATAAAGCGCCGGGTGCGGGGTGATGGCCGCCGGGTTCTTCGCGCGCCGGCGGACGAGGTAGGCGGCCAGCATGACGAGCACGATGACGCCGACCACCGGGCGCAGCACGCGCTCCTCGAGCACGAGCGCGACGGCTCCCGCGGCCATGCCGGCCAGCGCCCACGGCGCGAGGCTCCACAGCCTGCCCACGGCCGCGTGGCGCCTCCAGTAAACGACGGCGAAGACGTCCGCGGTGCAGAGAATGGGCAGCAGCCATGCGGCGGCCTTGCGCGCGTCGCCGACGGTGAGCACGATCATCGGCACCACAAGGATGCCGAGGCCGGGCAGGCCGGTCTTGGCCAGGCCGACGCAAAACGCGCACAGGGCGCCGAGCGCCCATTGCCAGGGCTCCAGATGAGGCATGAGGGGAAGCGCGGAGACGCTGCTCTCAGGATAAACAGAAATGGAGGAAGACACTTCGGGCGCGCGGGTTGAGGGAAAGCGCTGCCCGCGCCATCACGCCGGAGAGTTGGTTGGGCGGGGGCGGGACCGGGGCCATTCGAGGCAGCCGGCCCGCCACGTTGATCCGCCGCGTGTCGACCGGAACGCGCTCCTGCGCAGCCCGGCCTCGTGTCCGCCGCCCTCAGGGGGCCGCGGCACCGAATGGGCCGTATTTGTTCAGGCTCATCA
>JANWVO010000050.1 GCA_025056865.1 Bryobacteraceae bacterium
GCCTGCCGGCCTGACTTCTGGATCGACTCTCCCGCCGAGCTGTTATCATAGCGGGCGGAAGTGAAGACCATGCAGATCTCCCGCAGAACGCTCCTCTCCACGCTTGCCGCTGCGCCACTGGCCGGCGCTGCGCCCACCCCCGGGCGCTTCCGGGTTTCCCTGGCCGAATGGTCCATCCACCGCCTCATCCAGCAGGGCAAGGCGACCAACCTGGACTTCCCCCGCATCGCCCGCGAAAACGATTGCGAGGGCCTGGAATTCGTCAACACGCTGTGGGCCTCTCCGACGGCGGGCTACATCGCACGGCTGAAGAGGCGCATGGCGGAGACGAACACGAAGGCCGTTCTCATCATGGTGGATGATGAAGGCCAGCTCGGCCATTCCGACCCTTCCGAGCGGCGCAAGGCCGTGAAGAATCATCACAAGTGGGTGGACATCGCCGCAGAGCTCGGCTGCCACGCCATCCGTACGAACATGCATTCCAACGTGACGCCGAAGACCCCGGCGGAAAATGAGACGGTGCTCAACTACTGCGCCGACAGCT
Organism: Bryobacteraceae bacterium; assembly: GCA_025056865.1. Lineage (GTDB taxonomy): Bacteria > Acidobacteriota > Terriglobia > Bryobacterales > Bryobacteraceae > JANWVO01. The sequence continues at coordinate 545 of JANWVO010000050.1, forward strand.
TCCGCCAGCTTTGCGAGTACGCCCGCCAGGCCAGCATCTCGATCCTCATCGAAAACCATTGGGGCCTGTCGTCGGATCCCGATGCCGTGGTCGCGCTGATGAAGAAGGTGGACCTGCCCAACTTCGGCACGCTGCCCGACTTTGGCAACTTCCCGCCCGAAGTGGACAAGTATCAGGCCGTCGCCAAACTCGCCGCCTATGCGAAGGGCATGAGCTACAAGTGCTACTTCGACGGGCCGGACTTCAGCGAGACGCGCTACGACTTCCAGAAGATGATGAAAGTCGTCGAGGATTCGAAGTATTCGGGCTACATCGGCATCGAGTACGAGGGCGACAAGCTGAGCGAGCTGGAGGGCATCGCCCGCGCACGGAAAATGCTGAGGGAGTATGGGATCTGAGAATCATGCGGAGCCGGGGTCGCGGTCCTCGTTGGAGGTTGCACGAATTTCGTCGCGCCGCAGCCGGATCCGCAGTTTCGTCCCCGGCGGAGCATCCCGTGCTTCCCGCACGATCCGCCCATCGGTTCGGCTGACGATCGCATAACCCCGTTCCAGCACGTTGAGCGGACTCAGCGCTTCCAGCCGGGCGCGCGCCAGCTCGGCGCTCTGTCTTGCCCGTTCCAGGTGGCGCTGGACGTTCTCCGGAAGCCGCGGCGCGAGCAGCTCGAGCCGCAGCCGGCCCTGATGCAGCAGCGTGCGCACGCGCTCGGCGGCGCGCCGGTCCAACTGGTCCAGAGCCGCGCGCGCCGCTGAAATCCGCGCCCGCGGGTCGCCGCGCCGCAGCCGCTGATCCAGCTCGTCCAGGTTCTGCCAGGCCAGCGCCACGCGCCTGCGGATCAGCCCGGCGGCGCGGTCGACGCCCCGTTCCTGAAGACGGTGCCGCGCCGTGCTCCAGTGCAGTTGCACGGCGCGCCATGCGCGGCGCAGCAGGCTGGCGAGGCTCTCCAGCAGGTCCGCGCGGTTCTTCACCACAAGCTCGGCGGCCGCCGAGGGCGTGGGCGCGCGCAGGTCGGCCACGAAATCCGCGATGGTGAAGTCCGTCTCGTGCCCCACTGCGCTCACGACAGGCACGGTGCAGGCCGCAATCGCCCGGGCCACGGCTTCTTCATTGAAGGCCCACAAATCCTCCAGCGAGCCGCCGCCGCGGCCGACAATGACGACGTCCGCCCACGGATGCTCGGAAAAGTACCGGATGCCTTCGACGATTCCTTCCACCGCCCCTTCGCCCTGCACGACGGTCGGATAGAGCCGGATGTGCAGCCCGGGGAAACGCCGCCCGAGGATGTTCAGCATGTCCTGGATCACCGCCCCCTGCGGCGAGGTGACGATGCCGATCCGCCGCGGATAGGGCGGCAGAGGGCGCTTCCGTGCGGCATCGAACAGCCCCTCGGCGGCCAGCTTCTGCTTGAGCTGCTCGAAGGCCACCTGAAGCGCTCCCGCGCCCTGCGGTTCGAGCGATGTGACGATCAGTTGATATTCGCCCCGCTCCTGCCGGACCTCCACGGCGCCCCGTGCCACCACCGCCATGCCGTCGGCGGGGGTGAACTTCAGGTAGCGGAGCACCTGCCGGAACAGCACGCAGCGGATCTGCGCCCCGTTGTCCTTCAGCGTGAAATAGGCATGGCCCGAGGTCCAGACCTTGAAGCCCGAGATCTCGCCCATCACGCGGACGTCGTCGAAATGCGCCGAGAGCACCCGGTGGATGGCCGCCGTGAGGCTTGTCACCGTGTAGATCTTCGGCTCGACCGCAAACAGATCCTGCTGCGCCATCCGTGTTAACAGCCTCTCACATCGCCGGCCCCCTTGCCGGACCGGCGGGTGATCCTGTATGATTCCGTCAAGCCAAATAGGAGGTGGGAGTCTGAAACGAAGGACGTTTCTGGCCAGCTCCGCCGCGGCGGCAGCCGCAGGCTGCGGCCGCAAGCCTGCCGCCGCGCCCGGATACCGGTTTCTCACTCCCGAGGAAGCAGACACTCTGGGCGCCTGGGTCGACACGCTGATCCCGCCCGACGAGGACCCCGGCGCTCGCGAGGCGGGCGTCGTGCACTACATCGACATCCAGTTGACCCGCTGGTTCCGGAAGCACCAGTCCGACTACCGTGCGGCGCTGTCCGCCATCGACCGCTGGTCCTGGTCCCGGCGGGGCAGGGCGTTCGCACTCCTGCCGCTCGCTGAACGGGAGGAGTTGCTCGTCCAGATGGAAAAGGGCAAGGCCCCGCGCGACCTTTTCCCAGACGGCGGCAGGGCCGCTTTCGATCTGGTTCTCGCCCATGCCATGCAGGGCTTCTATGGCAATCCGCGCCACGGCGGCAACCGCGGCTACGCTTCGTGGAAGATGATCGGCGTGCCGCCAATGCCCGTGCGCGGACGCGAGCATTACTCCGCTGCGGAGACCTTTCCGGAGAGAAGCTGATGCCGCTGCCCAAAGTCGATGCTGTCATCATCGGCGCAGGAGCCGCTGGTCCGATCGTCGCCAAGGAGCTCGCCTTTGTCGGCTGGCGCGTCGTCCTGCTCGAAAAGGGCCGCTGGTACACGCCCGCCGACTGCCGCAAGGACGATCTGCGCAATCAGCGCAACCCGACTCTCGGCTACCCGTTCGGCCCCGAAGAAGAGGGCAACCCGCGGGTGATCGTCGAGCTGAACGGGCGCGAGCGCGTCGTCAAGCCCTCCGAGCCGGGCTACAACAACAACGCCTTCTGCGTGGGCGGCGGAACGCTCTCCTATGGCGCGATGGCCTGGCGGTTCCACCCGAACGACTTCCGCATGCGCAGCACGTACGCGTCGAAAGTCCCGCGGGCCTTCGAGAATTCGACGCTGGAGGACTGGCCGATCGGCTACGAGGATCTCGAGCCTTATTATGAGAAGGCCGAGTGGGAGATCGGCGTTTCGGGCGATGTCTCGGGGGATCCCTTCAAGGGGCCCCGCCGCCGCCCGCTACCGATGCCGCCGCTGCCGCCCACGCGCGAGCACGAGATCCTTGAAAAGGGAGCGCGCCGCCTCGGGCTGCACCCGTTCTTCATCCCGATGCTGCGCAACTCGGTCCCTTACCATGGCCGGCCGGCCTGCATGCGCTGCCGCTGGTGCGTGGGCTTTGCCTGCGAAGTGGACGCAAAGAACGGCACGCAGAACACCGTGCTTCCCATGGCTCTGGCCACAGGGAATCTTGAGCTGCGGACGGAGTGCTCGGCGAAGGAGATCCTGGTGGACGATCACGGCCGCGCCACCGGGGTCGCCTACTTCGACCGCGAGGGCCGGCTCTGGGAGCAGCCCGCGCGTTACATCGTGGTGAGCTGCGGCGCCATCGAGAGCGCCCGCCTGCTGCTCAATTCCCGGTCGCGCCTGTTCCCGCAGGGGCTTGGAAACCGCTTTGACTGGGTGGGGCGCAACCTTCAGGGCCACACCTACACCGGAGCAAACGGATTGTTTGAGGAGATCGTTTACGACGACCTCGGGCCGGGCGCCAGCATCGCCGTCTGCGACTACGTGCATGGCAACCCTGGCTTGGCCGGCGGCGCGATGCTGGCCAACGAATTCATCCGTCTGCCTTACCAGTTCGTCTCCGGCATCCGCGACCCCGACGTGCCGCGCTGGGGCCGCGCTCACAAGGAATTCGTGAGGCGCGCCTACCGGCGCATCATCCCCGTGCAGGGGCCGACGCAGGAGATTCCCGTTTTCGAGTCGCGCGTAACGCTCGATCCGAAGATCAGGGACCGGTTCGGCATCCCGGTGGCGCGCCTTTCGGGCTACCGCCATCCGCACACGATCGAGGTTTCCGAGTACATGGCCGAGCGCGCCGCGGAGTGGCTGCGGGCGTCCGGGGCGGTCAAGGTGTGGCTGCGCCGGGCGGGCCGCGGCCTCAGCGCCGGGCAGCATCAGGCCGGCACCTGCCGCATGGGCAGGGATCCAAAGACCTCGGTGGTTGATCCGTGGTGCCGCATTCATGACGTCGACAACGTCTACGTGGTCGACGCGAGCGTCCACGTCACCAATGGGGCGTACAATCCCGTGCTCACGATCATGGCCATCGCGTACCGCGCGGGCGACCACCTGGCGCGGGAGGGGAGGCGGGCATGAAGGCCGCACTGACAGCTCTCGTCGTGGGCCTCGCGCTCCTGCTGATGATTCCTGCGGCCAGCTTCCTCTACGAGGCTGGAGGCCCGGACGCCTGCGCCCGCTGCCACGAAATGGGGGCGGCTGTGGGCGAGTGGCGGCATTCGACGCATCGCGGCGTGGCATGCAGCGCCTGTCACGGCGACGCGCTGACCACGGATGTCCGCTTTCACCTGACCAACGCGGGCCGCGTCATCGGGCACTGGCGGGGCGAGGCGGGCGTGAAAGCGCGCCTCGGCCCTGCGCAGGTCCGTGAGATGCTTGTGCGGTGCCGCAGGTGCCACGAGCAGGAATTCGCTTCCTGGTCGCAAGGACCGCATGCGGTCGCCTACCGCAGCATCTTCCTGGACGAAAAGCATAATTCGTCCCGCCATCTGATGGACGACTGCCTGCGTTGTCATGGGATGCACTTCGAGGGCGGCATCCGCGATCTGGTCGAGCCGCTGTCGAGGCGGGGACCGTGGCGGCTCCGGCGCGCGGAGCTGGCCGAAGAACCCGCCATCCCGTGCATGACCTGTCATTCGATTCACCGCCGCGGCGCGCGCCACGAGGACCGTCGGCTGGAGGCGAAAGTCCCCGGTCCGCGGCAGGAGAAATTCCGCCCTTCGCTGGCCTTCTTTGACCGCCGCTCCCAGGCGCATGTGGAAGCGGCGTTGCTGCCGCTGCCGGCGATGCACGACAGAGGACGTCCCGTCCGGATCAGTCCGGATCCGCGCCAGGCGCTCTGCTACCAGTGCCACGCGCCGCTCAGCACGCGCGAGGTGTTTTCGGGCGACGACCGCACGCCGGTAGGCGTCCATGAAGGGCTGTCCTGCCTTGCCTGCCACGAGAAGCACCGGCAGACGACGCGTGCCTCCTGCGCCAACTGTCATCCGCGCCTTTCCAACTGCGGGCTGGATGTCGAGAAGATGGATACGACGTTCGCCAATCGCAGCTCGAAGCACAACATCCACACGGTGAAGTGTGCCGACTGCCACCCGAAGGGAGTTCCGCCTCGCCGCCAGCGGGCGCTGACTTCTGCTGACTGAGCCGCCGCTCCGCGTCTTGTCCGCCCGGTGCCGAGCCTTGCCCTGGGGAGGGCTCGTCTCCGGGCGGAGCCACAGGGCGGCTTCAGCCGGCCAGCATCCGGGTCCGGAGTTGCAGATAGCTCCTCACTGCCGTCTCCAGCGGAGGCATGGGGGCGATGCCGAGCGACTCCATCCGCTCATTGGACAGGGCCGAGTACTTCGGACGGCGCGCGGGCGTCCTGTACTCGCGCTCCGTTGTGGGGCGCAGGTCGGGACGGAGCCCCGCTTCCGCGAAGATCATCCGGGCGAAGTCGAACCAGGAGATGGGCGTGCCCCCGCCGACATGAATGATGCCCGAGACGCTGCGTTCCACCAGATCGGCAGTCCGCGCTGCCAGCGCCGGCGCGTAGGTCGGGCTGCCGATGTGGTCCTCGACCACCCGGATGGGCTTGCCCTCGCGCGCCAGACGGAGCATCAGCTCAATGAAGTTGCCCCGCGCCGTTTGCAGCCCGCCCAGCCCGAAGACACCGGAAGTGCGTACGATCAGGACATCGTCCAGATAAGCCCGCGCATAGAACTCTCCAGCCAGCTTGGAGACCGCATAGGCTCCCAGCGGGTGGGGCGGATCGGTCTCGACATAAGGCCGGCCCGCGGTGCCATCGAAAACGTAGTCGGTGGAATAATGGACCAGCCTGGCACCGCTCTGCCGGCAGGCCAGGGCGATGTTGCGAACGGCGAGCGCGTTCACCTGGAAGGCGGCGGCAGGCTCGCTCTCCGCCACATCCACCTGGTTGTAGGCGGCCGCATTCAGAACGACGTCCGGGTTGAAGCGTGCGATGGCATGCTCCACCGCTGCTGCGTCGGTGATGTCCACCTGCCCGCGCTCCCAGCCTGCGGTTTCGTAGCCGCGCTGCTGGAATTCGCGCATCAGTTCCACGCCGAGCTGCCCCGCGCAACCGAAGACGATCGCCCGCTTCATGTTTCGTACTATAGCGCGAGCCCTGGCGCGGCTGCTTTCGACGCGCTAAAGGGAACTCCCTGCGTTGCCGAAAAAAGAACTAGGAGAATTTTGGCAACTTTGCTACACTTCAGTTACGTCTAGTTCGATGGGAGTGGCACGGCCGTGAAGCGAGTTCTCCATCGCTCCTTCATCCGCAGCCGCCGGGCCGAGGCCTTGAGCTGGGTTCTCCTGGCCACGCTGGCGGTTGTGCTCATCGTGTCGCTCTACATGGGGCTGAGGGGTATCGCTGCCTGAAGGGCGGACTCCGTCTTCCTCGAGGAGCGCGCGCATCAGGGCCCGTACGTCCGCTGCGGCGTGCAGGACACAGTCCAGCTCCATCCCCGCCACGAATTCCTCTCCATCTCCAGCCCGGCGGCAGTGGCAGACTTCGCCCAGATACAGATCCTCTGCCGTCTCCACCTGAACCAGAGTGCCCGTGCGTAGAGGCAGCGGCAGCCGGATCCGGGCCCCGCGCCCGGACAGCTCTTCCACCAGAACCCGGATCGGCGGCCCTTTGCGGCTCACGCCTCCATCCTCATGCAGCGTGTTCAATACGGCCGGGATTTCCACGGCGGCCCGTCGCGTCTTGCGGCGCTCCATGCCCTTCTTATCGGCCGGCCGGAAGTTGCTTGAGCGGATCCAGGGGATGGGGGTCAGGGCAGGAGCCGGAAATACCAGGCGGCGGCAAGGCCTGCCAGCAGGATCTGAAAGATCGCGGCCGCCAGGCCCGCCGTGCGCAGCGCCCCCGCCGCCCGCGGCGGCTCGGCGGGCAAGGCTGCGGCGGCGGGCTCCTCTGACCCGTCAGGCCGGCTTCTGCCGGCGATCAGTACGGTTCCGCTGTTGCGGCTCTCGAGCGCCCGCAGGCAACGCGCGCGCAGCACGGGCGGCATCTCGTCCAGATTGTCGAAGCGCTCCCAGCCCCGTTTCGTCGTTGCCAGGATCGTCGTGAAGCGGAAGCAGCCGGGGCGGATCCTCAGGATCATTCTCCGCCTCCCTGGACGGACGCCGCCTGCGGCAGGCTCTTCGCCGCCAGCTCCATCACGCTCTCGATGAAGCCCAGCGCCGCCTTCGACAGCGCCTTGTCCTTGCGGTAGACGAGTCCCAGCCGGCGCATCAGCGGTTCCGGAGCGAGGCTGACTGCCGCAAACTGGCCCGCTTCCACTCCTTCGCGGAAGTGCGAAGCCGCCATGAAGGAGATGCCCATGCCTGCCAGCACGAAGCGCTTGATCATTTCGGTCGAGTCCAGCTCCATCGAGATCTGGATTTCGTCCTCCACCGGCTCCAGCCATTGGTTGAGGCGCGTCCGCGTCACTCCCCCTTTCGGCAGCAGCAGCGGATAGGGAACCACGTCCCGCGCCGTCACCGACGGGCGTCCCGCCAGCGGGTGCCCCGCCGGCACGAGCAGCTTGATTTCATCCGTGTAGACATGAACCACCTGGAGCCGCTTCTCCTGCACTGGCAACTGCGTGAAGCCGAAATCGGCCAGGTTGTCGACGACCGACTCCACCACGTGGCGCCCGTAGCTGCGGTCGACCAGCAGTTGCACGTTCGGGAACCGCTTCTTGAACGTGCTAAAGACGCCCGGAAGAACGTAAATGCAGGTGGCTTCGTTGGCGGCGATCACCAGCTCGCCGCGGGGAACGCGCTCGAGCTCGTTGATGGCGTCCTGCGCCTGGCGCCGCAGGTCGAGAATCTTCTCGGCATACTCGGCGAAAACCTTGCCGGCGGGCGTGAGCTGGATCCTCGTGCCGAGCCTCTCGAACAGGCTCGCGTTCAGCTCCTGCTCGAGCTGCCGGATCTGCGCGCTGATGGCCGGCTGCGTGCGGTAACACGTCTGCGCAGCCTTGGAAAAGCTCTTCAGGCGCACGATTTCCAGAAACGTATGGAGCTGGTCCAGATCCATGGATGCGAACGCTCCGGTCCGGCGCGGCGCCGGACCCATCCCGCAGGTATTCTCAATACTATCATCGGCCGAAATCGGGACTGCCTGCCGGACCCGGGGCGGAACCGCCGCGTCCTCCCGCCGGGAATGGCCGTCCGGCGGCGCAAGGGGTAACTCGGCTGCGCACGCTTCCGTCGAGATTCGTGTACGCTCAGGACAGACCCGGAAGGAGGTTCTTCATGCACTTCGACCGCAGGGCGTTCCTTGGAGCCATCGCCGCTCTGGCGGCGCGCGCGCAGGGGCAGGAGCGCAGGCTGGGCATCCCTGGCCCTTTCCGCGGACGCGTCGTCGCCATCGAGCACCCGGCCAGCATTGTCAACGGCGCCTACCAGCGCGAACCCGTGCGGGAGATGATGCGCCGCGGCATGATGGAGCTCACCGGCGCGCCCTCGTGGCAGGAGGCGTGGCGGTTCTTCTTCGAGCCGGGCGACGTGGTCATCATCAAGGTGAATCCGGTGGGGCAGCCGTTCATCATCTCCGCGCCGGAAGTCTTCCAGGAGATTGTCGCCGGACTCGAGGCGGCGGGAGTGAAACGGGGCGACATCTTCGCCTACGACCGCTATCAGACCGAGTTCCTGAGCGGCGGCTTCGACAAGTGGCTGCCGGAAGGCGTGCGCTGGAGCTGCGCTACCGTCAAGTACGACAAGCTTCAGCTCGACATGGACGGCTACGACCGCGACCAGTACATCGAGCTGCCGCTGGTGGGCTCCGGGCACGACCCGCGCGATCCGCACCACCGCAGGTCTTACGTCGCCCGGCTGCTGTCGAAGACGGCCAACAAGGTGATCAACCTCGGCGTGCTGAAGCACCACCAGAGCGCCGGCATCACCATCGCGCTGAAGAACCTGAGCCACGGCTTCGTCAACAACGTGGCCCGCAGCCACGTCAGCCGGACCAACAACGCCTGCGGGATGTTCATCCCGGCGGTGGTCGACCACCGCATCTTCCGCGAAAAGGTGGTCCTGAACATCATCGACGGCATCAAGGGCGCCTATCATGGCGGTCCCGCCCGCCGCACCGGCAAGTACATCTGGGAGCACAAGACGCTTTACTTTGGCACCGACCCCGTGGCGCTGGACCGCATCGGCTGGAACGTGCTGGACATGAAGCGTGGCCAGATGGGCATGGCTCCCATCGCCCTGGCGCCGGACGATCAGGACAGCAACTTCATCCGCATGCAGCCGGAGCATGTCGAAATCGCCGCCATGCTCGGCCTCGGCGAAGCCGACGAGACGAAGATCGACCTGCGCCGGATCCAGCTCAACGCGTGAGACGGATCCGGGCGTCCGCGAAACGGGGCCAGGCACAGCGAAGCGGGGCCTGGCCCCGTTTCGCTTCCCTGCCGGACGATCCATGAC
>JANWVO010000012.1 GCA_025056865.1 Bryobacteraceae bacterium
CCAACCCGTGTGGAGCGCGGCCGCGATGAGAACGAAGGTGGGCGCCAGGAACAGCATCGAGAGCTTCACGGCGAAGGCGGCGCCGGTAGCCAGGCCCGCCAGCAGGATGCGCCTCCAGCCCCCGTGCACGAGCGCCGCTTCGAAGGAGATCACAGCCAGGAAGGCGGTCAGCGCAGAGGCCATGTCCGTCGTCGTGTAGTGGCCGTGGGCGCACAGCGTGGGATCGAGCGAGACGAGCGCCGCCGCCGCCAGCCCCGCCGCCGGCCCGAACCGCCCGCCCGTCCAGAGCGCCACAGCAAAGGTCAGCGCCAGCGTCATGAGGACAACCATGGAGCGCGCGGCGAACAGCAGCGTCTCCGCGCGCCACCGCGGCTGGCGGTAGAGGATCTGCTTGCCGTGCTCGATCATGTCGCGGTGCTTCCAGCTCTCCTCGCCGAGCTTCGCGTCGGCGCGCATCACGGCCAGGGGCAGCGTGAACCAGATGCGCGCCAGCGGCGGATGCTCGGTGTCGAGCTCGTAAAGGCCCGTCTTCAGGAACGTGTATCCGCTGGCGATGTGGATGCCTTCATCCACGGTCTGCGTCTCGCGCCACGAGTTATAGAGGCAGCGCGCTCCCTGCAACACGAGCAGCGCCGCTACTGCCAGGCGCCAGAGCCGCGGACTCATGCGGTCACGCGATGCGCCGCGCGCCCGCCGAGGGCGTGCAGCGGTAGATGGCGGGCACGAGCCCGTATTTCTGCTGGTAAGCGGCCGAAAGGCGTTCGCGGAACGCGTCTGCGGCGCTGCGGTCCACCAGGCTCACCGTGCAGCCGCCGAAGCCGCCGCCGGTCATGCGCGAGCCATGGACGCCCTCGATGGTCAGCGCCGTGTCCACAAGAAAGTCCAGCTCCTCGCAGCTCACCTCATAGTCGTGCTGAAGCGAGCGGTGGCTCTCCACCATCAGCCGCCCCATCGCCGCCACGTCGTTGCGCAGCGCGGCGGCCAGGAAGTCCTGCACCCGCTGGTTTTCGAGAATCACATGGCGCGCGCGGGCCAGCGGAATCTCCGGCATCTGGCGCGAGGCGCGCTCCAGATCCGCCAGCGTCACATCGCGCAGCGACTCGCGCCCCGGAAAGAACGACAGCGCCTGCTGGCACTCCGCCACCCTCTGCCGGTAAGCCGAAGAGCCGAGTTCATGCTTGACCATCGTATTGGCGATCACGATCTCGACGCCATCGGGGATGGGCACATACTGGTGCGTCACCGAGCGGCAGTCGAGCAGGATCGCCTTGTGCTCTTCGCCGAACAGCGCCGCATACTGATCCATGATGCCGCAGGGCATGCCGACGAACTCCCGCTCCGCCCTCTGGCACAGCCGCGCGATCTCCAGCTTCGGCAGCTCGCGGCCATCCAGCAGCGCCAGCGCGGAGGCGACCTCCAGCGCCGCCGAAGAGCTGAGCCCGCCGCCGGTGGGGACGCTCGCGTCGATCTCCAGCCGCATGGGCTTCAGCTCGAAGCCGAGGGCGGCGATCTCCCGCGCCACGCCCAGCACGTAATCCGCCCACGCGCCCGTGCGCTTCATGGAAGGAATTGCATCCAGCGGGAAGATCATCTCGCCGGGATATTGGGCCGAGCTGAGGTGAAGAACGGGCCGCCGCGCGGGCGCGGCGCGCACCGTGCAGCCCATGTCCAGCGCCACGGGCATCACGAAGCCCATGTTGTAGTCGGTGTGTTCGCCGATCAGGTTCACGCGCCCCGGCGCGAACCACTGCTTCACGCGCGGCGTGCGAGCCAAAGGAACAGCCCTCCGAAGACGAGCGAGAAGATGCCGAACTCGAGGTTCAGGTTGCGGTCGAGAAGGGGCGCGCGGAAATCAAAGGCAAGCCCCGTGACGCTCAGGATCAGCCCGAGCAGCACGAAGAAGTAGCCGGCGGGTTTGCGCAGGTCCAGCATCGCAGGCTCCTAGTAAAAGATCACGTTCAGCGCCACGCACAGCAGCGCGGCCACGAGCGCCAGAGCCGCCGGCCGTTTGTACCATACGGCGGGCTCGGCCTCGTGCTTCGTCACGCCGTAGACCAGTCCGACCAGCTCCTCGTCCGGACGCGGCCTGCCGAACAGGCTCACGACGATCGTCACTACGAAGCAGACCGTCCAGGCGTTGATCGCCACCCAGAAGTTCTGCGCCATCGAGGACGGAAATTCATGCACGACGCCCAGCCAGCCGCCCTTGCCCTCGGCCAGCGTCAGGCTGTAGGTGAGCGCTGCCGCCGCCGTGCCCGTCACCAGGCCGGTGAAGGCGCCGTTGCCGGTGGCGCGCTTCCAGAACATGCCCAGCAGGAAGGTGGCGAACAGCGGCGCGTTGACGAAGCCGAAGATGAGCTGGAGGAAGTCCATCATGTTGTTGAACTGCGTGGCCAGGTACGCCGCGCCGATCGAGAGGCCCGTGCCGAAGATCGTCGCCATCCGCCCCATCCAGAGGTAGTGCGAGTCCGGCGCGTTCCTGCGGATGTAGCTCTGGTAGATGTCGTACGTCCACACGGTGTTGAACGCGGTGACGTTGCCCGCCATGCCGCTCATGAAGCTGGCCACCAGCGCCGTCAGGCCCACGCCCAGCATGCCGCTCGGGTAGAACTGCTCCATCAGGCTGAACAGCACCTTGTCATAGTCCGGGCCGCCGTTCTTCAGCGGGATCGAATAGCCCGTCCCCATCTGCGCCAGCGCTGCCGCCGCGATGCCGGGCACGATCACCACGAACGGGATCATCATCTTCGGGAAGGCGCCGACAATGGGGGTGTTGCGCGCATCGGTCATCGTCCGCGCCGCCATCGCCCGCTGGATCACCAGGTAGTTCGTGCACCAATAGCCGAAGCTGAGCACGAACCCGAGCCCCATGATCAGGCCGAAGATCTCCACCCCCATCGGGTTGTCCGCCGGGTTGGCCAGATGCTTCCACGCCTGCGTCATCTGCGGGCTCAGCCGCTGCTCGATTCCCTGCCAGCCGCCCGCCTTCTGCACGCTCAGGATGGCCAGCGGCGCGAAGCCGGCGACGATGAGGAAGAATTGCAGAACCTCGTTGTAGATGGCGCTCGAAAGCCCGCCCAGATAGGTGTAGGCCAGCACGATGCCCGCCGACATCAGCACCGAGAAGGTGAAGCTCCAGCCGAAGATGGCCTGCAACAGGATGCCGAGGGCGTACATCGAGATGCCGGAGCTGAAGATGGTCATCACCGCGAACGTGATCGCGTTGAAGCCGCGCGTCTTCTCGTCGAAGCGGAGCTTGAGGTACTCCGGCACGCTGCGCGCCTTGCTGCCGTAGTAGAAGGGCATCATGAACACGCCGACGAACAGCATGGCCGGAATGGCGCCCACCCAGTAGAAGTGCGACGTCAGCATCCCGTACTTGGCGCCGGAGCCGCACATGCCGATCATCTCGAGAGCGCCCATGTTGGCGGCAAGAAACGCCAGCGACGTGATCCACAGCGGCAGCGAGTGCGCGCTCGTCAGGAATTCGCTGCTCGTGCGCACGTGCTTGCGCAGGAACCAGCCGATGCCAAGCACGAAGCCGAAATAGAGCACGAGGACGAGGTAGTCGACAAAGTGGAGGGACATAAAGCAGACCCGCGAATCTCTTTGTATATCACATCGCCGGCGCCGCCAAAGAAAAGGCCCGGGGCCGGAAGCCCCGGGCCTGTTTCCGCAGACAGGGCCGCGGCGGCCGCCGTCAGAACTCGAGCCGCAGGCCCATCGTGATGAGCCGCGCGCCGAGCTGCGGCGCCGTCGGACGGCCGAAGTTGGCGTTGCCGATCGTGCCGACCACGCCGCCGAAGTTCGTCCGGTTGAACGCGTTGAACGCGTCGGCGCGGTAGGTGAGCGTCACCGGGTTCTTGTCGTTCTCCCACAGCGTCGTCTTCTTGACGATGCCGATGTTGTCGGAGAACGTGGGCGGCTGGCGGAAGTCCGTGTGGAAGAACGCCGCCGTGCCCAGCGTGAAGGAAGAGGCAGGCCTCCAGGCGTCCGGGTTCAGCCAGCGGGTCGACGGGTCGTTGGGATCCAGCTTGGTGCGCTCGATGCCCGTCCGCACCGGCTGCCCCGGCACCTGCACCGCCTTGGTCTGCCCGGCAAAGATCGCCCCGGCGCCGAGCGGGTTGCCCGGCGTTACGATCTGGATGAGGTTGCCGCTCGCCCACCGGTGCGCCGAGCTGATGGTCCAGTTGGAGACCAGCGCGTTGACAAGCGGATTCGTGTTGGCCAGCCACTTCCGGCCCTTGCCGAACGGCAGCGTGTAGGTCATCAGGAAGGTGCCCACGTGCGGCTGGTCGAAGGGCATGTAGCTCTTCGAGTCCATAATGTTGTAGTAGTCCTGCGGTGTGGCCGTGCCGAACTGCGAGAAGATCTGGCGGAAGTGGGCCACGCCGAGGGACTTCGACCAAACATAGGTGCCCATCAGTTGGAGCTTGCCGTAGCGGCGCTCCACCTTCACCTGGAGAGAGTCATACCAGGTGCGGCCCACGCCGGCATTGCGGCTGTAGACCGAGAGGTACTGCGGATACGGGCGCAGCGCCTGCGCCACCGAGGGGATGCGCCCCTGGTTGGCCGCCTGGAAGCTGGTGATGAAGCCCGGATAGGGCTCCGTGATGCCCGCCGCCTGCGCCGCTGCGCTGTTGATGGGCTGACTCAGCAGCGACCCGAGCTGAAGGAAGCTCGTGGGGAGCTGGTTGAGGTCCACCGTCGAGTTGAGGAAGCGGCCGCGGTTGCCCTGGTAGGCGATGTCGAACAGCCAGCCGTTGAGGAACTCCTGCTGGATGTTGAAGCTCCAGGTCTGGATGCGCGGCGCCTTGCCGAAGGTCGGCCCCATGTAATCGGCGTTCAGGAAGTTCGCGATGGTCGGGTCGAGGTTCGGCGGCGGCCGGTAGCCGGGGCGGATCGGAATGCCGCCGTCCCAGTTCAGCACCGGGTTGAAGCCGTCGCTTTCCAGCGCGTTCTGCGCGAAGAAGCCAAGGCGGCAGCCGCAGCCGCCGTTGCCGAGCGTCTGATAGTAAATGCCATAGCCGCCGCGCAGCACCGTCTTGTCAAACAGCTTGAAGGCGAAGCCGGCGCGCGGGCCGACGTTGGTCCAGTCGGTGGGGAAGGTCCGCGGCGTGCCCGTGCGCCCGGCGCCCTGTCCGGCGAAGATGTAAGCGCCCGGCCGCCCCGCCGCGCCCGGGTTGGACACGCGCGGATCGAACGTCGAATACCCGTTCGGAATATGCCAGCCGATCGGCACTTCGTAGCGCAGGCCGAGGTTCAGCGTCAGCCGCGGCGTGACGCGCCAGTTATCCTGGAAATAACCCGCCGTGTAACGGTATTTCACGGGGTCGAAAAGCACCGGCGGCACCACGCGGTCTGCGGCGTCCACGGCCCCCAGCAGGAGGCTGGCGAATTCATGGCCGGTCGTGGACACTGTGGCCGCCGACATCGCCGTCTGGCGGCGATGGAAGATATAGCGGCCGTTGGCGCCGGCGTAGTCGAAGCCGAATGTCTGCAACCAGCGGGCGTCCCAGCCGAACTTCATCTCATGCTTGCCGCGCAGCCAGGTGTAGCCCTGCGTGACCATGAACGTGTCGTTGTCCTGGCCGCCGTTGTCCACCTTGCCGTCCTGCACGCCGTAGGGCGACAGGCCCGCGGCGCCCTGGAACTGGATGCGCGGCATCGCGTCCCAGTCGCCGGTGAGGCCGGGGATGCCGAGCTTCGAACCCCAGCCCCGCTGCTGCGGGTTCCGCCAGTACTGGCGCGTTGCGGAGGCGGAAATCGTGGTGACGGCCAGCAGGTTCGGCTTCAGGCTCATCACGTAGTTGAAGCGCACGTTCCACGGCTTCTGGCCGTTGCGGAGGCCGTTGCCGATGGGCCCGGGGAAATTCGTGATGTCGTCCTGGATCTGGTCTTCGCGCGTCAGGAAGAAGCTGGCCCGCTGCGTGGGCGAGAAGTTGTGGTCGAACTTGAGGCTCCAGATGGTGCGGTCGAAGACGCTCGTGGAAACAAAGTTGTAGTTCTGCGCCAGCCGGTTGACGTTCGGATCCGGGATCAGCGGCAGCAGGTTCCTCGAGACAGTGCTGAAGCGCGCCTGCGGAATCTGCTGGTTCGGGAATGGCGCGCGCACGCCGCCGCTTACGGTCAACGGGTCATAGATCGTGGGCACGCCCGCTTCGCTGAAGTCGCCCTGCTTCATCCGCGCCGTCGGCACGGTCAGCACCGGGAAGCTGAGCGATGCCGGGCGGATGTCCTTCGTGTAGGTGAAGAACCAGAAGGTCTTGTTCTGCCCGTTGTACACCTTCGGGATGTAGACCGGGCCGCCAATGGCGCCGCCGGTCTCGTTGAAGCGCTCCTTGGGCCGGGCGCGGCCAATCGAGTTGAACGTCCAGCTATTCGCGTTCCAGATGTCGCGCCGCATGTTGTGGAAGGCCGTGCCGTGGATCCAGTTGCCGCCGCTCTTGCTGACGTACATCTCCACGCCGCCCCCAAAACGGCCGTATTCGGCCGAAAACGTTCCCGTCAGCAGCTTGAATTCGCCGAAAATTTCCGCCGAAGGGAAATTGAACACCGTGCCGCCGGACTCGGGAATCGTCAGCGAGCCGCCGTCGATCATGACCTCCTGCGCGCGTCCGCCCGAGCCGGACACCGACATCTCCCCGAAGCCCGCCGTGTAGCCGGGCATGTACTGCACAAACACGCGAGGGTTCCGGATGCCGCCCGTAAACAGCGGCAGGTTGTCCATGAACTGCGGAGAGAAGTTCGCGCCCCGCTCGCTGGTGGTCGCCTCCAGCACCGGCACTTCCGCCGTCACTTCCACCGTCTGCTGCACGTCGCCAAGCTCAAGCTGGAGGTTCAGGTCCAGACGCTGCGCCACCCGGACTTCCACCCCGGACCGCGTCAGGCGCTTGAATCCGGGCACCTCCACCGTGATCGTGTAGGACCCGACCGGCAGGGTCGGGAAGATGTAGATTCCAGCTTCCGATGTGATGGCCTCGTATTTCGTCTGCCTGACCGTGTCGGTCGCCACCACCTTGGCGGCAGGGACGACCGCGCCGTTGGGGTCAGTCACCAGACCGGCGATTGAGCCGGTCGCCAGTTGCCCGGCCGCGAGAGCGGGCAACAGCAGGACGAGCCAAACGCTGAGCCAAAGCCTTGGAGCTGAACTCATGGAACCTCCTGAAACCGGGTTAGCCGGGTTGGGCCGGCTTGGGCGTTACTTAATCACACACGTCCGCCAGTGTCAAGGGGGGAATAGTGCAGCTATGTCCCTGTAGGACAGCCGTTTACAAAATGAAAAAACCGTTATTTCATTCGGAGTGAAATCCCGGGCCGGTTTTCTGATGCCTGTTCCGGAAATTCAGACCGTTTGCGTGATTTTCGAAAGACCCCGCGGACGGTCTGGATCCAGCCCTTTTACCGCCGCCAGCGAGGCAGCGAAAATCTGGGCCGGGATAATGTACGGAATCGGCGTGAATAAATCCTCGGGCAGGGAACCGCCGGACTTGCGACGCAGCGCGGCCAGCGCCATCGGCACCGCCACCGCGCCTGCCGGAGCCTCCCGGTTGGAGCGGTCCGTCACCACCATCGTCTCGGCCTGAATTTTCGCCAGCCGCTCCAGAAGCTGCTGCATGACGGGCCAGGTGACACCCGGCGGCGCGAACACGAACGCGGGAAACGACTGCTCGACCATCGCGATGGGGCCGTGCAGGATGTCGGCCTGCGAGAACCGCTCCGCCACAATGTAGCACGTCTCCATCAGCTTCAGCGCCCATTCGAAGGCGTTCGCGTAATTCAGCCCGCGCCCGATGATCACGGCGTGATCCATGAAGCGGTAGCGTTCGGCGCGGCGGGCCATTTCCGGCTCCAGCTTCAGCGCCGCCGCGGCGGCCTCCGGCAGGCGCTCCAGGTCGGCCGTGTCGATCGGCGCCCCCAGCGCCCGGGCCAGCAGGTAGAACGACATCAACTGGCCCGTGTATGTCTTCGTGGCCGCCACGCTCTGCTCTTTGCCCGCTCTCACCAGCAGCGTGAAGTCGGCCAGGCGGGCCAGCGTGCTCGATGCCTCGTTCGTGATGCCCAGCGTCAGCGCCCCGTTCCGGCGGCCCTCCTCGAGCACGATGTTCGTATCGGTGGACTCGCCCGACTGTGAAATCCCCACCAGCAGCGCGCCGTCCAGCCGCAGCGGCGCATGGTAGAGCGTGGACACCGACGGCGCGGCCAGCGACACGGGAATGCCCGTCGTGATTTCGATCAGATAACGGCCGAATTGCGCGGCATTATCGGACGTGCCGCGCGCCGCCAGCACCACCAGCCGGGGAGGATTCGCCGAGAATTTCCGGCGCAGAGCCTCGGCCTGCCGCAGGCCGGATTTCAGCGTCTTCTCCAGCGCCGCCGGCTGCTGCCGGATTTCCGCGAGCATTTTCGACATGAGAGCGGTCCTCTGCCCGGAGCCGCCTCCGGGCGGTCCGGAACCGTTCTCATGATCCCACAACGGCGCGCGTCAATAGTATGGCGTCAGCGGACGCGCCTCGCTGCCGGTGCGGATGGGGAATGTGGGCATCTCCACCGGAGGCAGCGCCTCCAGCCGCGGCCTGACCGTCAGCAGCAGCACCGAGCGGTCCAGCGCCCGGGTCCGGCTCTTCAGCCCCGGCGCCAGCGACAGCACCGGCAGCCCGCTCCAGCTCTGGCTGATCGATTCGCTCACCACCCCGGTGAGCACCGCCACTTCGCCGAACTGCGCACGGAGCCGCGAGGCGAACTTCCGGTTGGAAATCACCGGAATGCCGTTCAGCGCCTCCCCGGCCAGCGACTTGAACTCGGCTTCCAGATCCAGCGTCAGCTCGCGCGCGTCGTGCACCCGCGGCGTCACCTTGAGCACGATGCCAAGCTCCTCGAATTGCACGGTCGGCGGCGGGCGGTACACCGGCCCTTCGCCTTCGATTCTTCCGAAAAATCCCTGCGTGATGATCGGGTAGCGGTCGCCGATGTGCACCGTGGCGGACTCGCCGTCGAGCGAGCGGATCTCGCTTCGCACCACCGACTGCGCCCTGCCCCGCACGAGCGCCGCGAACAGCTCGCCGTCCAGCACGGTCACGGCCATTGCCGTCCTGCCCCCGCCGAACGCGGCCATCGTTTTCGGGTCCGGCTGAGGGCGGAACGTGAAGGGCGTCGGGTTGGCGGCGAACGCAGCCGGATAGGACGAGCGCAGCAGCAGCCCGAGATTCAGCGTCGACGTCTCGTTCATCGACAGCAGCTCCACCTCCACCGTCACCTGCCCGCGGTGGGCGAGGAGCTGTTCGAACAGCAGGATGGCAGGCTTCAGCTTCGAGACGCGGTCGCGGAACAGCACCACGCGGCGGTTCAGGTCGAAGCCCACACGCGTGATGTCGAAGGCCGACTGCACCGCCCGGGCCATCTCCTGCACGTCCTGCGTCTTCAGCGAGTCCGGCAGCGGAAACAGCACGTTCACCACCGGCTCGAGTTCGGCGCGCTTCTGCGGCGTGTCTTTGGCCACCATCGCCCGCCGCGCCGCCAGAGGGATCACGAAGGAGCCGGTGACGTTCTCCAGCGCCACAAAAGCCTCCCGCCAGTCGGCGGCATCCAGCCGGAAGGCTGCCGGAGGGCCGTCCGGATACTCGCGGTCGAAGACGACTTCGATGCCGTAGGCCCGACCCGCCTGCTCGAACAGGACTCGCGGCGTCCCCTGCATGCGGAAGCTCTTTCGCCCGCCTGAGCCGCGCAGCACGGGCGGGGGCGCCAGCTCGCGCAGAGCCGCCAGGTCTTCCGCCGTGATCTGCCATTCGGGCGGCAGCGGCGCCCCGCCCTCTTCGGCAGGCTCAGCGGGCCGCGCCGCCGGCGGAAGCACGGCCAGGGCCCGGGTGCGCATCGCCTGCGAGTAATTCCAGTACTCGCGGACCGCCGGCGCCAGCGCAACTGCCTGCGATGCCTTCAGATACGCGCCGGCGTAGTCGCCGCGCTTCTCGGCCCGCCTCGCCTCGCGGTACAGGGCGGAGGCGCGGTCGGCGGCGCACAGCCACCCGGCTAGCACCACGGCTGTCAGGCTCGCAGCAATCTTCTGCACACGTCGTCACTGACTATGACGACCGCCCCCGCCACGGCGTGGAGGCAGAAACCTGCCGGGCCGGGCTAAACTCGCGCCCTCCGGCAGCCGATTACTCGGGTGATGTCGACCCTTGCCGCGCCACGTTCCACCTTCGGCCCGCCGATCCCCCAGACGTTCGAGGAACTCGGCGTGCCCCAGTCGCTGGTGATCGACCTCTTCCTGCGCCGCACGATGATTGAAGGCTTCAGCACGCTGGAAAGCCTGAGCAGGGCGCTGCGCGTGTCGGTCGCCATCATCGACCAGGTCTTCCGCCAGCTCCGCCAGCAGCAGATCGTCGAAGTCAAGGGGATGATCGGCAACGACTATCAGTTCGTCCTCACCCAGGCGGGCAAACAGATGGCGGCCGACCGCTTCCAGATCTCGCAATACGCCGGCGCCTGCCCGGTGTCGCTGCGCGACTACACCGCGGCCACCAAGCGCCAGGCGGCCAAGGTGCATATCGACCGGCGCTCCCTCCGCGCCGCCTTCTCGGATCTCGTCGTGCCGGACCGCCTGCTTGACCAGCTCGGCCCGGCGCTCATCTCGCAGAACTCCATCTTCCTCTACGGCCCCTCCGGCAACGGCAAGACCTCCATTGCCGAACGCATGCTGCGCGTATACCAGGACGCCGTCTACATCCCCTACGCCGTGGAAGTGGACAACCAGATCATCAGCCTCTACGACCCGGTGGTCCACCACAAGATCGACATCGACGACCCCGACGTCGATCCCCGGTGGGTGCTCTGCAAGCGGCCCTGCATCGTCGTCGGCGGCGAGCTCATCCCCTCCATGCTCGAGCTGCGCCTCGACGAAACTTCCGGCATCTACGCCGCTCCTCTCCAGATGAAGGCCAACAACGGCATCTTCATCATCGACGACTTCGGGCGCCAGCTCATGAGCCCGCGCGACCTGCTGAACCGCTGGATCGTCCCGCTCGACCGCCGCGTGGACTACCTCACGCTCCGCTACGGCCTGAAATTCCAGATCCCCTTCGAGCTGATGGTCGTCTTCTCCACCAACCTCGATCCCTCGGACCTCGCCGATGAGGCCTTCCTGCGCCGCATCCAGAACAAGATCGAAATCGAGCCGGTGCAGCCGCAGGTCTTCGACATGATCTTCCAGCGAGTCGTCAGCACGCGCAACGTGCCGGCCGAATACGACAGCGCCGAATACCTGCGCAAGCTCTGCCTCTCGGAAGGACGCACCCAGCTCCGCGCCTGCTATCCGCTCGACATCGTCAACATCATTACGTCCATCTGCCAGTACGAAAACCGTCCGGTGCAGATCACCAAGGCCGAGCTCGAACGGGCCGTGCACCTGTACTTCGCCCGAAGCTGAGGCGGCCCTCCGCTTCGCGCGCGGATCCTCGCGCGTCACGCGCTGCAAACCAGGGCGGCCGGACATCGCATGGCCCCGCCCCGCCACGCCGGCTGCCGCAGCGCATCCTGCGCCTGCGCTGGCCCGCCCGCGCCGTGGGAGGCGGTTTCCCGCCTGCTCCTGCGCCGCCCGCCTATCTCCGCCCCACCGGAATCAGGTAGAGCGGCTCCTCTTCGGAAGACAGCCGCAGCACGCGCGCCACGGCGCGGTCGTCGAAGGCGCCCACGGGCACGCCGCCCAGGCCCAGCGCGGCTGCCTGCAACAGCACGTTCTGCGCCGCGTGGCCCGCTTCCATCCACGCATAGCGCACCCCGCGCTGGAGATAGCGGCCGGTGACGCGCCGGTACACGGCGGCCAGCGCAACAACGGCGGGAGCCTCGCGCACCCAGCCCTGCGACAGCGCGGCGGCGGCCAGCTCCGCGCGGCGGTCGCCCTCGGCCAGCACGATCAGGTCGTGGCGGTCCGGACGGTAGCGGTAAACGCCCGGCGGCAGGCCGTCGATGCGGCCGGCGCACAGCAGCGTCTCCAGCGGATACAGCGCGCCCGCGCTCGGCGCGGTCCGGTAGCCGCTCGGCGAAGTCACCCCCTGCGCCGCCCACAGCAACTGCGCGGCTTCCTCGAGCGCCAGCGCCGCCCGCGAATAGCTGCGCAGCGACCGCCGCGCATGCAGCGCCTGCTCCACGGAAACATTTCCTGCCGTTCTTGGTTTAGGAAGCGGGACAGCCCCGGAAGACTGGCCGCCGGAAGCCAGCGCGGGATTCAGCATGGCCAGCAGGCGCCGCCTGTCCACGGCGCTCCTCCCTCATCCTCGCGGCCTGCCGCCGCAGCGCCCGGTCACTTCGGATAGCCCACCGTCTGCGCGAGGATCACCCGCTGCGTGGGCTTCAGTTGCAGCGCCTTCGCCAGGGGCTCGTGGTCTACCCAGCCCCGGACCACCGTGGCCAGCCCTTCCGAGGCGCAAAACAGATAGACGTTCTGCGAGATGGCTCCGGCGGTGACGCCGGACCACACCGCCGCCTGCGCATCGTTGCCGCTGCGCGCCGTGTCTTCCACAAACACGAGGTTCACCGGCGCGGTGTAGACGAACTCCTGCCTGCCTGCCAGCTTCCGCAGGTCGCCTTCCGCCACCTGCGCCAGGCTGTGCGTCTTCGCTTCGTACAGGAACGCGCCCTTCGGCGTGAGGACGTACAGGTCGATCGGCTGACGGTTGTGCGCCGACGGCGCGGTGCGCTGCCCCGTGGCTGGACGGTTCACGCCCCAGGCTGCCCACAGCAGGTTCGAAAGCACCTGCTGCGGCAGCTCGCGCTCGCTGAAGGAGCGCACGCTCTGCCGTTTCGCCAGCGCCTCCATCAGCGGCATGCCGCCTTTCATCGCGGGGTCCGGCAGCTTCTGGCCGGGGAGCAGCAGCGGAACAGCGACCATCGGAAGGACACGCAGGAACAGGCGCATGGGAGACCTCCGTCCGGCAGACGCGGACAATCCGATCCTATTGTATGCGAATGCGGGCCAGGCGCCGGCGCGCCCTCAGAATCCCTGCCGCGCCAGCCATTCCAGCAGGATCCGGTTCACCTCCGCAGGCTTCTCCATATGGAGAAAATGGCCCGTGCCAGGCACGCGGACCAGCTCCGCGCGCGGAAAGCGCCTGCGCAGGTTCTCCTCTGTCAGAAACGTGCTCGAGGCGGCGGCGATCTCCAGAAACGGAACGTCGATTCGGTCCTCGCGCCAGACGGAGGCGTCCGCCATGCCGCGCATGGCGCCCGCCGCCACGTCGGCGCGCGTCCCCAGCATCCCTTTGCGGATCCTCTCCCGCACCTCCGGCGGCGTGGCAGACGTAAACATCGCTTCCACCATCCTCGCGCGCGCCTCGGCGGCGCCCGGTCCCTCGAAGCGCGCCGCCAGAGAAGCCAGCGCCTGCGCGGTTGCCGGATCCGGGAAGCTCGCGTCGACGGCGATCAGGGCCAGCGCGCGGCCGGGGTACATCCGGGCGAACTCCAGCATCACCGCGCCGCCCATGGAGTGGCCGGCGAGGATCGCCTTCTGCGCCCTCTCCTTCTCAAGCACCGCATGGACGGCGCGCGCGAAGCGCTTCATGGAGTACTCCGGCGCGGGGCCGCTTCGTCCATGCCCCGGCAGGTCCACCGCCAGCACGCGGTAGCGTTCCTGCAACGCCCGGATCTGCGCGCTCCAGAACGTGTGGTCGCATGTCCACCCGTGGATGAGCACGATCACCGCCTGCCCCTTGCCGGCGGCGGCGTAATACACCTTCGCTCCATCCAGATCCGCGGTTCCGGCCAGCAGCGGCATGCTCATCGCGAGGACGGGAAGAGTTCGCACCGCCCCATTGTATGCGCCTCCGCACGCCCGCGGTCGCATCCGGCGCGGGACCCGCGCCGCCCTTCGCTTGCGTTGACGCCGCGGCCCGTCTTGCGTAGACTCTCCGCCGGAGGTTCTGCTCACCATGCCTGACAGATGGGGCCGCGCCTGCGCGGCTGTGGCGCTTGCCGCCGCGGCGCTCCTCGCGCAGACCGAAAGGAAGCTGGAATACAGGAACGTGCCTGCTGCCGTCCGTGCCGCGTTCGAGAAGCAGTTCGCCGGAGCGCGCGTCCTCGGCGCCGCTGCCGAGACGGAGGCTGGAGCTACGCTGTTCGAGATCGAATGCGAATGGCGCAGCCGCCATCACGACATCACCTTCCGCGAGGACGGCTCGCTGGTCTCCGTCGAGGAGACGATCCCGATGAGCGAGGTGCCCGCTCCCGTGGCCGCGGCTCTGAAGAAAGAGTTTCCGAAGGCCCGGGTGACGCGGGCCGAGAAAATCTCCGGGGGCGGTACGGTCGCCTATGAATTCCAGCTCCAGGGAGCGGCGAAGCGCGAGGCGAAGTTTTCCGCCGACGGCCGGCTGCTCAGCAGCGAATAGACGCCCTCACGGAAGCTCGAACACGGCCAGCACGGGGAAGTGGTCGGAGGGGAACACGTTTCCCTTGCGGTCCGTAACCGTCTCCGCCAGGCGCACCTTCCACGGGGCGC
This sequence comes from Bryobacteraceae bacterium, assembly GCA_025056865.1. Taxonomy (GTDB): domain Bacteria; phylum Acidobacteriota; class Terriglobia; order Bryobacterales; family Bryobacteraceae; genus JANWVO01. The sequence goes on from JANWVO010000012.1 coordinate 14,489, forward strand.
GGAACAGGATCCAGTCGATGCGGCCCGGCCGCGGCTTCCCGGTGAAGCCATGAAACGTGTCTTCCGGGCCCTTCCTTTCCGCGGCCTCCCGCCATGCGTCGGCAAGCATCGGAACCAGGGTCTGGTACACCGGTCCGCCCGCAAAAGCGTTGAAGTCGCCCGTGACCAGCACCGGCGCGTCCTCCTCCAGCAGCCCGATGCGGCACGCCAGCAGCCGCGCGCTCTTCAGCCGCGCCGCCTCGTCCGTGTCGCGGTGGGCGAAATGGGTGTTGAAGTAGTAAAACCGCGCGCCCGTGCCGGCCACCTCGAACTGCGCCCATGTGACCATCCGCGGCAGGCTTATGTTCCAGGAGAGGCTGCCGGGCTTCTCGGGCGTCGTCGAGAGCCAGAAGTCGCCGCTGTCCACCACGCGGAGGCGGTCCTTGCGGTAGAAGACCCCCATGTGCTCGTCCTCGTGGCTGCCGCGGCGGCTGAGTCCGAACCAGGCATATTCGGGCAGCTTCTCGACGATGTACTGCCCCTGCTCGTAGAACAGCTCCTGCGTGCCGATCAGGTCGGGGCGGCGGGAGCGGATCATCTCCACGACCAGGTCGCGGCGCGCGGGCCAGGCGTTGGCTCCGTCGGCGGGATTCGGATAGCGCACATTGAACGTCATCACCCGAAGCTCGGCGGCGCCGGCGCACAGGCTCATCAGCCAGAGAGCCAGAAGGAGGATGCTGCGCATGTCTTCGTTATACAATCGCGGGCATGAGGGCAGCAGCCGTACTGTGCCTGCTCGCCGCCGCGGCCGCAGCGCAGGCGCCGGATCCTGCTGCGGCTGTGCCGCGGCTGGAGCGGTTGCTGCTGGAGAACATCCTGAAATTCTGGTACCCGCAGACGCTCGACCGCCAGCACGGCGGCTACCGGCTGAACCACGATGAGCGCGGCGCGTGGAAGGGCGATGCGCCCAAGTCGCTGGTCACGCAGGCGCGCATGGTATGGTTCTTCGCGCGCATGGCGCGCGCCGGCTACGGCGACCGCAGGCAGATGCTGGAAGCGGCGGAGCACGGCTACCGCTTCCTCGTCGAACGGATGCTCGACCCGCGCCACGGCGGCTTCTACTGGCGCGTGGACGCCTCCGGCGCGCAGAAGCTTGCGCCGAAGAAGCATCTCTACGGCCAGGCCTTCGCCCTTTACGCGCTCAGCGAGTACGCCATGGCCAGCGGTCGCAGCGACGTGCTCGACCAGGCCGTGCGCCTCTTCGAACTGCTCGAAGCGAAGGCGCACGACCGCCAGCACGGCGGTTATCTCGAGTACTTCAACGAGGACTGGTCGCTGCCCCCGGAGGACGAAACCGGCTACCTGGGCGTGCCCCGCGGCTTCAAGCTGATGAACACGCACCTCCACCTGATGGAGGCGATGACCGCGTTCTGGCGCGCTTCCGCCTTGCCGCTGGCGCGCGAGCGGCTCATCGAGCTGATCCACATCGAAGGCTCCGCCGTGGTGCGCCGCCCGTGGGGCGCCTGCTCGGACCGCCACCGGCTGGACTGGACGCCCGTTCTGGAAGGGCCCGGCGGGCGCGCCAGCTACGGGCACGACCTCGAAAACATCTGGCTGCTCGAAGACGCCCTGCGCGCCGCCGGGCTGCCCGTGTCGCCGTGGCTCGACTTCTTCCGCCACAACTTCGACTACTCCATGCGCTACGGCTGGGATTCCCGCCACGGCGGCTTCTGGGATTGGGGCCCGCTCGGCAGGCCTGCCGAGAGCCGCGTCAAGATCTGGTGGGTGCAGGCCGAAGCGCTCGTCAGCGCCCTTGCCATGTACCGCCTCACCGGAGAGCGGCAGTACTGGGACGTCTTTGGCCGGACGCTCCAGTTCGTCGAACAGCACATGGCCGACTGGCAGCAGGGCGATTGGCATGCCCAGGTGGACGCCAATCTGCGGCCCTCCGGCAACAAGGCGCACGAGTGGAAAGCGGCCTATCATAATGGGCGGGCGATGATCGAGTGTCTTCAACGGCTGAGGGGGCTGCGATGAATCTCTGGACCAGACGCGAATGGGCGGCGCTGGCCGCTGCGGCGCTTCCGCTGCGCGCGGCGGATCCTGAAGAGGGCTTCGTCCCGCTGTTCGACGGCAGGAGCCTGAAGGGCTGGATCCTCATGCACGGCAAAGGCCGTGGCTACACCGTGGAGAACGGCTCCATCGTCTGCCCCGAAGATGGCGGCGGAAATCTTTTCACTGAAAAGGAATACGCCGACTTCGTCCTGCGGCTGGAATGGCGGCTCTGGGAAGGCGGCAACAACGGCATCGGGATTCGCGCTCCTCTGGAAGGCGACGCCGCGTATGCGGGCATGGAGATCCAGATCCTCGACGACGAAGCCGACGTGTATCAGAAAATGAGGCTCCGGCCGGCGCAATACACCGGCTCCATTTATGACGTCGTGCCTGCGCGGCGCGGCTTTGTCCGGCGCAACGGCGCCTGGAACGAGGAGGAAATCACGGCCGACGGGCGCCGCATTCAGGTGCGACTGAACGGGCAGCTCATCACTGACGCCAACCTGGACGACATCCGCGATCCCGAAGTGCTGAAGAAGCACCCGGGACTCCAGCGGCGCTCCGGGCACATCGGCTTTCTCGGCCATGGAACCCGCGTCGAGTTCCGCAACGTCCGCATCCGGGAGCTGCGCCGCGCCTGACGCGGGATGAGATGGCACCGGATTCTGGAGGCTTGCCACTGAGTCTTCCTGCTGCGGCAATCGCTCTCGTCTCGGCCCTCGGCGGCGCCGGCGCCGCGGCGCTCCTGCTCCGCCTGCGCATGTCGGCGGAAAAGCGGCGTGCCGAGCGCTGGCGGCACTGGGAGAGCCTGCTGGAGTCGCTCCCGCTGCTGGCCTGTGTCAAAGACCGCACGGGCCGCTATGTCTACGTCAACCCGCCCATGCGGCAATGGTTTCTCGAGCGCGGCCTGAGCCTGTACGGCTGGCGGGACTCGGAGGTGATGCCGCCGGTCGTGGCTGCCTACATCCGGGAGAACGAAGCCAGGCTGTTGCGCGGCGAAACGGATCTCGTCGTGCATGAGGTCGACCAGTCGGAATGGCTCCCCGGTTCCGGAGCGGGCCGCTGGCTGCTGCGGAAGACCTGCCTCCGCAACACCCCATGGGGAGACGCCATCCTCCTGCTGGCGCAGGACGTCACCGATCTGCACGAGACGCAGGTCGAGCTCGCTCGCCAGCGCGACTTCGTGCAGGCCGTGCTCGACTCCAGCGACGCGCTCATCGCCGTGCTGGACGCTTCCGGCCGCCTCGTCCGCTGGAACCGCAAGTGCGACGCCGCCACCGGCTACCACGAATCCGAGCTGCGGGGCAACGCGCTCATCGACCTGCTCGTCCCGCCCGAGCTGCGCGACGAGGTGCGGCGCGACTTCGCGCGCATCCTCGCCGGCGAGCAGGTCAAGAACGAGACCCTGGAAATCATCGCCTGCGACGGCCGCCGCCTCGTCCTCGAACTCTCCGGCGCGCTCGTCCGCGACGAGCGCGGCGAGCCGGAGTGGGTGGTGGTGACGGCCATGGACCGCACTGCCGAGCGAGCCGCCGAAGCCCGGCGCCGGGAGCTGGCGCTCGAGCTCGAGGCGATCTGGCGCAACAGCCTCGACGCCATGGCCTTCGTTGACCGCGACGGCAGGATCATCGACGCCAATCCCGCTTTCTGCCGCCTCACCGGCTGGCAGGAGGGGCAGGCCCGCGGCCGCCACCTCACCGCTGCCATGGCCGAATGGCCCGGCTTCGAAGCGGCCGAGCTGGAGCGTTTCCGCGACCGCTTCCGCCGCCGCGCCATCGAACCCTGCTCCACGCGGGAAATGCGGCTCGCCGACGGCCGCCGCCGCTGGCTGGAGCTCGCCTGCTCCTGGCTGAACCGCCCCAATGGAGAGCCGCTGCTGCTGCTTTCCGCGCGCGACATCACCGACCGCGTCCGCGGCGAGCAGGAACTCCGCGCCGCCAACGAGTTTCTCGAAGCCACCGCGCTCTGGGCCCGCGAGCTCGCGCTGAAAGCCGAATCGGCCAGCGCCGCCAAGACGGCGTTCCTCGCCCACGTCAGCCACGAGCTGCGCACGCCGATGAACGCCGTGCTCGGCATGCTCGACCTTGCCCTCGGCACCCGCCTCGATCCCCAGCAGCGCGAATACCTCGAAACGGCCCGCGAGTCGGCCGAATCCCTGCTCGGCCTCGTCGATGATCTGCTCGATGTCGCCAGGGCGGAAACCGGCAGGCTCGGCATCTCGCCCGAGCCGGTCGAGCTGCGGGACACGCTCAACCGCGTGATGCGGCTGCTCATCCACAGGGGTACGGCACGGGGGCTCGACGTGCGCTGGCGCGTCGCCGACGATGTCCCGGACCGCATCATCGCGGACCCGGCCCGCCTCCGCCAGGTGATCGCCAACCTCGCTGGCAACGCGCTCAAGTTCACGCGCAGCGGCTCGGTGGAGGTCTCCGCCGATCTCATCCAGGCCTGCCGCGGACCGCGCATCCGCTTTCTCGTCAGCGATACGGGGCCGGGCATCCCGCCCGAGCGGTGGAGCGAGGTGTTCCAGCCTTTCATGCGGCTCGGCGGCGAGGTGGATGCTCCGGCAGGCACGGGGCTTGGGCTGACCATTGCCGCCAGCCTTGTGGAAGCCATGGGCGGATGGCTGCTGCTCGGCAGCCAGCCCGGAGCCGGCACGCAGTTCTGCTTCACCCTGCCATTGCAGGAAGCCGCTGCGCAGGATGCCTCCGCCGAAGCGGCGCCGGCCCGGACCGCCGGGCCGCAGCCCGGCGGCAAGATCCTCGTCGCCGAAGACAACGCCGTCAATCAGCGGGTCATCGCCGGCCTGCTCGAGCGCGAAGGATTTCAGGTGACCCTCGTCTCCGACGGCGAATCCGCCGTCCGGGAGGCGCTCAGCGGCCGTCACGATCTCGTGCTGATGGACGTGCAGATGCCTGGCCTCGACGGTTGGGCGGCAGCGCGCGCCATCCGCGAAGCCGAGGCCGGCAGGCAGCGGATCCCCATCATCGCCATGACCGCGCGGGCGCTGGAAGAAGATGGCGAGGCGGCCCGCGAAGCGGGCATGGATGCCTACCTCGCCAAACCTGTCCGCATGGGCGAACTGCTTCAGGTGCTGCGGCGCTTCCTCCCCGGAATTGCCCCGCAGCCCGCGGCGGAAATCGCCCACGCGCCACTACGGGAGCTGGATGTGAACTACATCGACGTCAAAGGCGCACTCGACCGGCTCGGCGGCGACAGCGCGTTGCTGGCCGAGCTCGCCGGACTCTTCCTTGAGGAAGGCCCACGGCTTCTGTCCGAGCTGGACGATGCCCTCCGCCAGGGCGACGCCCACGCCGCGCAGAATGCAGCCCACCAGCTCAAGGGGCTGCTGGCGCAGTTCTGCGCCGAACGGCAGCGGGTCGCCGCCTGGGAGGTGGAGCTGGCCGCGCGCCAGGCGGATCTGGTCGCCGCCCGCGAAAAAGCGGCCCTGCTGCGGCAGGCGCTCGACTCGCTCCGCCCGGAGCTTCAGCGGCTCGCGCAGGGCGGCGCGGAAACGGCCTGAGGGCCCGGTTTGCTATATTGAAACTTCCTCGCATGATGCAACCATCGTCCCCTGTGGAAATTGTTTGTGCGCACAGTCCCGACAGCGACGATGCCTTCATGTTTTATGCGCTGGCGACCAGGAAATTGCGCAGCAGGCTGGTCGCCTTCCGCCACGTTCTCAGCGACATTGAAACGCTGAACCAGAAGGCGATGGCGGGCGAGTACGAGCTCACGGCGATCTCCTATCACGCCTACCCTTACGTCGCCGACAAATACTACCTGATGGCCAGCGGGTCTTCCGTAGGCGACGGCTACGGCCCCATGGTCGTGGCGACCTCTCCGCTGGCCCCCGAGGATCTCAAAGGCCGGCGCATCGCCGTGCCCGGCAAGCTCACCACCGCGTTCCTTGCGCTGAAAATCTTCGAACCCGATTTCGAGCCCGTCGTCATCCCCTTCGACAGGATCCTCGAGGCGGTCAAGGACCGCGCCGTCGATGCCGGCGTCGTGATCCATGAAGCGCAGCTTACCTATGCCCGCGGCGGCTTCCATCAGGTCGTTGATCTCGGCAAATGGTTCAAGGCCAAGTACGAGCTGCCCCTTCCGCTCGGCGCCAATGCGCTGCTGCGAACGCTGCCGGAAGAAATCCGCAGCGAGTGCTGCCGGCTGATGCGCGAAAGCATCCGCTACGCCCTCGACAACCACGAGGAAGCCCTGAACTACGCCATGCAGTTCGCCCGCGACATGGAGGCGCCGCTCGCGGAAAAATTCGTGGGCATGTACGTCAACCACTACACGCTCGACGCGGGCGACGTGCTGCCCAAAGCAGCCCAGAAGCTGCTTGACCTCGGCTACGAAGCGGGCGTCATCCCGCACCGCGTGGAAGTGGAGTTTGTCCGCTAGTCGCAATGCCATGAGACACTGGGCGGCGCTGCTCGTGCTCGCCCTGGCGGGCAGCGCCGGAAGCCGGGCGCAGGAGGATCAGAAGCAGAAGATCCGCCTGCTGCGCGAGCTGGCGCGGCAGGGCTCCCCGGCCATCGAACGCATCGCGCCCTACCTCCAGGACGAAGACGTCGAAGTGCGCCGCGAGGCCGTCAAAGCCATCGTCCAGATCGGCACCGTCCGCAGCCTCGACCCGCTCGTGCAGGCCGCCCGCGACAACGACCCCGAAGTCCAGATCCGCGCCGTCGACGGCATGGTCAACTTCTACCTGCCGGGCTACGTCGAGCGGGGCATCTCCGCCACGCTCCGCAAGGCGGGCAATCTCATCCTCGGCCGCTGGTCGGACGCGCCCAACGAGGACGTCGTCGAGCCGGACACCCCCGTGCGGAAGGAAATCGTCGAAACGCTCGCGCGCCTTATCGAGGGCGGATCCTCCATCGACTCCCGCGCCAACGCCGCCCGCGCCGCCGGCATCCTCCGCGCCCGCGACGCGCTGCCCGCGCTCGTCAACGCCCTGCGCTCCAGGGACAGCCGCCTCATCTTCGAAGCCCTCATCGCGATGCAGAAGATCCGCGACCGCAGCGTCGCCGACCGCGTCGCCTTCCTCGTCCGCGACCTCGATGAGCGCGTCCAGCTCGCCGCCATCGAAACGGCGGGCATCCTCGGCTCGCAGGAGGCCGTCCCCCAGCTCCACCGCGTGCTCGACGCGCCCCGCAACCAGAAGGTGCGCCGCGCGGCCGTGCTCGCGCTCGCCCAGATCGCCCGGGAGGACAGCCGCAACCTGTTCCTCAGCCTCATCAGCGACAAGGACGAGCAGATCCGCGCTGCCGCCGCCGAGGGCCTCGGCCGCATCCGCAAGCCGCAGGATGCCACGGTCCTCGAAAAGGCCTGGAGTTCGGAGAGCAGGATCATCGCCCGCCTCGCCATCGCCTTTGCCCGAGTCCGGCTCGGCAACCGCGAGACGGGCAGCTTCAGCCCGCTGGGCTATCTCGTCAACAACCTCAACCAGCGCGCATGGCGCGGCGTCGCCCTGCCGTACCTGAGCGAGCTCGCGCTCGACCGCGACGTGCGCTCGTCGCTCTATGTCATGCTCGGCCCCGGCGCCACGCGGGAAGAGAAGACGGGCATCGCCCAGGCGCTCGCGGCCAGCGGTGGCGAAGACTCCATCGGCCCCCTCGAAAAACTGGCCAAGGACGAGGACGCCGCCGTCGCACGCGAAGCGCTGCGCGCCCTGCGCATCCTCCGCGGGCGCCTCTGAGCCTCTCTTCCGGGCGGCGGTTCCCACCCCGCAGCCCGTTTCTCCGGCGCGCATCCCGCCCTGAGCCTGTCCTCAACCCGGCCAGCGGCCAAGAACCCCGGCTCGCCGCCCCGGAGCCCGGCAAAAGGAAAAGGCAGGCGGCCCGGGGCCGCCTGCCTGTGAAGAAACCCTCTGGAGAAAGAAACTACTTGACCTTCTTCTGCTTCTGCTGACCCACGCGGACCTTGAACTGCTTCTGCTGCATCTCTTCCCACGCCTTCCAGTCGAAGCGCTTGGTGGCCTCCGCCAGATAGGCGTCGACGTCGGTGCCCTTCGGGATCACCGCCATCAGCGTCGCCACCTTGCCCTCAGGCGAGGTGATGCGGAATCGGCGCACGTTCGGGATTCCCATAACACCCTCAGGATAGCAAAGCCCGCAGCGCTTCCGCCAGAGCCGGGTACCGGAAACGGAACCCCGCGTTCAGCGCCGCGCGCGGGGCCACCCGCTGGCTCGCCAGGGCGATCTCCGCCCCTTCGCCCAGCGCCAGCCGCAACATCCCCTCCGGCACCGTGAACAGCGCCGGACGGCCCAGGATGCCCTCCATCGCGCGCGTGAAATCCGCGTTCCGCGCCGGGTAAGGCGCCACCGCGTTGTACGGCCCGGAAACGCCGTCCTCCGTCAGCGCCCACACGGCCATGGCCGCCGCGTCCTCGATGTGAATCCACGGCATCCACTGCTGCCCGCTGCCCAGCCTCCCTCCCAGGCACAGCCGGAACACCGGCAGCATCTTCTTCAGCGCTCCGCCCTCCCGGCCCAGCACCATGCCAAAGCGCAGCCGCACCACCCGGACGCCCAGCGCCTCGGCCGCCTGCGCCGCCTTTTCCCACTCCAGGCAGGTCTCTGCCAGGAATCCCTCGCCCGGAGCGGACGTCTCGTCCAGCACCTCGTCGCCGCGGTTGCCGTAATAGCCGGTGGCAGAGGCGCACACCAGCACCGCTGGCCGCGGCGACAGCCGCTCCATCGCCTCGGCCAGCCGGGCCGTGCTCCGCACCCGGCTGTCGCGGATCCGCTGTTTCACTTCCGGCGTCCACCGCTGCGCCACCGGCTCGCCGGCCAGGTGGATCACCGCGTCGGCGCCCCGCAGGGCCTCCAGTGGCGGCGGATCCTCGTGCGAACGCCACTCGAAAAAGCCAGGCCGCGCGCGGCGGCTGATCAGACGAAGCTCGTGGCCCCCGGCTTCCAGCGCGGCGCGGATCCGCGAACCGATGAAGCCGGTCGAGCCGGTCATCGCGATGCGCATGGTTGTCCTGTCAGCGAAAGGAAGGGATCACTTCCAGTCTGCTCCAGCCACGCGATCTCGCGCAAATAGGCGTCCACGTTCGTCTTCCGCTTCATCCCTTCCAGCGACATGTAGCGCACCATGCCGAACACCGGCCGCTCCTGCCACGGCCGGTCGTGCAGTCCGAAGCACCACAGGATGTTCGTGTAAGTGTTCGGATCGCGCCCGTCCAGCGCCCAGCGGTCGTGAATGTGGACCATCGTCTCCAGCGCGTCCTGGCAGGTGGGCGACCACTCGATGATCTTCTTGCCCCAGTACATGCGGTAGTAGCCGTGGATCACGCCGCGCAGCAGCATCTCCTTCTGGCAGGCGTTCCACAGCGGGTCGTGCGTGCGCGCCTGCTCGAATTCGGCCCGCGAGTAGCAGGGCCGCCGCGCGTCCTTCGCGTGCTCCCGCAGCGTCGCCCGCGCCCACTCGGGCAGGTTGGCCAGCGAAGCCGGGTTCGCCGTGTGGCGCGCGAAGTTGAACGCCAGCTCCCGGCGCACGATCAGCTCTTCCAGAAACTCGTCGGCTATCAGCCGGTGCTCGCGCGCATGGTCCCGCGCCGCCAGCGCGATCTCCAGCGCCGAGATCCGCCCGAAGTGCAGATACGGGCTCAGCCGCGAGGTCGCGTGCGCCGCCGGCTGGTTCCGCTCCTTCGCGTACCGCCGCAGGTTCGTTTCCAGGAACAGCCGCAGCCGCGCTTCGGCCTCTGAGCGCGTCCCCCGGAACGTGATCGAAGGCGGCACCGAGTGGTCGATCTCGCAGGAGGCGACAATCGCCGGGATCTCCTCCTCGCGGAACTCGAAGTGGAACTCCGGCGGCGGCCCCTCCCAGCGCCGCAGCACGCGCGGCTCCGGGCAGGGCTCCAGATACTTCGGCAGCAGCCGGTGGATCTTCGGGCGGATCGTGTAGGCGGCGTACTCCCGCCTGTCGAGCAGGTTCATCGGCACAATGCAGGAGGAGTCCACCGCCTCGAAGCGCACGCCCACCCGCTCCGGCACGGCTGCGTTCATCTGCGCCGGATAGTACGTCGGGTAATCGTCGGCCACCACGCAGGCGGCGCGCTCCGCCACGCGGAAGAAGATGTCGTCCGGATCCCTCTTCGTGCGCCGCAGCGAGAAGCAGTACCCGATGCCAAGCTGCCGCAGCCGCCGCGCGGTCTCCGGCACGCCCTCCAGCAGGAACGTGTGCAGCCGGTCGTTGGCGTGCGGATAGGCGCAGGTGACGCCCTCGTAGACCAGCACCGGCAGCCCCAGCCCGTTGGCCAGCTCCACCGCGCGCAGCAGCGCATGGTTCGATTCGGCCCGCCGGTTGGCGCCGCACCAGTACAGCACGTACGCGCCATCCGGACGCACCGGAGCGCCGTTCAGCACGCGAATCCGCTCGTTCACCACTGTCTGTGATGACAGCCCTGCCTGCGCCGCTACAATAAAGGTACGCCCGCCCGCCGATGAGCGCCCTCAACCGGTGGAAGCTGCTCTGGAGTTACCTGCGCCGCCAGGACGACGTCCGCGCCCTGCCCGTGGAGTACATCGTCGAGACCACCGCCAGGTGCAACATCTACTGCCCGATGTGCCCGCGCGAGACGCACCCCCAGCCCAAGGAAGACATGGACGAGCAGGTCTTCCGCCGCCTCGTCGACGAAAGCGCCGGCACCGCCGAGCACATGATGCTCATCGGCCTTGGCGAGCCGCTGCTCGATCCCCGCATCTTCGACCGCATCGTCTACTGCGAGCAGCACGGCATCTCCACGCTCATCTCCACCAACGGCACGCTGCTCGACGAAAAGGCCGCCGCGCGCCTGCTCGACTCCCCCCTCAGCCACATCACGCTCAGCTTCGACGGCTACAGCCGCGAAACGTTCGAGTTCTACCGCAAGGGCGCGAAGTTCGACCGCGTCCGCGACAACTTCGTCCGCTTCTGCCGCATGAAGCACGAGCGCGGCTCGAAGCTGAAGATCACCGTCCAGATGGTCCGCATGGACGGCAACCGCCACGAGGAGGCCGATTTCATCCGCTTCTGGCGCGGCGTCCCCGGCGTCGACCTGATCCGCGTCAAGGAAGACGAAACCAACCTGCTGCGCCCCGAGCCCCGCGGCCGCCAGCCGAAGCACCCCTGCCATTACCTCTGGCGCGGCGCCATGTACGTCAGGCACAACGGCGACGTCTACCCCTGCTGCCAGAGCTACATGCTCGACGGCCAGCCCGTCGGCAGCCTGCGACGGCAGTCGCTGCGCGAGATCTTCAATGGCGCGCCGATGCGCCAGATGCGCCGGCTCCACGCCCAGGGCCGCGCCGCCGAAATCGACATCTGCGCCCGCTGCTGCACGGTGATCCCCCACCCGATCCTCGCCGCCGGCAGCCTGCTGCTGCACGGGCGCATCGTGCGCGCGCTGCTGCCGCTGGTCGAGCGCTGGAGCTACCGCCTGTTCGGCGGCCGCATGCTGAAGCCGCAGGCCGCGCCCGCCCCGCAGCCGCTCGTGCAGATCGGGCCCGCCGGCCGCGGCCCTTCCGATTCCCGCTAGCGCCGCCCCGCGCTAGCGCTGCACCATCTCGAGGATCCCCGCCACGTTGCGCTCCAGCATCCGGAAAAACGGCGCCGGATACAGGCCGATCCAGAACACCAGCGCGAGCAGCGGCGAGAAATAGGCTGCCTCGCGCCAGTTCAGGTCGCTCAGCGATCGGTTCTTCTCGTTGGCCAGCTCGCCGAGCATCGTCCGCTGGAACAGCCACAGCAGATAGGCCGCGCCCAGCGCAATGCCCACGCCGCAGGCCAGCGCCCACCAGAAGCTCACTTCATAAGCGCCCCGCAGGATGGTGATCTCGCCGATGAATCCGTTCAGCGGCGGCATGCCCATCGAGCTGAGCGCCGCAATCAGGAACACCGCGGTGAACACCGGCATCACCCGGAACAGGCCCCCGTACTCGGCGATCAGGCGCGTATGCCGGCGCTCATACACCACCCCCACGATCAGAAACAGCATGCTCGTCGACACGCCGTGGTTGATCTGCTGGATGATCGAGCCGGTCACCCCCGCCTGGTTCAGCGCGAAGATGCCCAGCGTGCAGAAGCCCATGTGGCTCACCGAGGAGTAGGCGATCAGCTTCTTCCAGTCGGTCTGCATCAGGCACACCAGCGCCCCGTAAATGATGGCGATGATCGACAGCGCCGCCATGATGCCCACCACCTTCGGATCGCGGCTCGTCTCCGGCAGCATCGGCAGCGAAAAACGGATGAAGCCGTAGGTGCCCATCTTCAGCAGGATGCCCGCCAGGATCACCGAGCCCGCCGTCGGAGCCTCCGTGTGCGCGTCCGGCAACCACGTGTGCAGCGGCCACATCGGCACCTTCACCGCGAACCCAAGGAAGAACGCCCAGAACACCCACCAGGCGTGCTCCGGCGGCATCTGCGTCTTCACCAGCTCGTTCAGGTCCCAGGTCAGCGTCCGGAACTGCACGTAGTGCTGCCAGTAGAACGCCAGCATGCCCAGCAGCAGGAACATCGACCCGATCAGCGTGTACAGCACGAACTTGATGGCCGAATACAGCCGCCGCTCGCCGCCCCAGATCGCGATGATGAAGTACATCGGGATCAGCGTCAGCTCCCAGAACACGAAGAACAGCAGGAAGTCCCGCGCCGCAAACACCCCCAGCATGCCGAATTGCAGCAGCAGGAAGTGCCCGTAGTACTCCTTCAGCCGCTCCGTGATCGCCGACCACGAGCACAGGCACGCCACCGCGCCCACCAGCGTGGTCAGCAGGATCAGCAGCGCCGCATAGCCGTCCACGCCCAGGTGCCACGAGGCCCCGATCGCCGGAATCCACGGCGCCTTCTCCACAAACTGGAACATCGGACCCGCCGGATCGAACCGGAACCACAGCGGCAGGGAAACCAGAAAACCGGCCAGAAATACGGCGTTCGCCCAGAGCTTGATCAGCCGGGGATTGGAGGAAGGCAGGAAAAACAGAACCAGCAGCCCGGCAAGGGGCACGCACAGGACGAGCGAGAGCAGGTGTTCCATATCGGCTGTCCGGTCAAGCCCTCATTCTATCCAACCTCGAACAGAAATGGAGTTGCGGGTCTGATTGGAAGGCCCTCCCGCCCTATTCCTTGGGCAGGATGCCCAGCGCGCGCATCTTCTTGTAAAGGTTGCTCCGCTCCAGCCCCAGCAGCTCCGCCGTGCGCGTGATGTTGCCGCCCGTCTCGTCCAGCTTCTTCAGGATGTACTTCCGCTCCGCCTCCTGCCGGACCTCCTGGAGGCTCGCCGGACGCTCCCGGATCCGCTCGGCGGCCCGCCGGCTCGAAGGCAGCGGAATGTGGCGGGCGTCGATCCGCGTCTGCGGGTACATGATCACCAGCCGCTCCATCAGGTTCCTCAGCTCCCGCACGTTGCCCGGCCACGGATACTCCTGCAACACCCGCACCGCCTCCGGCGTCAGCTCCTTCCGCTTCCGCCCGTAGGCCTGTGCGAACTCCCGCAGGAAATGGTCGGCCAGCAGCGGAATGTCCTCCACCCGCTCCCGCAGCGGCGGCACCTCGAACGGAATCACGTTCAGCCGGTAGAAGAGGTCCTCCCGGAAGTTGCCCTTCTCGATCTCCTCTTCGAGGTTCTTGTTCGTGCTCGCAATCACGCGCACGTCCACCTGCACCGGCTCGCCCGCCCCCACCGGTTCGATCCGCTGCTCGTCCAGCACGCGCAGCAGCTTGGCCTGCATCCGCAGGCTCATGTCCCCCACTTCGTCCAGGAACAGCGTCCCGCCGTCGGCCTTCTCGAACTTGCCGATCTTCGCAGCCGCGCCCGGCACCGCGCCTGCGCGCTGCCCGAACAGCTCCGCCTCGATCAGGTCGTCCGGCAGCGCCGCGCAGTTCACTTCGACAAACGGCCCCTCGGCCCGCGCGCTCTGCGCGTGGATGGCATGCGCCACCAGCTCCTTGCCGGTGCCGCTCTCGCCGTAGATCAGCACCCGCCCGTTCGTGCCGGCCATCAGCGCAATCTGCTGCCGCAGCGCCTTGATCGGCACGCTCTCGCCGATCAGCTCCGGCTTCGGCCGCACCGCCTGCCGCAGCTCGCGGACCTCCATCTCCAGCCGCCGCTGCTCCAGCGCGTTGCGGAGCACCACCAGCACCTTCTCGATCGTCAGCGGCTTCTCCAGAAAGTCGAACGCGCCCAGCTTGGTGGCCCGCACCGCGCTCTCGATGCTGCCATGGCCGCTGATCATGATGAAAACGGGCGAGCCCGGCGGCGGCTCCTGCCGCGCCCGCTCGAGCACCGCCAGCCCGTCCATGCCCGGCAGCCACACATCGAGCAGCACCGCGTCGTACAGCCCCTTGGCCAGCTCCTCCAGGCACTCCTCGCCCGTGGCCACGGCGTGCACCTGAAAGCCCTCGTCCTGGAGAATGCCGCTCAGCGACTCCCGGATGCCAGGCTCGTCGTCGACGATCAGGATGCGCGGGTTCGTCATGTGTGCGCTTCAGCCGTGCGGACGCCCGCATCCTGCGCGGAAGCGGCCGGCAATTCGATGATAAACCGCGCGCCCCGCGGCGTGTTGTCTTCCACGCGGATCTGCGCGTGGTGCTCGGCCACAATGTGGCTCACAATCGCCAGCCCCAGCCCCGTGCCCCGCTTCTTCGTGCTGAAATACGGCAGGAACAGCTTCTCCTTGTCCTCGGTCGAAATGCCGCAGCCGGTGTCGGCAATCTCCACCTCCACCGTCTCTCCCCCCGCGGCGCGCGTCTCCACCAGCAGCTCCCGCACCGGCGAGTCGCTCATCGCCTCGGCGGCGTTGTCGATCAGATTCACCAGCGCCCGCTTGAACTGCTCGCGGTCCAGCGCCACCGCCGGCAGCGGCGTTTCCAGCCGCAGGCGCACGGTGATCCCCTCCAGCCGCCCCTCGAACACGCTCAGCGCCTCGCGCACCACCGCATTGACGTCGCCCGGCTCCAGTTGCGCCGCCGGGAACCGCGCGAACTGCGAAAATGCGTCCACCAGGTTCTTCACGCTGTCCACTTCGCGCCGGATCGTCGCGCAGCACTCCACCAGGATCCGCCGCACCTCCGGCGGCGGGGGGTTCTTCTCCACCTGCCGCAGGATCCGCTCCGCGCTCAGCGCAATCGGCGTGATCGGGTTCTTCAGCTCGTGGGCGATGCGCCGCGCCACTTCGTGCCACGCCGCCGCGCGCTGCGCCCGCAGGATGTCGGTCGTGTCCTCCACCACCAGCACGAAGCCCGACGTGGTCGACGCCTCCAGCGCCGCCACCGTCAGCGACAGGTGCCGCGTGCCCTGCGGCGTGTCCACTTCGAACTGCCGCGACGCCGAGCCTGTCCGCCGCGCCCGCTTCAGCAGCCGCAGCAGCTCGCCCGCCCGCCCGCCGGGAATCAGGTCCGTCAGCTTCGCCCCCGGCTCGATCGGCTGGTCCGGCAGGATCCGCCGCATCGCGCTGTTCACCAGCAGCACCGTCATGTCGTGACCCAGGCTGATCACGCCGCTCGGAATGCTCTCGAGCACCGCCTCGATGAACCGCCGCCGCCGCTCCAGCTCGTCGCGGTTCGCCTGAAGATCCTCGGTCATTTCATTGAACGCGCGCACCAGCGTCGCCAGCTCGTCGGTCGCCGCCACGCGCACGCGCCAGCTCAGGTCCCCCGCGCGCACCGCCCGCGCCGCCTCCAGCAGCGCCGTCACCGGAGCCGTGATCTGCCGCGCCAGGAACAGCGCCACCCACACCGCCACGAACAGCACGAACAGCGTGATCAGGAACAGCAGTTGCAGATAGAACGTGCGCGTCTCTTTCCGGCTGGCCGCCAGCCGGTCGTAGTCCCGCACCTGCCGCTGAATCTCCGCCTCCCGCGCCGCCAGATCGAGCGGCAGCCGGATCCGCACCTCGATCCGCCCGCCCGCCACCGGAGCCTCCGCCCGCAGCTCCGGCCCGCCTTCGCCCGCGGCGTGGTTCTGGCACACCGCAATCTGTCCCCCGTCCGGCCGCACGAAGTGGATCTCCTCGGCGCCCGCCACCTCGCACGCTTTCGAAAAGAACTCCGCCGGCGTCCCGCTGCCTGTCAGAAACTCGCGGAACATCGCGCTGTCGGCCAGCCACCGCGCCGCCACCTCGGCCCGCCGCCGCGCCTCGGCTTCCATCGCGCTGCCAATCTCGGCCAGGTTCAGCTTGATCCGTTCCGCCGGGCGGCTGAACCACTTGTCCAGGTTGCGGTTCAGCACCTCGAAGCTCCACAGGAACAGAAACACCGTCGGCAGGAACACCAGCCCCAGCGCCCCCACGAGGATCTTCGTCCGGATCCGCGTGCCTTCCACGCCCGCGCGCCGCGCGAAATACAGCTTCACCGCGTCGCGGAACAGGATGAAGCCCACCAGGACCGTCAGCAGGAAGATCAGCGTCGACAGCGCCCAGAACACATACGTCTGTTCCGGCGTCTGCGGCCCGTAGTCCCCCACCGTGAACGAGCCCTGCCACACCACTAGCGCGATGAGCACGCTCAGAACGGCGAGCCCGGCGGAGAAGCGGAGGCGGTGGCTGGAGGCCATCTCTCGATCCTGTACCCTCATCATAGTGCCCCGCGGGCTCTCCGTCCTCCCGCCTCGCCCGCGCCGCGCCCGTGGCTCACGGGGTCTTAATACCCCCTTGACTTGATTCTTCCGCTTCGTGTTACGATTGTCACAGCGAAGCCCCGTAGGGGCACGGGAGACTGTTCTTTCCATGAGAAAAACCTCAGGGACTGTTGCGGAAGAGTCCGAACCTGAGGGTTGGTGCGAAGAGCCGAGGACCAGTGGTGCTTTTTTGCCGCTTCGCACCAGCAGGGGCAAAGTGCATCCGCTTTTTCTCCGTCCCTGCCGCTTTGGATCCCCCGTGCTTCCAGTTCCCCGTCAGCCTGACTCCCCTGCCGCGGCCGGATTCTGCCCCAGCGCGGCGGCCTCTGCCGTGCAGGGGCGGCTAGGCGGCGGACTCATGGGACAGAGAATCTCAAATCACCCAGGGAGGGATTTGTGTCTATGAATCTCGCATTCCGCTTCAGGGGCGCCACAGGACGCTGGCTCGCGTTCGTGGCTCTTCTCGTGTTGTGCACTACGTTCGCTGCCGGGCAGGAAACCACCGGCAGCATCCAGGGCGTCGTGACGGACCCGAGCGGCGCCGCCATCCCCAACGCCACCGTGGAGATCAGCGGCGGCGCGCTGCCCCGTCCCATCACCCTATCGACGGATTCCACCGGACAGTTCCTGCAACAGCAGCTCCCCGTCGGCATGTACACGGTGACGGTCTCCGCGCCCGGCTTCGCCACCATGCGCAAGACCGAAACCCCAGTCGTGCTCGGCCGCGCCACGCGCGTCGACTTCCAGCTTCAGGTGGGCCAGGTGAGCGAGAGCGTCGTCGTCAGCGCGGAAGCCGTGCTCGTCGACACCACCTCTTCCAGCTCCGCCGTCAACGTCGACAAGACCTTCTTCGACCTCATCCCCAAGGGCCGCAGCTTCTATGACCTGATCAACATCGCCCCCGGCGCCCGCAACGAGGGCAAGGCCGGCGGCTTCCAGGTGGACGGCGCCTCCGGCTCGGAGAACGTGTTCTACCTCGACGGCATGGAAGTCACCGACGTCCAGACCGGCGTGCTCTCCGGTCAGAACCGCATCCCCGTCGAAATGGTCCAGCAGGTCCAGGTGAAGAACGGCGTCATGGACGCGCAGTACGGCGGCGCCATGGGCGGCGTCATCAACGCCGTCGTCCGCAGCGGCAGCAACGAATGGCACGGCCAGGCCGGCTTCTACTTCGACAACGAGAACATGCAGGCCCGGCCGCGTCCCACGCTCCAGATCGACCCCGAGGACACCGGCACGCCGCGCATGAAGGTCCGCTACTTCCAGAACGTCGCCGATGATTGGACCCGCTGGAATCCTGTCTTCAACATCGGCGGCCCCATCCTGAAGAACCGCCTCTTCTACTTCGGCGGATTCATGCCCTCGCTCCGCACCGCCAACCGCACCGTCACCTTCCTCAGCAACCGCCAGACCGGCACCTTCGAGAACAGGTTCCGCCAGCACTACGCGGTCAACAAGCTCGACTTCGCTCCGTTCAGCAAGCTGCGCATGAACGCAAGCTGGATCTGGAACCCCAACTACAACCGCGGCGTCCTCCCCGCTCGCGACGGCACCGACAGCCCCGACGCCACCTGGGCGCAGTTCGGCGACTACCGCGCCGGCAACATCCTCTCCGGCCAGGTCGACTACCTCGCCACCAGCAAGCTCATCCTCACCTTCCGCGGCGGCTACAACTACACCAACTTCACGGACCGCTACGCCATCCCCGACATCACCGCCATCTACTACAGCAACTCCAACGTCAACTCGCCGCTGAACATCCCGGCCGACCTCCGCGGCCCTGCCGGCTGGCGGCAGCAGACGCCGTCGCGCCACGACTACGACATCTACGAGCGCAAGAACTTCGCCGCCGAAGGCTCCTACCTGCTGAACGCCGGCGGCCAGCACAACTTCAAGTTCGGATGGCAGAAGAACCTGCTGTCGAACTCCGTGAAGTACCTCGCCTGGCCCAACGGCTACTACCGCTATTACTGGGGCCTCAGCTACCGCTGCATCACCACCCAGTGCAGCGGCGTGCAGACCGGCGCCTACGGCTATTACCGCTACCGCATCTTCGGCACCTTCGGCGACGCCTCCAGCGACAACCAGGGCATCTTCGTCCAGGACAACTGGCGCGTCAACAAGAACCTCACCCTCAACATCGGCATCCGCACCGAGCGCGAGTTCCTGCCGAGCTTCTCCATCAAGGGCCAGACCACGGCCGCCCCGCCCATCGAGTTCAGTTGGGGCAGCAAGGTCAGCCCGCGCATCGGCGGAGCCTTCGACCCGAAGGGCGACGGCAAGATGCGCTTCTACGCCTCCTGGGGCTACTTCTATGACGTCATGAAGTACGAAATGCCCCGCGGCAGCTTCGGCGGCGACATCTGGTGGGACTACTACTACTCGCTCGACGACCCCAACTGGGTGCGCACCCTCCAGGGCATCCCCGCCGATCCCTACAAGCTGCCCGGCCGCTTCTTCGAGGCCGTCAACTGGCGCATCCCCTCCAACGACCCCAACGACTTCACCGTCGATCCCAACCTCAAGCCGATGAAGCAGCGGATGTTCGACATCGGCTACGACTACAGCCTCACGTCGACCCTCGTCGCCTCGCTGCGCTACACCAACCGCCGCCTCATCCGCACCATCGAGGACGTCGGCACGCTCGGTCCGCAGGGCGAAATCTACTACATCGCCAACCCCGGCTTCGGCATCGTCGCCGATCCGAAGCGCTGGGAGCCCGGCATCCCCACCACGCCCAAGGCCGTGCGCGATTACGACGCCATCGAGTTCCGGCTCGACCGCCGCTTCTCGCGCAACTACCAGTACGCCATCAGCTACACCTGGTCCCGCTCCTACGGCAACTACTCGGGCCTGGCCAGCTCGGATGAAAACGGCCGCACCAGCCCGAACGTCAACCGCTACTTCGACCTGCCGTGGATCGGCTACACCCAGACCGGCGTGCCCGCCATGGGCCGGCTCGCCACCGACCGTCCGCACACCTTCAAGTTCTTCGGCGGATACAACCTGAAGTCGAAGCTCGGCCAGACGACCTTCGCCCCCAACATCCTGCTGTATTCGGGCACGCCACTCACCACCGAGGCCAACGTCATCTCCTCGACTCCGGCCTTCCCCTTCGGCCGCGGCGACATGGGCCGCACGCCCGTCTTCTACAACTTCGACTTCAACCTCATGCACGACTTCATGCCCTTCTCCGCCCGCGAGAGCATGAAGTTCCGCTTCGAGTTCACGGTCTTCAACCTGTTCAACTCGAGCATCGTCACCAACAAGAACGTCGCCCTGCTGCACCCCGACTACGGCCAGATCCAGTTCGAGCACGAGGCCGACTTCTTCAAGGGCTTCGACACGCTCAGCCTGATGAAGAAGCAGGGCATCCCCATCAGCCCGCTCTACGGCATGGCGAATGAATTCCAGTCGCCGCGTCAGGCGCGCATCCAGTTGACGTTCTTCTTCTGAGGAGCTGCCAGCTTCGGCACGGAAGGCGCCCCCAACCGGGGCGCCTTTCGTGTTGGCGGCCGGCTCCGTTCAGCCCTCGATGTAGGCTTCCGCCTCGATCTCCACCAGGAGCCGCGGATCCACCAGCCCGGCGACCCGGATCATCGTCGCCGCCGGTCGGATGTCCCGGAACATCTCCGCGTGCGCCCGCCCCACGGCCTCTTCGTCTTCCAGCGATACGAGGTACATCCGCGTCCGCACCACGTCCCGCATCTCCGCGCCCGCCTCCCGCAGCGCCCGTTCGATCTTCTGAAGGATGAACGCCGCCTGCGCGTAGGCGTCCCCCTCGCCCACGATCCGGCCCCCGGCGTCCACCGCCGTCGTTCCTGCCACCCACACGTGCGGGCCGGCGCGCACCGCGCGCGAATAGCCCACCGCCGCTTCCCAACGTGTTCCCGAAGAAATGTCTTTTCTCATCTGGCTGCCTCCATCGCCAGCATCAGCGCGCCGCTCAGCCCGGGATGCTCGAGCGCGGGCCGCTCGATCCGCGGCAGCGGAAAATAGCCGCGCGCCTGCTCTTCCAACCGCTGCCTCACCATCGCGATCAGATGTTCCTGCTCCATCACGCCGCCGCCCAGCACGATCACGAGCGGCGACAGCACGCACGCCACTGCCATGCAGGCCTGCGCCAGATAGTCCGCCTCCACCCGCCACGCCGGGTGGTCGGCAGGCAGCAGCTCCGCCCTGCGGCCCCAACGGGCTTCCAAGGCCGGCCCGCTCGCCATTCCTTCCAGGCAGTCGCCATGATACGGACACACGCCGGCAAAGCCGGGCGCTTCCTCCGCCGCGCGCCGCACCGGCAGATGGCCCATCTCGGGATGCATCATCCCGTGCACCAGCCGCCCGCCCGCGATCGCGCCTCCGCCAATGCCGGTTCCCACCGTGAAATAGACCAGATCCCCGGCGCCGCGTCCCGCGCCCAGCCGCGCTTCCGCCAGCGCCGCCGCGTTGACGTCCGTGTCGAACCCTGCCCGCACGCCCAGCGCCCGTTCCAGCGTCTCCTTCAGCGGATAATTGCGCCAGGCCAGTTTCGGCGTCGTCGTGATCCGTCCCGTCGCGAAGTCCACCGGTCCGAACGTCGCAATGCCGAGCGCATCCAGCGGCCCCTGCCCGCGGAAGTACTCCACCACCGCCCCGATCGTCTCTGCCGGCTCGTCCGACGTCGCAATCCGCGTCACCCGCTCCAGGCGCAGCGGGTCTTTTCCAACGGCGACCATGAACTTGGTGCCGCCTGCCTCGATGGCTCCGTACTTCGGCATGCCGCCAGTCTACAGAAACGGGGCCAGCCGGAAGTGTCCCTGCTGTCTCCCGGGATCAGGGCCGCAAAGCCATCGGCCCCGGTCCCGGAATCGGCCGGAAAGCCGGCGTCTTCTCCCATGCTCCTGCCATTGGATCGGATCGTGCTTCTTACCGGCAACCCGTCACACGCCCGTCCGGAAACAAAGGGCGTCAGAGAAACGGCACTGCTTGCTGCCGGGAGCCTTTCTCTCGAAAGCGGCTGTTCCAGGCGGGCCGGAGACGCACGCCGCCAGAATCAGCGTCACCACCCCGGGCTTCTTCCCCCATGAGAAGAGCCGTGCCAGGGCGGCGCTGCGCGACGCTCGCGAGACCGGAAAGACCGCCTCTGCTCCGTCGCACTCCGGCAAAGCCCCGCCCCGTCACCCGCGGGACGCTCCCTGCACCCGGACAGCCTCCTCTGGAGCGGAGAATTTTGGCCAGATGCTTCGAATGACACACGGCGTGCAGCCGCAGGGCCCTCGAGCCGTCAGGGGACCGTTCCGGCTGCCCCCATGGCTCCCTTTTTCTCGCACGCCGCAGGGAGCCAGCTCCTGCCGGCTTCGCGCTTCCGCTGTTCCCATCCTTTTCCTTGTCCGCTCCGCCTCGGTTCAGCGTGCCTGCGCCGGATCGCTCCGGCTGAGGCGGCGCGCTGCCCTTGGCGGGCCGGACCGTCTCATTTCCCGAATGCAGGCCGCCCCCTGCCGGCTCCTGTGCGGTCGCTAGCCAGCGTGCCAGGCGCTGTCCCCCAGGGAATCCGTATGCCCCGCGCGGTGCCGTCACAGGAAATTGCACGTGTGGAATCATTCACTTGCAGGCCGATGCTTGTGCGGGCGTGCGAGACTCTTTGTTGCGGGGATGCGAATCTCTGGCCAGAGCCCCCCCGCTTGGACCGGACAGCCTCAGTAGGGCGGCCGCTTCGGCGGCTTTCACCGGTACCAGGCAGCCTCGTCGCCTTCGGGCGGCAGGACAGCGGATGTCCCAAGGTAAGACCTGATGAGCCTGAACAAATACGGCCCAT
>JANWVO010000043.1 GCA_025056865.1 Bryobacteraceae bacterium
ACGCGCTGGAAGCTGGTGTCTTCCACGCGGCGGCGGACCCACTCCTGGCTCCAGAGGAAGAACAGCTTCTCGCGGTTCTCGTTGAACACCTTGGGAATCGTCACCGGGCCGTTGAAGTTGTAGCCGAACTGGTTGTACTTCAGCGGTGGCGTGAAGGCCGTGGCCGGGTTGCGGTTGCGCGCCCAACTGTTGGCGTCCAGCTTGTTGTTGCGGAAGTACTCGTAGAACGTCCCGTGGAAGTCCTTGCCGCCGGACTTGGTCACCATGCGGATCTGCCCGCCGGCGGAGCGGCCGTACTCGGCCGAGTAGGTGGCCGTGAGGACCTGCACTTCCTGGATGGCGTCGAGATCCACCGTTCCGATGGAAGTGCCATTGGCGCGTGTGCGGATGGCGACGGCGCCGTCAAAAGTGATTACGCTGTCCTGCGAACGGCTGCCGTTGATGGTGAAGCCGCCCGAGTCCATGGCGAAGCTGAGCGAGTTCATCGGGGAGCCGCGCCGCACGCCCGGCTTCAGCATGGCCAGGAACAGGGGGTTGCGCCCGTTGAGGGCGAGATTCTGAATCTGCGTCTGCTCGACCGTCTTGCCAACCGTCGCCGATTCCGTGTTGAGGATGGCAACGGAGGCTTCCACCGTGACCGACTCGGTCAACTGGCCCACCTGAAGGTCGGCATTGACCTGGATCGGCACGGCGGCGTCGAGCTTGTTGCGCGTCTTGACGAACGTCTTGAAGCCGGGCGCTTCGACACGCACCTCATAGTAGCCCGGCGGCAGGTTCGGCACGTTGTACAGGCCCGACTCGTTGGTCGTGGCCACGCGCTCGAAACCCGTGGCTTCATTCTTCACGATGACCTTTGCGTTGGCGACGACCGCGCCTGACGGGTCGCGGACGATGCCCGAGATGCTGGCGTTGTCCGATTGCGCCATGGCAAGGACCCCAGCCAGCAACAGCACCGCCGTGAGGGCGGCGACTCTGCGGAGAGTCTCTCTCATCCGTGGGTCTCCTTCGTTTCGCTTTTTTAGATCAAACTAACCTGAGTGAACGCGCGGAACCGTTTGTGAAACGGCCGCGCACCCCTAGCATGGCCACAGTCTATCAGAAATCGGGTTTCGGGGAGACGACAGAAAAGTGAAAGTTGGCGCTAACCGGCGGCGTGCCGGGCGCCGCGGACAGGGGCGGGCAGGGTGGCCGCAAACGTCAACAGCCACAGACCCGCGCCCAGGGCGAGGTGGAGGATCTGCATCCACACCGGCGCCAGCAGCAGCACGTTGACGGCTCCTGCGGCCAACTGCACTGCCACCCACGCGGCAATGATGCGCTGGAGGCGCCCGCGGACCGTCTGGAAGACCGCCGCCAGCACCACCACCGCAGCAGCCACCGAGACGACCGGGTGCACAAGCCGCAGGCGCAGCAGCGCCGGGCTGTCCGGCGAAAGCTCCTGACGGATCCCCTCGAGCATCGAGATGGCCGGGTAGACCGTGTCCCCCAGCGCGGCGATGGCTCCGGTCAGGCTGGCGGCAAGAACAGCCGCCAACGCCGCGCGGCGCCAGCCGGAGACCTCGCGCCACTGCCAGCGGATGCCGTCCGCGGCGGCGTGCCATGCGACGCCAAGAAGCGCTGCCAGCAGGAGGAACGTGTTGGTCAGATGCGCGCAGAGGTAGAGGGCGCGGCCCGCGGAGGCGTTGCGCTCCACGTATTCCAGCAGCACGAGCCCCGCGCCCAGAAGCGCCTCCACCAGAATGAAAGCCAGCGACGCCCAGGCCCATGCGCGCACGGCGTGCCCGCGCGGAAACAGACGCCGCGCCCACCACACGAGGGCAGCCACGCCCAGCAGGGCGAGCCCGCTCGTGAGACGGTGCGTGAACTCGATCAGCGTCTGCGCCGTCGGCGAGGGCGGAATGACCTCGCCATTGCAAAGCGGCCAGTGGCTGCCGCAGCCCGCCCCGGATCCGGTGGCGCGGACGAACGCGCCCCACAGGATGACGAGGAAATTCCACCCGAGCACTGCCCAGGCGAGACGGACGTAGCGGCGGCGAGCCTCCATGCCTTTCAGGATGCCATCGCAGGCGCGGCGGCTGCCTCGGCCTCCTTCATCCGCCAGACCCGGCGCACGCAGAGCCACGCCAGCAGAACGAACAGGACCTCGGTCAGCAGATGGCCGGGGCTGGTCAGCAGGGGCGGCACAAACGTCTTCAGCAGCGACACCGCCACGGCCGCCCAGGCGAGGGCAGCGAAGATCTGCCGCACCGGGCGCTCCCGCCGGATCCACGCGGCGGCCGCCGCACCGGCAGCGGCCACCACCGCCCAACCGGCGAGGCCCGCCATTGCGGGCTTGTTTTCGACGAAGTCCAGCACGAACGCCGCAGCCGTGACGGTGAACGCGATGTGGCGCGCGGCTGCGTCCGAGCGGAGCGCGGCCGCCAGCGCGATGACGGCTGCGGCGCTGTAATTGAACCGCAGCTCGAGCCGGTATTCGATGCCGGCAATGGCGGCGAACGCGGCCGCGGCCACCAGCAGATGCTGCATCGCATCAGGCGGCCGGGCGGATGCGTTTACGGGCAATGGCTCCAGATCGTGCCTGGACAGCCACGCGGCGAGGCCCAGCCCTGCGCCCAGCCCGGCGCCGAAGGTGAATTCCATCGCCTTCCACCAGTCGAACCAGGGCAGCGCGCCCGCCATGCGGCCCCACGCCTGAACGGCCGCCCCGAGGGGAAATCCAAGCGCGCCGGCCGCGCAGGCCCAGAGCGCGAACCTCCAGGCCAGCCGCCCGAGCGGCCCGCGGGCCGCTGCGAGCAGAAAGGCCAGCGCTCCGGCCAGCAGGCCGGCCCAGACCTCCTCGCGCGGACGGTGCAGCGGATCCGAGAAGTACACGAGCCGCGGCTGGTTCACGAAACGCCAGCCGGCCCACGTGGCGGCCAGCATCAGCGCCAGGGCCATATGGAAGCGCCGCACGCTCCAGCCTGCGCGGCCGCGCAGCAGCGCAACGCCCAGCACGGCGCCGCCAGCCAGCCCCCAAGTTCCGCCTTTCACCGCGAAGCCCAGCATGGCCCATGCAAAGGTCTCCGGCCGGAGCGAGAGCCCCACGGTCTGGCCGTAGGTCATCTGTCCGCCGAGGCCGAGACCGATGGCTCCGCAGGCGGCCAGCCATGCGCTCATCCCATGCTGGCGCAGCAGCAGGGCCAGCAGCAGGCCGGCCATAGCTCCGGGAATCATCGCTCCCAGAGGCCCGCCGCCGATGAAGCCGCGCAGGCCCCAGCCGAGCGAAAGCGCCAGCGCGGGCAGCAGGAGGTAGCGCCGCATGGGCATCGATTCTCTCACGGCTGCTGCATATGATTCGATGGTAGGGACGCCGTCCGAAGGAATGAGCATGGGCGAACCCGCCAGCGGTCGCGAACAGTTGCTGCTTCAGGTGTTCGCCTATCACTTCCCGCCCTCGTCCGAGTCCGGCGCGGCGCGGCCCGGGAGGCTGGCGCGCTATCTGCCGGAGCATGGCATCGCCTGCCGGGTGGTCGCGCACCCGGCGCCGGGCGCGGCCGATTCGGCGCTTGTCTCTTTCGTTCCGCCCGAAGACGCGAGTGGCCCGTGGCGCATGGCGCATGCGCTGGCGCGCGCGGCGCACCGCGCAGCTCCCTACAATGAACGCCTGCCGTGGCTGCCTGCGGCGCTGCAACGCGCGTTCCGGCAGCAGCGCACGCGGCCGGCTGACGCGGTGCTGTCCACCTATCCGCCGTTGGCCGCTCATCTGGCGGGCCTCGTGTTCCACCTGCGATCCGGCGTGCCGTGGATCGCCGATTTCCGCGATCCGCTGGCGGGCAATCCGTTCCGCAACCGGCGCTGGGCGCGGCGCTACGACCTGTGGCTCGAGCGGCTCATCCTGAAGCATGCTGCGGCCGTGCTCGTCACCAACGACAGCGCCGCCGCGATGCTGCGGGCGCGGCACCCCCGCGCGGAGGCGAAGATCCACGTGTTGTGGAATGGCTTCGATCCGCAGGCTCCCGCGCTCGCTGCCGAGCCGGCGCTGCAACCGCGGAGGCTGGTGCATGCGGGCACGCTGTACGGTCCGCGGCGGCCCTGCGGCCTGCTGCGCGCTCTGGCGCTCCTCATGTCCCAGGGCCGGATGGATGCCTCGAGATGGCGGGTGGAATTCGTCGGTCCGCATGAGCAGGAGACCTTCGCGGATTGCGCCAGTGCGCTCGATCAGCTCCGGCGCGCGGGCATGGTGGACATCCGCGGCGGGCTGCGCCCGAAAGCAGAGCTTGAGCAGGCGATGCGCGAGGCTTCCATTCTGCTGCTGCTCGACCTGACTGGCGAAGCGGAGTCGGCGCAGGTGCCCGCGAAGCTGTTCGACTACATCCGCAGCGGTCAGCCGATTCTGGCCTGGTCTCCGAAGGGTTCTCCGACGCGCGCTGTGCTCGAGCGCTCGGGAGTGCCGCACCTCGCCTTCGAACCGGGCGAAGCGGACGATCTCGTGGCCGCGCGGCTGGCGCCGTGGCTGGAGGCTCCGCCCGCCCCGGCGCAGCCCAGCGCCTGGTTCCTCGAGACCTTCGATGGGGCGCGTCAGGCGGCGTGGCTGGCTGGGCTCGTGCGCCGCCTTGTCCGGCCCGAGGAACGGCCTGCCGGGCTCGTGTAGCATCTTGGAGTGATCACGCGCAGAACGTTGCTGGGTTCGGCTGCCGCAGCCGCAGTGTCGCCCGGGCAGGGCTCCGTGGAGCGCCGAGGGCAGCTTTCGCTCCGTTATGATCTGACGCTGCGCCGGGTGAGGGAGGGCGGCCCTCCGCTGTATTCCAAAGAGCTGGTGCTGGCAGACACCGTGCCCCGCCCTGTGCGGCGGTTCACCGAGTTCAGCGGCGATGTCTCCGGGCGCTGGCTGGAAGCGCTGGCGGCCGCTTCCGCGGATCGCAAAGAACGGTACCCGGAGCTGGCCGCATGGCTGCCGGAACTGCTGGCGGCACAGCGCGAGGAAGGCTATTTTGGCGCGGGCTTCGCCCGGCAGGAGCTGCGCCGGGAAGACATGGCGCTGCTGTGGGGCAACGGGCGGCTGCTCGCCGGCCTCGTCGAGGCGCACCGCCTCACTGGCGACCCGCGGGCGCTGGCAGCGGCGCGGCGCCTGGGCGATTTCCTGCTGAAGATCGCGCCGGAGATGAACTCGCCGCGCGTGCGGCAGCAGTTTGCCGAGGGCGCGTTCGCGATGGGCTACATCTGCTGGACGCAGATGACGGAGCCGCTGAGCCTGCTGGCCCGGGTGACGCGCGAGGCCGCCTACGCGCGGCTGGGGCGCGAAATTGCCGCGCGCATCGAACGGCGGCCTGCCGAGCATGCGCACGGGTTCCTGACTTCGCTGCGCGGAGCCGTCGACCTCTACGAATCCACCGGCGACAGGGCGTTGCTCGAACTGGCAGAGAAGGAATGGCGGGCCGTGGTGGACAGCGGGAATGTGTTGGTGGCGGGAACCATTCCGGAGGCCTGGAAGCCCCGCGCCGTGCGGACGGAAGGCTGCGCGGAAGCCGACTGGCTGCGGCTGAGCCTCCAACTGTGGCGGACGACAGGCAAAGCGCAGTATCTGGAGGCGGCCGAGCGCACGCTGTTCAACGAGTTCGCCATGAACCAGTTCTCCACCGGCGACTTCGGCCACCGCGCGCTGGCTTTGAACGGCGTGCGGGCCGGCGCCACCGACCCGCAGGGAGGGGCCTCGGCGCGCGCCTGGTGGTGCTGCACGCTGCACGGCCTGCGCGCGTTTCCCGAGATCTTCCGCCATGCCTGGCGCGAAGCGGACGGCGGACTGTGGCACGATCTGCCCGTCGAAGGCGAGGGGCAGATGAAGGGATTCAGAGTTGCCGCGAGCTCGTCGCTGGAAGTGGACGGAACCATTACGGTTCGCATCCTGGAGGCGCCCGGCCGCCGCATCCCGCTCCATTTCCGGAACCCCTCCTGGGCGGACGGCTCCGGGATCCATTCGCACAGCGGGGCGGCGGAGATCACCCCGATGGAGGGTTGGCACCGGGTGGCGCGCATCTGGCAGCCCGGTGACCTGCTCACCGTGCGCTACTCGATGAAGACCCGCGCCGAGCGCGACACGCAGGGCCGCGTGGCGCTGTTCCATGGGCCGTGGCTGCTGGGCGTGGCCGAGGCCACGGATCCATTCTTCTTCGACGAGCCGTTCTCCACGAACCGCCTCCGCGTGACCGTCGGCTCCGATGGCTCCGTGCGGCTGATGCCGGCGGGGCGGGGAAGCGATCACGCGTTCGCCGCGCCGGGCGCGAGGTTTGAGGTCCAGTATCTGCCGGGCGGCTATCCGTTGCAGCCGGGCACGGCCACGCTGCGTCCGGTGAGCGAGCAGACGGGGCTCCGCACCTGCGACTGGGAGTACTGGTTTCTGACCGCCGACTGACGCGAGCTCACTCGCCGGGCATCCGGAAGGCCGCCGACAGCTTCAGCCCGCTGCGCCCGGCGCTGTTTCCCACCCAGATCCTGAACGGGCCGTCGGGCGTCACCCACTGCCGCCGGGCCTCGCTCCAGCAGGAGAACGGATGCGAGGCATCGTCTTCGCGGATCTCCACCCGCACGCGCTGCCGCTGGCCACGCTCGAGGGGGACTTTCGCCCAGCCGGCCAGCCTCCGGGGCGGTTCGCCGGTCTCCGGCGGCAGTCCGAGATAGACCTGCGCAACCTCGGCTCCCGCGCGCTGCCCCGTGTTCCACAGATCGAACGAAACCGCGAGGCGGCGCTGGCCAGGGCGGGCATCGAGCCACTCGAGCCCGAGGTTCGAGAACTCGAACGTCGTGTAGGAGAGGCCGAAGCCGAAGGGGAACAGGGGTTCGATGCCGCGCGCGTCGAACCACTTGTAGCCCACAAGGAAACCTTCATCGTAGCGGACGGGGAAGGGATCGGGAGAGTCCGGCCTTGGCGGCGCGTCGATGACGGCGCGCGGCAGATCCTCGATGCGCATGGGGATGGTGAGCGGCAGCCTGCCGCTGGGGTTGACCACTCCGAACAGGATGTTGGCGATGGCCTCGGCGCCGCGCTGCCCCGGATACCACGCGGCGAGCACAGCCGCGGCCCCGTGGACCCACGGCATCACCAGCCCGGCGGGGCGGCTCCTGCGGGAGGCCAGCATCGGCTCGGCCCCGGCGCTCCACGGCATGAGCTGCGCGCCGCCGCTTTGCAGCACGACGACGGTGCGCGGGTTGGCATCGATCACCGCGTGAATCAACGCATCCTGATTGCCGCTGAGGGACAGCGAGGCCAGATCCATGCCCTCGCTCTGCCACTCGGCGGCGAAGACGATGGCGACTTCGCAGCGGCGCGCCAGCGCGGCGGCGGCGCGGATGTCGGCGCCGGAGTGGAACTGCACATCGGCCTGCGGCGCCAGCGCGCGGATCGCTCTCAGAGGAGAGGACGGCGCCCAGACGACGCCGCCCCAGCAGGGCGGGCACGGCGCGGGCGTCCACAGCGCCGGGCCGCCGGTGGGAATCACCTGCGCGGAGCCGCCTCCGGTGATGACGCCCTTGTCCGCGTTGGCGCCAATGACGGCGATGGAGCGGAGGCTGCGCGCGTCGAGCGGCAACAGGCCCTGATTGACCAGCAGCACTGTGCCTTCTTCGGCCACGCGCTGCGCAATGGCCTCGCTGCGGGCCAGATCGAGCGGCGGGCGCTCGCTGCCGCGGTCCAGCAATCCGACGGCGATCATCGCCCGCAAGACGCGCCGGGCCATGTCGTTGAGACGCGCCTCGGGCAGGCTGCCGTCGCGCACCGCGTCCCGGAGGCTGCGGTCCCACTGGCCGCCGAACATGTAGCCGCCGGGCTGCTCCTGGTCAAGGCCGGCGAGAGCGGCTTTCACCGAGCTGTGCGCGGCATACCAGTCCGACATGACGAAGCCGCGGAAGCCCCACTCGCCCTTGAGCACCGTGTTCAGCAGCCACGGATGCTCGCAGGACCAGATGCCGTTGACGAGGTTGTAGGCGCACATCACCGATTGCACGCCGGAGTCGCGGATGGCGATTTCGAAGGCGAGCAGATCGCTCTGCCGCGCGCCGCGCTCGCTGATGCGGACGTCGGCGGTGGTGCGCCCGGTCTCCTGGTCGTTCAGTGCAAAGTGCTTGACGCAGCCGATCACGCCCTGGTCCTGGATGGCCCGCACGTGGGCGGCGGTGATGCGGCCCGCCAGCAGCGGATCCTCGCCTTTCAGCTCGAACGTGCGGCCGCAGCGCGGCTCGCGGCTGGCGAGATTCACGTTGCCGCCGAGATTCACGTTGACCCCGAACGCGCGCGACTGATGCCCGATGACCCAGCCGTAGTCATACGCGAGCTCCAGGTTCCACGTGGCGGCGCTGGCAATGCAGGAAGGGAGCACCGTGGCCTGGCCCACCTGGTTGCCCACGCCGAGGCTTCCATCGGCGAAGTGAAGATCGGGAATGCCAAGGCGCGGAATGCCGGGAATGTAACCGGCGGTGCCCAGCGGACCGGGGTTGTACTCCTTCAGCGCGCCATGCAGAAGCTGGATCTTCTCCTCCAGAGTCATCCGCTCGAGCAGCGCCTCGGCGCGCTCATCGGGCGTGAGTCCCGCTCCGGGCGGCGGCGGGGACGGAGCCAGCAGGGGCAGCGCGGCAAGCCAGAGGAAAGAGGCGGCGAGACGGGCAGACATGGCGGGGCGCTCCGGCTCGCCCCCGATTCTGACACGCCGCGGGGCCGGAGCCAAGGGCGGTTCAATGCGCAGCGGCCGCCTGATCGGGCAGGAAGTAAAACGCCATCGCAAGGATCAGATAAACGGCAAGCAGCATGGCGCCTTCCAGCCAGTTCGACTCGCCATCGGAGGCGATCTGCGCGGCGATGATCGCCGTCACCACCACCGCCAGCACTTCCGCGGGCGTGAAGACGAGATTCATCGGCGAAGGCCCCACGGCGTAGCTCAGCAGCACGAGCACCGGCGCCACGAACAGCGCCACCTGGATGCTCGAGCCGACGGCGATCGAGAGGCTGAGATCCATGCGGTTCTTCCATGCCATGAGAATCGCCGAGGAATGCTCGGCGGCGTTGCCGATGACGGCGACGACGATGACGCCCACAAAGATCTGCGGCATGCCCCAGGCATGCGCCGCCTGCTCGACGCTGCCGACGAGGATCTCGCTCATCCATGCGATGAGCGCGGTGGACGCCGCCAGAACGGCAATGCTCCGCGCGCGGGACCAGGGAGCGTGCGCGCCGGGGGCTTCCGTCTCCGCAGCGGGCTGGAGTCCGCTGAAGAAGCTGCGGTGCGTAATAAGCGAGAAAATCAGATGGGCGGCGTAGATGGCGAGGAGGACGAAGGAGATCTCGAGGCTCAGATCGTCCTCCACGCGGCGCGCCACTCCGGCGACGTGATGGAAGACGGCGGGTACCACCAGCGCAATGGCGGAAAGAATGAGCAGCGTCGCCTGGGCGCGCGCGGCCACCGGCTGGAAGGACTGCGTGCGGTGGCGGATGCCGCCTGCCAGCATGGCGAGGCCGGCAACCAGCAGGATGTTGCCGATGATGGAGCCCGTCAGCGAGGCCTTGACGACATCATGCAGGCCGCGTTGCAGCGCGGCGATGGCGATGATGAGTTCGGCCGCATTGCCGAAGGTGGCATTCAGCAGGCCGCCCACGCCTTCTCCCGTGTGCGCGGCCAGATGCTCGGTGGCATGGCCCAGCCACGCGGCCAGCGGAAGAATGGCCAGGCAGGCGGAGGTGAAGATCCACGCGTGCGCGTCCGGCGTGAGCCATTCCATTGCGGCCGTGACCGGG
This sequence comes from Bryobacteraceae bacterium, assembly GCA_025056865.1. Taxonomy (GTDB): domain Bacteria; phylum Acidobacteriota; class Terriglobia; order Bryobacterales; family Bryobacteraceae; genus JANWVO01. The sequence goes on from JANWVO010000043.1 coordinate 9,758, forward strand.
ACAAAGACAAGCAGCCAGTCCAGCGAGGGTTTCCACTTCATGGGTCAGGCAACGGGCTCTCGCCATTTTCGCAAGGATCGTAGAGCTCGAGGGCATTGCGGATGTTGCCCCGGCGCAGGAGGCCGGGTTTCAGCGGCCCGCCGTGCGGCGGCGCGTGCGGGCGGCAGGCTGCGTGCGCCGGATTGTTTTCTGCGCGGAGGCCCACTGGCCAAGCCGGTATTCGCGGTGGTAGCCGGCAGTAAGATTGGAGATCACGACCGTGACCGCACCGCTCGAGTCGACCATGTAGGCTTCCTCGATCCACTGCCGCGCCGCTTCGGCGCTGCGTTCGACGGGGATGTTTTCGAGGTCGGCCACGGAAGCGAGCCGGGGATCGAAGGGGAAACGGATCTCATCCCACGCGGTGATGTCTCCGGCGGGCTCGCCGGAGGGCGCGCGGTGGGAGCATTCGAGATACCGGAAATGGCCGATGTTGTGCACTGGCGTGTAGCAGCGGGTGCGCCGCAGCGGCGGCGCGCCGGGCGCGGGCAGCTCCAGGCCCTGCTCAAAGAGGGGGTCGAAGACGACCGCGCGTCCGCCTTCGGCCTCGCGCCAGACGCCGAAGTAGCGGGTGAACCGCTCGCGCAACAGCGCCGGCGCATGCGCCGAAGCCTGGATGGCCAGGCCGATGGCCGTGGCCGAGCGCGTGTAGGCAGAACGCTTGACGCGCCGGCCGAAGCGTTCGCGCAACAGGCGGCTGACGAGCGGCAGCTCGCTGGCGCCGCCGGTGACATACAGGGTGATGGGCGCGGTCTGCGGCGCGCGCTCCAGCAGATCTTCGGTGGCGTGCAGCGTCTCCTCAACGAGCGGCGTCAGGTGCTCGTAGTATTCCGCCACTGGCACGGAGACCAGAGGCCACCCGGGGCGGACGCGGTCGAGGTCCACCATGAGGCGGCGCGTGTTCGGGTGCAGCGATTCCTTCTTCTCCCGGCACTCCTCCAGCAGCAGGAACTCTTCCGCCTGCGACAGCGAGGCCCGCTCGGCGGCCAATCCAGCCTTTTCGAGGGCCAGCGCCGCGAGCACGTCGTCAAAATCGTCGCCGCCCAGCGTCGGAATGCTCTCCGTGGCTTCCACGACGTGCATGTGGCCGTCCCTGTAAACGAGCGACGCGTCGAAGGTGCCGCCCCCAAGGTCATAGACAAGGATGCGCTGCGGCGCGGACAGGCCCTCCTGGCTGCTGCGGTGACTGTACTCGATGCTCGCGGCCGAGGGCTCGTTCAGCAGGCCCAGCACATGAAACCCGGCGGCGCGAAAGGCCTCTGCGGTGAGGAAGCGCTGATTGGAGTTCGCATTGGCGGGGACGCCCAGCAACACCTCCAGCGTGCTGGCGCCGCGGCGGGGCAGCGAGGATTTTTCCAGCAGCGCAGTCTTCAGCCACGAGACCAGTTCCTGCAAGAGCGTGGCAAGGCGGACGGGTTCGCCCGCCAGGTCGACGAGCGTCTCTGGCCCCGAGGAGGCAAGCACGCGCTTGATGGAACGCAGCACGGTCACGCCGTCCACGCCCTGCGCCGCCCAGGCGTCCCAGCCGTAAAGCCTCTTTCCTTCCTGGACGGCGATCAGCGGCGGCGCCCATTCCCGGGCCGCGCCATCCGGGCACTCGAAGGACACCACGGGGAAATTGCCGCGGTCTGCCGCGGCGGCGACAATGCGCGTGGTGCCGAAGTCGATGCCAAGGCGCATGAATACTACTAGGGTACCGCTGCGGCTGGGCGGACGGGCTGCGGAACCCTCCGTCGCGCAGCAGGCCCTGCTGCCAAATCGGCTCCGCGGACAGGCGCGTGGATTGGGCCGGGCCCGCAGAGCCGCGCAGGCCGCGCAAGGGGCTGACCGCGAACCCTCCAGCTTGAGGCGCACTGCAACCGGGGACCCCGCCCGGCTGGGGAGGGCCGCGCAATGCAGACACGGACAGCCATGCGCAGCGCGCGCCGGGACGTGCCGCCGCCGTGGCCGTAGGGACCGCGCGTGACCGCGGCTCCGCGCCCTCTCCACTGCGTTGCTTCGGCTGGGCCGGGTCTCCCATTGATGCGAAGCGTCCCGCCCGCAGGGGCTCCCTGATCAGCGCCGCTCTCCCACCTGCCGTACCAGGTCCAGAGGCGGAGCCGACGGGATGGGGGGTGGCGGTGCGCCTTGCGGCGAAGACGACCAGACTGCGGCGCCGTCCTCTCACCGCCGCGCGGCTGTCTCAACGGAGAGTGCAACCCGGAGGTCATGCGCAAAAAATGGGCCCGTCCCTGGGGCGGGCCCTCGGAAGGTGCCTCTGTGGCCGTGGGGCCAAAGAGCCCGATGGAACGGCTTCTGGGAATTGCGGCAGCCGCGGGCGGCTGCGGGTCAGGCCAGGTTCGGGATCTTGATGATCTTCTTCTGGATGGCGTACTGGACGAGCTGCGCCTTGTTGTGGATGTCCAGCTTGCGCATCAGGTTGAACTTGTGCGCCTCCACGGTCTTCACGCTGAGGTTAAGATCGCAGGCGATCTCCTTGACCGAGTTGCCTTCGGCGAGCAGCTTGAGCACCTCGCGTTCGCGCGTAGTCAGCGTGGCGAAGCGCGGCATCCGGTTGGCGGACTTGATCCGGGAGCGGAAGTCGTCCACCAGTTGAGAGAGCATCCGCGGGCTGAGATAGCTGCCGCCGCGGCAGACGTCGCGGATGGCGCTGATGAGCTGACCGGCGGGGCTGTCCTTCAGAACGTAGCCGTTGGCGCCCACCTCCATGCCCTCGACCAGATAGTCCTCGTCATCGTACATGGTGAGGATGAGAACCTTCGTCTCGGGGCGGTTCTTCTTGATCTGGCGCGTCGCCTCAAAGCTGCTCAAGCCGGGCATGCCGATGTCCATGAGGACGAGATCGGGGCGGAGCTCTGCCGCTTTCTCCACGGCTTCGGCTCCATTGGCGGCTTCTCCCACCACTTCCATGTCCGGTTCGGAGGCGATCAATTGACGGATGCCCTGCCGGAACAGCGTGTGGTCATCCGCCAGCAGAATCCGGATTTTTGCCATATCTCAACTCCAAGCCCTGCAACCTGATCAATCCAGCAAGCTTCCATCACCTGGTCCGGCGCGCCCTTCTGGATCCACCGGGCGCCTTGCGGGAGGGGCCAGGCTCCCGTCTTCCGGGGACCTCCTGTCCGCGGGATGGCAGGGGCAGAACAACGCGGATCCTTGTCCCGTGGCGCATACCCGCCACCCCGCGCGCCGCCTGCTTTGCCTCCCGCTGTGCGCCAGACTCTTTGACACTTTCAACCTCCAGCACGCCCCCCAGCAGTGCCACGCGCTCCCGAAGCCCGGACAACCCGTAGCATTCCGGTCTGGATAGGGCTTCCTCCACATCGAAGCCGACCCCGTCGTCCTCGATGTCCAGTCTCAAGACTCCATCGGCAGTTTCGACCGAAAGGTTTACATGGGAGGCGCGAGAATACTTCGCGGCATTGTTCAGCGCCTCCTGGACCAGCCGGTAGACGATGATCTCCACCTTGCGCGGCAGCTCCAGCTTCCGGGGGATCTGCACGCGGACTTCGGCGGGGTGCATCTGGCGGAATCGGGCGGCCAGTTGGCGCAGCGCCGCGGCCAGCCCCATCTGCTCGAGCACCGCCGGGCTCAAGGCCCCAATCAGGCGGCGAATTTCGAGAATGCTGTGTTCGACCGTTTCCCGCAGTTCGTGGAGCTTTGCATGCAGGGCCGGGTCTGCGCCTGCGGTCTGCTGCTCCAGCATCTCGAGCTGCAAACGCGTGTAGAGCAGCGACTGGCCGGCTTCATCGTGCAGCTCCCGGCTGATGCGGCGCCGCTCCGCCTCTTCCACCTCCACCATGTGCTCGGCGAGCCGGCGGATCTGGCGCTCCCGCTCGGCCAGCTCCTCAAGCAGCCGCGCCTTCTCCGCCGCCTCCCAGCACCTCGCCGCCGCGTCTTGCAGCAGGGCGAGCTCCCGGGGCAGCCATTCGTAAGGCTTTGGGAAAGCGAACTGAAGCACGCCTTTGAGCTCGCCTTCCTCAAGCATCGGAACAGACCAGACGCTGACGTACTTCTCCCGCCATTGGGGAACAAGGACCCCGCCAGCGCCGCGGCCCCGCGCCATCAGAACCTGAGGCTGGGCAAGCCGCTTGCGGGCCGTCCGCGGCACTTCCAGGGATTTCCCCTTCCAGCCCGGCAGCCCTGCGGCAGCCACCCATGTTCCGTCTGGGCGGCATACGAAAATCCCTGCCTCCGCCGCGCCGCTGTAGGAAGAAAGGATCTGGAGCGACCGCTCCCAGAGGGCGTCCAGGCTGCGCGACTCTGTCTGGGCCCGGAACAGCTCATAGAAGGTGCGGCTCTCGGCCTCCCGCACCTGATAGTAGGCGTCGTTGAGCGTCAGAACGACGAGGAAATGGAGCTGGTTGCGCGCCCACCGCAGGTCGGCCTCCCTCGCGCCGAAGCGGAGGGCACCCTCCTCGTCCAGCAGGCGGTCGAACTCCCGGAGAGCCGCAACGACCTGGGCCGGCGCCAGGTCCAGCTTGGCGAGGCGGCGCCCGCGGTAGCGGACCTGCTCGAGAAAATCCGCCAGTGTCCGCCCCGCGGCCAGCATCTTTCCCGCCGCGCCCGGAGTGATCTCCACCAGCGAATCGGCCTGGGCGGAGCTCAGGCCGAGTTCTCTCAGTTTCCTGCGGAACTTCCGGTCGAGCGCGCTCCAGCGCGCCGACAGCACCTCGGCCATCCAGACGAGCTGGGCCTGCATCTGCTGGTTCAGCCCGGCCGCTGTTTCCGCCAGCGCTCCAAAGTGAGGCGCGCCTTCCACGCCCCTTCTATCGGCCGGCTCGGGCTCAGGCCTTAGATGGATTTTCGCCTCGGGTCTTTGCCTGCAAAGACCCGCCGAAAGACTCTCCGCAGTCAACCGGAAACGGACAAAGAAAATTCCGCATCCTTTTGTTAGCGTTTGCTATCTTTGAAGTAGGCCGATTCGCGGCCTGCCGGCACAACCGCACTGTTTCCCCGGAACTTTGCAGAACAAATGCCGGTTGTTGAGCGTCTCATACTGGCAGGAGTCATCGAGCAGTGAAGCGCAAGTGGAAGTGGACGATCGGCGTGGGCCTGGTCCTGGCCGTGGCCGGAGGGATCTATGCCAAGGTCAAGATCAGCCAGAACGGCGTAGTGACGGTGCAGACGGGCAAAGTGGTCCGGCAGGACCTGGTGAGCGTCGTCACCGCCTCGGGGGAGATCAAGCCCCGCAACTATGTTAACATCGGTGCCAACGTGATGGGGCGCATTGTCGAGATTCATGTGAAGGAGGGGGACCGGGTCCGCAAGAACCAGGTGCTGGCGCGGCTCGAGTCCGTGCAGGCGCAGGCGGACTTGCAGGCGCAGCAGGCCGCGCTGAACTCGGCGCTGGCTGAATCGAGCGCCGCCGAAGCGGGGCTCCGCGCGATGGACGAGAACCTCCGCACGGCAGCGGCCGGGGTGGACCGGGCGCGGGCCGAGATGGAGCGGGCGCGGCTGGACTACGAGCGGGCCGAGAAGCTGTTCCAGGACAAGCTGGTCTCGCGCCAGGAGTTTGAAGCGAAGAAGAGCCAATACGAGGCGCTGACGGCGGCGCTGCGCGAGGCCGAAGCCCGCCTGGCGCAGATGAAGGCGCAGCGCGAGCAGACCGCCGCGCAACTGGCGGCGGCGCAGCGCCGTGTGGCGCAGGTGCGCGCCACGCTGGACCGCTTCGCGGACGTTTTGCAGAAGCACAGCGCGATCTCGCCGATTGACGGCATCGTCACCAACCTGCCGGTGCGCGTGGGCGAGACCGTCGTGCCCGGCGTGCAGAACTCGGCCGCCTCGCTGATCATGACGATCGCCGACATGAGCGTGATCACTGCCGAGGTGAAGGTGGACGAGACCGATATCGTCAACGTCAAGCTGGACCAGGTGGCCGACGTCACCATCGACGCCATGCCCAACCGGGTGTTCAAAGGCCGCGTGATCGAGATCGGCAACACGGCCATCCTGCGCTCGAGCGGGCTGGCCGCCAGCCAGAGCGCCATTTCGAGCCAGGAAGCAAAGGATTTCAAGGTGGTCATCGCGCTCGACAATCCGCCGGACGAGGCGCGTCCGGGGCTGAGCTGCACGGCGAAGATCGTGACGGCCACCCGCGAGAAAGCGCTCTCGATCCCCATCCAGGCGCTCACGGTGCGCCAGCGGGGCGACCTCGAGCCGGAGAAGAAAGGCGGTAACGTCCAGGCAGCCTCCAACGCCGATCCAGAAAGGCAGAAGAAGCTGAAGGAAGAGCTGCAAGGCGTCTTCGTGGTCCGCAACGGCGTGGCCGAGTTCCGGGAAGTGAAGACCGGCATCACCGGCGCGACCGACATTGAGGTTCTCAGCGGGCTGAAGGAAGGCGAAGAGATCGTCACCGGCAGCTACAAGGCGATCCGGACCCTGAGAAATCAGGCGAAGGTGAAGATCGACAACAAGGCGCCGGCGCGCGCAGAAAGCTGAAGCGCCCGGCAGACAGGGCAATGAGAGAATAAAGGCATGGCAACAGCGGCACTCAGCGACAAGATCGCCCTGGGCGAGGAGCTGAAGCGGAACAACATCGTCATCCGCACCTACAACCTGTGGAAGACGTACATCATGGGCGACCAGGAGATCCATGCGGTCTCCGGCGTCGACCTGGAAATCAAGCGCGGCGAGTACGTCGCCATCATGGGCCCGTCGGGCTCGGGCAAGTCGACGCTGATGAACCTGATCGGCTGCCTCGACACGCCCACCCGCGGCGACTATTACATCAACGGCCATCTGGTGAGCGACCTGAGCGACGACGAGCTGGCGCGCATCCGCAACAAGGAAATCGGCTTCGTCTTCCAGACCTTCAACCTGCTGCCGCGCGCCACAGCTCTGCACAACGTGGAGCTGCCGCTGATTTATGCCGGCGTGCCCGCCCATGAGCGCATCGAGCGCGCCAAGCAGGCGCTGCGGCTGACCGACCTCGAGGCCCGCATGTACCACAAGCCGAGCGAGCTGTCCGGCGGCCAGCGCCAGCGCGTCGCCATCGCGCGGGCGCTGGTGAACAACCCCTCGATCCTGCTCGCCGACGAGCCGACCGGAAACCTCGACTCGGCCACCAGCGCGGAAATCATGGCGCTGTTCGACCGGCTGCACAAGCAGGGCAACACCATCGTGCTGGTGACGCACGAGCGCGACATTGCCGAGTACGCGCACCGCATCATCACCATCCGCGACGGCAAGATCCACCGCGACGAGCCCAACCCGCACCATCACTGAGCGGCGGCGCGCCTGCGGTAGATGCGGTAGCCGGGAAGCTCCGCGGCCCGCTCGTATTCCGCCATCCACGGGCCGAGGAATGCGCGCACGTCCAGCCGCGGATTGTAGGGCCCGAGTCCGTCGGCGATCCATGCAGGGCGGGGGCCGCGGAACAATTCCCGCCGGTTCTGTTCCGCCCAATCCGGGAATGCCGGCTCGGCCGAGACCAGGTGCCGGTCAGCGAGCACGCCCGTGAGCGGCTGCGAGTCAAGGTACTTCGTGCCTGCGGCCATGCCCGTCATCGGGTAGAGCTCCGGGCGGTAGCCCCACACGAGCAGCGTGCTGCCGGCCGGGGCGTGCGCGCGCAGCCAGGCGGCAGCCTGGCGTGAGCTTTCCAGCATGGCCAGGTCCGTCCACGGCTCGCCCCGCGCCACCGCCAGATAGCGCGGGCCGAAGCGCAGCGCGGGAATCAGAAGCAACATTGCCAGCAGCGCTGCGCACCGCCGCGGCAGCAGGGCGAAGCCCCGCGCCGCCAGCAAAACCACGGGCGGGAGCAGGTGGAAGTAATAGCGGGGGAAGAAGCGGAAGCCGAGCGCCACGGCGGCCAGCGACACGAGCACCCACAGGGCGCGCCGCCACTCCCTGCCGCGCCACGCTGCATACGCGGCTGCCACCACGGCCGCTGCGTGGAAGCCCGCCCAGTTGAGGGTGCGCGCGGCAAAGCCGAGCCACGGCGACTCCGTCAGCGGCGCCTTCGCATAGCCCGAACCCCATACCCACACCTGCTCCCAGCAGGGGCGCAGCGCCCCTGCGCCGTCGAGGCCCAGAGCAAGGACGAGAACCGGGAGCGCGAACCCGGCCAGGAGCCGCGGCCAGGCTCTCCACTGCCACAACGCGCAGGCGGCCAGGAAGAACAGCGCCTTGACATTCAGGCCGAAGGCGGCTCCGCACGCCAGCCCCGCCGCCCAGGGATGACCCGACGCTGCCGCGGCCACGGAGGCGAAATGGAGCGGCACGGAGAGCAGGTCTGGCGTGAGGGCCAGGACGGCGGAATGGACGTAGAACGTGAATCCGAAGGCAGTGAGGGCCGCCGCCCAGAGCTGCTCACGATTTCCGCCGCCGAAAGCCCGGGCGGCACGGGCGGCGCTCCAGGCGGCCAGAAGGACGAAGGCGATGCCGAACAGCCGCAACGGCCAGCCTGGCTGCGCCCCGGTGAGCAGGTAAAGCGCCGGAAACAGCGGTGGCTTGTCGAACCAGATGCCGCGGTAGAGCGTCTTACCGCGCAGCATCTCGGCGGCAGCGGCCAGCGGGTATCCCTCCTCCACCCAGACGACGTCGAGGTAGCAGAGGCGCGAAGCCGCAGCCATCGCGAGGATGAGAAGCCACACCGCGCGCCGCGCCATGCTCCTGATTGTGACGCGCAGCGGGGGCCCGCCGCCAACCCATGTAGGCTGGAGATGTGGCGGTCTTCACGGTGCAGCCCGAAGAGGCCGGCAGGCGGCTGGACCATTTCCTGGCGGCGAAGATGCCGGAGCATAGCCGCTCGCGCATCCAGGCGTGGATCGAAGAAGGCCGCGTGCGCGTGAACGGGGCCGTGAAGAAGGCTTCGTGGAAGCTGCGCGCGGGGGAGACGGTGGAGGCGGAGCCAGCCGCGCCGCCGCCGCTGCGCGCCTTCCCGGAGGAGATTCCGCTGGAGGTCCTGTATGAGGACGAAGCGGTAGCGGCCATCCACAAGCCGGCGGGGCTGGTGGTGCACGCGGGCGCGGGGCGCGCATCGGGCACGCTGGTCAACGCGCTGCTTGCCCGCTACGGCCGTCTTTCGGAAGCCGGAGATCCGCTGCGGCCGGGCATCGTGCACCGGCTGGACAAGGGCACCAGCGGGGTGATCCTGGTGGCGCGCACCGATGCGGCCCACCGCAGCCTGGCGGCGCAGTTTGCCGCGCGCACGGTGGAGAAGGTTTACCTGGCGCTGGTCGAGGGGCGGGTGGAACCGGACCGCGGCGTGATCGACCGGCCGATCGAGCGTGACCCGGTGCGGCGCACGAGGATGACGGCGCGCACCGGGCGGGGGCGCGCCGCGCACACCGAGTACCGCGTGCTGGAGCGCTACAGCCGGCACACGCTGCTCGAGGTGCGGATCCGCACCGGGCGCACGCACCAGATCCGCGTCCATCTTGCCTCGATTGGCCACCCGGTGGCGGGGGACACCCTGTATGGGGCGGCGGCGCGCCCGTCGGGGCTCGAGCCGCTGGGCCGCCCGTGGCTGCACGCCTGGCGCATCGGCTTTTTCTCGCCGGCTACCGGCCAGCGCGTGGTGGTGGAAGCGCCTCTGCCGCCGGAGCTGGAACGGTGGCAGCGGCAGCTTGCGTCTGCCAATAATGGAGGCAGGAAATGAAGCGACGCGATTTTCTGCCGGCTTTCTTCCTGGGCGCTCCCGCGGCGCGCGCGGCCCTTGTGCAGCCGCCGGAGCGGATGGACGAGACCATCAAGCTGGAAGTGACGCGTGTGAACCTGCTGTTCACCGTCACCGACCGACGCGGGCGCTTCGTAAGGGACCTGACGAAAGACGACATCGACGTCATCGAGAACAAGCGGCGGCAGAACATCATCGAATTCGTCAGCGAGTCCAACATCCCGCTGCGGATCGCGATGCTGATCGACGTCAGCAATTCGATCCGCGAACGGTTCCGCTTCGAGCTGGAAGCGGCCGGGGAGTTCCTGCACCGGGTGATCCGGCCGAAAGTCGACAAGGCCCTGATCTACGCCTTTCATACGGAACCAGAGCTGATCCAGCCGCTCACCGACGACACCGAGCTGCTGGCGAAGAAGCTGCGCGAGCTGCGCGCCGGCGGCGGCACGGCGATGTACGAGGCGATCTACCTCGCCTGCCGCGACCATCTGATGGCCGACCAGCCGCTGCACAAGTTCCGCCGCGCGGTGATCATCATCGGCGACGGCGAGGACAACTCCTCCCGCTACACGCGCGACCAGGCGCTCGAGATGGCCTACCGCGCCGAGGCCGTCATTTACGCCATTTCGACCAACATGACGCGCATCGAGACCGACGGCGACAAGGTGCTGAAGTACTACGCGCGCGAGACGGGCGGCCAGGCCTTCTTCCCGTTCAAGGCCGAGGATCTGGCGCAGGACTTCGAGAACATCGCCAACGAGCTGCGCTCGCAGTACAGCATCCTTTACCGGCCGGATCCGCTGATCACCGACGGCCGGTTCCACCCGGTCGAAGTGCGCGTGCGCGGCCGCAAGGACCTGTTCGTGAGGGCGCGGCGCGGCTACTACGCGCCGAAGATGTAACGGCTGCCGGCACCCGCCACCTGGCGGCGTGGACGGGTTGCCGGGGCGCGGGGAGGGGCGAATCGGCATCTTCCGCGCGCCGCCTTATCCGCCTCGCTCGACTCTGTTCTCCTGACGGCAGAAAGCAGAGAAGCCGGAACGCGGCTTTCCCTTCCGGGATGGTGCGCGCTCCGGCTTCCTGTTGCAGCAGCCGGGAGTGTCAGAACAGGAACTTCATTCCTGCCGTGGCCCACGCGCGGGGCGTGCGGAAGCCGTCCTCGAAATAGCGCTGGTTGAGGACGTTTTCCGCGCGCACGAAGAACCGCAGCGAACGCGTGTCCGCCAGCGGCAGCGTGTAGCTGCCCGTGACATCCAGCTTCCGCGGTCCTGGGAACTCGTACGGGCGGCTGCCGCTGCCGACGAAGAACGAGCCAGAGATGTAATCGCTGGCGGCCAGGAAGTCTGTCGTGACCTGCCAGCGGCGGGTGAGCTGCTGCGTGGCTGTCAGCGTGAACATGTGCGGGAAGACGCGGATGGAGCGGAGCGAGCCGCCGATGAGCGAGCTGCGGCGTTCATCGGCGTTCGTCCAGGTGTAGGAGGACGTCAGCAGCAGATTGCGCTGCGGGCGCGCCTCGAGCACGAGCTCCAGGCCGCGCGCAAGGCCCCCGCCCATGTTGACGTAGCCGCCCCAGCGGCCGTAAGGATCGTTGACGAGCCCCGAGTAGGCGATCACTTCCTGAAGCCGCGTGTAGAAATAAGTCGCGCTGGCGCGGTAGCGTGAGGAAGCGAAGTACTGGTCGAAGCCGAAGTCGAACGAGACGGTGCGCTCGGGGCGGAGCTGCGGGTCGCCGAGCGGGCTGAAGGCGCCCCAGAAGAACGAGCTGCCCATGCGTTCATAGAGCGTGGGCGCGCGGAAGCCGTTGCCGGCATGGGCGCGGAGCTTGGTGCTCGAAGACGGGATGAAGTAGGAGATGGCGGCATCGCCGGTGAGCGCGTCCGGCGGCGCGGCGAAGGGCGCATTCTGGTACAGCGGAAAGCCGCCTTCGAACTTCGGCCGCGAGAGTTCGAAGGTCTGCCAGCGGCCGGTGAGGCCGATCTGGAGCCGTTCGCCGAGCAGCCGCAACTGGTCCTGCACGAACACGGCAAGGCTCCGCTGATGCGCGGAGGCGCGCGCGTTCACGCGCTGCGCGGGGTTGGGGTTTTCATCGCGCGAAGGATTCTCGTAGAACTCGCGCTCCCACTCGAGGCCTGCGCTGAAGGCGTTCCAGCGGGCGGCGGCGAAGTCGGCGCGCGCCTGCGCCGTGTCGATGCGGCCGGCGAATACGCTCGAGCTGTTCCACTGCGGCTGGTAGCCCTGGCCGGCGGGCCCGTTGCGGTTGTCGCGGTGGGTATCCACATTCTGGTAACTCAGCCGGTAGTGGAAGCGCGGGGTGGCCTGCTGCACCCACTGGACCAGCGTGGTGACGAAGCGGCCTTCGCGGCGGCCGTCGGGATCGAAGAAATTCGGCGCGAACGTGGCGCCGCCCCACTGGAAGGGCAGGCCGCGGTCGCCAAGGCGGGCCTGCGCCGCATCGAGCGGAATGGCGGGGATCACCGTCGTGGCGGGCAGGTTGGCGGCAGGAGCAGCGTAGGGGCTCGAGTTGATGCCTACCGTGCTGAGCGTGGCCCAGACGCGGCCGGAAAGCGAAGCGGTGGCGGAAGGCCGCCAGAGAAGCTGACCCTGCGCGCTGGAGTTGCGCACGCTTTCGACGCCATCCACGCCGCCGTTGACGTTAAGATGCGCGGCGCCAGCGCTGTAGTGGAGGCGGCTGCGCGCGGCTTCTCCGGCGATGCGCGCCAGCCCGCGGGCGAGGCCGAGCCCGCCGCCTTCGCCGCTGATCTCGCCGCGCGTGCGGCCGCCGCCGGAGTCGGTGACGAGGTTCAGCACGCCGGCCGTGGCGTTGGTTCCGTAGACGCTCGAGCCGAGCCCGCGCAGGATTTCCACGCGGTCCGTGTTGATGAGCTGGAGATCGCCGAGAAATGCGGTGGCGTCGCCCTGCACGCTGGCCGGGTCGCGCAGCCGCATGCCGTCGATCAGCACGCCCGTATCGGCGGCGCGCAGGCCGCGCATCTGGATGCGCGTGAACGAGCCCGGCCCTCCGAGCTGCTGCACGCGGAGGCCCGGCACCAGCCGCACGGCTTCCGACAGGATGATCTCCGCGCGGCGCTCCAGCATCGATGAATCGACAACGTCCAGGGCTTTTCCGGCCTCGATGGTGGACTGTGGCGTCACGGCCGCGGTGACCTGCACCTGCGTGGCCAGGCCGCGGATGTCCAGCTTCAGATCGACTTCGGTCACGCGGCCTGCCTCCGCCCTCACAAGCACGGGGCTGGCCTGATCCAGGCCCTCGGTGCGCGCTTCGATGAGATACTCGGCGGGCGCCAGGCGTTCGAAACGGAAGCGGCCCTGCGCGTCCGTGGTCGTCGTCTGCTGGACCGTCGCATCCCGCGTGAACAGGCGCACCGAAGCCAAAGGAACGGCGGCGCCGGACGGGTCGGTCACCTGGCCGGCGATCCCCGCCGCAGGCTGCGCCTGCGCGAAGACACTGATCGCGGAAAACAGAAATACAGCGAATTGTTTCATTCGCTCCTCCCTCGAGAGCTTCTTTTCGGAATTCCGCCGGGCGGGCTTGCCCGGGGGCGGCGGCAGGTCTTCGGACTTGCGGGCTCTTCCGGCCCTGCTCAGGCCGGCCTTCCTAGTGGCCGCGGCTTCCCAGGAGCGTGCGCTCCCAGTGCCTGACTGTTGCGGCTTTCGTTCCCGCTCACCGCTGCGGGGCAGTCCCGGATTCGCACCGGGTTCCCTCTTGCGTGTCCGGCCCGGAAGCCGGACAACCGCGCGCAAAGGCGATTATCGCGCCACGGGTTCGGTCGCGTCAACGGAGCGGATTTTGTACGGATTTCCGGGCCTCTCATGGCGCGGCGTCCCCGCCCGGACGGCGGCGTTGCTGCTGCTCCGGCACGGGTGGCAGCGGCGTCGGAGGGCCTGTCTCCGCTGCCGCTGCCGGGCCGGGGGTCTCGCGGATCCAGAACCAGAGCAAAGCCCCGAGCACAGCCAGAGCGGCCGAGACGTGCAGCGCCCGCTCCCACCCGAAGCGGGCGGCCAGCCACGGCGTCAGAGCGGGGGAAATCAGCCCGCCGAGGTTGCTGCCCATGTTCATCAGGCCCCCTGCGGTGCCACTGCGCGGTCCGGCGAGCGCCGTCATCGTGGCCCAGAAGGCGCCCTCCACGGAGAGGATCAGCGCCGTGGCCAGCGCCAGCGAGATGGCGGCTGCATACGGGCTGGCCGTGGCCGCGCCGATGGCGGTGAATAGCCCCGCCCCCGCCATGCCAAGGACGGGAACGGCGCGGCGCCAATGGCTCATGCGGTCGAAGAGCCAGCCGCCCGCGGGGATCGACACAATCGAAAGGATCCACGGCATGCTGCTCAGCGCGGCGCTGCGAAGCAGGTCGAAGTGGCGCACTTCCACCAGGTACAGATAGAACCAGAAGACGAAGATGTAGCCGGTGTACCCCTGCAACGTGTAGCTGAGGGTCAGCAGCAGGAAGCTGCGCGAGCGCGGCAGCCCTGCCGGGGCCGGGGCCGCGGCCTCCGGCGCGGCCTGCCCGGGGACGCGCACCTTCAGCCACGCCGCTCCTGCCAGCAGCGCGGGCAGCGCGGAAACCAGCAGCGCCGTGCGCCAGCCGCCGCGCAGCATCACCGCGGTGATCAGTGGCGGAGCAATGGCGGAGCCCAGCCCGATGGCTGCGATCACCATTCCGTTGGCTCTTCCGCGCTGGCCGGGAGGCAGCCAGGCGGCGATGGCGCGGGCCGCGGACGGAAACATCGGCGCCTCCAGCACGCCGAGCAGGAGACGGAGAACGAGGACGGCGGCATAGAAGGCACCCAGGCCTGCCAGAGCGGCGGTGATGGCGGCCCAGCCCAGTGACGCCGCAGCCAGCACGCGCCGGGCGCCCCAACGGTCTGCCAGCATCCCGCCCGGGATCTGGCACAGCGCATATCCGAAAAGGAATGCGCTGAACACGGCGCCCATCTGGGTCTGCGTGAGGCCGAGTTCGCTCCGCATGCCGGCCCCGGCCACGGAGACGTTGACGCGGCAGAGATAGCTGGCCGTGGCCGTCAGCGACAGCAACCCCACCAGGGCCCATTCCCGCTTCACGACGACCTCAGCCGCTTGTGGAAGATCAGCTCGGACGCGCCGGCGATGACATAGTCGGGGATCTCGCCCACCTGGCGGAAGCCGAGCCGCGCGTACAGCCGCTGCGCCCCGCGATTGAAGGAGGACACGAGGAGAAACAGGTGGCGGGCATCGGGATAGAACCGCTCCGCAGCGCCGACAAGCGCCGAGCCCACGCCCCGTCCTCTCCACGCCGGATCGACGGCGATGGCGGCGATATAGGGCGAGCCGGCCAGTCCGCGCGGATGCAGCAACACGAAGCCGCAGGGGACGCCGCCGGCGCGCGCCACCAGGAGATCGTATTCGGGATGCAGGCAGCGCGCGAGGCAGTCCTGATAGCCCCGGCCCAGCGTGATCCACGGTTCGGAGCCAGCCATCAGCCGGGCGCACCATTCGGCGTCTCCCGGCATGGCGCGGGCGATTTCCAACACGTCGGCCATGGCTGTTGCGTTCCCCTGCGGCACGCCGCTCAAGGCTTCATGATAAGGGGTCCCGGGGGCCTGCCGTCCGGGGCCGCCAGGGCGCATAATTCGAGAGGAGGTGCGGCATGCTGCGTGCGGATCTCATGGTTGTGGGGCTGGCGTCCGTGCTCCTCGCTGTTGCGCAGCCTCCCGCCCGGCTCGGCGCGCCGGCACCGGACTGGACGGTGGAGACCGCCGGCGGCGAGAGGATAAAGCTCAGCCACCGCCTGCGCGAACGGAAGCGCGACGCGGTGGTGCTGGCGCCGCGGGAAGGCGAGTTGCCGCCCCGCGCGGCGCTGGAGGAGTCCGCGGGGAGGCTGGGCGAGCGAGACGCGGATCTGCTGGTTCTGCCGCCTGGCGAGGCTGCGGAAGGCGTCGACAGGCCCGCCGTCTTGCTTGTGGATGCGGGTGCCGTGCTGCGGCGCATCGAGAACGGAAGGCTGCCGGCGGGCAAGGATCTGGGGGAGTTCATCGATGAGTGGCGTCTTGGCCGGGACGTGTTCCTGACCGCCTGCGCCCGCTGCCACGGCGATGACGGTTCGCTCCAGATCTGCGGCGATGTGAAGCCGCTCACCGGCATCGGTAACCGGCTGACGGCCGCGCAGGTCTACGAGCGCCTCCGTCCGGGCGTGCTGGGCGAAAATGATGTGCTGATCCGCGGCCGCTTCCACAAGCGCAAGGAGGTAGAGGCCGTGGTCGTGTTCGTCCGGGGTCTGTAGGGGCAGGGGAGGAGCCGGACGGTGCCGGCACGCTCCCGGCGGACGGAAACGCCGCACCGCAAGCGGCCGCAGACTCGCAGGCAGGCGCGTCCGGCCCGCGCAGGCGAGGCGCCGCTGCGGAGAGCCGTGGCAGTGCAGTGTGGATGTAGCAGTGCCGGCGCCTGCGCGGAGTGGCCGCAAGTCCGGGTTGCAGCCTCAGGGACGGAGCGCCGGCAGGCGCTTCATTCCCACTCGATGGTGCCCGGCGGCTTGTGGGTGAGATCGACGAAGACGGCGCAGATGCCGTCTTCGGCGAGCAGCCGGCCGCAGAGTTCGCCGCGCAGCGCCGGCGGCAGTGGCACGGCGCGCGCGGTCATGCCGTCCACGCTGTGCACCGGACGGAGAACGATGGAATCCGGCCGCTCCGGCGTGCCAAGCGGCACCAGGATCACAGGGAACTGCCAGACCTCGCGGTCGAAGCCCGTGCGGTGGACCGCTTCGCGGACGATGGCGTCCGCCCGCCGCAGGCGTTCCAGCCTTGTCCGGCACAGCGCGGCCGGGCTTGTCTGCAAGGACGCGATGGGGGCGTGCGAGGCGGCCAGCGCAATGGCACGGTTGATGGCGGCGTTGCGGTTGATCAGTTCGGCAGCTTTCTCGTGCAGCCCGGGGGCGTCCGGCGCGTCGTCGACGATCAGGACGGGCCGGTAGCTGCGGGAGTCGCCCTGCACGCCCACCGAGTGCAGCGGAGCGAGCCATCCGCCCGGGAGCCGCTCGACCGGCCTGGCCGAGTCCTCGCAAAGGCAGCGGATGGCGAGCCCGGGTCCGGGGAACGGGTGGCGTTCGAGCAGCTCTTCGGGCAGGCCCAGCTCGCGGCCGAGCTCGCGCACTTCGTCCTTGTAGAGCGAATGCAGCGGCTCGACGATGCGGTTTTCGGCGATCAGCCGCTGAATGCCGCTGACGCGGTTGTGATGCGTCTTGATGACGTCGGCCTTCGCGGTTCCGCCGCTCTCGATCGTGTCCGGATAGATGGTTCCCTGGCCCAGGATCCACTCGCCTTCCAGATAATGGCCGGAGGCGAGGATCTGCTCCTGCACATCGACGAACATCTCGCCGATGATGCGGCGCTTCTGTTCGGGGTCGCGGACGCCCTCCAGCGCGGCCAGGAACCGCTCCGAGGCGTCCTCCACGGCGAACACGCCGCGGCCAAGCGACTCAAAAACATTCCGGACAAATTCCGTTTCGCCGGCGCGCATCAGGCCGGTGTCGACATACAGTGCGCGCACGCGCTCCGGCCCCAGGGCCCGCAGGCAGAGCGTGAAGGCGACGGTGGAGTCGACGCCGCCGGAGACGAAGAAAAAGACGTTCCGTGTCCCCGCCACACGGCGGATCTCCTCCTGGATGCGCGCGGACTGCTCGCGGGGGCTCCAGTCCGGCTGGCAGCCGCAGATGCGGAAAAGGAAATTGGCGAGGATCCGCTTCCCGTTGGCCGTGTGCACGACCTCGGGGTGGAACTGGAGCCCGTAAATGCGCCGCGCTGCATCGCCCATGGCGGCCACCGCACAGGTCTCCGTGGAGCCCAGCACCGCGAAACCCGGCGGCACCCGCGTCACCGAGTCCCGGTGGCTCATCCAGATCTGCTGGCGGCCTTCGGCTCCCTCGAACAACGCGTCCTGCTGCAAGGTCTCCAGCCATGCCAGCCCGTATTCGCCTTTCTCGCCGCGCTCGACCTGCCCGCCCAGATGCCAGGCGATGGTCTGGTGCCCGTAGCAGAGGCCGAGCACCGGGATGCCGAGCTCGAAAATGGCCGGATCGACCTGCGGCGCGCCCGGCTCGTACACGCTGGCCGGCCCGCCGCTGATGATGATGCCCCGGGCATGGGAAAGCTGCGCCGCCGGCGTCTCGCTGGGGCGGATTTCCGAATACACGCCCAACTCGCGCACCTTCCGGGCGATCAGATGGCAGTACTGCCCGCCCGTGTCCAGAACGACCACCTGCGGGCGGATGGAAGGATCAGGCGACAGGCTCAATCGCGGGAAGACCTCTTGCCAGCTTGCACGATCTGCTTCTTCTGGAGCTCGAGCAGCGCCTGCGCCTTGGGCAGCGATTCGACCGCCTTCTGCACCGCCGGATCCACCTCGACGGCGTACTTCAGGCTTTCGTCCAGCCCGGCTGACGTGATGAGCGCCTCGCGCTTGAGCTGCTGCCGGATCCAGTCGTTGTTCTCTGCGAATTCGGCCTCGGTGAAGTTGTAGCTGTTCTTCAGCAGGAACTGGTGGAAGTCGTTCAGCATGGCCTGATCCGGGTTCCAGTCCCTGCCGAGCTTCAGGTCGCGGCCCGCGAAATACTTCGGGATGTAGTCGCGGAAGGCACCCTTGCGCAACAGCTCCACCTGGAAGCGGTTGTACTTCAGCGTGAACTTCTCATCCGGCTGGATTCCGTTCCCGCCATAAACGGGGCGGCCCGCGTCGGTCATCTTCACGTCCAGCGTGTCCTTCGGGCCTTCCTTGCGGTTGTAATAGTACTCGTAGAAGGAACCGCTCGTGTAGTCGCGCTGGATCAGGCGCCCCGATGGGGTGTAATACTTCGCGGTCGTCAGCGCAAGACCGGTGTTTTCCGACAGCGGGAAGACCGTCTGGACGAGGCCCTTGCCGAAGGTGTTGTCGCCAAAGACCCAGCCGCGGTCATGGTCCTGCAATGCGCCGGCGACAATCTCGGCCGCCGAAGCCGAATAGCGGTCGACGAGCACCACGATCGGGTAATTGCCGGCGGTTCCGCCGTTCGTGGCGATATAGGGACGCTCTGGCGAGGTGCGCCCCCGGTGGCTCACCACCACCTGGCCCTTCTTCAGAAAGCGGCCGGCCACGGCGACGCCTTCGCTGAGCAGCCCGCCGGGGTTGCTGCGCAGGTCGAGGATCAGCCCCTTGATGTTCTGCTCGCCCAGCCTGCGGAAGGCGGCCTCGAGCTCCTCGCTCGTGTTCTCGTTGAACATCTCGATGTCGATGTAAGCGATGCCGGGCTTCAGCCAGAACGCCGTCTGGACGCTGTAGCGGGGGATCTCGCCGCGGATGAGCTGGAAGGTGAGCGGCTTTTCGACGCCTTCGCGGCCGATGACCACCGTCACCTGCGTGCCCTTGGGCCCCTTGAGGAGATCGGCCACCTCCTTGCTGGTCATGCCCTCCGTGCGCTTGCCGTCGACTTCGAGGATCACGTCGCCCGGGCGGATGCCCGCCTTGTACGCGGGCGAGCCGGTAAACGGCGCCACCACGACAATGCGGTTGTCCTTCGGCTGGATGGTCATGCCGACGCCGTAGTACTTGCCGCGCTGCTCCTCGCGCATTTCCTGGAAATCGCGCGGATCGAAGAAGCTGGAATGCGGGTCGAGCGTGCGCAGCATGCCGGGGATGGCGCCCTTGTAGATGCTCTGGTCAGGGTTCACCCGGTCGGCCGCATTCTCCTCCACAAGCCGGTAGATGGCCGTGAACTGCTTCAGGCTGGCGGCCAGATCGTCTTCGCCGGCAGGAGCCACCGCCGGCGCACGTCCCGCGGCGACGCCCGGTCCATAGCGGCCGGCGATGAGCGAACAGGCCGCGATCACCAGCAGGGAGAAAAACAGCCCTCGGAATCGGCGCATTATAATCAAGGTCCCCCAGACCTGCCTCAAGTATATCGCAGAAGAACCTGCACTTCTTTGGACGGCTGCGGCCCGGTCCGGCTTCGGAAAATCTGCCGGAAACAGGCCGGGCAGCCCGCAGGGGGGCACGCCCGGCCCGGGGCGGGAGCCGCAGCGGCAGCAAAGGGAGCGAAAGGAAGATCTACTGCGCCCGGGAGCGGCGAGCGGCGGCAGCAGCCGGCGCTTCGCTCCGCACGGGCTTGCGGGGGGTGCCGGTCAGCTTCTTGTACTGATCCGAGATGGAGACCAGATACATCGGCTGGCGGGCGTTGAGGAGAAGCTCGAGAATGCGGTCGCGGTCAGAAAGGACGTGGACCGATTTGCCGTCCGTCAGCAGGAACAGGTCCGTGCCCGCGGCCACCTCCGCGATGCGCCTGCCGAGCTCCCGGTGCAGCGGGCGCAGCACGCGGCGGATCTTCTGAAGGCTGAACCCCTTGTGGCGCAGCTCGGCGATTACGCTCACCGCCGCCACTTCCGCCGGACCGTAGATGCGACGGTGCCCTTCATGGCGCGGGGAAACCACCTTCTGCTCGTCCCACCACTGGAGCTGGCGGAGCGAGACGCCGGCAAGCCGGGCGACATCGGCGCTGGAGAAAACCCGCTCGCCCGGGAGCGTTGCAGAGCTGCGCGGTTTTGTTTTGAACATGATCTTGCCTTTCTGTTTGAGCCAGAGCCCAAGTCCAAGTCTAGACCAGGCAAGCGGGAAGTCAATCCGCAAGATATGGGAGCGGCTGGGCGAGGGCTACGATATACGGCCCGGCGTGCCCGGGGGGCGGGACGGCCGCCCGAATGCGGAAATCCGGCCGCTCCAACGCGCCAGCCGGTTCCGGATCTTCCTCCGGATCAGCTCCGCGAAAGGACGCCAATCCTGGTGGCAGAAAATCGCGTACTCTCTGGGCCGGGGCAGGGAAAGCAGATAGCGCCAGAAGGGAAGGCGCCCCCGGGCCTGTGCGAGCGCGGACTGGTAGTCATCGCCAACATGAACCCAGATTGCCCGGCGGCGTCCCTTCCGGCCGCTTTCCGCAGGCAGGCCGCATTCAATCCGGTACATCAGCAGCGGCAGATTGCAGCCGTTGGCCACGGCGACCCCCTCCTGATAGTCAGCCCGGCACGCCGTGGGTTCAATCATGTAGAACGACCCGTCAGCCTCGTTCCTCTTGAACTCCATCGAGCAGAGCCCGCGCATGCCTACACTGCGAAAGAACCGCTCGGAGAGCTCTTCCAATTGCGGTTCGTCGGCGGGTTCAGCGCAGGAAGTGCCTCCCACCAGCGGCGGCCACTGTCGGATCTTCCTTCCCGTGAAGGAGGCACGCAGCGTTCCGTCCGGGCCGAAGTAATGCATGCAGAAGAAGACATCGCCATCGCCGCCCGGAACCCATTCCTGTAGAAGCAGCTCTTCGGGCCGAATCCCCTTCAGCCGCTGCAGCTCCGCAAGGACGGCCTGGCATTCGGCTACGCTCCGCAGCAGGTAGGCCTTCTTCATGCCTTCCACGTACTTCTTTCGCCGCGTCTTCAGAATGCAGGGAAAGCGCAGGCCGCCGTCGGGCAGGTCCCACGCGCCGGGCCGGAAAAAGTGCATGGGCGTGATGGGAAGGCCAAGCCGGCAGGCCGACTGATAAAAAAGCTTCTTGTCCAGCAGAAGCTCAACGGTCTCCGGTGCCGGGAACGCAAGGCGTACCGCACCCGGGATGCGGTGCCGGTTCGCGCTCAGGAACGCAACCGTTTCTTCGAGGGCGGAAATCAGCAGCAGCGGGCCGTAGCTGCGGGAGGCGGCCTCGAGCGCCTGCAGAAGCGAATCCCCGTGGAGCATGACAGCCGGGGCCAGATGGAGGCGCCGCGATTTCCAGAAGATGCTCTCCGGCGAGTCATCGACGACGACGGGCGCCACGCCTCCGCGAAGCAGCGCGCGCGCCACATTCCAACCGTTGATGCCCAGCCCGATGATCAATGGCCTCATGAGTGTTCGCCGCCTTCGCCACGCCCGCGCGTTTTCAGTATGGCATCGGCTGCATCAGCCCGCCAGCTACGGCGAGAGTCCAGCACGGTCGCAGGGCCTTCGAGGGCGCCGGATGCGGATCCGCGCCTGCCGCGGCATTGCCTGCTGCATCCGGCCGTCGGGCGGGCATTCGCCACGTCCCCGGTTTGCAGCCGTGCGAAAGGCTCTGCTAGATTCAGATTGCGACTGCCTTGCCCGTCTGAGTCCGACGTGTCTCTCCCTTCCAGCCAGAGCGTCCCGCCCGCGCCGAGCGGAGGCGGCATCATCCGCCGCATGGTTTCCGGCACGGCTGGCTATGCCGTTGCCGTTTTTCTCGGCAGGGCGGCGAGCTTCCTCCTCTTTCCCGTCTATACGCGTTTCCTGTCTCCAGCCGACTACGGAGTTCTCGAGCTGCTCGAACTCACGCTGTACGCTTACGGCGTCCTGCTCGGCATGAGGATTGGCGAGGCGCTGATCTACCGCTGGTCGAATGCCCGCGGCGAGGAAGAGCGCAGCGTCATCGTTGCCACGGCCTTTTGGGGCGCGGCCCTGCTGGGAGTTGTTTCCGTGGCCGCCGGCTGGCTGCTCTCCCCGTGGTTCAGCATGCTGGTTTTCGGCGTCCGCGATTATGAGAGGGCGTTTGTGCTCATGTTTTCGGCGTTTGCCGCCGGACTTCCCCTCGAGGTCGGCCTCGCGCTCGCCAGGGCGGGCGACCGCCCGCGGGATTATCTGGCGCTGTCCGCTCTGCGGCTTGTTATCACGGCGTCGCTGAACATCTGGTTTCTCACGGTGCTGCACTGGCGCTATGAGGCGCTGCTTTGCGGGAACCTCATCGGGTCTCTCGCTGTCTCGCTCGCGTCGCTGGGCTACATCGGGCTCAGGGGGCACCGCTGGGCTGCCTTCCGCGCCGGAGAGCTGCGGCGGCTGCTGGCCTATGGGGCTCCGCTGGGCTTCAGCGGGCTGGGCATGCTGATCATTCACTACGGCGACCGGTTCTTCCTCCGCCATTACGCCAGCCTGGCGGACATCGGAGTCTATTCCCTTGCCTACAAGATCGGAATGCTTGTCACCTATTTGCAGACTCCATTCGACATTTACTGGCGTGCGCAGATGTTCCAGATCGTCAGGCACGCGGAGGGGGAAAGGATTTACGTGAGAGTCTGCACATATCTGGGCCTGGTTTTGATGGCATTTACGGTTTTTTTGCTTGGCTTTTCCGTGCCGATTCTGAACATTCTGGCCGGGCCGGCCTTCCGCTCCGCCGCCCAGTTCATACCGCTCATCGCCTTTGCATACGTGGTGAGGACGGTGGGGGCGCATTTCCGCAATGCGATGCTGCTGGAGGGGGAGACGAGGCAGGACGCGCTCGTCGTCTGGTCCGGCTCGCTTGCAGGGCTGGCGGCATACGCGCTGCTCATTCCGAAATACAGGGTCTGGGGCGCCGTCCTGGCGACGCTGATCGCTTTCACGGTGATGTTCTTCCTCGGCCTCTGGCTTGCCCAGAGAGTCCGCCAATTCCCCATCGAATACCGCCGGCTTGCGCTGCTGGTTGCCGCGGCAGCCCCCGCGGCGCTGGGCGCGTGGCTCTACCAGCCGGCCGCACCTGCGGCGCAGTGGGCGTTCGGATTCCTGCTGCTTCTGTCTTTCCCCCTGTTGTTGTACATGCTCGGATTCTTCGAGAAGGATGAACTGGCGCTCGCCTCGCGATGGCTGGCACGCCGGACAGGCGCGCGGCCGTCGCCGGAGGCCACGGGCGGCCGGTGACAGGCGATGGCCTGGCCTTATTATCGCGTTCCGATGGCTTACGCCTCCTGGGGGTGGCGTGAGCTGGCTGCGGCCGCAGCAGGGTGTCTCCGCCCTGCGCCGCAGGCCCGGCAGGCGCTGTGCGCGGCCCTGGAATCCCTTCTGGGCGGTTCGGTGACTCTGTGGGCCAGCGGGCGGGCCGCGCTCGATGCCGCCTTCCGGGCCATCGCCGCCCGCGAGCCCGGCAGGACGGCTGCCTGGATGCCCTCGCTGCTCTGCCGTAGCGTGGCTGAGCGTGCGGCCGCAGCCGGACTACGGCCGCGGTTCTATGACATCCGCCCGGATCTGACGCCCGACCTGGAGCAGGCCTGTGCCGCGATGGGGCCGGATAGCGCGTGCCTCGTGGCTCCTCACCTGTACGGAAGAGTCGCCGGCCTCGAACAGGCCGCGCAGCGTTGCCGCGAGCTCGGGGTCTGGCTCATTGAAGACTGTGCCGCCTCGCTGCTGCTGAAGGGGCCGAACGGCCGGGTCAGCGGCCTCGCCGGGGACCTGGTGATTCTCAGCTTCAACACCGGCAAGACTCTGGTTGCCGGCGGAGGCGGCGCTCTGATCGTCCGGCGGCCATTGCCGGTGGCGGAGCCGCGGCGCTGGCCTGAGTCCGGTGAGCGCACGCAGGCGCTGGCACGGGTATGTTTTCCGCTGGCATGGGCCTGGCCGTCGGCGGGCTACACCCTTCTGCGCGATCTCCCGCGGCGCATCTGGGCGAGCCTGGCGCCTCAGTCCCGGACCGGCCTAGAGATGGCTGCGGTGGATGCGCGCATTGCCCTGATCCAGTGGCGGCGCTGGCCGGAACTCGAGCGGAGGCGTCTTCAGATCCTTGCGATCTACGCAGCCGCGCTCGGCGATCTGCCGGGCCTGCGATTGCCCCAATACCAGCCGGGCGTCTGTGTGACACGCTTCTTTGTCGAGTTCCCCTTCAACGTCAACGACCGCGGGCGGCCCCGCCAGCCGGTGCGCGACCTTCTCCATGCCCGCGGCGTGCAGACTCACCTGCCGTACGCGCCCCTGCATCTGGATCCGGACTTCGGCCCGCCCCAGCCGGGAGCCTGTCCAGTCACCGAGGCGGTCGCCTCGCGGTGCCTCGCGCTTCCCAGCCATCCAGGACTGGCTGACGGCCAGGTGCGCTACGTCTGCCGCGTACTCCGGGAGATCCTCTGCGGCTCTCGGGAGTGGGAAGCGGAGACCCCAGAGAGCGGATCCGCGGTGCCAGTGATCGGCGGAGAGGAATGACACCTGCCTCTCTGGCTCAGTCCTGCGGCAGCGGGCTGGCTGCTGCGTCGATCTCCATCTGCCACGCGTCGATGGCAAACTTTGCGGCCCAGTTCAACAACTGAAAGCGGCCGTATTCGCCGTCGGCTGGCCAGCTTCCCTTGACACCTCCGGCGATGTCCCGCGGCGCCTCCAGCCGGACCGTGCGCCGTACAAACTGGTTCGCCCTGCGCGCTGCATCCAGGTACTGCTGTCCGCGCGGAGCATGCGATGAAAGTTTCAACCAGACAGCCGCGATTTGCACTGCGCCGGTGAGGCAAGCCCAGCCGGCGCATGGACGCCAATCCGCGTCCAGCCTGCCGGGAAGAAATCCGTCCTCCCGCAGGCATCCAAGCAGGGCGTCAGCGCCACGGATGGCTGCGGCCCGCATCCAGTCCTCGCCCAGCAGCGCGTGTCCTTCGACCAGTCCCCGCAGAACATAGCCGATCGTATGGGTCAGCGGGCGGGAGAAATCGGTCAGGCAGCAGCGGTCGAACCATCCGTTGGGCCGCTGCTGGCGCACCGTCCATTCGAGATTGCGCCGCACAGCCGACTCGTAGGCTTTCTCGCCGGACACGCGCGCCGCCTCGGCCAGGCCCCAACTGATGTGGGCGTCATAGGCCTTGGGGCCGGGTGAGGCGAAGGGGGACGTGAAACGGCTCCACGCGCCTTCCTCGTCCTGCACCGAGGCCAGCCAGCGGGCAGCCCGGTGCATGGGATCCTCGTAAGGGCCTCCGAATTCGCGGACGCCAGCCGCAAGCCCGATGAGGATCTGTCCCGTGTTGAAGGTGACCGGAACGACCGGTTGCTGGCCGATCACGCCGCCTGCAAACGCGCCTTCCGGCAACTGGATCGAAACGAGCCACTCCAGGGCGCGCCGGGCCCTGTCACGAAGTCGGTCGTCCCCGCGCCGATGGGCCTGTTCCAGCAGGGTAGGGATGATGTAGCCCGTTGTTTCGGGATAGGAAGGAGCCCAGCCGTCGATCCAGCTCCAGTGGCGTGCAAACCCGCCGTCGGCGCTGGCCGAACAGTCCTGCGCGCGGCCCAGCCAGCCGAGCGTGGCGTCGATGCACGCCCTGGCTCCGGGATCCGGTCCCAGGCCACGGCGATCCGCCCTGGCTTCCGCGCGGGCGGCCGCCGGAAGCCGCAGATCAGCAGCCAGGCGCGAGATACGGGTGCGCAGGTCTTGACGCATGCCATTTTCCGTGTCCGGACCCGAAGCAGGCCAGCCAGAGCCTCGGGACCGGTGGCAGCTCAGCCGCCGCCGACGAACGTGACGATCTCGAGCGAAGCGCCTTCTTCCACGGGCGTCGCCTCCCACTCGGGGCGGCGGACGAGGCGGCGGTTGAGCTCAACCGCCACTCGTTCGGCATCCAGGCCGAGATGCGCAACCAGATTCCGGATATTCAGGCCCGCTGGAACTTCTTGCCGTTCTCCATTGATGGTAATGGAGATAAGTCCGCCCTGCCGCTCGTTTGACACGTTCTTCTGCGCCTCATTATAGTTGAAGTTTGAACGCCGCCGGGGGCGTTCGCTCATCCGCCATCATGCCCACATCCATCTATGAGGCCTACTTCCCCGTCCTTGCGCAGATCCTGCTGGCGGCAGGCCTGGCCGCGGCGCTGATTGCGCTGGGCGTGCTCCTGGGCAAGCGCGTCAGGAACCGCGTCAAGGACACGCCCTACGAATGCGGCATCCCGCCCGTCGGCGGCGCGCGCGAGCGCTTCAGCGTGAAATTCTATCTGGTGGCGATGCTCTTCATCCTTTTTGATATAGAGGCGATCTTCCTCTACCCGTGGGCGGTTGTCTACCGCGAGCTGAAGCTGTTCGCCTTTGTCGAGATGCTGGTCTTCATCGCCCTGGTCTTTGCGGGCTTCCTCTATGTTTGGAAGCGCGGCGTGCTCGACTGGGCCTATGGCGAAGAGCAGGAAGAGCCGCGCCGGAGCTGATGCCTGCCATGCTGCCAGCCGAGATTCAGAACCTACCTACGCCCGCAGCCATCGCTGCCTGGGACGCGGGCGCGCTGACGGGCGGAAGCTGCGAACTGGGAGAACTCGTGCTGTGGACTACGCGCGAGAAACTCGTTGAACTGTGCCGCTTTCTCAAACACGAGCAGAAGTTTACGAGGCTGGTGGCGGTGACCTGCATCGACCGCTACCCGGTGGAGCCGCGCTTCGAAGTCGTCTATCTGCTGCACTCGATCGAGCGGAATGAGCGCCTGCGGCTGAAGGTGGCAGTTCATTCTTCGGACGCGGTCGTCCCCACGGTGACCGGCGTCTGGGCCGGAGCCAACTGGTACGAGCGGGAGGTCTTCGACATGTTCGGCGTCCGCTTCGAGGGCCACCCGGATCTGCGCCGCATCCTCATGCCCGACTACTGGCAGGGCCATCCGCTGCGGAAGGACTTCCCGGTCCACGGGCACAAATACAGTTACAAAGACGAGTAAGCGACGGCTGGCAGCAGAGGGGAGCCGCGATGAATCCGACCGACACCGCCATGGATCAGAGGCTGGAAGCGCTCGAGCCGGAAGCGCCGGGCGCGCCGCGCCGCATGGTGCTCAACATGGGGCCGCAGCACCCGTCCACCCACGGCGTGCTCCGCGTGATCCTCGAGCTGGACGGCGAAATCGTCACCAGGGCGCAGCCCGACATCGGCTTCCTGCACACGGGCATCGAGAAGCAGGCCGAGGCGCTCGGCTGGCAGCAGGTGGTGACGATCACCGACCGCATGGACTATCTGGCGAACCTGTCGAACAACCTCGCCTATGTCCTGCCGGTGGAGAAGCTCCTCCAGATCGAGGTGCCGCCGAAGGCGCAGTGGATGCGCGTGCTGCTGGCCGAACTGTCGCGCATCAACAGCCACGCGGTCTGGCTGGGCACGCACGCGCTCGACCTCGGGGCGATGACGGTCTTCTTCTACTGCTTCCGCGAGCGCGAAGAGCTGCTGCGCCTCTTCGAAATGTTCAGCGGCCAGCGGATGATGACCAGCTACATCCGCATCGGCGGGCTGGCGCTGGAGCCGCCGCGGGGCTGGGACCGCGCCGTGCGGAAATTCATCCGCAGTTTCCCGGAAAAAGTGAATGAATACGAGGCGCTGCTCCGGGAAAATCCCATCTTTTTGAAACGCACGCAGGGCGTAGGCTACGCGCCGCTCGAACAGCTTCTGGACCTTTGCGTCACCGGGCCGATGATCCGCGCCGCCGGACTGCAATGGGACATCCGCAAGGCGGAGCCCTACTCCAGCTACGATCAGTTCGACTTTGAGATCCCCGTCCGGCAGGAAAGCGACGTCTACGCCCGCTTCCTGGTGCGGCTGGAGGAGATGCGGCAGAGCGCGCGCATCGTGGAACAGGCGCTCGACGGCATGCCCGAAGGCCCGTGGAAAGCCGACGCGCCGCGCGTCGTGCTCCCGGACCGCGAAAAGATGAAGACGCAGATGGAGGCGCTCATCTACCACTTCAAGATCGTCACCGAGGGCGTGCGCGTGCCGGCGGGCGAAGCCTACGTGCCGGTGGAGAGCCCCCGCGGCGAGATCGGCTTCTACGTGGTGAGCGACGGCGGAACGAAGCCCTGGCGCGTCTTCATGCGCACGCCGAGCTTCGGCAACCTCCAGTCGCTGCCGGCGCTGTTCGAAGGCCGGCTGATCGCCGACACCATCGCCGCTCTCGGCAGCATGGACTTCGTGCTCGGGGACGTGGACCGCTGAAGCGCGGGAGATTCCAACCATGACGTTTTCGCCGGAACTCGAAGCCAAATTCGCGAAAATGATCGGCAATTATCCGCCGGGGCGGCAGAAAGGCGCGCTCATTCCGATGCTGCTGTACGCGCAGGACGAAGTCGGCGCCGTCACCGAAGAGGTGATCGAGGAGGTGGCCAAGAGGCTGAAGCTGTCGCGCGTCGAGGTGGAGGAGGTCCTCGGCTACTACACGATGCTGACGCGCGAGCCGCGCGGCCGCTACCACATCCAGATCTGCACGAATATCAGTTGCATGCTCACCGGCGGCGAAGAGCTGTTCGAGCACGCCTGCCGCCGGCTCGGCATCGGCAACAAGGGAAAGACCCCGGACGGGCAGTTCTCGCTGGAAGAGGTGGAGTGCCTGGGAGCCTGCTCGTGGGCGCCGGCGATGCAGGTCAACTACGAGTTCCATTACCAGATGACGCCGGAGAAGTTCGACCGGCTGATCGAGAGCCTGAGGAAGTTGCAGTAGAGCAGTGCCGCAGATCGAGGCGAGGAGATGACGATGAAGCAGACACTGCTGGTTCCTCCGCACCCGCTCGAAAAGCGGGTGCTGACGCGCCGGTTCGAGTATCCGCGCACGGAGCCGGTGTGGATCGACGAATATTTGCAGACGGGCGGCTACGAGGCGATCCGCAAGGCGATGTCGATGGAGCCGGAAGCGATCGTCGAGGAGGTCAAGAAGTCGGCGCTGCGCGGACGCGGCGGTGCGGGCTTCCCCACCGGCATGAAATGGAGCTTTGTCGACCGCCGGTCGCCGAAGCCGAAGTACGTGGTCGTCAACGCCGACGAAGGCGAGCCGGGCACCTGCAAAGACCGCATCCTGATGGGCTACGATCCGCACCGCCTCATCGAGGGCGTGCTGATCGGCGCGCGCGCCATCGGCGCCTGCCGAGGCTGGATCTACATCCGCGGCGAGTACCGTGAGTACATCGAGATCATGGACCGCGCCATCGAGCAGGCCTATGAGCGCGGTTTCCTTGGCTCCAACGTCCTCGGCACGGGTTGGGAGTTCCATCTTTCCACGCACACCGGCGCCGGCTCGTACGAGTGCGGCGAGGAGACGGCGCTGCTTGAGTCGCTCGAAGGCAAGCGCGGCAATCCGCGGCTGAAGCCGCCGTTCCCCGCCACTTCGGGCGCTTTCCAGTGCCCTACGATCCTCAACAACGTCGAGACGTTCTGCGCCGTGCCGGACATCATCCTCAACGGCGGGGAATGGTACGCCTCGCTTGGCACGCCGCGCAACGGCGGCACGCGGCTGGTGTGCCTGTCCGGGCACATCGAGCGGCCCGGCGTCTATGAGGTGCCGCTCGGCATGAACCTGCTCACGATCATCAACGAGATCGGCGGCGGCGTCTGGAAGGGCCGCAAGCTCAAGGCCGTGATCCCCGGCGGAAGCTCCTCCCCGGTGCTCAAGGCGGACGAGTGCGACATCCCCGCCGACTACGATTCGCTGGCCAAGGCCGGTTCGATGCTCGGCTCGGGGGCCACTGTCGTGCTCGACGAGACCGCCGACATGACGAAGGTGCTCGCGCGGCTGATGAAGTTCTATGCGCACGAAAGCTGCGGCTGGTGCATCCCCTGCCGCGAGGGCACGACGTGGCTGAAGAAGATCACCGCCAGGCTGGAAGAAGGGCTGGGCACGGAGCGCGACCTCGAAACCATCGACAACATCTCGCAGAACATGCTCGGCCGCACGTTCTGTCCGCTGGGCGATGCGGCGGCCATGCCGGCCATGGCGCTGGTGCGCAAGTTCCGCGACGAGATCCTGGACCGCATCCGCCAGGCCGAGGCGTTCGCCCCGGCGCCTGGCACGCAGCCGCTGGTGGTGCTGTGAGCACGCGGAGGGCCTGACAACGATGGCGAACATGGTGACCATCACGATCAACGGCCGGCAGATCACGGTGCCCGCGGGCACGCTCGTCATCGAGGCGGCGAAACAGGCGGGCATCGACATCCCGGCCTTCTGCTACTACGAGGGCTTCAGCGTGCAGGCCGCCTGCCGGATGTGCCTGGTGGAAGTGGAGAAGATGCCGAAGCTCCAGCCCTCCTGCGCGCTGCCGGCGGCCGAAGGCATGGTGATCCATACCGAAAGTCCGAAGGTGGTGGAGGCGCGGAAGTCGATGCTCGAGTTCCTGCTGACCAACCACCCGCTGGACTGCCCCGTCTGCGACAAGGGCGGCGAGTGCGAGCTCCAGGACATGACCTTCCGCTACGGCCTCGGTGAGAGCCGCTTCCTGGAGATCAAGCACCACGCCGACGAGAAGCAGTGGAGCCCGCTGGTCTTTTACGATCCGGCCCGCTGCATCCTCTGCTACCGTTGCATCCGCGTCTGCGACGAGGGCCTCGGCGTCGGCGCCCTCGGCCTGAGCTACCGCGGCGTCTCGGCGGAAATCATTCCAAACCGGGGCGACCACCTCGAGTGCGACGAATGCGGATGGTGCATCGACGTCTGCCCGGTGGGCGCGCTCACCTCGGGCACCTACCGCTACCGGTCGCGCCCGTGGGAGATGAATTACGTGCCCGCGGTGTGCACGCACTGCTCCAACGGCTGCAAGACGACGCTGAGCGTGCGCAACGGCGAGATCATCCGCGCCAACAACCGCGACCGCTCCGGCATCAACGGCGAGTTCCTCTGCGTCAAGGGCCGCTTCGCCTTCGACTTCGTCCATTCGGGGGAGCGGCTCCAGACGCCGCTGATCCGCAAGGACGGCCGGCTCGAGCCCGCAAGCTGGAGCGAAGCGCTGAAAGCGGCAGCCGCGCGAGTCCGCGCCTCGATCGAGCGCAACGGGAAAGCAGCCGTCATCGGCTCGACCCGCACCACCAACGAGGAAAACTACTATCTTCAGAAGTTCGCCCGGCAGGTGCTGCGCACGAACAACATTGACCATCACCGCTCGGGCGACGTGATCACGCTGCTTCAGGCGCTGGGCGGGCGCGAGGGCGCGCTGGCCACGGTTCAGGATCTGTACACCTGCGATGCTGCGCTGGTCGTGGGGGCGGATCTTTCGCAGCAGCACCCGCTGCTTGCCGTGCAGCTTCGGGCCAACTGGCGGCATCATCAGTCGCCGGTCTTCGTCATCAGCGCGGGGCCGGTGCGGGAGGATCAGTACGCGGCGCGCAGCATCCGGGCCGAAGCCGGCACGGAAGCCGACAGGCTCGAGGAGCTGCGCGCAGACCTTCAGGCGCGCAGGAACCTCGTAATCCTTTACGGGCCGTCGATGAAGGGCGAGGCCGTGCGCCGGCTGGTGGCCTTCGGCGATTCGCTGGGCA
Organism: Bryobacteraceae bacterium; assembly: GCA_025056865.1. GTDB lineage: Bacteria > Acidobacteriota > Terriglobia > Bryobacterales > Bryobacteraceae > JANWVO01. The sequence continues at coordinate 41,371 of JANWVO010000043.1, forward strand.
TCCCGGTGAAGTACGTCTGCCTCGTCGACTACGCGAATTCCCGCGGCGCTCTGGACATGGGCCTGCTGCCGCACCTCGCGCCGGGCTACCGTCCGGTCGAAATCCCGGGCATGACGCTGGACGCGATGCTGGAGGCCCCGGACCTCGATCTCGTCTGGGTGGTTGGAGCCAACCCGCTGGAGGGCGGACGACGGTTCGTCTCGCGCGATGCGTTCATGATCGTCAACGAGCTGTTCCTGACCGAGACCGCGCAGCAGGCCGACATCGTCTTCCCGGCGATGAGCCTTTACGAAAAGAACGGCACGGTCACCAACGTGTGCGGCGAGGTGCAGCGCACCAAGGCCGGACCGAAGGTGATGGGAACGAAGTCCGATCTGGAGATCCTTGGCCTGATCGCCGCGCAGCTCGGCTTCGACCTCGGCGTGCCGCTGCCGGACAGGGTGTTCGAGGAGATCCGCCGCGAGGTGCCGGGCTACAACGTGCCGCTGGCGCTGATCGCCACCGGAGGCGCGGCGCCGACGAAGCCGCCCGCCGTGCCGGCGGAAGTGGACGCGCAGCCGGAACTGGTCCGCAGCTCCGGTGATACGCTGTTTACCTCGGGCACGCTCGGCAAGTATTCGAAGAAGCTCGGCGAGGTGATCGAAGCGCCCGGCCGGCTGTATCAAGTGCTTGTGCCATGAACTTCTACCTGCTCACGCTGCTGAAGATGGCCCTGACGGCCTTTGTGCTGCTCACCTGCTGCGCTTACGCCGTCTGGGTGGAGCGCAAGGTGCTGGCGCACATTCAGCTCCGGCCGGGCCCCTATCGCGTTGGGCCTCACGGGCTGTTGCAGCCGCTGGCGGACCTGATCAAGCTGCTGACGAAAGAGGGCATCGTGCCCTCCTACGCCAATCCGTTCTTTTACCTTCTGGCTCCCTGGCTGGCGGTCACGCTGGCGCTGTCGGCGATCGTGGTGATTCCGTTCACTCCGGAGTTCGAACTGTTCGGCGTCCGCACGGCGATCGGACTCACCGACCTCAACATCGGCATCCTGTTTCTGCTGGCGCTGAGTTCGCTGGGCGTCTATGGCATCGCAATCGGCGGCTGGGCGTCGAACAACAAGTACTCGCTGATGGGCAGCCTGCGGTCTTCAGCGCAGATGGTGAGCTACGAGCTCCCGCTGGCGATGGCGATCGCCAGCCCCCTGCTGCTCGTGAACACGCTGAACCTGCGCCAGATCGTCGAGCAGCAGGGCGGGTTCTACTTCGGTTTCCTGCCGAAGTGGACGATTTTCGCGATGCCCGCGCCGCAGATCCTCGCGTTTCTCATCTTCCTCATCGCCGCATTCGCCGAAACCAACCGCGTGCCGTTCGACCTGCCGGAGGCGGAAAGCGAGCTGGTGGCCGGCTTCCATACCGAGTATTCCTCGATGATGTTCGCGTCCTTTTTCATGGCGGAATACGCCAACATCATCACCATCTGCTGCGTGGCCACGGTGCTCTTCCTGGGAGGATGGCATCCGCTGTGGCCGGCCCAATATGGCAGCGACTTCGTGCCCACGGTGCTGCTGGCAGCCGCCGGGCTGATCCTGCTCTACCATGCGGCGCAGGCGGCGCGGGGGCGCAGGTGGGACCGCTTTACCTTCCCGGTCTTCGGCGTGCTGCTGCTCGCGCTGTCTCCCGTGTTTCTCGTTCCGATGCTGAAGCCCGTGCTGATTCCGTTCTTCTGGTTCGTGGCCAAGGCGGGCTTCCTCGTCTTCGTCTTCATCTGGATCCGCGGCACGCTGCCGCGGTTCCGCTACGACCAGTTGATGCGCTTCGCGTGGACGTTCATGTTCCCGCTGGCGCTCGCGAACCTGCTGGCGACCGGCCTGATCGTGGCGCTGGCGGGCTGAAGGGGTTCAGGGAAGTCATGGATGTAGTGCTGTTCCTTGTATTCGCGGCGATCGCCGTAGGTTGCGCGCTGAACCTGGTGCTGCAAACGCACCCTATCTCGAGCGCGCTGTCGCTGATCGGCGTCATGGGCTCGCTGGCGGTGCTCTACCTGCTGCTTGGGGGCGAGTTTCTGGCTGCCGTGCAGCTCATCGTCTATGCCGGCGCCATCATGGTGCTGTTCGTGTTCGTCATCATGCTGCTGAACGCGGGCAGCGAGAAGCGCCCGTCGAAGAAAGTGCTGAGGACGGCGGTGGCACTGCCGCTGCTGTTCACGCTGGCCGGCGTGGCCGCCTACATCATGGCGACGCAGGTGCCGCGCACGGAAGCCGTCCGGTTCGGAGGCTTCACTGCCGGGCCGTATGAAGTGGGGCGCGCGCTGTTCACCACCTGGCTGCTGCCGTTCGAAGTCACTTCCATCCTCATCCTGATCGCCATCCTCGGTGCGGTCGTGCTGGCGCGGAAGGAGATCTGACGGATGGCCGACCTGACGCAAGTCCTGGCGGCGGAAGTCCCGCTGAGCTGGTATCTCATCCTGAGCGTCATCCTGTTCGTGATCGGCGCTGCGGGCTTCCTCATCCGCCGCAACATCATCACCGTGTTCATGTGCATCGAGCTGATGCTCAATGCGGTGAACCTCTCGTTCATCGCCTTCAGCCACATGCTGAAGAACGTGGACGGCCACATCTACAGCTTCTTCGTGATGGTGGTGGCGGCGGCCGAGGCGGCCGTCGGGCTGGCCATCATCCTCACGGTGTTCAAAAACCGCGCGACGCTCGAAATCGACGAAGTCTCTTCGCTGAAGCTCTGACGCGATGCATCACCTCTGGCTTATTCCCGCATTTCCGCTCGCCGGATTCCTCGTCAACGGGATCGCCGGGCGCAGGCTCCCGAAGCCGCTCATCAACGCGTTCGCCGTGGGCAGCGTGCTGCTGTCGTTCCTCTGGGTGCTGAAGGTGCTCAGCGGGCTTCAGCCGCTCGAGTCCGCCTACACGGAACGCTACTTCACCTGGATCCAGAGCGGCGCCTTCCAGGTGGGCTTCGACTTCATGGTGGACCGGCTCACGGCGGTGATGCTGCTGGTCGTCACGGGCGTCGGGCTGCTGATTCACATTTACTCGATCGGCTACATGGCGCACGAGCACGGCTACGACCGGTTCTTCGCCTACCTGAACCTGTTCATGTTCTTCATGCTCGTGCTGGTGCTGGCGGCCAACTACCTGGTGCTGTTCATCGGGTGGGAGGGCGTCGGCCTCTGCTCCTATCTGCTGATCGGCTTCTACTACCTGAAGAAGAGCGCAACCGATGCGGGCAAGAAGGCGTTCGTGGTGAACCGCGTGGGCGACCTTGGCTTCTCGCTGGGCATGTTCCTCACCGCGCTCACCTTCGGTTCGCTTGATTTCGCCGCCGTGTTCGGCCGGGCGCAGGCCGAATCCGCGGCGCTGAACCCGCAGACCATCACCCTGATCTGCCTGCTGCTGCTGGTGGGCGCCACCGGCAAGAGCGCGCAGGTGCCGCTTTACGTCTGGCTCCCCGACGCGATGGAAGGCCCCACGCCGGTCAGCGCGCTGATCCACGCCGCCACCATGGTGACGGCAGGCGTCTACATGGTGGCTCGCTCGGCGCCGCTTTACAACCTTTCGCCGGCTGCCATGGAGGTGGTCGCGGTCGTGGGGCTGATCACGGCGGTGCTGGCGGCGACCATCGGCCTGACGCAATACGACATCAAGCGCGTGTTCGCGTATTCGACGGTGAGCCAGCTTGGCTACATGTTCCTTGCTTTGGGCGTCGGCGCCTATTCGGCGGCGGTCTTTCACATCGTGACGCACGCCTTCTTCAAGGCCCTGCTGTTCCTTGGCGCCGGCAGCGTCATTCACGCGCTTGGCGGGGAGCAGGATCTGCGGATGATGGGCGGGCTGCGGTCGAAGATCCCGGTGACGTTCACCGTGCTGCTGGCTGCGGCGGTGGCCATCGCGGGCGTGCCGCCTTTCTCCGGGTTCCACTCCAAGGACGCGATCCTGCTGGCTGCCTACGCGCACGCTCCGTGGCTGTACTGGGTGGGCGTTGCGACGGCGGCGATGACCGCGTTCTACGTCTTCCGCGCCATCTTCCTGTGCTTCTTCGGCTCCTACCGTGGCGATGCGCACCCGCATGAGTCGCCGCTGGTGATGACGCTTCCGCTCGGCGTGCTGGCGCTGCTGAGCCTCGCCGGCGGCTACTTCAATGTGCCGCACTATCTGGCGCCGCTTTTTGGAGCGGACCATGGAGCGCACGACGAGCGGCTGGTGTTCATCTCGGTGGCCGCCGGCGTTGGCGGAATCCTGCTGGCGTGGCTGTTCTACGTGGCTGCGCCGAGCCTGCCGGACCGGATCGCGAACACGCTCGGCGGCGTCTACCGGATGGTTTACAACAAGTACTACGTCGATGAAGCCTATGACGCGCTGATCGTCCATCCGATCCGCGACGGATCGCGCGCGCTGCTGTGGGGCGTCGTGGATGCGAAGCTCGTCGACGGCGCCGTCAATGGCGTGGGGGCGCTGGCGCGAGCCGCAGGCGCCGGGCTGAGGCAGTGGCAGTCAGGCTACATCCGCCGCTACGCCGCCTGGGTGGTCCTGGGCTCGGCGGCGATCGTCGCCGTGGCGGCGTTCTGGGGAGGGATGCGGTGAACCTGCTCGATATTCTCCTGCTGATCCCGGCCGCGGGCGCGCTGATCACGCTGGCGCTGCCCGGCGACAATCCGGGGCTGGTGCGCAAGTTCGCGCTGTTCGTCTCGCTGGTCGTGTTCCTGTTCTCGCTGGGCCTGATCGGCCCGGTGCGCGCCAATCCCGCCGCGTACAGCTTCGAAACCAACGTGCCGTGGATCGAGTCCCCGGCCATCCGCTACCACGTCGGCGTGGACGGCCTGAGCCTCTGGCTGGTGATCCTCTCCACTTTCCTCACGCCAATCTGCGTGCTGGTGAGCTGGCGCCACATCGAGGACCGCGTGAAGGAGTTCCACGCCTTCCTGCTGTTCCTGCTTTTCGGCGTGATCGGCGTCTTCGTGGCGCTGGACCTTTTCCTGTTCTTCGTGTTCTGGGAGGTGTCGCTGGTGCCGATGTACTTCCTCATCGGCATCTGGGGCCACGACCGGCGCATCTATGCGGCGGTGAAGTTCTTCCTGTACACGATGGCGGGCTCGGCGCTGATGCTGGCGGCGATGATCTGGATCTTCAACCGCGCGGGCACGTTCGACCTGCCGCTGCTGGTGGACATGCTGAAGACCGGCCAGCTCCGCTTCACCGCGCAGGAGGCCCAGTGGCTGTTCCTTGCCTTCTTCCTTGCGTTCGCCATCAAGGTGCCGCTGTTCCCGCTGCACACATGGCTGCCGGACGCCCATGGCGAGGCGCCGACCGCGGGCTCGGTGATGCTGGCCAGCGTGCTGCTGAAGCTGGGCACGTATGGCCTGGTGCGCGTCTCGTTGCCGCTGTTCCCGGATGCGGCGCGCAACAACGCCGGCTGGATCATCGCGCTGGCCATCGCGGGCATCATCTACGGCGCCCTGGTGGCGATGGTGCAGCCCAATATGAAGCGGCTGGTGGCTTACAGCTCGGTCAGCCACCTCGGCTTCGTTGTGCTCGGCATCTTCACCTTCACGCAGGCGGGGCTGGACGGCGCCGTGTACCAGATGCTGAACCACGGCATCTCGACGGGCGCGCTCTTCATCCTCGTCGGGCTTCTCTATGAGCGCCGCCATTCGCTGGAAATCGCCGACTACGGCGGCGTCGGGTCGGTAGCGCCCTGGCTTTCCACGATGTTCGTCATCACGTCGCTGGCGAGCGTCGGCCTTCCGATGCTGAACAACTTCGTCGGCGAGTTCCTGGTGCTGCTGGGCGCGGCGCAGACGAAGCTGCTCTACGCGGTGCTGGCGGGCACGGGCGTCATCTTCTCCGCCGTGTACATGCTCTGGCTGGTGCAGCGCGCCTTCTACGGCCCCGCGCCGGAGGCCGTGCGCCATCATGTGACGGACATGAACGGCCGCGAGTGGGCGCTCGTGATGCCGCTCATCGTGATGATGGTATGGATGGGCGTGGGCCCGCAGACGTTCCTTCCGCCGGTGAGCCAGCAGAGCCGCCAAACGCTGGAGATGGTGCTTGAGAAGCCCGCGCCGCAGAAATCCGCTCAGGAAGTTGCTCATGCCCGTTAGTTTCATCCCCACTCCGCAGGAGTTGCTGCGCTTTTCCCCGGAGATCCTGCTGTCGGTTGTGGCGACGGCGCTGATGCTGGCCGAGGCGGTGATGAAGCCGGGCAGCCGCACGAAGCTGGCGGCAACAGCATTCGCCGCGCTGGCGGCCGCCATCGCCCTCAGCGCGGCGGCCGCGGCCGACTCCGGCCCGGCGTTCTCGAATCTGCTGGTCGTGGACGGGTTTTCCACGTTTTTCCGCATCCTGGTGTGCGCCGCCGGAATGCTGGTCGTGCTGATTTCCTCGAATTACCTGAAGCGCGAAGGCCACGAATCCGGCGAGTATTATGCGCTGGTGCTGTTTTCCATCGCCGGGCAGTGCCTGATGGCCTCGGCGAACGAGCTGATCATGCTCTTTATCGGGCTGGAGTGCTCGTCGATCGCCACGTACGTTCTCGCCGGCTACCTGCGCGACGACAGGAGGAACAACGAAGCGGCGCTGAAGTATTTCCTGCTCGGCTCGTTCGCCGCAGCCTTCTTCCTGTATGGCATCTCCTGGCTGTGGGGAGCGGCGGGCACCACCTATCTGACGGAGATCCGGCGGCTGCTGCTGGATCCGTCGGCGGGCATCAATGCGACGGTCGTGTCGGCGGCTGCGGCGCTGCTGCTGGTTGGCCTTGCCTTCAAGGTGTCGGCGGCGCCTTTCCAGATGTGGGCGCCAGATGTCTATCAGGGCGCCCCGGCTCCGGTGGCTGCATTTCTCAGCGTGGGGCCGAAGGCGGCCGCCTTCGCCATGTTCCTGCGCATCCTGATGACCGTGTTCGCGCCCGTGGGTGCGAAATGGGAACCCGTGCTGTGGACTGTGGCGCTGGCGACGATGATCATCGGCAATTTCGCCGCCCTCTGGCAGACCAACGTGAAGCGGCTGCTGGCCTACAGCTCCATTGCCCACGCCGGCTATGTGACGGTAGCGCTGACGGCCATGTCGGACGCGGGCGCCGCGGCGGCCATGTTCTACCTTGCCGCTTATGCGCTGATGAACATCGGCGCCTTCGCCGTGGTGACCCACGTCGCTGGCCAGGGCGAACGCCATGTCGAACTCGCCGATCTGGCCGGACTGAGCCGCCGGTCGCCCGCCATGGCGGCCATTCTTTCGGTCTTCCTGCTCTCGCTGACCGGAGTGCCGCTGACCGCCGGATTTTTCGGAAAATTCTACATTTTCAAGGCGGCGCTGGATGCGGATCTGGTCTGGCTGGCCGTGCTCGGCCTGCTGAACAGCGCGGTGGCCGCCTATTACTACCTGCGGATCATCGTCGTAATGTACATGCACGAGCCTTCGCAGGGTCTGCCTGAACTGCCCGCGGCGGCTCCGGGCATCCGCTGGGCGCTGGCCGCCTCCGCGGCGGGCACGTTCGTGCTGGGCGTGGCGCCGTCCCTGGTGCTCGATTACGCCGTCGCGAGCGCGCCGCTGCTGCGCTGACGGCCACGGAAATCCCAGACACACGAAAAGAAATGGCCGTGGAATTCCACGGCCGTTTTTCGTCCGTTTTGGTGGAATTTCCCGGAAATTGCCACGGGGGCGCGGATCAGAGAATCAGCATGCAGTCGCCATAGCTGAAGAAGCGGTAGCGCTGCTCCACCGCGTGGCGGTACGCAGAAAGGATCAGCTCCTTGCCGCCGAAGGCGCAGACCAGCAGCAGGAGGCTCGACTTGGGCAGGTGGAAGTTCGTAAGCATCGCATCGACGGCGCGGAACTCGAAGCCGGGATAGATGAACAGGTCCGTCTCGCCCTCCTTGGGGCCGAAGCTTCCGTTGCGCGCGGCCGACTCGAGCGTGCGCACGACCGTGGTGCCGACGGCGATGCGGCGCCGGGCTTCAGCAAGCATGGCCGCTGATTCCGGCGGGATGGAATAGCGCTCGCTGTGGAGGCGGTTTTCCTCCACCGTGTCATGCAACAGCGGCTGGAACGTTCCAAGGCCGACGTGCAGCGTCACCGGGGCAATGGCGGCTCCGGCGGCGCGGCAGGCTTCGAGCACTTCCGGCGTGAAGTGCAGCCCGGCGGTAGGAGCGGCGGCGGAGCCGGGGTGCCTGGCGAAGACGGTCTGGTAACGCTCCCGGTCCTGCGCCAGATCGCTCCGATGGATGTACGGTGGCAGCGGCACATGGCCGATGCGTTCGATTTCCTCGTCCAGGTCGCCGGTGCATTCCACGCGCACCAGCCGCTCCCCGCGCACGCGCGTCTCCAGAATCTCTACAGAAAGCCTGTCAGAGATCGTGACACGCGCGCCCTCATGGAGGTGCCTGCCCGGGCGGACCAACGCCGTCCAGACGGTCCGCTCCGGGTTCTGCGGCGTCAGGAGGAAGATCTCCACCTCGCGGGCATATCCCTCCTTGCGCCCGAAGAGGCGGCAGGGAACCACCCGCGTGTCGTTGATGACCAGGCAGTCGCCCGGGCGCAGGAACTGTGGGAGGTCCCGGAACACGCGGTCTTCGAACCGCCCCTCGGCGCGGTGAACGACCAGCATGCGGGAGGCGGCCCGGTCCTCGAGCGGGGCCTGTGCAATCAGTTCATCCGGAAGGCGATAATCGAAGTCAGAAAGCTGCATCGGAAGGTACCACATGGCTCGCCCCTCCGCGAGCCACCTTGTCCAATATACCCATTTGGGGACATATGCCATTCATCCTCGGCATCGAAACCTCCTGCGATGAGACCGCGGCCGCCGTGGTGGCGCGCGACGGCGAAGTGCTTTCGAGCGTCGTGGCGAGCCAGCTCGACGTGCATGGCAGGTACGGCGGCGTGGTGCCCGAGCTGGCGTCGCGGGAGCACCTGCGGGCGATTGTACCCGTAGTCCGGCAGGCGATGCAGGACGCGCATGCGTCCTGGGCTGACCTCGGTGCCGTGGCCGCCACGGCCGGCCCGGGACTCGTCGGATCCCTCCTGGTTGGCCTGACGTTCGCGAAAGGCATTTGCGCCGTACGCAGGCTTCCCCTGATTGGCGTCAATCATCTGGAAGGCCACATCCACGCCGTCGTGCTCGATGCCCGAAGGTCGGGCGAAGAAATCGAATTGCCGGCCCTGGCGCTGGTGGCGAGCGGCGGTCACACGCATCTGTTTCTGTGGACGGGCGGCGAGAAGTATCAGTTGCTGGGAAGGACGCGCGATGACGCGGCCGGAGAGGCATATGACAAAGTGGCGAAGCTGCTCGGCTTCGGCTACCCGGGAGGGCCGGTGCTGGACATGCTCGCCCCGCACGGCGATCCAGAGGCGGTGGACCTGCCGATGGCGAGGATGAAGGGGAATCCCCTCGATTTCAGCTTCAGCGGGCTGAAGACGGCCGTGCTGCGGTGGGTTCAATCGCGGGAGATGGAAACCGAAATCGCAGCCCGGCGGGAACTGCTGCGCCGGAATCCACGGCCCACGCTGGAGCAGTGGCTGGAGGTCACGCCGCAGACGACCCTGAACCTGGTGGCTGCGTTTCAACAGGTCGTGGTGGAGGAGCTGCTAAAGCGCGTGGAGCGCGCCGCAGAGGAGACGGGCGCGCGAAGCGTGATCATCTCCGGCGGAGTGGCCTGCAATGCGGGGCTGCGGCGCGCGGCGCACAGCGGACGTCTGCCGTGCCCTGCGTATTTCCCCACGCCGCATCTTTCCACGGACAACGCCGCCATGATCGCCGCCGCCGCATGGCCGAAATTCGAGCGCGGAGAGTTTGACGATTTTTCGCTGAAAGCGCAGGCGAACCTGGCGCTGGCGTGAGCGGCAGGCGGGATTCGCTTCTTTCCGCGCAACACTCAGGGAATGCGAAAGCAGCGACTGCTGGCGGGGCGCGCCCTGTACAATCAGGGGCATGACGCGCGCGTTCCATCTCCTCCTGCTTGCCGCCCTGGCGCTGGGGCCCGCCTGGGCGCGCCTGGTCCGCATCGAAATCCTTGAACGCAGCCCAGTTCTTGGCGGGCGTGCGTTCGCCGCCGGGCCGTATGAACGCATCGTCGCTCGGGTGCACTTAGCACTGGATCCGAAGCACGCGCGCAACCGCCGTCTCGTGGACCTGGATCTCGCTCCCCGCAATCCGCAGGGGCAAGTGGAGTTCTCGGCGGACCTGTACCTGTTGCAGCCCGCCGACCCGGCGCGCTCGAACGGGACGCTGCTCGTCGAGATTCCCAACCGCGGCGGCAAGGCCATGCTGGCGCGCTTTTGCTATGCGCGGAATTCGCTGGACCCGCAGACGCCGGAAGAGTTCGGCGATGCATGGCTGCTCGATCAGGGTTACACGCTGGCATGGATCGGCTGGCAGTGGGACGTCCCGGCAGACAATCCGAAGCTGCTGCGGCTGCATGCACCGGCGATCCCGGGCGTGAAAGGAGTGGTGCGGGCGGAGTTCCTGCCTTCGGAAAGAACCGTGCGGATGCCGCTGTCGGACCGCGGCCACATCGCCTACCCGGCGCTCGACGAGCCGGCCGTGCTCACGGTGCGCGACGGCGTCCTCGGGCGGCGCAGGACGATCCCGGCACGGCAGTGGAAGTTCACCGCGGACCGCACGGCGGTGGAGATGGAAGCCGGGTTTGAGCCGGGGCGGCTCTACGAGCTGGTCTACCGCGCTTCGGATCCTCGGCTTTCCAGCGCCGGGCTGGCCGCCGTGCGCGATGCGGTGTCGTGGCTGAAGCATCTTCCGGATGCGGGCGCGTTTCCGAAACCCGCGCCGCGCGTCGTGCGTGCGCTTGGTTTCGGAATCTCCCAGAGCGGGCGCTTTCTGCGCTCGTTCCTCTACGAGGCGATGAACGAGGACGAAGACGGGGGCCTCGTGTTCGACGGAGTGTGGGCGGACGTGGCGGGCGCGGGCAGAGTGTTCCTGAACCACCGCTTTGCGCAGCCCTCGCGCGACGGGTGGGCCTATTGGAACACGCTCTATCCCACCGATCTTTTTCCTTTCACGGACACGCCGCAAGTGGCGCCCTCCGGACGCGGCGAGGACGGGCTGCTTTCGCGGCTGCGCCCGGAGCGGATTCCGAAGCTGATTCTGACGAACGGAAGCTGGGAGTACTGGAATCGCTGCGCGGCGCTGGTGCACACGGATGTGCGCGGACGGCTGGACGCGCCGCTCCATCCCAACACGCGCCTGTATGTGCTGGCGGGATCGCAGCACGGTCCCGGGAGGCTGCCGCAGCAGGATCCCGCCGTTCAGTTCCCTGCGAACCCGAATGACACGCGCCCCTTCTTCCGCGCGGTTCTGTCGGCGTTGGAGGACTGGGTGCGCGATGGACGCGAGCCCCCGCCCTCGCAGTATCCGCTCCTCGCCGAAGGACAGCTTGTCCCGCGAGAACGGATCCGCTGGCCGAAAGGCGCGCGGGCGCGGTTGCCGCAATTCCCAAGGCAGGCGTTTGACCTGTTCTTCGGGGACGGATTCGTGACCAAGGGCATTGTTAGCGTGGAGCCTCCGCGGATCCTTCAGGCCTATCCGGTACTCCTGCCTCAGGTGGACGAAGATGGCATCGACCTCGGCGGCATCCGCCTGCCAGTGGTGGCAGTTCCGCTGGGAGCTTTCACCGGCTGGAACCTGCGGCACCCGAAGACGGGCGCTCCGGAGCAGATAGGAACCACCGCCGGGTCCTTCTTCGCATTCGATGAATCCGAAATCCTGCGGCGGTATCGGAACAGAGAGGAGTACCTTCGGCGCGTGGATGCTGCCGCCGGGGAGCTGGTGCGACGGCGGTTCCTGCTGGAAATGGATCGCGCGCACATCCTGCGCCATGCGGGCGAGCTCTGGGACTTCGTGATGAAACGGTAGACTGGACGTATGGGCGCATCTCCGCATGCAGAGCTGCCGAAGCAGCCGATTGAGGGTGTCCGCAACCTGATCGCCATCGGGTCAGGCAAGGGCGGCGTCGGCAAGACCACGGTGGCCGTGAACCTGGCCATCGCGCTGGCGAAGCTCGGCCACAAGACGGGGCTTCTGGATGCCGACGTCTACGGACCCAACGTGCCGCTGATGATGGGCATCTGCGAGGCGCCCTATGCGATCGGCAACCGCATCCAGCCGCTGGAGCAGCATGGCATCCGGCTGATGTCGATGGGCTTTCTGAACCCCGGCGACAAGCCGCTGATCTGGCGCGGACCCATGCTGCACAGCGTGATGCAGTCTTTCATCCGGCAGGTGGACTGGGGCGAGCTGGACTACCTCCTTGTCGACCTGCCGCCGGGCACGGGCGACGTGGCGCTGAGCCTGATCCAGACCGTGCCGATTACCGGCGCGGTCGTGGTCTCTACGCCCTCCGAGGTGGCGCTGGAGGACGGGCGCAAGGCGGTGCTGATGTTTCAGCAGGTGAAGGTGGAGCTGCTGGGCATCGTCGAGAATATGAGCTACCTGCTGGTGCCCGAGACCGGCCAGAAACTGGATGTGTTCGGCCAGGGAGGCGGACGGCGGACCGCAGAGGCGATGGGCGTGCCGTTTCTGGGCGAGCTGCCGCTGAACCCGCAGGTCAGACTGGGCGGGGACACGGGCCGTCCGGTGGCGCTGGCAGGGCCGGACGATCCTCATGCGGCGCCTTTCTACGACCTTGCGCGGCGCGTCATCGACCGCGTGGAATCGCTGGAGCGCAAGGCGCCCACGATGACCATCGAGGATTGAGCGGCGGGAAACGGAAGGCTGGAGAGTGGCGTCCACTGAGACGTATGCGGCGCGCGGTGCTCTTCCTGACAGCGTGGATGGCGGTCCTGCCCTTCGCGCACGGGCAGTGGGGCCGGGGCTGGCATCCCCGGCATCACATTTACACGGGCCTTGGCTTTGCCGTGCCCGGCATGGATCTGACGACGTTTTACCAGAGCGCTTTCCTGTGGAACTTCGGCTACGGCTACAGGCCTCTGAAGTACTTCCAGGTGGATCTGGGCTATGAGGGCGCCTACAATGCGGCGCGCGTCAAGGACTACATCTACAATCCTGCGGCCGGTTACCTGAGGATCCGCGACTTTCAGACGTATCTGCCTCTGGGCGCGCGCGTGGTGGCTCCGTTGGCGGGCGGACGCATCGAGTTCTATGGCGGCGGAGGCGGGTCTTATGTTCGGACGGCCGAGTCGCTGCGGCAGCCGAGCCAGTGGGTGCGGTTCGAGTGTCCGGACTGCGTTTCGCGCGATGGCTGGGGCTACTTCGCGATGCTCGGCACGGGCATTGCGATGAATGCGTCGCAGTCGGTGCGCCTGACCGTGACGACGCGCGTCTACCGGGCCGAGACATCCGGCCCGCCCATCGGCGCCAACCCGGCCATTCACACGCGCGAGCGGTGGGTGAATACCACGTTCGGATTCGCGTTCAGCTTCTGAAGGCTGGCCAGGCTAGATCTGCGGGCTTGCGCCAGCGGCGACAGCCAAATGGGTGAAATGGCTGCCCGGGAGGGACCGGTTCCAGCACCTGCATCTCTGCGGGGACGGGAGCCTGCCGGTAGGGAACGCCTGTGCTCCCCGCGTTCGCGATTTGCCGAACCGGGCACCGCCCGATTACAATGGGAGTTGGCCCGGGGCGTGGCTCAGCCTGGTTAGAGCGCCTGGTTCGGGACCAGGAGGTCGGTGGTTCAAATCCACTCGCCCCGACCATTCTTCTCCGAGCATTCATCCCTTCCCTGACAGAGCGGCTGGGAACCCGCGCGGTTCCCGG
>JANWVO010000059.1 GCA_025056865.1 Bryobacteraceae bacterium
GGCCATGCCTTCGCCGGACTCCACGCCCGAGCCGAAGCGGTCGTCTGAAAGTGTGATGAGGAAAGTCTGGCTCGTTTCTTTCGCGGCTTTGGCCGCGGCCGCTCTTCTGGTGGCGCAGCGGGAGCCGCTGGCCCCGCCCCGCGGCGTGGCGCCGTGGGAGTACCGCGCGCTGCTTCCGCAGGAGATCGGCCCCGGCGTCTACCGCCAGGTCGACTGGATCCAGGTGGTCGAGATGGGCAATCAGGGCTGGGAGCTGGTCAGCGTGACGCCGTTCGTGATCCGCAACGACGAGCGGAAATACAAGGGCGAGGAGAACCCGCGCGTGGTGACGCAGAACTATCTCGCCTACTACTTCAAGCGCCAGCGCGTGCGCAGCGAGTAGACGCCTGTTGCGTTGCGCCGGCGCATTCAGCCAGAACGGCGCGCATGGCGCTGCGGCCCGGACCTGTCCGGGCTCCGTGCCGGGAGTGCCCTGCCGCGCGGCGGCAACCGGGTCCGGGGAGGAATCGCTTCCTGGCTGCGTCGATCACTGCGGCCTGCTGCTGAGCGGGGAATCCGATTCTCCTGGAGCGCGGCGGCGGCCCGGACTCCGGAGGAGTCAGGCAACTGCGCGAAGGCCAGCGGACCCGTAGCCTCCGGCAGGAGCGGGTCCGGAGATAGAATAACGGGCGCCATGAGCGACACCCGAGTCCCACGACGAACCTTCCTGAAGTCCGCCTCCGCCCTGCCCGCCGCACCGGCGGTGCTTGCGCAGCCGAAGCCGAATGACAGACTGCGCCTCGCGGTGGTCGGTGTGGGGACGCGCGGCATCTACCTGCTCGAGCGCATGCAGGAGGCGCCGAATACCGAAATCGCCGTCATCTGCGACCTCTACGACGCCAATCTGGAACGCGCGCAGAAGACCGCCTTCAACAAGAAGGCGGTGCTGACCAAGGACTGGGAGAAGGCCGTGGAGTCGAAGGACGTCGACGCCGTCGTCATCGCCACGCCCGATTTCTGGCACGCGCCGATGACCATTCGCGCGGCCCAGGCGAAAAAGCACGTTTACGTGGAAAAAGGCCTCTGCCGCACCCTGGAAGAAGCGAAAGCCATCCGCAAGGCGGTCCGCGAAAACAGGGTCGTATTCCAGCTCGGGCACCATCAGAATTCCGAGCCGACTTTCATCAAGGCCCGTGAGATTTTTCAGTCCGGCCGGCTGGGCAAAGTCTGCCTCGCCCGCACCTACATCGACCGCACCAACCCGTGGCCCGAGTGGCAGTTCTACACGCGCTACGACAACCAGCAGCTTCCGGCCGACGCCACGCCGGAGCGGATCGACTGGGATAAATTCCAGGAGTATGCCACCGTCAAGACGAATTTCGACCCCGAGCGCTTCTTCCGCTGGCGCTGCTGGTGGGAATACGGCACCGGCATCGCCGGCGACCTGATGAGCCATCAATGGGACGGCGTCAACCTGATCCTTGGCATGGGCATCCCCGAGGCGGTGCAGACCATGGGCGGCCTGTATTTCTGGACGAAGGACCGCGAGGTGCCCGACCAGTGGCACGTCCTGTTCGAGTATCCGAAGAAGCAGCTCAACGTCACTTTCGCTTGCACCTTCCACAACCGCCATCACGGCACCAACACATACATCTTTGGCCGCGACGCCACCATTGAAGTCGCCGAGCGACACTGCCGCCTCTACACCGCCGAGTGGACCCCCGAAGGCACGGCCAAGGTGAACGCGGCACGGAAGAAGGCCGAACAGTGGGGGCTGGATCCGGAGCTGGCCCATTTCCTTGCCGAGCCCGAATACCAGTGGAAGCGCGGCGAGAATCCGGTTTCGAGCCACATGCGCAACTGGATTGACTCCATCCGCGGCCTCGACCAGCCGCGCTGCGGTTTGGACCGCGCCTGGGAAGAGGCGGTCACGATCGTCATGAGCGTGGAGTCCTATTTCCGCGAGCGCAAGGTGAAGTGGGACCCGGTGAATGAGCAGATCGTGTGATGCGCGCGGTTCCGCGCAGCGGCGTGGCTGTGCGTGACCGCGCCTCGGCTGGCCGCGCAGTGCGGCGCAGCCGCAGGCTGATAGATGAAACCGGCTGACCGCACCAGCCAGAGGGCGCGGGAGCGGATTTCGCGCCTATCGCCAGATCGCCTGGCCACGGAAGAGGCCCCGGGGCAGGACGCTCCATCCGGGCGCGCGCGGAAGCGCGGCGCAGAGCCGATGCCCTGCCGAAACTGGCGTCGCATCCCCGGGATCGGGACAGAGGCAGCCTCGGTCCAAAAAGCTGCGGTCCGCATGGGAAGCACCATCGATCCGGGCTGGCGCCAGGCCCGGCGCGAGAATAATCTTGATCAAGAGGTCGACGATCGAATAGGCTGGCTGTGCCTGCGACGACGGGCCGAAATCGAAGCGGATGCAATCGAGGAGAGATTCGGGAAATGGGGAAACAGGAAGTTTTCGCGGCTGCCATCGGCAGGAGGCATGGCCTTCTGCTCTGCGCCGCCATGTTGATCATCCCGCTGGCCGCTGAAGCCCAGGAGCCGGCAGCGGGCCGCAGGCCAGCCCCCCAGCCGGCGACGCGGCGCACAGTGATCGCGCCTCCGTCGGCTTCGCTGGCCGACCCATCGGCGGTGCTGCGCGCCGTCCTGCCTTACACGCCGCCTCCCCCGCGCCTCGCCGTCGTCGCCAGGGACGGCGTCGCCGTGGAGGCCAGCCCGCTGGAATGGCTGCCTGCGGGCGAAATGCCCGGGACGCTGGAGCTGCGATTCTGCAAATGCCCGAACGAGTGGCGCCTGTGCCCGGCGTGGCCATGCGCCGACTGCTGCCGGGTGATCGTGCGGAAGGTGGAGGATGGCAATACCTCCCGGGCTTCTGCCAGCACGGAGCCCGACCAGTTGCTCGCCCGGGCCGGTCTCCGGAGGGCCCGGGGAGCCGTGCCCAGGCCGGTGGTGGAGATCCCCGTTTACGAATGGGGCGGGCAGCCGCAGCAGTACATCAGTTGCATCCAGAAGGACAGCAACGGCAACTGCATTCACTGGCGAATCTGCGGAACGACGACCAGCGGGGTCTACCGCTGCTATGACGTCGTGAAGGATCCCGTCTTTGGATGGGTGGTCACGTGGGAGTAACGGCGGCCGGCGCTGCGGCGGGATCCGCCTGCGGCAGCAGAGAGTATCCACCTCCGGGGCCCAGGCTTCGCCTCAGCCGCGGCTGCGCCGCGCCAGCAGACCGATGAGCGCCAGCCCGAGCCCGGTCAACAGGAGGGCTGCCGGTTCCGGCGCATCCGCGATGGGCGCAAGAACCTGTTCCGATCCCAGGGGCGGCTGCACCCGGGCGAGCGGAGACAGGAAGGTCTGATACTGCCAGTAAAGCCAGGGAACGAACGTTCCGTCCGGCCAAACGCTGCCGCTGATCACAGCCCACTGGCCAAGTCCGTAGTCAGGGTTCGCCCGGATGAAGGCCGCCGCGGCACGCATATGCGCCTGGGCCTCGTCGGTGATGTAGATGGACATGAACTCGGCGTCATCGAGGATCGCCCAGATTGCCTGCTGGTAGTGCAGATCGGAGTAGACGGATGCGCCGCTGCGGTAGGCTTCCATCTGTGTGATCAGCCACGCGGCCGCCTGATAGCGCTGCACCGCGTCCAGCCCGAGATCGGACCAGTAAAACCCTTCGTTGCCCAACGCCCCTTTGCGGACAAGCGCGGCCTGTTGCGGCGTCCATCGCTCCAGCGGAATCACATTGGCGAGATATGTGTTTCCCTTGGAAGCGAACCGTTCCACATCCACGCACCAGAGGTCCGTGTCGAAGCCGTCGACCAGCCCGTTGTAACGGCCGCCGTTGAGCACGAGCAGCAGGCGGTCGTTGGTGATCTGCACCGTCCTGCCGACGCCGAGCGCGGATTCGGGCAGCAGGACGGCTGCCGCCGCCAGATGGCCGACTGCGGCCGCCAGCAGGGCTGCGCGCAGAGAGCGCTGGAAAATTTTCCGCATTCCGAACCTCATTCTGCCCGATTTCCGTCTTCGTTCCAACTGTAATCCAACGTGGTGTGAAGCCCAATAGGAATCCGGTGCCGTGACCGCCGCGAGCCGGCCAGCCGCCTGTCCGGCTTCCGCAGCCCGGAGATGCCCGGCCAAGCCGCAATCGGCTGATTCAGCAGCGGATCCTGCCCGCTGCCGGTACTATTCCCTCCGGGGACAAAGGGAGATCCGCT
This sequence comes from Bryobacteraceae bacterium, assembly GCA_025056865.1. GTDB lineage: Bacteria > Acidobacteriota > Terriglobia > Bryobacterales > Bryobacteraceae > JANWVO01. The sequence goes on from JANWVO010000059.1 coordinate 4,200, forward strand.
CCAGAACCTGGATCTTTGGCCGTCAGGATGGCGCGCTTCTTTTCCCGCACGCTGCCGGCAACCGCAGGGCGGCGGAGCCGTCAGCGGGCTGCCTGCCGGCTCCGGCCAATCAGTCCAGGCGCGCCAGCCAAAGCAGCATCTCGAGGTAGGCGTAACCGGCGAGGACCACTGCGGCAGCGGCCGCTGCCGTCCAGAGTTTTTCCTTGAAATCCGGGACCAGCCGTGGCGTTCCCGCCAGATATCCGAGGACAAATCCGGTAATCAGGCCGCCAATATGGGCCGCATTATCGACGCGGAAGAAGGGCAGAAGTCCCCACAAGAGGCCGTAAATCGCCCACCGGATGTAGAAACCTTTGATCATCGCCGCTTCGCCCGACCACCGGTAGCGCACGCCGAGCGCGATCATCGCGCCAATCAGGCCGAACAGGCCGGCCGAGGACCCGACGGTGAGCATCGTCCCGCGCAGCATGCTGAGAGCGAAGCCGCCCATGGTGGAGAAGATGTAGATGGCCACCATCCGCTTCGTTCCGTAAATCTCCTCCGCGTGACGGCCCAGATCCATGAAGACCCAGAGGTTGAAGAAAATGTGCATGAGGTTGCCGTGGAGAAACCCGGCAGTGATGAGCCGCCACCACTGCCCGCCGAAGACCGCCTGCGGCAGCGCCGCGCCGTAACGGATCAGCGCGTTCACCTCGCCCACCCTGGCCGAAGCGAGCAGCGTCACGAGGTACAGTGCCACGCAGAGCAGCGAGATCACGATGGTGGCGAACTGCGCCGACGGGACCAGCCCGCCGAGAATGCCACCCGGAGCGCGCAGATCGGCGGCTCGCGGACCCACCGGCGTGTCGCAGTAGGGGCAGACCTTGTCGTGAATGGTGATGAATGCCCGGCAGTGCGGGCACATGCGGCGTGTTTCCACTGCCTCTCATTGTACCGGCGCGGACCAGATGCGCCCTGTGGCGCGCGCACCTCAGTCGGTTCGCCAGACGGCTTCAGGCGAAGATCTGATTCTTCCTCCGGGAAGGCCATGCTGTACTGAAGCTGGACAGGTAGGCGCGCACGGCGCTGGAGGAAGAAATTGAAACGAAGTCTGCTGCCATTGTTTGGGGTGGCCTTCGTGGCGGCGCTCGCCGCCACGGGCATTTTCTATTCGCTGCTGGGGCCTCACGGCGGCGGCATTTCCGGAGCCTCGGCCAACGCCATGGTGGTTGTGGCGGCGCGGCCGATTGCGCTCGGCGCCGTGGTGCGGCCGGAAGATCTGAAGTCGGAGCCATGGCGGGACGGCGCCCTTCCGCAGGGAGCGCTGCGGCTGGCCGGCGAGGCCGCCGGACGCGTGGCCCTTCGTCCCATCGGGGCTGGAGAGATTCTCACGGCGAACGTGCTCGCACCGGCGGCGGCGGGAGCGACGGCAGCCATTCCGCCGGGCATGCGCGCCGTCAGCCTCCATCCGGTGGACTCGCATGGCGTGGTGGCGCTGCTGCGTTCTGGCAGCCGGGTTGACGTCCAGGTGGTGAGCACGCGCGGCGAACCCTCCGCCCGGCGGCTGCTGGAAGACATCGAAGTGCTCTCCGTGGACCGCGCCGAGGCCCAGCGCCCCGTCGTCACTGTGCTGGCCACGCCGGAGCAGTCCGACCGGCTCGCCCTGGCCGATGCTCTCGGCCAGATCCGCCTCCTGGCACGCAATCCCGCGGAACGGGCGGCGCGGTAGGAGACCATGCACCAGGCCGCGGTGTTCCTGTCAATGCTCGCCGCCGGGTTCTTCACGTCCCTGTTGGCGGCCTCCTTCTGCTGGGCGGTTCTGGAAGCGCGCCGCCGGGCGGCCGAAGCCGGCGCTGCCGGAGTCCTTCTGAATGGCAGCCAGCTCAGCACCATCCGGCTCTGGGCGGCGCTTCTGGAGAGGTTCAGCCAGGCGGATGCACTGCGGCAGCTGATCCGGCAGGCGGGGGTCTCCTGGACGGCGGGCCGCACGACGCTGCTGATGCTGTTTGGCGCGGCCAGCGTCGGCCTGTTCCTCTTGCAGATGGGGCTCTTTCCCGCGTGGCTTCGTTGGACGCTGGCGATGGCGGCCGGGGCGGCGCCGGTTCTCTACCTGCGCGCGGCCCGTGCCCGAAGGTTCCGTCTCTTCGCCGAGCAGTTCCCCGAGGCGCTCGATTCGCTGTCCCGCGCGCTCCGGGCCGGCTATCCGCTGGCGCATGCCATCGACCTTCTGGCCCTTGAGCAGCCGGAGCCGCTGGCGGCCGAAATGCGGCGCACGCGCGACGAATGGAAGCTCGGCGTGCCCTGGGATCAGGCGCTCGACAACCTCTCGGCCAGAATTCCGCTGCCGGAAGTGGCGATGTTCTGCGCCGCCGTCAAGCTCCAGAACCGGCACGGCGGCCGGCTCAACGACGTGCTGGCGCGCCTCAGCGAGACGATGCGCGAGCACTCGGCGCTGGAAGGCGAAGTGCGTTCCGTCACCGCCCACAGCCGCCTCACTGGCGCGGTGCTGACGGCGCTGCCCCTTCTGATCGCCCTGCTCCTGTTCTGGGTCAATCCGGAGCAGATGGCCATCCTGCTGCGCCGCCCGGAGGGCCGCACGATGCTGGCCGGCAGCGCCGCAGCCGTCCTGGCGGCGCACGTTGTCATCCGGTGGATGACCAGGATCCGCATGTGAGGGGAGACCCGCGATGCCGCTGCCGGAATTCCTGCTCCTCTTTGCCATCGCCCTCGCTGCGGCATCCGCGGCAGGATACGCCTTCTGGCACCTCGCGGGGCGGGACCGCGGGGAACCGCCGCCGGAGCTGCCGCCGCTGCCCCCTGCCGGCCGCTGGTCGGCGAGGCTGCTGGAAACCCTTCTTCAGCTCGGCGTGCTCGCCTCGCCTTCCGGGGCGGAAGACGCCTCGTTGCGTGCGCGCCTGGCCGCGGCGGGCTTCCGCCACCCGGCCGCGCCCGCTGTTTTTCAGGGCGCGCGCCTGGCGGCGGCCCTCCTGCTGGCGGCGTGCCTTGCCTGGGCCGCCGCGGCGCGGGGAAGCGGCGCGGCCGGCGCGGCCGCGGCCGTGGCCTGCGGCCTCGGCCTTGGCGTGCTGCTGCCGCAGTGGATGCTCGGCGCGCTTATCCAGTCCAGGATCCAGCGGATCCATGCCGGACTGCCTTCGGCGCTGGACCTCATGGTGCTCAGCCTCGAAGCCGGCCAGGGCCTCGACGTCGCCCTCGCCGAGACAAGCCGGGAATTGCGCGGCATTTTCCCGGAATTGGCTTCGGAATTCTGGCAGGTCCAACTGGAAATCCGCGCCGGCCGGCCGCGCGCCGACGTGCTGGCCGACCTTGGCCGCCGCACCGGCTCATCGGAGCTGCGCAAGCTGGCCACGGTGCTCATCGACGGCGACCGCTTCGGCACCAGCCTCGCCCCGGCGCTGCGCACGCATGCCCGCTACCTGCGCACGCGCCGCCGCCAGACGGCCCAGGAAGCGGCCCGCAAGCTGACGGTCAAGCTCATTTTCCCGGTCTTCTTCCTCATCATGCCCGCCGTGCTGGTCGTCACGCTGGGGCCCGCCGCGCTGGCCTTTTACGAGGCCCTCAGCGGAATGCTGGCCCCCTGACGGCTTCTCTGCCTGGCAGCTCCCACACCAGCGCGTCGAAATGGTGGATGGCGCGGAAGCCGTATTTCTCATAGAGCCGGATCGCGCGCGTGTTCGCGCTGGTTACGGTGAGCGACGCTTCGGACAGCCCGCTGTCCCGCAGCGAGGCCAGCGAGCGCCGCAGCAGCTCTTCGCCCGCACCCCGCCCCTGCCATGCGGGCGCCACGCAGATCTGCGCGATGTGGCCCGCGCCTGGCCCGATCCGCGTTGCCAGGCACGCGCCGGCCAGCCCGCCATCGGCATCCACGGCTACCCAACTGCAATCCGGCGCGAAGAAGCCGCAGCCCGGGTAGCGCACGATGTTTTCCAGAAAGCGGCGTGCGCCGGCCTCCGTCCGGTACTGGTTGTTGATCTCGCTGTCGACGTGGCCGCGGTAAGCCTCGGCAATGAGGGCAGCGGCGGGCTCCGTCCACCATGCCGACCAGCGCTCCAGATGAAGCTGCGCCGGCGCCCGGCCCGGTTGCAGCGCCGCCTGGGCGAGATTGGCGAGCATGAACTGCCGTGGGTAGGCGCGGGGAGCCAGCCCCGCCACAGCCAACTGGCTGCCCTGAGCGCAAAGATGCATCAGTTGCGCCTCGATCCTTCCCAGCCACGGCATCCGGAGCAGCCTCTCGACAACGGCTCCGAGCAGCCGGTTTTCGTTGGCAGGAGAACGCCACGCGTCGCGGAGGAAGAAATCCCCGATCAGCCCCTTGCCGCTTTCGGTGACGTAGTAGGCGTAACCGGCAGGCTCGCCGCCCTCCATCAGCGCGAAGCCCTCCAGCGTGCCCATGCCCGCGTAACGGAGGATCAGTTCCGCCAGGGGGGAGAAGTCCCAGTGCAGCAGCGCGAGCCATCGCGCCTTTTCTTCTTCGAGCAGGGGCGCAAGCTGCCGCCCCGCAAGCGCGGAAAGCTCGACCAGCGTGGGGGCGGGCGGGCTCTGGGCGGCCAATTCAGCGCTCCCGGCGCCGGCGCGCATCGCGCAGGAACTGCCGGATGGAGCGCAGCGCCTGGCGCGTGCGGTGGTGGTTTTCGATCAGCGCGAAGCGCACATGGCCTTCGCCGGCCGGCCCGAAGCCGATGCCCGGGCTCACGGCGACGAGGGCCTTTTCGAGCAGCATTTTCGCGAAATCAAGCGACGGGGTCTCCGAAAATGGCTCAGGGATTTTCGCCCAGACGAACATGGAAGCCCGCGGCTTTTCCACTGGCCAGCCGGCGGCATTCAGCCCTTCCACCAGAAGATCGCGCCGCTTCTCGTAGGCTTGGCAGATCCGGCCCACCTCTTCCTCGCAGTCGCGCAGCCCGATGATGGCCGCGATCTGGATCGGCTGGAAATTCCCGTAATCGAGGTAGCTCTTGATCCGCGCCAGCGCCTTGATCATCCTCGCGTTGCCGAGGCAGAAGCCGACGCGCCAGCCCGCCATGTTGTAGCTCTTCGTCATGGAGAAGATCTCGACGGCGACGTCCTTCGCGCCCTCCACCTGGAGGATGCTTGGCGCGCGGTAGCCGTCGAAGCAGAGATCGGCGTAGGCGAAGTCGTGCAGGATCATCGAGCCATAGCGGTGCGCCATCGCCACCACATGCCGGAAGAAGTCGAGCTCCACGCACGCCGTGGTCGGATTATGCGGATAGTTGAGCAGGATCATCCGCGGGGGCTTCGCCGCCTTGCGGAAATGGTCTTCCAGCCGGTTCAGATACTCGGCGGGATCCGCTACCGGCAGGGGATGGGCCTGGCCCTCGGCCATCAGCACGCCGTACTGATGGATCGGATAGCAGGGCGCCGGCGTAACCACCTCGTCGCCCGGCCCGATCACGGCGAACATCAGATGGGCGAGTGCGTCCTTGGCGCCGATGGTCACGATCGCCTCGGTCTCGGGATCGAGCTGCACTCCGTAGTTGCGCTCATAGCGGCGGCAGATCTCGAGCCGGAGGTTCGGAATGCCCCGCGACACCGAATAGCGGTGGTTGCGGGGGTTGCGTGCAGCCTCGATCAGCTTGTTGACGATCGGCCGCGGCGTGGCGCCGTCCGGGTTGCCCATGCCGAAGTCGACGACGTCGTACTGTTGCGAACGCAGCCGTGCCTTCATCTCATTGACGACGGCGAAAACGTAAGGAGGAAGTTTTGCAATCCGGTAAAATTCGTCCGGAGCCGTGCCCATCTGCATATACCCTCCATGCTACACTGCGGCCATGAGGGCTTACTGCTGGGCCTGCCTGCTGCTGTCGTTGCTGGCGCTGGCCTTCGCCTGCGGCCAGACAGCGGCTGTGAAGGAGCTCACCGCTGAAGAGCTGGCGAAGCTGCTCGAGCAGCCGGACAAGGTCTTCTTCCTTGACGTCCGGGAGCCGTATGAGATCCGGATGCTCGGATCCGTCAGGGGCTACGTCAACATCCCTCTCAGCCAGCTTCCCTACCGTCTATCAGAGATCCCGAAGAACAAGGTTGTCGTCACGCTCTGAACGCAGGGCAACCGCGCCGCCCGTGCGGCGGCGTTTCTGGCGTCGAAGGGCTACCGGACGGCCGGTTCCTGCGGGCTGGAAAGCGTCAAGCGCCAGAAAGGCGGCCGTTCCATTCCCACCGCGCCCGGACGGTGAGCCGGCCTGGCCCATCCGCGCCCTGCATCCCGCCTGAGGCCCGCGCAGCGCGGCTGCACCCATGCGCCCCCCGGCGGCGTCCTTGCCTCTGGCCCCGCGGTTTGCCTAAGCTGGCTGTGGGTTCCCATGCCATGAGATCTCCGTACAGCGTTGTCCTCTTCGGCCTGATGATTCCGGCGGTCCTGTGCGGGCAGAGCCAGTCGCCTGCTTCTCTGCCCCAGCTTGTGCGCACGCGCGTCGTGGTTACAGATGCCAAAGGCGCGCCGGTGCTCGACCTCAAGTCATCCGACTTCCGCGTCACCGACCAGAACCGGCAGCTCGCTCCCGCCTTCCTCCATCCGCCCTTCGCCGCGCATCCGGCGCCCCAGCCCGCTGCCGGCTGGGTGCACAGCCGCGCCTCGGACCAGACGCCGCACACCGTGGCGATCCTGTTCGACCTTTTCAACCTGATGCAGAACAACCGGCTGGATTCGTTCCAGCGCGTGGAAGCGGCACTGCCGCGGCTCGCCTCCAGCGGCAACGTCTATTTCTACCTGCTCAATCTCGACGGCACGCTGGAAGGGCTCGTGCCCGCGCAGGACGACAAGGGCAACATCCTGACGCCGCCTGCCGACTGGCACAGGAACGCCTCCAGGCTGCTCCAGAAATTCTCGAAAAACCTGGGCCGCGCCCGCCCCGCCGGCATTCTCCAGGAAGACGTCGTCAAAAAGACGTATGTGGCGCTGGAGACCGTGGGCAAGCACCTCGGCGCCTTCCCCGGCGTCCGCGATCTGATCTGGATCACCGATGGGGTTCCCACCGTGTTCGACACGCGCCAGCAGTGCTCGGGCGACTGGGTGGAATGCGCCCTGTATGTGCCGCACCTGGTGGTGACGCTCGACAATGCGGGCGTCGCCGTGCACCCGCTTTCCTACGGGATTCTCCAGCCGGACGTCACCCTCGCCATGGAGGACATCGCAGGCCTCACCGGCGGCAGGACGTTTTACCGCGAAGACCTGGACTCGGTCGCCACCCAGCTTGTCCAGTCTGCCTCGGCCTCATACCTGCTGCTGATGGCCCCTCCACCCGACAACTGGGACAACCGCTTCCACCGCCTCCGCGTGCAGTGCGAGCGCAAGGGCGTGAGGATCGTGTCGCGCCAGCGCTATTACGCCTACCCGAGCCAGAGCCAGGTGCCCGCGCTCGAATTCGCCGCCATGACCGCGCTGCTGAAGATCCCCGCCGACGCGCCCGAGGTGGAGCTGCGCGGCCAGATCGCGCCCGGCTCGAAGCCCGGCACGGCGATGGTGCGCATCCGCATCGACCCGATGGACCTCTTCACCATCGACGACGCGGGCAACGCCGTCGGCCAGGTGTCAGTGATGTATGCGCAGTATGACGGAAAGAACCTGCTCGGATCCACGCAGCCGATGACCTTCAACCTCCGCATGCCACGCCAGCAGTTCATGGACTCGGCGAAGGAAGGGCTGCCATTCGACCAGGAAATCGTCGTCGATCCGCGCGCAAAATCCGTGAGGTTCATCCTGTATGACCGGGGATCGCGATTCCTCGGCTCGGTGACGCTGCCCGTGCCGCCGGCAAAGTAGCGGGCCGAATGGGAGCGGAGCGCCCAGGCACCCCGGAGCGCATCCCTGCGCCGGGCTGCCGCTTCGCTCGCGGGATCGGCCCGGCAACGGATTCCCGGATCGCAGCGCCGGTGGGCCGGCTGCGCGGGAGGACTGGCCCTGCGGCCCCTGCTCCTCTCTCCGGCTTCGCCTTCTCCGGTGGCTGGCGCTGGGGCGTGGACTGTGGCGGGCCACTGCTACAATGGCTCTAGCCCGATGTGGCGAGTCTCGCTTCTTGCAGCCGCAGCCGCCCTGCTCGGCGTGGCGTCGGCGGTTTCCGACATCCGATTCGAGAATGTCACCGCCCGCTCCGGGCTTTCCTTCTATTGCGACAGCTCGCCGACGCCCAACCGCAACCAGCCGGAAACCATGGTATCCGGGGTCGCGCTCATCGACTATGACCGCGACGGATGGCTTGATGTTTACTTCGTCAACGGCGCCGCCATCCCCTCGCTGAAGAAAGAGTCGCCCCGATTCTGGAACCGCCTGTTCCACAACAACCGCGACGGCACCTTCACCGACGTGACGGAGAAGGCTGGCGTCGCGGGCGAGGGCTACGGCATGGGCGCCGCCGTGGGCGACTACGACAACGACGGCTGGCCAGACCTTTTCCTGGCCAATGTCACCGACAATCAGCTTTACCGCAACAACGGCGACGGCACCTTCACCGACGTCACGAAAAAGGCTGGGCTTTCCGGCGCGAAGCTGAATGGCCGCAAGATGTGGGGCGTCGCCGCCGGCTGGTTCGACATGGACAACGACGGCGACCTCGACCTCTTCGTCTCCAACTACTGCGTCTGGGAAGTCAACAAGGACCCCTTCTGCGGCCCCAACCCGCAGACGCGCGCCTACTGCCACCCGGACAGCTACCAGCCGCTGCCCAACACGCTCTACCGCAACAACGGCGACGGCACCTTCACCGACGTCTCGCGCCAGATGGGCATCCTGCCCCACCTCGGCAAGGGCATGGGCGTGGTCTTTGCCGACTTCGACCATGACGGATTCCTCGACGTCTTCGTCGCCAACGACAACGCGCCGAATTTCCTTTTCCACAACAGGAAGGGCCGGCTTTTCGAAGAAGTCGCGATGAAAATGGGCGTCGCTTTCCCTGAATCCGGAATGTTTATCTCAGGAATGGGCGCCGATTTCCGCGACCTTGACAACGACGGCTGGGAGGACATCTGGCATACCGCCATCGAGGGAGAAACGTTCCCCCTCTACCGCAATCTCGGCGATGGCCGCGGCTTTGAAGAGCTCACCCACCGCGCCGGGCTGGGCCATGCCACCCGCAACATGTCGGCCTGGAGCTGCGGCGCCGCCGATCTCGACAACGACGGATGGCGCGATCTGGTCACCGCCCGCGGCAACGTCCAGCACAGCCTCGCGATGCTGCTGATGCGCCCGGCGGAAGAGCCCCTTGCCATCTTCCGCAACCTGGGCGGCAACCGCTTTGCCGATGTCACCGCGCTGGCCGGCCCCGACGTGATGAAGCCGCACCTGCGGCGCGGCCTCGCCTACGGCGACCTGGACAATGACGGCCGCATCGACCTTGTCGCCACGACGCTGAACGGCCATTCCGAGCACTTCCGCAACACCACCGCCAACGGAAACCACTGGATCCTGTTCCAGCTTGAGGGAACGCGCAGCAACCGCATGGGCATCGGCGCCCGCATCCGCATCACCACACCGGACGGGCTTTCCCAGGTCAGCCACGCCACCACCAGCACCGGCTACAGCGCTTCGAGCGACCACCGCGTCCATTTCGGGCTGGGCAAGGCGGACCTCATCCGCACGGTCGAGATCACCTGGCCCAGTGGCGCGCGCCAGACGCTCGAGAATGTGAAGGCGGACCAGATCCTCACGGTCCGGGAACCCGCCGCCGCGCCGCGTCCGGCCCCGGCCCGTCCTGCCGCATCGAAATCCGCCGCGCGCTGAGCTACTGTTTCGGGGCGGCTTTCGCGGCTGCCGGCTTCCGCGCCGCCGCCGGTTTGGCAGGGGCCGCGGGAACTGCGCTGCCAGGCTGCGCCTGCCCTGCCAGCCGCGCTCTCCTTGCGGCTTCCCGGGCCCTGTCCCCGTCGGCCGGACGGTTCAGTTTGTAGTACACGGTGGCGAGCGCCGCATGCGCCTCGGCGAAGCGCGGATACGCCTTCACCAGCGACTCCAGCTCCTGCCGCGCCAGCTCCAGGCGCCCCTGCTGCGCGTAGATCGACGCCCGCTGCAACAGCACGCCCGGATCGGTGGGCCGCACCTGAAGGGCCCGCGCCAGATGCTTCAGCGCTTCTTCGAGCTGCCCCTCCTGCTTTCGCAGCATGGCCAGTTCGATGTTGGCCACGGGTTCGAACGGGTTGATCTCCAGCTCCAGCCGGAACTGCTCGGCAGCCTCGTCCAGCCGTCCGTTGCTGCGCAGCACCTGCCCGTAAAGCGAATGCGCGCCCGGCAGTTTCGGATCCAGCTCGACGGCGCGCGCCAGGTGCTCGGCCGCCTTCAGCAGGTTCTGGCGGCGGTATTCGAGCTGCCCGAACAGGAACTCGCTCTCCGCGGTCGCGCCGTCGCGGAGGATCTGGTCGAGCATCTTCTGCGCGCGGTCCTCATCGTTGGCGCGGAGCCAGGCGATGCCGAGCGCGTAGGCGATGGCGCGGTCCTTTGGATACTCTTCCGCCAGCGGCTCCAGCAGCTTCGCCGCGGCTTCCGGCCTGCCTGCCAGGATGAGGCAGTCCGCCATCAGCAGCGCCGGCTTCGGATCCAGCGGCTGCTGCGCGAGGAGCGGCTCCAGCTCGCGCGCGGCCTCTTCAGGACGCCCCGTCTTGTAGTAGGCCAGCGCCAGATTCATGCGGACGCGCGGGTTGTTGGGCAGATGCTTCAGCGCGAGGCGGTACTCCCGGATGCCCTCATCAATCTGCCCGTTGGCCACGAGCGCGGCGCCCAGGTTCGAACGGATCTCGGCCGCTTCGGGGAACTCCTGGAGAAAGGCGCGATAGTGCCCGATGGCCGCAGGCATGTCGCCCGCTTCAAAGGCCGCCGCGGCCAGTCGCAGCCGCTCGGACGGATCGGCGGGTGCCTGCGCCTGCAAGAGCGCAAGAGCCAGCAGCCAGCCGGCCGCAATCCTTGGTTGCATCATGGCTCTGTTTCCGGGACCGGCCTGATTACGGCACCCGGGACTGCTGCCGGGCCTGCGGCACAACGTAGCGCACGCTGCTCCTGGCCTGCGCCTCGCCCTGCCGCGCCGTGATCCGCACCTCGCAAAGGCCGGGCCGCATGGCTGCGCTTACCATCATCGGCACGGCGCCGGAGGGATCCGGCGGAGGCAGCTCGGCCGTCTGCGCCGCCAGGCGCTGCCCGTTGACGTAGAATTCCACCAGCAATTCCGCCTTTTCCGCCTTCCTGCGATCCGGGTACACCACAAAATACACGTGCGGCTGCATCGCCGGGTCGAGCGCCGGCGAAACCAGAGGCACCACCCGCCGGCCCTGGTACACCAGCGGATCGCTGCTTCCTTCTGCCGCGCCCGCCTCCTCCACCCGCTGCACCAGCATCGGCGTGCTCACCGCCAGCCCCGCCGGCGGCTCCGGCACCTCCAGTTCGAGACGCTTCGTGCTGACTCGCGCTCCGGTGCGGTCCAGCACCGCCACTTCGAGAAGATAGCGGCCCGCGGCGAGCTCCAGAGACTGCGCGTGCGTGATCGCGCTGGCCTTCATCGCTTCCAGATTCGCAAGAGCGAACTGGTAGGGCGCGTCCAGGCTGAACTTCTCGACGACTTCGCCCTCGGCGTCTTTCACCAGTCCCACCACGGAAACGTGGGCCTGGGCGATTCCGCTGGCCGCGTCCTGCGCCGTCGCCAGCGCTTTGCCCGGAACTTCAAAAGCGAACGCAACCTGCCGCCGCCCGCCCGACCCGCCGAAGGTGTAATAGCCCAGCTCGAAGGGGAAATGCGCCAGCGGCTGTTCCGCTCCCAAAAGGGCAAGCCCGATGAGCTCGTGCGGCTGCAACGGCTTCTCGCTGTGCCGGAGCGGAAGAGCAAAGTAGCCGTTGCGGCTTTCCACCACGAGATCCTTGCGCGAGGTTTTCACCTCGATGGTGCGGAGCCTTCCGTCGAGCTTCAGGTTCGCCGGGCGGTAGGCGACTTCGTAATGGGCCTCCATCTCCTCCAGCACGCGCAGGAAAGGCTTGCGGAATTCGGCCGTGTTGGCCACGAGGAATCCGCCGGTTCCTTCGGCCAGCTCCCGCAGCGCAGCCATGATGTCAGAACTGCGGACGGCCACTTCCAGAGCGTCACCCTGCCGGCTCTGCTGGCGCCGCTCTGAAAGGCTGACAGACCCCAGCGCCGTCTGCGACCGGCTGACTTCGGCCACCTGGGAGAGCGCGATCTTTGCCGCCTGCGTGTCGGTGGTCTCGTTCAGCTCCGTTGGATTGAAGCTGTAAATGGTCATGTTGGCCGCGTTGGCGCGCGCCACCAGTTTCCCAAAGGCGTCCGGATCGCCGGTCGTCAGCAGCCCGCCGGACATCAGGATGACGCTCTTGCGTCCGGGAAGCTTTTCCAGCTCCGACACCATCGTGGCCATCTGGTCGAGCGCCCGGCTGCCGGTCACGTGAGCCATGTCGACGCGGTCGCGCGCCTGATAGCCGCGCGTGACGTTGGCCGACGTGCTCATCGACACCTCGGCGCGGGGGACCACCAGCTTGCTCACCTCTCCGCCGGTGAGGCGGTCGTTGATCGTCGCCGACCGCGCCGCCATGTCCACCAGTGCCGTCACCGTGTAGGCGCTGGGATTCGCGGTGAGCACTGGCACGGATGCGTCCAGAAAATCGAGTGTCCGGCCCGAGAACGCCTGCTGCACGGCTGCCAGCAAATCCTGTTTCTGATCCGTGAAGGGCGAGATGGGCGTGAGGTAGTCGTCCAGGGCGAAAACGGCAGCCAGCGTGTTGGGTGGGAACTCCTCCTTCAGGAGCTGCTCGGCCACCCGTTGCGCCCGCGTGCGGTTCACCGGGTCGAGATTGTGGAAGACAATGCAGAGCAGGTTCACCGTCCGCAGCGGCAGCGCCGCGCCGGCGGCGCCCGGCGTCGCGCTGGTCTGCCGCGCCGCTTCCTGGCCGCGGCGTTCCGTGGTCCGCCGTTCCGCGCCGGCAAAACGGAAGGCACGGATCTGCTGTTTCACGCCGTTTTCGTAAATCTCGATGTCTTCCGGCCTGAGATTCCGCACCAGCCTCCCGCGCCGGTCCCGGACGACGACGTCGAGCAGAACTTCCGCCGTGCTCGTGCGGATGACCGGCTGCATTTCCTGTTGGGCCTGCGCCGGCTGCGTCCAGCCGGCCGGCATCTGGAGCGCGAACAGCAACAGGCTGACCACGCCGCGGCGCAAGAGTTTTTCCATACCTTCATTCTAGGCCCAGGCTCCGCAAGGATCCTGCCCTTCGGGCCGGCGGTCGCGTCTCGGCTACACTGGAAGAAACTCTCCTTACCCATGCGCACGGGACTGACCAGCGCTGCCCTGGTGCTGGCGGCCTTCGCCGCCCAGCAGGCTGTGCCCCCCATCGCCTTCCGCGACATCACCGAGGCCAGCGGCGTCCGCTTCATCTGCGACAACGGCGCCACGCCGCGCAAGCACCAGCCGGAGGGCCTCATCGCCGGCGTGGCCCTCTTCGACTACGACCGCGATGGCGACCTCGACATCTATCTCGTCAACGGCGCCCATATGCCGTCGCTCGTCAAGCAGGGCGAGAAGCACAAGAACCGCCTGTTCCGCAACAATGGAGACCTCACTTTCACCGACGTCACCGACCGCGCCGGCGTCGGCGGCGAGGGCTACGGCATGGGGGTGGCCGCCGCCGACTACGACAACGACGGCTGGCCGGACATCTACGTGCTGAATGTCAATGACAATCAGCTCTTCCACAACAACGGCGACGGCACCTTCACCGATGTCACGAAGAAGGCAGGCGTTCCCGGCGGCCGCTACAAGGGCAAGAAGATGTGGTCGGTCGCTGCCGCCTGGTTCGACTACGACAACGACGGCGATCTCGACCTGTTCGTCTCCAACTACTGCGAGTGGGACCCGAACAACGAGCCCGACTGCCTGATCAACGGCGTCCGCATCTACTGCGGCCCGCGCCACTACGGCGCCCTGCCCCACACGCTTTACCGCAACAACGGCGACGGCACTTTCACCGATGTCTCGGCCGAAGCCGGCCTGTCCAATGCCCTCGGCCGCGGCATGGCGATCGTCATCGCCGACTACGACGACGACGGCTGGATGGACGTCTTCATCGGCAACGACGATGCCCCCATGCAGTTCTTCCACAACCTCGGCGGCAGGAAGTTCCGGGAAATCGGCCACGAATTGGGAATCGCTTTTTCGGAAAATGGAAATGTAATTTCCGGAATGGGTGCCGATTTCCGGGATCTTTTCAATACGGGACGGCCCGATATCTGGGTGACCGCGCTGGAAAAGGAGACCTTCCCGCTGTTTGTCAACGTCGGCGGCGGAATGTTCGAGGACCGCACCGCGGCCACCGGCCTCGCTCTGGAAACTCTCGAAATGTCCGGCTGGTCCAACGCCATTTACGACCTCGACAACGACGGCTGGAAGGACCTCATCGTCTGCCGCTCCAATGTCCAGGACATGATCCACACCTACGCGCCGCGCCGCCCCGAAGAGCCGGTCAGCGTTTTCCGCAACCTGGCCAACGGCCGATTCCAGAACCTCACCCGTGCTGAAGGCTCGGACACGAAGCTCGCCGCCAACTACAAGGGCATGGCCATGGGCGACCTGGACAACGATGGCCGCGTCGACGCCGTCCTGCTGGTGCTGAACGGCCCGGCCCGCGTCTTCCGCAACGTCTCTCCGGGCGGAAACAGTTGGCTGCTGGTCGAGCTCACCGGCACGAAGAGCAACCGCATGGGCATCGGTGCGAAGATCCGGGTGACCGACGAGCGCGGCTTCGTCCAATACAACCACGCCACGGTGAGCACCGGTTACGCCGCCACCAGCGACCACCGCGTGCACTTCGGCCTCGGAACGGCAAAGCGCATCCGGGAGATCGAGATCCGCTGGCCGAGCGGCATCCGCCAGGTGCTGAACGATGTCGCCGTGAACCAGATTCTCAAGGTCACGGAACCCGCCGCCACGGCCCCAGCCACACCGGCTTCGACGCGCTAGCCCCGGACCACACGGCTCCGGGCAGCCGGGTGAAGCGACCGCTTTCCGCTCGCGCGCACCCCGCTGTTGGGAATTTCACCCCCGGCAGGGGCGCGCCTCCCGTTGCCTCCAGATCTGGTCACCGCAGAGGCGGCTCTCCCCGCGCGGGACGCCGGAGCTATTGCAACGGAGGCCCTGGACCGCACGGATGAGGGCGCGGCAGGTGTCGGGACGCTGGAAGGCTGCGGCGTGGAAGGAGCGGACTTCGGAAGAAAGGATCAGCAAATCCGGACGTAAAAGGGGAAAGCGGCAGGGCCGCCGGGAAGCATGCCCCGGGACGCCGCAGCCGGCTCCTTTCTTCGGGGTGATTCCCGCGCGCCCGGCGTCATCTCGGTCGAGCTCTCTCGGGTCCGGCTGCGGCGGAACGTCCTGCCTGCGCAGCGGACTCTCCGCGCGGCTTGACAGCTCCTGCGGCGCGGAGGCGCATGTGCCCGTGGCGCCGCGGTCTCGTCAGGTGCACACAGAGGCGCCGCGTTGCCGATGCGTTGCTCGACGCTACGCTCTTCGCCTCGCCCTTCGGTTCGCGAAGGCCGGCGCGCGGCATTTTCGACGGGCTTCGGTGCCGCAGCGGGGAGCCATGCCCCGCCGCACGGGCCTCCCGCGTGTCAGAACGGCAGGTCGTCATCCTGCGCCGCGGGCCATGAGTCCGTGGCTGGGCTCCCTCTCTGTCCGTCTTCCGTCCCTGCCAGACCGAGGAAGTAAACCTCGGTCCACCGCCGTTCCGGATTCGCCTTCTTGAAAATCCGCACCTGGCGGTCGACCAGCTCGCCAGCCCGTGCTGGAAGGTCGCTGAGCCTCTCCAGATGCATGTCAAGCCGCTCGAGGTCGCGCTTGAGAAACGCCAGCGTTTTCGGCGTAATGACGCGGACCTTGGTCACTGCCCTGCCCTGGCAGCTTGGGCCGAGAATGCGGAGTTTCCACAGCACCATCGGATTGCCAGTTGTGGCCGTCCGGCTGATGTGCACGCCTTCGATGCTGGCTTCGTAGGCGCCATCCGGGATCTCGTCGGCTGGCGCGCTCTGGCCGGCCCGGGGAGGATCGGCGAGCGAGTAGTCCTCATCGTAGATGCTGAGGTCGATGCCGGGTTCGGTTTCTGAAGACTGGTGGTTCATGGTTCGGATCCCTGAACATTAAGTGGGAATCCAATCCGGCATTTCTCAGGCGGACTTTGCCGACGAATGTGCAGGACCAGAAAAGAGTCCATCTTCGGCGCGAGCCTGCGCGGATGCGTCCGTGTCCCCCGCCCCACGATTTTCTTGGACACTGAACTGAAAAGAAGGAGAGTCAGAATCTCCAACAGCAAGTAAGCGGTTCCGGGAGCCGCGGAGGGAGCCCGGAGGGCGACCGGAGAGGCCCCCGGAACCAGCCGCCGCGGCAAGGGCCGCTGGTCTGCCAAGCGGAAGATGTCCGTCGTCCTGGAACTCCTGCGCGGCGAGGACCTGGAAAGCGTCAGCCGAAAGTACGCGGTTACGGCCGCCACGCTGTCGGCCTGGCGGGATGCCTTTTTCGCCAGCGGCGAGGCCGGTCTGAAGATCCGCGAGGAGGATCTGGTCGACGAGGATGGCCGGCGCATGAAGTCAATCATCGCCGAGCTGGCGATGGCCAACGAACTTCTGCACGAGCGCATCCGGCAACTGGAGAACGCCAACCCTTCTCTGAAGTGGAGGTCGAAGCGATGAGCCAAGCCCAGTCGCCCTCCACAGGCCGCAAGAACTGGTGGGCTCGCGTGCTGGCCGTGTGGGGTCAGCCGCGTTCGACGTACTACGCCCGGCAGCAGCGGGCCAGGCAGGCCGCGGCTTTGCTGCGGCGTGGTCCGAAGACGAAGCACACCGACGCCGAGTTGCTGGAGAACATCCGTGCCATCCTGGCCGCTTCTCCGTTTCATGGCGAAGGCCATCGCAAGATCTGGTCGGGGCTGCGCGTCCAAGGGGTCCGCACTTCCAAGCCATGCGTGATGCGCCTGATGCGGGAGAACCAACTCCTGGCCCCGCAGCGGCAATTCGCGCCGGTGGTGGAGAAGACGCATGCCGGCTCCATCGTGACCAGCGAGCCCAACCAGATGTGGGGCACCGATGCCACCACCGTCACCCTGGCCGATGGCCAGGTCACCGTCTTCGCCGCCGTCGATCATTGCACCGCCGAGTGCGTCGGCATTCACGCCGTCAAACGCGCCACCCGCTTTGAAGCGATCGAGCCCCTGCGCCAGGGCGTGCGCGAGCGCTTCGGCGCCTTCGGCTCCCAGGCCGCCGCCGGCTTACAGATCCGCCACGACCACCGGTCACAGTACATGAGCGGCCACTTTGAGAGGGAGTTGCGCTTTCTCGGCATGGCGTCCTCTCCGGTTTTCGTCCGCGAGCCGGAAGCCAACGGCTGCATTGAACGCTTCTTCCGCACCCTCAAAGGGCAGCTTCTCTGGGTGCAGCACTTCCAGGACCTCGAAGATCTGCAAATCGCACTGCGCGAGTTCCGCGATCGCTACAACCGCGAGAGGCTGATCGAACGGCTCGCCCACCAGTCCCCGCGGCAGGCTCGCGAGCGCTTCCTTGCGCTCCAGCAGGCTACATGATGATGGTGAACCTACTGTCCAGGAAATCGGGAGCGGTGCAGCGGATGCGTCGGTGACGGCATCCGCACGCTCAGCGGAACTCTTTCCAGAGGACGCCGAAGAGAGACCAGCCGAGATTGAGCAGGCAGCCGACCTCGATGAAACGGACCAGTGTCACCACGCGCTCGTTCAGAAACTCAAAGCGCAGCAGCAGGGCGCAGATCACGGCCACGTAGACAACATAGGCATTGAGCACCCCGGTGTAGGCGTTCAGATGCACGACGGCCCCGAAGTAATAAAGCAGGGGCCAGTTATTTTCCAGGCGCAGGCGGAATCTGGTAGCCGCCAGCCAAACGGTGCCCGCAAGCAGCGCCACCGTAAAAACAAATCCGATGTTGCTCATGGGGAACCTTTCGCCTGCAACGTCTGCGTCCCTTGATCATACGGCTGCATCCGGCCTGCGGGCAACGAAGCTTCCTGAGGCCTTTTCCGAGTGCCAGCAGCGTCTGCGGGCGGGCTGCCGCGGATGCCGCGGCAGGGCATGCTATCGTCAGCGAACGGCTCCAGTTCCGGCATGACGAAGGCCCCCAAATAGCTCCACCGCGGAGGTGGCATCTCCCCGGGGAATGCGACCGGCACGGATGATCCCTGGGGTCCGGCAACGTCCCACAACCCTGCAACAGCAAAGCTCTCCCCTGTCGGCGCAGCTTTCCGGCGATACGCTGCCATGCGCGCCGGCGCAAGGAAACGGCAACCCGATGCGGCGGCAGCGCCCGGGCAACCGCAGCCTTCTGCCAGCGCGCGGATCGCTGCCGCCACTCTGGCCGGGTCTGGGAAGACCGAACGGGACACTCGGACAAGGTTTGGAAATTCCACCGCCGGTACGCGCCGGCACCGCCACCCCGATCGGTCCTCTTTCATGGCGGGAGCCAGCAGGGCGGTGCGTGGCGCTTTCGGCGCCTTTGCCTTCTGCCAGGGGTTGAGGCATGGCCCGGCGCAGCCTGGAACTGCCAGGAGCGGGTGGCCGACGGGATCCTGGTTCTGCGCCGTGGCAGGACACCTGCGCGGGGTTGGCCCTGCTGCGGCGCCGGGCCAGCGGCGCGTGACGCCAGCCGGGGCAGGCACATGCCGATGCTGCCGGTGCAGCCCGCTCCCGGATGCCTGCGCCATCCGAACGGCGTCAGAAAGGGGCCGGAATGGCTTCCGCCTTCCGGCCCCTTTCCGTCCGGCGGCAATTCCCGGTTCAGAGCGCAACCGCAGAGCACGCTCACGGCTGCCGGCTCCGCCCGTGTGCATTCCTTCCGCCATATCGGATTTCATGATCCGGAATCGCCAGCCAGCAGCACCTGCCGCCCGGACGCGGACATGGCCCGCCTTGCAGGTCCGTCCGCCGTGGGCCGTCATGATTCCGCGAATGGCCGCTTCTCCAGCCTGGCTGCGGGCAGTAGCAGCCGCCGCAGACCACCACGACGCGGCTGGCGGCTCGACCGCCGGGCCTGTCCCGGCATGGGACATGCCATCTCCTGAACAGGCCAGGACGCGCCGCAGCAGGCAGACATGGCTTCCTTGCGAGAAGCTGTGCCCGCCAGCCGCCTTCTCGCGGCCAGACTGTGGCTGGAGCTTGCCGGAAAACCTTCGTGCCTGAACCGGCCCGCCGCCGGTGCAGGAATGGCGGCGGCGATCGTCGGCGTGCTTCTGCACCCTTCCGGGCAGCATTCGGCGGGAACGGTCCGGCGCCAGGGCTGACGGAGCGCGAACTAAGGCTCCCGCATTTCGCTGGCACGGGGATCGAGTCACGCGCCTCCGCTCCGGTTGTCCCGCAACGTGGGCAGGAACTCCGACCGGCGTCACCCCGGAAAGACCGGATCCCTTTCGAAGCCGTCGTGGCCGGCGGTATTGCGCTGCGGCTTCGGTGCCGCGGCCCGCTCGCGGCAGGCTGCGCTGCCCGGAATGGAAGCGAGAGTCCGCACAGATCCGGAGCCGTCTCCTTGAGCTCCTTTCGCTGTTCCGGGGAAACGGCGCAACCGTTCCAGGGTGCAGCCCGACGCCCGATCGGGCCGAGCGCCGGCGGCATCGCCCCCATTCCCGGGACACGGCGCGACCGTTCCGGGGTGCAGCCTCAGGCGCGGTGGGACCAACCGGGGCGAACCAGCGGCGGGAGCAACGGCAGGACAGGCGTCCTCCACGGAACTCCACGGGCCGGCTCCAGACCGCGGCGAGGCCGGCTTGCAACGCCAGCGGGGTCCGGCCCGGCAGATTCACTGCCGGCAGGACCCCGCCAGCCTCGGGCTTTCCGCCTCGCCGCGTTCACTCCTCGGCGTTCCGGCTCCTGCGGCGCATGATGATCGCGCCCAGAAGAACCACCGCCAGAACGGCGCAGACAATGCGAATGATCGAGGTGCTATCCATGTGGGTCTCTCCTTTCCCTGTTTGCCGCGGAATTTCGTGTTGCTGAGTGCGCAGCCCCGCGAAGCCCGCCTCAGATGCCAGTCATCATCGGGATCAGCTCCCGGACGATCTTGACAGCCACCGGACCAACCGTCACCACGAACAGCGACGGCAAGATGCAGAAGAAAATCGGGAACACCAGCTTCACGCCCAGCTTGGCCGCCTTTTCCTCGGCCGCCTGGCGCGCCTGCACGCGCATGAAGTCAGCGTGCGCCCTCAGGCTCTGGGCGACGCCGGTGCCGAAGCGGTCGGCCTGCACGAGCACGGCCACCAGCTTCTTCAGATCGTCCACTGCGGTGCGCTCGGCCAGGTTTCGCAGCGCCTCGGCCCGCCTCTTGCCAGCCTTCAGCTCGAGGTTGACCATGGCGAACTCCTCGCTGATTTCCGGATGCGCGTGCTCGAGCTCCTTGGCCACCTGAAGAATGGCCTGGTCGAGGCCAAGGCCGGATTCCACGCACACCACCATCAGGTCGAGCGCATTCGGCAGCCCGCGGCGGATCTGGCGCTGGCGGCGCCGCGCCATCCAGTTCACGTACTCGTTCGGCCCGAAGAAGCCGACGCCGGCGGCTGCCAGCACCGCCACAAACTTGTTGAACGCCTCGGCGGCCGAGCCCCACACCGCGAGCGTCATCACCAGCGGCAGTCCGGCGCCCAGAACCAGCTTCGCCCCGTAAAGCAGCTTCAGCGCGTTCGGGCTGCGCATTCCGGCCCGCGTCAGCCGCCGCTGCATTACCGTCATGTCCTTCGGCGAAGCCGGAACCATCGAGCCAAGGCGGTTCAGCAGGTCGCGGAAGACCAGGCTCGGATGGACGGGCGCTTCCTCCTGCTCGACCACCACGCCGGTCACCCGCTCGATGTACTCCTGCGGACGCACCCACAGCCGCATCCCGAGCAGCGCCACTCCAAGCGCCACCGCCACGAAAATCAGCGTGCTGAGCAGAATCGCCGTCATCGGTGCCGGGCCCTCCCGCGCCTGTCAAACCTCGATGTTCACGATCTTCTTGATGATCATGTAGCCGATCACCTGGAGCACGATCGCGCCCACCATCATCATGTTGCCCACCTCTTCGCGAACGAAGAAGGTCACATAGTCCGGGTTGACGATGAACATCATCGCCGCCACGCCGATCGGGATCAGCGTCAGCGCCATTCCGGTCATGCGGCCATGCGCGCTGATGGCGCGAATCTTGCCGCGCAGCTTGAAGCGCTCCCGGATCACATAGGCCAGCTTGTCGAGAATCTCGGCCAGGTTGCCGCCCGTGCGCTTCTGCAGCAGCACCGCGCTGACAAAGAAGTGGACGTCGAGCGAGGGAACCCGCTGCCCCAGCTTTTGCAGCGCCACATCGAGCGGCATGCCGAGGTTGTGCTCTTCGAAGGCGCGCCGGAATTCGCCGGCCAGCGGCTCCTGGAACTCGCGGTGCAGCATCTCGAGCGAAACCGAGAAGGCGTGGCCGGCGCGCATGGAACGCGCCATGAACTCGAGGCTGTCCGGAAACTGCTCCTCGAACTTCCTCAGCCGCGCCTTGCGCTTGGAGGCCACATACATCAGCGGGAGGCATCCGGCCGCCGCGCCCACGAAGAAGGCCGACCAGCGGTAGTGGACCGGCAGCAGCCCCCAGGCCAGCCAGAAAGCCACCAGGAACAGCGCCAGGCAGGAATGCACGAGCCGCGCCACCTTCCATTTCAGCCCCGCCTGCTCCAGCAGCCTTTGCAGCCGGTCCTGGAGCTCGAATTTCTTCATCAGCCGAAGCACGACCTTGCCCGTCGTGTGGTCGTCCACCGCGATCAGCGGCGCGTTGGACGACTTGCTCCGGGCCGCCGCCTTCTTCTTCTCGGGCGAGCCCAGCACGCGCTGCCTGATTTCTTCGGCCCCGGCCGTGCGGGAGCGCCGGCTCACCAGCATCCACACACCGACCATCGCCCCCCAGACGGCGAGGAAGACCAGCAGGAAACCACCCATGTTCAGACCTCCTCCACTTCGTCGAAGATCTCAGGCCGCAGCCGGATCCCCGCCGCGAGCAGCTTCTCGTAGAACTTCGGCCGGATCCCGGTGGCCGCGAACCGGCCAAGAACCCGGCCCTCCGGCGAAAGCCCCCGCTTCTCGAACACGAAGATGTCCTGCAGCGTCACGATCTCGCCTTCCATGCCGGTCACCTCGGTGATGTTGGTCACCCGGCGCGAGCCGTCGCTGAAGCGAGCCGCCTGCACGAGCAGGTGCACCGCGCTGGCGATCTGCTGGCGGATCGAAATCAGCTGCATGCTCGAATTGGCCATCGACACCATCACCTCGAGGCGGCTGATGCCGTCGCGCGGCGAGTTGGCGTGAATCGTCGTCAGCGAGCCGTCGTGGCCCGTGTTCATCGCCTGCAACATGTCGAGCGCCTCCGGGCCGCGCACCTCGCCCACCACGATGCGGTCCGGACGCATGCGGAGGCTGTTGATCAGCAGCTCGCGCTGCCGCACGGCGCCGTGGCCCTCCAGGTTCGGCGGCCTCGTCTCCAGCCGCACCACGTGGGGCTGCTTCAGTTGCAGCTCGGCCGCGTCCTCGATGGTCACGATGCGCTCCTTGGGGTTGATGAAGAATGAGAGCGCGTTGAGCAGCGTCGTCTTGCCCGCGCCCGTTCCGCCGATGATGATGATGTTCAGGCGCGCCTTCACCGCCGCCTCGAGCAGCTCCATCATGCCCCGCGTCATCGCCTTGCGCTCGACGAGGTCGGCCGGCATGAGCTTGTCCTGCGTGAAGCGGCGGATCGACATCACCGGACCGTCGAGCGCCAGCGGCGGAATGATCGCATTGACGCGGCTGCCATCGAGCAGGCGCGCGTCCACCATCGGGTTGGACTCGTCCACGCGGCGCCCCACCTGGCTGACGATCTTGTCAATGATCCGCAGCAGGTGGGCATCGTCGCGGAAGGTCACGCTCGTCAGCTCGAGCACGCCCTTGCGCTCCACGTAGACCTGCTTGCTGCCGTTGACCAGAATGTCGGAGATGGTCGGGTCCTGAAGCAGCGGCTCGAGCGGCCCGAGTCCGAAGACCTCGTCGAGCACTTCGTCGCAGATCTGCTGCTTTTCGAGCGCGCTCAGCAGGGTCGGCTCGGCGTCGATCAGCGCGATCAGCGCCTGCCGCACCTCGGCGCGCACGCGCTGGTTGTCGATCGTCGCCAGCGCCTCCAGATTGATCTTGTCCAGGAGCTTGCGATGCAGGGTGAACTTCAGCTCCTGGTACTCCGGCTTCAGCGCCGACTTCGGGCGCCCGGCGTTCTTCAGCAGGCGCTGCTCCCAGCTGAGCTGCTGGACCGGCTTCTGCTCCAGGTTCGGAATCATCCTGATGCGCTCCTCCTACTCATGCTCCGTGCATGGCTTGCTGCATCTGCAAACTACAGATCGGCCGCCCGGGGCAAAAACTTCACACCGCATTTCAGCCCTCCGAAAGCACAGGCCGCCCCTCGCCGGCCCCGGTCCTGGCCCGGGCCGCGGCCGACGCCGTCGAAGTCGCTTTCGCCACCATCTGCTCGAGCGAACGGCCGAACTCGGACTCCCTGCCCATCGGCTCCACCCGCGTCACCATCCGGTGCACCGAAGCCGGGTCGTCGGGAAGCGCGGCAAAGACCGGGCAGCTGAAAATCTTTTCCATGTCGGCCACCGAAAGATCCGCGCGCCGGTCCAGGCGGTTGACGAGGATCTGGAAGCGTTCCCGCGAGAAGCCGAGCTGCCCAAGCAGCCCCACGGCGCGCCGCGCCATGTGGAGGCTGGGAAGCTCCGGCGTCGACACGAGGTAGGCTGCATCGGCCTCCGACAGCACGAACAGGCTCAGCCGGTGAAACACCGACGGCAGATCGACGATGACCCAGTCGTACAGCAGCCGGCTGAATTCGAGCACCTCGTGCAGGCCGTTGGAGTCGATCTCCTCCCCCACAGGCTGGTCCGGCGCCGCCAGAACGTCGATGCCGCCCGCCGACACGGTCATGGCCGACCACGCCCCGGGATCGAGCGCCGACGACCGCGCAATCGCGTCGAGCACCGAATAGGTGGGCGCCAGCTTCAGATGGAACGCAATGGCGCCGGCCAGCGTGTCCAGATCCACGAGCAGGACCCGCCGTCCCGCCTGCTTCCGGACGGCGAAGGCGAACTGCGTCGCAATGGTCGAGGCGCCAGCCCCGGGCTTGACCGGGGAGAACGCCACCAGCACCCCCGACTCGCCCGGCTGCTGCGGCTCGGGCTGCCTCAGCCTCCAGATCCGCGCTGCGGCTTCCCTCTGCGCGGCCGCATCGAAGGGCATGCTGAGGAATTCGGCCGCCCCGGCGCGGAAACAGCGGATCAGCGTGTCCGGCTCAGGCCGGTGGTGCAGTCCCACCACCTGCACCGGGGGCTGCAAGGAAGCCGCCACGGGGATGAGCGCGCAGGCGGCGCCGAAATCCGACGCCAGATCCAGCAGGACGACGTCAGGCTGCATCTGCCGCAGCCGCATCTCGAGCGTTGCGGCCGCCGGGTAGCCCTTGAGCTCGGCAAGGATCTGAAAGACCTTGGCTTCGCCCGCCGCGCGGAGAAAGCTCTCGGCCAGGGCGCGGTCGTTGGCCACCAGCACCGCCGTCAGAGCTTTCTCGCGCGCGCCTCCAGCGACGTTCATTCCGGGTTCTCGCCTCCTGTTGCGGCTCCTCGGCCGGGCTCAGCGGTTG
Source organism: Bryobacteraceae bacterium (assembly GCA_025056865.1). Lineage (GTDB taxonomy): Bacteria > Acidobacteriota > Terriglobia > Bryobacterales > Bryobacteraceae > JANWVO01. The sequence goes on from JANWVO010000059.1 coordinate 28,854, forward strand.
GGCTTGCCCGATGCCGGGGCCCGGCGGTACAGGTCCTTCCGGTTCTCGGCCGGCCTCGCTCCGGCGCCCTCGCCCGACGAGCCGGGCATTCCGTTGGGAAGCATCATTGGCGCCATCAGGCCGTACGGCATGGCAGGCAGCATCCTGGCATCGGAAGCCGACGCCGGCTCGACGATCTCCGGCGTCACCAGCACGATCAGCTCCGTCTTCGACCGGTTCTCGTTCCGGCTCCGGAACAGGGCTCCCAGCACGGGGATGTTGGCCAGTCCGGGAATCCGGCTGAGGCTTTCCGTCGTCCGGTCGTCGATCAGGCCGCCGATGACAAAGCTCTGGCCCGGCGCAAGCTCGATGTTCGACTCCACGCGCCGCGTCGCCAGAGCCGGAATCGTGAAGCCGCTCAGGGTGACCGAGTTGGCCATGTCGATTGTCGACACCTCCGGCTTGACATACATCTTCAGCGTGCCGTTCTCGGTCAGATTGGGCGTGAAGGTCAACCGGATGCCAAACTCGCGGAACTGCACCGTCACGGCGCCCGCATTGGCCCCGCCTTGGAGCACCGGCACCGGGAACTCGCCGCCCACCAGGAAGCTGGCTTCCTTGCCATTGCTGGTCAGCAGGTTCGGCTCGGCCAGGATCTGCAGCAGTCCCTGGATCTGGAGCGCCTTGATGGTGGCCGCCACGTTCAGGTCCGGCCGGAAGGCGAAGATGTTCAGGGCGTCCGTCAGGTTGTAGGCCGTCGTCGTGCCCGGCAGGGCGCCGGGAATCGTGCCCTGCAGCAGCGACGGACGCGGCGGCGAAAACTGGCCCGTTGTCACGATGCCGGGGGTGTTCAGGGCCCCCGTCGACATCAGGTTCGTCCCAAGCTGCAGCGCCGCGTTGCGGTTCAGCTCGGCGAATTTCACCCGCAGCAGCACCTGCTTCTCGGCCGGCGCCGGCCTGGAGCGGAGGTTGTTCACCACGTTCTTGGCCACGCCCTGCAACAGCGCCGCCGCGCGGTCGGCCACAGCCTGGGAAGACACCGTGCCGTTCAGCGAGATCGAGTCCCGCGCCGCGGTCACCTGGATGTCCTCGCCCGGGAACGTCTCCCGCAACAGCCTCCGGATGGGCTCGAGGTTCATCTCGACGTTGACGTTGAACATGTTGCGCTGGCCGGATTTCGCCCACACGACCAGCGTGGCCGTGCCGAGCCCTTTGGCGTGAAGCAGGATCTCGCGCGTCGACACCGGGACGTAGTCGACGACCTCCGGATTGGACGTCGAGATCCGGCTCACATCCTCCGGGTAGTCGATCACGACGCTCTTGCCGAGCGTCACGCGGATGTCCTCGGCGCTTCCCTGCGCCAGGGCAGCCGTGGCCGCCAGTGCCAGCAGGCCGGCCCAGCCTGCCAGAGGTCGGAGGTACAGGATCGAGCGTTTCACGGATTCCTCCCCATGCTCTCAGCCGTCTTGCCCGGCTGGATCGTTTCGACCTTCTTTTCCACGCCGCGGATGGCGATGATCTGATCCGGCACCGGCGCCGGCGGCGGAGGCGGCGGCGGAGGCGGCGCCACGGTGGCCGGCTCTGGCTGCGGCCGCCTGCGGCGTGGCGACGGCACCTCCGGCTCATCTTCGACCGGAGCGCTGTCCTGGCTCATCGTGGTCATCTGCGGCCTGGCGTGCTTGCCATAGAGCGCCATCAGGCTCAGCCCTGTCGTCTTCTCGATGTTCTGGTCGCCGCCGTTGCGCAACACAAGCTGGATGCGGCCCTCGTTGCCAGCCAGCGTCAGCAGCTCGGCCTGCTGCGGCGTCACCAGCAGCGTGACGTTGGGCGCGTCCACCGGCTTGCCGCTGGAATCGGTCTGCAGGGTCTTGCCGGCGCTCAGCACCAGAATGTTCTGAAGGATCGTCTTGGTCACGGTCGTGTTGTTGCCAGGCGGGTGGCCGGTGATCAGCACGTCCACGCGCATGCCGGGCAGCACGAAACCGGCGACCCCGACGACGTCGTTGACGCGCACCGTGACGGCCCGCATCCCGACCGGAATCACCGGCGCCAGGCCGACGCCGCTGCCGCGCTGCGCCAGCCGGCCTTCCAGGATCGGCTCTTCCGCCAGGATGTTGGCGACGACCGGCCGGTCGAGCACGTCTTCCGGCTTGCTGAATCCGCCCTTGGGGAATGCCTGGGCCGGAATCTTGACCACCTTGACGTCGGCCGCCTTCACCGTCAGCCCCACCGGGAGCGGGCGGGCGGCGACGACGACGTCCTTCATTTCGATCACCTCGGCCTTCTTCGGCGGATTGCCGGCCTTGGAGGTCATCGAGTAGAACAGCGCGCTGACCACCAGGGCGAAGACGAGGCTGACTGCCAGAACGGTTAGGAACCTACGATCCATGGAAAGGCCTCCGTTGAAAACCTGTCGAAAAGGGTTGCCCGGCCGCGGCCGCGCGGGACGCAGCCCGCACCGCCGCCCTGCCGGGCGCCGCGCCCGCCTCCAGCCGCCTGCGGCGGCCGCCTGGACAGGCGCTTCCGCGGCGGAATCTGGCCAGAGCAGGGACTCTCATCGGGACTCCTCCAGCCGGGCGCCGCCCGCTGCTTTTTTTGGCGCCGCTCCCGCGGCAGTGCCTTCTTCCCGATGCTCCATCCACCACACGCCGGCCGCCAGCCCGGCCGAAAGGGCGAAGTTCAGCAGGTCCTCGCCGCCTGGCATGCGCCATCCGGTGGCAGGCATGCGCCCGGCCTCGTCCTCCGGGACTTCGCCACGAGTCCTGTTCGGGTCGACTTCTGCCACTGCCATTGCCCTCTCCTCCCACTCTTTCGGCAGGGTCATGGAATTTCATTAGGGGCAGCCGCGGGACAATTTGCGCAGGCTCTGCCCGGCCGCTGGAGCGCGGCCCGGAGCCCGCCCGGCTGCCGGCGCCGGAACAGCACCGCCGTGCCGTCGTCATCCACCACAACCCAGTCGCGGCTTTCTTTGAGCAGGCTCGCCAGCGCCATCCCCGGCGGCAGAAGCACCGTGTCGAAACGGTACTTGTCCAGCACCTCGCGCCACCGGTGGTGGCCATTGATCGCGTTCAGGTACTCGAGGGCGATCTCCCGGCCGTAAAAGTCGCTGCGGCCGTCGAAGAAGACCCGCCCGGCCGGATAGAAGCGGTAAATCAGGTAGTCGGCCCACTGGTCCTGGGTCAGAATCCGCGCCTGGCGGAGCATCGCCTCATGCCGCCCCGCCATGGCCGCAGGAAAACGGTCTCCGGGGAAATCTTCGATCCGGGGCACAGGCAGGATGCCGGCCAGCGCCAGCGCCAGCACGGCCACCGGCCAGACAGTGGCCCTTCGCAGCTCGCCGTCCATGTCGCGCGCCAGGCTGTCGAGAGTCGCCGCCACGGACCGCGGTCCCCGCTGCTGCGCCCAGCCTTCCCACCAGCGCTGGATTTCCGCGCCGAGCAGCGGCAGCGCCACGCCCGCAAACAGCGGAATGTGGCGCGCCGACTCCAGCGAAGCGTGCGCCCAGAAAAGAATCCACAGCGGCTCCACGACCCTGCGGCGGGCCAGCCACAGCCCGCTGGCGGCCACCGCTGCCAGCAGGATCACCTCATAGTGCAGCATCGTCTCGCCCCGAAACGACGGGGCCCGGAATTCGCCGACGATATTGCGGATGTAGTCGGCCCGCAGATACTGGAATGTGTGCGCGTGCAGCCGCCAGCCGTAAGGGTTGGCCAGGCTCGCCGCCAGGCAGGCCAGCGCGAGCGCCCCGTAGCGGCCCGCTTCCGTCCATTTCCTTTTCCCCAGCCAGGCTTCCGCCGCCAGCCCGGCGGCCGTCAGCCCAAGCAACGCGATCAGGGCCAGCCAGCCCCCATGCAGATTGGTCCAGAGCGTGGCCAGCGGCACCAGCAGCCAGATGCGGACGCGCCGCCCCTTCAGGTCGGCCTGAATCCACCAGGCCGCCAGTGGCAGCAGCAGCATGGTGAAAAGGTGGGGCCGCGACAGCAGATGCAGCGTCGCCGCGCTGAAGCCGAGAAGCGACAGCGGCAGCGCGACCCACATCCGGGCGCCCTGCCAGAGCATGTGGCGAAGCACGACTCCGCAGTAGGCGGCGCCCGCCGCCAACCCGAACAGTGCGATCCATTGCAGGCCGCCTGCCGCGTGAATCCAGGCCAGCACCACGTCGGCCAGCCATTCCCACGCAAACCAGGCCTCGCCGGCTTTCGAAAAGGAAAACAGATCCCGGTGCACGAAGCTGCGGTTTTGCAGGATCCACTCCCCCGTGCGGATGTGCCAGCCCGTATCCCCGTCGGCCAGCAGCAGCCGGATGCCGCTTTCCGACAGCCCGACAAACCACAGCGGCACTGCCACCAACAGGACGTCCAGCAGCGACGGCCGCAGCCTCCACAACCATGCCGCCGCCGCTGCCAGTCCCTGCGGCGGGGATTTTGTCATCGCGCCTGCCAGTCCTGCGCGCGGTACGGATCCGGTTCCAGTACTCATGCCGCCCCTTGCCCACCCTCCCATCGGCAGGAATCGGGCAGGGGATTAGATCTGGCCGCGGAATTCATGGAAAAGCGTCGGCAGGCCAGCCGCGGCTTTCGCCCTTGCAACCGAATGCGCCCAGAGATGAGAAGAAAATAATTTTCGTTTTTGCCGGCTCCCTCTTGCGTTGCGACTGAGGCCGGAGCAAAAATGACGGCTAGAGATATCCAGTATCTCCTCCTCCAACATCGGCCGACTGCTTCCTCCTCCGGCAGTCGGCCTTTCTTCTTTGCTGCGTCCCCGGCAGATTCTCCCGCGCCCCCCGAGGCTGCCCCCGGTCGGCATTGTCCGGGGCCGGCTGGCGGATGCCGCCTTTCCGCCAGGGTCGGCAGCGGGGCAGACGCGGGCGCCCCGCCTCGCGAGGGCCGCTGCGCCCGGAAGCGGGCCGCTCTGCGGGAGCCGGCGCGGCAAGCGGAGGCCGCCTCTCCCCGTGTCCTGTTGTCTCCGGAGGGATGGCCGCGCTGCACCCCACGCGGCAGCGGAGCGCAACGTCACCCGCTCCGTGGCCGGCCCGGGCTGCCTTCCCATAATGCTTTGTCCGGCCCGGACCGCTTCGAGCGAACTGGCAGCAGACAGCGCGGCGGGCTGAATCATCCTGCCGGAGACCTGTGGTCTGCGCGGGCGACGCCGCGGCGTGCGGAAACACCCCCGGCGGTCGTGGCCGCGCTGCCCGGAGAGATGGGAGGCAGGGATCGCACCCGAAGCGGTCAGGGCGGCTCCGGCCACGCCCCGGCCCCAGGGATGTGAGCGAAAGGCGGCAGCTTCGACTTGCCGCCCTCCTTCACTGGGTCCGCCGCCGGGAGAAGATGGCGGTGGCGGCAGCGGCCGCCGCGTTGCCGTAAGGTGCCGGATGGCTGATCCGTCCCGCGTCGCGACGGATCGCCGGCATGCAGCGCCGGCTGCGGGGGGCGGCCCTCGCAAGCGGGCGGGGCTTCAGGACCCCCGTCCAGCCGCCTCCGCGCCCCAACAGGCCGCGGGGCCGCCGCCGGGCTCTTCCCAATTCTCCTTCAGACCTTCTCCGGCACCACGAACGGCGCGCGGTACTTGCGCGTCATGAGGGCCTGCGCCTCCCGGTCGCCGAGAATGTCGCCCGTCTGCGGGTCGATGGTGAGGCTGCGGCCCACCCGGTAGCTGATGTTGGCCAGGTGCATCAGCGTGCAGCTTATGGCGCCTTCTTCGATCTGGCCGTTCAGCATCTCCGGCTTGCCCGCGCGCACGGCCTCGAGGAAGTTGGCGTGGTGCGAGCCGCCGGCCTTCTTCTCCGGTCCGGGCTCGGCCTTGCGGCCCAGATACACCTTGTACGTGTCGTAGCCGTCGATGGCCATATAGCCCTTCGAGCCGTAGAAGATGTTGCCCACCGTGTTGCCGCCCGGCGAGCCGATGCCGGCCTCGTTGTTCGTCATCCAGTGGCGCACCTCGAAGGTCATGAACCTGCGCCTGCCGCCTTCGTTGAACTCATAGGTGGCCACCAGAACGTTCGGTGTTTCCTGGTCGTCGTCGAACAGGAAGTGGCCGCCCATGGCGCTCACCTTCACCGGCAGCTTCACGCCCATCAGCCAGCGGCAGATGTCCACTTCGTGGATGCCCTGGTTGCCAATGTCGCCGTTGCCGTAGTCCCAGAACCAGTGCCAGTTGTAGTGGAACCGGTTGCGCGTAAACGGCCGCGCCGGCGCGGGGCCCAGCCACAGGTCGTAGTGCACGCCCGCCGGCACAGGCTCTTCCTTGGCCCGGCCGATCGTGTCGCGCCACTTGAAGCACAGGCCGCGCGTCATGTAGACGTCGCCAATGATGCCCTCTTCGAGCAGCTTCTTCGCCTCCTGCAACGCCGGCGAGGAGTGCGCCTGCACGCCGTGCTGCACGCACTTGCCGTACTTCTTCGCCGCCGCCACGATCTGGCGCGACTCGAAGACGTTGTGCGAGCATGGCTTCTCGATGTAAACGTGCTTGCCCGCCTGCAACGACCAGATCGTCTGCAACGTGTGATGATGGTTCGGCGTGGCGATCGACACGCAGTCGATCGTCTTGTCCTCGAGCATCTTGCGGATGTCGACGAACGCGGCCGGCCTCTTGCCTGTCGCCTTCTCCACCTCCTCCACGCGCCGGTTCAGGATCGATTCATCGATGTCGACCAGCGCGGCGATCTCCACGTTCGGCATCCGCTGGTAGGCGCGGATGTGGCTGTTGCCCTGCCCGCGCAGGCCCACCACGGCCACGCGGATCGTATCGTTCGGACTGCCGAACAGCGGGGCGGCGGCCCCGGCGGCGCTCATCATGAAATGGCGGCGGTTCATGGGCGGATGACTCCTTGGAACTCCTGCTGGCACATACTCTATCGCATCCCCGCCCGCAAGGGCAGCGAATTGATATGCCACCTGCCATGGGCGCAATCCGCCGCCTCCGGGTTACCCGCTCCGGCCATCCGGCATCCCGCGGCTGAAGCCGCCCCTGCTTCATCCCGCTTCATGCGATCATGGGTCTGGAAAGGAACCTTCGCCGCCATGTCCACTGATCAGGCTGTCCTTGTTGCCGGTTATCTTCTGGATCAGTTCGAACAGGAAATCGAAACCACCAGGGCCGTGCTGGCTGCGCTCCCTGCCGGAAAAGAAGACTACTCGCCAGATCCGCGCTCGACGCCGGCGCTGAAGCTCGCCTGGCACATCGCCAGCGCCGACAGATGGTTCCTCGACTCGATCCTCGCCGGGAAGTTCGAAGCCGGTGAATCCGGCGGCATTCCCGAAGCCATCCGCACCGGCGCCGACGCCGCCGCGTGGTACGCAGCCAACCTGCCCGCCTCCCTTGCCGCGCTGCGCGCCGCACCGGCCGAAACATTCTCCCGCACGCTGGATTTCTTCGGAAAGATGCAGGCGCGCGGCGTCGATTTTCTCGCGCTCGCGCTCAAGCACTCCATCCACCACCGCGGGCAGCTCTCGGCCTACCTGCGTCCGATGGGCGGCAGGGTGCCGGGCATCTACGGCCCCAGCGGCGACCAGGGCTGAGCGCAAGCTCTTACACCGGACGCCGCATGTTCATCCGGTAGTCCGGCAGTTTCGGCATCCGGATGACCCGGCACATCTCGAACAGGCGGGACCGCGCCCGGATTCCGATACGGTCCACCAGCGTCGTGGCAATCGCATACCGCCCCGGGCCCGCGTCGGCCAGGCGCTCCACTACGGCGCCGCCCATGTCGGGATCGGGCAGGTTGGTGGTCGCAATCAGCGGCTTGCGCTCGTTGCACCGGTGCGTGATGATCGACGTCACTGTGTCTTCCACCCAGTCGGTGACGCGGTGCGCGCCCAGATCGTCCAGCAGCAGCACCTCGGCCTCCAGCGCCGTCTCGTAAGCCTCGCGCGGGCTCTCGCCGCTGGCCGGATCGTAGCTGGCGCGGATCCGCTCGAGCAGCATCTGGTAGTCCATGAACACGCCGGCGAAGCCGTGCTCGATCAGCCGCCGCAGCACCGCGACCGCCAGATGCGTTTTGCCCGTGCCCGGCTCGCCCACGAACAGCAGCCCGGGCGGGTCCACGTTGGGGAAATCCTCGCAATAGCGCGCCAGCATCGTCAGGATGCCGCGGAGCTCGTTCGAGCCGCGGTCGGAGAAATTCTCGAACCGGTCATTCTGGTAATTGGCGGGGATGCGCGCGCGCTCGAACATCCCGGCCGCGCGGTGGGCGCCGGCGCACGGACAGCGCTCGGCGCCGCTCAGCCCCTCGCGCTCGATGATCTTCCATCCCGTCCCCCCGCACAGGGGGCAAACCTCTTCCGCCATGGGTCCGCCCCCGATTGTAGCAACCCATCCGCGCGACGAACCACCGGGGGAGCCGCACTTCTCCGCCTCGGCAGCCCCGGCCCGCCATCCCTCCCGCGGCGCGGCCTTCCGTCCCCGCGCGGAACGGCGTCGGCGGCCTCCCCTGCGACCCGAGGGGCCATCGCTGCGCCGCCGCTGATTTTGCCGCCCGGATGCTCCATGCTAGAGTCGGAAAAAGAGGCTCGCATGTCGCAACCCGCTGCTCGCGAGGCGCTGAAACAGAGGGGCTTCCGCCTGACACGGCAGCGCCAGATCCTGCTTGATCTGCTCGACCGCACCGGCGCGCACCTCGACGCCGAGACTCTCTACCGCCTGGCCCACGAAAAGGACCCGAAGCTGAACCGCGTCACCGTCTACCGCACCCTCAAGATGCTGAAGGAGAGCGGCCTGGTCGACGAGCTGGACCTCATGCATCACGCCGGCGACCAGCACTACTATGAAACGCGCCGCAAACAGGAGCATGCCCACATCGTCTGCCTCCGCTGCGGCAAGGTCGAAGAGTACTTCGGCGAGCCGTTGCAGAAGCTGCGGCGCGAGGTAGAGAAGACCTTCGGCTTCCAGATCCTGATCGCGCGCACGGAGGTCGGCGGCTACTGCGCCCACTGCCAGGTGCTGCGCGCGCAGGAGGTGGCCGAGGCCGGCCAGGCCGAAGCGGCCGCCTCCGCCAGGCGCAATCGCGGCTGAAACTCCCGCCTTCCGGCCGCATCCAACCGGGGGAAGCCGCGGCCGGATGTTACAATGGAAGTGTTCGTGATGAGGCGCCTGATCTTCTGGGAGTTTCCCCGCGCCAGTTGGCAGTACGACGTTGTCGTGGCCCTCATCCTCGCCTTCATCTTTCTTACCCCCCGGTCGTTCTTCAAGGACCAGCCGCGTCCGGCCAGCATCGTCCAGATGCCCGCCGAACCCGGCGCCACCGTCTTCTGGTTCGAAACCGCTTTGCTGGCGCAGGTGCCGCAAGCGCAGCGCCCGGCGCGCGCCGCCGAACTGCTCCGGCGCCGCCTCGGCCGCCAGATCGATGTCGTTCGCGTCGAGCCGATCCACGATGCCGAGGGGGAAATCCGCGGCTATATCGCGATGACGCGGCCCTGACCCGATGACACTGCGCCACCCGCTCCTCTGGATTCTCGCCCTCTGGGCCGCCCAGGCCCCCGCATCCCCGCTGGAAGAGGCGCTCGCCCGCCTCGACCGCGCCGCCGCCGGCTTCCGCGGCATGAAGGCGCAGATCCGCAAAGTCTCCTTCACCGCGCTCGTCAAGGAGTCCGAGGAAGAAAGCGGCCGCATCACGCTGTTCCGCCCGAAGCCGAAGGATCTGCGCATGCTGGTCGAATTCGACCAGCCCTCGCCGCGCGCCGTGGCATTCGCCAACAACAGGATCCAGATCTTCTATCCGCGGCTGATGACCGTGCAGGAATACGACCTCGGCAGGCAGGGATCCCTCGTCGACCAGTTCCTCCTGCTCGGTTTCGGCACGCCGGTCCGCGACCTCCGCCGCGCCTGGTCCATCCGCCACGTCGGCCAGGAAACTGTCAACGGCACGCCCGCCGACCGGCTCGAGCTGACGCCGCTTTCCCAGGAAGCCTTGCAGCATGTGAAAACCATCGAGATCTGGGTGTCCCAGGCCGATGGCATGGTTCTTCAGCAGAAGGTCAACCAGCCTTCCCGCGATTATGTGCTGGTCACGTATTCCAGCATCCAGGTCAACCCCGCGTTGACGCCGGCCGATGTCCGGCTCAACCTGCCGAAAGGCGTGAAAAAAGAAACACCGCAGAGGTAGTTGCCGATGAGCAGCAACACCCGCACGGGCGGGCAACGGCTCGCCTTCCTGGACTGGACGCGCGGCCTCGCCGCGCTCATCATGCTCCAGGGCCACGTCTTCCACAGCTTCACCGCAAAGGAGCTGCGCAACGACGGTCCCTACGTTCTCTCCCAATTCATCGGCGGCATCACCCCGGCCGTGTTCCTGTTCCTCACCGGCGTCACGCTCGCCTTTCTCATGGACTCGGCCTCCCGCAAAGGCCTCTCGCCGTGGCAGCGCACCTGGGCCGCCGCGCGGCGCTCCGGCTATCTGCTCCTGCTTGCCGTGCTCTTCCGCCTCCAGATGTGGTCGTTCTCGCTCGGCAAGAGCCCCTGGACGGATCTGTTCAAGGTGGACATCCTCAACTGCATGGGCCTCGGCATCATCGCCCTGTCGCCGCTCGCCATCTTCTCCACGCGCGACCGCATCCGCTTCGGCGTCATCACCGGCCTGTTCATCGCCGGCGCCGCCCCCTTCATCCGCATGGCGGACTGGAGCTGGCTGCATCCCTTCGCCCGCGCCTGGTTCGTGCCCGATCCCAACTTCTTCGCCTTCTTCCCCTGGGCCGCCTTCATCGCCTTCGGCCTCGCCGCCGGTTCGCTGCTGCGCGTCGTCGAGCCCGGCGCCATGGGCCGCATGATGGAGTGGTGGGCGCTGTTCGGCCTCATCCTTGTGGTCGGCGCGCACTACTTCGCCAACCTGCCCTACTCGATCTACCCGCAGTCGGATTTCTGGGTCGACAGCCCGGCGCTGATCCTCATCAAGACGGGCATCATCCTGATGATCGCCTCCTTCGCCTGGCTGTGGACGACCTACGTCAACACCGGCTGGAGCCCGCTGCGCCAGCTCGGCACCACCTCCCTGCTGGTCTACTGGGTCCACACCGAGCTGGTCTATGGAAGCTGGTTCTGGCGATGGAAGGAAGCGCTCACCGTGCCACAGACGCTGGCCGCCGCCGCCTTCATCATCCTGCTGATGCTCGGCCTCAGCATCGCCCGCACCGGCTGGAAGGGCGGTCCCAGCGTGCCCGCGCTGCTGCGCCAGCGCTGGATCGCCTGGCGCGAGCAGCCCCTGCCGCAGGCCGGCGACTGAACTGCCCTTGCCCCTGGCTGCTTTCCGGCCGCAGGGTGACGGGCAGCCGGGCATCCAGCACGCCAGTCCTCGCATCGCCGGGCGGCTTCTGCCGCCCTCTTTGGCGGCCTGGATGATCTCGCGCTCGGCACCTCGCATCGCCGGGCGGCTTCTGCCGCCCTCTTTGGCGGCCTGGATGATCTCGCGCTTGGCGCCTCTCCTCGCCGGGCGGCTTCTGCCGCCCTCCAGCCCTCAGCGCATGCCGCGCATGGCCGGCCCCGGCGCGCCCCAGGGAAGGATCGTGGTCTGGTCTGTGCGCGCCTGCAAGAGCTGATGAAGCGTCAGCTCGCGCGCTCCGCGCAGGTCGGCCCGCCGGAAGTCGGCCCCCGCGCAGCAGGCGCCGCCGAAGCGCGCCCCCTCCAGCCGCGACCCCGCAAAGCGCGTCCCCCGCAGTTCCGCGCCCTGGAGGTCGCACCCTTCCATCGAGCACTCTTCAAAAGCGGAGCCGGTCAGTTTCGCGCCCCCGAACCGCCCCCCATCCAGCCGGCAGCGCGAGAACGTGCAATGTTCGATGGCGGCCTTCACAAACCGCGCTGCCTCGGCGCGCGTCCGCAACAGCCGGCAGAATTGCAGCCGCGCGCGATAGAAGAGCGCCCCGCTCAGGTCTGCGTCCGCAAACAGGCACTCAAGCAGCGACGCCTGATGAAAGGCCGCGCCCGGCAGCAGCGCGCTCCGGAAGGCCGTCCGCACGATCCTGGCCTCCATCCACCGGCTGCCGGGGGCCTTCAGCTCTTCGCAGGAGCACTCCTCGGCCACCGCCCCGCAGAGGCTCGCCGACGCCAGGCAGGCGTCATCCAGCCGCGCCTTTGCCAGCGTTGCGCCGTTCCACTCGCACGCCGCCAGATTCGCCAGCGACAGGTCGCACTCCCGCCACGCCGTCTCTTCCAGTTGGGCTCCGCGCAGGTCCGCCGCCGGAAACGCGCTGCGCACGAAGGACGCCCGGCGCAGCCGGGCCCGCGGAGCGCGCAGGCTCTCCAGCTTCAGGCCCTCCAGCTCGCACCGCCGGCCCTCCCCGGCGCCGTCCAGCCACGCCGCGTGGCTCACGAGCGCCTCCTGCCACAGCCCGGCAGCCTCGGCATGGTCCGGCGCCGGTGGCTCAGGCCCCCTCCCGGGGAGGGCCGGGGCGGCTGTTGGCGCAGAGTTCCTCTCCACGCCCACCATATCGGCCGCCAGCCCCCTGCCTTGACGAAGCCGCAGTCCCGTTCAGACGCTCACTACCGGGCTCGAGGACTGCCGGATGATCGAGTAGGCGTTGGCCCGGAGCCGTCCGAGCACGCCGGATGCCGACCCGCGCCCGATCACCAGCAGGTTGGCGCCCCACTCGCGCGCCAGCCGGCACACGGTCTCCGGCACTTCGCCGCTGCCAAGGATCACCGGCGCCTCCCAGCCCAGCCGCGCCATCAGCCCGCCAATCTCCCGCCGCGCCGCGTCTTCCATCCGCTGTTTCCATTCCGGCTGCGAATGCTCCCCGGCTGCCGCCTCGAGGCCCGGCATCACGTGGATCAGCGCCATTTCCGCGCCCACCTCCTGCGCGAACCGCCGCGCCCACATCAGCGTGCGCTCGGACTGCGATCGCAGGTCCAGCCCCACGGCGATCCGTTCCAGATGGACGTCCTCCACCCGCGCCGCCTCCATGTGCACGCCCGTCCAGACGGGGCAGTCGGCGTCGTGCAGCACCTTCGCCGTCACCGAGCCGAGAATGAAGCGGCGGAACGTGCCATAGCCGTGCGTCGGCATCACGATCAGGCTCACGCCCAGCTCGTGCGCCGTCTTGACGATCTTCGCCGCCGGATCGCCTTCCAGCAGCAGCCGGTCCACGCTCTCCGCCGGCAGCTCCTCGCGCAGGAACGCGTCCAGATCCTGCCGCGCCTGTTCTGCCCGGCTGCGGAACAGCTCCTCCAGCACGCTGCCGCCCACCTCCATCGCGCCGAACTCATAATGCGGCGGCGGCAGCACATGGAGCAGGGTGATGCGGCTGCCGAAACGGCGGTGCAGGGCGGCGGCATAGCGCGCGGCGCATTCGCTTTTCTCCGAAAAATCCACGGGAACGAGAATGTGGCTCAGCGGCATTTCCGGCTCCCCCTCCATTTCTTCCCCGCCCCGCGGCGGGTGTCAAGCCGGGCAGGCCGCCGGCCCGCGCCGGGCGCGCCGCCCCGGCGTCACTTCGCCAGGCCGAGGTCAGCCAGCACCTTCGGCGACTCCTCGTCCTGCGCCAGCGTCTTGTGGCAGGTGTCGCAGTCCTGCGTGATCGTCCGGCCCTTCGGCGTGGACTCCCGCCAGTCGTGGCAGCGGAAGCAGCCGTCGAAATCCGTGTGGCCGATGTTGTTGAAATAGGTTCCCCATTTCACCTTCATTTCGGGGAAAACGTTGCGGCTGTAAACGGCCAGAGCGCCGCGCGCGCTCCGCTCCACCGCCTCCCTCCTTTCGGCGAAAATCTGCGGATAATTCTTCTCATAAAATGCCCGGAAACGGGCCGGAATTTCCCGCTCGCTTTCGGCCGTCGTCGCGTATTCCTGCTGGATGGCCTCCAGCGCCGTCTTCTTCGCGTAGGGCAGCGTGCGGTCGATCAGCCCCTCGTCGATGGCGCGGTTCACCGCCTTCTCCGGCAGCTCGAAGCTGTGCGACGGGCGGTTGTGGCAGTCCATGCAGTCCATCACGCGCACGGGCAGCCCGCCCGGCCCGTCGCTCTTGTGGCCTTCGCTCCGGAAGACGTACGTCCTGCCGTCCTTGCCCGTGTATTCCACCCAGGGGATCTTCTGCCGCTCCCTGTCGGCATGCGCATACCGGATGAACACCCCGGGCCCCATGTGCGCGCCGTGGATGCCCTCGTAGCCGTTGCCGCCGCCGATGTGCATCAGCAGCACCGTCTGCCGCCGCGTCACCTTCTCGTCGTCGGCGTAGCTGTTGATCACGCGCACGCGGTCCCCGCCGAACTTCTGCGGCCAGTGGCAGACCTCGCAGGTCTCCCGCGCCGGGCGCAGGTTTTCGATCGGCGTCGGAATCGGCCGCGGATACAGGTTGAAGGTCACCGAAATCACCTGCCACGAGCCGGAAATCTTGCTCTTGACGAACCAGTTCGCCCCGGGGCCGATGTGGCATTCCACGCAGCGCACCCGCGCGTGCGGCGAGTTCTGGTAGGCGGTGAACTCCGGCTTCATCACCGTATGACAGGCCTGGCCGCAGAAGCTCACCGTCTCCATGTAGCTGACCGCGCCGTACAGCAGCGTCGAGCCGATCACCAGGTTCGCCACCGTGGCCGTGCCCACGAAGGCCAGCAGACGGCGGAAGCGCTCATTGCGCAGATCGATGGGCGGGAAGACCTCCGGCAGCCGGCCGCGGCGCTTCACCCGCAGGATGCCCAGCGGGATCAGCCCCAGCCCGGCGAAGAAGACCGCCGGCAGCACCAGGAACTGGAGAATGCCGATATAGGGATCCTGCGAATGCGTCCGGAACATCGCCGGCAGCAGGAAGATCCACAGGATCCCGCCAGTGGTGACCATCACCACGCCCAGCAGGCTGATCCAGTTGCTCGACAGGTAGACGACGGGGCTCAGCCACTCTTTCAGCTTCTGCATGACAGCCACAGTCTATCCGAACCGCGCGCGGCCGCCTAATCCCCAGCCGCGGCCTCTTCGGCGTCCACATACTCGGCCCGCGGGCTGTAGCCCTTCAGGAACGCCGTATCCAGCGGGTAGACCGCCGGGTCGAAGATCACCATGTAGAAGTGCCAGACGAGGATGCTCAGCGTCGCCAGCACCGCCTCGTAGAAGTGGATCACGCGGCTGACGTCGAGCACCACCTTGGGCATCACGCTCAGGCTCCAGTTGTGGAACCACAGCAGCAGGCCGGTGATGGCCATGATCGCCGTGCCCCACACCACCGCCCAGTACTCCATCTTCTCGATGTAGCTGTGCGGCGAGCGGTGCGGCCGCTGCCGCAGCAGGCCCAGCCGCCACAGCGTCCCCTCCACCATCTCGCGCACGTCCTGCCGCCGCGGCAGCAGCTCCTTCCAGTGCTCGCGCAGCTTGCGGTTCACCACCAGCGTGATCACGTGCAGGATCGACGTGCCGATCAGGACCACGCCGGCGATCCGGTGCACCGTGCCCCGCACCGGCAGCCGGTCCTCCCACCGCAGGAACCAGCTCGCCCACCACGTGTCCGGGTAGTGCAGGGCGAACCCCGTGTAGACGAGAACGATGAAGCTCACGGCCAGCAGCCCATGCTGGATGCGCTCCATCCGGTACATGCGCTCGTGGTGCGGCTCCACCCGCCGCAGTAGCTGCATCGGCACGTGCCTGCCCCGGAAACGCATGCTCCACAGCTTGCGGATGAAGTCGCCCGCGTGGTGCAGCATCATGAAGCCGAGCGTGCCCGGAATCAGCAGCGCATAAAACCACTCCGCCCAGCGCACCGGAGCCGGCGCCTGCGCGCCCTGCACTTCGTGGATGGGACCAAGGGCGAAGCGGCTGCCGGCCCCCGGATGGCAGGCGCCGCAGGTCGCCGCCAGGTTCTTCGGATGCGTCCGCGAGGCCGGATCCGAGCTCGGCAGGATGTCATGGTAGCCGTGGCAGGACGCGCAGTCGGCCACGCGCTGGTTGCCAGCCTTCAGCGCCAGCCCGTGGAAGCTCTGCTGGAACGTGTTCAGCCGGTCCGGCGGCAGGCCGAACCGGCGGGCCAGGCGCAGGTCCCCGTGGCAGTGGCCGCAGGTGTCGGGCACGCTGCCGGGGAACACCGTCGAGTTCGGATCCTTCGCCCTCAGCACGCGATGGCCGCCGTGGCAGTCCGAGCATACTGGCGCGTCCCGCACGCCCGCAGCCACGGCCTTGCCATGCACGCTCCGGCTGAACGCTTCCGCCTCCTTGGCGTGGCACATGCCGCAGGTGTCCGGCACGCTCCGGTGGAACTCGAGCGTCAGCGCGCGCTTCAGCTCATGGACGTCGCCGTGGCAGGTCGAGCATTCTGGAGCCGAGCCGTTTCCCCGCCGCATTTGGGCGGCATGTTCGCTGTGCTGATAATCATCCACCGTCCTCTCGTGGCACGAAGCGCACTGCGGCTTGGGAACCCCTTCCGGGTGCGGATACTCTTCGTGCTTCACATGGCAGGTGGCGCAGGCGACCGAGGCGTGCGCTGAAGCCTTCAGCTTCGCCTCCTGCTCATGGCATCCCGCGCACACCGAGTTCGGCGCGGCCGGCGCCTTGGCCGCAGGCTGCGCCATCGCGCCGCCGGACAGCAGCAGGACACAGGTTGTGAAAAAAGACAGGGTTCCCAGCCTCATCGTCCAAATTCTCCTGGGAGGGCGCCGCCGCCCCTCTCTGGCGGCGCCCTTCACCAAACCGGTCCGCCGGGCGCGAAGCCACCGGCCCGCGCGGCCTCCGCTCGCCGCCGCGGCCGCACTCTCAGGCCAGCCCGGCGCGGGAAGACGCCTCCCAAAGATACATGCCGTACAGCACCGCCAGGATCAGCCCGGTAATGGCCAGAACGATCGTCAGCGTCTTGCCCCACTTGTCCACCAGCTCGATCTTCCTCGCCACGGTCATCTGTTGCGAAATGACCGTCTCGGGGCCGCTCAGGTGCAGCGTGTCGTCCTCCTGCGCGGCCAGGCGCCGGCGCCAGAGTGCCAGAAACAGAACCACAAGGGCGAGAACGCCCCACGCAACCGCATAGGGTGTCAGGTTCGACATTGTCATTCAACCTCCTTGCAGACAGCCGCGGCGGCTTCCTGCCGGTTCACTTCCCCGGAGGGCCCTCCGCGGGCTTCGGCTTCCGGGAGCCGGAACGCAGGCATGTGGCCAGCACTGCCAGCACCACCGTGTTCAACGGATCCTGCTCGGACAGCACCGAATGCACCCCCGCCTCCCATGCCTCCTTCAGGTGCAGCGCGTCGTTGCCTGCGATCAGCACAATCCGCTCGGCGTGTTCGACCGGCTGCGGCAGGCGGTGGAAGCTTTCGATGTCCAGCACCACCGCGCAGGCATTCTCCAGGTCCGGCTTTTCGGTCCGCACCACCGGGGTCTGCGTGCTCCGCTCAAGCAGCGCGCAGAGCGCCTCCGCCCGGTTGGCGTCGCTCAGGCTGACCTGGATCGATCCCATCGCCGTGACCTCGGATCGGGCATCCTTCCCGCTGGTGTTCCCTGTCGCCGCTGACGGCATGGCAGCCTCGCAGCACTGGCAACGATCCACGCTTCCCAAATTTTTCCGGCACCCGGCTGCCAGCGCCCTGCCGGGTCCGGCAACCGCGCATCCGCTGCACCTCCCTGCAATCCTGAGTCCATTCATCGCCCCCGCCGAACGATCGGAAAGTCCTCAGATTTGAGGAAGGTAGGAAAAATACCCCATCGGCGGGCCGCTCCCCGCCTCCGCTTTTTCGCCCTCTCTGGGGCAATTGCCCCACTTGGCCGGCGGCTTGCCCCCGAAACTCTCCCCGAAGGTCTACAATGAAGGTGACGCAGGGCGATATGGCGAAGCTGAACGCGGAGTGGCAGAGTCCCGAGGTCTTCCTCCACATCTTCGACAACGTCTCGGACGCCCTCGTCCTTTACGACAAGGACCACGTGATCCGCGGCGTCAACGCCGCCGCCGAACAGCTCCTCGGCGTCTCTGCCGAAGAGCTCGTCGGCCGCGACTGCCGGCAGATGTTCCACTGCGAGGAGTGCGAGCCCGGCTGCGGCCTCCATCCCGGCCTCGTCCAGCTCAACGGCCACAACGGCGCCGTGCGCCTCCACACCCCCAATGGCTTCGAGCGGCTCGTCGTGCTCAAGACGACCCCCTTCCGCTCCGCCGACGGATCCCTCGAAGGCTTCCTCGCCACCATCAAGGACGTCGGCGCCGAGGTCGAGTCGCAGAAGCGCGAGATCATCGCCGAAAGCCCGGCGATGCGCGAGGTCTTGCACTTCGTCCGCCGCGTCGCCATCAGCGAAGCCTCCACCATCCTCATCGAAGGCGAAAACGGCGTCGGCAAGGACCTCATCGCGAAATTCATCCACTATCAGAGCCTGCGCGCCGCCGAGCCCTTCATCGCAATCAACTGCGCTGCCATCCCCGAAACGCTGCTCGAAAGCGAACTGTTCGGTTACGAAAAGGGCGCCTTCACTGACGCGCGCGCCCAGAAGCGCGGCATCTTCGAGCTCGCCGACAAGGGCACGCTCTTCCTCGACGAAATCGGCGAAATCCCCCTCATGCTCCAGGCCAAGCTCCTGCGCGTGCTCGAGGAGCAGAGCTTCCGCCGCCTCGGCGGCCTGCGCGACATCAACCTCGACCTCCGCGTCATCGCCGCCACCAACAAGAACCTCCGCGACGCCGTCAAGGAAGGAGCCTTCCGCCAGGATCTCTACTTCCGCCTCAACGTCATCCACATCACCATCCCGCCGCTGCGCGAGCGCCCCGAAGACATCGCCGCGCTCGCCAATTTCTTCGTCCAGCACTACAACAGGAAGTTCAAGCGCCAGATGGCCGGCATCTCGCCCGAGGCCATGCGCATGCTGCTCGCCCACGATTGGCCCGGCAACGTCCGCGAGCTCCGCAACGCCATCGAGCGCGCCATGATCCTCGAGGACTCCGACCACATCACCCCCGCCAGCCTGCCCCGCAGCATCAGCCGCCTCGAGGATGGCCCCTCCGATGAACCCGCCCGCCCCGAAGCCCTGCCCGCCATCCCCGACACCGGCCTGAGCCTCGAGGAAAACGAGCGCCGCCTCATCATCGCCGCTCTCGAAAAAACCGGCGGCAATCAGACGCAGGCCGCGCGGCTCCTTCAGATTACGCGCGACACGCTGCGGTACAAGATGAAGAAGTTCAAGCTCCGCTGAGCCCGCCGTCCTGCGGGAGCGCGCTCCCCCTCTCGCGCCGCCCCGTCCCTGCCCGAACGCCCGCGTTTCGGCCCTTCCCCTGCGTCCGGCTCCGTCTCCCTCGTCCGCAGCCGCGCCGTGCGCCTGCATCGCCCCTGTGCCGCGGGCGCCGTGCAGCGTGCCGCCGCGCGCACCAGCCCGCGCTGCGCCCCGCCGCCTTTGCGCTGCTGCCGCGGGACCGTTTCCTGTTCCGCTGATGCAATGCGCCAGGCAGGGCGCGTGCGCCCTGCGGACGGTCTTCTCCGGCAGGGGATGGGCGCCCTCCACGCTCGCCTGCCGCGGCTGCCCGCCGCCGACGCGCCTGCGCCCGCCGCCCCGCAGGCGACCAGAACCGCCGCGGCTGGCCCTAGTTCGGGCGGCGCAGCGCGGCGTCGATGTCCGACCAGTTGAACAGCAGAAAATTCTTCCCCGAGCTGTTCATCGCGGCCAGCAGCCCGCGCGGAAAGGCGCGGCCCAGCGGGCGCGCTGTCGCGTCAATGCCGTCGGTGGCATCGGCCCCGCCTTCCAGCACCGCCACCACCTCCGAATGATCGTGGGCGTCCGCCGCCGTGCCTTCCCGCCGGTACAGCAGATAGCGGCTGTTGCCCCGGATCTGGTCGGTGGAGATCAGAAATCCTTTCCCCTTCGCCGTCGCGTAGATGGCCAGGCCCTCGCGGTTGCCCTGGTAGCCCTGCCGGCCGAAGAAGGCCAGCTCCTTCGCCGCCAGTGGATGATCGGGATCGGCGTGATACTTGCGGAGGCCGACGTCCTCGTCGGCGTAGTATACGTAACCCAGCTCGTCATCCACGGCCACGGCCTCGATCTCCCCAGCCCCGGAGAACGCGCCGAAAGCCCGCACCTTCCGGCCCCGCACGCGGCCCGTGCCATCGTCTTCCAGCAGGTACTGCTCCAGGTATCCCTCCATCGGCCCTTCCTTCGGCGACACGATCGCAAACACGGCGCCGTCGCGCGGCCGCCGGTACAGCGCAATCCCCATCGGCTCGCGTCCGCGACCTTCCCTGCCCTCGAAGACCGCGATGCCGCCCCCGGAGGAAACATCTTCGAGCGTTCCTGTTTTTTCGTCGATCCGGAACACGCGCAGCCGCTTCTGGTAGCGCTCGGTGACGACGGCGATGTCCGCCCGCCGCCCCGCCAGCCGCAGCCCGTACTCCACATCGACGTTGTTCGGGCGGTCCAGCGGCTCGATCCGCTGCCGCGCGCGCCCGTCCAGCCCGTAGACCACCAGCGCGCCGCGCGGCGCGGCCGCCTTGTTGGTGCCGATCACCAGGCTCCGCGCCGGATCCTTCGGATGCACCCAGATGGCGGGGTCGTCGGCGTCGTCTCCCGCCGGGTCCGTGGCCGCCGCCGGCTTCACCGCCACCGGAGCCGGCAGCAGGGCGGCCAGCGCGAAGCCGAGAGATAAAAGAACAAAGATGAACCGCATCGTTTGAAACATGATATCCAGATCCCGTGCGCGCAGGGGAAAGGCCCGCCGCCCTCCGCGAGCCGCGGGCCTCGCCGTCTGACAGGAGGCGCCCTAGAAGTTCAGCCGCAGCATGAACTGGAGCATCCGGCTTGTGCCGAACCCGGTCGCCCCGTCGTTGGCGGTCGAGCGGATCTGGCCGAAGTCGGTGCGCGACCAGTTGTTGATCGGCGTGCCGAACTGTGCGCGGTTGAAGAGGTTGAACGCCTCGGCGCGGAAGTCGAGCGAGAACTCCTCGCCCAGCCGCGTGCGCTTCTGAAGGGCCACGTCGGCCTGCCACAGCCCCGGCGCGCGCAGGATGTTGCGCGGAGCATTGCCCCAGGTGCCGCGCGCCGGCGCGGCGAACGCCGCCCGGTTCAGCCACAGGTCGGGCGTCTTCACGGCCGGATACAGCGGCTCGCCGGTCAGGTTCGGCCGCTGGTTGCGCGCGTTGCCGTCCGGCACGTCCGCCGTGGCGCGGTCCAGCACCGGGCTGAACGGCCGGCCCGTGCGCGCCGTGAACACGCCCGAAAGGTCCCAGCCCTCCAGCAGCCGCCCGGCGAAGCCCGACTTCGGCCCGAAGGCGCGGCCCGGCCCGAACGGCAGCTCGTAGACGGAATTGATCGTCGCCGTGTGGCGGATGTCGAAGTCGGAAACGGCCCGCTCGCAGCGCCGGCAGGAGGCGATCATGATCTCCGTCCCGTCGCCCGAGCCGGCGTTGTCGTCAATCGACTTCGAATACATGTACTGGAGCTGGAACAGCCAGCCGCGCGTGAAGTTGCGTTGCAGCGAGTTCTGCCAGCCGTGGAACGTGCTGTTGTTGTAGTTCACCTTCCGGTCGACGTCCGCAAAGGCGGGCAGCGGCCGCGTGTTCGTGCCGGGAATCAGCAAGTTCACGCGGTCGCGGCCGAACAGCTTCGAGCCGCGGTTGCCCACGTACGCCGTCTGCAAGACGAACGCCGCGGGCAGCTCGCGCTGGATGGAAAGGCTCCACTGCTGCGAGTAGAAGTCGCGCCGGTCGCGCTGGAGCGCGCGCGGCTGGAATCCGGCCGAGCGGGCCTCGCCGAAGAACGGCGTGATCGGATAGGCCAGCCCCGGCCGCTGCGCCGCCGTCAACTGGAACCGTTCCGGCTCGCTGTCCACGGCCGCCGTCACGTCATCCTGCTGACCGGGCCCGTAGTAGATGCCGTAGCCGCCCCGCACCACCGTCTTCCCGGTCATCCCCCACGCGAAGCCGAACCGCGGGGCGAAGTTGTTC
Source organism: Bryobacteraceae bacterium (assembly GCA_025056865.1). Lineage (GTDB taxonomy): Bacteria > Acidobacteriota > Terriglobia > Bryobacterales > Bryobacteraceae > JANWVO01. The sequence goes on from JANWVO010000059.1 coordinate 50,627, forward strand.
CGGTCGGGGAAATACCAGGGCGAGCCCGGCGGGCACCATCCGGCGCAGCGGATATCGTCGAACACGCGGCCGCGGCCGTTCACCTCGGTCATCACCGTGTAGTTCTCGTAGCGGGCGCCGATCATCAGCGTCAGGTTCCGCAGCGCCTTCCACTCGTCCTGCACATAGCCCTGCCACAGCGTGCGCCGGCCGCCGAACATCGGCAGCACCCCCGCCACCTCGAACCGGTCCACCCGGTTGTTGATGAAGGCATCGAGGCTCGCATAGCGCACCGTCACTGAGCCGTCGTCGCCCGCGTTCAGTTGAATGCGGCGCGCCTCGCCGCCGAACTTCACCGTGTGGCGCCCGAGCTGCCAGCTCACGTTGTCGGCGTAGGTCCACGAGTTCGGCTTCTCGTAAATGGCCGTCGAGGGCTGCGTCGTCGTCAGCCCTGGCACCACAAACGACTCCCGCAGCAGCCCGAACTGCGGCCGCGTCAGCGCGCTGCGGTTGAAGCCGAACTTGAAATCGTTCACCACCCGCGGCGACAGAACCGCCTGCCACTGTGCCGTGGCGTTGGTCGGACGCACGTAGCTCTCCCGGTACTCGAGCAGCCCGGACCGCCGGTCATTGAAGCTGCCGTCCGTCGTGTTGAACCGGAAAAACACCAGATGATTCCCGTTCAGCCGGTGGTCGATCCGCACCGTGCCGGCGTTCTCCTGCCACCGGTTGCGGAACACGCCCGTGTAGCGGTCCACCAGCGGATCCGCCGTCGCCAACTGCCCCGCCGGATAGGCGTTCACGACGCTGGCCAGCGCCGGCGACGTCTGCGCCACCCGCTGCCGCAGCAGCGCGCTCGGCACCAGCCCGCTCACCGCCGCCTGCCCCAGCCGCTGCTGGAGCCCTTCGTAATTCACGAAGAAGAAGGTCCGGTCGCGCCGGATCGGGCCGCCCAAATTGCCCCCGAACTGGTTCAGCCGGAAATCCGGGTTGTCGCTCGGGTCGAACGGCCGCCGCGCATCGAACCGGTCGTTGCGCACGAACCAGAACAGCCCGCCGTGGAAATTGTTGGTGCCGGAGCGCGACACCAGGTTGATCTGCGCCGCCGCGCTCGTCCCCGTCTCGGCCGTGTAGCTCGAAGAATTCACCTTGAATTCCGAAATCGAATCCAGCGAAATCACCAGCCGCAGCCCGCCCTCCTGCCGCGGGTCCTTGATGCCGGTGGCATCCACGCCGTCAAAAGTCCAGTAGTTCTCATCGCGGTAGCGGCCGAAGAAACGGATCGAATTCTGCGTCCCGTCGCCGGTGTTGATCGCCCCGGGAGCCAGCGCCATCAGGAAGCTCCAGTTGCGGCCGTTGATCGGAATGTCCTTGATCTGCCGCAGCGCCACCACCGAGCCGATGTCCGCCGTCGTCTGTTCCAGCGGCGTCGCCTCCGCCTGAATCTCCACCGCCGTGGTCACCGCGCCCACCTTCAGCCGGAAGTCCAGGCTGCGCTGCTGCCCCACCGCCAGCACGACCCCGTTCGCCCGCGCTGGCGTAAAACCCTCCTTGGAAACCGCGACGTCATAGGTGCCCACCGGGATCGCGGCAAACGAATACAGCCCGTCGCTGCCCGTTTCCGTCTCGCGGCGGAAGCCGGTGGACGGATTGACGATTTCGACTTTCGCTCCAGGAATCGAGGCGCCCGTCTCGTCCAGCACCTGCCCGTTCAGGCGGCTGCGGTCCACCTGCCCAAAGGCGAGGCTCGCGCACACGGCGGCACCCATGAAGCAAATCCACACCAGTTGCCTGTGCATACGGACACGATGCTCGCACGGCAAAATGACAGATCGGTTTCATTTCCGCTTCACCACCGTAAATTCCTGTTCCCGTGCGCGCCCCGCCCCTCCGGCGGCGCCCGCCCGCCCCGCGCACGGGTTTGCGGACCAGCGCCGGATTCTGCTAGCTTGCAGGATGTAACGGCGCTGAAATGCTCATGGAAAAACAACACAGGAGACTCGTGCGCACGCGGCGCGTCGACGAGATCGGCACCTTCGACGAGCTGTTGCGGAACTGTCTTCCCGCCTTCGGCGGCGCCTACCTGCGGCGGATCTACGGCATTCTCGACGCCGCCATCGGCATGGGCTGCCCGCTCACCGTGGCCGTCGCCGGCCCGGTCACCGTCAGCGGCCAGCACCAGGCATGGCTGATCCCCCTGCTCGAAACAGGATGGGTCGCTTATGTTTCCACCACCGACGCCGTCTGCTACCACGACGGCCACCGCGCCCTGCCCGGCCGCGGCGACTGCGTCTTCGAGGTGCCCATCTTCGGCGATGACGGCGAGCTCCGCGAGCAGCGCATCATCCGCGTCGCCGACATGGCCTTCGAGGATGACGTCCTCAACGACCAGGACCGCTTCCTCTCCGCGCTCCTTCAGCGGCCCGAGTTCCAGAGGAAGATGTCGGGCACCGAGTTCCGTTACAAGCTCGGCCTCTGGTACGGCGCGATGGAGAAGGCCAGCGGCGTGCCCGCCGGCCTGCTGTCCACCTGCGCCCGCATGGCCATCCCCGTCTTCGTCGGCGCGCCCGGCGACGGCAGCGTCTTCCTGAACTCCATGAAGCTGTGGGCGATGCGCGAAGCGGGGCTGATCGAGCGCCACGACCTCGAGCTCGACATCCACCTCGAAGTCTTCGAAAGTTGCGCCTTCCATTATTGGGGCCTGTTCGAGTCCGACGCGAAAGCGATGGGCACGCTCATCCTCGGCGGCGGCGTGCCGAAGAATTTCAACCTCCAGCCCGAGCCCGCGCTCAGCCAGTTGCTCGGCCTGCCCGACATCCGCGGCTATCTGTTCGACGTCCAGATCGTCAGCTCGCCCGTCACCGACGGCTCGCTGTCGTCCTGCTTCCCGGCCGAAGCCGTCACCTGGGGCAAGGTGGACAAGGACCACTATCAGCAGACCACCGAGTCCATGCAGTGCGACTACTCCATCGTGCTGCCCCTGCTCGTGAAGGCGTTGCTCGAAAACCGCGACCGCTACGCCCGCATGGCCGCGGAGATGGGCGAAGAGGCGCTGTTCGAAAAGGAGCCGAAGGCACGCGGCTATCTGCGCCCGCGCCAGGGCTACCGGCTGTATGACCGCCGCGCCGAGCTTGTCGAAAAGCTCAAGGCCGCCGTGCGCGAGCAGGGCCCGTGGCTGATGGAAAGCGTCCGCTTCCCGCTGCCCCCGGCGCCGTGATCCCGCCCCGCCGCAGTGGCGCGGGGACGGGCGCGTCCGCGATCATATCTGCCAGGGCCGCCCTTCGATCCCCATGACGCGAGCCTGCGCAACCTCCGCCGCGCTGCTCGCCGCAGCCGCGGCTTCGCTCCTGTGGGTCCCCCGCGGGCCCGCGGCCGCGCCCTCTCCGCCCCCGCCCAGGCCGGTCTTCCGCGACATCGCCTCCCCGTGGCCCTTCCGCTACGTCTCCAACAACAGCCTCTACGGCCGCAAGTGGTTCCCGCAGCCCATGTGCGGCGGCATCGCCGTCCTCGACTACGACAACGACGGCCTCCTCGACATCTTCTTCACCAACGGCGCGCGCTTCCCCGAACGCCGCCGCACCGATCCCTCCTTCTACAACCTGCTCCTGCGCCAGAAGCCCGGCGGCTCCTTCGAGGACGTCACCGAACGCGCCGGACTCCTCGGCAAAGACCTCGACTTCAACTTCGGCGTCGCCGCCGGCGACTACGACAACGACGGCTGGACCGACCTCTTCCTCGCCACCGCCGGCCGCAACGTCCTCTACCGCAACATGGGCAACGGCACGTTCCGCGACGTCACCGCCGCTTCCGGCATCGGAACCAAGCCGCCCAACCTCCTCAGCGTCGCCGCCGCATGGTTCGACTACGACCGCGACGGCTGGCTGGACCTCTTCGTCTCCAACTACACCTTCTGGTCGCCCGAAACCGACCACCGCTGCGCGATGAGCGACAAGGACCTCTACTGTGATCCGCGCCGCTATCCAAGCGTCCCCCACCAGCTCTTCCGCAATCTCGGCAACGGCCGCTTCGCCGACGTAACCGCAAGGGTGGGCCTCGACCAGACGCCCGGCAAGGGCATGGGCGTCTCCATCGCCGACTTCAACGGCGACGGCTGGCTCGACGTCTTTGTCGCCAACGACACCGACCCCAATTTCCTCTTCCTCAACCGCCAGGGCCGCCGCTTCGACGAGCTCGGGCTCCAGCTCGGCGTCGCCTACAACGAAAACGCGCAGGCCGGCTCCTCCATGGGCTGCGACGCCAAAGACTACGACAACGACGGCCTCGTCGACATCTTCTACAACAACCTCCGCTCCCAGATCTGGGGCCTGCTCCGCAACACCGGCCAGGCCTTCGAGCTCGTCTCCACGCCCGCCCGCATCACCTGGCTCAGCCGCCCCTATTCGGGCTGGAGCAGCGGCTTCATCGACTACAACAACGACGGCTGGAAAGACATCTACTCTTCCAATGGCGACGTCGACGAATTCAACGAGCTTTCCCCGCAGAATGACACCATGTTCGAGAACGTCGAGGGCAGGCATTTCATCGACGTTTCCGCCGAATTGGGGCCGGATTTCATGCAGAAAGGCTTCCAGCGCGGCTCCGCCTTCGCCGACCTCAACAACGACGGCTGGATGGACATCATCGTCACCTCCCTCAACCGCCGCCCGCGCATCCTGCTCAACGGCGGCCTGCCGGACCGCCATTGGCTGCTCGTCGAGCTCACCGGCCGCCGCAGCCCCCGCGACGCCATCGGGGCCGCCGTGAAGGTCACCACCGCCGGCGGTCGCACCCTCTACAACCACGTCGCCGTCAGCGTCGGCTTCATGGGCTCCAGCGACCGCCGCGTCCACTTCGGCCTCGGCGCCGAAACCCGCCTCCGCAGCGTCGAAATCACCTGGCCCAGCGGCCTGAAGCAGACTCTCACGAACGTCGCCGCCGACCAGATCCTGAAAGTGGCCGAACCCGCCCCGCCACGGCCCGCCGGCGCAAAGCCGAAGCCCGCCCCCGCCCGCTGACGCCTCCGCTCTACTTCCTGAGGTTCGTCTCGAACAGCTTCAGGATGCGGCGGTACTCGTCCGTCCAGCTCGAAGCGTTCACGAAGCCGTGGTCTTCCACCGGGTAGATGGCCACCTCCCAGTTCTCCTTGCCCAGCTCGATCAGCTTCTGCGCCAGCCGCACCGTGTCCTGAAAATGCACATTGGCGTCGGCCATCCCGTGGCAGATCAGCAGCGCCCCCCGCAGCCCCGCGGCGTGGTAGATCGGCGAGCTCCGCCGGTACGCCTCGGGATCATCCTGCGGCAGGTTCAGGATCGCGCCCGTGTAGGGGTGGTTGTAGTGCGCCCAGTCGGTCACCGGGCGCAGCGCCGCGCCCGCCGCAAACACGCCCGGCTGCGTGAACATCGCCATCAGCGTGAGGAAGCCCCCGTAGCTGCCGCCGTAAATGCCAATCCGGCGCGGATCCACCCCATGCTCGGCCGCCAGCCACTTCGCCGCGTCCACCTGGTCGTCCAGGTCCTTTCCTCCCATGTGCCGGTAGACGGCCGTGCGCCAGTCGCGGCCGTGGCCCGCCGAGCCGCGGTAGTCCAGGTCCAGCACGAGGTAGCCCCGCTCCATCAGCAGATGGTGGAACATCATCTCCCGCGCATAGCTCGACCAGCCCCGGTGCACGTTTTGCAGATATCCGGCGCCGTGGACGAAAATCACCGCCGGCCCGCCCTTTTTCCAGTTCGCCGGCTTGTAAATATGCGCCGGAATTCGCGCCCCGTCGCGCGCCGGAATTTCCACAATCGGCTTTTCGATCCACGGATACCGCGAAAATTCCGCGCTCGGGCTCACTGTCACCCGCCGCATTTCCGCTCCGGGCTTCGCCGCCATCAGAAAGAGCTCCGGCGGCTGGTTCGTGCGGCTGTGGATCACCGCCAGCATCGCGCCGTCGGGCGAAAGCTCGCCATCGTGGAAGCCGGGCGCGGACGTGAGCTTCGTCCGCGCGCCGCCGTGGGCGGGCATCAGATACAGGTGCTGCTCATAGGGGCTTTCTTCGCTGGTCGTCAGCAGGAAGGATTCGCGGTTGGGCGACAGCTCGGCCTGTTTGACCTCCCAGCGCCCGCCCGTCAGCGCCCGCACCTCCCCTGTCTCCCAATTCGCGGCATACAGGTGGGACCATCCGTCGCGCTCGGCCTGAAACCACACCTCGCGGCCGCCGGGCAGCCAGCCCAGCGCCTGCGCGCCGGGCCCGCCCACCCACGCGTCATCATGCAGGTGGAACAGCGGCCGCAGCCGCGCCGCTTCCACGTCCACGGCAAACACCCAGCGGTCCTTGAAGTCGGCCGCCCGCCCCAGCACCGCCAGCCGCGCCCCGTCCTCGCTCCACTGGGGATTGGCCAGCGTCACCGGGCGTTCCACCTCCTTGCCGTCGCGCGTCGCCTTGAGGCCCGCCTCCAGCCACCGCACCTCGCCGTTGTCGGCGCGGATCAGCGCCATGCGCTGCCGCGGCTGCACGTCGCCCACCTTCGTCCGCGTCGGCTGCGTCTCGGTGTACGCCGTTTCGGTGACGTACAGGGGCATCAGCGCCGTCTTCGCCTCCTGCGGCCTTTCGGTGACGACCGCCAGCACGTACTTTTCGTCCGGCGACAGATACAGATCCGTCACCGTCTGCCGCTGCGTCAGCCGCAGCGGACGGCGCGGATTCTCCTTCTTGCGCTTCTCTTCCCGCTCCTCGCGTTGCCGCGCGCGCTTGTCCACCGCCTCCAGCAGCGCCCGCTCTTCCTTCTTGAGATATTCCTGGCTCGCCGTTCCCTTGCGCTGCTCGTCGCCGTCCGGCTGGCCCGGCGGAACGATGTGGGTGAGCTGCTCGATCTCGCCGCTCTCCAGCGACAGAACGAACAGATTGCCGCCGCGGACGAAGGTCACGCGCCTGCCGTCCCGCGTCAGCCGCGGCGACGATTCGGCCTCGCCCGTGCGCGTAATGCGCCGCGCGCGGTCGCTGCCGTAATCGTAAAGCCAGATGTCGCCCTCGCGCGCGAAAACGCCCACGCGGCCGTCCGCGCTCTTCGACGCGCGCGCGGGCGGAGCCTCCAGCGCCTCCTCATCGCTCAGCCGCCGCAGCCCCGAGCCGTCGCGGTTCACCACCCACGTCGAATACTCCTTCTCGGGCGGCTCGGAAGCCTGCTTCCACTCGAAATACACGCGGCGCCCGTCGCCGCTCCAGCGCACCGCCCGCGGCTCGTATCCATACAGCGCGGGCCCCTGCATGATCCACTCCACCGTCAGCGTCCGCGGCGGCCCCTGCTGGGCTCCTGCCGGCGGCGCGCACAGCAGCGCCGCCAATCCGATGCAAAGCGCTTCTCTCATGGCCCGGGAAAAACGGGATTTTCTCACATTCGCGCGCGGCCCGCGCGTTGGGAGGCAATAATCCGAGCGGAGGTTGACGGCGGCGGCTGCTTTCTCGGCTCCCTGAATCACTCGCCCCGGCAGCTGCACTGAGGCCGAACCACCGCTGCAGCCATGCCGCACTTAACGCAGCGTCCCTCAATCACGGCGTGTCAGCTGCACTGAGGCCGAACCACCGCTGCAGCTTCCGGAGGTGCCGAACCTTGGCGACATCACGCAGATGTGTCAGCTGCACTGAGGCCGAACCACCGCTGCAGCATGCGCCACCCGTATCTGTCAAACCGCGGGTCATCGCCGTGTCAGCTGCACTGAGGCCGAACCACCGCTGCAGCAATACCGGGGCGGCTGTGAACCAAACGGCAGCGAGGGTGTCAGCTGCACTGAGGCCGAACCACCGCTGCAGCAACACAACGTCGCAGCGCTTCGGCGGCTCCTCGTACAGGTGTCAGCTGCACTGAGGCCGAACCACCGCTGCAGCCATGATGCGGCTCCCGTACGGCAAGAGGGTGAGGAGTGTCAGCTGCACTGAG
>JANWVO010000004.1 GCA_025056865.1 Bryobacteraceae bacterium
CATGATCGGCGGCGGCGTCCGCGTCAACCAGGACCTGCCCCCGTTCTTCCTCTACAGCGGCGTCTACGCCAGCCCCGTGGGACTGAACCTCGTCGGGCTGAGGCGCGCCGGCTTCTCGACGGAGGAAATCACCGCCATCAAAAAGGCCTACCGCCTCCTGTACCGCTCGAAGCTGAAGCTGAAGGACGCCCTCGAGCGGATCGAGCGCGAAATCGACTCGCCCCACGCCCGCCACATCGTCGAGTTCGTGCGCGGCACCAAGCGCGGCATCGCTCACGAACACGAAGGACGCGCACGCTTCCGCTTCGAGTGACCGGTCCCTCCGGCACGGCCCGCGGCATCCCCGCAACGCCGGCCATCGCCCCGTGCCTCATCCGCCTGCCGCGGTCCGTCTCGTCCTGCGCGATGACCTCCCCACGGCGCGGTCCGCGTCAGCGGGGAATCGCCGACAACGTTGCTGAAATCATCCACTTGCCGGACTCTGCCCCCGCAGGCAGGATGGCCCCCTATGGCCCGGCCCCCGGCGGCCCGAACGCGCCAACAAATACTTGCAGAATCAATCTTTTTCCGCCGATCTTCGGTTCGTTCTGCAAGTTTCCGTGCCTCGGTCGGCATTTCCTTGGTGGTTCGTTCCGCCCCGCCAGCCCGCCGAAGAGGCCCCCTCGGAACGCCTCCTCACACCCCCCCGCCGCCCCGCCACCGCGCCGCCCCCCCGCCTGCGGCGCATTCCCTAAGGCGCAGCCCGCGGCAGCCCATAATCGCCACCAACGGTCCTGAAATCATCCACTTGCCGGGATCCGCCCCCGCAGCCAGGATGGCCCCCTATGGCCCATCCCCCCGGCGCCCGGACGCGCCAACAAATACTTGCAGAATCAATCTGTTTCCGCCGATCTTCGGTTCGTTTTGCAAATTTCCGTTCAGCGCTCCGCCCCTCGAGCGAAGTCCGGCCATCTGCCGTCCCTGCGCCCGCGCGTAGCTGCGGGTCGTGCTAGCGAATCCGGGCGGTTTGCAAGCGACCGGTAGGCTGTACGGGGAAAAATGCGGAGGGCGAAAAAGAATTGGCGTCCCCAGCGGGATTCGAACCCGCGTTATCGCCGTGAAAGGGCGGTGTCCTAGGCCTGGCTAGACGATGGGGACGCTTTGTTTGGAGCGGCCTGGCGGCCGCTACGCTCCCATTGTAGCGGGCCGGGGCCGCGGCGGTCAAATCCGCCACCCTGGCTCAGAGGGTCTTCAGGTAAGCCAGCAGGTGATCCTTCTCCTCTTTGGTCAGAATGTCTTCGTAGGCGGGCATCGTGCCCTTGCCCTTGTTGATGATCGCCAGCACGTTGGCCTCGGTGGGCTTCTGGCCGTTGGTCATCTTCGCTTTCTTGAAAAGCCCTTTCAGGGAGGGGCCCACCTTCTTCTCGTCCGTCGTGGCCGAGTGGCAGACGGCGCACTGATCGAAGACCTCCTTGCCCTTGGCCGGGTCGCCCGCTTTCTGGGCGGAGACGGGGAGGGCGCCAAGCAGAAATGCGGCGCAGGAAAGAATCCGGAAGCGTTTCATGGGATGGGTCTGAAACTCCTTGCGCAGAATGGCTGTCAACGAATTGGATGAACCGGGCGGCCGTTTTGTTGCCGTCCTCCCCATTGTAGGATGGCGTACCGCCGCCGCGATTCAAGTTCCTCCCGGCCGGACCGATGAGAGGGAAGGGTCGTGCGGATCATCTCCTTGCGGAAATTCCTTGATCAGGCGGGCCGGGCAGGCAGCAGCGAGGATTGTGCGCGTGCCTGCCTTGGCTTCGCCGACGCGCTTTGCCGTGAAATCGGCTTCGAGCCGGCGGCCGAGGAGAGCGGGCCGCCCGATGGCCCCGGCGCGGGGCTGTTTGCGGAACTGCTGGAGCGTGTGAGGCAGTCTGCAGCGCGACATTGTGTGGGTTTGAGTAACCTCGAGTAACCTCCGCAAGGCTGAATCCCCAGGCGCTCGGCACGATCGATTAGGGCGTCCCAGAGTGTGGCGTCAGAATGCTTCGGCGCGGTAAGCTGATCCTCTCGCCTGGAGCTACAACTCCACTCCCTTGACGCGTGGAACCGTGAGAATCGGCTCATTCCCATGTCGCGGATCCGGATCAGACTCACCGGCTGTGCCCCTCCAAAACTCTGGAGGGTCTCGCCTGAGTACCGGATCGGACTTAGGGGGCCTGCAATCAGAACTCGTCATCGGTTGGACTCCTGTTTCTGTCTCAATCCGCGTTGCATTTGCGAATGCTTCCGTACTGCCCGCGGAAGGCTGCTTGATGGGGGGAGTAGCGGGCTCGCTGAGCTTCTGGTTCCAACCAGTTCACTTAGACGGACGGAGGACTGCCTGCCGGCAGATCGGCATGAGTGCTGCCCTCCGAATCCGCTCCGCCAATTCACAGGCCTTGCGAAAAGATTTCGAGACTTCAGCCTAAATAACCCTCTCAGGCGATGGGGGGGGTAGGGAGTTCTCTAACCTCGTTCGTGTTTTCCAGAGAAGGACTCGTGGAGTATACTTCATCTGAGTCAGTCACATCAACATTCTGTGCAGTGAGGAATATTGTTAACCAGGTGTCTTATCTCACTCGGACCTTTGGGACGCACACAGTGAGCCGACTGTATTCCCTTGCAATTCGTCACGGACGAGCCGTGTACGGAACTTTTGCCGTTTTCGCTACGGCTGCCGCATTCGTCTTCAACTGGTTTGTCGGGCATCGCGGGCTGTTTCTACTAGACCAATCCATCATTTTTGATGGCGGATGGCGGATCTTGCAGGGGCAGGTGCCTTACAGAGATTTTCTGATGCCCTTCGGTCCCGTGACTTTTCTGATCCAGGCCGCCTTCTTCCGGGTGATGGGGGTGAGCTGGAGCGCGACTGTCATGCCAGCCGCTCTCATGAACGCTGTAGCTACTGCGTCGGTGATGCGTACGACCCGGCTCTTGACTGGATCGCGTCTAGCGGCGGCGTTTGGAGGGGCGATTACAGCGGTCTGCTTCGCGGCGCCCTTCGGAACGCTTTGGCTGGAACAGACGGCCATGTTCTTCGGTCTTCTGACGATCCAGGCCTCGGTAGAAGCTCTGTCTGTGAGTTCCCGGGTGCGCTTGGTTTTGGGAGCGGCCTCGGGAGTTTTCTTCGTGTTGGCGGTTCTTAGCAAACAGAACTTTGGTGTGTTGACGCTCCCGCTTGCTGCCGTGATCCTGTTGGCCGGAGGGCAGTTGAGCAAACGCGACAGGCTGATGCTGACCCTTGCCTTCACCATGTCTGCACTCATATCGGCAGGTGTGTTTCTTTTCGCGATCCGTGATGGCTGGGAGAACTTCTGCGAGTACAGTCTTCGTGTTACACGAGAACTGGCACGGAGGAGGATTACGCCTGACAGTATTCGGGCTGCGCTGACGTTTTCCGGAGATGCCATCGAACACCAGCTGGATGTTGCCGGGTTCGTCTGTGGGGGTCTCTGCCTGGCACTGGCGTTTCCACGCCTAAGCCATCCGGCGTTCCGTCGATCCACAACCGCGGGCGTGCTCGCTCTTCTGATTGCATGGTATCGCGCGTATGTCCAAAGCATCACCTTGAATGAACCAGTGAATTCATATTCCCTCGCTGGCTTTGGCGCAGCTCTGGGTTTGGGGGCGATCCTGGGTGTAGTGAATATCGTCGAAATCCGAACGCCAGCATACGGCGATTGCGAGGGTGTAATCGTGTCAAGCCAGGGGCTGAAGGCCATATGCATTGCGTTCGTGACAATTTGGGGCCTGCTCTTCTCGATACACACAGGGCGAGCGGCTTGGACAAGACATGTTCAGCAGTTTGATCGGAGAGCGCGCTTTGTGGGCCACGTCGAAGTAGCCGGTCTGGAGCGGCTTGTCTGGGGCGAGCCCACTCGGATCAAGAAAATGATTCTTCATCGGCACGATCTTGAGAAGATTGTGAGGCTGTTAAAGGATCTCCGTGTCCCCTTCTTTGTAATGGGGGATTCAACCATCTTATATGCCCTGAGCGGGGTGAGTCCTCCCCAGCCGATGCTCTATTTCCAGCCTCGACAGTCGTTTTTTCCTACCCAGGCTGCCGATCTCGATCGAAGAGTATACAAGGCGCTCGTGGACAATAATGCGCGGTTGGTGATCCGAGAGAAAGAGACTTTTCTGCCAGGAGTAGCGAGATGTTTTCAAGACTTCCCACATTTAAATCAATGGTTTTTAAGTTCCTTCCGTTTGGTGTCGGAGGTTGGAATTTACGAGATTTGGGAGATGGTGGATCAAAAGTAGGGAATGCATGCGTTCCATGGCACTGAAAAGGCCTTGGTGCCTGCGGAGTTTGACAGTCAGCGCTTACGAGAAGGATGTTCAAATGAGGCTGAAGGGAGGCACGCTGGAGCCATGAGAGGCGTTGGGTTAATTTCCGCGCTCAGACCGAAGCATTGGACTAAGAACAGCCTCCTGTTCGTTCCGCTCGTGCTCTCGCACCGATTTTCGGATTGGCCTCTGGTCATCAGCTCCGCCATGGCCGCTCTGTCGATGTGCGCTTGCAGTTCCGGTTTATACCTCGCAAACGACGTATTCGACAAGGAAAGTGACTGCAGGCATCCCGTAAAAAGGTTGCGGCCCGTTGCCAGCGGCCGCCTGAAAATGACTTATGCTTTGTTGGCCAGCGTAACGCTGGTCGCAATCGGCATGGCTCTGGCCGCGATGGTAAATGCTGGCGTGTTGACCCTGATCGCCGGATATGTCATCGCCGGTTTGCTGTACTCTCTCTGGATCAAGCGGATTCTCGTCGTTGACGTGATCGTTTTAGCGGGCTTTTATCTGCTCCGTGTCTACCTTGGAGGAGCAGCAACGGATATCCCGATATCGGACTGGACAGCATTGTTTTGTCTCATGACATTCATGTCTCTTGCGACCGCGAAGAGATATGCGGAAATTAGGAACAGCATACTTGACTGTGGCGATGTAAACAGGCGCAGGGCCTACCGGCAGGGTGACGAGGTAGTACTACTGGGGATGGGAGTCAGCGCGTCCATCGGAGCGGTGATCGCAATGGGGCTCTACACGGGAGGCACGGACGTGGTCAAGCTTTATCGTCGGCCGGATCTCCTGCGACTGGAATGTGGCGTCCTGCTTGCTTGGTTCGGGCGGTTCTGGTTTGAAGTTCATCGTGGCGCGATGGTAGACGAGGATCCCATTTCTCTTGTATTGAAGGCGCGCTGGTCTCTCGCGCTAGGATTACTGACCATAGCGCTTTTCCTCATCTCCATATAGGACGGCGCACGGCCGATCCCATTCTGGTTGTGCAGATGAAACAGACCCTGAAGGAATAGCCAGGGGTAAGGGATATTCTTGGCCTGCTGGCGCTTGCGCGCGGCAGTTAAAAGAAGCAGGTGCCAGGGGCCGCGTCCAGCTGGCATCTGCTTCAGGTAGCACTGGACTATGGCAGTAATTTCTCGACACGAGTTTTTCCTTCCATTCAAATGTTTCCGGCCCTGGCCGATGAGACAACGGGGGCAGTGAAGATCATCTCGTTACGAAGATATCTGGACCGTGTCGGCCAGGCCGATGGTCGGTCCAGGTGTGCGCAGACCTGCCTGGATTTCGTCGAGAAACTCGGCCGGGAGCTGGGCCTTCAGCGGGGGCCGGAGGAAGAGGCGGCGGGCGAGTCCGGGGTGGGCGGGCCACCGTTTGGGGCGCTGTTAGATCAGATCCGGCAGTGGAAGGCGGAGCAGGCGCGCCGCGAGGAGCAGGCGCGGGTGGAGATGCAGTGGCTGCTGTCGGCCTTCAACCAGGCGGTGGTGGCGCTGGCCGAGGGCGGCGACCGCGCCGCCGAGCGCTTCGCCGCGGTTGGCCAGGTGCTGGAGCGCGCCGCGCGGGCCGACACTCTCGGCTCGATGCGGGCGGCCGTGCACGAGGCCGCCGAGGCGTTGCGGCGGGAGAGCGAGGCGCAGCGCCAGGACACGGCGGCGCGGGTGGAGGCGCTCGGGCGCCGGCTGGATGAAGCGCGGTCGCGGCAGCGCCCGGACCGCCGGGAGCGCTCGGGCAGAGAGGAGGGCGTCGAGGCCGTGCGCGCCGCGGCCGCGTCCGGGCGGCGCGCCGCCGTGGCGGGGGTCGTCTTCGAACGGCTGCCGGCGCTCGAGGCGAGGTTCGGCAGGGCGGTGGCTGAAGAGGCGCTGGCGGGCTTCGAGCAGGAGCGGATCTCCGCGCTCGCGCTGGAGGGCAGGGTCTATGCCTGGGCGCCGCGGATGCGGGTCTGGCTGATGGAAGCGGGCGATGAGAACGCCGTCCGCGAGCGGCTCGAGCAGGCTCTTGCGGAACCGTTCGAATATCGGACGTTCGCGGCCGGCCGGCGCGTGACGCTGGCGCTCGAAGGCCGCTGGATGTGGGGCCTGCTCGGACGGGTGGGCACGGAGGCGCTGATCGAGGAGGTGGACCTGTTTGCTGCTGGCGCGCCGGCACGAAGATAGCGAGGCGGCTTCGCCGCAGGGCGGGCGGGCCGATGCGGTCCTCCGGCTGAAGCAGGTGTACCGCGCCATTGCGTCGCAGGCTCCCCTGGAATGCACGCTCGGCGAAATCGCCCGGTTGGCGCGGGAGGAGTCTGACGCGCGGCTGGCGGTCGTGTTCGTGCTCCGCGGCGAGGAGCTCGAAACGGTGGCTGCCGGCGGCGAGCTGCCCCAATGGCTGAAGCCGCCCGCGCGGATTCCGGCCGCGGCGGCTCCGTGGTGGGCCTTGCGCGGACGCATGGCGGAGATGGGATCCGGCGCGGGCTGGGCGCCCTATGCCGGCCTGGCGGGCGGCGCCCGCTACTGCTGGTCCGACCGGCTCTGTACGGCTGCTGGCGAGCTGGCCGGATGCCTGACGCTGTTTGCGCAGCGTCCCTTCGACGAGGACCGCCTGCGCGAGGCGCTGGCAGAGCTGGCCGAGCTGGCGGCGCTGGCGATCGAACAGGCGAATCTGCTCGATGAGCTCCGCTACCGCGCGGAACACGATGGGGTGACCGGCCTCTGGAACCGCCAACAGCTCGAGGAGCGCATCGCCGGGCTGCGCGAGCGGGGAGGCGCTGCCGGAGCAGCGCTGGTGCTGGTCTCGCTGGAGGGAGCCAAGCGCGTGCGCGAAATCCTGGGCGAGGAGACCGGCGACGCGCTGCTGCGCAGCGCGGCCGGGCGGCTGATGCGGCTGCCCGAGGCGGACTTCGCGGCGCGGCTGAGCGGAGACGAGCTCGCCGTGCTGGCCTCGGGCGGCGATCCGCAGCAGATCGGGCAGCATCTGCTCCGCATGCTGGACGAGCCGTTCCTGCTGGACGGCCACGAGATCCATGCGCGGCCGGCGGTCGGTGTGGCGGCCGCCGAGGCGGATGAGGAGATCCGGCACTGGCTGCGGAGGGCGCGGGCAGCCACGGCCGCGGCACGGGCGCGCCGCAATGGCGGCCGCTGCGTGGTCTTCGATGCCACGCTGCGGCTGGAGGCGCTGGAGCGGCTGGAGCTCGAGCGCCGCCTGCGCGGCGCGGCGGCGCGGGGCGAGCTGGTGCTGCACTATCAGCCGCAGGTGCGGCTGGCCGACGGGCGCACGGTGGGCTATGAGGCGCTGATGCGATGGCGCAGCCCGGAGGTCGGCATGGTGTCTCCCGGTGCCTTCATTCCCGTGGCCGAGGAGACCGGGCTGATTGTCGAGCTGGGCCGCTGGGCGCTGGAAGAGGCCTGCCGGCAGGCGCGGCAATGGGAGCTGCGCGGCCTGCCGGCGCGCGTCGGCGTGAACGTGAGCGCGCTCCAGATGGCGGATGCGGGCTTTGTGGACGAGGTCGCCCGCGCACTCGAGGCCACGGCCGTAGCTCCGCAGCTCATCGAGCTGGAAATCACCGAGAGCGCCGTGATGGAGAATCTCGGCCAGACGGCGGAGCGGATGCGCAAGCTGCGGCGGCTGGGCGTGCAGTTCGCGCTGGACGATTTCGGCACGGGTTCAAGTTCGCTGGCCTACCTGAAGGAGCTGCCGGTGGAGCGGATCAAGGTGGACCGCAGCTTCCTGCGGGAGCTCGAGCAGGGCCGCGCGCCGCTGCTGGAGTCGATCATCCGCATGGCGCACGGGCTGGGCCTTTCGGTGATCGTCGAAGGCGTCGAGACAGAGCAGCAACTGGCGGCGCTCCGGGCCATGGGCGCCGACGAGGTGCAGGGATTTCTCACGGGCAGGCCCATGCCGGCCGAAGACGCTGAAGCGCGCCGCGCGGCGGAGGGCCGCGACTAGCCCGGGCCGCGGACGCGATTGCCGCGGCAAGACCGGCTGGCGCACCGGGCAGTCCCGGAAGCAGACCGCAGGCCGGGCGGCCCTCGGGAGCGGACGGCGCGGAGGGCACTGCGGGCCGGGCAGCGTCTGGCGGGCTGCGCGGCAGAGGGCAAGCGGCGGCGCGCGACATGCAGGAGGCGCGCGCAGGGGGATGGGGACAATCGGACATTTGACACCGATTTTGCCGGCGTGATATCCCTGAAACTTCAGTCAGGAATCTGCGATGCCAGACGACGCGAAGCCGGAAGGCGCTCCCGCGCCCGAGCCAACCCGCGAGCCGGCCCAGCCGCCGGCCGCTCCTTCCGGGGCCGAACCCCCAGCCGGGGGGGCGGCCGAATCCGCAGCCGCCGGGCAGGCCGGCCCGCCGGAGCCGAAGACCCCGGCAGGTGCCGCGCCGGCTGCCAAGCCCGCCGCAGCCGCACCAAAGCCTGCCGCAACGCCGGGCGAAAAGCCGGCCGCAGCCGCCGGCGCTGCCCGGCCCGCACCGCCGAAAGCCCCCGCCGCGATGGCGGCGACGCCGTGGGAGAGCGAGCTGACGCGCGCGCTGAAGGAAGAGTTCGGCGACCAGATCCTCGAGTTCAGCTCCTACGTGGGCCAGAATTTCCTGGTGGCAAAGCCCGAGGCGGCGATTCCGATCCTTGAGTCGCTGAAAGAGAATCACGGCTTCGACTATCTGGTGGACATCACCGCCGTGCACTGGCCCGAACGGCCCGAGCCGTTCGACATCGTCTACATCATTTACAGCTTCGGGCGCAATGAGCGGATCCGGATGAAGATCCGCATTGCGGAAGGCTACAGGCCGCGCACGGCGGTGCCGGTGCATCTGACGGCGAAC
This sequence comes from Bryobacteraceae bacterium, assembly GCA_025056865.1. GTDB lineage: Bacteria > Acidobacteriota > Terriglobia > Bryobacterales > Bryobacteraceae > JANWVO01. The sequence goes on from JANWVO010000004.1 coordinate 9,095, forward strand.
TGGCTCGAGCGCGAAGTCTATGACATGTTCGGCATCGAGTTCGAGGGCCATCCCGACATGCGGCGCATCCTGCTGCCGGAGGAGTGGGAGACGTTCCCGCTGCGGAAGGAGAACAGCATCCTGAAGATGGACCAGCGCTGGGTGCAGGAAAATCTGGGCATTGAAAGCGGGCAATAGCCATGGCGGACACCTTCCTTGACGCAAGCGAGCTGGTTCTGAACATGGGGCCGCAGCACCCGTCGACGCACGGCGTGCTGCGCGTGATCCTGAAGCTGGACGGCGAGCGGGTGCTGTCGACCGAGTGCGTGATCGGCTATCTGCACCGGGGCGTGGAGAAGATCGCCGAGAACCGCACCTGGCAGATGTTCGCGCCGTACGTGGACCGCATGGACTACGTGGCGGCGGTGTCGAACGGGCTCGGCTACTGCCTGGCGGTGGAGAAGCTCCTTCAGGTGGAGGCGCCGCCGCGGGCGCAGGCGGTGCGGGTGATCCTGACGGAGCTGAACCGGATCGCGAGCCACCTGCTGTGGCTGGGGACGCACGCGCTGGACATCGGCGCGATCACGCCGCTGTTCTACTGCATGCGCGAGCGCGAGCTGATCCTGAACATTTACGAGAAATACTGCGGGGCGCGGCTGACGACGCATGCCTTCCGCATCGGCGGGCTGCAATACGAAACCTACGACGGTTTTGAAAAAGAGGTCCTGGATTTCTGCGACATTTTCGAAAAAAAGATTGACGAATACGAGGAGCTGCTGACGGGGAACCGGATCTGGCAGCAGCGGCTGAAGGGTGTCGGCATCCTCACGGCGGCCGACTGCAAGGAGTATGGCGTCACCGGGCCGATGCTGCGCGCCGCCGGGGTGAAGTGGGACCTGCGCAAGGCGCAGCCGTACTCGGGCTACGAGAAGTACGACTTCGAGATCCCGACGGGCGAGAACGGCGACACATGGGACCGCTACGTCGTGCGCATGCAGGAGATGCGGCAAAGCGTGCGGATCGTGCGGCAGGCGGTGGCCGACATCCCCGCGGGGCCGATCATGGCGAAGGTCGGCAAGGTGATCAAGCCGCCCGTGGGCGAGGCCTATGTTTCCATCGAAGCGCCGAAGGGCGAGCTGGGCTATTACGTGGTGAGCGACGGCTCGACGCAGCCTTACCGGGTGCGCATCCGCCCGCCGTCTTTCGTCAACCTCCAGGCGCTGGACAAGATGTGCCGGGGCGCGCTGGTGGCCGACGTGGTGGCGATCATCGGCACGACCGACATCGTGCTGGGCGAGGTGGACCGGTGAGCGGCGCGCGGCGGGCGAAAGGAGGGGCGCGATGAAACAGCTTCTGCGGAAAGTGTTTCTGGTCGACCTGCTGGAGGGGCTGCGGGTGACGTTCCGCCACCAGCACCCGAAGCAGATCGTCACCGAGCAGTATCCGTTCGAGCGGCCGAAGATCGGCGAGCGCTACCGGGGCGCGCCGCGGCTGAACATCAATCCGGAGAACGGCGACACGCTGTGCATCGCCTGCGACCTGTGCGCGCTCGCCTGTCCGGAAAACCTGATCGTGGTGGGCTGGGAGCGCAACCCGGAGACGAAGAAGAAAGAGCTGGTCACGTTCACCTATGACATCAGCCGGTGCATGTTCTGCGGGCTGTGCGAGGACGCCTGCCCGGTGGACGCGCTCGAGCTGACGCAGGATTTCGAGATGGCGGGCTACTCGCGGGAAGGCGCGATCCTCGACCGGCAGACGCTGGAGCAGGGATTGCTGCCGACGCAGTACCGCTACTAGTGCGTGCGCGGCGCGGGCCGCGCGGGAGCGCGAGGATGACGGAAGCGGTTTTCTTTTACTGTTTCGCGGCGCTGGCGGTGGCCGGCGCCGTCCTGACGGTGACGATGCGCAACGCCGTGCACTGCGCGATCTCGCTGATCGCGTCGCTGGGCGGAGTGGCCGGGCTGTACCTGATGCTTTCGGCCGAGTTCCTGTTCGCGGTGCAGATCGTGCTTTACATCGGCGGCATCATGGTGCTGTTCCTGTTCGTGATCATGCTGGTGAACCTGGAGGCGGCGGCGCGGGAGCGGCAGTTCCACCGCGCGTGGCCGGGCGCGGTGGCCTGCGCGGGAGGCACGGCGGCGCTGATCGCGTGGTTCTGGCTGCGGGGCGCGGACACGCTGCGGCTGCCGCCGGGCGTGCAGCCGACGCCGCGCGAAGGGGGCAACGTGGAAAGCCTGGCGATGGTGCTGTTCCGCGAGTACCTGGTGCCGTTCGAGCTGGCGTCGCTGCTGCTGCTGGTGGCGATCGTCGGCGGCGTGATGATGGCGAAGAAGAGGATCTGAAGCGATGCTGGCACCGATCACCACGGCGCATTACCTGGTGCTGAGCGCGATCCTGCTGCTTGTCGGCGTCATCGGAATCCTGACGCGGCGCAACGTGATCGTGCTGATGATGTCGATCGAAATCATCCTGAACGCGGTGAACGTGAACCTGATTGCGTTCGGGCGCAACCTGGATCAGCTCGAGGGGCAGGTGTTCGCCATTTTCGTCATCTGCGTGGCGGTGGCGGAGGCGGCAGTGGGGCTGGGCATCCTGATTGCGCTGTTCCGCAACCGGGAGACGGTGCACGTGGACGAGATCGACCTGCTGAAGTGGTAGGAGCCGGACGATGAATTTCCTCGGACTGATCTGGCTGATTCCGCTGATTCCGCTGGCGGGCGCGGCGGCGATGCTGTTTGCCGGGCGGCGCCTGACGAAGGCGGCCATCAGCGTGATCGGCCCGGGCACGGTGGGCGCAAGCCTCGTGCTTTCGCTGGGCGCGGTGGCGCAACTGGCGGGGCTGGAGAAGAAGGCGCACGAGGTGGTGCTGTTCGAGTGGCTGCCGCTGATCGGGGCGCAGTGGGGCTTCCTGCTCGACCCGCTTTCGTCGGTGATGATCCTGGTGGTGACCTTCGTCGGGTTCCTGATCCACATTTACGCCACCGGATACATGGCGCACGAGCACGGGCCGAGGCACGGCGGGTTCTACCGGTTTTTCGGCTATATGAACCTGTTCGTCTTCTTCATGCTCACCCTGGTGCTGGCCAACAATTATCCGCTGCTGTTCGTGGGCTGGGAAGGCGTGGGGCTGTGCTCGTACCTGCTGATCGGCTTCTACTTCCACAGGAAGAGCGCGTCGGACGCGGCCAACAAGGCGTTCATCGTGAACCGCATTGGCGACGCGGGCTTCCTTCTGGGGATGTTCTTCCTGTGGACGGTGGCGGGCTCGCTGCGGTTCACCGAGGTGAACGAGGCGCTCGCCTCGGCGCGGTTCGCGCCGGAGACGGGCGTGTTCGGCGTGCTGAGCCTGACGGCGCTGCTGCTGTTCGTGGGCGCGACCGGCAAGAGCGCGCAGATTCCGCTGTTCGTGTGGCTGCCGGACGCGATGGAAGGCCCGACGCCGGTGAGCGCGCTGATCCACGCGGCGACGATGGTGACGGCGGGCGTCTACATGTGCGCGCGGTCGAACGCCCTGCTGGCGCTGACGCCGGAGACGTCGCACATCATCGCGGCGGTGGGCGCGGCGACGGCGATCCTGGCGGCGTCGATCGGGCTGGTGCAGAACGACATCAAGCGGGTGCTGGCCTACTCGACGGTGTCGCAGCTCGGCTACATGTTCGTGGCGGTGGGCGTGGGCGCCTACTGGGCGGCGATCTTCCACCTGTACACGCACGCCTTTTTCAAGGCGCTGCTGTTCCTCGGCGCGGGCAGCGTGATTCACGCCATGGGCGGCGAGCAGGACATGCGGCGCATGGGCGGGCTGAAGGACAGGATCCCGGTGACGTTCCGGACGATGTTCGTGGCGAGCCTGGCGATTGCGGGCATTCCGCCGCTGGCGGGGTTCTTCTCGAAAGACGAGATCCTGTGGCAGGCGTGGAGCTCGCCGCTCGGCTCGAAGGTGCTGTGGACGGTGGGCTGGGCGACGGCGGCGATGACCGCGTTCTACATGTGGCGGCTGATGTTCCTGACCTTCTATGGGGAGGGGCGGATGGACGAGCACACGCGGCATCACATCCATGAGTCGCCGCGGTCGATGACGGTGCCGCTGACGGTGCTGGCCGCCGGGTCAGTCGCGGCGGGCTGGATCGGCATGCCGAAGGTGTTCGGCGAGAGCGGCTTCCAGCAGGCGTTCGAACACTGGCTGGCGCCGGTGTTCGAAGGGGCGCAGAAGATGCTGGCCGCGGGCCACGCGGAAGCGCACCACGACGCGGCGATGGAGTGGGCGCTGATGGGGCTCTCCATCGGCGCGGCGCTGGGCGGCATCCTGCTGGCGCGGCACATCTACCTGCGGCTGAAGGAGCAGGAGCGGCCCACGGGCGGCCCGTTGTACCCGGTGCTCTACAACAAGTGGTACGTCGACGATGTTTACAATGCCGTGTTCGTGGAAGGGCTGGCCAAGGGGGGAGGCGGCGCGCTGGCGCGGTTCGACGCCGCGGTGGTGGACGGCGGCGTGAACGGCACGGCGTGGATGACGCGGGTGATCTCGAAGATTTCGATCTGGTACGACACGTGGATCGTGGACGGGCTGGTGAACCTGGGCGCGTTCACGGTGCGGGCGCTGTCGTTCCCGGTGCGTTTCCTCCAGACCGGTTTCATCCATTCCTATGCGCTCATGTTCCTGGCCGGCGTGCTGGCGATCTTCGGCTACTACTGGTGGGTGCGATAGAGGAGGCCGCGGGCGATGACATCGAATCTGCTGTCGATCGTGCTCTTCACGCCGCTGGCCGGGCTGCTGGTGCTGCTGTTCATCCCGCGCGAGAACCGGACGCTCATCAAATGGTGGGCAAACCTGACGGCCGCGGCCGGCTTTCTGGCGTCGCTGCCGCTGCTGTTCCGGTTCGACCGCTCGGCGGGCGGCTATCAGTTCGTCGAGAAGGTGGAGTGGATCCCCTCGCTGGGCGTGAGCTATTTCATCGGCGTCGACGGCATCAGCCTGCTGCTGGTGATGCTGACGACGGCGATGGGGATGATCGCGATCTTCTATTCGTGGGACGCGATCCAGACGCGCGAGAAGGAATACTACGCGATGTTCCTGCTCCAGCAGACGGGCATGATCGGCGTGTTCGTCTCGCTGGACTTCCTGCTGTTCTACATCTTCTGGGAGCTGGTGCTGGTGCCGATGTATTTCATCATCGGCGTCTGGGGCGGCCCGCGGAAGCTGTATGCGGCGATCAAATTCTTCCTGTACACGCTGGCCGGCGGCGTGCTGATGCTGCTGGGCATCCTGACGCTGTATTTCCAGCACGCGGCGCAGTACGGCCGCTACACGTTCGAGATCACCGAACTGATGAAGCTGAACCTGCCGCTGGGGCTTCAGCAGTGGGTGTTCTGGGCGTTCTTCCTAGGCTTCGCCATCAAGGTGCCGATGTTCCCGTTCCACACGTGGCTGCCGGACGCGCACACCGAGGCGCCGACGGCGGGCTCGGTGATCCTGGCGGCGGTGCTGCTGAAGATGGGCACCTACGGCTTCATCCGGTTCTCGCTGCCGCTGCTGCCTCGGGCGTCCTCGGACAAGACGATCGTGACGGCGCTGATCGTGCTGTCGCTCATCGGGATCCTTTACGGCGCGCTGGTGAGCCTGATGCAGCAGGACTGGAAGAAGCTGGTGGCTTATTCCTCGGTGAGCCACCTGGGCTTCTGCACGCTGGGCATCTTCGCGCTGAACGAGGCGGGGCTGGCGGGATCGGTGATCCAGCAGATCAACCACGGCATCTCGACCGGCATGCTGTTCCTCATCGTGGGCGTGATCTACGAGCGGCGGCACACGCGGCTGATCGCCGACTACGGCGGGCTGGCGCACGTGATGCCGAACTACGCGATCGTGTTCGCCTTCGCAATGCTGTCGAGCGCCGGGCTGCCGCTGCTGAACGGGTTCGTGGGCGAGTTCACGATCCTTCAGGGGGCTTTCCAGGCCAACCGGTGGTGGGCGGCGTGGGCGGTGCCGGGCGTGGTGCTGGGCGCGGCCTATCTGCTGTGGCTGTACCAGCGGACGATGCTCGGCGAGGTGACGAATGAGAAGAACAGGGGGCTGCCGGACCTGAACTGGCGCGAGTGGGCGGTGTTCGTGCCGCTGATGCTGTGGGCGCTGTCGATTGGCGTGTATCCGAAGCCCTACTTTGAAATTCTGGAGAAGCCGGTGGCGGAGATCGTGCACCGCGTGCATCAGACGGCGACGTCGGTGGCGCAGGCCCCGGCGTCCGGGCTGGAGGCGATTTCGCGATGAGCCAGTATTACACGGCGACGGACCATTTCGTGCTCCTGCCGGCGCTGCTGCTGGCGCTGTTCGGCTGCGCGACGCTGCTGTTCGACTTCCTGGTGTTTCCGGATCCGAAGCAGCGGCGGTGGCTGCTGATCTTCCTCGTGCTGGGCGAAGTGTTCGCGGGGGTGGCGTTCTGGCGGCAGCAGCAGTTCCTGCTCGAGCATGGCGGATCGCTGGCGGCGTTCCGCGGCGCGCTGGTGATCGACCACTACGCGCTGTTCTTCCACTGGCTGTTCCTGGCGGCGACGCTGATCACGGGACTGATCAGCTACCGGTATCTGGAAGTCCGCGACGAGCACCACGGCGAGTATTACGGGCTGCTGCTGATCGCGCAGACGGGGATGTTTTTCCTGGCGAGCGGCACGGAGCTGGTGACGCTGTTCGTCGGCCTGGAGACGATGGCGGTCACGTTCTACATCCTGGTGGGGTTCCTGCGCGCGGACAAGCGATCCAACGAGGCAGCGCTGAAGTATCTGATTCTCGGCTCGGTGAGCACGGGCTTCCTGGTCTACGGCTTTTCGGTGCTGTACGGCATCAGCGGCTCGACGCGGCTGGGCGACATCGCCGCGGCGGTGGCGGCGCGCGACGCATGGGATCCGGTGCTGGTGCTGGCGCTGGCGACGGCGGGCGCGGGCCTGCTGTTCAAGATCTCGGCGGCGCCGTTCCACATGTGGGCTCCGGACGCCTATGAAGGCGCGCCGACGATGATCACCGGGTATCTGGCGACGGCGTCGAAAGCGGCGAGCTTCGCCCTGCTGGTGCGGCTGTTCGCGGGCCCGCTGGGGCCGGCGCGCGAGAGCTGGGAGCCGCTGCTGGCCGCGGCGGCGGTGCTGTCGATGACGGTGGGCAACCTGGCGGCGGTGACGCAGACCAACACGAAGCGGCTGCTGGCCTACAGCTCGATCAGCCACGCGGGCTACATCCTGCTGGGGCTGATTGCGGGCTCTCCGACGGGCCTGAAGGGCGTGCTCGTCTACCTGCTGGTGTACACGTTCATGACGCTGGGCGCGTTCCTGGTGCTGACATCGCTGGCGCGGCAGGGCATCGCCGGAGACGACATCAACGACCTGCGCGGGATGATGAAGCGGGCTCCGGGCCATGCGCTGTGGATGCTGGTGTTCATGGTGTCGCTGGCGGGCATTCCGCCGACGGCGGGCTTCATCGGCAAGTTTTACATCTTCTGGGCGCTGATCGAGACCGGCCACTATGTGCTGGCGGTGACCGGCGCGGTGTACGTGGTGGTGGCGATCTATTACTACTTCCGGATCGTGAAGGCGATCTTCGTGGAGCCGGAGGAAGCGGAGGCGGGCCCGCTGACGGTGAGCCTTGGCACGCGCGTGGGGCTGGCGGTGACGGGCGTGCTGACCCTCGTGGCGGGCGTGTATCCGGAGCCGTTCCTGCGGCTCGCGCAGATGAGCATCACGCGGTAAGGGAAAACGGCGATGAGCGACTTCTTTTCGCAGCCCTGGCTGATCCCCCTGGTCGTGGGGGCCTGCATCCTGCTGCTGGCTCCGCTGGCGGTGGCCTTCACCGTGCTGCTGGAGCGCAAGGTGCTGGCGGACATGCAGGCGCGGCTTGGCCCGATGCGGGTGGGGCCGCACGGGCTGTTGCAGACGATCGCCGACGCGGTGAAGCTGCTGATGAAAGAAGACGTGGTGCCGGCGGAGGCCAACCGGATCATGTTCCGGCTGGCGCCGGTGGTGACGTTCTTCACGGCGGCGACGACGCTGACGGTGATTCCGTTTTCGGCGCGGTTCCAGGTGACGGACACCAACGTCGGGCTGCTGGTGATCACGGCGATGTCGTCGGTGGGCGTGCTGGGCATCATCCTGGGCGGGTGGTCGTCGAACTCGCACTATTCGCTGCTGGGCGGGCTGCGCTCCGGCGCGCAGCTCATCAGTTACGAAGTGGCGCTGGGGCTGGCGCTGGTGTGCGGCGTGATGATGGCGAACACGCTGTCGATGCAGGGCATCGTGCGGGCGCAGCTCGAGCGCGGCGTGTGGTTCGCGTTCGACAACTTCGGGCTGATGCTGATTCCGGCGATGATCTTCCTGATCGCCTCCGTGGCGGAGACCAACCGCGCGCCGTTCGACCTGCCGGAGGCGGAGAGCGAGCTGGTGGCGGGCTTCCACACCGAGTACAGCGGCTTCCGCTGGGGCGTGTACATGCTGTCGGAGTACATCAGCATGTTCGCCATCGGCAGCGTGCAGGTAACGCTGTTTTTCGGCGGCTGGCTGAGGCCGTTTCCGAACGTGGCGTGGCTGGAGATTCCGTTCAACTACGGCGTGCCGCTGCTTGTGTTCGGCGGCTTCGGGCTGCTGTGCTTCCACCTGATGCGGAAGCAGCCGACGCGCGCCTACGCGATGGGTCTGGCGGGCGTGGGCGCGCTGCTGTGGCTGGCGGCGCTCCTGTTCCTGATCCCCGGATTCAACCGCGAGGCGGCGCCGGTGTTCTGGTGGCTGCTGAAGCTGGTGGCGGTGCTCTACATTTTCATCTGGCTGCGGGGCACGTTTCCGCGGTACCGCTACGACCAGCTCATGAATATCGGCTGGAAGGTGCTGATCCCGACGGGACTGGGGGCGATCCTGCTGAACGCGGTGGTCGGCATGGCGCGGGCGGGGCGCTGAGAGAGCGCGCGGCTGGCCGCAGCCGCCCTCAGCCCTGCGCGAGCCCGGCGCGGATGTGGTTCAGGTGTTTTTCGCTGTGGGCGGCGTAGGTTTCCAGCAGCCGCTCGAGCGTGACGGCGCCGTATTCGGGGTGGTATCCCTTGCGCGACCAGGCGTCTTCGGGGACGGCGCGGAAGAAAGCGGCCCAGCGGGCATGCAGTCCGTCGAGGATCGCCAGAGAAGGCTCGATGGGGCCTTCGGCGGAGTCGGGCAGGAGAGCCCAGGCGTCTTGGTCGTAGGGCTTCAGCGGCGGGTCGTTCTCCAGCAGGATGAAGCGGCAACGGATGTAGGCGTGCATGTGGGAGTCGGCCAGATGGTGGATGACCTGGCGCGACGTCCAGCCGCCCGGCCGATAGGGGCGGTTCAACTGCTCCGACGTGGCGCCGGAGACGAGGCGGCGGAGCTCGGCGGGCAGCGATTCGATCTTTGCGATCAGTTCCTGGCGAGTCACAAAATCCCTCCTACTGCTGGGATCGGTTCCGGTCTTTCATTGTGACAGAACGCGGGGCGCGAGAGTGACCGGAGTCACGGAAGGCGTGCGCGGACCGCGGGAAGCTGGAAGCATGATAGCCGCGCCTCCGAGGGTCCTGCGGGAGAGGAAGGCGTACCGGAAGCGCGCCGGCAGGGACCGTTCGCAGCAGATCCGGCTTGCGGTGCAGGCGGCCTTTCTGCTGCTGAACGTGTGGATCGGGGTCGAGTTCTACCTGTGGGTGCGGGCGTATGAAAGCGGCGGCGCGCCGCCCGTAGCGCGGCCGCCCGGAGTGGAGGGCTGGCTGCCGATCGCGGGGATGATGAACTCGAAGTACTTCTTCGAGACCGGGCGCGTGCCGGCCGTGCATCCGGCAGCGATGGTCCTGTTCCTGGCATTTGTCGCCATTTCCCTTCTTCTGCGGAAGTCTTTCTGCGGGTGGTTGTGCCCGGTGGGGACGCTTTCCGAGTACCTCTGGAAACTCGGCCGGGACACGTTCCGGAGGAATTTTTTCCTGCCGCGCTGGCTGGATCTTGGGCTAAGGAGCCTGAAGTACGTGCTGCTGGGGCTGTTCGCCTACGCCGTGGGGTCGATGAAGGCGGAGGCGATTGCGCAGTTTCTGGGGTCGCCTTACGGGATCGTGGCGGACGTCAAGATGCTGAATTTCTTCCGGCATCTGAGCATTACGGCGGCGATTGTGATTGGAATTCTGGTGATTTTGTCGATTTTCATCCAGAATTTCTGGTGCCGGTATCTGTGTCCTTACGGCGCGCTGATGGGGCTGGCGGCTCTGGCCAGCCCGCTGCGGATCCGCCGCAATGCGGCGTCCTGCATCGACTGCGGGAAGTGCGCGAAGGCATGCCCCGAGCGGCTTCCGGTGGACCGGCTGGTGCAGATCCGCTCGGCCGAATGCATCGGGTGCCTGGAGTGCGTGGCGGCGTGCCCGGTGGAAGACACGCTCGAGATGCGGGCGTTGGGCGGGAAGCGCCGGGTGCCGGCCTGGGCGATGGCGGCGGCGATGGCGGCCCTTTTCTCCGGGGCGACCGGCTGGGCGATGTGGGCGGGGCATTGGCAGACGCACGTGCCTTCGGAAGTGTACCGGGAGCTGATCCCGCGGGCGCACGAGTTCCGGCATCCGTGAGTCAGGCTCCGGGCGGGGCGAGCGGGAGGCGCTTCCTGCGCATGGCCAGCAGGGGCTCGTTGAAGAAGTCGATGACGGGCTTCATGAGGCGGAAGCGGTTGACGACTTCAGGCAGGAGCTTTTTCGAGGTGGCGAGATCGGCGGGCAGCTCCTTCCAGAAATACCAGTGCTTGAACTTGAGCCATTCCACGGAGGGATGATCCGGCGGGAAGCCTTTGGGCGGACGCGCGAGCTTCTCGCCGGTGAGGGGCCCCATGGCGGCGAGCAGCTTCCGGTCGCGGGCGAGAGAGTCGAACCGCTCGAAATTCTCCATGATGTGGACGCGGATGAGGCGGAGGTTTTCGGGCGTGGGCATGTAGACGCCGCCGGCGACGCCGACCCAGCGGTGGGAGATTTCGACGTAGTAGCCGCCGGCGACGTGGCGGCCGAGGTCGGAGCGGAAGAAGGAGGCGGCGATGTGGGTCTTGTACGGACTCTTGTCGGGCGAGAAGCGCGTGTCGCGGTAGATGCGGTAGATGGCGCGCTCGGGCAGCGTGACGGCTTCGGGGGCGAAGGAGGCGAGGGCGGCGTCGATGGCGGCGACGAACTCTTCCATCGGCGCGCGGACGGAGTCCAGGAAGACCTGCTTGCGGGGTTCGAACCAGTCGCGGCGGTTGTTGCGTTCGAGCTGGCGGAAGAAGCGGAGAGCCTCGGGCGGGAAGCCCGCGAAACTGGCAGGCATGGCAAGATGTCCCCTACAATTGAGAGCGATGGAAGGCCTCGAGGAGGCGCACCGGCGCCTCGCCCGGATCCCCCTGTTACAGGTTACTCTCAATGAGCCCCTCTGGCGGCACACGCGGTTCGGGCTGGGCGGGCCGGCGGCAGTGTTTGCGAGCACCGGGGACGAGCAGGCGTTCCTTGAAGCGGTGCGGACGGCGCGGGCGGCGGGCGTGCCGTGGGTGCTGATCGGGATGGGAACGAACCTGATCGTCGCCGACGAGGGGTTTGCGGGGATCGTGCTCCGCTACGATGGCGGGCGGATCGAGATCCGGGGCGAGCGGGCGGCGGCGCAGGCGGGCGCGCCGCTACAGTCGCTGGTGGATGCGACGATCGAGGCGGGCCTCCAGGGATACGAGCCGATGACCGGCATTCCGGGCAATGTGGGGGCGGCGATTTACGGCAACGCGGGGGCCTACGGGGCGTCGATCGCCGACCGGCTTGTGCGCGTGCGGTATTTCGACGGGGAGCAGGTGCGCGAGACGGATGGCGCCGGCTGCGGGTTCCGGTACCGGGAGAGCGAGTTCAAGCGGCGGCGGCTGGCGGGGGAGCCGTGGCTGGTGCTGGAGGCGGAGTTCGCCTTTCCGCGGGGAAATGCGGAAGAAATGCGGAAAAAAGCGGAGGAAATTCTCGCAATCCGCAACCGGAAATATCCGCCGGAGATGAAATGCGCCGGCAGCATTTTCAAGAATCTTCTCTGGGACAGGCTGCCGGAGCGGGCGCGGCAGGCCGTGCCGCCGGAAATGGTCCGGGGCGGCAAGGTGCCGGCCGCCTGGTTTCTGGAGCAGGCGGGAGCGAAGGGGATGGCGCGCGGGGGCGTGCGCGTTTCGGCCGATCACGCCAACACGCTTTATAATGCAGGCGGCGGGACGGCGGCGGACTTCTGCGCGCTGGCCTCGGAACTGAAGCGCCGCGTGCGCGAGCGTTTCGGCATCGAGCTGGAGGAAGAGGTCCAATACATCGGATTCCGGGAGGCGCCGAAATGAAAGGGATGGCAGCGTTTGTGCTGGCCGCGGGCGCGGTTTTCGCCCAACAGCCGCTCAAAAAGGGCAGCCCGCTGGACAGCCTTCCGCCGGACATGGAGATCCTGACGCACTTCGGCGAGCGCGCGGACTTCTCGCCGGACAACCGCGAGATCGCCTTCATGGCGAAAAGCTTCGGCGACGCTTTCGTGATCGACCTCAAGACGCGCAGGATCCGCTGCCTGACCTGCAACGTGCCGGGCGCGGCGTTCCTGCGCGTGATGCACCTGGCGACGGGGGATTATCTGCTGATTGGCCCGGAGCGCTTCACCGACATCCGGACGAGCCGCAGCCGGGACAACGAACTCTGGCTGCTGCGGCGCGCGGCGGGCGCAAGGCCGGTGCGGCTGGGCCAGAAGATGAGCGAAGGGGCGGCCGTGTCCAAGAAGGCGCTGCGAATCGCATTCGCCGAGACAGCGGCGCAGAATCCGGAGCTGTCGCCGCGGCGGTCGCGCATCTGGGTGGCGGAAGTGGACGTCGAGAAGGGGGAGCTCCGGAACCGGCGCGTGGCGGTGGAGAGCCCGGACGACTCCTGCACGCTGGAAGCCCAGGATTTCTTCGACAACGACCGCAAGCTCACATACACCTGCTACGAGCGGGGCGGCACGGCGAGCGTGTGGACGGTGGATCTGGAGACGGGGGAGCGGACGAATCAGTCGAAGGCGATCGGCAGCTACAACGAGGTGGAAGGCATTTTCCCGGACGGGCTGCACACGTGCGTGGAGAGCGACCGGCAGGCAGTGCTGCGGGGCAGCACGCAACTGTTCCGCGACATCGACATCTGGAAGCTGCGGCTGGACGGGACCGGGCGCAGTTTCGAGCGGCTGACGTTTTTCAACGACTACGAAGGCTGGAAGGCATCCAACCCGGTGGTGAGCACCGACGGGCGCTACTTGGCGTTCCAGATTGCGAGAACGGCCGATGAGGCGGGCGTGGGCTACGGAATCGTGCTGAAAAGACTGCGGCAATAGCGGGGAAGGCGGTGACCGTCGAAGGGAAAAAAGTGGTGCTGGCGGCCGTAGCCATTGTGCTCTGCGTGACCGGTGTTTTTGCCTGGCTGACGCTTGCGAATCTGGACAAAATCCGGACGGCCGTGGCGATCCGGAGGTCGGAGAGGCCGCTGCTGGCGACGCCGACGGGCGTGATGGTAATCGTGCCGGAAGGAGAATTCCAGGTTCCGGACTGGGAAAAGCCTCCGGCATTGAAGGCTTTTTATATTGATCGAGAGCCTGTTTCCGCAGAAATGTATGTGAGATTTCTGCGGGAAACCGGAGCCGCGCAGCAGGCCGGCGGCGGGCCGGACGCGCGGGGGTTCTGCGCCTGGGCAGGCAAGCGCCTGCCCACGGCGGAAGAGCTGGCCAAGGCGAAGAGGGGCGCCACGCTGGCCGAAGACGTGAGCATTTACGGGGTGCGCGGGCTGGCGCGCGGCGAAGGGTTCCGGTGCGCGCTGGACGCGGCGGAGGCGCGGAAGTTCCGCTAAGGCCGCAGGGGCCTTACTGCGCTTCGGCGGCGGGCGTGTAATAGCCGGCGCGATGCCGCAGTTCCGCGCCGGGATAGCGGGCGCGGGCGGACGGGGCAAGCTCGACCGCGAGGCTGTGGAACTGGCCGGGCGGGCCCGGGGCAGGGCGGATGAGCAGCGTATAGCGGAGGCGGATGCGTGCGACGAGGTCCCGGAGGCGGGAGCCGGCGTCGGAGGACCGCATCACCTCGCCGCCGGTGGCGTCGGCAATGCGGAAAATATTGGCCGGCGTGAAATCGGGGTTGACCCCGGGACCGTTGGCGGGGCGCGGCGGGCGGGCGTTTTCCGGGACGATGGCGTTGACGACGGCATTCACGCCGGAGAGCGCGCGGATCACCTCGTCGTCGGGGAGCCGGTAATGAACGCCGCCATTGTCGGTGAGCACGATGAGGGCGCGGCGGCCGGAGAACACGGGGAGCCGCTCGAGATAGCGGGCGGCTTCGAGCAGGGCGTCATTGAGCGATGTGCCGGCGCCGAGGCCGCTTTCCACGGCGGCTTCCTGCAAGGCGCGGGCGGCGGCGCGTTTGTCGGGACTGAGCTCCTGCACGAGCCGGGCGCGGCGGGCGAAGAAAAAAACGGCGACTTCGTCCTGCGGGGCGAGCTGCTCGAGCGCCTGGCGGCCGGTCTCGGCGGCCGAGCGCAGCATGCGGCCCATGCTGCCCGAGACGTCGAGCAGGAGCAGGACCTGCAACGGCGCGGCCTCGTGGGCGAAGCCTTCGATGGGGCGGGCCGATCCGTTTTCGCGGACGATGAAGTCGGCGGCGGCGAGGCCGGAGACGGGCCGGCCGCGCTGGGTGACGAGCGTGTCCACAGCCACGAGGGCCGCGGTGGAGCGGAAGACGGGGGGAGCCTCGGGCGGCTGCGGCGGGGTTTGCGCGAGCGCCGCCGCGGCGGCGAGGATGAAGAACAGCGGGCCGCAGAGAGCGAACATGCGGGCCGCCGGGAGTCCCATGAAGAACATTATCGTCGGCACGGCGGGCCACATCGATCACGGCAAGACGGCGCTGGTGCGGGCGCTGACGGGGATCGACACGGACCGGCTGGAGGAAGAGAAGCGCCGGGGCATTTCGATCGACCTTGGGTTCGCGCATCTGGAGGCCGGAGGCGTGCGGTTCGGGTTTGTCGATGTGCCGGGCCACGAGCGGTTTGTGAAGAACATGCTGGCCGGCGTGGGGGGCATCGACCTGGTGCTGCTGGTGGTGGCCGCCGATGAGGGCGTCAAGCCGCAGACGCGCGAGCACTTCGAGATCTGCCGGCTGCTGGGGATCCGGCACGGCATGATCGTGTTGACCAAGAAAGACCTGGCCGATGAGCAGATGCTGGAACTGGCGCGGCTGGAGGCTGCCGAGCTGGCGAGGGGCTCCTTTCTGGAGGGCGCCCCGGCAGTGGCCGTGAGCGCCGTGACGGGGGACGGGCTGGCGGAGTTGCGGGAACGGCTGGTGGAGCTGGCGCGGCGGGTGGAGGAGAGGAACGCCGATGGAATTCCACGGCTGCCCATCGACCGGTCCTTTGCCTTGCATGGATTCGGCACCGTGGTGACCGGGACGCTGGCCGAGGGACGGCTGCGGGCGGGCGAGGAAGTGGAGGTGCAGCCCGGCGGAAGGCGGCTTCGGATCCGGGGACTGCAAGTGCACGGGGAGAGCGTGCCGGAGGCCGTGGCCGGGCAGCGGACGGCGGTGAACCTGGCGGGCGCCGAGGCGGGCGAGCTGCGCCGGGGGATGACGCTGACGCGGCCGGGCGTGTGGGAGGCGGCAGGAGTGCTGGATGCGCGCGTGGAGCTGCTGAGGTCGTCGCCGCCGCTGAAGCACGGTGCGCCGGTGCATTTCCACGCATGGACGGCGGAGACGGAGGCCGAGGTGCGGCTGTTTGCCGCAGGCGCGCCGCTGGAGGCAGGCAGCAGCGGATATGCGCGGCTGCTGCTGCGCGAACCCGTGCTGTTGAAGCCGGGCGACCGGTTCATTCTCCGGCGGTTTTCCCCGGTGGAGACGATCGGAGGGGGCGTGGTGATCGATCCGCAGCCGCCGCTGCGGTTGAAAAAGGCGCTGGTGGCGGCGCGGCTGGCCGAGCTGGAAAGAGGGCCAGTGGAGCGGCGGCTGGCCCTGTGGGCGGCCGAGGAGCCGATGGGCGCCGTGGGGGTGCGGCTGGCCGCGCGGGCCGGGCTTGCGCCGGAACGGCTGCCGGAGCTGGCGGCGCGGGCGGGGCTGCTGGCGCTTCGGGGCGAGCCGGCGCGGCTGGTCAGCCGGGAGAGGGTGGCCGAGGAAGCGGACCGTCTGCGGCGGCGGCTGGAGGAGTTCCATCAGGCCCATCCGCTGCTGCCCGGGATGCCGCGCGCCGCGGCCGGACTGGATGCCGCGTGGCTGGAGGCGGTGCTGGAGGCGGACTCTTCGATCGTGGCGGAAGGCGAGCTGTTGCGGTTGCGGCCGTTCACGCCGCAGAGAAAGACCGAGGAGGCAGTTGCGGAGCAGCGGATGGAGGAGATCTTCCGGCAGGCCGGGCTTGCCGTTCCGCCGGTGGAGGAGGCGCTGGCAAAATCGGGGGTGGACCCGGCGAGGGCGCGGACGCTGCTGCAACTGATGATCCGCGACGGGCGGCTGGTGCGGGTGTCGCCGGAGCTGATCTTCCACCGGCAGGCCATTGAGGAGCTGAAAACCCTGCTCCGGCAGAAAAAAGGGCAGCGGTTTGGCGTGGCTGAATTCAAGGACTGGACGGGAATCAGCCGGAAATATGCGATCCCATTGCTGGAGTTTCTGGACCGGGAGCGGGTGACGCGGCGGGAGGGAAACTCGCGCCTGATTCTCTGAAAGGCCCCGGGAAGGCCGCGGCCGTTTCCGGCAGGATGGCGGCTCCGGAGCTGAAGGAAGGCGAGTGGTTGGAGCGGGCCGCGGGGCGCGCCGGAAGCGGTGGAGGACCAAGGCCGGACAGCGGCGGAGCGGCGGGGAAAGCGCCCGCCGGCTCCTGGCATCCTACCGCGGTGCGCTTGCGGCCTGGGCCTTCAGCCGGCGGAGAATGGCAGCGACATAGTCCTGCGTCTCGGCGAATGGCGGAATGCCGCCGAAAGCCTCCACGCGGGAAGGTCCGGCATTGTAGGCGCCAAGGGCGAGGGCGAGGTCGTCGTCAAAGCGGTTCAGAAGGAAGCGCAGGAAACGCGCGCCGCCAAAGATGTTCTGCTCGGCGTCGAAGGGATCGCTGATGCCGAGCCATGCGGCTGTTTCGGGCATGAGCTGCATCAGCCCCATGGCTCCCGCGGGGCTGACGGCGCAGGGCCGCAAAGAAGACTCCTTCTGGGCCACGGCGCGCAGGAGCTCCGGTGCGAGCCCGTAGGCGCCCGCAGCGCGCTCGAACAGGGGCGAAAGCACCGCCGCAGGCAGGGGGGCACAGGCGGGCGGCGCTGGCTCCGGCGGGGGCTCCGGCCACGCGGGGCGCGGTTGAAGCGCGGCGGCAAGCAACTGCCGGCTGAAGGGCGAGTGCTGGTTCAAGGCCGGATCGTCGACAGCATGGCCATGTGGTGGAGCTGCCGCATCAAAGAGCTCCGGCGATTGCGCGACTGCCATGGGCGGCGGAGATCCCACGAAGGCTCTCAGGCTCTCCTGTTGGCGTTCGACCGAGGCACGCTGGTGCTGGAGAGCGTCAAGGAAAGATTCCCGCCGTGCAGGAAGGGGGGAGCCGGCAGCGGGCGGCGGTCCTGCAATGGGGGAGCTGCGGGGTGCGGGAGCGGAGTTCTGCCGCACCGGAAAATGGCGCGAGAGCGCCTCCTCCTGAAGAGCGATGCTCTGCCGCTGTCTGGCTGCCGCGACTTCCTGTGGGGACTGCGCCCTACAGAGGCAGGCCAGCACGGCGAAGGCGGCCATGCGCCTCACAATCGGGGCATCGGCTGGCCTGCCGGGGAACTTTAGAGCGGGAAGGCTGGCAGCGGAACCGGCGGCATCGCGAGGGGCCTCCCGCCAGCCGTGCCGTCCGCGCATCGACCGAAAATGCCATTAGGGACGCCGGGAACGGCGATGCCGTGAGAATCGCCGGCACAACAGCGAAAAGAGAGGGGCAGGCGGGCGCCTATTTGGGGTGTTGGGGTGAGGGCGCCCGCACTCGTAACGGGGATTGCCTATAGTGACGTTGCCGGGGCTGGCCGAGGTTACAGGGTGGGAATTCCGGCGAGGATTTCTCGCCGAAGCCGTGGCGGGAAAATAGAGCTTCGAGCCGGCGGAGCACCGGGGCGCGGTCCGGCTCCAGAACGTCCATGGCTCCCGCCCGAAGGCGCATGGACGGTTTGCGCAGCAGGTGCGCGGCTCCCCGCGCGGGAGGGCGCCGAACCCGTCTCCGGGAATCTGCTTCGGTGGCTGACGGGCGTCGGTGCGTGGGGGCCTGTTCCGGACGGGGCTTCGGAGCAAGTCCTGGTGCCGCGCCCAGAGCCTCGCTGCCGCAATGGGCCAGAGAGCTGGCGCGGGCGCACCGGCGCACGGGAAGTCCGGCGGGCAGGACCGGAAATCCCCGCCGCTGGCTGAAGAATGCGAAGGAGGACGAGGCGGAGAAAGGCGGAATCTGATAGAACGCCTGTATGCGTTGCGTGGTGCTGTGCGCGGTTCTTCTGGGGGGCGTGTGCGCTGGCCAGGATGCATGGCGGGAGCAGGGACTGCTGCATCTGGCGCAGAGTCCGCATGCGCGGATGCATCCGGTGCCTGTGAGGGCGGCGAGGCTGGAGGCGGGCTTCTGGAAGGCGCGCCAGGATGTCACGATCGAGAGGTCGCTTCCCACGCTGCTGGAGCTGCTGGAACAGCACGGCGTGGTGGACAACTTCCGGCGGCTGGCGAGGGCGGACCGGCAACCGCCGCGGCGGGGTCCGCTCTACACGGATTCAGACCTCTACAAATGGATGGAGGCGGCGGCGTGGAGCCTTCAGGTGCGGCCCGACGCGAAGCTGGAAGCGAAGCTGGACGAGCTGACGGATATCATTCTGGCCGCGCAGGAGCCGTCGGGCTATCTCAATACATGGTTTGTGGATGAGAGGGCGCCGCTGCGATGGCAGCAGCAGACGAGCGGACATGAGCTGTACTGTCTGGGGCATCTGTTGCAGGCGGGCATCGCGTATTACCGCTCCACCGGCAAGCGGAAGCTGCTGGATGGCGGCATCCGCTTTGTGGAGTATCTGCTGCGGGATTTCGGACCCGCGCCGAAGCAGCCGCTGCTGACCGGGCATCCTGAGCTCGAGCTGGCGCTGGCCGAGCTGTACCGCACGAGCGGCGACCGCAGGTATCTGGACCTGGCGGCGTATCTGTTCAGCGGCGTGGAACGGGAACGGCTGAAGCTGCGCGAGCGGGACCTCGTGTACCTGTTCTCGGGCAAGCCGTTCCCGGAGCGGACGCAACTGGAGGGGCACGCGGTGCGGGCGCTGTACGCATCGACAGGCGCCGCCGACTACGTGCTGGAAACCGGGGATGCGGCGTTTCGCCGGACGGTTCTGCGGCTGTGGGAGGATCTGGCTTTCCGCAAGGTGTATGTGACCGGCGGCGCGGGGGCGCGGGCGGCCGGAGAGACTTTTGGCGACGCCTATGAATTGCCCAACCAGCAGGCCTATTCGGAGAGTTGCGCGGCGATTGCCGGGATGATTTTCAGCCAGCGGATGCTGCATCTGACCGGCGAAGCCAGATATGCGGAGCTGATGGAGAGGGCGTTGTATAACGGAATCTGCTCGGGAATGTCCTCGAGCGGGACGCTGTATTGCTACCGCAATCCGCTGGCGGCTCCGGCCAGCGACCGGATCCGCAATCCCTGGTACGACACGACCTGCTGCCCGCCCAATCTGCAACGGACGTTCACGGCGCTGGGGGCGTATTTCTTCAGCACGTCGCGAGAGGGCATCTGGGTGCACTTTTATGACAATGCAGCTCTGGAATGGAAGCTGGAATCGGGAACGCCGCTGCGGCTGAAGGTGAAGACCGGGATGCCCTGGCACGGGGAGACGGAGATCGCCGTGGAGCCGGGAAAGGCAGAGGAATTTACGGTTTTTCTGCGGATTCCCGGGTGGTCTTTGTCCACAAAGGCGGAGGTGAATGGCGAAGGCATTTCCAATGTAAAGCCGGGCGAATATCTGGCAATCCGGCGGAGATGGAGAGCGGGCGACAGGGTGCGGATCGTTTTTGATCTGACGCCGCGGCGGGTGTTTGCGAATCCGCGCGTCAGCGAAGATTACGGGAAAGCCGCGCTGCAACGCGGGCCGATCGTCTACTGCCTGGAGAAGCACGACAATCCGGACGTGGATGTTTTCGAAGTGGCTCTGGATGGCGGGGCGCCGCTGGAAACGGAGGCGGCGACGGGCGCGCTGGCTGGCGCGGTTCTGCTGAAGACGCAGGGGCTGGCTTACGAGGGGCCGCTGGGCCGAAGACCCCTGTATGAGTTCCAGCCGGCGGTTCCTGCAAGACGCGTCCCGCTGGTCTTTGTCCCGTATTTTGCATTTCACGACCGCGGTCCGGCGGACTTCACGGTCTGGCTGCCGTGCCGCGGGTGCGGCTTCTAGAAATGGCGTCTGCCCCCGTTCTTATTTGTCGTATTGGCAGAGGTGGTTCTCGGCCTTGATGTACCAGGCCTTGTAATTTTTCGCTTTCGGGTCCATGCAGCCGGCCAGCGGCAGCAGTTCCACCTTGCGGAACTCGACCGGGTGGCTTTCCGCCTGCAACGAGATGGAGCCGCCGCGCAGCAGCACGCCGTCGCGCTTGACCTGCGGGTCGAAATTGTTCACGTTGCCGCCGCCGATCTGGGGCATCTCGTAGGCGAGCACGACTTCGCCGTCGATGATGTGCTTGATGGCGCCGTCGCCATGGACTTCCACCTCGACGCGCACCCACTGGTCGCCGTCATAGGTCTTCGACTTCGAATTGATGCAGTGGCGCGTCTCGAGCCGGTCATTCATGACGACATGCGTTCCCGGCGTGCAGAGATTGGCGGTCGTGCGCGGGCCCTCTCCGAGCCCGCCCAGAAGCTGCACTTCGATGGAAATCGGGAAGTCCTGATCCTTGCGCATCGTCTTCGGCGGCTGCCCGTGGATCATGATGCCGCTGTTGCGGCGGGCCCAGGCGGGGCCGCCCGGGCACTGCTGGCCGACGAAGCGGTACTCGACGGCGAGCCGGTAGTAAGAGAAGGGCTCCTTGTAGAAGAGATGGCCGAAACGGTTGTTGAACTGGTCGTACTGGTCGTAGGAGACCTTCAGCACACCGTTTTCGACCCGGAAGGTATTGCCGAAGTTTTCACCAAGCTCGTAGCCGGTGATCTTCGGAATCCATCCGTCCAGATCCTTGCCGTTGAAGAGCTGGATCCAGTCTTCCGGGGCCGGGCCCTGCTGGGGCTGGGCGGCCGCAGGGATTCCGCAAAACAGCAGGGAAAGCAGAATGAACGGAAGCAGCTTCATGCTGCCATGATATGCCTGCCAGCGGCGCGGCGGCGGTCAGATCATTTCGCGCAGCAGCTCGGGCCGCGGCTGCGGGATCACGACCTTGTTGACCAGGAGCCCTTTGCGCGCCACAGTCTGCGCACCGGCCTCCACCGCCGCGCGCACGGCAGCGACGCTGCCTGTGCAGGAGGCAAAGGCCTTGCCGCCGAGGGCCATCGCGAGGCGCACTTCGACGAGCCGCACGTTGGCCGCCTTGGCCATCGCGTCGGCGGCTTCGATCAGGCTGGCGACGGAGAAGGACTCGACGATGCCGAGGGCTTCGAGCTCGCCGGTCATGGCCGTGCCGCTGATGGCAGGAAAGATGTCTTCATGGACGTTGGGGATCACGAAGGTGTCGATGACGGAAAAATCGCCCGCCTGGGAGCCCGCCTCGACCGCCGCGCGCACGGCGGCCACGTCGCCCCTCACAAGCACCATGTACTTGCCGCTGCAAATGGTCCGGGCGAGCACGAGCTCCACATCCGCCGCTTTCAGCATCGCGTCGCAGACTTCAAATCCGGCGGCGATGCTGGACAGCTCAATCAACCCGATCGAATTGCGTGCCACGGTGCGCTCCTGTCCTCGACTCACGCTTCGATTTCAATCTCACTGGCCGACACGCGTGCGATGCGGCCGTCGATGCTGGCATGGACAAATGCGCCCAGCTCGCCCTCGTTCATGCGGGCGATGACATCGCCGCGCTTCACGCGCTGGCCCTCGGCCACCACAGGCGTGGCGGGCTTGCCGGCGTGCTGCTTCGTGGGAATGCGCACGCGCGCCGGCTGGAGCCCGGCGCTCAGGAACGGCGTTGGCGCCTCATACTGCTCCACCTGCAACCGCTGCCTGAGAAGCGTTTGCGGAACGCGCCGGTATTCCTTCATGGGATGCACGCGGACGGGCTTCGTCTGCACGAAGCGGATGCCCGCGGCGCGCAGATCCGCCTTGGCCTGGTCGCACGCCTCCTTGGGATAGAGGTCCTCCGGGCAGGCGTAGAGGGTGCAGAGGCCGCAGGCGCAGCACAGCTCGGCCCACTGGCTCCAGTTCTCACGGCCGGAGAGCGTGAAGCCGAGAGTGCGCATCACCTTGTGGGGCTGCACGTCGTAGCCGAGCAGGTAGCGCGGGCAGAACTCGGTGCAGTAGCTGCACTGGTCGCACGCGCTCTTGCCGATGTGAGCCATGGCCTGCGCCGGGCGGCTCTTCCGCTGCACGAGCATGTGATCCTCAGGCAGCACGATGAGGCCGCAGGTGGTCTTGGTGACGACGCCGGAAAGGTCGAACGTCAGCGTGCCCATCATGAGGCCGCTGACGAAGATGCCGGCCCGCTCTACGGTCATGCCTCCGGCGACGGCGATCAGGTCGGCGAAGCTGGTGCCGACGGGAGCCCAGAAGGCGCAGGGCCGCTTCACCGCGCCGCTGATGGAGACGAACTTGTCCGTCACAGGCTCCCCGCGCGCCGCGCGCTCGACATTGAGCAGCGTCTCCACGTTGTTGACGACGCAGCCCACCTGGAGCGGGATGCCCGCCGGAGGGATCAGCCGCCCGGTAGCGGCGTAAACAATCTCGTATTCGTCGCCCGAGGGATAGAAGTCTCCGAGCAGGGTCAGTCCGATGCCGGCCTTGCGCGCCACGGGCTCCACGGCTTCCACCGCCTCGCGGTTCTTCTCCTTGAGACAGAACCTGCCCTGCGAGGCGGAGACGGACTCCATCATGCGCTTCATCCCGGCGACGATCTCGCCGGGGTAGCGCTTCATCAGCTCAAAATCCTTGTGGAGCAGCGGCTCGCACTCGGCGCCGTTGGCGAGCACATATTCGGCTTTCGACGCAGCCTTCACTTCGGCCGGAAAGCCCGCGCCGCCGGCGCCAACGACGCCCATTTCCCGCAATGTCTGGCTCAGATTCACGGCTCGGGAGAAAACACCAGAATAGCGCAGGGGAGGGCCGAGGATTCACCCCTGCGCCGCCACGGCGCTGCGAATCTCGGTGATCAGCCTTTCGGGGGAGAAGGGCTTGGCAAGAACCGGCCAGCTCAGGCTTTCATTCCGTTTCGGGTAGCCGCTCATCAGAAGCACGCGCATCTGCGGGTGGCTTCTTGTCAGCACGTGGGCGAGCTCCTCGCCGTCCATGCCCGGCATCGACACGTCCGTCAGGAGAAGGTGAAGCTCTCCAGCGCGACTGGCCACCTGCATGGCTTCCTCGGCGCCTTCCGCTTCGAACACGTGGCATCCCGCCTGGCGGAGCACTTCCGAAACGAAGCGGCGCACCTCGGGCTGGTCTTCGACGAGCAGGACGCGGAGATTGAGGGCGCCGGCGGCTTCGTCCGGCGCTTCCTTCCGGGTCTCGGGCGCGCCGTCCGCGGCGGGAAGCCTGATGAGGAAGCTGGCGCCTTCTCCCTGCCGGCTGAGCACTTCGATGCTGCCGCCGCTCTGGGTGATGATGCCGTAGACGACGCTCAGCCCGAGTCCGGTGCCCTGGCCCTTCGGCTTCGTGGTGAAGAACGGCTCGAAGATCTGGCTGGCGATTTCCGGCGGAATCCCCGGGCCCGTGTCGGACACTTCGAGGAAAATCCGGCTGTGATTGCCCCAGGCTTTGATGGAAATGCGGCCCTTGCCCTGCATGGCGTCGCGGGCATTGACACAGAGGTTGAGGATCACCTGCTGGAATTGCGCGGCATCCATCAGCACGGGAGGGAGGCCAGGGGCGATTTCGAAATGGAGCTCGCACCCCTCGCCGAGGAGGCTGTTCAGGATCGGGGCCATTTTCTCCAGCGTGCCGCCGATGTCCAGCCGTTCCGGCTGGCTTGGCTGCCGCCGGCTGAAAGCCAGAAGCTGGCGCGTCAGCTCGGCGGCGCGGTCTCCTGCCGCGAGCGCCGCCTCGATGCGGCTCCGCGCCGGGTGGTCCGGCCCGGTCTGCATCAGGGCGAGCTGGCAGTTGCCATTGATGACGGTGAGCAGGTTGTTGAAGTCATGGGCGACGCCGCCGGCGAGCTTGCCGATGGATTCCATTTTTTGCGCCTGGCGGACCTGCTCGGCCAGCGCGATCTCCTGGGTGATGTCCCGTTTGACGGCGACGAAGTACTCAATGTCGCTGTCCTGGTTGAACACCGGAGATATGGTGCACTGTTCGAGGAAAATCGAGCCATCTTTTCTTCTGTTCTCGAATCGCCCGGTCCAGCTCCGGCCGGAAAGAATGGTCTCCCAAAGCTCCCGGTAAAACTCCTGGCTCTGGCGGCCGCTCTTGAGAATTCTCGGATTTTTCCCGATCGCTTCCTCACGCCGGTAGCCGGTGACGCGCTCAAACGCGGGATTGACAAACAGGATGGTTCCGTTGCGGTCCGTGATGACCACGGAGTCGGACGCCTGCCGGACGGCCTCTGCCAATTGCCGCGCCTCGGCCTGCGCCTCGACGAGGTCGGTGATGTCGCGCTCGCTGCCGCGGACGCCGATCTGGCGGCCGCTCTCGTCCCAGATGGGTCCCCACGAGGCGGCCATCCAGCGGGTCTGGCCTCCTTTGGTGAGGAGCCGATAAGGCGCGAGATGGAATTCGTGGCCCTCGAAGCAGCGTTTCCAGCGGCGTTCGAGGCGCTCTTTTTCGCGCGGGTGGATCCAGCAGCCGAAGCCCAGCGCGGCCAGCTCTTCGGCCGGGCGGCCGGTGAGCCGCTCGGCGGCAGGGTTGGCGTAGGTCAGCCGGCCCTGCATGTCGTAGGCGAGGATCATTTCGGTGAGGCTGTCGGCGACCAGCGTGAGCCGCTGTTGCGCCTCGCGCCGCGCCTGTTCGCTGGCGGCGGCCGTGCGGCGCTGGCGGCGGTAGGCGGCGAAGAGAATGACGCTGAGCAGGAGCAGCGCGGCGAGGACCGTGGCGGCGAGGCGCAGCCGCTCTACCTGCCGCAGCGCCCGGAGCAGCAGGGCCATCTCGTGGGCGTCACGGATGGTGGCGCGGCCCCAGCGGGTGAGAATCGAGGCCAGCTCCCCGCCAAGGGCCATCTGCTCGATTTCGGCGCGAAGGGCGTCTGCGGCCTGCCGCGCTTCGAAAGAAGCGCCAATGGCGAGCTGGAAAGGAGGGACTTCCGTGTCGATTTCTGACAGCTCCACGCCTTCCTTGAGAGCGCCCTGCATCAGCGCCATGCTGATGGTCATGTCGTCGCCCATCATGGCGTCGACCGCTCCCGTGGCGAGCATCGAAAGCGCTACTTTCGTGGTCGGCACGGGGACGACCAAGGCGCCGGAAGCCCACTGCCGCGTCTTGGCGATGTTGATGGGCAGGTCCTTGGTGGCAATTCTCCGGCCCCGCAGATCCTCGACCCGGCGCAGCCCGGAATCCTTCCGCACCACGAATTTCATGTAGTTGTTCAGGTACGGCGCCGAGAAATAGACGAAGGGCCTGCGCTCCTGGAGCACGGTCATCGTCGGCCAGAGGTCCACTTTGCCGCTTCGCAAGGCCCGCTCCGAACTCTCCGGACAGAACACCCACTCCAGGCGGATGCCGCGCCTTCTGGCCGCTTCGTTGACCAGATCGACGCCGAAACCGGCAGGGCGGCCGTCATCGCCGGTGAACATGTTGGGAGGGTCTTCTTCCCAGCCGATGCGGTAGATGCGCTCCCGCAGGACACGCTCGCTGTGCCATCGCCAGCCGAAGAAGGCGAGCAGCAAAGATGCTGCCAGCCCGGCGCCAGTGAGAAGACGTTTCATGATGTCTGCCCGGGGGGGCGCGAATCGGATAAAAAGGAGCCTACTCCCTGATTATACGGAGCGAGGCTGCGGCCCCGCTTCTGAGGCAACGCGTCAGGCCGTGATAAAAGGGAGTCATGGGTATGAATCGCGAGACCAGCATCCGGCTGCTCAATCAGGCAGTCGCCGACGAATTGCAGGCCGTCCACCAGTACATGTATTTCCACTTCCATCTGGCCGACCAGGGCTTCGGGCCGCTGTCGATGCTGTTCAAGCGCATCGCGATCATGGAAATGGGCCACGTGGAGCGGCTCGCCGAGCGCGTGCTGTTCCTGAAGGGCGATGTGGAGATGCGGCTGGCCGGGCCGGTGGAGAAGATCACTGATCCGGAGGCGATGCTCGCCAAGGCGATGGCGATGGAAGAGGAGAGCGCCGCGGCCTACAACCGGGCGGCGCAGGAGTGCGCGGCCAACGCCGATGCCGCTTCCAAGCAGATCTTCGAGGCGCTGGTGAACGACGAAGAGAACCATTTCGACCAGTTCGAGAAGCAACTCGAGCACATCCGGCGTTACGGCCCGGCCTATCTGGCCTTGCAGTCTTTCGGAGAAGGCGAGCCCGAGGCGGGCGGGGCGAAATAGGCCGCGCCGCGCCAGGCAGGGAAGCCGCGGCTGCGCGGAGAACAGGCCCGAGGCGGGAAGAGACGGCGCCGCCTTCGCTGCCCGGATTCCGCTTCCGGCAAGCGCGCCGGTAGCAGGCCACCGGCCGATGGGGGTGCGGCGGGGCCCCCTCAGCGGCGCGTTCCATTTGCGGCGGCGTGAGTGGAGAGCACGGCGGGCGCGCGGATTTGCCGCCGCGGCGTGCCCCGCGTCCCGCGCGGCAACAGAGAAGCCGGGGCTGCGCCGTGGGCCGGCTGTGCGGAGGTGAGAGCCACGAAGCCGGCCCTGTGGTGGAATGGCCTATGTGCGGCGCCGTTGGCATCGCATGCCGAAGCGTCCGGCGTGGAAGCAGTCCACGCCGGAAATCTTCGCGCGCGGGCGGATTGGACGGAGAGCCGCGCCGCGAATGCGCTGATGCCTGCGAAATGTCCGCGCGCGGGCGCGGATCAGACACCCAGGCTGTGCAAACGCGGCACCCACTGGCCGCGCGCCCAGGCGAGCAGCTCCGCGCCGCAGAGGTCATCCGGCGGGGCGAGGCCCAGGAAGGCGAGCGCGGCGAGGAGGTTCTCGCGGTCGCGCGCGGGATCGAGCGCCGGGGCGCGGTTCTGCTTGCTCAGTTTGCGGCCTTCGCCATCGGTGGCGACCGGATGGTGCAGGTAGGCCGGGCGAGGGTAGCCGAGGGCGCGCTGAAGCAGGAGCTGGCGGGGCGTCGAATCGAGCAGATCGGCGCCACGCACCACATGGGTGACCCCCTGCGCGGCGTCGTCGACGACCACCGCGAGCTGATAAGCGAAGAAGCCATCGGCGCGCAGAAGGATGAAATCGCCCGCTTCGGCTTCCACGTCCTGCTCGAACCAGCCCTGCCACCGGTCCTGAAAGCCGATGCGTCCGGCAGGCACGCGGAAGCGCCATGCGCGCGGCGCCCGCCCTGGCGGCAGCCCGGCGCGGCAGGTGCCCGGGTAGCGGCCCGCCGCTTCGCGCCGCGTGCAGCCGCAGGGGTAGGCAAGGCCGGCCTGGCGCAGGCGCTCGAGCGCGGCGTGGTAGAGTTCTTTGCGCCCGCTTTGCCGGACGACGGCTCCGTCCCAATGCAGCCCGAGCCGCTCGAGGGTGCGCAGAATCGCATCGGCCCACTCGGCGCGGCAGCGCGGTTCGTCGACATCCTCGATCCGCACCAGCCACCGCCCGCCGTGCGCGCGGGCATCGAGCCAGGAGGCCACGGCCGCCACCAGAGACCCGAAATGCAGCGGCCCGGTCGGCGAGGGAGCGAACCGTCCGCAGTACATCACTCCGCCATTTTGCCGCGGGATTGACACCGTGCGCGGGCTGAGGCAGACGAATAAGACAGGAGGATCCGATGATCGGGTTCATGCTGGCCCTTCTGTTGCAGACCGCGCCC
Organism: Bryobacteraceae bacterium; assembly: GCA_025056865.1. Lineage (GTDB taxonomy): Bacteria > Acidobacteriota > Terriglobia > Bryobacterales > Bryobacteraceae > JANWVO01. Next base: position 37,078 of record JANWVO010000004.1, read on the forward strand.
ATCCACGGCCTGTACGTCGAGGACCGCTCGAACCACGTGCACGGCTGCTACTGCGAGTGGTCCGGCGAGAGCCAGACCGGGGGCAGGGAAGCGATCCTAGCCTGGCATTTCCTCGGCGGCGAGCACGATGGCGTGAGCCTGGCGGGCGCGAAGGCCGCCGCCGTGCTGCGCGGCGAGTCGACGCTCTCCATGGGGTACGCGACGCGCGCGAGCGTGCTGTTCATCGACGGCGCCACGGCCGAGCAGCGCCGCGCCGTGGAGTCGCTTCTGCGGGAGAAGTACGGATACTTCTTCGGACGCGTGCTGCGCGTGGCGCATGCGGAGATCGACATGGAGGTCACGCCGGCAGGCGCCCGCGTGCGCGTGCCCGGCGCGCTGGCGCTCGAAGTGCGCAAGGCGGTGCTGCCCGACGACGCGCTGCCGGGAGCGACCCGGTGGTACGACCCGTTCGTGCCGCTGGTGGAAGCCGAGCTGGGCACGCGGCTGCTGAGCCGGTTCATGGCGCGCGATTTCGGCTACGTCTGGAACGACCACGAGCCGGCCACCTCCGGCTATTACGGCCGCTTCGTCCTCTATCCGAGGTGATAGGATCACAGCATGATCCGCACCACCCGCCGCAGCCTGCTGGCAGCCCCGGCGCTGCCGCTTCTCGCCATGAAATTCACGCGCCCGCTGGGCGTGCAGCTCTACACGGTGCGCACGCTGATGCCGAAGGACGCGCGAGGCACGCTGGCGGCCATCGCTTCGATGGGCTACGTGTTCGTCGAGCCCGGCCGCGGCCAACTGGCGCAACTGGAGCCGCACCTGAAGGAGCTGAAGCTCGCCACGCCGAGCGTTGGGCTGGAACTGCCGCTGGTCACCGGAGCGGCGATGCCCGCCGGCGGGCCGCAGTCGCTGGCCGACGCCATCGGGCCTCTGCCGGAGAAAGGCGTGCGCTTCGCCGTGATCGCATACGTCGGCAGGCCGCAGCGCGACGAGCCCGGCTTTTATGACCGCTTCGCCGAACAGATGAACCGCGCCGGCGAGGAATGCCGCAAGCGCGGCGTGCAGCTCTGCTATCACCACCACTCCTTCGAATTCGACCCGGCCGGCGGCCGGAGGCCGTTCGATCTGCTCGTCGAGAAGTTCGACCCGAAGGCCGTGCACTTCGAGCTGGACACCTTCTGGCTGAAGATTGCCGGCGAGGATCCGGCGCGGATGCTGCGGCGGCTGAAGGGGCGCGTCTCGCTGATTCACCTGAAGGACATCGCCCGCGGCACGGCCGTCGAGTACAACGAGGGCAAGGTGGCGCGCGAGGCCTTCAAGGAGGTCGGCAACGGCGAGCTCAACTGGCCCGACATTCTCAAGGCCTGCGAAGAAGCGGGCGTGAAGCACTACATCGTCGAGCAGGACTGGTGGCCCGGCGATCCGCTCGACAGCCTGAAGCAGAGCATCCGCTACCTGCGCGGCCTCGCCTGAAGCAGGGCGGAGCCGCGCGTCGTCCGGGAGGCGGGGACGAACGCCCGCAGCCGCGCCCGCCGCGCCCCGCCCGGCTCCCGGGAACCGGATTCCGCTCCCACCGGAACGGCGGGGCGCCGCAGCCCTGGCACCCCGCGGCCCAACCCTGACCGAACCTTCGGGCACCCCTCTGCCGGCATCCGCTCCACGCCCTGGGTCCGGCGGAAGAGACAGAGGGCGGACGGTACCGCTTGCCGCGAGCTGCCGGGGCGGGCGCGGCGCCGCCCGGGCATTCAGTGTCCGGCCATTTCGGGATTGGGTGGAAGCATCGGGCGAGGCTCGCGGTTGACAGCGCGGCGAAAAATTACTATTCTCTAGAGAGAATAGGGACATGGCCTCCACCACGCTGATGAATGTCTCCGTCAAGTGCGAGTACGCGCTGCGCGCGGTGTTTGAGCTGGCGCTGCGCGCCGGCAGCGAGCCGACGCGAATCGCCGACATCGCGCAGAGGCAGAACATCCCGCAGAAGTTCCTGGAGTCGATTCTCGCGGAGCTGAAGAAGAGCGGATTTCTCGAGTCGAAGCGGGGCGCCGAGGGCGGCTACATGCTTGGGCGCGCGCCGGAGCTGATTACGGTGGGCGAGGTGCTGCGGGCAGTGGAGGGGGGCCGTGTGGGGAGGGCCACGCTGGAAGCGGGCGGGTCGCTGGACTTCTTCTGGGAGCGGGTCGACGCCGCGGTGGCGGAGATCATCGACCGGACGAGCTTCGCCGACCTCGTGCGGGAATGGCGGGAGCGGCAGGCGCAATTTGTACCGAACTGGGAGATCTAGGAGAGAAGCGATGAGGGTATACGCAGACAACTCATTGAGCATCGGGCGGACGCCGCTGGTGAAGCTGAACCGCGTGACCGACGGCGCCCGGGCGACGGTGCTGGCCAAGATCGAGGGGCGCAATCCGGCGTACTCGGTGAAGTGCCGCATCGGGGCATCGATGATCTGGGACGCCGAACAGCGCGGCATCCTTGGGCCGGGCAAGGAGCTGGTGGAGCCGACCTCCGGCAACACGGGCATCGCGCTGGCCTTCGTGGCGGCGGCGCGCGGATATCCGATCACGCTGACGATGCCGGAGACGATGTCGCTGGAGCGGCGCAAGATCCTGAAGATCTTCGGCGCGAAGCTGGTTCTGACCGAAGGGGCCAAAGGCATGAAGGGCGCCGTGGCCAAGGCGCAGGAGATTGCGGCTTCGGACCCGGACCGCTATGTGCTGCTTCAGCAGTTCGAGAATCCGGCCAATCCGAAGATCCACTTCGAGACCACGGGTCCGGAGATCTGGGAAGACACCGAAGGCGCCATCGATGTGCTGGTCTCTGGCGTCGGCACGGGCGGAACCATCACGGGCGTGTCGCGCTACATCAAGCATGTGAAGGGCAAGCCCATCACTTCCATTGCGGTGGAGCCGGCGGCCAGCCCGGTGATCACGCAGACGCTGCGCGGCGAGCCGGTGCAGCCGGGGCCGCACAAGATCCAGGGCATTGGCGCGGGCTTCATTCCGGGCACGCTGGACCTGTCCATCGTCGACCGCGTGGAGCAGGTGACCAACGAGGAGGCGATGGAGATGGCGCGGCGGCTGGCTCGGGAGGAGGGCATCCTGTCCGGCATCTCGTGCGGCGCGGCCGCGGCGGTGGCGGTGCGCGTGGCCAAGGAGCCGGAGATGGAAGGCAAGACGATCGTCGTCATTCTGCCGGACTCCGGCGAGCGCTACCTGTCCTCGGCGCTGTTCGAAGGGATGTTCGATTAGAAGGCCTGCGGCGATCTCCGGGGCGGCGGCTTCCGCATGCGGCGCGGGGCTGCCGCCCTTCCTGCTTCCTCCGGCGCGAGCGCAGCGACCGGGCCTGCGCAGCGGGAAGGGAAGGGGAAGCGTTGCGGACCGTGGGGCGTGGGGCGCGTGGTGGGATTCGAACCCACGACATCCAGAACCACAATCTGGCGCTACTACCAGCTGAGCTACACGCGCCGCACTTGCTTCGATTCTAACAAACCTTCGCGGCCCGCTTCCAGCGGCGACCGCGTTCAGCCCAGACCGGCGCGCTGCCAGAGCTCGTCGACGCGGCGCTTCACGTCCTCCGACATCCGGATGCGCTCCGGCCAGCGGCGCGTGAATCCTTCGCCGGGCCACTTGCGCGTGGCGTCGATGCCCATCTTGGAGCCGAAATCGGGCAGGCGGCTGGCATGGTCGAGCGAGTCCACGGGGCCGAGCACGAACTCGATGTCGCGTTCTGGGTCGATGTTGTTGAGGGCGATCCAGGCGGCTTCGCTCAGGTTCTGCACGTCGACGTCCTCGTCGAAGACGACGATCACCTTGGTGAACATCGCCTGGCCGAGGCCCCAGATGGCGTGCATCACTTTGCGCGCGTGGCCCGGATAGGACTTGCGGATGGAGACCAGCATCAGGTTGTGGAAGACGCCTTCGGCCGGCATGCAGATGTCGCGGATTTCCGGCAGTTGGAGCCGCATCAGCGGCAGGAAGATCCGCTCGATGGCCTTGCCCATGAAGTAGTCCTCCATGGGCGGCGGGCCGACGATGGTGGTGGCGTAGATCGGATCGCGGCGGTGGGTGATGCACTCGACGTGGAAGACCGGGTAGTCGTCATCGAGCGAGTAGAAGCCGGTGTGGTCGCCAAAGGGGCCCTCGCGGCGCATTTCGCCGATCTCGACGTAGCCTTCGAGCACGATTTCGGCGTTGGCCGGGACTTCGAGGTCGACCGTCTCGCACTTCACCATCTCGACGGGGCGGTTGCGCAGGAAGCCGGCGATCATCATCTCGTCGAGGTCCGGCGGCAGCGGCAGGATGGCCGAGTACATGGTGGCCGGATCGGCGCCGATGGCCACGGCGACGGGCATGCGCGTGACGCCCTGCTTCTGGAGCCGGCGGTAGTGCTCGGCGCCCTGCTTGTGGGTCTGCCAGTGCATGCCGGTGGTGCGGTCGCCGTAGACCTGCATGCGGTACATGCCGCAGTTGCGCTTGCCGGTTTCGGGGTTGCGGGTGAACACCATCGGCAGGGTGATGAACGGGCCGGCGTCGCCCGGCCAGCAGGTGAGCACGGGGAGCTCGCGGAGCGAGAAGCCGTCGCGGCGGATCACTTCCTTGCAGGGCCCGGTGGAGACGGTTTTCGGAAAGAAGTTCGCCATGTCGGCGAGCTTCGGCAGCATTTTCAGCTTGTTGATCAGGCCCTGCGGCATGCGCATCTCGAGCATTTCCGAGATGCGGGCGGCGTGCTCTTCCACCGAGCCGACGCCAAGGGCGATCTCCATGCGCCGCATGCTGGCGAAAGCGTTGATGAGGACGGGCATGGACGAGCCGCGGGGCTTTTCAAACAGCAGCGCGGGCCCGCCGCGCTTCACCGCGCGGTCAGCGAACTCGGTGATTTCGAGCCGCGGGTCCACTTCGAAGGGAATGCGCCGGAGCTCGCCGGCCTCTTCAAGGGCGCGAATGAATTCTCTGAGATCGGTGTAGGCCATGGGAGGGGAACCTGGGTGCCGGTGCGGCATTTACTATCATGAGAGACGAAACGCTTATTGCTCAAGGAGTCCCTCATGTTTCACCGGGTGGCGCTGGTGACGGGCGCGAGCCGCGGCATCGGCCGCGAAATCGCCCTCACCCTCTGCCGCAGTAATTTTGATGTTGTCGTCGCCTCGCCGGAGGTGGAAAAGAACGAGGAAGTGGCCGAGGCGATCCGCCAGTGCGGCGGAACGACGATGACGCTGGATCTGGACGTTTCCAGCCGCGATTCGGTCAAGGCGGGCGTGGAGACCGTGCTGAAGCAGATGGGCCGCATCGACGTGCTCGTCAACAACGCCGGCATCACCCGCGACGCGCTCGCGCTGCGCATGAAGCCCGAAGACTGGGAGCGCGTGCTCCAGATCAACCTGACGGGCGCGTTCTACATGGCGCAGGCGGTGATCCCGGCGATGATGAAAGAGCGCTGGGGGCGCATCATCAACATTGCGAGCGTCGTGGGGGAGATGGGCAATGCGGGCCAGGCCAATTATGTCTCGTCGAAGGCCGGCCTGATCGGGCTCACCAAGTGCCTGGCGCAGGAGCTGGCCTCGCGCAACATCACCGTCAACGCCATCGCGCCGGGATATATCGAGACCGACATGACGGCGGTGCTGCCCCAGGAAGTGAAGGACCGGATGCTGGCGATGATCCCGCTGCGGCGTTTCGGCCAGCCGAAGGACATCGCCTACGCCGTGAAGTTCCTTGCCAGCGAGGAAGCGGGCTACATCACCGGCGCGGTGCTGCGGGTCAACGGCGGGATGTACATGTAGCCGGGGCAACTTTTTTCCTGGAGTGCAGCCCGTTGTCCCGCTTCCGTTCCAGGCAATCCCGTTCGAGGCGCGCTGGGCGCGCCGCGCTCTGCGTTGTGGCCTGGCTGGCCGCCGCGCCGGCGCTCCAGGCGGAGAATGGCGCGCTGCCCCACGACAAGCGCATCTCCTGGCTGTCCTATAACGCCGACCATCCGGTGAACCGGCGCTGGAGCCTGCATTTCGACGGCAGCTACCGGCCGATGTACGGAGCCGACTGGCGGCAGTGGCTGGTGCGGCCCGGCGTGAATTACCGGTTCACCGACCGCTGGCAGGTCTCGCTGACCTACTCCTACTTCAGCACGCATCCCAACGGCCTGGCCGAGTCCGATGGCGCGGTGGCCGAGCACCGCATGCATCAGCAGGCCGAGTACTCCCATCCCTGGCACGGCAACGTGTTGCGGCACCGCTTCCGGATGGAAGAGCGCTGGGTGTCCTCGCCGTGGCGCGAAGGCGAGCCGCGGAGCTGGCGGTGGCAGGACCGCCCGCGCTACATGCTGCGGATGGACAGGCCGCTGCGGCGCAACGGGCCGGGGGGCGCGCCGCTGACGCTGACGCTGTACGACGAGATCTTTGTCAGCTTCCGCGCGAGAAGCGCTTCGGCGTTCGACCAGAACCGCGTGTACGCCGGCGTCACCTGGAAGCTGGGCCGCCACTTCGCCGCCGACATGGGCGCGTTTTACCAGACGCTGAAGCCGCAGAACGGCGGCGCGCTGGAACACAACATCGTCTTCGTCACGCTGCTGCGCAACAACACGCCGCTGCGCGAGCTATTCGGCTGGCTTCACCGGCGCTGAAGGAGCGCCGCCCGGCTCGACGCGGACCGCGAAGACGTAGCTCGGCCCGAACATGTTGGAGCGGAACACGACCCACTTCGCGTCCGGCGTGAAGCTGACGTTCGGCTCCAGCCGGTAGTCGTGCTTCGCCATGTTGACGAGCTTCTTCGCGCGCAGGACGCCCGGGCGGATGAAGGACGGATCTTCCACGCCGCGGTTGGGGATGCGCTCCGGGCGGAAGAGGTAGATCCAGCGGCCATCGGGGGCGCGCGCCACCTGCCCGGGATCGCCGCCGTCGCCGCAGAACAGCGCGCCGTCGCGGGAGACGTTGAAGTGGATGGACCACTCGTTGCGCTCGAGGTGGTACCAGGTGCGCGCGCCGGTGTCGAGTTCCACGCCGGCCAGCCAGAACACCTCGCCGCGCGGCGTTTGCAGGTCGTACCAGACGGTGCGGCCGTCGGCGCTCCAGAACTCGTGGCCGAAGATCTCCATTTCCATCGTGCGGACGTGGAGCTTGCGGAGCCCCGTGCCGTCGGCGCGGATCAGCCAGATGCGGTCCACCTTGTGCCAGGGGCCTTCGTGGCAGAACAGCAGCAGGGAGGGGTCGGCAGGGCTGAAGAGCAGGTGGTTGAACCAGTCGTTGCCGCGGTGGATGACGCGCACTTCGCCCGTGTCGATGCGCATGGTGAAGATGGCCATTGGCAGGCGCGCGGCCCAGCGCTGCTCGATCATCTGGCCGCGGTTGCGGGGCATTTCGAGCGTATGGCCCTGGCCGGCGGCGGGCGGCTGCGCCATCGGGACCTGCGCATCGCCTTCGATGGAAGTGCCGGCGGCGAGCGTTTCGTCGGCGTTGATGGTGGCGATGGAGGCGCGCGGCGGCAGCGGGCCCACGCGGCGCGTTTCGCCCGTGTCTACATTCGTCCAGTGCAGCGCCCCGTCCTGGATGTAATACACGCGGGGATGCCTGCGCCCGGCCTCGATGAGGCGCACGCGGCCGCTCACCACCTGCCGGGCCTGGCGCGTTTCCCAACGGACGACGGAGATGCCCGCGGGCGTCGTATAGACGAGCCGCTGGCCGTCGGGCAGGTAGCCGTTCTGGTTGAAGTAGAGGCTTGCGCTGCCTGGCTCGTCGGTGAGCCGGCGCACGAGGTGGCCAGTGTCGGGGTCGATCCATTCCACGGGCGGATCCGCAGACGCAGCCAGCGTGCGGGCCACGAGCAGCGTGGTGGCGAAGAGCCGCTTCATAGCGCCAGCAATATCATGGAACGCCGGCGGCGCGCAGGGCGGGCCTTCAGGGGAGCCATCCGCGCCAGCCTGCCAGCGCCCCGGCGGCCAGCAGCAGCGCCGGATGCAGCCGTGCCGCGGTCAACAACAGGAACGAGGCGGCCACGGCGGCCATGGAAGTCCACGAGCCCAGGTGGCCCGCGCCCAGCGCGAAGGCCGCGCTCAACACCATGCCTGCCACCGCCGGATTGACGCCGGCCAGGAAGCGGCGCGCCCACGGCTCCTGGTGCCGCCGCTCGTACTGGCGGCACAGGAAAAGCATGAACGCGGCGCCGGGCGCAAACAGGGCCGCCGTGGCCACCAGCGCGCCCGCCACTCCGCCCAGATGGTAGCCCGCAAAGGTGGCCAGCACTGCGATGGGACCCGGCGTGAGCTGGCTGATGGCGACGCCGTCAAGGAACTCGCGGGGCGTGAGCCAGCCCAGCCCGGTCACCAGATGCGCGTGGAGCACGGGCAGCAGCACGAATCCGCCGCCGAAGAAGACCAGCCCGATGCGGAAGAAGACCCATGCGAGGTTCCCCATCGCCGCGCCCGCCAGGATCCCCCCGGGCGCCAGCAGCGCGGGCAATGAAGCGCGTCCGGCGGCGTCTTCCGCGGGGGCAGGGGCGGGTGATCCGCTCTTCTCTGCGGGGAAGAAGAACCCGGCAGCCCCGGCGGCCAGCAGGATCCAGACGGGATTCATATGCCCGAGGGACGCGCCCAGCGCGCCTGCGAACACCAGCCACGCGGGCCCGCTCCGCAGAACCCGCTGGCCGATGCTCCATGCGGCGGCCAGGATCAGGGCGACGACGACGGGCGTGAGCCCTGCCACCGCGCTCTGCATCGCCGGGACGGCATGGTAGCGGAAATAGAGCGCGGACAGCAGGATCACCAGCGCCACGGAAGGCGCGAGGAAAGAGACGCCGGCCACCAGCGCCCCGGGCCAGCCAGCCAGCCTGTATCCGCAGAACAACGCCGCATTCACCGCAAACGATCCGAGCACCTGGCCGAGTCCGACGCCGTGCAGGAATTCCTCCGGCGGCAGCAGCCCGCGCTTCCGGATCAGCTCCCTCTCCATCAGGGCGATGACCGCCATGCCGCCGCCAAAGCCGGTGGCACCGATGCGCACGAACCACCCCGCAAGGCGAACCAGGGACGTCACCGGCGCGCGGCCGCGGGCATCTTCAGAACAGGCCATGTCTACCTGAAGTTTACGAATTCAGGCAGCGGGCGCAGGAACCGGGCAGCGGCACGGCGGAACGGAATACGCGGGAAATTCTGAACCGCGGTCCCGCTTTGGCACGTCAGGTGCAGTAGGGGCCGATAAGAGAAAGTGGGGGTTGCGATGCTGATTGGAGCCATTATCACGGGGCTGATGATTCTAGGGCTCTTCTTCTCGATGCTGGGCTCGTCGCCGCGCAGCTCGGACTGAGTCGCATCGTTGCCCGGCTGTGTCGCTTCGACACACGGGCCGCAAGCGGAAGGCGGCGGCCGGGCCGGATGGGGAAGGGATTTCCGAAACGCTCCTGGCGGGGCGCAGCGCAGGCGGAGGCGGGGTTCAGCGGCGGGTGGTCCGCGGGCAGGAGAAGCTCAAGGAGCGGCGGGCCATGTCCTAAGCTCCGCCTGCCTCGTGCTGCGGCGCGTGGTTGAACACGGCGCGGACCTCGGCAGAGAAGATGGCAGCGAGCCGCGCGCCAATGCCCGCCGTGCACCTCTCCGAAAAAACCGCGGCGAGGCTCTCGTAATACCACCGCTGCTTGTCGCGGCCCCGGCGGAAGCGCAGCCAGGCCAGCTCGCCATTCAGGGCGAGGTCTTCGCGGATGGAGCGGATGTTGTCGAGCTTGTCGGCCAGGCACACGAGGAGCTGATCCTCGGCAGCCGTGCGCAGGAAGTCGATGGTATGCTGCTTGCGCACTTCCCACGGCTGGCTCTTGTCGGGCTCGCTGGCTCCGGCCACCAGCTCGGCGATGCGCGCCCCGAACAGGCGTCGGATCTGGTCGAGCGTGACGAAACAGTCCTCGACAGTGTCATGGAGCACGGCGGCGACCGCCAGATCCTCCGGGCAGCCGGATTCCAGCAGAATGGCGGCCACGCGCAACGGGTGGATCAGGTAAGGGATGCGCGTGCCCTTGCGGTACTGGCCGGCGTGCGCGGCAGCGGCGAACTGGATGGCATGGAAGATGAGCGGCGAGTCCATCCCGGATATCCTCCAGTTCACCACAAGCGGCGCCGGGCCGGCGGCGCGCCTCACGGCAAAGATGCCAGCAGCGCGTGCGTGCGGCGCATCAGTTCGAGCCGGGCCAGCTCGAGGTCGTAGACCGCGTTGTAGTAGAGGATCCAGCGTTCCTGCTCCTCGAAGCGCGCCTGCTCGAGCTGCCGCAGCGAGGCGCGGCCTTCCTCCACCTGGGCGAGCACGCTGGAGACCTGCTCGCGGGCCAGGTCGAGATCCATGCGCGCCAGCTCGCGGGCGGCTTCGGCGTCGCGCACCTTCTGCCACGCGGCGCGCGTGTCGCTTTCAATGCGGCGGCGCAGGTCCTGCAACTGCGTGCGCAGGCGGCGGGCCTCGATTTCGGCCTGCGAGGCGCGCGCCTCGTCCTGGCTGCTGGAGAAGATCGGGATCTGGATGGAGGCGCCGAGCTGGCCGTTGTGGCGCTCGAAACGGTTGAAGAATTTTTCGTAGTTGTTGAACTTGGCCAGCAGGCCGTACTGGGCCACCAGGTCGATGCGCGGAAGCCGCATGGCGCGCCACGAGCGGGCTTCGAGGTGTCTGGCGGCGATCTCCGCCTCCAGACGGCGGATTTCGGGATCGTCGCGGAGCGCTTCGGCGACGGAGGCGTCTTCTTCCAGCGGCAGAGGCGGCGCGGGACGCTCCTCGCGGGCCGGAACAATCTCCTCCGACGGATCCAGGCCCAGGGCGGCCGCCAGGGCCATGGAGGCCGCCCTGCGCTGCGAGGCCAGTTGTTGCAGGCGGAGCCTCGCCCGCGCCGTTTCCAGCGCTGCCCGGCGCGCTTCGATGGGCGCGTCGCGGCCCTCTTCGGCGCGCAGGCGGGCGGCCGCCTCGATCTTCTGGAGATGCTCGACCTGGCGCTGGACCGCCTCCGCCTGCCGCACGGCCCGCTCCAGGTCCAGGAAGAGAGAAGCGACGCGGAGCGCGGCGTCCTCGCGCGCCGCGGCGGCGGCTGCTGCGGCGCCGCGCGCGCTTTCCCGCGCCTGCGCCGCATGATAGCCCTGCGGCCGGTTCCACAGCGTCCGCACGGCGCGGGCCTGGACCACGGCGGGCGTGGAACCTTCAATCGACATCGGCATGCCGCTCGAGTAGGCCAGCCCGCTGCCGACGAACAGCCGCGGCAGTCCGGGCTCGCGCACCGCCTGGATGCCCAGCGCGGCACGCTGCTCCTCCAGCCGCGCCAGCACCACATCCGGGTTTTGCCGCGCAGCCAGATCGACGGCCTCCCGCAGCGTCATCACGCGTTCGGCCGCACGGACCGGCGAAAGCAGGCAGAGAAAGGCAAGGACAGACGCGATTCGCATGGGAGTCTCTCCACAGGGTAGCGTGAGCGCGGCCGGCGGAATCCGGCGGCAAACGCTGCTAGAATCCGTTAGCACGAGGTGCGCATGAGCCAGACTCCCTTTCCGGCCGCGTCCCGCGGCTGGCGCCGTGCCGTGTCGTTGGCCACATCTCTGGCGTTGATGGTTTCCCCGGCCGCGGCCCAGAGCGGCCGCGCCCAGCTCGCTCCCGAGGTCCGCCAGGCCCTGCGCCAGGCGCTGCTGAAATCCTACGCGGAGCTGTTTGAAGAGGCGCCGAGGCTCGAATTCAGCGCGTCCCAGATTGCCGCGATGCGGAAAATCCTCGAGGACGCGCAGAAGAATTGCAGCGCGAATTTCCGCCGCCGCGCCGACGATCTGGGCCGGCAGCTTCGCGACGAGCAGAACCGCCTCCGCGCCGACACCGCCCGCATCGATGACGCGGAGCGCAAGAAGCGGCACTGTTCCATCCAGAACCTCCGGGCGCTTGAGTCGCAGGCGCGCGTGCTGGCGGAGCACGCGATCCCGGTGGCTTACGAGAACCGCAAGGCGAAGCTCGAGCTGATCGAGAAGTGGCCCGCGGAGCTGAAGCAGATCCAGGCCGACATCGCTTCGGGCGCCCACCTGAAGCGGAAATGGGGCGACGTCAAGGATATCGGCTTCCGCGAGCTCGTGCCCGATCAGGAAAAGGACATCAAGACGGGGCAGGACGCCGTCCGCGAGATGAAAATGGCCGGGCTGATGCCGCCGGAAGTGGACAATCCGGTGGTGAAGAAGTACGTCACCAGCCTCGCGCAACGCATCGGCAGGCACAGCGACCTGCGCGTGCCGCTGAACGTCAGCGTGCTCAATTCGAAAGAGGTGAACGCGTTCGCGCTGCCCGGGGGCTTCCTGTTCATCCAGCGCGGGCTGCTGGAGGCGGCGGAAAACGAGGCGCAACTGGCGGGCGTCATCGCGCATGAGATCGCCCACGTCACCGGAAGGCACGGCCACCGGCTGATGAAGCGCGCGACCATCTCGTCCATCATCTACCAGGCGGCCCAGGTGGCCGCCCTCATCCTCACCGGCGGCGCCGCCACCATCGGCACCTATTACGCACTGCAATACGGCTTCTACGGGCTGGGGCTTGTCCTCAGCCTGGATCTGCTCGGCGTGAGCCGCGAAATGGAGCTCGAGGCCGATCAGCTCGGCGTGCAATACGCCTGGAATGCCGGTTTCGATCCGAACGGCTTCATCCATTTCTTCGACAAAATGGCCACGCGCGAGGGCTACGTGAACGGGCTGAGCTGGTTCCGCACGCACCCGCCTTTTTACGAGCGCATGGTCCAGTGCAGGAAAGAAATCCTGTTCCTGCCTCCGAAGGAAGGGCTTGCCGTCAACAGCGCGGAATTCGAGCAGATGAAGGCCGAGCTGAAGAAGGTGACCGCGCAGGCGGCGGAAGAAGAGAAAGACCGGCCCAGCCTGCTTGCTCCCGTGCAGGGCTGTCCCGCGCCGGAGAAGATCGAGTACAAGCCTGGAGAGCCGATCGAGAAGCTATGCCCAGAACCCGGCGAATCCTCCTCCGGTGCGCGCTAGGCGCACTGCTGCTGGCGTCCGCGAGCGCTGCCCAGAGCCTGGGCCAGCGCTCGCTCTACTTCACCGTGGAGGATGGCGAGAGGCTCGTGACCGGCCTCCGGGAGCAGAATTTCCGGCTTTACGAGGACGGCCAGCCGGTGCCTTTCCGGCTGGCCGAGCCTGAGAAGCCGGTCCTGGTGACCATCCTCGTGGAATACAGCCAGGCGTCGGGACTTTACCTGAACGACATCGTCACGGCCGTCCGCGAGCTCTGGGACGCGGCGCCCGAAGACAACTGGTACGCGCTGGCGACATACTCGCAGGAGCTGCAAATCCACCAGGATTTTACGCGGCTCAAGGGAGAAATCCGCTCGGCTTTTGAGGGATTGGGGCAGCCTTTCTGGGGCGAAGTGAACACTTATGACGCCGTATACGAAGTCCTCGAGAAGCTGGAATTCCTGGAGCGGCGCCGGGTGATCGTGCTTGTCGGCTCCGGGCTGAACACGCTCAGCCGCCACACGATGAGCGACGTGCAGAAGAAGCTGGAGGCCACCAACGTCACCATCTTCGTCATGGGCGCCGGGTCGCTGCTGCGCGGGCAGTACGACGCGTATCTGGACTCGATGTCGCGCATGACGCTGCTCCAGTCGGAGGCCTTCCTGAACATGCTGGCGAAGAAGAGCGGGGGGCAGGCTTTCTTCCCCCGCTTCGAGACCGCCTACCGGGACATCGCCCGCACCATTTTCACCATGCTCGACTGCCAGTACCGGCTGCTGTATGAGTCCCGCGTCCGTCCGGACAACCGTTTCCACCGGCTGAGGCTGGAGGCATTCGACCCGAACGACCCGAAGAAGCAGTACACGGTGCGCGTGCGCGAGGGCTGGCGCTGGTACTGACGGCTGTCAGGGGGCAGGCGAAGCGCACGGCCCTCCGGGGGCGCGGGAGCCGCGCCGGATCCGGAAGGAATGCTGGCCGCTGGCGGCCGCCGTGCGGAGCCGCAGCGAAGCGGAGCCGCGGCCCGGCACGGCGGCCCGTGTCCTACTGGCGTTGCTCTTCTTCCGCTCCGCCGCGCACGGCCGGCCCCGGGAAGCGGAACACGGCATTCAGGAACAGCACGTTCAGGCCGTCGTGAAAGGCGCGGAAGTTGGGGTCTTCCGTGAATCCCACCACAACGCCTCGGCCCTGGTTCGATATCACGACGAACGGCTTGAAGCCAAGCTGCCTGCGGTTCTCCTCCCAGAGATAGCCGGACAGCAGCAGACGGTCGGGCGCATCGAAGATGACCGCATTGACGCCGCGGTCACGCCGGATGGGCGTGTAGATGTCCCGGCCGTCCACCAGCACGTTGACCGTCTCGGGCAGCCCCGCAGTGACCCATGTTTCGGGATCCACGCGGGCGCGGACGATGACGCCGGCCACCGCATCCGGCAGGCGCGTCTCAGGCTCGACCGCCTTCTCGAAATCTTCCTCTTTCGTCAGCAGTCTGCCCGGCACGGGAGCGGCCTGTGCGGCGGCCGCCTGCGGAGCGGCGGCCGCGGGGGCGGATGGCGGCGGAGCGGCCGCAGGCTTGGCAGGCTCGGGCTGGCGCGTTCCCGCCGCCGGCGCGCCCTCGCGCGCCAACTGCTCCTGCTGGATGGCGAGCAGGTTCACCTGCGGGTTGGAGAGCCAGGAAAGGGCCGCACCGATTCCGATCAGCACGCCGCCTTCGCGCACCCACTGCTGAATGCGCGGGGCAGCCGCATTCAGCGCCGTGCCGTAGCCGCCGCCGAAGCCGCCGGCATCCGGAAGGATCAGCACATGGAAACGGTTCAGATCCGCGGCGGCGAGGTTCGACGCGCGGATCACCGTCACCGGGTATCCATACTGTCTTTCGAGCACGAAGCGCGTGGCGCCAGCGCCCAGCGAGGAGGTGGGCGCGTCCCAGACCAGCGCGATGGAGGGCCGCCGCACTACGCTGACATGGTTGCTGCCGAAGTCGATGCCGTCGTCCACCCAGCTCGAATTCGTGGCGATGACTTCGGCGCCGCTGGCGGCGGCCAGGCGGGCCACACGGTCGTGCACATCGGCGCCGTTCTGCTTCACCATCACGATCAGCGTGCCGGAGGGGTACTTCCGCCCGTTCTGCGTAAAGGGCTTGTTTGCGGTGAGGATGCGGAGGCCGCTGCGCAGTGCCGCGGTCAGGAACCTGCCCGACGCCTGCGTGCCCCAGGGCACCAGATAGGCGACCTCGGCGCGCCCGCTCACCGAGCCCTTCGGCTGGTAGGGAGGCGCAACCGGCGCTGACGCCACGTTGACGGCGGTCTCCAGCGGGTCGCACTCGACGTTGTACATCAGCGGAAGGCTCCAGCCGGTGACATCGTAGATCTCATCCGGAAGTCCCTTCTTCCGCCGCCGTTCCTGTTCCTTCACGAACGCCTCGTCCATCGGCACGTTGCGGTCGAGCAGCGCACGGATGAGCCGCTTGCGGGGCTGCGCGGCGCTGATCAGGTACGAACCGGCAGGGTACTTCTTCCCGGCGGCTTCGAAGTCGGCGCCGGCGCGCAGCACTTCGATGCCATGCTCGGCCAGGAGCGCGGCCAGCTTGTCCACCGCGCTCGTGTCCCCGCGGCGCGGCAGGACGTAAGTCTTCACCGGTTCGCTTCTGCCCTCTTCGATGGCCGTCACCTGGTAGCGCCAGAAGCTTTCGAGGAGCTGCTGGCGCTGCCGCGCGGCGGTCTCGCAGGTGGCGATGGAGGCGACGAAGTGCTTCTGGACGCTCTCCTGATAGCCGTACAGCGTGTCGTCGGAGCGGCGCACCACGAGCCCGCGCACGCTCGCGTTCTCGTAGGTCATGCCCATGCCGCCATAGAACCACGGCCACGAGGCGCCATAGCCCGGATAAAACTCATCGAAGACCTCGCGCGTGAAATAGGGCCAGCCGAAGCGGTCGAAGTATTTCGCGTTGTTCTGGCCGAACCACTGCATCTGCTTTTTCTGGTCCGCGGTGATGTGCGGGTTGTAGGGCGGCGCGCCGGGCGTGAAGAAGTAAGTGGAGTTCGTGCCCATCTCGTGCAGGTCCACCACCACGTGCGGCAGCCACTCGCGCAGATAGCGCACGCGGCCCTGCGTCTCGGGCTGGGTGAGCGCGAACCAGTCGCGGTTCATGTCGAACAGATAGTGGTTGGACCGGCCGCCCGGCCACGGCTCGGCGCGTTCGGCAGCGGCAGGATTCGGGTCCGGTTCGAGCCCGAGGTTGGTGACGAAGTTGTAGATGAAGCGCTCGCGGCCGTCGGGGTTCTGAAGCGGATCCAGCAGCACCACGACATGGCGCCGCACCTGGTCCATCATCGCGTCGTTGCGCGCGGCCAACAGGTGGTAGGCGGTGAGCAGCGCCGCGTCCGGCGAGGAGATCTCGTTGCCGTGCACGCCGTACATCAGCGCCAGCACGGAAGGCGAGGACGCGATGAGCTTCTTCGCTTCTGCTTCGGGCGTCTTGCGCGGGTCAGCCAGCCGCTGCTGCGCCGCCCTGATCTCGGCGAGGCGGCGGATGTTGTCTTCGCCCGAGATGGCGGCGTAGAAGAGCCGGCGGCCTTCCCACGTCCTGCCGTAGTCGAACAGGCGGATGCGCGAAGGCGCGGCTGCGGCCAGCGCCTCGAAGTAGCGCACGATGTCGGCGTGCGTGGCGTGGCGCGTGCCGGGCTCGAATCCCAGCACTTTCTCCACCGTGGGGATGGCCGGATCGTATTGCGCGCCCGGCCAGAACTCGAACTTCTGCTGCGCGGAAACGGCGACGGCGGCGGCCGCCAGAAGGAACAGACTGCGACGCATAAACTTCAGAATACACGCCCGCAGCCGCCGCGCCGGGCAGCGTCAGTTGGTGATGTCGTGCGTGTAGGAGTAGCCGCGCACGGGCAGATAGATCTTGTCCGCCCAGGCGCGGTGGGCCGGGTGGTCCTCGTAGGCCTTGAAGGCCGCTTCGCTTTCAAATTCGATGACGAAGGCGTCCGTCATCGGCCGCATCCGGTAGCTGCCGTCCGGCTGGCGTTCGGCGCGCGTGCCCTGCACCTTCATCGGCTTCAGCCAGACGTTCCGGATGCCAGGGATTTCGGCGGCCATCTTCTCGACGCCTTCCAGCACGGCCTGCTTCTGCTCTTCGGTGGTGCCGTCGCGGTAGTACAGCGTGACGACATGCAGCACGGTCTTCGGCTTGCCGTACTTATTCGCCGCCGCTCCCAGCCCCGCGCCCAGCGCCAGCAGCAGCGCAGCCGCCGCCCAGTTTCTCCATCGGTTCCGTTCTGTCTGCATCCTGTGGCTCCTTTCTGACAGTGATCGCCGGCAGCCCCGACCATTCCTCGCAAAGGATGATGGAGTTGGCCGGGTTGCGCGGGTCGTATTTCACATGGACCGGCCCGATCAGCCGCCCCGGATCCGGCGGCAGCAGATGCCGCAGCGAGGAGACGTCCTGCGACGCCGAATAGGCCACGCCGCGCAGCTCGTACTGATAGTGGATCAGCTCCGGCCCGGCATCGAGCACCAGCCCCTCGGCGGTGCGCTGCCAGCGGTTCAGCGCCAGGCGGCGCCGCCGCTCCTTCTCTTCGGGCGTCAGCCGGCGCTGGTATACGATCCAGACGAGAGCGCCGAGCAGCAGGGCGGCGGCCACGGCCCCGGCGGCGATGCGCGGATCGGACCAGATCACTTCCATACAAGAATGTTTTACACCCGGAGGCTCAGGCTGTCTCTCTTTCGATCCGGTTTTGCAGCGTTCCGATGCCGGCGATTTCCACCTCCACCACGTCGCCCGGCTCGAGCGCGCCCACTCCCGGCGGCGTGCCGGTGGCGATCAGGTCGCCCGGCTCCAGCGTGAGGAACGCGGTGATGTACTCGATGAGCTGCGGCACGCCGAAGATCATCCCGGTGACGGAGGCGTCCTGCTTCACCACGCCATTGACGCGCGTCACGATGCGCAGGTCCTCGAAGCGCACCGTTTCCTTCGGGACCCAGCAAGGGCCCACGGGGCAGAAGGTGTCGGCGCCTTTGGCGCGCGTCCATTGCCCGTCTTTCTTCTGCCAGTCGCGGGCGGTGATGTCGTTGAGCACGGTGAAGCCGGCGATCACGTCCCAGGCCGCGGCGGCGGCCACGCGCCGGGCGCGGCGGCCGATCACCAGCCCGAGCTCGCCCTCGTAGGAAAGCGTCTGCGCGCCGCGAGGAAACACGACGGGCGCGCGGTGCGCGTTGAGCGAGGAAGGCGGCTTGAGGAACAGCAGCGGCTCCGCAGGCACTTCGTTGCCCAGCTCGCGCGCGTGCTCGGCGTAGTTGCGGCCCACGCACACAATCTTGGAAGGACGCACGGGGGGCAGGAAGAGTACGGATTCCAGCGGGAGGCTCGCGCCGGCGGGAGCGATGAAACGGCCGTTTTCGATGCGGCCGCAGACGACGCCCGGATGATGGTCGGGAGCGTCCATGGGAACGCCGGCGTCCCGGGCGATTCTGGCGTAGAAAGGCATCTCTTCTATGGTGCGACGATTTCCACCGGCTCGCATGGCCGGCTCTCATTGCCCTTTTCGTCGATGGCGGAGACCGCATAGCGGTAGCGCCTGCCGGAAACCGCCGTCGTATCGCTGAAAACGGAGGCCGCCTGCGGCTCGCCGAGCCGGACCAGCCCGCCGCCGTTCTCGGCGCGCCACACCTGATAGGCCTTCCAGTCCGGCTCCGTGTTCCGTTCCCAGCTCAGCTCC
This sequence comes from Bryobacteraceae bacterium, assembly GCA_025056865.1. Classification (GTDB taxonomy): domain Bacteria; phylum Acidobacteriota; class Terriglobia; order Bryobacterales; family Bryobacteraceae; genus JANWVO01. The sequence continues at coordinate 55,710 of JANWVO010000004.1, forward strand.
ACTGCGCCGGGGCCTGCGATGGCGCGCAGTCCGGAAGGGGGCGCCGGCGGGAACCGGTCTTCATATTCGATCCGCGCCACGGCGGACAGCTCGCTCAGCGCGGGCGCGGCGCCCGTTTCCACCACCTGCTGCACCGCATACTCGTACGCATTGCCGTACTGCGCCTCTTCATCGAGCCACTCGTGCCCCTCCACCTCCGCGGCCAGCATGCGCTCCTGCCCGCGCAGGCGGAACACGCGCCAGCGGCCGCCTCCGCCCTCCCACACGACGCGCACGCCGCGCGGCGCGCCTTCCGCCCTCACGTTGCGGGGCGGCTGCGGCGGCGGCACCACGCGGATCACCAGCAGGTTGGACCATTCCGAGGCGCGGCGCTTCGGCCCGATGGCGCGCACCGCGAACACCATCTCCCTGCCGATCCATGCGGCCACGGGGGCGCGCACTTCCGCTCTGCCTTCACGGACCTCTGCACCTTCCAGCCGCACGCTCGCCTCCAGCCAGCGTTGCATGTCGAAGCCGCCCTCCGGATTCGGAGCGGCGCGCAGCTCGATTTCCGGGGGCGCCTTCAGCGGCAGGTCTTCGGTCGTCCGGTCCGGCACGCTGAAGCGGAGCACGAAGGAGTCTCCCTGCTGGTGCCCTTCGAGGTCCCGCACCGGCTGCGGGATCATCAGCGCCGGCGGCAGCGGATCCCCGGTGTAGCCGCAGTGCAGGAGCAGCAGCAGCAGGAAAAAAGCGGCCGGTTTCAGCGCGGGTTTCACAGGATATAGCGGCTCAGATCCTGGTCTTCGACGATGTCTTTCAACTGCTTCCGCACGTATTCGGCGTCGATTACCACCTTTTTCTTCCGCAGATCCGGGCCTTCGAAGCTGATTTCCTCCAGCACCTTCTCCATGATCGTGTGCAGGCGCCGCGCGCCGATGTTCTCGCTGGTTTCATTGACGATCCGGGCGAAGCGCGCCATCTCGCGGATCGCGTCCGGCGTGAACGTGAGCTTGATGCCCTCGGTCTCGAGCAGCGCCGCATACTGCCGGGTCAGCGCGTTCCTCGGCTCGGTGAGGATGCGGACGAAGTCGTCCTCCGTGAGCGATTTCAGCTCGACGCGGATGGGGAAGCGGCCCTGAAGCTCGGGAATCAGGTCGCTCGGCTTGGACACGTGGAAAGCGCCGGCGGCGATGAAGAGGATGTGGTCTGTGCGGACGAAGCCGTAGCGCGTGTTGACGGTGGTGCCCTCGACGATGGGCAGGATGTCGCGCTGCACGCCCTCGCGGCTGACGTCGGGGCCGTGGCCGGACTCGCGGCCGGCGATCTTGTCGATCTCGTCGAGGAAGATGATGCCGCTGCGCTCGACGCGCTCGATGGCGATGCGCGTCACCTGGTCCATGTCGATCAGCCGGTTTTCCTCTTCCTGCACCAGGTAGTCGAACGCCTCGTAGACGCGCATGGAGCGGCGCGTGGTGCGCGGACCGAACAGTTGCGGGAGGAACTCCCGCAGGTTCATGTCCATCTCCTCGCTGCCGGTGTTGCCGAAAATTTCGAAGGAAGGGCCGCGCTCCTTCACTTCGATCTCCACCATCCTGTCGTCCAGGCGGCCCGCCCGCAGCCGCTCCCGCAGCTTCTCTCTCGCGCGCTCGGCCGACTCGCCGGGCTCGGGCGAAGCCTGCATCAGCGCATCCAGAAGACGTTCTTCGGCCAGCTCCTCGGCGCGGTCGGCCACTTCGTCCAGCTTCTGCTCGCGCACCATGTCGATGGCGACCTCCACGAGATCGCGGATCATCGAGTCGACGTCGCGGCCGATGTAGCCCACCTCGGTGAACTTCGAAGCCTCCACCTTGAGAAACGGCGAGTTGGAGAGCTTGGCCAGCCGCCGCGCCAGCTCCGTCTTGCCGACGCCCGTCGGGCCGATCATGAGGATGTTCTTGGGCATCACATCCTCGGCGATTTCGGCGTCCAGCTTCTGGCGGCGGATGCGGTTGCGCAGGGCGATGGCGATGGCGCGCTTGGCCTCGGCCTGGCCGATGACATATTTGTCGAGTTCGGCGACGATCTGGCGCGGCGTCAGTTCGTCGAGCAGCGGTTCGTCGCGCGAGGCGTCGCCGGGCAGATACAGCACCATCTCAGCCAATCTCCTGGATCTGGAAATTGTGGTTCGTGTAGATGCAGATGTCGGCGGCAATGGCCATCGCTTTCTCGACGATGGTCCGGGCGTCCAGATCGGTGTTTTCCAGCAGCGCCCGCGCGGCCGCCTGGGCGATGGTTCCGCCGCTGCCGATGGCGGCGCAGTCGGAGTCCGGCTCGATGACGTCGCCGTTGCCGCTCAGCAGGTAGATGTGTTCGCCGTCGGTGACCAGCAGCAGCGCTTCCAGATGGCGCAGCACGCGGTCCGTGCGCCAGTCCTTGGCCAGCTCGACGACGCTGCGCGGGAGGTTGCCGTTGAACTGCTCGAGCTTCGATTCAAAGCGCGAAAACAGCGCAAAGGCGTCCGCCGTGGAGCCGGCGAAGCCGGCGAGGATCCGGTCCTTGTGCAGCCGGCGGAGCTTGTTGGCGCGCGCCTTCAGCACCTCCGTGCCGAACGTCACCTGGCCGTCGCCGGCCATGACGGTTTTTCCGTTGCGGCGCACAACCAGAATGGTCGTGCCGTGAAAGCTGGATTTCATGAGCGGTCCGACACCCTCAGTGTAGCGCGCCGCCTCCGGCTGGGCTCAGGCCAGCCCCATGCGCTCGAGCTTGCGGTAGAGCGTCTTGCGTTCAATGCCGAGGATGCGCGCGGCGCGGCTCTTGTTTCCGCCGGTGGCGGCCAGCACCTTGCGGATCTGCTCGGCTTCGGCCTCGGCCAGCGTCTCGCCGGGTTCCTCCCTCGGGCTGGAGGCGCGGATGGCTTCTTCCACCGCGTCCTCGGTGATGCGTCCGCCGGGCGCGAGGATCACCAGCCGCTCGATCATGTGCTGAAGCTGGCGCACGTTGCCCGGCCAGGTGTACCCGGTCAGCGCGCGCATGCCGCTTTCGGTGATCCTCGCATCCAGCCCGTAGCGCTCGTTGTAGCGCTTCAGGAACGCCGCCGCCAGCAGCGGAATGTCCCCGTGGCGCTCCCGCAGCGGCGGCACGGTGATCCGCACCACGTCGAGCCGGTACCAGAGGTCTTCGCGGAACTTGCCCTCCTCCACCATCTTCCGCAGGTTGCGGTTGGTGGCGGCGATCACGCGCACGTCCACCTTCTTCGGCCGGGAAGAGCCCAGCGGGCGGATCTCTTTTTCCTGAAGGAAACGCAGCAGCTTGAGCTGGAAATTCAGGTCGATTTCGCCGATCTCGTCGAGGAAAACCGTGCCGCCATTGGCCGCTTCGAAAACGCCGGTGCGGTCGCGGTCGGCGCCGGTGTAGGCTCCGCGCATCGCGCCGAACAGCTCGCTTTCGATCAGCGAAGGCGCCAGCGAGGCGCAGTCCACCGGCACGAATGGCATATGGGCGCGCGGCGAATTGCGGTGGATCATGTGGGCGATCAGTTCCTTGCCGGTGCCGGTTTCGCCCTCGATCAGGACCAGCGCGTCGGTGGGCGCCACGCGGGAAATGGTCTTGTAAATCTCGACCATTTTCGGGCTGCTGCCGATCATTTCCGTCGGCAGCGGCTCCTCCGGCTCCACCTCTTCGTCGCCGTCGCCGCCCGCGCCTTCGGCCCGCTTCAGGATCTGGAGCAGCTCGTCGAACTCGAAGGGTTTGGCGATGTAGTCGTAGGCGCCGCCCCGCGTCGCGGCCATCACCGTCTCCATGCTGCCGCGCGCCGACATCAGGATCACCTTCGTGTCCGGCGACGAGGCGCGCGCCGCCTGAAGGATGTCCAGCCCGGTGCGGCTGTCGATGTAGATGTCGCTGACGACCAGCGGATAAGTGCGGGAAGAGAGCCGCTCGAGCGCCTCGCGCGTCGACGACACGGCATCGACGGCGTAGCCCTCCAGTTCAAGAAAAGTGGCCAGCGTCGAGCGGACGCTGTCGTCGTCTTCGACGAGCAGCAGCGGGGTCATGCCGAATACCCAGTTTAGCGTGCGGGCAGCACCAGCGTGAACGTCGAGCCCCTGCCGGGCGCGCTCTGGACGCGGATGTCGCCCTCATGCAGCTCCACGATCTGCCGCACGATCGACAGCCCGATGCCCGTGCCCGTCTCGCCGGACTGTTCGGCGCGCTTCGTCCGGTAGAACTTGCGGAACAGGTTCTTCATCTCGGCTTCGTCCATGCCGATGCCCTGGTCGGTCACCCAAAGGCGGACCTGTCCGTTCTCCGCGGCAGCGCCGACGCGCACTTCGGTCTCTTCGGGCGAATACTTCACCGCATTGGTGAGCAGATTGTAAACGGCATATTCGAGCAGCTCCGCATCGGCTTTCAGGCGCAGGTCCGGCGGGACCAGATTCGACAGCCGGATGCGCTTGCGCTCGGCCAGCGGAGCGGCGCGGCGGCAGCAGGCATCGACCAGGGCGGCGGCGTCGATCTCCGCCAGCCGCAGCTCCATCTGGCCGGCGCTGAGCTTCTCGACGTCGAGGAAGGTCGTGATCATCCGCGCCAGCCGCTTCGATTCGGCGTTGATCATCTGGCTCAGCTCGCGCCGCTTGGCCTCCGGCAGGTTGTAGCGCGAGATGAGTTCGCTGGATCCCTGGATGGCCGTGAGCGGCGTGCGCATCTCGTGGGCGACGAAGTGGAACGCCTGCTGGTAGCGCCGGGTGGCCGCTTCGCTCGCCTCCAGGCGGCGGCGCACGTAGAAGTAGCGGAAGGCTCCGCCGGCGGCCAGCGCCAGCCACGCCGTGGCGGCCGGCGCCGACGCCGGAAGGACCACGTCCTGTTTGAAACAGATCAGCGGAAGAATGTGCAGGGCTGCCGCCGCGGCGCCCGCCAGCGCCCACCCGTGCCAGCGCATCACTGCCGCCAGCGGGCCGGCGATGAGCAGCGCCCCGGCCAGCGCCAGCAGCAGGCCGAGCCAGGCCGGCGCATCCGGAAGGAAAGCGCCCGAATGCATGGTCTGGAACGCCTGCGCGTGAATGGCGACGCCCGCCATGGGCAGGCCCCGGGAAAGCGGCGTGAACAGCCGGTCCGGCGCGGCGGAGATGGCGGTGACCCCGATGAAGACGGCCTTGCCCGCCAGCGCATCCGCCGGAGCGCCGTCGAGCAGGTCGCCCGCGGAAACGGACGGGATGCCGCCCTCCGAGTAGCGCACCCGCAGCGGCCGGCCTTCGTCCCAGCGGGAAGGAATCACGCGTCCGCCGACAGAGAGATCCGCGGGCGAGGCGAGGATCTCGCCGCCTCCAGAGAGCACGCGCAGCGTCTCCAGCGACAGCGCCCAGCGGCGCTCGCGGCCCGCGACCCGCTCGAGCGTGATGCGCCGGTTCACGTCATCGTAAGGCCCGGCGAGCGTAGAGACGTGGCCGAGCGCGGCGGCATGGCGGCGGAAGGGCGCGATGGGATCCTGCCAGCCGGAACCATCGGGCATCATCTCGCAGGCCAGCACGAGGCCGGGCACGCGCGCCATCGCGGCCGCCAGGCGCGCGTCCTCCTGGGGATCGCCGGGATCGGCCAGCGTGATGTCGACCGCCACTGCCGCGGGCCTCGCATCGGCGATGCGCTCCAGGAGACGCGCGAGGTTGGCCCGCAGGCGGCGGATGCCACCGTGGCGCTGGAACGTCCGCTCGTCGAAGACCACCAGCACGGCCGGCGAAGTGGCCGCCCGCGGCGGAAAGGCGCGGTAAAGGAAATCGTAGGCGTTGTTGTCGAACTGCCCGCCCAGCGAGGAGAAAGAGAACAGCGCCGCCAGCGCCCATGCCGCCAGCGCGACCGCTCCCGCATACAGCAGTGTGCGCCGTGGCCCTTTCATGCCCGCACCGGCGCCCGCGCGGCCGCGCCGCAGCCGGGCGCCCGGTTCCCATGATACGCGCCCGCACCGCTCATCGAGTGCGCAGGGCCTTCAGCTTCCGCTGCTGGATCTCCTGCGGCGAAAGCGAGCGGTCGAAACCGTACAGCGAATCCTCCCACGAGCCATACATCGGGTTGGGCAGGATGATCCAGCGCTCGCCCCACCAGGAATCGTAGGAGCGCGCCTTCGCCATGCGCTCCTCCGGAGAGAGCCGCGCCGGGAAGAAATCGTTGAGATCGTCGCCGCAGAGCAGGATCACGCGGTAATGAGCCGCCACCGCGGCGCGGCGCGGGCCTTTGTCGGAGGTCCACTCGGGCTTCTCGCCGCGCAGCAGCAATGCATCGCCGAGACCGCCCGCCGTCGATTCGCGGAACGGGAAGCCCTGTTCGATGAGGTTTTCGCGCGTGGCCTGCGCCTCGCCCCCGCCGCGGTTTGAGATGTAGAAGACGGTGACGCCGCGCGCCGCGGCCGCCTGAAGGAACTCGCGCGCGCCCGGCACGGGCAACGCGCGCTTCTCCGCGGTCCACTTCTCCCACAGCTCCTGCGAGTAGCGCCCGTTGCCCTCGAGCAGGAAGCGCGCCTGGCCGGGCGAATTGTCGAGCACCGTTTCGTCGATGTCGACGATGATCGCCGGCGGCAGCCGGCGCGGATCCGAGGCCTGCTCCAGCGCGGCGGTCCAGCGCCGGTCCTTCAGCGCGCGCTCCAGCGAGAGGCGCGCCGAACGCCACGCCTGGAGCACGCAGGCGCGGTACTCCACCGACGTTTGCACCCAGGCCGTCGCGTTCAGCCCGTCCATGACCGGCTGCGTCTGGGCCAGGCCCGCCGCGCAGAGCAGCGCGGCCAGGGCAGGGAAGGAGCGGAATCCTTTCATCACATCCCGATTATGGCGGATGCCGGCCTCAGGCCGTTGCCGTGCGGGCCACGGCCTCGAGGCCGCGCTCGCGGATTTCCTGCTCGCGGATGCGGAACTTCTGGACCTTGCCGCTGGCCGTCATCGGAAACGAGTCGACGAAGCGGATGTGCCCGGGGATCTTGAAGTATGCGATCCTGCCGTCGCAGAACGCGCGGATTTCCTCCGGCGTGGCCGTCTCTCCGGGCTTCAGGCGGATCCAGGCGAGCACCACCTCGCCCAGCCTCGCGTCCGGAATGCCCACCACCTGCACCTCGGCGATCTTTGGATGCGTGTAAAGGAACTCCTCGATTTCGCGCGGGTAGATGTTTTCGCCGCCGCGCAGGATCATGTCCTTCAGCCGACCGGTGATGCGGACGCAGCCGTCGGGGCGCATGACCGCGAGGTCTCCGGAATGCAGCCAGCCGTCGGCGTCGATGGCCGCCGCCGTGGCGGCAGGATCTCCATCGTAGCCTTTCATGACGAGATAGCCGCGGGTGCAGAGCTCGCCCTGCTGGCCCGGCGGCACGGTGGCGCCGGTGGCGGGATCTACGATCCTGATCTCGGTGGCAGGCATCGCACGGCCCACCGTCGTGCAGCGGATTTCGATGTCGTCGTCCACGCTGGACATCGTGCTCACAGGACTCGACTCCGTCTGCCCGTAGCAGATGGTGATCTGCGGGCAGTGCATCTCCGTCATCACGCGCCGCATGACTTCGATGGGGCACGGCGCGCCGGCCATCACGCCGGTGCGGAGGCTCGTCAGATCGTAGCGGCCGAAGTCCGGCAGGTTCAGCTCGGCGATGAACATGGCGGGCACGCCGTAGAGCGCGGTGGCGCGTTCCGCCTCCACCGCTTCCAGCGTCTTCGCGGCGTCGAAGGAAGGCGCCGGCAGGATCATCGCCGCGCCGGAAGCAGCGGCGACCAGCGTTCCAATCACGCATCCGAAGCAGTGGTAGAGCGGCACCGGAATGCAGATGCGGTCAGAGGCTCCCGCCCGCAGCCGCTCTGCGATGAAACGGCCGTTGTTGATCAGATTGCGGTGCGTGAGCAGCACGCCTTTGGGCGCGCCGGTCGTCCCTGACGTGTACTGGATGTTGGCGACATCGTCCGGGCGCACGTGCGGAAGGCGCCGCGGTCCGCGCTTCCGCAGCAGCCCTTCCCACTCCTTCCCGCCGAAAGCGATCGTCTTTTCCAGCCGGCAGCGGAGTCCGCGCAGCGATTCTTCGAGGATTTCCAGATAGTCGGCGCGCCGGTCCAGTTCGTGGAGGAACAGCACGCGCAGCCCGCTTCTCTCGAGCACATAGCGCAGCTCATGCGACCGGTACGCCGGATTGATGTTGACGAGCACCAGCCCCGCCAGCGCGCACGCGTACTGCAACTCGATCCATTCGGCGCAATTGGTGGACCATACGCCCACGCGGTCGCCCGGCTCGAGCCCGAGCGACAGCAGGCCCGCGGCCAGGCGCTCGCCGGCTTCGAGCAGTTCCGCCCACGTGAGCCGCACATTCTGATGGCGAGAAACCAGGGCGAGGGAGTCCGGATGGCGCATCGCCGTAGCGCGCACGGCCTCTCCGATCGACCGCTCCCAGATTTCGGCTTCGGGCCCGCGCGCGTAGCTTTCCGTCAGCGGCTGCTCCACAGTGGCAAGGCTCATGGCTGTCAGACCAAAGCCACAATGTACAACCGCGCTGGCGCGCAGCGCCAATAAATAAGTCCGATTCAGATATTAATCTCCGTTATCTGGCCTGGGCCGCCAGCCGCTGCCAGAGCTGCTCCGGGCGCGGGTCGAAGACCGCTGCGGCGTCGCCGTCGAGGATGCGCCACAGGCCGCGCAGCCACTCCTGCCGCAACTGCGCCGCGGTCCATCCGGTGTAGCCGAGGTAGATGCGCCCCTTCGGCGACTTCGTCTGGCCCGGAACCAGCCAGACGCCGGGGCACAGCCTCGTCGCCGAGGGGTCGGCCGCCTCTGGCGTCAGCGAACGCACGCCTTGCGCCACCGGGCCGCCGGCGTACATCTGGGGCTCGCCCGCGCGCCGCGGCAGAGGGCGGTTCAGCATCAGGCCCATCGCGGCTTCCGGCGTCACCGAAAACAGCAGGATGACCGAGCGCGCGAAGTCGGGGTCGCGCAGGGCGGGTGTCGCCACCAGCATCTGGCCGGCGGCGAACGGGGGCGCCTGAAGGGCCGCGAGGCCCGCCAGCAGCAGCGAGCGGCGGCAGGGAAGGCCGCGCGGGGAAGCCGTCAGCCGCGGCACGGCGCTCATGCCTTCATCATGACGCGTGCGCACGGCGGGCGCGTCACCCGGGCAGCTCGTACATGACCAGGCCCGAGCCGAGCTTCGGGTAAAAGTAGGTGGACTTCTGCGGCAGCACCTGCCCGGCGAAGGCGGCGCGCGCGAGGCCGTCCACCGGCAGGTCTTCCAGCAGGAACGCCGCCTGCGCTCGTCCCGAGCGCACGGCTTCGCGCGCTTCCTCGCGCGAGCGCGTGTAGGCGAGATGGGCGCCCGCAGCCGCTGCCTCCGGCGTGATGCCGAGCAGCGGCTCCAGCACCTGCTCATGCAGCACCACGACGTTCAGCGATCCCTGCGGAGCCGGGATGTCGGCGTGGTGCTCTCCCAGCGCAGTGACGATGCCGATGCGCACGCGCCCCGGCGGCGAAACGAGAGGATCGATGCCGGGCTGCACGCCCGGCAGCGCGGCCAGCAGCGCGGCGGCATCGAACGCGGGCAGCGAATGCACAAGCCGGTGCGTGGCGAAGCAGCGCAGCCCCGGCGATTCCATCGCCACGAACGTCATCATCGTGCGCGCCTGTCCCATGCGCAGCGCGGTTTCGTAGCGGTGGTGGCCATCGGCAATCAGCAGCCTGCGGCCGGCCATCCGCGACTGAAGCTGCGCGATCCAGCCGCTGTCGGCCACGCGCCACAGGCGGTGCCGCGTCTGCTGATGGTCTGTGTACTCCAGCTCCGGCTCGCGGTCCGCGGCGGCATCCAGCATGGCCTCTACGCCGCGCTCCGGATCCGGGAACAGCATGAAGATGGAGTCGAACTGCACGCGCGTGGCTTCGAGCAGGCGGTAGCGGTCCTCCTTCGGCCCGCTCAGCGTCCGCTCGTGGCGGAAGACCGTCCCGCCGTAAGGCTCGGTGTCGCCGAGCGCGATGAAGCCGCGGCGCACGAGCGTTTCGCCCGTGCCGGGCGCGGGGAAGCGCTGCTCGTAAACATAAATGGCCTCTTCTGTTTCAGCGGCGAGCACGCCTTCCTGCCGCCAACGGGCCAGCCGGGCTGCCGCGCCCGCGTAGTCTCCGCGCGGCAGGATCAGGTGCACGAGATTGTACGGGCTCCGCGCCCGGTACTCCTCCTCCAGCTCCGGCGGGATCACATCGTAGGGCAGGGTGGCGAGCTCCGCGATGCTGCCCGCCCTGGGCGTGTAGCGCAGTGCGCGGAAGGGATGGATGCGTGCCATGACGGGGAACCCATCACGATAGCGCACGCAGGCGGCCCGAGTCAGGCGCGGGGAGACAGCGGAGGACCGCGCCAGAGAAGGCGCGGCCCGGGAATGCGTCAGAGAAGTTTCGAGAGTTCGGTGTAGGCGATGCCCTGCGACTCGGCCACCGCCGGGTGCGTGCAGTGGCCCTTGTAGGTGTTCACCCCCAGCGCGAGCGCCGGGTTGGAGGAGATGGCCGCTTCCACTCCCTTGTTGACCAGTTGCAGCAGGTACGGGAAGGTCGCGTTGGTCAGGCCGTAGGTGGAGGTGTGCGGCACGGCGGCGGGCATGTTGGAGACGCAGTAGTGCAGCACGTTGTCGACGAAGTAAATCGGGTCGGTGTGCGTCGTCGGCCGCGACGTCTCGCAGCAGCCGCCCTGGTCGATGGCCACGTCGACGATCACAGCATTGCGCTTCATCACCTGGAGCATGTCGCGCTTGACGAGCTTCGGCGCGCTGGCGCCGGGAATCAGCACCGCGCCGATGACGAGATCGGCGTGGCGGAGCGATTCGCGGATCGTCCATGCGTTGGATGCCAGCGTGATGACGCCGCCGTTGTAAATGTCGTCGAGTTCGCGCAGGCGGTTCAGGTTCTTGTCGATGATGGTGACGTTGGCTCCAAGCCCGTGGGCCATGCGCGCCGCGTTGTGGCCGACGGTGCCGCCGCCGAGCACTACCACGTTGGCCGGGGCGACGCCGGGGATGCCGCCGAGCAGCACGCCGCGGCCGCCGTTCTGCGCTTCCAGGTACTGCGCGCCAATCTGCACGGCCATGCGGCCGGCGACTTCGCTCATCGGCGTCAGCAGCGGCAGCGAGCCGTCTTCCTCCTGGATGGTCTCGTAGGCGATGCCGGTCACCTGCGTCTCCAGCATCTTCTGGGTCAGCTCCGGCAGCGGCGCCAGATGCAGGTAGGTGAAGATCGTCAGGCCGGGCCGCAGGTAGACGTATTCGGACGGCTGCGGCTCCTTCACCTTCACGATGATGTCGGCGGCGTTCCAGACATCGGCCGCGGTGGGCGCGATGCGGGCCCCGGCTTCCAGGTACTCTTCGTCGGTGATCGAGCTGAGGCTGCCGGCGCGGGTCTGCACGACAACCTGATGGCCCATCTCCACCAGCGTGGTAACGCCGTGCGGGACGAGGCCGACGCGGGATTCGTGATCCTTCACTTCGCGGGGTACGCCAATGATCATGGTTGGTTTCCTTCCGTGTTGGATTGACCGGCCGCGGCGCCGGATGGCGCGGGGCGGCTGTGGGACGGACCCAGCCCGAGAGCGATCAGGGTAAGCGGGTCCAGCTTGCCCCGGCCGCTCAGGTTGGTGATGTTGTGGTCTTCCTGGAACTTCTTCAGCGCTTCCACCGTCGCAGCGTCCCACACGCCGGTGGGCTCGACGGCGTAGCCGCGCGCGGCAAGCGCCTGCTGGATCTCCCGGATCCGCGCCGGCTCGGGCTGCTGCTGTCCGCGCGGGCGCGCCGCGGCCGCCCTTCCGGTCTTCCGCATTCCTTTGGAAACGGCCTTCCTGCCTGCCGGGGCGGCAGACCGCTTCTTTTCGGCTGGCTTCTTCGGAGGGGCGGCGGGAGCGGCGGGCGGGACCGTCAGCGACAGCACAAGGGCGGGCAGGAAGAGCAGACGGGGCCGCTTCACGATGCCAGAATAGCACCGCGCGGCCCCGTTTTTCGACTTTCAGACGGGAATTTCTCCCTCAGTGGCGGACAGGGCGGCCGGCGGCTCAGCCCGTGCCGCCCACCTTCGCCTCTTCGCGGAACAGCGCCACGGCGCGGGTGAAATCCCGGTGCATCATGGCGATGTTCTCGATTTTCACGCCCTTCGGGCAGATGGCCTCGCACTCGCCGGTGTTGGTGCAGTAGCCGAAGCCTTCCTCGGTCATCTTCAGCACCATGCGCAGCGCCCGCCGGTCGCGCTCCGGCTCGCCCTGCGGCAGCAGCCCGAGATGCGCGATCTTGGCCGACACGAACAGCGAGGCGCTCGCGTTCGGGCAGGCGGCCACGCAGGCGCCGCAGCCGATGCAGGCGGCCGCGTCCATCGCGCGGTCGGCGCACTGCTTCTTCACCGGGATGGAGTTGGCCTCCGGCGCGGAGCCCGTGTTGATGCTGATGTAGCCGCCGGCGGAGATGATGCGGTCGAAGGCGCTGCGGTCCACCATCAGGTCCTTGATGATGGGGAACGCCTTCGCGCGGAAAGGCTCCAGCCACAGCTCGTCGCCGTCCTGGAAGTGGCGCATGTGAAGCTGGCAGACGGTGGTGCCGCGCTCGGGCCCGTGCGGGATGCCGTTGATCATGAAGCCGCAGCAGCCGCAGATGCCTTCGCGGCAGTCGTGCTCGAAGGCCACCGGGTCTTCGCCCTTGCGCGTGAGCTCCTCGTTGAGCACGTCGAGCATCTCGAGGAACGACATGTGCTCGTTGACGTTGTCGAGCTCGTAGCGCACCATCCTGCCCGGGCTGGACGCATTCTTCTGACGCCAGATGTTCAGAATGATCTTCATCGCCTGCTCCCTCACTTGTAGCTGCGCTGCGCCAGGTGCACAAACTCGAAATTCAGCGGTTCGACATTGCGGACCGGAGGCTTACCCTCGCCGGCGAACTCCCACACGGCGACATGGCAGAAGCGCTCGTCGTCGCGTTTCGCTTCGCCGTCCTCGGTCTGGTGCTCCTCGCGGAAGTGCCCGCCGCAGCTCTCCTCGCGTTCGAGCGCGTCCAGGCACATCAGCTCGCCGAGCTCGAGGAAATCGGCCACGCGCCCGGCCTTTTCGAGGCTCTGGTTCATCTCGTCGCCGCTGCCGGGCACGTTGACGTTCTGCCAGAACTCCTCGCGCAGCTCCGGGATCCTCTGCAACGCGTGTTTCAGCCCGCTGGCGTTGCGGGCCATGCCGCAGTACTCCCACATGATCCGGCCGAGCTCGCGGTGGAAGTCGTCCACTGTCTTCTTCCCCCTGATGGAGAGCAGCTTCTTCGTGCGCTCTTCCACCGCCTGGCGGGCGGCGCGGAATTCCGGATGCGACTCGTCCAGCCCGCCGGGCTTCACCTGCGCCAGGAAGTGGCCCATCGTGTAGGGGATGATGAAATAGCCGTCGGCCAGGCCCTGCATCAGCGCGCTGGCTCCCAGCCGGTTGGCGCCGTGGTCGCTGAAGTTGGCCTCGCCCAGCACGAACAGGCCGGGAATCGTGCTCATCAGGTGGTAGTCCACCCACAGCCCGCCCATCGTGTAGTGCACGGCCGGGTAGATGCGCATCGGCACGGTATAAGGATCCTCGCCGGTGATGCGCTCATACATCTCGAACAGGTTGCCGTAGCGCTCTTCGATCGTATTGCGTCCCAGCCGCTGGATGGCCTCCCGGAAGTCAAGGTAGACGCCGCGCCCGCCGGGCCCGACGCCGTAGCCCTGGTCGCACATCACCTTCGCCGCACGCGAAGCGATGTCGCGCGGGCAGAGGTTGCCGTAGGCCGGATACATGCGCTCGAGGTAGTAGTCGCGCTCCTCTTCCGGGATGTCGTTCGGATGGCGCGTGTCGCCCTTCTTCTTCGGCACCCAGATGCGGCCGTCATTGCGCAGCGACTCGCTCATCAGCGTGAGCTTGGACTGGTAGTCGCCGCTCTGCGGGATGCAGGTCGGGTGGATCTGCGTGAAGCACGGGTTGCCGAAGCCGGCGCCGCGCTTGTAGGCGCGCCAGATGGCGGTGGCGTTGCACCCCTTGGCGTTGGTCGAAAGGTAGAAGACGTTGCCGTAGCCGCCGGTGGCCAGGATGACCGCGTCCGCCACATGGCAGTCGATCGCGCCGGTGACGAGGTTGCGCGTGACGATGCCGCGGGCGCGGCCGTCCACCACGACCAGGTCCAGCATCTCATGCCGGGCGAACATCTTCACGCGGCCCGCGTCCACCTGCCGCTGCAACGCCTGGTAGGCGCCGAGCAGGAGCTGCTGCCCCGTCTGGCCGCGCGCGTAGAACGTGCGCGAGACCTGCGCCCCGCCGAAGCTGCGGTTGGCCAGCGTTCCGCCGTATTCGCGCGCGAACGGCACGCCCTGCGCCACGCACTGGTCGATGATGTTCACGCTCACTTCCGCCAGCCGGTAGACGTTGGCTTCGCGGGCGCGGAAGTCGCCGCCCTTGATCGTGTCGTAAAACAGGCGGTAAACGCTGTCGCCGTCGTTCTGGTAATTCTTGGCCGCGTTGATGCCTCCCTGTGCGGCAATAGAGTGCGCGCGGCGCGGCGAATCCTGGTAGCAGAAGCATTTCACGTTGTAGCCCAGCTCGCCCAGCGTCGCCGCCGCGCTTGCGCCCGCCAGCCCGGAGCCGACCACGAGGATCGAGTACTTGCGCCGGTTGGCCGGGCTCACCAGCTTCATGTCGCGCTTGGCGTTCTCCCACTTCTGCTCGAGCGGCCCCGAGGGGATCCGGCTTTCCAGTCTGAATGCCATGGTCCGACTTCCTCCCGTCCTACTTCACGACGCCCGTCAGCACCGCCAGCGGAATCGACACGTTACCGATGCCGATCACCCAGGCATAGGCTTTCGCCAGCCGCTTCAGCCACGGCGTGTAACGCGGGTGGTTGATGCCCACGGACTGGAACATGCTCCACGCGCCGTGATAGAGGTGGATCGCCAGCAGGATGTTCGCGGCGATGTAAAAGAGGCTGGCCGCCGGGTTGCTGAAGCCGGCGATCACGTTGTGGTAGACGTCGCCCCGGCGGAAATCCGGGTGCGCCTGCCCGGTGGTGAAGTGGAGCAGGTGGTAGATGATGAAGGCCAATACGATCGGCCCGCTCCAGATCATCGTCCGCGCCGCGTACGACGTGGCCACATACGATTTCTTCAGATACGGCGTCGGCCGCGCGCTCAGCTTCAGCCGCCACAACTGATAGGCCGACAGGATGTGCAGCCCGACGCAGGCCAGCAGCACCAGCCTTACTGCCCACAGTCCTGCGCCGAGCCCCTGGAGGAACTCGGCATAGCGGTTCAGTTTCTCCGGCCCCTGGTAGATCTGGAGATTGCCCAGCATGTGGCCGAGCACGAACAGGCACAGCACGCAGCCCGTCACCGCCATCACCACCTTCTTGCCGACGACGGACTGATAGAAAAAGGCGGTCTTCTCGAGACCGCCGTTCAAGGCAATGGTTCCCATGGAAGCGCTCCGCTTTCCCTGAAGGGTTCAGGACATTCGCAGGCATCTTGGCCTGCCTGCCAATTCAGATGCCCGGAATCTCTCATTGTATAGAAAACAGGAGCGCCTCCACGGCTTCGAAGCGCGCGGCGCGCAAAGCCTGCGCGGCGGGCGCGTCAACGCGTCTATCGGATGGCGGGCGGCAGCCCTGCCGCCTCCGCGCCCCGTGCTTCCGCCGGTGGCGCAGCCCGCCGGCCCGCAGGGACCAGAGCGCGGTGCGGCGCGCCCGTTCCCGCCACAGCCGCCAGACGCCAGCCGCCGGCGGACTTCCGGAAGATCACCGCGGGCCCGCCGGAGTTGTTCGCAGGAGCCTCGGCCACCGTGGCCAGGGCCAGGCGCCCGCCGGGCCCCTCGATCACCAGAAGCGAACGATCGGGGTGGTGTTCGAAAACATAGGAGCCGGGCACCATCCGGTGGCCGCCAGCGTCGAAGCGGAAGGGAACTTCCGCGCGCAGCCTGCTGCCTTCGGCGCGCGCCTCCGCCGCCGCGCCCGCCAGAAGGGCTGCCGCGCACAGCGCGGTGATCGCGTGTTTCATCAGAACGGACCTCCTTCCGCCGCGCAGGCCCGAGCCCCGCGCCGGCGTTCAGAATTCCGAACGGATCAGCCGCAGATTGGTTCGGAATTTCCGGCCCGTCGGTTCGGGAAATTTACAGGAGTTACGCCGGGGCAAGAACGCTCCCGCGCGGCGAATGCCCTGCCGCGCAGGCCGGGCGGACCGCAGGCGGAACGCTCAGGAGGAGACCACCTCGGAAAAAGCGGCCCGGAATTTCTGCATTTCTTCCGGCGTGCCGATCGTCACGCGCACATGATTCGGCCAGGAAGGCCAGCTCCGGCCGATGATCACCTTGCGCGCCGCCATGGCTGCCGTGATTTCCCGGCCGGGCTTCGGCGTGCGGATCATCACCTTGTTGCTGACGCTCGGGACAAAATCGATCTGCTTTTCCCTCAGCCAGGCAAACAGTTCTTCGCGGATTTTCCGCACATATTCCCGCCGCTGCTCCACCACGCCCTTCGCTTCGAGGCTCGCGATCGCCCCTGCCATGCCCGTCACCGGCAGGAAGCCCGTCCCGTAGGGCCGGATGCGGTCGAGCAGGTCGGGCCTCGCGAAGGCGAGGCCGGCGCGCAGGCCCGCCATGCCATATATCTTCGAAAATGTTCTCAACAGCACCACGTCGCGGCCCTCGCGCACCATGTCCATGCAGGAGGGCGCTTCGCAGTAGTGGATGTAGGCCTCGTCGATGAGCACCACGCTGCCCGGCGGCTTCTCGCGCACCAGATGCTCGATGGCCGCGCGCGGCGTCAGCGTGCCCGTCGGGTTGTTTGGGTTGCAGACGTAGAACACCCCGGCCTCCCTGCCTGCCGCGCGCAGCATCGCCTCCACGTCGTGCGCATGGTCTTGCGTCAGCGGCACCCGGTGCACCGGCGCCCGGACGAACGCCGCCGCGCGCTCGCCCGCCTCATAACCGGGGTCGGCGGTGACGAAGGCGCGTCCGGGCCCGCAGAAGGCCAGCACCGTGCGGTGCAGCGGATCGCTCGAGCCGGCGAAGGACTGCACATGCGTCTCCGGCACCTGTTCCAGCCGTGCCGCCGTGCGCGCCAGCCGCAGCGTCTCGCCAAACTGATAGCGCCCGCCGCGGCGCAGCATGGCGTTCATCGCCTCCAGCGCTTCGGGGCACGGCCCCAGCGGATTCTCGTTCGCGTTCAGCAGCACGGCATCGGGGGGCGCTTCGCCGGGGTAGCTCAGTTGCGCCAGCGCCCGCTCGGTCAGCACCGGCACGGGCAGCGCGCCGGCTAGCGCGGCGATGCGGGCGAAGCCGCGGCGGGATAAAGGTTCATGCGGTCCCATCGTTGGATCGTCCCCTCTGCCAGATTCGTCATGCAGTCTACCACTGCCAGAAAATACTCCTTCGCTTTCGCCTCGTCAAAGCGGACCGATCCCTGCCCCGCCTGATAGAGAATCACCGGCGCGGGAAACGGGAATGCCGCCCAGGTTCCCGCAGCCGGGCGCGGCATCTCCAGGTCTTTGCTGAACAGGTCGCGGCGCACCAGTTGCGGCCGGACCGCCTGCGTGAACGCCGTCTCGTTCCAGCCCGCGTGGCCGCCGTCTTCGCCAAAGACCCGGAAGGTGGCTTCCGAGCAGGCGCTCCACCAGTTGATCACCAGGACGCGCACCCGGTGCTCGCGGCTGGCCTGCTCGGCCAGATCGTTCAGGATCGCCGTCTGCGGGCCGCCGTGCCCGTTCACCACGATGATGTTGCGGAAGCCGTTCCGCGCCAGCCCCCGCAGCACATCCGCCACAAAGGGCCGGTAGGCGGACTCCGAAATCTGGAAAGTTCCCGGATAGCCGTCCAGCGATCCGGTGACGCCATACGGGATCAGTGGCGCCACCAGCGCGTTCAGCCTCGGCGCCATCGCGCGCGCCAGATCCACCGGAGCCGTGTTGTCGGCGCCGTTGTGGATGACGCCATGCGCCTCGATCGTTCCGGTCGGCAGCAGCACGGTCTGGATGCGCGCCGGTACCAGTTCGGCGAACTCCCTCCAGTTGAGCTCCTGCATCTCGCGGCTGGATTGTGCGCCGCAGGGTAGCATCCAGCCTCCCAGCATCACAGACAGAAAAACAGCACGCAGCGCCTGCTTCGTCATGCACACATTGTGCATCCGCCCGCCGCCGGGCGGCAGTCCGGGGCGGCGCGTCCCGGTTCGGAAAGACAGGCGGGTGCGGGGAGGCCGCGGCCCTGCCCTCCGTCCTTGTGCTGCGTCAGCTTGCGGGCCGTCTTCTGGCCGGGAGGGAGGATCTTTCGGCTTCGCCCGCACGCGGCGCCCCGCGTCCTCGGCCAGCCCCTCCCGTGCACCGTCAACACGCCGCTGGGGAATGGCGGCGCGCCGCGTCCGCGGCCAGGCCTTCTCGAAGGCGCAGGCCGCCCGGAGCGGGGCGGCCCCCGCAGGGATGGAAGGGCGCGGCCTGCCGCTGCTTTGCGCTACAGCCGGAACATCGTCATTGCGCCAGACGAAGGATCTCGGAAGCGATGCGCGCGAAGGCCTGGTTCAACTGCGTCTTGTCCGGCGCGTAAACATAGAGGCCATTCGGCTCCGTGCGCACGTAGGTTGGACTGGAAGGATCGTTCGCCACCCGCAACAGCAGATTCGAGTCCACCGCGCCCAGGCCGATGACGTAAAAGATCGTCGGCGAGTTGGGGTCCTGGCGTATTCTGCGCGCGGCATTGTCGGTGGCGTTTGTCGCTGCCACGCCCACAGAAATCGGACGGTCTGGCCGGATGCGTCCCGAGTAGGGGCCGCTGGTAAATCTCAGCAGGGAGGTTGTCTTGTAGCAGCAGTCCAGGCGGTTGCCGTAGAGATCGAATTCGGGTACGAAGGCGATGTCGCGCCGCACGTACTGCATGTTCGTGTAACTGGTTGTGTTGGCGACGAACGCGCAGCCTGTCCCGTCGTCCATAGTGCCGGGCGCCGAGCCCAGCGTGACGTCCGAGGCGGCGATGGAAGCAGCGTAGGGCTTGATCAGTCCGAACGTGGCGCCGGTGCTGTTGGTGCCTTCGCCTTCGGCCACGAGCACGCCAACGCGGTCCTGCGGCGCCCAGCCGGACTGCTTGAAGTTCTTGCCGCTGGCATCGCGGCAATTGCTTCGCTCCATGTTGGAGTAAACCGTGCCGAGCTGCGGATAGGTGTATGTGGTGCCGTCCAGGGTCCTGTTGTTCTCCCCCGTCCCGTAGCGGCTGTCGAGGGCTGTCTTGATGGGGAACTGCGCAGTCAGGCCCGTCGGAATGCCGTCGGTGAACAACATGATGATGTTGAGCGCGCCCGGCTCATTGAGGGCCCTGAGCCTGTTGAAGGCCTCGCTGATGGCCATGGCGGTCGACGTGCCGCCCGTGCACGTGATGGTCGAGATGACGGAGTCCAGCGTCGGCGACTGCGTTTTGAAATTCTTTGTCAACGGGTAGGCATAGAACCAGGTGCTCGAGTAGGTGATCATGCCCAGCCGGTCGCGGCCTTCGGCGAAGCGCGACACGAAGCTGCGGGCCGCGGACTTCATCGGCTCGCACGCGCCCGACTGCTGCATCGAACCTGAGCGGTCCAGCACCATCATCATGTTCACATCGCGGCGCGACGCCTTGCCGCTGGCAGCGACATTGACGGAGTTGATGCCCGCCAGCCTCATGAAATACGTCGGGGTGGTCACCGAGGCGCTGACGGTCACCGAGCGCGTGCGCAGCGCCGTTTCCTCCACCGTGACGTTGGCCGTGCGGTTCCGCGTATGCATGGTTCCGTTGGGAAAGTTCGCATCAAAAAAGGCCAGCGCCCGGTTGCGCGCCGCCGTCTCCTGGGCGGCCATCGAAAGCCCCACATGCAGGGAACGCGCCGCAGCCAGCGCGCCCGCATCGCACGCCATCTGCAGCTTCGCGCGCACCGTGTACAGGTAGGAGGCGTCCACTGCCAGCCCCACCAGAAACACGATCATCCCCAGCGCGATCGCCATCAGAATGATCGCGACGCCACGCCTTCTGTCAGAAGATCGTCCTCGCATAGATGGGCCCCCGGTTGTTCATTGTTGGGAAATCCTTCACTGGCGACTCGAACCAGCTCTCGGCCACATAGGCGGTCTCGCCATCGGCCAGATTCAGGATGGAATTGAAGTTGGATGCGCGCGCCGACGTCTGCGTCAGATATTTTGCAGGGTCGACCGTCCCGTCCGGATTGAGCAGCGACGGGGGCGGCGTGCCGATCTTGCTCGGCCGCAGGTTGGCATTGCCGACGACCACCCGCTGCGTGATCACCGCCTGCCCGAGATTCGCGCAGGAGGCGAGGCTCACGCCTCCGTCTGTGCACTCCTGCGCGCCCACCTTCAGAACGCGGGTCAGGATCACGACTCCCGAGCCTCCCGTCCGCGTCATGTTCATACCGGCGGCAAGCCGGACCAGCACATTCTGGTTTCCTGCGAGCGAGAAGTCGACGCCGCGCGCGAACATGTGGCCGGCGTCGCGGCTGACCTGCGTCACCTGCATCAGCCGCCTCAGATCCAGGCCGAAAACCAGCATCCACACGTAGAGCGGCATCAGCAGCGCGAAGACAAGGGCGAACTCGATCAGCGAATTGCCGCGTCGCCCGCGGGTGGCTCTGCGTTGTCTCATCCCGCTTCCTCCAGCCTCCCTGTTCACCTTGGCGGCGGGGCGGCGCCCGTCGGCAGGCCTTCCATCCGGTCCGCGGCCCGCGCGCTCACCAGCAGCGGCGCGGCGGAACGCCACAGCGGCGCCAGCCACCGGTGCTGATACCCTTCGATGGAAACTTCGATGATGTTGCCAGGAACGTTGTCCGGCACTTCCTGCAGGGTCACCGGGTCGAAATAGCGGATCTTGATCGCGTTTTCGCGCCCCCGCAGGAATCCCATCGACTGCCGCATCACCACCTGCCGGATCGACGCATCATGGCTGAGCCCCGGCGCCGTCTGGTAGGTCACCGCGTAACGGACGCCTTCCCGGACCGCATGCTGGAATGTCGACTGCAGAAACACAACCAGCCCGTGATCAACAAATGCGAAAACCAGCGCCAGCAACGGCAAAAGAATCAGCGCTGTTTCAATGAGCGTATTTCCCCGTTGGGCCGCTCTCCGGAGCCTGAGCCGGCTGTAGACGCTCCCCCTCATGCCGCCAGTATAGCGGCCCTCATGCCGGATGATATGCGCCGAATTTGTCATCTCAGTCTGAATTTTCGGCAGTTTGCGGCAAAAACCTTAGGCTTATCCGGAAAATCCGCCCCCAATTGCCGGACGTTTCGCGCCGCCTCCGCCCGGGCCCTGCGCCACCCCCTCGAAGCGGCCGAGCGAATGCTTCCAACGCCCGGCCCCGCCTCCGCCTCGAGGACCCGTTCCCTCCCCGCCCGGCCGCTCCCCTTTCCGCGTGCGGTGCCGCCGCGTCCCGGATCCGCGCACCGCCCCCATAGGAAGAATCCCCTTCCCGGGCGGGGTGCTCCCGCCGCGCCGGGATTCCTTCCGCCGTCCCCTTCCCCGGGTCTGGATGCATTCCCTGCGCCCGTGCGGGCCCTGGCGACGGGCCGGTGCCCGCCGTCTTCCTGCCGGCTCCTCCGCGCGGCGGCATCGCGGCCGTGGAAACGGGCAGGCAACGGCCCGCCTGCGCTTTGCTGGAGCGGCCGCACGCAGGCTGTTCCGCAGCGGTTGCGCAATTCGCGGTGCGCGGCAGCCAGGGCGCGCGGCCCAGGCTTTCCCTCCACAACCGGAGGCCGCCGGCCGGATGCGTGCGCCGCCCCGGCTCCTGCGGCGCGCCCGCACGGATCGGCCCGCCGCCCGGGGAGGGCGCGGCTGGCCGCTGTCTCACGCGCCGGGGCGGGTCAGCGCGGCCGCTCCCGCTTCCGGTAGGGGAACTTTTCCCAGTCCGTCGCCGCCCAGCCGAGCCGGTCCCACATCACCTGGCCGCCCTTGATCGTCAGCTCGGCCACCAGCATCCGGTCGCCGGCCAGCCGTGCGCCGGCGGCGTCGATGAAGCCGAACTTCCCCTTCTGGAGGCTCAGCACCGTGATGTCGGCTTCGGCGCCTTCGCTCAGATGTCCGAGGTCGGTTCTGCCGATCTGCCGCGCCGGCGCCCACGTCGACATCCGGATCACGTCCTCGAGCGTCGCGCCCAGATTGAGGATTTTCGACATCACGTTCGTCATGTCCTTCATGCCGGCGTTCATGCTGCCCGTGTGCAGGTCGGTCGAGATCGAATCCGGCCAGAAGCCCTCCCTCGTCATCGGCACGGCGATGTTCCAGTAGAAGCTGCCGCCGCCGTGGCCTACGTCGAACAGAATGCCGCGCCTGCGCCCGTTCCACATCGCCGGGTTCGTCTTTCCATCCAGAAGCTCGTCCCGGTGCCCGGAGTAGCAGTGCGTGTAGATGTCGCCGGGCCGCAGCTTCTCCTCCATCAGGATCTTCAGGTTTCGGTTCTCGTTGGTCCAGCCGAAATCCACCATGATCGGCAGCTTCAGTTCATTGGCCGCTTTCAGCGCATTGTCGACGTCCGGCCATCCCTCCTTCGAGTAATGTGCCACCTTGATGCCGACGATCAGGTCGCGGTGCTGCCGTGCCATGCGTACGGCCGCCCCGGCATCCATGTCCGCCGGGTCGTCTTCGCTCGTGATCCCCATGCCCCCGCCGACGATGTTGAGAAACGCCAGCACCCGCGTCCTGGCCCGCTCGATGACGCGCTGGCGGAAGTCCGGGAAGTTGCGCCATCCGGCTGTGCCCGCATCCACCATCGTCGTGACGCCCGAGCGGAACGAGAAGCCGTCCGGATAGACGCTCAGGTCGCCCGTGTAAACGCCCTTCAGGCCGGTGCCCGCATAAACATGCACGTGCATGTCGATCAGGCCCGGCGTGACATACAGGCCGCTGACGTCGACGGTGCGCGCCGCTTGGCGCGCGTCGATCGACGGCGCCACGCGCGCAATCCGGCCCTTCGCCACGGCGACGTCCATCCGCGCGCTGATGCCGTTTTTCGGGTCGATGACGTGGCCTCCCTTCAGCAGCAGCTCATAGGCGGGTTGCGCCTGCGCCGCCGCCGCCGCGGCCAGCAGCGCGAGGACCGGCGCCCGATGCTTCATCGCAGAACCTCCCGGAAGATCGCTGCCCCGCCGCCGGCCTTGCGCGCCGGGCGCGCCGGGCATGCACCGATTCTACCCTCCCGCCGGCCGGCGCGGCCGCGGGGGAAAATTCATCTTGACGGAAGGCCAGCCGATACAACAGAATGGGGATGTTCTGTTTGACCGGCAGGCGGGACGCCGGGGGCGTCTTCCGCCTCGAAATCCAATTCGAGCTGAAGGAAGAATGAGCCGTCTCCTCTGCCTGGCGTTCCTGGCCGCCCTGATTGTTCCCGCGCTCTTTCCGCATAGCGCCGCTTCCGCCGCCACCCGCAAGAAGAAGGCCGCTCCGCGCGGCGCCGCGCCGGCGGCCGCCCCGGAGCCGGCGGTGAAGAAGACCTCGGCCGCGGCCTCGGCCCGCAGCCGCGCGGCCGCGCCCCGCAGCAGCGCCGGCGCCGCGCGGCAGGCGCAGGCCCGCAAGGCCGCCCCCTCGGGCGCTTCCCTGCGCGACCAGGCATCCGGTCCGGCACGGCCCCGCCTGCGGCGGCGCGCCTACAGCCCGTGGTCGACGCCGACCTACGCGGATTCGACCCTCGGCGACGTCGCCGACGGCGAGGATCCCGTCGTCCGCCGCGCCGCCGTGGAAGCCCTCGGGCCTTACAACGGCAGCGTCGTCGTGGCGGATCCATTCACTGGGCGCATTCTCGCCATGGTCAACCAGAAGCTGGCCCGCAGCGGCGCCTACCAGCCCTGCTCCACCATCAAATTGGTGGCGGCCGTGGCGGGGCTGGAAGAGGGCATCATCGACCGCGAAACCCGCCTCCGCCTCACCCGCCGCGAAAGCATCGATCTCACCGAGGCGCTGGCGAGGTCCAACAACAAGTTCTTCTTCGACATCGGCGAAAAGCTGGGCTTCGACCGCATCTATCATTACGCCCGCCTGTTCGGCCTCGGCGAGAAGGCGGGGCTGGACATCGAGGGCGAAAGCCCCGGCATGCTGCCCGAGTGGAAGCCGAAGGAAGTCCCCTGCGGCATGATGACCAGCTTCGGCGAGGCGATCTCGATCACGCCCTTGCAACTGACGGCGATGGTGAGCGCCATCGCCAACGGCGGCTCGCTGTACTGGCTTCAGCATCCGCGCTCGCAGGAAGAGGCCGGGCGGATCGTGCCCCGCCTCAAGCGCCGCATCGAGCTGGCGGCCCGCTTCGAAGAGGTGCTGCCCGGCATGATGGCCGCCGTCGACTGGGGCACCGGCCGCCGCGCCGCCTTCGATCCCTCCACGCCGATCTTCGGCAAGACCGGCACCTGCACCGACGCGCGGACCCACCTCGGCTGGTTCGCCAGCTTCAACGACGTCCACGGCCGCAAGCTCGTCGTCACCGTGCTGCTCACCGGCGGAGCTCCGGTCAATGGGCCGGTCGCCGCCGGCATCGCCGGCCAGGTCTACAAAGCCCTCGCCGAGCAGCAGTATCTCGCCCAGAGGCAGCCGTACTCGCCTGCCGCGCTGATCTCCGGCAACGCGCCGTAGCGCTGCCGCGCCTGATAGAATTTCCTTCACAAATGCGCCGCGCCCTGCCGATGTGCAGGCCGTGAGGCTTGTCTCCTTTTGCGGGCTTCCCTGGAGGCTGACGCGCAGCGTCTTCCGCGACCTCGCCATCGTGATGACGGGCTTCGGCCTCCTGGTGGGGCTTGTCTTCCCGTATGCGGTGCACTGGATGGGCGCGCCCGCCGGACTGGTTCTGCACTGGCGCTTCCACCTTGACTGCCTCGCCGCGGGGCTGGCCGTCGGCGGCGTCAACGTCCTGATTGCCAACGGCGTCGTGCGCGCCCGGATGCGGCTGCTGGCCGCCAGGCTGGAAGAGGTGCGCGCCACGCTGGAGCGGATTCAGCAGGAAGGCGACCTGTGCGGCTGCGATCCGGAGCACTGCTTCCTGCCGGTGGATTCCGACGACGAGCTCGGCCGCACCAGCGAATCGTTCAACCTGATGGCGGCGGCTCTCGGCGACGCGCTGCACACCACCGCGGCCGTGCGCCGGCTGACCGAACGCCTGGTCGAGCAGCTCCGGATCGACGAGATGGCGCGGACGGCGCTCGATGAGATGCTCGAACACACGCTCTCAGCCGGCGGAGCCGTGTTGCTGGCCCGCGACGGGCAGCTCGAGCTGGCCGCCTCGCGCGGCCTCTGCGACCCGGCTTCGCTGGCGGCCCACCCAGCCGTCGTTCGCGTCCTCGAAGAGCAGGGCAGCGCCCGGCTCGAAGTGCCCGGCGGCATTCTGCTGGACCGCGTGCTGGCGCACTTCCCGCCCCGCTCGGTGCTGCTGGAAGCCGTGCGCCATCACGGGAAAGCCCTGGGCGTGCTGCTGCTGGCCAGCGACCGCCCGTATACCGAAGAGGAGATCCGCCGCTTCCGGCTGCTGAGCCGCCCGCTGGCGCTCGCCTTCCACAACGCGCTTGCGTATGCAGAGCTGGAGAAGGTGGCTGCGCTCGACGGGCTCACCGGCTGCTACAACCGCCGCTTCGGGCTGGCCCGCCTGCGCGAGGAGTTCGCCCGCGCGCGCCGCATGGATGCCCCGCTGGCTGTCGTCGTCTTCGATCTCGACCACTTCAAGGCGATCAACGACACCTGGGGCCACCTGGCCGGAGACCGCGTGCTCGTGTGGGCTGCCCGGCAGGCGCGCCTCGTGATGCGCCAGGGCGACGTCCTCGTGCGCTACGGCGGCGAGGAGTTTCTCGCCGTGCTTCCTTTCGCCGGCGAGGAAGAGGCCTGCGAAGCCGCCGAGCGGATCCGCGCCGCCGTGGCCGCCTCGCCCGTGCCCAACGGGCGCGGCTCCATCCCGGTCACTCTGAGCGCGGGCGTGGCCGCATGGCCGCAGTCTGCCGTGGAATCGGAACTCGAGCTCGTCGACCTGGCCGACTCCGCCCTCTATTTTGCCAAGCGCGGCGGCCGCAACCGGGTCGTCTGCCGCTCGGCGCTACCCGGGCTGGATGCCTCCCGCCAGGCCGCCGCCCGGCCGCAGCCGGCGCGCTGAGCCCGCCCGCGCCGAATCAGCCCTCCGCCTGCGTCTGCGTCCCGCCGTCCGGGCCTGCGGAGGCATCCTCCGGCGGCGGCAGCACCGCCGCCGCCACCGCGTGCAGCAGCTCGTTCAGCCCGCGCCCGGTAACCGCCGAGATCGCAAAGAATGGCAGCCCCTTCCGCTTCGCCTTCCGCCGCAGCCCTTCCAGCCGCCTGCGGTCCTGCAACACGTCGAGCTTGGTGGCCACCACGAACATCGGCTTGCGCGCCAGCTCCTCGCTGTAGCCGGCCAGCTCGGCCAGGATCACGTCGAAATCGTGCTTCGGATCCCGCCCGCTGGCCTCGCTGACGTCCACCAGATGCAGCAGCAGCCGGGTCCGCTCGATGTGGCGCAGGAACTGGATGCCCAACCCGTGGCCTTCATGCGCGCCCTCGATCAGCCCCGGAATGTCGGCCACCACGAACGTCCGCAGGTCCGGCATCTGCACCACGCCCAGGTGCGGCTCCAGCGTCGTGAACGGATAGTCGGCGATCTTCGGCCTCGCCGCCGAGATGCGTGAAATCAGCGTCGATTTGCCCGCATTCGGGAAGCCCACCAGGCCGACGTCGGCCAGCAGCTTCAGCACCAGCCGCAGGCGGCGCTCCTCGCCCGGCTGGCCTGCTTCGGCGAAGTCGGGCGCCTGCCGCGTGGGGGTGGCGAAGTGCTGGTTGCCGCGTCCGCCCCGCCCGCCGCGCGCCGCCACGAAGCGCTGCCCCGGCGCGGTGAAATCAAACAACGGCTCGCCCGTGTCGGCGTCGTAGACCACCGTGCCCACTGGCACCGGCACTTCCAGGTCGGCGCCGCTGCGGCCCGTGCGGTTGCTGCCTTCGCCGTGCCGGCCGCGCTCGGCGCGGTGTTCGGGGTTGAAGCGGAAATGCAGCAGCGTGTTGTGGTGCAGGCTGGCCACCAGCACGACGTCGCCGCCGCGGCCGCCGTCGCCTCCGCTCGGGCCGCCCCGCGGGACGTACTTCTCGCGCCGGAAGGCGACGCAGCCGTTGCCGCCGTCGCCGGCTTTCACGCGGATAATGGCTTCATCAACGAACATCGGTCGGGTTCCGCCCCGCTGCGCGCCCGCCTCCGGACGCAAAAAAGCCGCCGGCGGCGGTTCCCGCGCGGCGGCTCCTGCTTCTCAGATCCCTGCCTTGGGCAGGCCTCAGCCGGCCTGCTCCAGCTCGACCACGCTCACCCACTTGCCCAGCCGGCCCCGGTCGCGCCAGACGACGCGGCCCGGAACGCGGGCATAGAGCGTGTCGTCGCTGCCGATGCCGACGTTATCGCCCGGCTTGTAGCGCGTGCCGCGCTGCCGCACCAGGATGGCTCCGCCCTTGACGATCTCACCGCTGAAAACCTTGATGCCGAGCCGCTGCGCCGCGCTGTCGCGCCCGTTCTTCGAGCTGCCCAGGCCTTTCTTGTGCGCCATCGCGTGTCCTCCCTTGCTACAGCACGATCTCGCTGATCTTCACCGTGGTGAAGTTCTGCCGGTGCCCGATCGTGCGCTTGTACTGCTTCTTGCGCTTGAACTTGAAGACGATGATCTTGTCGCCGCGGCCGTGGCCGGCAATCTCGCCGCGCACGCGGGCCGAGGCGGCTTCCGCCCCGACCAGCAGGCCGCCGTCGTCCTTGCCTACGGCGAGCACCCTGTCGAACTCCACGGCCGCCCCGGCCTCTCCGGGCAGCGTCTCGACCCGGATCGTATCGCCCGGAGCGACGCGATACTGCTTGCCGCCAGTTTCGATCACTGCAAACATGGGTATGTCCTTCCTGTTGACGCTACAGGGGCTCGAAGGCGAGCCGTCCCGGCGGGTCCTCGGGCGCCGCGGCGCAAGGGCGCGCCTCGCCTGGGCGCCACAACTTCCTATCCTACCCGATCGCCCGCTGCTCCGCAAATCCCCGGGCGGCTGAAGGAGCCTTCATTTTCCGCTCAATCTCCCCCCTCCCCTGTCCGAAAAGAAGGCTGACAAATTCCTGCAACACGCCATGTCAACCCGGGACTTCATCAGCCTCCGCGCCAGCCTCGAAAGGGCCGAACTCCAGCATGCGCTCTTCCGCACGGCCCTGCACTCCTATCTGGAGGCTCTCTCGGGCGTCGAACAGCACGTCCTGGAGCCCTGCGCGGCCAAGATCGGCGGCCGGCCGCCCTCGGTGGCCCCCGCGCGCCGGCGGCTGGCCGAAGATCCCTGCGAGCAGTCCTTCGCCGAGGCCCGCGCCGGCCTGAAGTCGGCGCTCGAGACCACCCACGAATTCATCGCCCGCGAGCTGGCCGGCACGGTCGAGCTGCGCGAGGTCGTGCGCCTGCTCGAGGAGACGGCCGGCTCGCTCCAGCGCCGCTCGAGCCGCCAGGAGTCGCGCTTCCTCGACGTCGCTTCAGGCCTCGAGCGCGCCGCCGCGCGCGAGGACCTGCGGGAGCTCCGCCAGCAGATCCTCGTCCAGATCCAGCGCATCACCGCGCTGGTGGACGAGATGCGGCAGGAAAACCATCAGATCATCGCCGAGCTGGAGCGCGAAATGCACGCCTACCGCCGCCGCCTCGACGAGGTCGAGCAGGCGGCGCAGCGGGACGCGCTCACCGGGCTGGCCAACCGCGGCTCCTTCGAGCGGCGCGCCGCCGAGTTCATCCAGGCGGGCGTGCCCTTCAGCCTTCTGCTGATCGACCTGAACCACTTCAAGATGGTCAACGACAAGCACGGCCACCTCGCCGGCGACGAGCTGCTGCGGCTGTTTGCGGCGCGGCTGAAGCGCCAGCTCCGCGCCGACGACCTCGCCGCCCGATGGGGCGGAGACGAGTTCGTCATCCTGCTGCCCTGCCGCCTCCGCGACGCCATGACGCGCGCCCGCTTCCTCGAGCAGGCCCTCGGCGGCGACTACCAGTTCGTCCTCGGAGGCGAAACCCTGCGGCTGCGCATCGGCGTGGCAATGGGCCTCGCCGAGCACCGCGAGGGCGAATCCCTCGAACAGCTCCTCCAGCGCGCCGACCAGGCCCTCTACCAGCGCAAGGCCGAACGCTGAGCCGAACCGCCCTCCTGCCCGCCCGCCATCGCTGCCAGCCGCCTGCTAGGATCGGGAGGGAGGCTGCTGGAGCCGTGGCGGAGGCAAGCGAATTCCTCGATCAGGCTGTGCTGATTTCCGGCGCGGGGCGCGGCATTGGCAAGCGGCTGGCGCTCGCCTTCGCCGCCGAAGGGGCGCGCATCGGACTGCTGGCGCGCTCCCGCGCCGAACTTGACCTCGCGCAGCTCGAAATCAGCCACATGGGCGGCCAGGCCCTCGCCCTGCTGTGCGACGTCCGCGACTACGCGCAGGTCGAGGCCGCTCTCGAGCGCTTCCGCGCCTTCGCCGGCCCGGTGCGCATCCTCATCTGCGCCCATGGCGCCTTCGGCTGGATCGGCCCGCTGGCCGCCTGCCAACCCCAGGCCTGGATGGACGGCATCGCCACCAACCTCGGCGGCGCCATGCACCTGTGCCGCGCCGTGCTGCCGGACATGCTCGAGGCGCGCGCCGGCAAGATCGTCCTGCTCGCCGGCCCCGGCGCCGCCAGCCCGCGGCGCAACTTCTCCAGCTACAGCGCCGCCCAGGCGGCCCTGGCCCGCCTGGCCGAAACGCTCGCCGAAGAGGTGCGGGAGGCCAACATCCAGGTCAACTGCATGAACCCAGGCCCCACCTACACCAGCATGACCGACGACATCATCGCCGCCGGCGAGCGCGCCGGGGCCGAAGAGCTCGAAGCCGCCCTGCGCCTGCAATCCTCCGGCGGCGCCACGCCCGAAGAGCAGATCGAGCTGGCCCGGTTTCTCTGCTCATCGCGCTCGAACCACCTCAGCGGCATGCTCATCTCGGTCTCCGACAAGTGGCGCAAGCTCGAGCACTCCCGCTCGCAGGGGGCGATGTTCACCCTGCGCCGCATCCTCCACTCCTCCTGAGGCGCCCCGCCGCCGCAAATCCTCAAGAAAGGCGCGCCCGATGCCGATACGACAACTGCGGAGGCGCGCCCGATGCCACTATCGCCGCTCACTTTCACCGGGATCAGCAGCTTCTCGGACGATTTCCAGACCATCCTCGACCGCTCGGTCTCCATCGCCAGCCTGCCGGCGCGCGCCCTCGAGCAGGAACAGGCCGGGCTGATGACCCGCAAGATGGCTGCCGCCGAGCTGCGGCAGGCCGTCGCCGACCTCGCCGCCGCGCTCCGCCAGCTCGGCAGCCTCAGCCGCGGCGGAGCCATGCAGGCCTCCAGCAGCTCCTTCTCCGTGCAGGCCACCGCCGGACCCGGCGCCACCGCCGGGCTCTACCGCATCACCAACATCACCAGCCTCGCCTCCCAGGCCGTCGCCCGCTCCGCCTCCGGGTTCGCTTCCCCCACCGCCAGCCCCGTCAGCAACGGCAGCGGCCAGTTCGAGCTCATCGTCGACGGCGCCAGCCACACCCTCCAGCTCCCCGCCGGCGCCGACCACCTCGAAGGCCTCCGCGACGCCATCAACGCCGGCGGCTTCGGCCTCACCGCCGCCATCCTCGACGCCGGCCCCGCCGCCGGCAGCCAGCGCTACTTCCTCTCCATCACCGCCAACGACACCGGCGCCCGTTCCATCGAACTCCGCTCCACCCCAGGCGACCCCGGCTCCAACCTCCTCGCCGTCGTCTCGCCCGGCTCCGACGCCGCCTTCGAACTCAACGGCGTCTCCATGACCTCCCCCTCCAACACCATCAGCTCCGCCATCCCCGGCGTCACCCTCGAACTCAAGGCCACCACCCAGCCCGGAGCCTCCATCGACGTCCTCGTCCGGCCCGCCGCCACCGGAGCCGCCTCCGCCCTCCAGAACTTCGTCAAAGCCTACAACGCGCTCGCCGAAAAACTCGACCGCCAGACCGGCAAAAACGGCGGCCCCCTCGCCGGCGACTCCATCGTCAACGACCTTAAGGCCGTCCTCCGCGAAATCACCGGCTACCGCACCAGCGGCCCCCGCGGCAGCCTCTTCGAAATCGGCATCTCGCTCGGCTCCGACGGCGTCATGTCCTTCGACCCCGCTGCCCTCCAGTCCATCCCCCAACAGGAGCTGCCCGCCCTCTTCTCCCTGTTCGGCGACGGCTCCACCGGCCTGTCGGCCCTCGCCTCCCGCCTCTCCTCCTACAGCGACCCCCTCGCCGGCTCCCTCACCGCCTACATCCAGAACCTCGACCGCACCGACCAGCGCCTCACGGACCAGATCAACGCCATCTACGCCCGCGTCGATGCCACCCGTCAGACCCTCGTCGCCCGCCTCCAGGCCGCCGACACCCTCCTCGCCCGCCTCGAAGGCCAGAAGAACATGCTCAACGCCGCCATCGAAAGCCTCACCACCGTCGCCTTCGGAAAGCGCCGCGACTCATGATCCCCGCCGGCTCGATCGAAGCCCTGCTGTGCCGCCTCGCCGCCGTCAGCGAAGAACTCGCCCGGCAGCTCGAGCGGCGCGACCCCTGCTACCTCGAATCCCTTGAAACCCGCGAGGAGCTTCTCGCCGAGCTGCTCCGCCTCCTGCCTCAGGCCGCTCCCCCTCCCGTGGCCCGCGCCGCCCTCGAACGCATCCGCCAGATCGGCCAGGCCTGCCAGCGCGAAGCCGAAGCCATGCGCCGCGAAGCCGAACAGGCCCTCGCCTCCCTCGACCGCGACCTCGCCTACGCCGACTCGCTCCGCCGCCTCACCAGCCCGAGCCACGGAGCCCTTGTCAACATCAAAGGCTGAACCCCGCCCCGCCCCTTCGTCCGCCGCCCGCCCCTTCGTCCGCGGCCCCGCTGCCTCGCCCCGCCCCGCCCCCTCGTCCGCCGCCCCGCTGCCCCTGCCCGCCTTCTCCCGCCCCGGCAGGCCCGGCTCACCCCCATCAGCGCAGGCTCAGTCCCACTCGCCCGCCTTCACCAGCTTCCGGATCTTGCGCTTGATCAGATCCCGCTTCAACAGGCTCAGGTGCTGGAGAAACAGGATCCCATCCAGATGGTCCAGCTCGTGCTGGATCACCCGCGCCAGCAGCTCCTCGCCTTCCGTCTCGAAGAAGTTGCCGTCGAGGTCCTGCGCCCGCACCCGCACCCGGTAGGCGCGCTTGACGTCCTCGCGGAAGCCGGGAATCGACAGGCAGCCCTCTTCGCCGATCTGCGTGCCCTCTTTCACGAGGATCACCGGGTTCACCAGCACCAGCTTCGCTGCTGCGTCCTCGCCGGCGGTCGGGTCGATCACCGCCAGCCGCCGCGAAATGCCCACCTGCGGAGCCGCCAGCCCGATGCCCTTGTTGGCATACATCGTCTCGAACATGTCCTCGGCAAGCTGCCGCAGCTCCCCGTTGAACTCGGTCACCGGCTCGGCCGGGGTCTCCAGCACCGGATCGCCGTACTTGCGGATGCGCAGAATCATCCCTGTCCTCTTCAGAACTCCCTCACCTGTTGGATGTAGCCGTCGAAGTTTCGACGCGCCTCGGTGAGCGAGTCGCCGCCGAATTTCTCCACCATCGCCCCCGCCAGCACCAGCGCCACCATCGCCTCGCCGATCACTCCCGCCGCCGGCACCACGCACACGTCGCTGCGCTCGTAGGCCGCCAGCGCCGGCTCGCGCGTGTCCAGGTCGACGCTTTCCAGCGGCCGCCGCAGCGTCGAAATCGGCTTCAGGTAGCCGCGCACCACCACATCCTCGCCGTTCGTGATGCCGCCTTCCAGCCCGCCCGCCTGGTTGGCCCCGCGGTGAAAGCGCCGCTCGCCGCGGTCGTAGTGGATCGTGTCCTGCACCTTCGAGCCGAACTCCTCGGCCGCCCGCTCCGCCTCGCCGATCATGACGCCCTTCACCGCCTGAATCGACAGGATCGCCTGCGCCAGCCGTCCGTCCAGCCGCGCGTCCCAGGTGATGTGCGATCCCAGCCCCGGCGGCACGCCGCGGGCGCGCACTTCAAACACGCCGCCCACGGTGTCGCCCGTGCGGTAGGCTTCGTCGACCACTGCCTTCATCCGCGCTTCGGCCTCCGGGTCGGCGCAATGCAGCAGCACCTCCTGCTTCTGCGCCAGCGCCTCCAGCTCTTCCCACTGCACCGGCCTCTCCACCTTCGCCGTCCCTACCTGGATCACGTGGCTCAGCACCTGGATGCCGAACTCCCGCAGGTACTGCTTGGCCAGCGCGCCCAGCGCCACGCGCGCGGCGGTCTCCCGCGCCGAGGCGCGCTCGAGAATGTAGCGGGCATCGTGCAGGTTGTACTTGATCGCTCCGGCCAGGTCGGCATGGCCCGGCCGCGGCCGCTTCAGCGGCTTCTGCTTGCCGGCGCTGTCCGGCGCGGCCTCCACCGGCAGCGCTTCGGTCCAGTTGGCCCAGTCGCGGTTCCGGATCAGCACCGCGATCGGCGCTCCGGTGGTCTGCGAGTGCCGCACGCCGGCCACGATCTCGGCCGTGTCCGTCTCGATCTTCATCCGTCCCCCGCGGCCGTAGCCCTGCTGCCGGCGCCAGAGCTCGCGGTTGACTTCGGCCACGGAGATGGGAACGCCCGCGGGCAGGCCGGTGAGCGTGGCGACGAGGCACTCGCCGTGGCTCTCGCCGGCGGTTTCAAATCGGAACATAAGGTGGAAATTTCAGCGTACTGGAAACGCGCCCGGACCATCAAGTTTCCAGCACGAACCGCAGCGGCAGTTGCGCCGAGCGCCGGATGCCGATCCGCGGCGTCACCGTGATCGACTCGTGCGCCGGCGGCGGCTGATGCAGGATCCGCAGCGGGCTGCTCACCAGGTCCCAGCCGTTCTGCTCCAGCGTGATCCCCAGCGCGCGCGTCAGCTTGCCGGGCCCGTCGCCCACCCCTTCCACCGCCCGGATCAGCACGCAGCCCGGCACGCCCTCCGGCTCGGCCACCACGTTCAGGCAGCAGTGCATGCCGTAGGCAAGGAACACATAGGCGTGCCCCGGCGGACCGAACAGAACTTCGGTCCGCTCCGTGCGCCCGCGGTAGGCGTGCGCCGCCTCGTCGCCCTCGGGCAGGTACGCCTCCACTTCGAGGATCCTTCCCCCGCGCCCGCGGAACTCCAGCCGCTGTCCGAGGAGCGACCGCGCCACCTCCACCGTCGGGCGCGCGTAGAAGCTGCGGGGCAGGACTCGGGCCGTCATCTCGCGCTACGCTATGTGAGAGTATCACGCGCCATGCGCCTGTTTTGCGCCATCGACCTGCCTTACCAAGTGCGGCGCAACCTCGAGCTGCTGCTCCAGCTCCTGCGGCCGAAGGCGGACCTGCAATGGAGTCCGCCGTCCAATCTCCATGTCACCACCAAATTCATCGGCGAATGGCCGGAAGAAGACCTGGAAATTCTGAAGGAGGCGCTCGCCGCCGTCCCCGCGCCCGGCGAATTCGCGGTCGATATCCAGGGGCTCGGCTGGTTTCCGGATGCCGCAAATCCGCGCGTCTTCTGGGCCGGCGTCCGCGCCGGCGAGCCGCTCCAGCAGTTGGCCCGCGCCACCGAAGACGCCTGCGCCCGGCTCGGCATCGCGCGGGAAAACCGCCCCTACAGCCCGCATCTCACCCTGGCGCGCATCCGCCGCCCGGTGGATCTCGGCCCGCTGCGCAGCGCGCTCGCCTCGCTCGCCTCGGATCATTTCGGCCGTTTTACGGCCGCCCAATTCCATCTGTATGAGAGCAAATTGCGCCCGGGCGGCAGCATTTACACAAAATTGGCCAGCTTTCCGCTGAAAAAATGACGGAGAAATTCCTTCTGCTCGCCGCCGCCTACCTCCTCGGCGGCATCCCGTTCGGCTACCTCATCGTGAAGCTGCGCACCGGCCGCGACGTGCGCACCATGGGCAGCGGCAACATCGGCGCCACCAACGTCCTGCGCACCACCGGCCGCGGTTGGGGGCTGCTCACGCTCGCCCTCGACATCGCCAAGGGCTGGGCCGCCTGCGCCCTCATGGACCGCTTCGGCGGCGGCTCGCCCGAATGGATCGCCGCCGCCGGCGTCGCCGTGGTCCTCGGCCACGCCTGGCCCGTCTACCTCCGCTTCCAGGGCGGCAAGGCGGTGGCCAGCTTTGTCGGCGTCGCGCTCCACCTCGCGCCGTGGGCTCTGGCCGCCGTCGCCGCCGTCTTCCTCATCGCCGTGGCCGCCACCCGCTACGTCTCGCTCGGCTCCATCCTCGGCGCCGCCCTGTTCCCCTTCGCCGTCTGGCTCCTCTATCATCCCGGCCCGGTTGTGCTGTCCGCCGTCGCCTTTTCCAGCGCCTTCATCATCTGGCGGCACCGCTCCAACATCCAGCGCCTCCTCTCCGGCACGGAAAACGCCATCTCGCTCCGGAGGAAAAAGTGACGCGGCTCGCCGTCATCGGCGGCGGCAGTTGGGGCACTGCGCTCGCCCTTGTCCTTGCGCCCCGCTTCGAACAGGTCCGCCTTTGGGTCTACGAGCCGGATCTCGCCGGACGCATGGCGCGCACCCGCATCAACGATGTCTTCCTGCCCGGCTTTCCGCTGCCGGACAACGTTTCGCCGACCTCCGACCTCCGCGCCGCCCTTGAAGGCGCCGCCATCGTGCTCAGCGTCATGCCCTCGGATCATGTGCGGCGTCTCTATGCGGAAATGCTCCCCTGGCTCGAGCCCCGCATGCTGTTCGTCAGCGCCACCAAGGGCCTCGAGCAGGGCACGCTGAAACGCATGTCGGAGGTGATCGCCGAAGTCCTCTCCGCCCGCTTCGCGCCCCGCATTGGCGTGCTCAGCGGCCCCACCTTCGCCCGCGAAGTGGCCCGCGGCGAGCCCGCCGCGGTCGTCATCTCCTCCGCGGACCAGGAGCTCGCCCGCACCGTCCAGCACGCCTTCTCCGGACCCACGCTCCGCCTGTACACCAACAGCGACCCCGTCGGCGTCGAGCTCGGCGCATCGCTGAAAAACGTCATCGCCATCGCCGCCGGCGTCTGCGCCGGCCTCGGCCTCGGCGCCAACACGCTCGCCGCGCTCATCACCCGCGGCCTCGCCGAAATCACCCGCCTTGCCGTCGCCGCCGGCGGACAGGCGCGCACCCTCGCCGGCCTGGCCGGCCTCGGCGACCTCGTGCTCACCTGCACCGGCGACCTCAGCCGCAACCGCATGGTCGGCATCGAGCTCGGCCGCGGCCGCGCCCTCTCCGAGATCCTCGCCGGCATGCGCATGGTCGCCGAAGGCGTCCACACCACCTTCGCCGCCGCCGAGCTCGCCGCGCGGCTCGGCGTCGACATGCCCATCACCCGCCAGATGCACGCCGTGCTCCGCGGCGAAAAGAGTCCGCGCGAGAGCCTGCGCGAACTCATGGAGCGCTCGCTCAAGGAGGAGTAGCTCCGCCCCGGCGGAAAGCTTCCTCTTCGAGCGCCCCTCTGTTACGATTTCTCAATATGCGGATGCTCCACAGGTTCGTTCAGTGTCTGGGTCTGCTCGCGCTGGGAGCCGCAGCAGCTTGGGGGCAGGGAACCACAAGCCGCGTCCTCGGCGTTGTATCGGATCCAAGCGGCGCCAGCGTTCCCGGCGCCGTCGTCAAGCTCGTCAACGAGGGCACCAACGCCACGTTTGAAACAAAAACCGCCGAGAACGGCGCCTACTTCTTCGAGGCCGTTCCCAGCGGCTCCTACACTCTCACCGTCGAGGCGCCGGGCTTCCGCCGCTTCGCCTCGCGCCGCAACCCCGTCACCATCGGCCAGCCCGCTACCATCAACGTCACCCTCGAAGTGGGGACCGTGACAGAGGTCGTCGAAGTCACCGGCTCTGCCGAAATCGTGCAGACCTCCACCTCGGGCAACTTCGGCAATCTCTTCACCGAGCAGGTCATCCGCGACCTGCCCATCGTCGGCGTCCGCGGCCGCAACCCGCTCGATCTCGTCACCCGCCAGCCCGGCGTCGTCAGCGGAGCCAACACCGGCGGCGGCGTCCACGTCAACGGCGCCCGCGACCGCGCCTGGAACTTCACCATCGACGGCATCGACGCCAACGAGACCAGCGCCGGCGGCTCCAACTTCGCCCCCATCCGCATGAACCCCGACGTGCTCAGCGAGTTCCGCGTCCTCACCGGCAACGCCACCGCCGAATACGGGCGCAACTCCGGCGGCCAGGTCGCCATGGTCACCAAGAGCGGCACCAACGAAGTCCACGGCACCGCCTGGTGGTTCTACCGCTCGCCCTTCCTGAACGCCAACGAGTGGGAGAACAACATCAACAACGTCGGCAAGCGCCAGTACCAGCAGAACATGCCCGGCATCGGCATCGGCGGACCCGTCCTTCGCAACAAACTCTTCTACTACGGCAACCTCCAGATCCTCCGTACGCGCGAATCCGCCGTCGTCAACTCCACCGTCTTCACGCGCGAGGCCCGCGAAGGCATCTGGCGCTACAACCGCGGCGGCCGCAACCTGCCCGCAGGCACGCCCGGCGCCGTCGTCGACGCCCAGGGCAACGTGCTGCCCGGCGTCCAGATCGGCACCTACAACGTCATCACCAGCGACCCGCAGCGGCTCGGCTGGGATCCCCAGACGCGCGCCATCGCCACCGCCGCTCCCCTGCCCAACAACTTCACCCTCGGCGACGGCCTCAACACCGCCGCCTACACCTTCACCGCCCTCCAGTACGAAAAGCAGCACGACGTCACCCTCCGCGGCGACTACATCATCAACGACCGCAACACCTTCTTCGCCCGCGTCAGCTTTGGCCGCCAGGACACCGACTGCGACCGCGCCAACGGCGGCTCGCCCGTCTGGCCCGGCGCGCCCTGCGTCGTCAACACCAAGCGCGACCCCGTCAACCTTGCCTTCAACTGGCGCACCGTCCCGCGCGCTTCCATGACCAACGAGCTCGTCGTCGGCCTCAACCGCTTCGCCTTCGACTTCCAGATCCCCACCTCCGACCTCACCAAGGTCAGCCTCATCACGCCCGTGGCCAACCCCTTCGTCTACACCTTCGGCAACATGCGCCAGCTCAACACCTGGCAGCTCGTCGACAACTTCGCCTGGCTCCGCGGTGCGCACAACATCAAGTTCGGCATCAACTTCCGCCTCGGCAGCCACCGCGACCGCCGCGGCTCCATTGGCGGCTTCAACGCCACCCAGCAGGCAGACTTCTCCCGCGTCGTCAACGTCGTCAACGCCGCCGCCTTCGGCCTCCCCGCCGACGTCAACCAGCAGTTTGACCGCATCACCCTCGAAACCCACATCAACTTCATCCTCGGCCGCGTCGGCAACACCAACCGCGGCTTCCCCTCCACCCGCGACAGCTACGTCGCCGGCCTCTACGACTTCCTCGCCCGCTTCAACGAATATGACTTCTACATCCAGGACACCTGGAAACTCAGCCGCAACTTCACCGTTGACCTCGGCCTGCGCCTCGAAGTCAAGCAGACGCCCTCCAACCCCGACGGCCGCATCCGCCGCCCCGATCAGGTGGCCGTCGCCGGCGCTCCGGCCACCAACACCCTGAAATGGGTCCCAGGAGACCTCTACCGCACCGACTTCCACAACTGGGCTCCTTCCATTGGCTTCGCCTGGGATCCCTTCGGCACCGGCAAGACCTCCATCCGCTCCAACTACCGCATCGCCTACGACCGCATCAACACCTTCGTGCTCAGCTCCCAGGTCTTCCAGAATCTGCCTGGCATCGTCATCGGCGTCCAGGATGTCTCCTACGGCCAGGCCGGCGGCCGCCTCTCCGGCCTGCCGGAACTCAAGCCTCCCGCCGTCTCCCCGGAATCCTTCGCCCAGCCCTCGGCCTTCGGCAACCGCGTCATTACCGTCGTCGACCCCAATTTCAGGACCCCAACCACCCACCAGTGGAGCTTCTCCATCCAGCGCGAGGTCTTCCGCAACGCCATCGTCGAGGCCAACTATATCGGCCGCCGCGCCTACAACCTCTTCGGCGCCTACAACGCCAACCAGGTCGAATGGCGCAACAACGGCTTCTACAACGCGCTCGCCGTCGTCAACTCCGGCGGCGAAAGCCAGCTCATCAACCAGCTCATGTCGGTCGACTCGCGCCGCACCTCCACCGAAACCGGCTCCCAGGCCCTGCGCCGCATCTACTCGGTCGATCTCCGCAACAACAACTGGGCCTTCATCGCCCAGGACCTCTCCCGCCGCGTCGTTGGCGGGCGCGGCCAGGCCGAGGCCGCCGGCCTCAGCCCCTACTTCTTCATCCCCTTCCCGCAGTTCGCCAACGGCCTGAATGTGATTGACTCCAACGACTTCTCCACCTACCACGCCGGCCAGGTCCAGTTCCTCAAGCGCATGAGCAGCGGACTGGAATACCAGCTCAGCTACACCCTCGCCAAATCGCTCGACACCCGCTCCTACGACCCGGCCTTCACCGTCGTTCCAGGCGGCTCGGCCCAATCGGCCGGCGGCACCCCGTTCGACATCTACAACCGGCGCCTCAATTACGCACTCAGCGACTTCGACCGCCGCCACGTCGTCCAGACCTACTGGATCTGGGAGCTCCCCTTCGGCCGCGGCAAGCGCTTCGGCTCGAGCGCTGGCCCCGTCCTGCACCGCCTCATCGGCGGCTGGCAGGTGGCCGGCATGGGCACCTTCCAGAGCGGCCGGCCCATGTCGGTCTTCTCCGGCTTCTTCAGCTACAACAACGTCGTCCAGGCCTTCGCCGATTGCAACGGCTGCACCCGCACGATGGGCAAGGTTCAGGATCTCGACGGCATCAAGTGGTTCTTCACCCCCCAACAGCGCGCCCTCTTCTCCAATCCCGCGCCCGGCTGGATCGGCAACACCGGCCGCAACTTCTTCATTGGGCCCGGCGGCTGGGGCGTCGACATGAGCGTGCTCAAGCGCACCATGGTCACCGAGCGCACCAACCTTGAGCTGCGCGCCGACATGACCAACGTCTTCAACCACCCGATCTTCGGCTTCCCCACCGCCGTGGCCAGCTCGGAGATCTTCGGCCGCATCCGCGACACCGTCGTCAGCGGCTCCCGCAAGATCATGCTCGGCGCCAAGTTCAACTTCTGACGGCTCGCCTCATGGCCGGGGGCGGGCGCCCGGGGGGGGGGGGGCCCCAAAGACACCCCCCCCCCGCACAAAACCCCCCCCCCCCACCCCCCCCCCCCCCCCCCCGGGC
>JANWVO010000016.1 GCA_025056865.1 Bryobacteraceae bacterium
ATTCATACCGCAGGCACACCACCGGATCGAGCCGGGCGGCGCGGTCCGCCGGCCAGTAGCCGAAAACCAGCCCCGTCATCGCTGACAGCGCCACGCCCATCACCGTCCAGAAGACGCTCACATAGGCCGGAATGCTCGCCACCATGGAGCGCACAGCCACCGCAATGCCATAGCCTGCCGCCAGGCCGATCAGCCCGCCGATCATTGTCAGCGTCACTGCCTCCAGCAGAAACTGCGCCCGGATGTCGGCCGCGCGCGCTCCCACCGCGCGCCGGATGCCGATCTCGCGCGTCCGCTCGGTGACCGAAATCAGCATGATGTTCATCACGCCCACGCCGCCGATCAGCAGGCCGATCGAAGAGATCACCGTCGTCAGAATGACAATCGCGCCCGTCAACTGATTCCACAAATTCGTGAGGAAATCCGAGCTGAACAGCTCGAAATCGTTTTCCGCATTGTGCGGGACCTTCCGGATCCTCCGAAGCGCCTCCGTCACCTGATCCACGGCCGCCTCCACCGGCACGTCCCGGCGCACGGTGAAGGCGAGGAAGACTTCCTTCATGTCGGGGTTGTGCTTGCGGAACGTGTTCAGCGGCACAAGGATGAACTGGTCCACGCCCGGCCCGCCCAGAAACCCTTCGTCCGGCGCGAACACGCCGATCACCTCGTATTGGGCCCCGTTGACGAGAATCAGCTTGCCCAGCGGATCCGCGCGTCCGAACAGCGAATTGGCAATGCCCGCACCGATGACCGCCACATGGGCCGAGCGGGCGTCTTCCGCCGGCGTGAACATGCGCCCTGTTTCGATCGTGAACAGCGGAATGATGTCACAGTAGTCGGCGTTCGCGCCACGCAGGATCACATTCTCCACCCGCTGCCCACCGTAACGCGCTTCATTGGAGCCGCCGAAGAAGAAGGCCCGCGTGCCCATGGCCGTGATCTTCTCCACCGCCGGCGCCATCTCCTTCACCCGCTCGGCGTAATCGTATTCGAGATACTTCCGCCGCCGGATGCGCTCCGGCGGACGTCCCGGATCGATGCCAAATCCCATCCGGCCCACGAAGTAGCTGCGCGACCCAAGCCGCTCGATCCGGTCCGAAATGTACCGGTTCAGCCCGTTGATGATGGCGGCGACGCCGATGACCGAAGTCACGCCGATGACGATGCCCAGCAGCGTCAGCGACGAGCGGACTTTGTGCGCCCGCAGCGTGTCCAGCGCCACCCGGAGATTCTCGGTGAATTCCGCGCGCGTCATCCGCTGCTACTCCGACCGCAGGGCTTCCACCGGGTCCAGCTTCGCCGCCCGGGTCGCCGGATAAATGCCAAAGAACAGGCCGATGGATGAAGCCAGCACGATGCCGAGCACTGCGACGCGCCCCTGCACGGCCGCCGGAAACGACGTGTAACGGTCCAGCAGCTCCGCGCACAGGAAGCCCAGCCCGATCCCCAGCAGACCGCCCAGCAGGCATTGCAGCACGCTCTCGGTAAGAAACTGCCGGAGAATGTCCCCTGCCGACGCTCCGACGGCCCGGCGCACGCCGATCTCGTTGGTCCGCTGCGTCACGCTGACCAGCATGACATTCATGATCACGATGCCGCCCACCACCGCGCTGATCGAGCTGACCAGGATGAACACGGCGAAGAATGCGCCCGAAATCTGGTTCCACAGCCGGATGTAGGAGTCCTTCGTGCCGATGAAGAAATCCTCTTCCTGATTCGGCCGGATGTGCCTCCGCGCCCGCAGGATCTGCCTCGCCTGATCCATCGCCCGTTCGAACCGCGCCGGGTCGCCAGGAACCTTCACGTGAATGGTCAGCGATGCCCTCCGCCCGCGGATATCGAGAAACGCATTCAGCGGAATGACCGCAAAATTGTCCGCATCCTGCCCGAGAATGGCGCCATTTTTCTCGTACAGGCCGATGACCGTAAATTCCCGCCCTTCCAGTTTGATCACCCGGCCAATCGGATCCTGATCCGGGAAAAACCGTTCCTTCAGCGTGTACCCGATCAGGCACACCCGCCGCCCGAGATTGTTCTCGATTTCCGTGAAATACCGGCCGAGTTCCACGGTCGACGATTCAATGCGCGCCATCGAAGGGGTCTGGCCCGTCAGCGTCACGTCCGGCACCTCCAGGTCGCGGTATTGCGCTTTCGTCGTCATCCGCCCCGTAGCGCCGGTGATCGTGCACTCCACGCACAGGTCGCGCACCGCCGCGTAGTCTTCATGGTAGATGCGCTTGAACCGCTGCGCGCGGCGCACGATCTCGAAATCCGTCACCGCAAACGGCATCCGGGACATCTGGAAGACGTCGCTGCCAAGGTTGGCGATCTTCGTCTCCACGTAGACATTCGCGCCCTGGACGATCGTGACGACGGTGATCAGCGTCGCCACGCCCATCATCAGCCCCAGCATCGTGAGGGCGCTGCGCAGCCGGTGCGCGCGGATCGCGTCCACCGCCAGCACGAGCGTGTCCATGGGCCGCAGCATGCCTCTCCTCTTTCTCTCAGACGTCCGGGCCTCGCCGCGTGTTCTTTCTGCTTCCCCGTCAGGGCGCGCTTACACGCGGACCTTCGCCCACTTCTTGCCCGCCCGGATCACATGTTCTCCTTCCGGCAGGCGGTGAGCTGGCACACGGATCACTTCGCTGTTCACCTCCACCGCGCCCGCCTTGATCAGCCGGTCCGCCTCGGTGCCCGACGGGGCCAGCCCGGCCACGAGCAGGCACTGCCGCAGGCGCGGGTCGCTGCTGGAGAAAACGGGCAGGTCTGCCGGAGCCTGCCCCTG
Source organism: Bryobacteraceae bacterium (assembly GCA_025056865.1). GTDB lineage: Bacteria > Acidobacteriota > Terriglobia > Bryobacterales > Bryobacteraceae > JANWVO01. Next base: position 2,786 of record JANWVO010000016.1, read on the forward strand.
GCTCACGTCGTGCAGCCACTGTTCGCGCGCGGCACGGGCCGCATGCGCCGGATGGAAGTCGGCCACGATCCGCTCCGCCAGGTCCAGCTTCAGGTCGCGCGGGTTCCGCCCGCTGCGCTTCAGCGCCGCGATCTCCGCCGTGCTCAGGTCCGTCAGCAGCTCGTAGTAACGCCACATCAGGTCGTCGGAGATTGACATCAGCTTCTTGACCATCACGTCCGGCGGCTCGGTGATGCCAACATAGTTGCCCTTCGACTTGGACATCTTCTCTACGCCGTCCAGCCCTTCCAGCAGCGGCGTCGTCGCGATCACCTGCGGCCGTTGGCCATATTCGCGCTGGATGTCGCGCCCCACCAGCAGATTGAACTTCTGATCCGACCCGCCCAGCTCCACGTCCGCATGCAGCGCCACCGAGTCATAGGCCTGCGCCAGCGGGTACAGAAACTCATGAATGGAGATCGGGATTCCCGCCTCGAACCGCTTCGAGAAGTCGTCCCGCTCCAGCATCCGCGCCACCGTGTATTTCGACGCCAGCCGGATCATGTCCTCGAAGCGGAGCTGGCCCAGCCACTCGGAATTGAAGCGGACTTCCGTTTTCTCCGGGTCGAGGATCTTGAACACCTGCTGCTTGTAGGTTTCCGCGTTCCGGTTGATCTCCTCGCGCGTCATCGGCGGCCGCAACGCGTTGCGGCCCGTGGGATCCCCAATCAGTCCGGTGGCGTCCCCGATGACAAAGATCACCCGGTGGCCCATGTCCTCGAAATGCTTCATCTTGCGCAGCAGTACGGTGTGGCCCAGATGAAGGTCGGGGGCCGTTGGATCAAAGCCGACCTTCACGCACAGCGGACGATTGTCCCGCAGGGACTCCGCCAGCCTTTCTTTCAGCTCGTCCTCTCGGATGATCTCTTCGAAGCCCTTCCGAAGGTACTCGAATTGCTCTTCAACGGGAAGGAATGCCACGAAGACCATTGTATCGGCCGGGCTCAACCCGTCCGTGGCTGCGGGCGCCCCCTCGGGCTAAGATGAACGGGGAATGGCGATTCCATGCCAGGCCGCCGCCACCGCTTCGGTCCGTTCGAGTTCGACCCCGGACCAGCGGGTGCTGTTCCGGAATGGCGCCCCTGTCCCGCTTCAGCCGAAGCTCGCAGACCTGCTCCACGCCCTGCTCGAAAGCCGCGGCCGGGTGGTGGACCGGCAGGAGCTGATGCGGCGCGTGTGGCCGGACGCCATCGTCGAGGACACTGGCCTCGCGCGCAACATCTCCCTGCTTCGCAAAGCCTTGGGAGACGAAGGGGAAGAGAGCCGCTACATCGAAACAATCCCGAAGCGGGGCTACCGGTTCCTGGCGGAGGAACAGCCAGCCGATCCCACCCTCGTCCGGCGTTCGGCACGGCGCCTGATCCTTGCCGGAACAGCGCTGGTCGCTCTCGCCCTCTTCGTCTGGTGGCAGTTCTACCGCCCCTCTCGCTTCGTGCCCTCGTCCTCCGGCCCTTGGCTGGCGATCGTTCCGTTCGCCTGTTCGGGCGGTCCTTTGTGCGAAACGGCCTTTGCGCAATCGTTCGAGGAGCTGCTTGCCGCCGAGCTCTCGGCCCCGGGCCGCATCCGGCTGGTGTCCCCTTCCACCGTCCACCGCTACATCGACAACCGCATCCCGGTGGCCTTCATGGCCCGCCTGCTCGGGCTGGACCTCGTGCTGGAGGGGTCCGTCTCCATCCGGAACGATCAGATCCGCATCATCGCCCGCCTCTCGGACACGCATTCCGGCCAGATGGTGTGGTCGGCAGCCCGGGACTTGCCTGCCTCGGATCCCTCTGGCGGCCAGCGGGAAGCCGCCCGCCAGGTCGCCGCAGCAGTGAATTTCTTTCTCTCGGAGCAGAAGCCATGACCTTCGGCTCCCGCGCCTCGCCATTCCTTGTCACCCGATTTGGGTTATGTCATGATAGCGGCGGCCATGGCCGGGAGACCGCCGCCTGGACGCCCGCTCAACTCCTGGAAAGAGATCGCTGCGCACTTCGGCGTCACGGAACGGACCGCGCAAAGGTGGGAGCACGAGCTCGGCATGCCCGTTCACCGTCTCCCTGGCGAGAGGGCCCGCGTGACAGCCTGGACTGGCGAACTGGATCACTGGCGGAATTGCCTGGTCGACAGGCCTCTCTGGTGGGTCAGCCTCCGCTTCTGGCGGTCTCTGGGCGCCACTGCCGTGTTCCTCCTCGCCGCCGCTGCTGTGGCTGGGGCCGTGCTCGGCTGGCTCCGCTCCCGGGCTGGACCACCTGTCCGGCTCGCGCTGGATCACGTCACGCTCATCGTCTCCGATGAGAAAGGCCGCGAGATCTGGCGCAGGACTTTCGAGGAGCCTTTCGTCAGAGGACTGACCGCCTCGGATCTGTTCCACTACCGCTTCGCCACGTTCGCGGATGTCAACGGCGACGGCCGCACCGAGCTCCTGTTCGTCTACCGGCCTGCGGATTATGCCACCCGCGGCGACACGCTCTTCTGTTTCTCTCCGCGGGGACAGGAGCTCTGGCGGTATCAGGTGAGGCGAACCGTTTCCTCCCCCGGCGAGACGTTCCCCCCTCCCTACCTTGCCAGTTTCATCCTGCCCCTCCCCCCTTCCCGCGATGGGACGCGCCGCATCGTCTATGTGTCCCACCATGTGTCCTATTACCCCGCCCAGGTGGCCCTGTTGAGCGCGAGCGGCGAACTCCTGGCCGAATACTGGCATTCGGGGCACCTCCCGTTCGGCGAGGTCGTGCAGTTGGAGGGCCGCCGGAACCCGGCGCTCCTTCTGGCCGGCATCAGCAATTCGCACCGCACATGCACGCTCGTGGCGCTCGATCCGGACTCGCCGTGGTGCGCCTCCGATGAATCGGAGCATCCGGGCTATCAGCTTTCCCTCCCGCTCCGGGACTGCGAACTCGCCCGCCTCCTCTTCCCTCGCACCTGCATCAGCCGCAGGCTCGATCCCTACAGCGCCCCCCTTGGCCTGGTCGTCCACCCGGAGTTCATCCGGTTCGGGACTGGCGAGCTCTCTGGTGACAGGCCCGTGGCCACCATCTTCCGTTTCGATCGGCTTCTGAACCTCCTCTCCGCCGAGGTCACGGACGCCTTCGTGGCCCGCCACCGCCGGCTGGAGGCGGAGGGCCAGCTCGACCACACGTTTTCGGAAGCCGAAGTGCGCGCCCTTCGCCAGATCCGCGTGCTGCGCCACTGGAAACTCCCATCGGCCTCTTCTCCATCCAGCCTGACTTCCGAAGCCCGGGCGCAATAGCCCCCGCACGCCCCTTGAGGAAATCCGAAGCGTTTGCGAAGCGAATCCGAATCTCCTTTCACCCGCCTTCTGATGCACACTTTGGCTGTGGATGCCCGAATGCCGCCTTCGATGCCCGCAGCGCGGGAGCACCAGCCCGCCGCCATGCCCCCGGCGCGGCGCATGGGCCTCCGCTCAGCCTCCCGGCAACGGGGCGCCGGATGTCCTGCAATCGCCGCCGGACGCGCTGCATCATGGCTGGTGCGCCGGACGCACTGCTGTTGTGCAGCGCTTCCGGAAGCAGCTAGAACACGGCCCGTCAGCAGAAAGGAGCCTCACCATGCGCTGCCCCCGAAGTGACTGGATCCTCTGGATGCCACGCGTCCTCTCCATCCTCTTCACGGGCTTCCTCTCGCTGTTCGCGCTCGATGTGTTCGTCGAAGGGCGCCCGGGGTTGGAGATTCTGGCAGCCCTGCTCATCCACCTGATCCCGTCCTTCCTCCTTGCCATCCTGCTGATCCTGGCCTGGCGCCGCCCGTGGATCGGCGCAGCAGGATACGCCGCGCTGGCGGCCGCCTACGGGATGATCTCCTGGCACCGCCCGCTCTCGGTGGCGCTCATCGCGGGACCGCTGCTGCTGATCGCCTGTCTCTACGGGCTCGCGTGGCGGGTGCTGCGCAGAGCACGGACCGCAGATTCCTGAGGGCTGCGGTCACGAGGAGAGTCCATCGGCTGCCCGCTGGCGCGCCCCGCGCGCCGTCCCGGCGCGCACCCTGCCTGGGGCCCCCCTCTTTCACTGCCGCGACGGGCCGCTCAGAACACCTTGGAAGTGATCGCGCCTTCAGCCGCCGAGCGGACCAGCTTGATGTATTTCGCCATGACGCCCGTCGTAATCGGCGGCGGCGGAGCCTGCCACCGCGCGCGGCGCTGCTCGAGCACCGCCGCATCCACGTCCAGCGAAATCGTCTTTTGCGCGATGTCGATCGTGATCGTGTCGCCGTCCTCCACCAGCGCGATCGGGCCGCCGTCGGCCGCTTCGGGAGCCACGTGGCCCACCATGTAGCCCCGCGTCGCGCCGGAAAAGCGCCCATCGGTGATCAGCGCGACGCTCTCGCCGAGTCCCGCGCCCACAATCGCGCTCGTCACGCCCAGCATCTCTCGCATGCCCGGCCCGCCCTTCGGCCCCTCGTACCGGATCACCACCACGTCGCCCGCGCGGATCCGCCCCTCCGTCACCGCCGCCATCGCATCTTCTTCGCAGTTGAAGACGCGCGCCGGACCGCGGTGGAGCGTGCGTTCCAGGCCCGTCACCTTGATCACGCAGCCTTCCGGCGCAAGCGACCCCTTCAGGATCACCAGCCCGCCCGTGGCCTTCACCGGGTTCGACAGCGGACGCACCACCTCCTGCCCCGGCGTCTCCTTCGCCTCCGCCGCCTCCTCGGCCAGCGTCTTGCCGGTCACGGTCAGCGCATCGCCGTGCGCGTAGCCGCCCTCCACCAGCCGCTTCGCCAGCACGCCGATGCCGCCGGCTTTGTCGACGTCCACAGCCACGTGAATCCCCGCAGGCTTCAGGCTCATCAGCAGCGGCGTGCGGTCGCTGATCGTGTTGAAGTCCGTGATGTCCAGTTCGACGCCCGCCTCCCGCGCCATCGCCAGCAGATGAAGCACCGCGTTGGTCGACCCGCCCGATGCCGCCACTGCCGCAATCGCGTTCTCAAACGCCCGGCGCGTGCAGATCTGCCGCGGCAGCCGGTTGGCGCGCACCGCGTCCAGAATCACCCGCCCGCAGTAGGCGGCCACGTCATGCTTGCGCGGATCCATCTGCGGCACCATCGCCGTGTTCATCGGCGACAGGCCAATCATCTCCATCACCGTGGCCATCGTGTTGGCCGTGAACTGCCCGCCGCAGGCGCCGTATCCCGGCGATGCGCATTCCTCGATTTCGCGCAGCTCCTCCTCGGTGATCTTGCCCGAGGCGCACGCGCCCACCGCCTCGAACACCTCCTGAATGGTGATGTCTTTGCCCTTGTACTTGCCCGGCAGAATGGAGCCCCCGTACAGCACCAGCCCCGGAATGTTCAGCCGCAGCAGCGCCATCGCCGCGCCCGGGATCGTCTTGTCGCACGCCACCAGGCATACCAGCCCGTCGAACATGTGGCCGCGGGCCACCAGCTCGATCGAGTCGGCAATCACCTCGCGCGAGATGAGCGACGTCTTCATCCCCTGCGTGCCCATCGTGATGCCGTCGCTGATGGCGATCGTGTTGAACTCCATCGGCGTGCCGCCCGCTTCGCGGATGCCGCGCGCCACATCCACGGCAAGGTCGCGCAGCAGGTAGTTGCAGGGCATGGTGCCGATCCAGGTGTTGGCGATGCCGATGATGGGCTTCTTCAGATCCTCGTCGGTGAAGCCCATGCCCTTCAGTTGCGCACGCGCCGGCGCGCGGTCGCGCCCCTGGGTGATGGTGTAGGATCGCAGGCTCATGGTGAAACGTCTATCTTAACAGCCGCCCGCCGGAACGGGCCCGGAACCGGACCCCTGCATCCGCAACTCAGGCCCCGTACGCCGCGCCCACCTGACGGCGGAGGAATTCCAGGTCGCGCGCAATCGCATCCAGCTCCTCGCCGCCGGGATACTCCAGGTGCAGCGAAAGCGGCCCGGCGAAGCCCGCCTGCGCGTAGGCGCGGAACACGTCTTCCCACGGAACCATGCCCTGGCCCAGCGGCCGCCACGCCACCTGCCACCGCCCGCCGCGCTTCTCCCATTCGAAATCCTTGATGGCCGACATCCGCAGGCGCGGCAGCGCCACCTCCAGCGATACGCGCCAGTTGTACAGCCCTCCTTCGATCACCGCGTGGCAGGGATCGAAATAGTAGCCCGCCTGCTGCGCGTCCGTCCCCGCAAGGATCTCGCGGTAGTCCCAGACCGCGCAGCCCACGTAGGAACCCGAATGGTTGTGCAGCCCTGCCGTCACGCCGTACTCGCGCCCGAGCGCCAGCAGCCCTTCCAGTTTCCGGCGGCATTCGCGCACGGTCTGTTCGGCGGGCACGCCGCGCTCGTAGCGCCAGTAGCCGGGCTTGTAGAGCCGGATGCCCAGCTTCTGCATCGCGGCGAAGGTCGGCCGCGCCGCCGGGTCGGAGGCCTCCTTCAGGTCCGTGGTGATCATCGGCACTTCCAGCCCGTGCCGGCGGATGGCCTCCACCGCCCGCGGCAGGTCTTCGGCCGCACGCTCCGGCAGCACGTGGCCCTTGGGCCGCACGGTCAGGTCCACGCCGTCAAAGCCCAGCCGCCGGGCCTGCGCCCCCAGCTCGTCCCAGCCAAACTGCGGCATGTGCTTCGAGAAGATGCACAGCAGGGGCCGCTTCCGCCCGTCTGCCACAGCCGCCCCCGCCACGGCCAGCGCGGTCATGAATGCGCGTCGATCCATGCTGTCACCCCAGCCTGTAGGGCGCGCGGTACTCGTAATGCAGATAGCGGTTGGCGCCCTCGTTGTTGGTGAAGCGCTCGGCCCGCGCGTCCCATTCCAGGTAGCTCTTCGTGCGCAGCGCAATGTGGCCGATGATGCAGGCGGCCGTCGATAGGTGCCCCTCCAGCACGTCGCAGTTCGTGCGTTTCCGGCTCTTGATGCAGTCGAGGAAATTCCGCGTGTGCGGATAGGTCTCGGCCGCGCCGCTGCCTCCGCTGCGCGGCTCCATCGCCGGCTTGCGCGAAGGCCCCCACGCCCGTTCCACGGAGCGGTCCACCGGCGTGCGCTGCCCGAATTCCAGCTCGGTGATTTTCTCCGGCGCCACCTCCCAGCGGCCGTTCTGGATGTACATCGTGCCCTTGGTGCCGCGCAGCTCCAGCTCCGTGCCGCGCGCGTTGCCCGGCGCGCCGTTGGCGTTGTACTGCGTGAACACCACCAGGGTTCCGCCCATGTCCCACAGCACCTCGCACGTGTCCGGAATCTCGCGGTTGTCGCGCACCGCGTACTTGCCGCCCATCGCGGTTACCGCCAGCGGCGCCTCTTTGCCCAGGCACCAGCGGATCATGTCCATGTAGTGCACGCCGAAATTCGTGATCTGCCCGCCGGAATAGTCGTAAAACCAGCGGAAGTTGTAATACATCCGGTTCCGGTTCCAGGGCCGCTTCGGCGCCGGGCCGAGCCATGCGTCCCACTCTTCTTCGCTTGGCGGCGGTCCGTCCGGCGGCGCGCCGATCCCATTCGGCCACTCGTTCTGCACGTGGTAGCCCTTGGCCACCGTCACCTGCCCGATGCCGCCGCTGCGGACAAACTCGGCCGCCTCGCGCAGCGCCTCCACGCTGCGCCGCTGAATTCCCACCTGCGTGACGCGCTTCGTCTCCGCCGCCACTTCCACCATGCGCCGCCCCTCGCGCACGGTGAGCGAAAGCGGCTTTTCCACATATACGTCCTTGCCCGCGCGGCAGGCGTCGATGAACATGAGAGCGTGCCAGTGGTCCGGCGTCGCAATCACCACCGCGTCCACGTCCCTGTCTTCCAGCAGCCGGCGGTAGTCGCGGTATTTCCGCGGACTCCCGCGCGACTTCTTCACCGCCAGATCCATGTACTCTTCCTTCAGGTCGCACACTGCCGCCGTGAACTGATCGCCGTGCTCGAGGAACGCCTCATGCACCTGGTCTCCCCGGTTGCCCAGGCCGATGTAGCCAATGCCGATCCGCTCGTTGGCGCCGAGAATCCGCGAATAGCCCGCCGCCGTCGCCGCCAGAGCCGTCTTTGTGAAGGCACGCCTGCTTTCCGCCATGCCACCTTTTCTCCCGTGAAACGAATCCGAAACGCTTTGATGCTATCTTGTGGGCATGGCCGCGGCAAGGACGCTTCCTTTTCTGCTGGCGATCATGATGATGACAGATGCCGCCCCCCGCATCCTCGTGCACGGCCACCGCGGCGCCCGCGCGGTGCGGCCGGAGAACACGCTGCCCGCCTTCGAATACGCCATCTCCGCCGGCGCCGACGTGCTCGAGCTCGATCTCTGGGTCACCGCCGACGACGTCCTCGTCGTCAGCCATGACCCGCTCATCAACACGGCCATCTGCGCCGGTCCGGAGGGCGAGCGCACCATCCGCAGGCTCACCCTCGAACAGGTCCGCCAGTGGGACTGCGGCTCGAAGAAGAACCCCGAGTTTCCCCGCCAGGAGCCGGCGCCCGGCGCCCGCATCCCCACCCTCGACGAAGTCCTCGCGCTCGCCCCGCGCGGATCCTTCTGGTTCAACATCGAAATGAAGAGCCAGCCGGCGCGGCCCGAGCTCCAGCCCGAACCGGAACAGTACGCGCAACTCGTGGCCGCCGCGGTGCGCCGGCGGAAGCTTGAAAACCGCGTCATCGTGCAGTCGTTCGACTTCCGCCTGCTGCGCGCGCTGCGCCAGGTGGCGCCGGAGCTGCGCCGCGCCGCGCTCTACGCGGGCCTGCCGCGCGACTTCGCCGAATTGGCCCGCGATGCCGGCGAAACCCCCATCGTCAGCCCGCACTATTCGCTCGTCACCCCGGAACGCGTCCGCGCGGCTCACGCCGCCGGCCTTCAGGTGGTGCCGTGGACCGCCAACACGCCGGACGTGTGGGACCGCCTCATCGAGGCGGGCGTCGATGCGATCATCACTGACGACCCCAAAGCCCTCATCGATCACCTCCGCGCAAAGGGGCTGCGCTAAACTGCTCGGTGCGCCATGCGCATCGGCATCGACACCGGCGGCACCTTCACCGATTTCGTCCTCCAGCACGGGGACGGCGCACTCGAATCCTTCAAGCTGCGCTCCAGCCCCGCTTCGCCGCACGAAGTCATCCTCGAAGGCCTGCGCCGGATCGGCGCGGACCCGCGTTGCGAAATCATTCACGGCTCCACGGTGGCCACCAACGCCTTCCTCGAGCGCAAGGGCGCGCGCACGGCCTTCGTCACCACCGCCGGCTTCGAGGACCTGCTCGAAATCGGGCGGCAGTGCCGCGAGAAACTCTACGACCTGACCCCCGGGCCGAAGCGCCTGCTCATTCCCAGACGGCTCTGCTTCGGCGTCCGCGAGCGGATGCTCGCCAGCGGGCAGGCCGGGCTGCGCCCTGCGCGCGGCGAGCTTCTCGCGCTGCGCCAGCGGCTCGAAAAGGCAGGAGCCGAAAGCGTTGCCATCTGCTGCCTTCATGCCTACCGCAACCCGGCGCACGAACGGCTCATCGCGCGGGCGCTCGGGCGGCGGTTTTTCCTTTCGGTTTCCAGCGAAATTTCCCCGGAATTCCGCGAATATGAGCGGGCTTCCACCACCGCCTTGAACGCTTATGTCGGCCCGCTGATGAGCCGCTATCTGGCCGCGCTCGGCCGCCGCGCTCCCGGCAGCCTGTTCGTGATGCAGTCCAACGGCGGCCTGCTCACGGCCGCCGAGGCGGGCCGGTTTGCCGTGCGGACCATTCTTTCCGGCCCCGCCGGCGGCGTGCGCGGAGCCGCCGGCGCGGCGCGCGCCTCGGGCTTTCAGAAAATCATCGGCTTCGACATGGGCGGCACGTCCACGGACGTCAGCCTCTGCGATGGCGAGCCTCGCGAGACCGTGGAAGGCTCGGTGGGCGGCTTTCCCATCCGCGTGCCCATGCTCGAAATCCACACCGTAGGCGCCGGCGGCGGCTCCATCGCCCGCGTCGACCCGGGCGGCCTGCTGCGCGTCGGCCCGGAAAGCGCCGGAGCCGACCCCGGCCCCGCCTGCTACGGCAGCTCGTTGCTGCCCACCGTCACCGACGCGCACGTCGTGCTCAACCGCATCTCTGCGGACCAGCTCGCCGGCGGCGCCGTGCGCATCCATCCGGAGCGCTCGGCGCGCGCCATCTCTCCCATTGCGAAGGCTCTCGGAACCTCGCTGGAGGAAGCAGCCGCGGGCATCCTGCGCGTCGCCAACGCCACCATGACGCGCGCCATCCGCGTCGTCAGCATCGAACGCGGCGTCGATCCGCGCGGCTTCGCTCTCGTCGCCTTCGGCGGCTGCGGCGGGCTGCATGCCTGCGAGCTCGCGCGCGAGCTGGACATCGCCACGGTGCTCGTGCCGGACTACGCCGGAGCCCTTTCCGCCCTCGGCATGCTCATCGCGGACCGCATGCGCGACTACTCGGCCAGCGTCCTCGGCGAACGCGGCATCGAAGACCGCTTCCGCCAGCTCGAGCAGCTTGCCCGGCGCGAAGCGCCCGGAGCCACGCTCCTGCGCACCGCCGACCTCCGCTACCGCGGCCAGAGCTACGAGCTCACCGTCCCATGGAATGCGGAGGATCCGGCCCGCCCGTTCCATGAAGCGCACGAGCGGCGCTACGGCTACGCGAATCCTTCGCGCCCCGTCGAAGTCGTGCAGATCCGCGTGCGCGCGCTCGCTCCCGTGCAGCCGCCCGCGCTTCGCAGGCCCTCTCGCCCACGCCGGCGCGGCATCGAACGGCGCCGCGTCTATGCGGCAGGCCAGTGGTTCGACATGCCCGTGCTTGCGCGCGGTCAGGTCAGCTCCCGTTGGGCCGATGGCCCGGCTCTCGTCGTGGACGCCGGCTCCACCACGCTCATCCCGCCCGGCTGGCGCTTCCGCCTGGATGAGGCAGGAGCAGTTGTGATTCACTGGAAGCGATGAAACCGGCAGTACTCATTCTCCTCCTCGCGTCCCTGCCGCTTGCCGCGCAGGTGCGTTTCCAGCAGAATCCGGACAGCATCGAAATCATCATCGATGGCAAGCCCTTCGGCACGCTTCATTTCGAATCCACCGCGCCGAAACCCTACCTGGCGCCGATGCGCTCCGCATCCGGCATCATCATCACGCGGCGCTTCCCGATGGAAAAGGTGGAAGGCGAAACGCGCGATCATCCGCATCATCGCGGCCTGTGGTTCACCCACGGCGACGTCAACCAGGTCGACTTCTGGGCCAATGAGCCAGGCGGCAAGGGGCGCAAGGGCATTGTCAGGCTCGAGAAGATCCACCAGGTGAAAGCTGGCGGCAAAGAAGGCTCCATCCGCGCCACCTTCCTCTGGGTGGATGATGCCGGCGAGCCGCTCGTCCGCGAGGACCGCACCATGACCTTCCATTCGCATCCCACCATGCGGATCGTGGACTTCGACGCAAAGCTCACCGCGGTGAAAAAGGCCGTCTTCGGCGACACCAAGGAAGGCTTCTTCGCCATCCGCCTCCGCGATGAAATGCGCGAACGCGGCGGCAGCGGACGGATGATCAACGCCGAAGGCAGGACCGGGATGAAAGAGGTGTGGGGCAAGGCCTCGCCGTGGGTCGACTACAGCGGCACGCTCGAGGGCGAACAGCTCGGCGTCGCCATCTTCGACCACCCGCAGAGCTTCCGCCATCCCACTTACTGGCACGCCCGCGACTACGGGCTGTTCGCCGCCAATGTCTTCGGGCTGCGCGACTTCTTCAATGACAGGACGAAAGACGGCAGCCACGCGCTCGAGCCCGGCCAGAGCATCCGCTTCCTGTATCGCGTCCTCATCCATCCCGGCGACACCGCGTCGGCGGGCATCGCGAAGCTGTACGAGGAGTTCGCAAAGAAGAAATTCTGATGAACCCTCCTGGGCCTCGGCCGCTCCGGATCGGCATCACCTGCTATCCCACCTATGGCGGCTCGGGCATCGTCGCCACCGAGCTCGGCATGGAGCTGGCCGCCCGCGGCTACGAGGTGCACTTCATCACCTACGCCAACCCCATCCGGCTCGATCCGGGCCTGCCGCGCATCCATTACCACGAAGTCGAAGTCGCCACCTATCCGCTCTTCCAGTACCCGCCCTACGACCTCGCCCTCGCCTCGCGGATGCTGGAAATCGCCGAGTGGCAGCAGCTCGACCTGCTGCACGTGCACTACGCCATCCCGCATGCGGCCTCCGCCTTCCTGGCCCGCGCCATGATGGCGGACAAACGCCGCCTGCCCTACGTCACCACGCTGCACGGCACCGACATCACGCTCGTCGGCAGCGACCGCTCCTACCTGCCGATCACACGGTTCACCATCGAGCAGTCCGACGGCGTCACCGCCATCAGCGAACACCTGCGGCGCGAGACGCACTCCGCCCTCGGAGTGCGCCGCAGCGTGCGCGTCATCTACAACTTCGTCAACTGCGATCTGTACCGCCCCGCGCGCGCTCCGCATGAGGGGCGCCCGCGCCTGCTGCACATCTCCAATTTCCGCCCCGTCAAGCGCGCCCCGGACTGCGTCCGGATTCTGGCGCGGGTGCGCGAGTCCGTCGACTGCGAATTGTGGATGGCCGGTGATGGGCCGGACCGTGGCGCCGCCGAGCGGCTCGCCTTTGAGCTTGGCGTCCACGGCCATGTGCGCTTCCTCGGCAAGCAGGATCACATCGAGCGGCTCATCCCGCAGTGCGATGTGCTGTTGCTGCCCTCCGAGATGGAATCCTTCGGCCTCGCGGCGCTCGAGGCGATGGCCTGCGGCGTGGTGCCCGTCGCCACGCGCGTCGGCGGCGTGCCGGAGGTCATCACCCACGGCCACGACGGCTTCCTCGAGCCGCCCGGGGACATCGGCGCGTTCGCCGCGCGCGTGGCCGCTCTGCTCACGGATCCGGACCTCTACGCGCGCATGCGCTGGGCGGCCCGCACCACCGCCGAAGAGCGGTTCTGCACCTCCATCATCATCCCTCAGTACGAAGCGTACTATCGGGAGATCCTTGTGCAGTGAAGCCGCGGCCGCAGCCGCGGGCGGCTCTCCGCTCCTTCCCTCAGACGTCGCAGATCGTCATCATCTCGTCGAGCGTCTTTACCGGGTCCGGCGTCGTCGGCGAATACTCGTGCGACAGATAGCCGGTGTAGCCGGCGTCGACAATCGCCTGCGCAATCGCCCGGTAGTTCAGCTCCTGCGTGTCGTCAAACTGGTGCCGCCCCGGGTTGCCTGCCGTGTGCATGTGCCCGATGTACTGGATGTTGTTCCGGATCGTGCGGATGATGTCGCCCTCCATGATCTGCATGTGGTAGATGTCATACAGCAGCTTGAAGCGCGGCGAATTCACCCGCTTGCACAGCTCCACGCCCCATGCCGTGCGGTCGCACTGGTAATCCTTGTGGTCCACCTTGGAGTTCAGCAGCTCCATCACGATCGTGACTTCGTTGTCCTCCGCAATCTTGGCCGCCTCCTTCAGCACGAGGTAGCAGTTCTCCAGCCCCTCCTCGTCGCTCTTGCCGCGCCGGTTGCCCGAGAACGTGATCACGTTTGGCACGCCTTCTTTCCGGGCGCGCGGAATGTTTTCGCGGAATTCGGCAAGGATCTTCTCGTGCAGCGCCCTGTCGTTGCACCCGTCGGTCAGCCGCCCTCCGCCGGGCACCACCGTGGGCACCAGGCCGTATTTCTTGATGATCGGCCAGTTCTGCGGCCCTTGCAGGTCGAAGCAGTGCGCCCCCAGCCTCGCCGCGTGCCGCACGCGGTCCTCGAACGGCATGTTGCGCCCGAACACGCCGGGGCAGACGCCCTGCTTCAGCCGGTTCTTGCGCTGCACCTTCGGCTCTGCCGTCTGCGCGGCAGCCGCCAGCGGCGCCGCCGCGGCGGAGACAATGAACTCTTTCCGTGTCATGCGTGGATCCTCGCCAGCTATCGTATAGCAAGATGGTGTTCACAATCGAGCGGAAGATCACGCCGGAAGAATACATCGCGCTGCTCAACAGCAGCGGGCTTGGCGAGCGCCGACCCGTCCACGACCGCGAGGCCATCTCGAAAATGCTCGCGCACGCCAATCTCCTTGCTACCTGCTGGGACGGAGACACCCTTGCCGGCGCCGCGCGATGCTTCTCCGACTTTGCCTACGTCACCTATTGCAGCGACCTCGCCGTGCGCGCCGAATACCAGCGCCGCGGCATCGGACGCGGACTCCTCCGCACCGTGCTTCACGCCGCGCCCTGCCGCATTGTGCTGCTCGCCGCGCCCAAAGCCGTGGATTACTATCCACGCATCGGCTTCACACGGCACCCTTCCGCGTGGACCATCCTGCCCGGGGAGCTGCGCTGACATGGGCTTCGCACTCTGGCTCGACGGTGACCTCGCCTGGGCGCAGGGCACTCACGAATACCGCCCGATGGGAGCCGCCGTCATCCACTCGGGCGGCATCTTCACGCCCCGCGATTTCCGCCCGTCGCTGCGCGCCCCCAGCCGGTTCGATCCCCGCTTCGCCGGCTTTTTCGCCTCTCTGGGGGAGATGAACGCCTGGCTTGCGCAACGCCGCAAGCGGCGTTCACAGCAGTTGCGCAAAAATTTCCCGCGCGGAAAAGTTCATTTGATTCCGCCATTTTAGGCGCGTCCTTTCGATCCCGGCGGCGGGATGGGAACCGGGTTTTTTTGCCTCCGCCCGGTATGATGAAAACGGGGCGTGTGCCTCGGCTGGCCGCCAAACCCCCGTCGCGGCGGCCTTCCTCGGCACGGGCCCCTTGCCTCAAAGCGGCCCGTCGCGTCCCCGCCCGCGCGGGGATTCTCTTTTTCACGGAGGATTTCGCCTCGTGCCTCTCGCTGAAAGATTGGATCTGCCCGCCAGCGTTTTTCCGGAATTTCTGTCTGGCATTTTTCCTGCTTCCCTGGCAGAATTTCACTGGTGTGCGGGGGAAGACGGCTGGTTTGTCGGCCTGCCGCCGTCTGCGGTCCCCGCCGCAAACCTTCCTCTCTCTCCGCATCAGGTGCGCGCCCCGGAAGACTTGCCTGCGGGCGTGCTCCTCGTCAAGACCGCGCGCCGGGACCTCCGCCTCGCCGCCCCTCTCCCCTTCGGCCTCGACATCCACTGGCTGAAAGAGGTCGCCGAGGGTGTTGTCCGGGGCGCTGCCGGCATCCGTCTGGAAAGCGCCGGCCGCGCCATCCTGCATGCGCAGCTCACCGGAGACTGGCACACGGCCGTCTGGCGGGAGGACATCGATGGGTTGCCGGGCCTGCGCGTGCTCGTGGCGCGCCGCGGTGCACGTGCTGCGGGCGCATCCGCCTCGCTTTCCTGGACTGCTTCGGCTTCACCCGAGGGAGCCGCGGCCATCACGGAGATCGTCCGCGCCCTGCTCGGCATTCATCCGCTCCACTGGGTCCGCGACCTCCTGAACTCGCTCGGCAGCCGCCGTGCTGCGGAGTTCGTCGAGTCAGCAGGCGCTTCGCTGCGCGCCCTCGATGCCATTCGCGGGTTGTGGCAGTCCTGCGGCGGGCAGGCGGAAGCCGCCCTTTGGGAGTTGATCTCCGATCCGGCGCTGTGGAGCCGCTTCCGCGAGTGGATCGCGTCGCTCCTGCACGAAGAGGGCCTGCCCGCTTCGCTTGCCGGGTGGATGGAGGACCGGCTCGGCCGCGTAGGCCATGCCGAGGCCGGGATCGCCGCCTGGGCGCTCGCCGCACTGCGGGCCGCCGGCGCGGATCGTCAGGACGAAGAGGCGCTCGCCGTCCTTCAGGACGCCGCGCGCCGCATCGAGCGCGCCCTCGAGGTCGAGGGAGCCGAAAAGATTCTGCTGGCCTTGCCGTCAGCCGCCGCGCGGGAGCTCGAGCCGGCGGCCCTTGGCCGCTGGGCCCGCCAGCAGTTGGAAGATCTGTTCGGCATCGGCGCCCAGATGGCGGAGGCCGCCCTCCGCGGAGCCTGGCGGGAAACCGCCTCGCGCATCGCCGCCGGCGCCGCTGAAGCGGCCCGCCGCCAGTGGGAGCTCCGCCTCGCTGCGGCCTTCGGAACGTCGCAATCCGCACAGGCGGCTCTCGACGCCACGTTCTCCTTCGATCCCGCGGGCCTTGCTGCCGCACGCCGGGCTGCGGCAGGAGACCTCGATCCCGTCTTCGCCGGCCAGGGCCTTCTGCGGCTGCGCCGGGCTGCGCTCACCGAAACGTTCTCGCAACGCTTCTTCGTCGAGGTCCAGCTCCCCTTCCTCCGGCTCCGCCGCAAGCAGAAGGATCTGGCAAGCGTCGCCACCGCCCAGGCCTCCGTCACCGGCGATGGCCGCATCCTTGTCGAATACACGGCCGAGGCAGGCGATCTGCTCGCGGCCGACGTCCGCAACCAGACCGCCATGGTCCTCTCCACGGCCATCTCGGTGCGCGACGGCGAGGTCGTCCGCGACCAGTTCACCCTCAGCTTCACCGATCGGCGCGCGCTCGCCCCCTCGGGCTTCCGCGCCTCCTTCCACCGCATTCTCGAGCTGTATGGATTGGGCCACGTCCCCGAGCCCGACTCTCCCTGCACGGCCACGCTCGCACTGCGGCTGCCGGGCACTCTGGCGGAGGCATGGATGCGCGCGCCTCTGCCCGGCACGGCCGACTACATCCCGGCCATGGCCAAGGCCGCCCGCGCCGTCCAGACGATGGCCCGTCATTGGCTGCCCGCCCTCTACCTCGACTGCCTCGACGCCTTTTCGCGCCCCAGCGCCGTGCATCCCCTGCTCGCATGGGCCGCCAGTCCGCCCAGCTCCGGCCCGCGCAAGAAGGACCTCACCTACGACTTCATGGACCCGAAGGTCCTCGACGCCGTGCTCACCATGTCCGCGCCTGCCTTCCGCGAGCGTCTCGCCGAGGTCCGCCAGATGCTGCTCGGCGCCGGCCGGAAGCAGGCTGCCTCCTACTACGAGCCCGCCGACACGCGCTACATCCTCGCCAACGTGCGCCGGCAGCAGCGGAACTTCGCCGCCCTGCTCGCCGCCGACGCCTTCCTCGTGGAAAGCGTCCTCCACGTGGCGGAGTGCGCCCGCGAGCTCGACCGCCTCGCGCGCACATCGCCCCGCGCCGCGGTCAGCGAGCTCGGCCGCTTCACACGGGAAGTCGCCGAGACCTTCCACCGCAGGCTCCGCCGCCTCTATGCTGGCTCGGATTTCCTCGCCCTCGGGCCGCTGTTCTTCCTCGAAGCTACCAGCGCGCTCGCCGACCGTTGGGGCGATGCGGCCCGCATCGGAGCCGTGCTCACCCTCGAGTTCGAAGACGGCGCCCGCCAGGTCTTCAGCAATGATGCGGCCCGGCGGCTCTTCTGACTGGCCTCTCAGAACAGCCGGTTCTGGCCCCACCCCGGGCGGTAGGGCACGCCGAAATACTCGAAGGCGCGCGGCGTCGCCACCCGGCCCCGCGGCGTGCGGTCCAGGAATCCAAGCTGCATCAGGTACGGCTCGTAGACCTCCTCGATCGTGTCCGGCTCCTCATCGGTGGACGCGGCGATCGTGCCCAGCCCCACCGGCCCGCCGCCGTATTTTTCGAGGATCGTCAGCATGATCTTCTTGTCCACCTCGTCCAGGCCGAAGCGGTCCACTTCCAGCAGATCCAGCGCGCCGCGCGCCACCTCCAGCGTGATGTGCCCGGAGGCGCGCACCTGCGCGTAGTCGCGGACCCGCCGCAGCAGCCGGTTCGCGATGCGCGGCGTGCCGCGGCTGCGCCGCGCGATCTCCTCCGCCGCATCCGCGTCGATCGGCGTCTCCAGCAGCCGCGCCGCCCGCTCGACAATGCGCGTCATCTCCGGCACATCGTAGTGCTTCAGATACAGGATCAGCCCGAAGCGGCTCCGCAGGGGCGCGCTCAGCAGCCCCTGCCGCGTCGTCGCGCCCACCGCCGTAAAGCGCGCCAGCGGCAGCGAGTGCGTCCGCGCGCCCGGCCCCTGCCCGATCACCACGTCGATGCGGAAATCCTCGATTGCCGAATACAGCACTTCCTCGACGTCCGGCATCAGCCGGTGAATCTCGTCGATGAAAAACACCTGCCGCTCGCGCAGGTTCGTCAGGATGCCGGTGAGGTCGATCTTGCGCTGCAACAGCGGGCCGCTCGACAGATCGATCGGCACGCCCAGCTCGGCGGCGATGATGTGCGCCAGCGTCGTCTTGCCAAGGCCCGGCGGGCCGATCAGTAGCACGTGGTCCATCGCCTCGCCCCGCCGCCGCGCCGCCTCGATCGTCACCGCCAGCAGCTCCTTCACCTTCTCCTGCCCGGTGAAGTCCTCCAGCCGGCGCGGGCGCAGCGAGGCCTCGAATTGCAGCTCCTCGGGAGCCGCTTCGGCCGAAACAAAACGGCGGGATTTGTTTTGTTCGGGCATGCGGGCCGGCATTCCTGATTATCGCAGCAGCTCGAGCGCGCGGCGGAACAGGGCTTCGAATCCGGCCTCGGGCAGCTCCTGCACGGCGCGCCGCGCCGCCGCCTCCGCCGCCGCCCGCTGCGCGCCCAGGTTCACCAGCGCGCTCACCACGTCGGCTTCCAGCGGCGACAGGATCACCGCCGCCGCGCCGCCCGCGCCCCCCGCCCGCCGCGGGCTCTCGTCGATCTTGTCGCGCAGCTCAAGCACGATCCGCTCGGCGGTCTTCTTGCCGATGCCGGGCACGCGCGTCAGCTTCTGTACGTCCGCCGTGCGGATCACTTCGGCCAGTTGCGGCGCGGCGATGCCGCTCAGCACCGTCAGCGCCAGCCGCGGACCCACGCCGCTCACCGTGATCAGCTTCTCGAACAGCCCCTTCTCTTCCGCCGTGGCGAAGCCGAACAGCAGAATCGCGTCCTCGCGCACCACCGTGTGAATCTTCAGCCGCACCTCGGCGCCGGGCTCCGGCAGCGCGGTGAAGGTCGAGATGGGAATGGCCACGTCGTAGCCCACCCCCTGCGCCTCCACAATGGCCTGATTCGGATGCTTCTCGAGCAGCGTGCCCCGCAGATGCGCAATCATGGCGAACTACCATTTTCGCAACCACGCAGC
>JANWVO010000022.1 GCA_025056865.1 Bryobacteraceae bacterium
ACCGGTGAAAGCCGCCGAAGCGGCCGCCCTACTGAGGCTGTCCGGTCCAAGCGGGGCGACTCTGGCCAGAGATTCGCATCCCCGCAACAAAGAGTCTCGCACGCCCGCACAAGCATCGGCCTGCAAGTGAATGATTCCACACGTGCAATTTCCTGTGACGGCACCGCGCGGGGAGGGGGCGGGACACGGCATCCGGCCACCGGCCGATGGTGTGACTGCGGAGATCGGACAAAGCAGGGGAGGACACAGGGACAGGGCACGGCACCCCCAGTGTCTCACAGAGGGCAGCAGGAGACAGGCGGAGTTATGCCAGGAGCGACGGCGGATAAAGACGGAAATGCAGCGACGCGGCCGCTGTGGCGCGCAAGGCGGGGGCAGGTGGAGTCCTGCGCGGAAGGATCGGCCTGCGGTCGACTCCCCCTTTGCCCGGCCCGTTTGGCCACAGTCCAGGATTCGCCGGACACGCTGTGGCGGGCCTCTGGCAAAAAGAAGGGACCCTTGCTGTGCGCCTTTGCCCGCGGGGCGGCTGCGGATTGCACTCCGGAGGGCCCTGAGGGGCAAACAGTTTCGAGGGCGCAGGGTCCGGGAGGCACGTTCGGGCGGACGGCCGGAAGGCTGGCATCTGGCCGAATGGCGGCTCCAACGGGCGCGGGCAATCCTTTTTCGGCGAAGCCCGGTGTTCTGGTGCGTCTGGATGCGGGCCGGTGCACGGGCGGCGGGGAGGCGCCGGGGTTCAGGCCGTCCATTCCGCCCGGCCCCAATGCGTTCCGGCTTCCACGGTCACGACGACACGGTGGACTCCGTGGCGCGGCGTGGTTTCCGTGGTCAGCGTCCATGTCTGGCCGGCGGCGTCCGTAGCTGCCGCGGCTGCGTCATACTCCCAGACCTGTGCGCCGTTGGCTTCGAGGGCCCATTGGGTGGGGCGGAAGAGAGTCGGCTGTCCAGCGCTCGCGACCCGGACCCGGACCGTAAGAGCGCCGCGGTTTTCCACTTCGGCGATGGTGAGGGGGACTTGCAGACGGGGCAGCTTCTGCACGGCGAGGATCCTCTCCTTCGCCTGAACCAGGCAGCGCAGCAGAGCCACCGGAGCGGGACTGGCAGCGCGCATTTCCGCCAGCAGGGGCAGGAATCTGGGGTCTCCCGTCCGTCCCATGGCCCAGGCGGCCGCGGCGCGGAAGCGGAAATCCGCGTGCAGGGCCATGTTCCTCAGCTCGCGCAGGGCTTCGGTCCGTCCGGCCAGATACAGTCCGACGCACGCGTTGGCCGCCGGACGCGGGAAATCATCGTGGAGGGCTGCACGGAACCGCGCCACCGCTTCTTCATCGTCCCTGCCCCAAAGCGACTCCACCGCGTTGGCGCGCACCCGCGGATCGGCATCCTCGAAATAGGCTTCGCCAAGGCGCGCCAACGGGGCGAGCCTTCCCCAGAGGAGCGCGAGGCGGGAGCGGGTGCGCGGGTCCTGATCCAACTCCTGCGCCATGCGGCCGAGTTCCGCCAGAAGCGAAGCCGACTCGCAGAGAGAGTCGAGTTGAGCGGCCGACAGGGGCGGGGGCGTTTCCTGCGCCAACGGCTCCGGGACGGCAGCGAGGGCCGCGGAGTGGATTCTCGAGGCCTGCAACAGCAGGCCAGCAGCAGCCCCCGCGTCGGTCCTTGCCACATGGCGGCAGACGTCCCAAAGCAGTCCTCGCCCGATCAGCGCCGCCAGCAAGCGGAGAACCCGCGGCGTGTCCTTGCCATCCCGCAACAGCGCCGCACCCGCCAGGGCGAGGAAGTTGTCCTCGGCTTCGGGAGCATCGCTGGAGGCACCCGCGTTCCAGGGCCTTGCAGACGAGTGCAGACCCCGGGCAAGCGTTCCCCGGTTGGCGGGCACGTTCATCAAATGCTTTATCGGCGTGACAAGGGGAAAAGTGAATCCTGATACGACGGCCCTGCCGCCCGGAAAGCAGGATGATAGCGGCATCCTGCCGACGCCAAAGGTGCGGCGAGGTCACACTCTTGCCTGCTGAAGCGGGCCGCAGGGGCCGCCCGAGGCGGCCGGGTGCAGCTAGATGAACATCTCGTCGTCGTGGGTAGCCCGGTCCACAGTAGGCCGCCGGGACATCAGCAGCGTTTGCAGGGCGGCCTTGACGCCCGCCACCATGCCGCTGACCTCGCGCACGGGCCGCATGACGGTGCCGTGGAGGACGGCGACGACGTCCTGCACGCGGCTGAGGATGTCTTCCAGAACGAGTTCGAGCCGCTCGCTCTGGACGCGCCATTGCGCGGCGAGCTCGCGGCGGGCCTGATCGATGCCATCGACCTGCTGCTGCGCCGCCTGGAGGAGCTGTTTCGTCATGGCGGCGGATTCTTCGATGCGCTCCGCTGCGAGCTTCAGCGCGTTCTGGGCCTGGAGGATCGTCTGCCTGGCCTGCGGGACGAGCGGCAGGATCTCCTCCTCGAGCTTCCGCACCGAGCGCATGATGCGCACGGCAGCGACTGCCTGAATGAGCAGGGCAAGGCTGGAGACCGCCACGGCGATCGCCAGCAGAACGAGGGCCGCCTCCGACTGCATCACGCCCCCGCTCTAAATGCCCTGCGCCACGTCATCCGCGGGAGCCGCCGAAGCCGTGCCGGCCTCGACCTTTTCGCGGTAGGCCGCCTTGCCCGCCTCCACGGCGGCGGCGATCTGCTCCTTCTGGCGCACGACCGCCTGCCTGCCGCGCTCGAAGGCCTCCACGGCCGTCTCCTTCAGCTCCTGGCTGCGGCGCTTGAGATACTCCTTGCCCTCGTCCGCCTTCTCCTTCAGCAGTTCGCGGGTCTCGGCGCCGGACTTGGGAGCAAACAGAATGCCGACGGCCACTCCGATGCCCAAGCCAAGGAAGAAATACGAGAACTTTTTGTCGTTTTCCATGGCTGCTCCTTGCTGACTCCAGTGTACTCCACTCACAATGAAATCGAGCCATGCGAGACAAGGCGGGGCGGCTGCTGGACGAGAGCGGGCTTCGCGAGTACGCGCTGCGGCTGCTGGCGGCGCGGGCGCTCACGGTGGCGCAGCTCAGGCAGCGGCTGCGGCCGCGCGCGGCGGACCCGGCGAGCGTGGAGAAAATCGTGGCGCAGCTCAAGGAATACGGCGCGCTCGACGACCGCCGTTTTGCGGAGAATTTCTCGGCCGCGCGCGCCGCTTCCGGACAGTTCGGAAAGACGCGGGTGCTGGCCGAGCTGGTGAAGCGCAAGGTGGCGGCAAAAGTGGCCGAGCAGGCGGTGCAGCGGGCCTTCCAGGGCCTGGACGAGGACCGCATGGCCGCCGAGTGGCTGGAGCGCAAGTACCGCAACCAGGATCTGGGCGCGCTGCTGGCGCAGCCCTCCAGGCTGGCCGCCGCATACCGCCGCCTGCGGCACGCGGGCTTTTCTTCCGGAGCGGCCATCCGCGCGCTGAAGCGCTACTCGGAACAGGCGGATCAGCTCGAGGGGATGGAAGAAGGGCCCCCGGCGGATTGACCGCAGACGGCGGGGCTGGCCCCGGGGGTCAGACGAGAACTGCTTCGTTGGCCAGCACGCCGATTTCCGGCACGCGGATTTCGACGACATCGCCCGGCTGGAGCGCGGCTTCCTGCGGCACGATGATGCCTGTGCCGGTGAGCAGCACGCTGGCGGGCGGCACCGGGTTGGAACGCAGCAGGTATTCGATGAGCGTTTCGATGCGGCGGTTCAGCTTCGAGGTGGACACGCTGCCTTCGAACAGCACCGCGCCGCCGCGGCGGATGACGCAGGTCATCTGGAGCGAGTAGGGATCCGGGAGTTCGTCAGGCGTGACGAACCACGGCCCGAGCGAGCAGCAGTGCTGATAGACCTTCGACTGCGGCAGGTAGAGCGGATTCTCACGCTCGATGTCCCACGCCGAGACGTCGTTGGCGAGCGTATAGCCGAGCACCTCGCCGCCGTGGCCGAGCAGGACGGCGAGCTCCGGCTCGGGCGCGGTGAACTTCGAATCGCGGCGGATGCCGATGGGGCCGCCGGGACCGGTGCAGACGCGCGCCGTGCCCTTGAAGAAGATCTCCGGCCGCGGGGCCTCGTAGACGTGGCGGTAGAAGCCTTCGCGGGTGCCGTGCTCGGCGTCGCGGAAAGCGGCGCTCATCTCGTAGGTGCAGCCGCAGGCCCACGCCTCGCGGGGCAGCACCGGGATGGCGGGTTCGAGATACTCGCCGCCTCGGGCCGCGTAATCGGCGGCCATCTGGGCGAAGGTCATGTTCTTGCGGGGCGCGCTTTCGATCAGCTCGGCCACGGTGTAGCCCGGAATCGGGTGCGCCTCGCCGTTGCGGAAGACGGCAGCGGTGAGCCGCCCCTGCCAGTGGACTTGTCCGATCTTCATGGGAATCGCGGGAGTCCCAATCAGTATTTCACATACACGGTCTTGTAGTCAGAGTAGAACTCGATGGCGGCCGGGCCCTGCTCCTTGGGGCCGAAGCTGGAGTCCTTGGTGCCGCCGAAGGGGAGCTGGTATTCGACGCCCGCGCTGGGCAGGTTGACGGTGACGAGGCCCGCCTCGATGCCGTAGATGTATTCGAACATGCGCGACAGGTTCGAGGTCTGCAACGACGCGGAGAGCCCGAATTCGCTGGCGTTGGCGATTTCGAGCGCGTGGCGGAGATCGCGCGCCTTCATCACGGCGAGCACGGGGCCGAAGATCTCTTCGCGGGCGATGGTCATGTCCTGGGTGACGCCGGCGAAGATGGTGGGCTCGACGAACCAGCCGCAGTCGAAGTCCGGCCCGGCGAGGCGGCGCCCGCCGCAGAGCGGCTCGCCGCACTCCCTGCGGCCGATCTCGATGTAGCGCAGCACGGTGTTCATCTGGGCCTCGTCGACGCAGGGGCCGATGTCGACGCCGGGCTGCATGCCGTCGCCGACGCGCAGCTTCTTCGTGCGCTCGACGAGCGCTTCGACAAAACGGTCGTAAATTGTTTCTTCGACAATGGCGCGCGAGGTGGCGGTGCACTTCTGGCCGGTGGAGAAGAAGGCGCCGTTGACGACGTTCTCCACGGCGAGGTCGAAGCTGGCGTCGGCGAGCACGATGGTGGGATTCTTGCCGCCCATTTCGAGCTGGATGCGCAGGCGGCGGCGCGAGGCCTGCTCATGGAGCCATGCGCCCACGCCGCAGGAGCCGGTGAAGCTGACGGCGCGCAGCGGCGGCGCGTTCACGAGGGCCTCGCCGAGCGCCTTGCCGGGGCCGGCGACGAAGTTGACGACGCCTTTGGGGATGCCCGCTTCGTGGCAGGCTTCGACGAGGCGCCAGGCGCTCAGCGGCGCGGCCGAGGCGGGCTTCAGCACCACCGTGTTGCCGCAGATCAGCGCCGGAGCGAGCTTCCAGGCGGGGATGGCGCTGGGAAAATTCCACGGCGTGATGAGGCCGCAGACGCCCACCGGCTTGCGGAAGGCGAACATGTGGACGCGGTCGCGCTCGCTGGGCGCGACGATGCCGCCGAGGCGGGCGCCTTCGCCGGCGAAGTAGCGGAAGATGTTGATGGACCGCCGCACTTCGGCTCTGGCTTCGGGCAGCGTCTTGCCCTCCTCGCGGGTCATGTCGGCGCTGATCTCTTCAAAGCGCTTTTCGAGGATGTCGGCGACGCGGAACAGCAGCGCGCCGCGCGCCGGGCCAGTCATCGCCGCCCAGCCGGGCAGGGCCGCCTGGGCGGCGTCGGCGGCGCGGGCCACGTCTTCGGGCGTGCCGTTGACGAAGCGGCCGACGACTTCGTCCCAGCGGGCCGGATTGCGGTTGTCGAACGTGGGGCCTTCCACCCACTCGCCGTTGATGTAGTTGGGATACAGGGGGGCGCTCATTGCTTCACCTCGCTCAGAACTTCACCTGGGGCGCGGCCTCGGCGCCGGGACGGGTCTGGAAGTAGTCATCGATGCGCTGGAAGCCCAGGAAGCCGGCGAAGAGGTTGTTCGGGAACAGCCCCAGGGTCGTGTTGTAGCGCTGCACGGCTTCATTGTATTTCCGGCGCTCCACGGCGATGCGGTTTTCGGTGCCGGCCAGCTCGTCCTGGAGGCGCAGGAAGTTTTCGTTCGAACGGAGCTGCGGGTAGTTTTCGACGACCATCAGGAGGCGGCCGATGGCAGTGTCGAGCTCCTGGTTGGCGCGGATCTTCTCGCCGGGCGTGCGCGCGGACAGCAGGGCTGCGCGCGCGTTGGCGACGGCCTCGAAGACCTGCCGCTCCTGCGCGGCGAAGCCCTTCACCGTTTCGACGAGGTTCGGAATCAGATCCGCGCGGCGCTGCAATGCGACGTCGACCTGCGCCCAGGCGGCGCGCACGGCTTCGCGCTGCGCGACGAGTTCGTTGTTGACCGAGGCAGCCTTGCCCCCAAGGACCAGGCCCAGCAGCAGGAGCAGACCAAGAATGATGGCGACGACTTTCATGCGTTTTCGTTTCCTCCTCGCTCCTCCAGGCGGTCGACTGCGTCCGCCAGCAGGGAGATTTCCGACAGGTATTTTTCAAACAGCGCGCGCGCCTCCGCGGGACGGCCCTTTTCCGCCCCTTCCCGGATGCGCAGCAAAGCGTCGAAGGCCTCGCCGGGGACGCCGAGGTCCTGGCGCAGGCGTTCGACCACGGCGTGCTTGCTCCACGGGGCGGGCCGTCCGGCAAGCCGCAGGGCGTGGCGGCCGAGCACGACGAAGGTCGACACCGAATCGAGCATCAGCCGCAGCAGGAGGCGCGCGTCATGCAGCACGCCGCCGGCCTTCTGCCGCAGCCGGAGCAGCTTGGCGCGCAGTTCGTGCTCGACCTGCGCGCGGTAGTAGCGGTCGTCGATCTCGAGGCCGGCGATGGGGTCGGCGCCGTAGAGAATCCTGCGGCGCTCGGCCATGTCGTGGAACTCGATGGGGAAGCAATCCGTGGAGCGGCGGACTTCGTCGGCGCTCATCAGCAGCGGCGAGGGGTTGCCCTGCCCGCGCCACCAGTGAAAGATCTTCTCCGCCCTGTCCAGCTCGTCCGCGCCGACACGGTCGAGCACGGCCATCACGTTCAGATCCGAGTAGCCGGGGTGCCATTCGCCGGTGGCGGCGGAGCCATACAGGATGACGGACTGAAGCGCCGGGCCGTAGGCGCGCTCCAGCTTTGCGACGAGTTCATTGAGCAGCCTGTCGACGATTTCCTGGGCCATGGGCACTCCGTTCTACCAGTCGCTGGAGGCTCCGGCTCCGCCGGAGTCGCCGCCGCCGAAGCCGCCGAAGCTGTCGCCGGAATCAAAGCCGCCGAAGCCGCCGCTGGAGCGCGTGGGGAAGCCGGCATCGTGGAAAACGAGAGGCCACGCCCAGGCGCCGAGGGGGCTGTCTTCGACATAACGCCGCCGCCGGGCGGCCCGTTGCGCGCGCGCCGCCATGGCGGCGAACAGGAGCAGCCCGGCGAGGCCTGCGGCCAGCAGCCACACCGGCGGCTCCTGGGGAGGCGCCGGACGGCGGGGGCGGGCCGGGACGGCCCTCTCCAGGGCCACGCCTTTGGCCTCGGCGATGCGCGCCGCCAGCGCCTCGGCTGCTGACAGGAGGGCGCCGTGGAAGTCCCCGGCGCGCAGCGCGGGCCGCATCTGGCGCAGCAGCGCGCCCGCATAGCCGTCGGGGATGACGGGTTCAAGCCCGTAGCCGACCTCGAGACGCGTGCGGCGGTCGCCGACGGCGATCAGCAGCAACAATCCTTCGTTGTTTTGTTTCTGGCCGACGCCCCACTTGCGGAACAGCAGGTTGGCGACGTCCTCGATGGGCTCGCCCTGGAGGGAGGGCAGGAGAACGAACGCCATCTGCACGCCGGTGGCTTTCTCTACCGAGGAGCAGAAGGCATTCAGTTCGGCAACCTGCTGCGGCAACAGCACGCCGGCATAGTCGTTGACGTAGCCGAGAGGCTTCAGCGCGCCGAAGTCGGCCGCCTCCGCCCCAAGGGCGGCGAGGCACAGCAGGGCCGCCAGCGCGCGCAGCATCACTTAACACTCTAAATCGGCCGGCCCGATGCCCGCTTCGCTCACGCGGCCGAGGACGGCCAGGCCGATGCTGCCCGTCCGGAAGGAGAGCCGGGCCTCTTCCTGGATCTGCTCCGGCGTGACGCGGTCGAGGGCGGCGGCGGTTTCTTCGACGGTATAGAACCGCCTGTAACTGAGCCACTGCCGCGCCAGATGCCCCATGCGGCTGGTTGTGCTTTCCAGGCTGAGCAGGATGGCCGCCTTGGTGGCCTCGCGGGCCAGTGCGAGCTCGGAGGCGGGGGGCGGCTCCTGTTTCAGGCGGCGGATCTCCGCCATCACTGCCTCCAGGAGACGGCGGGCCGTGTCCGCCGAGGTGCTGGCGTAGATGCCGATCATGCCGGCGTCGTCGTAGGTCAGGAGCTCGGAAAAGATCGCATAGGCCAGGCCCAGGCGCTCCCGGATGTTCTGGAACAGCCGTGAGCTCATGCCCACGCCGAGAATGGCGTTGAGCAGGACCACCGCATAGCGGCGCGGGTCAGCGGCCGGCACGGAAGGGGCGCCGAGGCAGACATGGACCTGCTGAAGGCTGCGGCGGCTCCTGAGGATGAGCGGGGCCGAAGGCGCAGGCGGCTCGGCGCATGGGGCGACGCCGCCGGGCCGGAGGCCGCCGAGGAGGCGCTCGGCGAGCCCGGCGAAGCGGTCGTGGTCGAGGCGGCCCGAAGCGGCGATGAGCAGGTTCTCGGGGCGGTAGTAGGACTGATGATGCCGGCGGAGCGCCTCGGCGGTGAAAGACCGGATGGTCTTCCGCGTGCCGATGACAGGCTGGCCGAGGGGATGGCGCTTCCAGAAGTGGCGGACGAAGAGATCGGTGATGAAGGTTTCCGGGTTGTCCGTGCCCATTTTCAGCTCTTCGAGCACGACGTTCTTTTCTTTTTCGATATCTTCGGGGTCGAAGCGCGGGTGCAGCACGAGATCGGCCTGGATTTCCATGGCCCGCTCGAGGTGCTCGTCGAGCACCTTGAAGCTGTAGCAGACCGTGTCGCGCCCGGTGAAGGCGTCATTGAAGCCTCCGAGCGCGTCCATTTCGCGGGCGAGGTCTTCGGCCGAGCGCGTTTCGGTTCCCTTGAACAGCATGTGCTCGACGAAGTGCGAGATGCCGTTCTCCTGCGGCGATTCGTACCGGGAGCCGGCTTTCAGCCAGAAGCCGACCGACACGCTGCGGACCGAATCCACACGCTCGGTGAGGACGGTGATGCCGTTGGAAAGAGTGGAAACGCGGATGTTTCCGCCGGGATGGGCAATCTGCATGAGCTTCTTCGCTCCTGATTGTCCCATGCATGTCAAGCCGGGTGTCTGGCGGCGATCCCGGATAATGAAGAGCAGTGGCCGCGTATCTGATTTTCGCCGCGACCTTCGTGGTGCTTGCCATCGGGCGGTTCCCGGGGCTGCGCATCGACCGGGCGGGGGCGGCGATCGTGGGGGCGAGCCTGATGGTGGCCAGCGGCGTGCTGCGTTTTGACGAGGCGCTGCGGGCGGTGGACTGGTCGACGATCGTGCTGCTGCTCGGCATGATGATCGTGGTGGCCAACCTGCACCTTTCGGGCTTCTTCCGGCTGGTGGCAGCGCGGGTGGTGGAGCACGCGCACAGCCCGAAAATGCTGCTGGCTGGCGTCATAGCGGTGTCCGGGGTGTTGTCGGCGTTCTTCGTGAACGACACGATGTGCATCGTGCTGACGCCCCTGGTGGTGCATGTCACGCGGGAGCTCCGGCGCAACCCGGTGCCGTACCTGCTGGCGGTGGCGCTGGCGGCCAACTGCGGCAGCGTGGCCACCATCACCGGGAATCCGCAGAACATGATGATCGGGGCGCTGTCGGGCATTCCCTACCGCCAGTTTGCGGCGGCGCTGGCGCCGGTGGCGGCGGTTTCGCTGCTCGTGACATGGGCGGCGCTGGTGGTGGCCTTCCGGGAAGAGTTCTCCCCGGGGCGTTTCGACAGGGTGGACGTGGGACGGATCCGCGTGAACCGGCCGATGCTGTGGAAGGCGGCGGCGGTGGCAGCGGGCATGGTGGTATTCTTCTTCCGGGGCTGGCCGGTGGCGCAGACGGCGATCGTGGCCGGGGCGCTGCTGCTGATCACGCGGCGGGTGAAGCCCGAGAAGGTGTACCACGATATCGACTGGCCGCTGCTGGCGATGTTCGCCGGGCTGTTCATCGTGGTCCGCGGTTTCGAGACGACGGCCATCGAGCGCGACCTGCTGGACTTCGCCGAGGGCACGCCGCTGGACCGCCCGGCGGTGCTCAGCTTCTTTGCGGCGCTGGTCTCCAACCTGGTGAGCAACGTGCCGGCGGTGCTGCTGTTCAAGCCGGTGGTGGTGAAGCTCGCCGATCCGGTGGGAAGCTGGCTGACGCTGGCGATGGCGTCCACGCTGGCGGGCAACTTCACGCTGGTGGGCTCGGTGGCGAACCTGATTGTGGTGGAGCGGGCGCGGCCCGAGGTGCAGATCCGGTTCATGGATCATTTCCGGGTGGGCGCGCCGCTGACAGTGTTGACACTCGCCGCGGGGGCGGCGTGGCTGGAATGGATCCGGTAGGGGCTGGAAGAAGCGCCTGTCCCCCTTTCTTCCTTGACTTCCCTGCTACATTGGGGGCAGGAGGGGAGCGGGAACTTCGCAGGGACCTATCCGGCGGGGCCGGCGCCGTCATGAGGAAGGGATCTGGTCAGGCGATCTCTCTGATAGGGCTGGAAGAGGCGGAGCTGCGGGCGCTGCTGCCCGAGGGCGAGCCTGCCTACCGCGCGCGCCAGCTTTATGAGGCGCTGTACCGGCGGCGCGTGTCGTCCTTCTCCGAGATCACCGAGCTGCCGTCCGCGCTGCGCGAGCGGCTGGAGGCTGAGTATTCGATTGGATTGCCGGAGCGCGCGGCGCGCTACGAAAGCCGGGACGGCACGCGGCGCTACCTGCTGCGGCTTGCCGATGGCAAGACCGTGGAGGCCGTGTTCATGCCGGAGGAGGGGCGTGATACGCTCTGCATCTCCACGCAGGTGGGCTGTCCGGTGGACTGCAAGTTCTGCCTCACCGCACTGATGGGGCTGGAGCGGAACCTGACCGCTGGCGAGATTGCGGGCCAGGTGCTGCATCTGGCCGCCGACAACGGGCTGTGGGCGCGCGAGAAGCGGATCAACATCGTCATGATGGGCCAGGGCGAGCCGCTGCTCAACCTGCCGGCGGTGCTCAAGGCCGTGCGGCTGCTGTGCGATCCCCGGGGGATGGGCATCAGCCCGAGGCGCATTACCGTGTCGACTTCCGGCATCATCCCGCGCATGGCGGAATTCGCGCGCGCCGAACCGCGGCCCAGGCTGGCGATTTCGCTGAACGCCTCCACCGAGGAGCAGCGCCGGGCGCTGATGCCCATCACGCGCAAGTACCATCTGGCGGACCTGATCGAGGCCTGCCGCGCCTATCCGCTGCGGCCCTGGGAGCGGCTGACATTTGAGTATGTTCTGTTGAAGGGCGTGAACGACTCCGACGCCGACGCCCGCCGCGTGGTCCGCCTGCTGGCTCCGCTGCGCTGCAAGGTCAACCTGATTGCACTGAACCCTGGGCCGGGCATTCCCTTTGAGACGCCGCCGCCGGAGCGCGTGGCTGCGTTCCAGGCGATCGTGCGGCGTTCGATTCCCTGCTTCGTGCGCAGGCCGCGCGGGCTGGACATCTACGCCGCCTGCGGCCAGTTGAAGCGCATGGAGACGGGACTGGTAGAGCTTCGCCCGGGCGTGCCGGGCTAAGCGCGCCGGACGCCATCAGGGCCTGCGGAAGAAGGGCAGATCGCTGAGCAGGGCGAGCACGAGCGTGTGGTTGTCCTCGCGGACGCGTCCGTTGCGCTGCCAGACGGTCTGCATCATGTAGCCGGCTTCCAGGCGGGCGTGGCGGCCCAGCCGCCGGCCCCAGGCGAGGGTAGCGCGGTTCTGGTCCACCGTGTGCGGGAAGCGTTCCGGCCTGACTGGCGTGAACACTTCATTCCAGGCGGTCAGGTAGTGCGGGCCGCGCAGGGGCAGCGTTGCGCGGAGCATGTAGCGGTGGCGGTTTTCGTAAAGCCCGTCGAGCAGCCAGCGGTGCTCCATGCGGAAGCGGTGCTGGAGCTGGAAGCGCCCGGCCCTGTGACGGAGCTTGAGGTCTTCGAAGATCCGATGCTCATTCCATCGGGCTGCCACCGGGTAGAGGCCGTAGCGGTGGTAGCTGACGTAGCCGTAGCCGGCGGTGAGTTCCACGGCGCCGTTCACGCGGAAGTTGACCGCAGGCCGCAGCAGCAGATTCTGCCAGGCGCGGGCGGCATCATGGCGGCGCACCTGCGCCTCGAGGTGGAGGCCCCAGCGGGATTCATTCAGCGGATGATCGCCGAAGTACTGATACCAGCCGTGGAGGTTGGCATCCGTCTGGGCGGATAGCAGAAGGGGGCAGGCCAACAAGGCTGAGGCATGAATCAGCGGGAGGACAAGGCGGCACCTCCCGTGCAGTCTCCACCCGGAATACCGTCCCCTGGTGGCGCCCCTCATGGGAGGAAGAATATCAGAGACCATGCGGCAGGCACGCGGCGGCGCGAACCCGGGAAAGTCTGCGGCACAACCGGGACGGTTTCCCCCACTGGCGAGTCCCGGTACCGCCGCAGAGCAGGGCGCCGCCGGCCTTGCGGCCGGCGGCGTCTGACCTTCCGGGCTACGAATTCAGGCTACGGAGCGGTTCCGATGGGCAGGAACGCTCCTTCGTCCTGCGCGTTGAAGTAGGTGGTGCTGCCGGCGGGAATCACGCCAAGGCCGAGAATCCGGTTGCCAGCAGCGGCATTGTCCGGCACCTTGAACTGGACTTCGTAGATGCCGATCAGATTCTCGGCGAGCCTGGCCCCGATCACTTCGAGTCCGTTGCCGTCGAGCCCGACAATCACGGTTCCCGTGACCGTCTGGCCGGGCTGTCCCATGCGGTTGGTTTCTGCCGCGGGCGAAGTCGGGCCAAGGCCGATGGCGAACAGCCGGATGGTTTCGCCAGGCCGGGCCGGAGTCTGTGGCGTGACCTGACGGCCGTCCGAACGAATGGCAAGCGCGATCTTCCTGCCCTGATGCACGTAGCTGTCATCGGTAAGGATGCCCGGCGATACGGGCGCGACGGGAACCCCGGCCACCGTGGTGGCGTCGTTGTTCACGCTGACAATGACATCCACGGTGGCGCTGTTGATCTCGTAGGGCACCTGGATGAGGGCTTTCTCGCCGGAGTCGTCGCGGGCGATCCAGTAAATCGGGGCAAAGTAGCTGATGCCGCCAGAGCGGAATTCCACGACGAGGCCCCGGAACAGCAGCGGCAGTTGACCGGTAACGATGTTCTGGTTGGCGACCGCGAGCTGGGTCACGTTGCGCGCGATGCCGGCTCCGGTGAGCAGCATCAACGCGCCAGGGGCGACGCGACCGGAGGCGCCCGTGCTGTAGTTACGGAAACTGGCCGCAGTGACAGACGGGCCAGGCAGCCGCGACTGAAGGGTGAACGTGACCGGGGTCAACCCCGGCACGGAGGCCGTGACGGTGATGGTTCCGGCCGTGGAGCCGGCTGTGACGGTGACCTGGGTTCTGCCGTTCGAACCGGTCGTCGTCGTGGTGGCGCTGAGGGTGCCCGGGCCGGAGATGCTCCACTGGACACCGACATTGGCCTGGGGCTGATTCAGTTCATTGAGGACTTCGACGACCAGAGGCCGCGGGAACTGGGTATTGATGATCTGGCCTGTCTGGTTGTCGCCATCCACCTTGCGCAGCACCGTGGCGGAGGATTGCGCAAATACGGTGAATTCGGCCTGCTGCGTGCCGACTCTCACGATCACTTTATATGTGCCCGGGACGTTGCCGAGCTGGACGCGCGTGGAGACCTCGCCCTTGCTGTCGGCGGTGGACTGTGTGTCGAGGAGAGTCAAACCGCCTGAAGTGGGCGGAACCCAGGTGACGGTGGTTCCCGGCAGGGGGTTGCCGCC
>JANWVO010000047.1 GCA_025056865.1 Bryobacteraceae bacterium
CAGCCCCCGTTGCACCCTTGTCATCGAAAATTCATGGAAATGCAACAGAAATCGTCTATCTGTCACAATAGAGACAACAGAATGAAGAAAATCCTTCTCATCGAAGACGATACCGACCTTTACGCCCTCCTGAAGTACAACCTCGAAAAGGAAGGCTATCTCGTCGTCGGCTCGCAGACCGGCCGCGGTGCCGTCGAAATGGTCCGCCACGAGCGGCCCGACCTCATCATCCTCGACATCATGCTGCCCGACTCCGACGGCCTCGACATCTGCAAGGGCATCCGCAGCCGCCCCGAACTCGCGCACATCCCCATCATCTTCCTCACCGCCCGCGCCTCGGAGACGGATCGCATCCTCGGCCTCGAGCTTGGCGCCAACGATTACATCGTCAAGCCCTTCTTCGTCCGCGAGCTGATCGCCCGCGTCAAGCTCCAGTTCCGCCAGGCCCAGCCGCCCGCCCGTCCCCTTCAGGCCGGCCCGCTCTCACTCGACCGCGCCACCTGCCGCGTCACTCTCCACGGCAAGCCCGTCTCGCTCACCGCCACCGAGTTCCGCCTGCTCGAGTTCCTCATGTCCCGCCCCGGCGTCGTCTTCAGCCGCGAGCAGCTCCTCGACGCCGTCTGGGGCCACGACCGCGCCGTCACCGACCGCACCGTCGACGTCTATATCCTCCGCCTCCGCCAGAAGCTCGAGGGCGACGACCGCTCCCTCAGCTTCATCCGCAGCGTCCGCGGCTTCGGCTACTCCTTCAACGAAGACCCCGTCCAGGCCGCCCAGCAGCAGCACGCCGCCATGTAGCCCTTGGCGGAACACGACCGCTCAAGTCCTCACGTGGCTTGCCTCCATGCCCCAACAGGCCCGGCGGACCAACGGGTTCCACGGACTCTGTGAGTCCTGCCCGGGACACGGCGCAGCTCGTCAGCGACGAAGAAGCGCACATGTGAGATCAATGCTTCTGGCGGAGCAGATACGGAAAAATGCCTCTCTCATGGCGGAAGCAGCTTTGGGCTCTGCCTTGAAGAAGACGACGGTATTCCCGGGAAATAGCACCAGCGGATTTGTATATTGCAGGCGCGAAAAAAATCACCTCCGGCATCGTGCTGGTGCTGTCGGCAAGGTTGGTTTTGAATTCATGGTGGACTGCCCATAAGGAAAGGCTGCTGATTCGCGGCAGAGTGCCGGTACGGGATCACCCCCGCGCAGGTTCATTGCCGCAGACGGGATGGCGCCGGCCAGCAGTCCGCGGTGATTCAAAGGCAGGCCTCTGCCCGGTCACGCGGTGAAGCCCCCCTCACGGCACCTCGATCGCCACAAACCGCAGCTTTCCGCCCCGCTCCACCTGAAACGCCAGCGCCGCGCCGGATTTCTGCTTCTTCAGAAACGCCCGCAGCTCCGCCACGTTCCGCACCGGCATCCGGTTCACCGCATAAATCAGATCCCCCGCCCGGAACCCTTCCTCCAGCACCGCGCTGTCGGCATGCCGCGCCGCCACCAGCACCCCGCCCGACTCGCTCCGCGCCGGTGCCAGTTGCTCCCGCAGCGCCGGCGTCAGATCCACCGCGAAAATCCCCAGCTCCGGAATCAGGTTCTCCTCGCGGCTCGCCAGCTCCGCGTACGTCGACGCCTCGTCATGCCGCTCCGCCACCTGCACCGCCAGCTTCAGCTTCTTCGTGCCCCGCAGCACCTCCAGCATCATCGTCTCGCCCACCGCCGGCCGGAACAGGCTCACATTGAACTGCCGCGCATCCTCCAGCTCCCGCCCGTTCAGCGTCAGGATCACGTCCCCCACGCGCAGCCCCGCCGCATCGGCCTGCCGCTCCGGCTCCACATCTGCCACCACCACGCCGGAATCGCGCGGCAGCTTCCACCCTTCGGCCAGCGTCGGCGTGATCGTCTGCACCGTCGCCCCAATGTCGCCCCGCACCACGCGCCCCGTCCGCCGGAGCTGCTCCACCACGTTCGCCACCACATTCGACGGCACCGCAAACCCGATCCCTTCATTGCCCCCCGACTGCGACAGGATCATCGTGTTGATCCCCACCACGCGCCCCTCCGTGTCCACCAGCGGCCCGCCCGAATTGCCCGGATTGATCGGCGCATCCGTCTGGATGTAGATCATCGGATCGTCCGGCCGCAACTGCCGCGCCGGCGAACTCACCACCCCCATCGTCACGCTGTTGTCCAGCCCCATCGGACTCCCGAACGCAAACACCAGTTGCCCCTGCTCCACATGGTCCGAATCCGCCATCTCCAGCGCCGGCAGCCCCTTCTCGCCCACCCGCAGCAGCGCCACGTCGGTCTCCAGATCCAGGCCCACCACCTCCGCCCGCACCGACCGCGAACGCGCCCGCGCCTCGCCGGGCCGCGGCGGCAGCATCACCTGCACCCGCTGCGCCCCCACCACCACATGCGCATTCGTCACAATCAGCCCGTCCGGATCAATCACGACCCCCGACCCCGAGCTCTGCTGCCGCGCCGCCACGCCCGGCTCCTCGCTCTCTTCCGGCTCCAGTTGCCGGTAGCCCACCGTGCTCACCCGCACCACCGAGGCATGCACCCGCCGGCTCAGTTGCTGGAACCCCGCGCTCAGTTGCGACAGCGCGCCCGGCTGCGGCTGCGCCATCGCCGCCAGCCAGCACGCCAGGCCTCCCAGGCCCAATCTCACTCCAAAATGCACTCGAAACGACCCCCAGTCTGCCTTATTCTAACCTCAGGCCGTTGTACGCCACCCCGCAAGGAGCACCCGCCATGCGCCGCCGCACCTTCCTCACCTCCGCCGCCGTCGCCGCCTCCCTCCCCATGCAGGCTGCCGATCCCCTCCCCGTCGCCACGCTCGGCCGCACCGGACTCCGCGTCACCCGCATCGCCGTCGGCGGCTATCACATGAACGTCCGCGGCGAGGAAGAAGCCCTGCGCATCCTCCGCCGCGCCTTCGACCTCGGCATCAACTTCTTCGACAGCGCCAACTCCTACCACCGCGGCCGGAGCGACGAGCTCCTCGGCCGCGCCTTCTCCGGCGCCAACCGCCACAAGGTCATCCTCATGACCAAATGCGAAGTCTACTCGCGCGACGGAGCCCTCCGCGTCCTCGAGCAGCAGCTCCGCCGCCTCCAGACCAGCTACATCGACCTCTGGCAGTGCCACCAGGTGAGCGAACACCGGGAAGTCGACCAGATCCTCGGCCCCAACGGCGCCCTCGAAGCCTTCGTCCTCGCAAAGAAGCAGGGCAAGGTCCGCCACATCGGCTTCACCGGCCACCGCGACCCCGCCGTCCACCTGCGCCTCCTCCAGGCCTCCAGCGAATGGGAAACCATTCAGATGCCCGTCAACCTCATCGATCCCCACTACCTCAGCTTCCTCCGCACCGTCCTGCCCGAAGCCCGCCGCCGCGGCCTCGGCATCATCGCCATGAAGTCCAACGCCATGGGCCAGATCACCGCCCAGAACGTCGCCTCCATCGCCGACTGCCTCCGCTTCGCCTGGAGCCAGGACATCGACACCCTCGTCTCCGGCGTCGAAACCGTCGGCCAGCTCGAGCACAACGTCGCCGCCCTGCGCGCCTTCCGCCCCATGACCCCGCCCGAAATCCACGCGCTGCTCGAAAAGACCGCCCAGGGAAAAACGGGCGCCTCTGTCGAACGCTACAAGCGCCCGCCCGAAGGCGCCTGCCTCAGGCCCCACCGCGACGGCGCGCCGGCCTGAGCAGCGCCCGCGCCGGAGCCCCGTCGGCGCCCTCGATCCGCAGCGGCACGCACACCAGCTCATACTCGCCCGGCGCCACGCCCCCCAGCCGGATCCCCTCCAGGATCCACACGCCCGCCCCGAGCAGCACCCGGTGCGTCTCCGCCGGGTCTTCCCGGAACCCGCTCACCGACAGCGCGTCGATCCCCACCAGCAGCGCGCCCGCCTGCGCCAGCTTCTCCGCCGCGTCCCGCGCCAGATAAACATAATCCTCGTGAAATGTTCCACCAAACAGGTCCCGCTCGCTGTTCCGCGTCCGGAACAGGATCCGCGCCCCCCGCTCCACGTCGTCCGGCACGTCGCCCGCGCGGATCGCCTCGCCCTCCACCCGCACCACCCGCGCCGGCCCGATCATCGCCTCCGCCGGCATCGCGTCAATCGCCGCTCCGCCCGCCAGAAAATGCAGCGGCGCATCCACGTGCGTCCCCGTGTGCGCGCTCATCGCCAGCCGCGTCAGGTTGTACGCGCCGCCCTGCTCCAGAGACTCCACGCGCTCGATCCTCGCCGCCGCATCGCCCGGCCACACCGTCATCGCCGCCCGCAGCGGCGCGCTGATGTCGATCCACCCGCTCATCGCCAGGGCAGCTCTCCCAGCGGACGCCAGTAAATGTTGCGGAACGCCACCGGCCCGTGGTCGCCCTGCAACATGATCGGATTCTCCGGCGCCTCCGGAATGTCCATGTGCGCCCGCGTCGGCCCGTCCACCTCCACGTTTTCCTGCACCAGCACGCCGTTGAACATCACCCGCAGAAACCGTGCGTTTTCCACCTTCCGCCCCGACGCATCAAACCGCGGCGCGCGGAACCAGATGTGGTAGCTCTGCCACTCGCCCGCATTCCGCATCGCATTCACCCGCGGCGGCGAGCCCCCCACCGGCCGGTTCTGGATCCAGCGGTGGTAAATCGCCCCGCAGTCGCCCGTCGTCAGGTCCGCAAAGCCGAAGCTGTCCAGGATCTGCACCTCATAAAGCCCGTGCAGATACACGCCCGAGTTCGACCCCCGCGGGATCATGAACTCCAAATACAGCTCAATATCGCCAAACTTGCGCTCCGTCACCAGGTTCTGCGTGCGCCCGTTCTTCCCGTTCAGGATCCGGTCGCCGCCCTCGCCCACGCCGAAAAGCTGCTTCGGCGCATACCAGCGGTCGAACCGGATGCCCCGCACCGCCATCCACTCGTGCGGCTGCTTCGGGTCCTGCGCGCGCCAACCGGTGAGATCCTTGCCATTGAGCAGCGGCTGCCAACCCGGTTCGGTCAGGAAGGGCGCGTCCTGCGCCAGCGCCGCGCCGCACGCCGCCATTGCCAACAGAAAATGCCGGAACTGCATGGACCCATTATTCCACCGGCCCGCGCGCCTTGACGCGCGCCCCGCCGCTCGATAGCTTGGACTCCATCATGCTCCGCCGCCACTTCTTCCTCGGCGCCGCCACCGCCGCGGCCTCGCTCCGCGTCCCCGGCGCCAACGGCCGCCTCCGCCTCGCCATGATCGGCCTCGGCGGCCGCGGCCGCTGGCTCCTCCAGAACGAGGAATTTCCCGAGGCCAGCTTCCTCGCCTTCGCTGACTGCTGGCTGCCCCAGTGCGAAAAGGCCGCCCAGATCCGACCCTCCTACGCCCAAGCCCGCCACTATCAGGACTACCGCCGCATGCTCGACAGCGAAAAGCTCGACGCCGTCTTCGTCGAGACCACCACCCACGCCCGCGTCCTCGTCGCCATCCACTGCCTCCAGGCGGGCCTCGACGTCTACGCCGAAAAGCCGCTTACCCTCACCGTCGAGGAAGGCCGCGTCCTGCGCCGCGCCGTCGAACGCTACCGCCGCGTCCTCCAGTGCGGCACCCAGCAGCGCTCCATCCCCGTCAACGCCTGGGCCAGCCGCTTCATCCGCGAAGGCGGCATCGGCCGCGTGAAGGAAGTCATCGCCTGCAACTTCGAGCCCCCCAGGCGCTGGACGCCCAGGCCCGGCATGCCCATGCCCGAAGGGCTCGACTGGGACCAGTGGTGCAATCAGACCGAGCTCCGCCCCTACCACGAAGAGCTCCACCGCCGCTGGGCCTGGTATTGGGACTACGACAACGGCGGCCAAAGCTGGGGCGTCTCCGGCTGGGGCACCCACGCGCTCGACCAGGTCCAGTGCGCGCTCGGCACCGACGATACCGGCCCCGTCGAAATCTGGCCCGAAGGCGATGGCGAGGCCGCCCCCGTCGTCATGCGCTACGCCAACGGCACGCTGCTCAAGTGCACCGGACAGAAGCGCCCCGATCACTCCGATCTCGGCGCCATCTTCGTC
Organism: Bryobacteraceae bacterium; assembly: GCA_025056865.1. Lineage (GTDB taxonomy): Bacteria > Acidobacteriota > Terriglobia > Bryobacterales > Bryobacteraceae > JANWVO01. The sequence goes on from JANWVO010000047.1 coordinate 6,027, forward strand.
GGCGAAAAAGGCACGCTCGAGATCCGGCGCGGCACGCTCGTCTGGGATCCGCCAGACCTGATCCGCGACAAGCCCGAAGACACCCCCGAGGGCCCCGGCGAAAACCGCTGGCACATCGAAAACTTCCTCGACTGCGTCCGCACCCGCCGGCTCCCGAACGCCCACGTCGAAGCCGCCCACCGCTCCACCACCCTCTGCCACCTCATCACCATCTGCCGCGAGCGCGCAAAGAAGCTCGAGTGGGACCCGAAAGCCGAACGCTTCCGCAATGACGCCGAGGCCAACCGCATGCTCGCCCGCCCCCGCCGCAAAGGCTACGAACTCCCCCGCCTCTGACCCCCGCCTTCCCCCAGCCGGCCGATTCCGGCGGCTCGCCCTGCCTTCAGGCACCGGCTGTCAGGATTCCCCCGGCTCCACCCGTCGGCTGGCACTCCTCTCTCGGATCCTCTCAGATCCCCCGGATCCCCCCGGCTTCAGCCCGGGGCGGACGCATCCCCGTCGCTCTCCCCGCGCCTTCCGGCGATGGCCAGAATCCCGCGGCTCCCCCTGCCTACATGCACGGACTCACGGATGTTGCCCGGTCTCACCCGTCGGCTGGCACTCCTCTCTCGGATCCCCCAGATCCCCCGGATTTCCCCCCGGCCTCAGCCGGGGGCTGACGCATCCCCGTCGCTCTCCCCGCGCCTTCCGGCGAGGGCCAGAATCGTGCGGCT
>JANWVO010000032.1 GCA_025056865.1 Bryobacteraceae bacterium
GTGGCCGCCTGGGGGGGGCGGTGGGGGGGGGGGGGGGGGCGCCCCCCCCCGGCGGCGGGGTGGTGGGGGGGCCCCCGTGGCGGCCGGGGGGGCCCCCCCCCGCCCAGCACGCCCGCATCATGCCGGTGGAGGAGCTGCTCGAGGAGGCCTTCCGCGCCCGCTGCGGCCGCAACGCCGCCGCGCGGGCGGCGGCGCCGGTCTTCGCCGCGATGACGCTGGCCGCGGTCGGCGCGGCCATGCGGCTGTGGTGCCTCGAAGAGAAGATCGATGCCGCCGAAGCCGCCGCGCGGGTGGTCGCCGCGTTCGAGCGGCTTGTCTCCGACTCTCCCCGTCCCCGCCCTGCCCGGTTCGTCTGACCCGCCGCACCGGCTTCGTTATAATGCCCGCGTCATGATGGGACGGCGCGAGTTTCTGGCAGCCTCCGCGGCGGCGTCTGCGCAGCCCCGCCGGATCCGCGCGGCCTTTCTGGGAGCCGCCCACTCGCACGCCTTCGACAAGCTGCGGCTGGTGAGGCAGTCGGCCGACTATGAACTGGCGGGCGTCTGGGAAGAGTCCGCAGCGGCAAGGAAAACGCTGGAGAAGCTCGCGCCCCTGCCGTGGCGCACGAAAGAGGAGATCCTCGCCGACCCGGGCATCGAGGTCGTCTTCATTGAGAGCGACGTGCCGCAGATTCCGCTGCTGGCCATCGAAGCCCTCGAGGCCGGCCGCCATTGCCATATCGAGAAACCCATTGCGGACACGCCGGCGTGCCTGCGCCGCATCGTTTCGCTGGCCGTGCAGAAGCGGCGGATCATCCAGGCGGGATACATGTGGCGCTACAACCCGGCCGTAGAGCGCGCGCTCGAAGCGGCGCGGCAGGGATGGCTGGGCGATGTTTTCCTGATCCACGCCCGGATGAACACGCTCATCGGCCCGGACCGCCGCCCGGAGTGGAACCGTTTCCCGGGCGGCCAGATGTTCGAGCAGGGCGCGCATCTGGTGGACATCGTCGTCCGCCTGCTCGGCCGCCCGCAGCGGATCACGCGCTTCCTGCGGCACGACGCGCCTGTGCCGGACACGCTCAAGGACAACACGGCCGCCGTGTTGGAATATGCACGCGCCCTGGCCGTCATCACGGCCAGCGTCCTTCAGCCCAATGCCTCGCGGCACCGCGCGCTGGAGATCTTCGGCACGCGGGGCAGCGCCGTCGTGAGGCCCATCGAACCGCCGGCGCTTGAAATCGACCTCGCGCAGCCCGCCGGCCCTTACCCGGAGGGCGTCACGCGCGTCAGCCTGCCGCCCTACCAGCGCTATGAGGGCGACCTCGCCGCGTTGGCGCGCGCCGTGCGGGGCGGGCAGCCGCTCGAGACCGGGCCCGGCGACGAACTCGCCGTGCACGAGGTTCTGCTGGAAGCCTCCGGCATGGCCGGTTGAGCGCTGGCGGCGGGGAGCGAACCGGAGCCGGGCCTCCGCTATGACATAATGTGGACGTCGAGGTCGTTATGGCGAATCCCAGGTATGCGGAGGCGACCCGCCCCGTCCCCCAGGCGGTCGAAATCGGCACGCTGAGCGACGGCACCAGAATCATGAAGCGCGCGCCCCGCATCCGCAGTTGCGGTCTGAAAGACGAGAAGGGCAAGCTCTGCGCGGGGCACCTGAAGCGCTGGTATTTCTACGGCGGGGAAGTGCTGGAACGTTTCGGGCCGAATGCGGAGATTTACCGCTGCGAAAAGTGCCGGGCGATTTACCTGCCCAACGAGGAAGAAGAGCCGCGCACCGGCACGCTCTGCTGGTGAGAAGAGGCAGAACAGGCAGAGAAAAGCCGCATTGGATCGCCTCATGGCGGGGGTCACTCGATACGAGCCAATCCAATGCGGCCCGCCCGGGCCGGGCGCGGGTCACGGCAGCGGTCGCGCCGGTTCCGGCTAAGCCCTTGTTCCCTTTCGCTCCTGATGAAGCTGCCGCTAACAGCTTTTCACCATCGGAGCCGGCGCACCGTTTCCCGTTCCCCAGGGAGAGAACCCTGCAAGATTGCCAGCGGACGAATCAGGAAATGAAGCCGCAAAAAATAACCCTCTGCTGGGACCTGCCAGCGACTGAAACGAAATGGAAGAGATCTTGAACACCGGCTCCCGCAAGCACGACGTATCCAAACTCCACTTCGTCCTTTCACCGGCCCGTTCCAGCAGAGGGCAGGTCTACAGAGACTTCATCAATTCGCCTTTGAGTGTAGCAAACGGTTTGCCAATCACGCTGGCCTGCAAGTGCCTGATTTATAGCAGGCCGAATTCGTGTCCGGGCGCCTCGCTGCCCGCCTTTGTCCCAGGGGGTGTGGCATGCTGACACATTGGGCCTGCCTGCTGCTCGCCCTCCCGCTGCTGGCCGCCCAGCCGCCCCAGGAGCCGGACTACCAGGTCTACACCGACGCCCCGCGTCTGCTTCTGAACGAGCGCCGCCTCCGGCTGCTGAAGCGGGAGCGGGAGCGCGAATCCATCCGCTGGCAGCAGTTCGACGCCCTGATGCGCGGCCGCGCCCGCATGAGCGAACCCGGCTTCGCGCTCGCCCTCTGGGGCACGGTGGCCGCCCAGCCGGGCGCCTGCCGCGACGCCGCCGAATGGGCGGCCAAAGCCGACCCCGCCGACCCGGGCGAGCTTCGCCAGATCGCCCTTGTCTACGACTGGTGCCAGCAGGCGGCCGGCGAGGCGCTGGCCCAGAGGGTCGCCCGGAAACTCAAGCCGGCGCTCGAGCTGCGCAAGGGCGATGCGCGCCACATGCGGTCGCTCGCCTTTGCCGCCCTGGCCCTGGCCGACGCCGAGCCGCGCGCCTCGGAGGCCGCCCTGCGCTTCGTGGTCGAGTCCTGGTGGCAGAAGACGGTCGTTCCGCAGCTTCGCCGCGGTGCCAGCGTGTTTGCCACGCGCGAGGAGCTCTACGCCATGGTCGAGCTGCTCCATGCATTGCGGGACAATCTCCGCATCGACCTGCGCGAGGGTCTCGGCCAGTGGTTCGAGGAGCTGCCGCCGCTGCTGATCCTGTCCTATTACCCGCAACCCTGGCCCGCGCCGGAAAACGAATACCGGATTCCGGCCTACTGGACGCCCGGCGAACCCGACCTGCGCGAGGCCGCCTACTCCCGGGCCGCCGAGCTGGCGCTCGTGGCCTACGATACGAATGCGAAGGCCCACCAGTTCCTTCAGGGCTGGCTCATGATCGACCGCTTCCTGATGCGCGGCGAGTTCGGCATCGCCTATGAATTCTTCTGGGCCAATCCCTACCAGCCCGGGCTGAGCTTCACCTATATGCCCGACCTGTTCCACGGCCGCGGCCAGCTCCTGGTCCGCTCCGGCTGGGAGGAAGATGCCGCCTGGTTCGGCTACTGGGACGGCCGCGCCCAGCTCTTCCTCGACGGCAGGCGCATCCTCGTCAGGCCCGAGGCGCAGCCGCGCCCCATCGAAATGGGTCCCGCGCGCATTCTGTTCGCGCCCGGCGGGCTGCGCTTCGAAACGGGCTGGCTGACACCCGGAGAAGAAGGCGAAAAGACCGTTGAGGAAGTGGCTTTCGTCCTCGGGATGGAGCCGGGCGCGCGCTACGACGTGGAAGTCGATGGAGAGGAGATGTTCGAGGCCGAGGCCGATCAGGGAGGCATCCTCGAGCTGCGCTTCCGCCCGGGCCGCAAGGCCGCAGTGCGGATCCGGAAATCGAAGTGACGCGCCGTCCACCCTGCCGCTGCGGAACTCACCGCCCGTTGGGCGGCGCGGCCGGTTCGCGCACTGCTTCGACGATCATTCGCTCGATCTCCTCCCAGAGCTCCGGCAGGTATTCCAGCCGCGCATGCTCGTCAAGGAAGAATCGCTGGAGCCAGCTATGCTCCTCGGCCTCCACCTCGTCGCGGCCCTTGAAGGTGAGCTTGCGGTTGAACAGGATCTGCGTCTTCGCGGGATCCTGCGCTTTCAGCTCGGGTGCGCCTTTGATGTAGAGATGCTCGCGCTGGTAATAATTGGCCGCGCGCCGCACATTCGGGGGCACCACGTAGGAGTCGCGCCCGAAACTGTCGATGGCGATCAACAGCGGCACCGGCACGCCCCATTCGTGGAGCTTCCGGCTCAGGCGGAGCGCCGCCCGTCCGCCCAGGCTCTGCCCGTAAATGACGACCGCCGCCTGGGACGCCTCGGCGGGCTCCAGCTTCCCGTTGCGGTTGAAATCGAAGGCGCGTTCGACAAGCTGCTCGGCAAGCTCGAGGCTGTGATTCTCCACCGTTTCCACGTGGACGCCCGGCAGCCGCCGGCGCCTGATCGCGATGGCCGTGCGGCGGATGGCGCGAGTCGGGTTGTCCCATCGCTCCCAGCCGCCCACGATGCCGATCACCAGCCGGTCGCCCCGCTCCACGGGCAGCGGCGTCGTGAAGTCGGAGAACTCCTGTTTGAGGCTGTCCCCCAGGGCGGGGGCGGCAAGGAAAGCGGCCGCCACGAGACCCCAAAGCAAAGCGCGCATCGGCCTTGTCTTCCTTGTACCAGAAAACCGCGCCCGCAGGCGCGGATCTCCGACAATACGACTATGGGACTGGATCCGACCCGCACGACGCCTTCCGAAGCCGGCTACTCGATGCCCGCCGAATGGGAGCCACACGCCGCCACGTGGCTCGCCTGGCCGCAGAACGAAGCGGATTTCCCCGGCAAGCTCGACGCCGTGCGCTGGGCGGTCTCGGATTGGATTGCGAAACTCACCCGCGGCGAGCGGGTGCGGCTCGTCGCCGGCAGCGCGCGCGCCGAGCAGCAGGCGCGCCGCTGCCTCTCTCGCGCCGGCGCGGATCTGCGCCGCGTCGATTTCCTCCGCCATCCTCTCGATCGCGGCTGGATGCGCGACTGCGGCCCGCTCTTCGTCACCCGGCCGGGCCCCGCGCCGCGGCGCGCCATCGTCCATCTGCACTTCAACGGCTGGGCCAGGTATGACAACTGGCGCCGCGACACGCGCATCCCGGAAGCCGCCGCCCCGCGGCTTCGCGTGCCGCTTTTCCGCGCCCGTTGGAACGGGCGCCCGTTCGTATGCGAGGGCGGCGGCATCGAGGTCAATGGCCGGGGCACGCTGCTGTCCACCGAAGAGTGCTACCTCGATCCCCGCACGCAGGTGCGCAATCCGGGCTTCACCCGCCCCGACTACGAGGCCGCCTGGCGCGCCTTCCTCGGCGTGAGGAACGTGTTCTGGCTGGGCCGCGGCATCGCCGGCGACGACACCCACGGCCATGTCGACGATCTGTGCCGGTTCGTGAATCCGCGCACGCTCGTGCTCGTGCGCGAAGACAACCCGCGCGACGCCAATTACCGCCCGCTCCGCGAAAACTGGGAGCGGATCGCGGACCTGCGCCTCGAAGACGGATCCCGGCCCGAGATCGTGCCCCTGCCTATGCCCGCCCCCGTCGTCTTTGACGGGCAGCGCCTGCCGGCCAGCTATGCGAATTTCTACATCGCCAACCACGCCGTCTTCGTGCCCACGTTCAACGACCCGAAGGACCGCCTCGCGCTCGGCATCCTGTCCGAGCTGATCCGCGACCGGGAGATCATCGGCATTCACGCCGTGGATCTCGTCTGGGGCCTCGGCACTCTGCATTGCCTCTCGCAGCAGGAGCCCGCCAATCCGCCCGCCTGACCACCCTCCCGCTTCTCTCCTCTGCCAACGGATCCACAAAAAGGAAAGGCCCGCGCCCTCGCGGGCGCGGGCCCCATCTGTGGCGAAAAGCCGGAAGCGCCGCTGTCTTACTTCGGGCAGCCCAGCTTCTTCAGCAGCTTCTCATCGAGCTGCTTGGCTTCCTTGAACGCCGCCGGCATCTTCGTGCCCTTCGGCACCAGCCAGACCTCGACGCGGCGGTTCTGGTCCGCCGTGGAGACCAGTTGGCCCGCGCGCTCCTTCGAGGCAGGCCGCGCAGCGGTGCCGCACAGTCCGGGCTGCATGTCGGACACCTGCTCGGTGCCCACCCAGGTCACCTTGATCCGCGACTTGTCCACGTTGGCGCAGGTGCCGCCGCCGGCAGTGAGCACCGCATAGGCGTTCAGCACGCGCCGCATGTCGAGGTCGCTCGGCTTCTTCGTCTTCGACACCTCGTCCTGATCGATGTGGCCGATCAGCACGACTTCGTAGTCCGGGTCGGCTGCCTTCGGCGCCACCTCCTCCAGAAGGATGCGCTTGCCGCAGTTGTTCACGCGGGCGCTGTTCTTGCTGAAGATCACGTCGGAGAAGCGGATCGCCGACGGGATGAAGTCCACCTTGATCTGCGCCGTCCCGGTGGCCGAAGCGCCGCGGTCGTCGGTGACGCGCACCGTGGCGGTGATCGTCTTCGACTGGATCTTGCCGCCCTGCTCGAACTTCACCGACTTGCTGTCGAACGTCGCCGTGGCGGAAGTCGCATTCTGCAACGTGCCCTCGGTCACCGTCCACTGGAACTGGATCGTCGAGCAGGCGGAGCCCGTGCCCTGGGCGCTCAGCGTCGAGGTCTGCCCGTACTGGATCGCCGCCGGGTTCGCCATCACGTTGGACACCGTCGGCGGATTGTAGGGCTGGACGCTCAGCGTCAGCGGAGGCGCCGAAGCCGTCCGCACCGGGTGGTTCGGCGTGTTCTCCGCCTCCACGTCCATCTCGATCTTGTACGAGCCCGCGCGGTCGGGCGTGAAGGTCAGCTCAGGCGCGTTGCCGCCCATCGGCTGGCCGTTCACCTTCCACTTGTAGGTGAGAGCGCGCCCCGCCGGGTCGCTCGCGCCCGTGTTCCTCACCGTGATGGCGCGTCCCTGGCACAGCGTGCCGGGCCCGACGCTCAGCGTCCCGGCGTTCAGGCCAGGCAGCGGAGCCGGCGGCGGAGGCGGCGGAGCGGGCGCTTCCGCCTTCCGGCCAAAGTAGTAGCTGATGCCCGCCGTCGTCTGCACGCCGTGCAACAGATTGTCGCGCGGGATGTACAGCCCGCCCGTCGGATAGTCCGGCAGCCGGAATGTCGGGTTCTTCGAGGTCAGCCCGCGCACGTCGAAGCGCACGCCCCAACGGTCGGTCAGATGCCACTTCAGGCCGCCGCCGTAGTTCAGCGCCGGGTGAATGTTGGCATCCAGATTCTGCGCGTTCAGCCCCACGTTCAGCGGGCTGCGCGCCCAGCCCTTGGCTGTGTCCGTCGGGGCGAAGTACATCGCCGAAACGCCCACGGTCAGGAAAGGCCGGATCTTCGAGCCGCGCTCCGTCCAGTAAAAGACCGGGTTCAGAGAGTACTGATAAATCCTGTGTCCAAAATCGTTCTGCGGCCTGCCGGGCGCGACCGGCGTCTCAAACCGCACGTTGTTCGCGCTGTAAGTGAAGGCCTGCTCGAGGCCCACATACCGCCAGAAGTTCTCCGTGAGGCGGAACCCGAAGGCGCCGCCATTCACCATCTTCGTACCCAGCCCGTTCGGCACGGCCTGGAAGAAGCTGCCGCCGCCAAAGGCGTTCACTTCCACCTTGTCCGGCAGTTCATCGCCGCCGGCGGGCTTCGTGGCTGCCGGCTGCTGCTGTCCCGCAGCGGCCATCGCCATCAGAAGCACGAGTGCGGCGGCTGCAAGAGTCCGTGACCAGCCACATGAGCGTAAGGAACCTGCAAGTCGTTTCATCATCGGGACTTCACCTGCCTCACTGTCCATTATGCTACTCCTGTATCCTGAATTCCAAATAGAAAACGCCCGCGTCCGGCGTCAGCCCCACAAGCCGCCGCCCCCCTGCATCGGGCCAGATCATTCTCTTGAAGCTCACCGCCGGAAGATCCGCTCCCTCAACCACCTGCCAGCTCCTGCCGCCATCGGAAGAGCGGTAGATCCGCCCGAACTGCCCGGCCAGCACCTCGCCCCCCGGCCCAGGCCGTGCCGCCAGCGTGCTGACGGTTCCCGGCTCCAGCCCCTTTTCCACTTTCTCCCAGTGCCTGCCTTCGTCTGCGGAGAGATACAGCCCGTCCGCCGTCGCCGCCAGCAGCGTGGTACCGGTGATCGCCATGTCGTAGATCCGCGAAACCGGAAACAGCATGCTCAGCGGACGCCAGCTCAGTCCTCCATCCGCGCTTGCATACACCGTGTGGGCGGTGCGCGCCAGCACCCGCCCGCCATCCACTACCCCGGTGATCAACTCCTGCACGGAATGCCGGATGTTGGCCGTCGTCAGCCGCACCGGCTGCCAGCTTGCGCCCAGATCCGCGCTTCGGAACAGCCCAAGGTCGGTGCCGGCCAGCAGCGCCTCCCGGCCCCCGGCCACCGTGCAGGCCACCGCCTGAATCCGCAGCCGCGCGCCCGCGCCCACGCGCAGCGGCACCCACGTCCTGCCTCCGTCCAGGCTGCGGGAAAGCCGCTCGTCGTTGCCCGCCAGCAGCAGCCCCGTCCTTGTCGGGCAGGCGGCCAGCTTCGTCACGGGCCCCTCCGGAAATGTTTTCGAAGGGGGAACCTTCGACCATGTAGCGCCGCCGTCGAGGCTCGCAAACAGCCCGCCCCATTCGCCGTCCTGGAGCACGTTCAGATACAGCGCTCCCGCGGCAGCGGCAATGCCGTCGCTCAGGCGGTTGGCGAAGCCTTCATTGATCTGGACGAATGCCTCGCCTCCGTTCTCGCTGCGCCACAGCCCGCCTCCTTCCGTGGCCAGGTACATCCGCCGAGGGTCGCGCGGATCAAATGCCAGGCTGTAGACGTGATGCCGGTTCACGCGCCGGAACGTCGCTCCGCCGTCGGTGGACTTCAGCAGCCCGAGCGTCGTGCCCGCAAAGATCACCTCCGGCCGCCCGGGCATCTGCCGCACCACGTGCGTGCGCCGCTGCTCGGGCGGAATGCCGCGGAACTTCGACCAGTTGCGGCCCCCGTCTTCGCTGCGGTAGATGCCGCTGCACGCGCTGGCCAGCACGCGGTCGGGGCGCGCCGGGTCGATGAAAATCGAGAAGACGTCGCTGTCGTCCAGCATCCCGTCATGGATGATCTGCCACGTCTCGCCCCCATCGACGGTCTTCCACGGCAGGTGCGTCGTGCCCGCGTAGAGGATGCGGTCATCCCGTGGATCAATGGCCACGGCTGTCACCGACCGCAGCTCGTGGTTGTAGGGAGGCGAGATCCGCCGCCACGTGCGGCCGCTGTCTTCGCTTTTCCAGACGCCGTTGCGCGTGGCCGCCGCCATCCGCCGCGGGTCTTTCTCGAAATAGGCCAGCGCGTAGGCCGGGATGCCCTCCAGGCCCTCGGCCGCTTTCCAGCTCGCGCCCCGGTCTTCGCTGTACCAGACGCCCGCGCCGATGCCCTGCGGCGTTTCCGCCGCCACAAGGTACAGCGAAGGATCCGCCGGATGGATCATCACCGCCGTGAGCGTCGCCGAGAAGTAGCGCGGAAAGTTCAGCCGCTCCCAGCGGTCCCCGCGGTTGGTGGAACGGAACAGCAGCGAATGGCGCGCCCCGGCCAGCAGCACGTCGGGCTGATTGCGGTCCACCCACAGGCTCGTGGCCGTGCCGCCCCAGGGCCCGGCCGGCTGCCAGCCTCCCGCCAGCGCCGACGGCAGCGCCGCCGCGAGCAAAACAATTTCCGAAGAAATGATTCTGCGCGCCAATTTTCAGGCTATCAGACCCCGCCTGGCAGGTAGCGCGCCGCCAGCCTCCGGAAGGACTCCGCCTCCTGCCGCGCCCACTCCGCGCTGCGGCCCAGCTCGGCGGCCAGGATCTCCGCCACGCGCGGCGCCGCCTCCATTGCCGCCCGCGCGTTCAGTTGCAGCGCGCGCGTGCGTCTTGCCAGCACGTCCTCCACGCGGCGGGCCATCTCCCACCGCGCCGCCCACACCGCTTCCGCCTCCAGATAGGGCAGCGCGCCGGCCAGCGGACGGCCGCGCTCCGGGTGCAGCCGCACCATCTCGCGGATTGCAATGGCGTCGCTGCCGTATACGCTCAGGTGCCCGAACTGCGCCGCCTGGTAATGATACCCGTGGATGCGCAGCCTCCGGGTCACGCAGGGACGCTCGTCCAGCCCCGCCAGCAGCGCCGCCTGGTCGATGCAGTCTTCCGCCATCTTGCGGCACGTGGTCCACTTGCCGCCGGCGATCGTGATCAGCCCGTTCGGGTCGATGTGGATCGAATGGTCCCGCGAAAGCGACGCCGTCGAGGCGCCCTCGGCCGACCGGACCAGCGGCCGGATCCCCGCCCACGCGCTCAGGATGTCGGCCCGCGAGGGCGCGCGTTGCAGGTAATCGGCCGCCGTCTCCAGGATCAGCCCGATCTCCTCCTCCATCGGCGCCGGCTCGAGCGAGACTTCCTCCAGCGCCGTGTCCGTCGTGCCTACCAGCGCGTGCCCGTGCCACGGAATGGCGAACATGACCCGCCCGTCGCGCGTCCGCGGAGCCAGAATCGCCGCGTCGCCGCGCAGGAAGCCCGCGTCGAACACCAGATGCACGCCCTGGCTCGGCGCGATCATCGGCCGCGCCTCCGGATCCGCCATGCGGCGCACCCCGTCGCTGAAGCACCCGGTGGCGTTGATCACCGCCCGCGCCCGCAGCTCGATCTCTTCCCCGCTCTCCTCGTCCCGCACCACCGCGCCGCACACCAGCCCGTGCGCGTCCCGCACGAAGGCCGTGGCGCGGCAGTAGTTGACCAGCGCCGCCCCCTGCTCGGCCGCGGTGCGCGCCATGTGGATCAGCAGCCGCGCATCGTCGAACTGCCCGTCGTAGTAAACCACCCCGCCGCGCAGCCCTTCCGTCTTCAGGTTGGGAATCCGCTCCAGCGTCTCTTCGCGGCTGAGCAGGCGCGAGCGGCCGAAGCCGTATTTTCCTGCCAGCAGGTCGTAAAGGCGCAGCCCGACGCCGTAAAAGGGCGCCTCCCACCACTCGTAATTCGGAACGATAAAAGCGAGATCTGTCACCAGATGCGGGGCATTTTCGCGCAGAATTCCGCGCTCTTTCAGCGCCTCCATCACCAGCGTGACGTTGCCCTGCTCCAGATAGCGCACGCCGCCGTGGATCAGCTTCGTCGACCGGCTGGAGGTGCCCTTGCCGAAGTCGTGCTGCTCCACCAGCGCGGTGCGGTAGCCCCGGCTGGCCGCGTCCAGCGCGCAGGCGATGCCGGTGGCGCCGCCGCCGAGGATCAGCAGGTCCCAGCCGCGGCGCTCCGCGCGCAGCCGGTCCAGCATTTCCACGCGGTTCATCCCTGCGCCTCCCACCCCCGGGCGCGCTCCACCGCGCGCGCCCATTGCCGCCGCCGCGCCTGCGCCTCGTCGCGGCTCATCCGCGGCTCGAAGCGCGCGTCCGCCTTCCATTGCAGCCGGAGCTGGTCGCGCGTTGCGTAAACGCCCGCCGCCAGCCCCGCCAGATAGGCGGCGCCCAGGGCCGTCGTTTCGGTCACCGCCGCCCGCACCACCGGCACGCCCAGCAGATCCGCCTGGAACTGGAGCAGCAGCCCGTTGCGCGAGGCGCCGCCGTCCACCCGCAGCTCATTTACGTGCAGCCCGCTGTCGGCCTCCATCGCGCTCACCACGTCGGCCACCTGGAACGCGATCGACTCCAGCGCCGCCCGCGCCACGTGCGCCGCCGTCGCTCCCCGCGTCAGTCCCACGATCGCGCCCCGCGCATACGCGTCCCAGTGCGGCGCGCCCAGCCCGGTGAAGGCCGGCACGAAGTACACGCCGTGGCTGTCGCCGACGCTTCCGGCCAGCGCCTCCACTTCTTCCGAAGACCGGATCAGGCCCAGCCCGTCGCGCAGCCACTGCACCACCGCTCCGCCGATGAAGACGCTGCCCTCCAGCGCATACTCCAGCCGCCCGTCCGCCTGCCAGGCCACCGTCGTCAGCAGCCGGTGGCGCGAAGCCACCGCCTCCGCGCCCGTCTGCATCAGCAGAAAACATCCCGTGCCATACGTGTTCTTGGCGAGCCCCGCCTCGAAACAGGCCTGTCCGAACAGCGCCGCCTGCTGATCGCCCGCCACGCCTCCCACCGGCACGGGCGCGCCAAGCAGCTCCGCCTGCGTCTCGCCAAAGATCCCGCAGGAAGGCCGCACCTCGGGCAGCACCTCGGCCGGCACGTCCAGCAGCCGCAGCAGCTCCGCGTCCCAGCATCCGGTGTGGATGTTGTACAGCATCGTGCGCGACGCGTTGCCCGGATCGGTGGCATGGACGCGGCCCCCGGTGAGGTTCCACAGCAGCCACGCATCCACCGTGCCGAAGGCCAGCTCGCCCCGCGCCGCGCGCGCCCGCGCGCCTTCCACATGATCGAGCAGCCACCGCAGCTTGGTCCCGGAGAAGTAGGGATCCGCCAGCAGCCCCGTGCGCCGGCGGATCTCCTCTTCCGCCCCGCTGGCTTTGAGCTCATCGCAGAACGGCGCGGTGCGGCGGTCCTGCCAGACGATGGCGTTCGCCACCGGCTCGCCCGTGCGGCGGTCCCACAGCACCACGGTCTCCCGCTGATTGGTGATGCCGATGGCCGCCATGTCGCGCGCCTGGAGCCGCGCGCGCTCCAGCGCTTCGGCAGCCACGCCGCGCTGCGTGGCCCAGATCTCCAGCGGATCATGCTCCACCCAGCCCGCCTGCGGATAAATCTGGCGGAACTCCTTCTGCGCGGTGCTGACGATGCGCCCCGCCTCATCGAACACGATGGCGCGGCTCGAGGTCGTTCCCTGGTCGAGTGCGAGCAGATGCGGCATATGGCTTGATCTGGCCTCTCGGTTTCGTCGTAATCTCCGCCCGGCCGTCGGCCAGGGCGTTCAGGTACTCTTCGATGTTCGTATATCCGTCGCCGTCGCGGTCGGCGGCGGCATCGGCAGGGTCGTGGGGATCGAGGCCGCGGGCCCGCTCCCACGCGTCCGGCATCCCGTCGGAGTCGGCGTCCGGCGCGGCCTCCGCCCGGCCATAGTCCGGCCAGCCGCCGGCCTCGCGCGTCGAATCGACGATGCGGCCCGTGCCGCGCCGCACTTCCTCCACCAGGCGCGCGTCCACCGCGTCCCGCGCCGGGCGGGTCGCCCCGGCCCCGGCCAGCACCGCCTCGTAGGCCTCGCGCGCCGAGGAAGTCCGCACCGCCGGCGCCGGAAACGCCGCCGCCGCCAGCCGGTAAAGGCGGCGTCCGCCGGACTCCTGCGGCGTGAAATACCGCCCGTCATTTTCCAGGAATTCCGGCCATCCTTCCACAAAATTCCCGCTCAGAAAAAACTCCACATCGGCGCTTTCCGTCAGGACAATCGGCGGACGCCGCACGCTTTCCGGCCCCGGCTTCAGATAATTGCCGATGTAATTCGCCCGCAGCCGGTCCCCGGTCATTCCGCTGCACACCGCGCCCCACAGCGCCATCACGTTGTTGCGCACGTCGAACAGCGGCCACGGCGGCCGCCCGTAATTGTCCCCAAGCCTCGGATTGCGCGCCGTGTTCTTCACCCACAGGTTGTGGTGCAGCGTCACGCCGCCCGCCGCGCGCGCCAGCGACCCGTAGCCGTGCTCGCCCTTCGGGTGCACGCTGCGGCGCAGCGCCTCGCCGATCAGGCACCACTGCACCGTGATGTCCCGGATGGCCCCGCTCGGGCTCAGCGCTTCATCCACGCTCCACGTGGCCGAGCAGTGGTCGAGCACCACCCGGCGGGCCGCTCCGCCGATGCTGATGCCGTCCACCTCGCGCCCCAGCCCCTCGCCCGGCCTCGAGCGCAGGTGCCGCACCACCACGTCGTGCGTCTCGATCCTCAGCCCGTCCCCGCGCAGGCAGACGCCCAGGCCCGGCGCGCTCTGCCCCGCCAGCGTCAGGTATGGCTCCGTCACCCGCAGCGGCGATTTCAGGTCGATGATCCCGCTCACGCCGAACACCACCACCCGCGGTCCTTCCGCTTCCAGCGCCTCGCGCAGGCTCCCCGGCCCGCTGTCATTCAGATTCCGCACGACGATCACGCGCCCGCCGCGCCCCCCAGGCGTCTCCGCGCCGAATCCTTCCGCGCCGGGAAACGCGGCGATCTTCCGTTCCACGATCCTGCCGTCGAGCACCACCATCACCGGCTGGATCTGCCGGATCTCCTCCTCGGGGCATGTGAGGATGTCGCGGTCGATCACCACCAGGTCGGCCAGCTTGCCCGGCTCGATCGACCCCTGCGTCTTCTCGCTGAAGTGGAGCCACGCCGGCCATGTGGTCCACATGCGGATGGCTTCTTCGCGCGTCACCTTCTCTTCCGGAAACAGCACCTTGCCTTCGGTCGTGCGCCGCGTGATCGTCATCCACATCCCGAAGAACGGGTTGTAGGGGTTCACCGCGCGGTCCCTGTCATGGCCCAGCATGTGGTCGCTGCCGCCGGCCGCAGGAATGCCGCGGTCCAGATAGCCGCGCATCGGGAAAAACCACCGCAGGTTGCGCTCGCCGAAGACGCGCTCAAGCGCCGGCGCGTCGAAGTGCAGCCAGCCCGGCTGCACGTCCGCGGCGATGCCCAGCCGTTTCATCCGGTCGAGCGACTGCGGGCTCTGCATGCTGCCATGCATCACGTGCGACCGCGTCGGCGCGATGGGCCGCTCGCGGTCCAGCTCTTCGAACACGTCCAGCAGCACGTCGATCGCCCCTCCGCCCTGCGCGTGCGCCGTCAACGACCAGCCCCGGTTGCGCGCCGCCCGCATCACGGCGAGCAGCCTGGCAGGCTCCACGAACAGCGTGCCGCGCGCGTCCGGATCGGTCTGCCCGTAAAGCTGCCGGCCGAAGGGGCCGTAGGGCATCCGCTGATACGCGGTGCCGACGCTCTGCCCGCCGTCCAGCGTCACCTTGAACGCGCCGAACTTCAGCCACTCGTCGCCCAGGTTCGTGCGCCACGGGCGCGACTCGATCTCCCGCACCAGCTCTTCCACGGGCCGGTTGGTCGGCAGCCGCCATGTCATCACCGTCCGCACCGGCAGCCTCCCTTCCCTCTTCAGACGCTCGAACAGCGCCACGTCCTCGGGCGTCACCGCGCGGTCGTGCACGCAGGTCAGCCCGGCGCGCCGGTATTCGCGCAGCATCAGCTCCAGCGCCTTCAGCCTTTCCTCTTCGCGGAAAGGCGCCGCGCGCGTCACGCCTTGCAGCAGGTGCGCCGCGTTGCGCAGGATTCCGTTGGGCTCGCCGTCCGGCCCTTTCACGATCTCGCCGCCCGGCGGGTTGGGCGTGTCGCGCGTGATCCCGCTGATCTTCAGCGCCAGCGTGTTCGCGCTCCACACGTAGCTCGCATCAAAGGCGACCGGATGTTCGGTGGCCACGTCCAGGTCTTCTCGCGTCGGCATGCGCATCTCTTTGAGCCGCGGCGGCAGCGTGCGCGGAACGACGATCCATTCGCCTTTCGGCGTCACGCGCGCCCGCGCGCGGATGTAATCCTGGATGGCCGCGATCGAGTCCAGCGGCGGAAGCGGCCCGCGCAGCTCGCTCAGCCCGCTTTCCAGCGCGTGCACGTGCGCGTCGATGAGCCCGGGCAGAACCGTCCTGCCGCCGAGATCGATCACCACGGTCCGTGGCCCGCGGAACTTCGCCAGAATCTCCCGCGATGTCCCCACGCCCGCAAACCGGTTGCCCTGGATCGCCACCGCCTCGCGGATGGAAAACCTCGCATCCACGGTGAGGATCCGCCCGTTGTGAAGGATGAGATCCGCCTCCGCCGCCATCAGCGGTAACGCAAGCGTGACGGCCAGCGCCAGAGATTTCATACCGGGATTCTATCGCTACACTGGGATCAGAACGATGACGCGCAGGGAATTCGTGGCCGCTCTGGGCGCGGCCTCCATGAAGGCAGACGCGCAGCAGGATGCCCCCGCCACGCCCGTGGCCGTGGCCCGCTGCGAATCCTACGACGAAGACCTGGCCGCCGTGCTCGAGCGCATGTTCGATCAGCTCGGCGGCGCCGGGGCGCTGGTCCGCAACCGGACCGTCACCATCAAGCTGAATCTCACCGGCAGCCCCGCCAACCGCTGGCAGGGCCGGCCGCTCGGCGTGACGCATTACACGCACCCGCGCACGGCGCTCGCCATGGCGCATGTGCTCGGCCGCGCCGGCGCCCGCCGCATCCGCTTCGTCGAAAGCTGCTGGGCCACGGCCGGACCGCTGGAGGAATACCTGCTCGAGGCCGGCTGGAACGTGCGCCAGCTCCGCAACGCCGCTCCGGACGTCTCTTTCGTCAACACCAACGCGCGCGGCGCCTACCGGGATTACGCGAAGTTCTCCGTGCCCGGCGGCGGGCTCATCTATCCCGCTTACATGCTCAACCGTGCCTACGAGGAGACCGACGTCTTCGTCTCGATGGCGAAACTGAAAAACCACGCCACCACCGGCGTGACGCTCGCCATGAAGAACATTTTCGGCATCACGCCCGCCTCGATCTACGGCGACGACGCGGGCGAGAAAGAGCCGAACGAAAGCCCGGAGCGCGGGCGGCTCGCCGTCTGCCATGAAGGCAGGCGCCAGCCGGCTCCGCCTGCGCCGCCCGAGCGCGACCCCTCGTCTCCGCGCCAACCCGGCCACCGCATGCCGCGCATCGTCGCCGAGCTGTGCGCCGCGCGCCCCATCCACATCTCCTTCATCGACGGCATCGAAACCATCGCCGGCGGCGAAGGCCCGTGGGTCCGCTCGCTGCGCCATGTGCAGCCCGGGCTGCTGATCCTCGGCACCAACCCCGTGTGCACGGACGCCGCCGCCACCGCGCTCATGGGCTATGATCCGCGCGCCCCGCGCGGCACGCATCCCTTCCGCGAATGCGACAACATGATGCTGCTTGCCGAACAGCTCGGCGTCGGCAGCGCGGACCTGCGCCGCATCGAGGTCCGCGGAGGGAAGCTGGAAGAGCTCGCCTACCGCTTCGGCTGATCCGCCCGCTCGAAGGTCAGCAGCGCCAGATCGGCCACGCGCGCCAGGTCCGCGCCCGAACCTTCCTCGGTCTCGTAAACCTCGGGCGCCGCAACGCCCTGCGGCGTGGCCAGCCTCGCCCGCTGCACGCGGAACGGAAAATGCAGCGTGATGTTTTCCACCGGATAATCGGTGTAATTCACCAGCAGCAGCGCCAGCCGGCCATTGTCCCGCGGCTCCTTCAGCGTGGACAGCATCCCCGGCGCGCCGAACACCCGCACGCCGTAGTTGCGCCGGCCAATGATCGAGTTCACTTCGCGCCAGATCTGGTCGAGCTGCTTCACCTGCGCGTCCGTGTAGGTGATCATGCCGGGCGGCGGCGGCTCCAGCTTCCATCCGGCAGGACCGTTTACCAGCGTCGCGCCGCGCCGCGCCACCGCGCGCGCCGCCTCGCGCTGCTCCGCGCTCAGCCCGGAAGGATCAATCGTCAGCAGCGTCCGGATCTCGCCCGAAAGACCGGGAAGCTGCGCCGGCAGCGCAATCCGCAGCGGGATGTGCTTCGCCGTGATCATGTCGACGATGCCGCCGGACACCAGCCCGCCGCTGCGTTCGTCCATCACCACGGCCAGCGCGCCCGCCTCGGGCCAGTCCAGCACCTCCCGGTGCTCGTCCAGGAACCGCATCGCCGCCACAAGCCGCGCCCAGTCCCGCCGCCCCTTGTCCTCGCCCGCGCGGACGCGGCGCCAGAATTCGGCGTCGAAATCCAGCACCCATTTCGCGCCGCAACTGGCCGCATCGGCGATCTGCTGCACATAGCGGGACACCGGCTGCGGCTCGGCGGGCGCGCGGTGCGCCATCCACAGGGCCGCGCCCGGCGCCGCCGCGCGCGCGAAGCGCAGGTAGCCGGTGTTGGTCTCGATCCACGGGCCGCCGGTCGGCTGCGCCTTCGCCTCGTCCTTCTCCACGCGCACGCCCGCCCAGAGCCCTTCGTACGTGGCGATGACTTTCGCGTCGAATTGCAGCTCGGCGCGAGGCAGGATTTCGACCAGCACCCTGCCGTGCTCGCGCGCCCATGCGGCCATGGCCGCCGAGCGCGGCCCTTCGGCGGCGATGCCGTCGGCGCCCGCTTCCAGCGCCCGGCGCGCCGCGGCCAGGTCGCCCGTGCGCACCGAGCCGAGCACAAGCATCCCCGCTTCGTGCGCCTTTGCAATCACCTCCGCGCGCCACGCCGGCTCTTCCGCCAGCAGGCAGTTCACCGGGGTGCCGCGCAGCAGCTCCAGCGCTTCCGGAGCCGGGTCGCGCCAGCGCGCCGGAGTGCATTGCTCCACGGGAGGCAGGGCGGCCAGCAGCAGGCCCGCAAGAAGCCAGTCCATGACCCCATTCTCCGGGCTCGCGGAAGCGCTCAGCCGCGCCCGGCGGCGGCCCCGGCTCCGTAAGTGCGCTCGACGTAATCGTTCAGCATCGAGATGAACTCTTCGACAATGCGCTCGCCGCGCAGCGTCGTCACCAGCTTGCCGTCCACGTACACCGGGGCCTTCGGCTCCTCGAATGTGCCGGGCAGCGAGATGCCGATGTTGGCGTGCTTGGACTCGCCCGGGCCGTTCACCACGCACCCCATCACCGCCACCTTCATCTCCTCCACGCCCGCATAGCGCTCTTTCCACGCCGGCATCTGCTCGCGCAGATAGTTCTGGATCTGCTCCGCCATCTCCTGGAAGAACGTGCTCGTCGTGCGCCCGCAACCCGGACAGGCCGTCACCTGCGGCGAAAAGCTGCGGATGCCGAGCGATTGCAGGATCTGCTGGCACACCAGCACCTCTTCGGTGCGGTCCCCGTTCGGAGCCGGCGTCAGCGAGGCGCGGATCGTGTCGCCGATCCCCTCCTGAAGCAGGATCGACAGCGCCGCCGTCGTGGCCACGATGCCCTTGATGCCCATGCCCGCCTCGGTCAGCCCCAGATGCAGCGGGTAGTCGCACTGCGCGGCCAGCATCCGGTAAACGTCGATCAGGTCCTGCACCCCCGAAACCTTGGCGCTCAGCACGATCCGGTCGTGCGGCAGGCCGTAGCTCTCCGCCATCCGCGCCGACTCGAGCGCGCTCGCCACGATCGCCCGCTTGGTCACCTCGGCGGCGTCCAGCGGTTCCGGCAGCCGCGCGTTCTCGTCCATCATCCGCGTCAGCAGCGCCTGATCGAGCGAGCCCCAGTTCACCCCGATCCGCACCGGCTTGCCGTACTCGATCGCGCATTCGATCATGGTGCGGAAATTTTCATCGGTTTTTCTTCCGATGTTGACATTTCCCGGATTAATTCGGTATTTGGCCAGGGCTTTTGCGCACTCCGGGTACTTTTTCAGCAGAATATGGCCGTTGTAATGAAAATCTCCGACAATCGGCGTCCGGAAGCCGAATTTGCCGAGCGTCTCCACGATGCGCGGCACCGCGCGCGCCGCCTCCTCGGTGTTCACCGTGACGCGCACGATTTCGGAGCCTGCGCGCGCCAGCTCCATCACCTGGTTCACCGTGGCCGCGGCATCGGCAGTGTCCGTGTTCGTCATCGACTGCACCACGATCGGGTGCCCGCCGCCGACCTTCACGCCGCCGACGTCCACCGCTACGGTCTTTCGACGCTCGATCTTCGCCATTTCGCCTCCAGAAACATTCATTCTAGCAATTCTGCACTGCCAAGGCATGGAAACAGATGAGCCTCATAAAAAGATTGGATTGGAAAAATCGCCCATCTGCCATAAAATTGAGGATGACGCGGGACGCTGGGAGATCCGGACATCGCACCCGCCCGCGGGGTGCCTGCCCTTGGCGAGACAGGCCGCAACGGCCACAAAGGGGGACTTGAGCGATGACAGGCGCTTCCAACACGGGTCCCGTCCCAAGAAAGGCAGTCCTCTTCTGTCTGGAACCGTCTCTGGCTTCGAGCCTGGAGAAGGAACTGGCCCGGTGTGGTTGTCAGACGGAGTCGGCGGGCGGACCCTTGCAGGGTGAGGAGCCGCCCAGGGCCGACATCGTCTTCTGTCCCTCCTCGCACGCGATGCTGCGCAAGGCGATGACCCTGTTTCCCGGGACGCCGGTCGTCGTCGTCAGCCGTCTGCCCGAGGTCGACGGCTGGCTCGATGCCCTCGAGGAGGGCGCGGCCGACTATTGCGCACCGCCTTTCGAAACGGTCCAGATCCGCTGGCTGCTGGAAACCCACGCTGGCGGACGCCACTCGATGGCTGCCGCCTGACGCGCACGGCGGCCGCTCCGTTCCGCGCAGGGGCCATCCGCTTCTTTTGTCCGCAACCCCGCCCGCCCCGCTATACTCAAATCAGAGAGAGGCTTTTCGAAAATCTTGACGCCTGGATTGTTCCTTCGTCTGGCTGCGCACGTGCAGCTCCTGCCTGTTCTCGAAAGCGGCGAGGAGACCCTCGTCGGCGGGCAGGCGGTCATGGAGGGCGTCATGATGCGCGCCCCCCACAGCTATGCCACCGCGGTGCGGCGCCCGGACGGCGAGGTGGTGATCGACGAACACCCCCTGCCGAAACTGTCCGAAAAGTACCCCGCCTTCCGCCTTCCCATTCTCCGCGGCATTGGCACCCTTGGGCAGGCGATGGCGCTCGGCGTGAAGGCGCTCCGCTTCTCCGCCGATGTCGCCATGCAGGCGGAAGCGGAAAAGAACGGCCGCAGCACGGAAGGCGGCGGAAGCAGAGGCGGCGAGATCCCCGGCTGGCTGATGGCGCTCAATCTCGCTTTCTCGTTCGTCTTCTTCATCGCGCTGTACAAGTTCGTGCCGCTGTGGATCACGACGAAGCTGGAGGACGTCTACCCGGCGCTGCACAACCAGATCCTGTTCAACGTGGTCGACGGCGTCATCCGCGTCGTCATCTTCCTCGGCTTCCTCTGGCTGATCTCGCGTTGGGCCGACATCCGCCGGGTGTTCGAATACCACGGCGCCGAACACCGCGTGGTCTTCAACTTCGAGAGCGGGATGCCCGTCAACGTCGGCAATGCGAGGCTGTTTTCCACCTTCCACCCGCGCTGCGGCACCAGCTTCCTGCTGGTGGTCATGATGGTATCCATCGCCGTCTACGCCGTCATCCCCGCTCATGGCTTCCTCGAAAAGATGGCCGTGCGGGTGCTGGCGCTGCCGCTGATCGCCGGGCTCAGCTACGAGGTCATCCGCTACGCCGCCCGCCGCCGCGCCAGCCTGCTCGCGCTGTTCACGGCGCCCGGGCTGTGGTTGCAGCGGATCACGACGCAGCCGCCTTCCGACAGCCAGACCGAAGTCGCCATCATTGCCCTGAACCGCGCCATGGCGCTGGAAGAGCAGCAGGGCGGAGAACTGGTGATCGCCTGATGGACTTCACGCGGCAACTCGAGGAAGTCGAGCGCAGGTTCGAAGCGCTCACTGCGCAGATGGCCGACCCGGCGGTCATCCAGGATGCCGAGCTGTACCGCAAGACGGCCAAAGCCCACCGCGATCTCGAAGAGATCGTGCAGGTGTGGCGCGAATACCGGAAGGTTTCCGAAGACCTGGCCGGTGCGCGGCTCATGCTCGAGGAAAAGGATCCGGATCTGCGCGAGATGGCCGAGGACGAAATCCGGCGGCTCGAGCCGCGCGAACAGGAACTGCGCGAGCAGCTCAAGATCCTGCTGCTGCCCAAGGACCCCAACGACGACAAGGACGTCGTGCTCGAGATCCGCGCCGGCGCGGGCGGCGACGAGGCCAGCCTGTTCGCCGCCGAGGTCTTCCGCATGTACTCCCGCTACGCCGAAAGCCAGGGCTGGAAGGTGGAGATCACCTCGGTCAGCGAGAGCGAGGCGGGCGGCTTCAAGGAAGTCATCGCCCTCATCAGCGGCGACCGCGTGTATTCGAAGCTCAAGTACGAAAGCGGCGTGCACCGCGTGCAGCGCGTGCCCGTCACCGAGCAGCAGGGCCGCATCCACACCTCCACCATCACCGTGGCCGTGCTGCCCGAAGCCGACGAAGTCGAGGTGAAGCTCGACCCGAAGGATCTCCGCATCGACACCTTCTGCTCCTCGGGGCCCGGCGGCCAGAGCGTCAACACCACCTACTCGGCCGTCCGCATCACCCATCTGCCCACGGGCCTCGTGGTCACCTGCCAGGACGAGAAGTCGCAGATCAAGAACCGCGCCAAGGCCGAGCGCGTGCTCCGTTCCCGGCTCTACGAAATGGAGCTTGAGAAGCAGCGCCAGGCCATCGGCGCCGACCGCCGCGCGCAGGTGGGCACCGGCGACCGCTCGGAGAAGATCCGCACGTACAACTTCAAGGAGAACCGCGTCACCGACCACCGCATCGGGCTGACGCTGTACCAGCTCGACCGCATCATGGAAGGCGAGCTCGACCCGCTCATCGACGCCTGCACCACCTACTACAACGCGCAGAAGCTCCGCGAGCAGGCCGAAGCGGCGCAGGCGGCGCAGCATGAGGCTTCAGACGGCGCTCCGGCAAGGATCTGAGATCCTCGCATCCGCCGGCATCCCCGAGCCGCGGCTCACCGCCGAAGTGCTGCTCTGCCACGCGCTCCGCAGGGAACGCGCCTGGCTGTACGCGCATCCCGAGCATGAACTGACCACCGTCGAGTGGATCCACTACGGCCGATACCTGCACGAGCGTCTCCAGGGCAGGCCGGTACAGTACATCACGCGGAAGCAGGAGTTCTACGGCCGCGAGTTCGAAGTGACCCCCGCGGTGCTCATCCCGCGGCCCGAAACCGAGCACGTCGTCGAACAGGCGCTGAAGGCCGCCCGCGGCGCGCGCCGCGTGCTCGACATCTGCACTGGCAGCGGCAACCTGGCCGTGACCCTCGCGCTCGAACTCGGCGCCGCCGCCGTCGGCACCGACATCAGCTTCGCGGCGCTCGAGGTGGCGCGGCGCAACGCGCGCCGGCACGGGGCCCGCGTCGAATGGGTGCAGTGCGACCTCGCCTCGGGCCTTTCGGGGCGCTTCGATCTCATCGTCTCCAATCCGCCGTACATTCCGCTGGAGGAGATCGCCCGGCTCCAGCGCGAGGTGCGCGACTACGAACCGCGCCTCGCGCTCGAGGGCGGTCCCGGCGGCGCCGCCTTCTACCCGCGCATCGTCAGAGAAGCCGAGCGGCTGCTCGCGCCCGGCGGCTGGCTGATCGTCGAGATCGGCTACCAGGGCGAGCAGGCGGCGCGCTGCGCCTTCGGCCCCGCATGGACCGACGCCGCCACGGAGTATGATCTTGCGGGGTGGCCGCGCGTCGTGCGCGCGCGCTTTGCGCCGTGAGAGTCATCTTCCACGTCGACATGGACGCCTTCTTCGTCTCGGTCGAAGAGCTGTTCGACCCGTCGCTGAAGGGCAAGCCGGTCGTCGTCGGCGGGCAGAAGCACGAACGCGGCGTGGTGGCGGCAGCGTCTTACGAGGCGCGCAGGTACGGCGTGCACTCGGCGATGCCCCTGCGCACGGCGGCGCGGCTGTGCCCGCACGCCATCTTCCTCGACGGCCATCCCGAGCGCTACCGCGAATACTCGCACCGCGTCCACGGCGTGCTGCTCGAATTCACGCCGCGCGTCTCGATGGCGAGCGTCGATGAAGCCTATCTCGACATGACCGGAACAGAGCGGCTGTGGGGCCCGCCGCTGCGCGCCGCCACGCTGCTGCACGAGCGGATGAAAGAGCGGACGGGCCTCAATTGCTCGATCGGCATCGCCGCCTCCAAGATGCTCGCCAAGGTGTGCTCGGACTTCGCCAAGCCGAACGGCATCGCGTGGGTGCCGCCGGGCATGGAGGCGGCGTTTCTGGCGCCGCTCGACGTCAGCCGCATTCCTGGCGTGGGCGCGGTGACCGCGCAGCGGCTTCGCGAAATGGGCATCCGCAAGGCAGGCGATCTGGCGCGGCTCGACGAGGACTTCCTGCTGCGGCGCTTCGGCCGTTGGGGGCTTGCGCTGGCGGGCAAGGCGCGCGGCGCCGATGCCGGAGCCTGGTTCGAGGGCGAGATCGGGGCCTACGAGGATCCGAAGAGCATCTCCCATGAGCACACTTTTCCGGAAGACGTGCGGGACCAGCAGGTGCTGGAAGCGACCCTGGCGCGGCAGGCCGAAAAAGTGGGCCGCCGCCTCCGCGAGCACGGCCTGTTCGCCCGCACTGTGGAACTGAAGCTGCGCTATGCCGACTTCACCACGCTCAGCCGCTCGCACACGCTCGCCGAGGCCACCGATGTCGACGCCGACCTGATCGCCGTCTCGCGCTCGCTGTTCCGGAAGACGTGGAAGCAGGGCGCGCCCGTGCGCCTGATCGGCATGGGCGTTTCGGGGCTGAGCGAGAGCCAGGGCCAGGTGTCGCTGCTCGATGCGGAGAAGAAGGAGCGCGCGCGGGCGGCGCTGGCCGCCGCCGACCGCATCCGCGACCGCTTCGGCGAAAAGATCGTCCAGACGGCCGCGGCCCTGCCCGGCGAGCACGCCGAAAAAGTGCACGAAAATCCTGTGGGATTGCCTGGAAAACAGCCACGGAAGAAACCGGAAAAAAGGGACAATGGCGCCCGTGCCTGAGCCGGACGGCCAGCGCGGGCCGTCTGCGCGGCCCTCCGCGCCGCATCAGCGCCGGGCAGCGGCCGTTTCCCTGGCTGCTTCCGAAGGCGCATGCGCCGCGCGCCACGCCCACCATGCCGCCGCCAGCGAGAAGAAAGCCCCGCTCCAGTAAGGCGCGCCCTGGCCGACGTGGTCAAAGACCGCGCCCGCCCACACGGGCCCGATGATCCGCGTCAGGCTGGCCGCCGATTGGGCAGTGCCCAGCAGCGCGCCCTGCTCGTCGGCTCCGGCGCGGCTCGAAAGGATGCCGGCCAGCGCCGGGCCGGCCAGCCCGTAGCCGAGCGCGGAAAGCGCCACCGACGCATACAGCATCCAGACGGCGCGGGACCCCGCCGCCACGGCAAAGCCTGCGGCGAACAGCGCAGAGCCCGCCACGGCAAGCCTGCCCTCGCTCGTCCGCTTCGTCAGCCGCCGCAGCAGATATCCCTGGGTCAATGCCGCCATCAGGCCGAGAAAGGCGAAAAGGAACGCGTTGCCGCTGGCATCGAGGCCGAACCGCGCGTGGGTGAACACCGGGAAATTCGTCTGGAGGCCCGCCATGGCGAAGTTCAGCGCAAACGTGGCGAGGATCAGTTCGCGGAAAGCGGAGCGGCGCAGCGCGCTTCCGATCTGCCCAAAAGGATCGAGGTCGCGCCAACCTACGGCCCGCGCGGCTCGCCGCTCGGGCGGCAGCGTCTCCTTCAGCGTGGCCGTGGCCAGCAGGAGCGTCACCAGAGACAGGGCGCCGGAGGCATAGGCTGGCGCCGAAAGGCTGACGCGGCTCAGCGCGCCGCCCAGCGCAGGCCCGAGAATGAACCCTAGCCCGAAGGCGGCGCCGATCAGCCCGAAGTTTTTTGCCCGGTCCCGCGGCTCGCTGATGTCGGCGATATAGGCCTGCGCAGCCGTCACCGATCCGCCCGCGAATCCCGACAGCAGGCGCGCGGCAAACAGCACCGGCAGCGACCAGGCTGCGCCGAACAGGAAATAGCTGGCGGCCGTGCCCGCCAGGCACACGAGAAGCACCGGCCGCCGGCCGCGCCGGTCCGACCATGCGCCGAGCAACGGCGCAGCGACGAACTGCGCCGCAGAGAAGGCCAGTGCCAGCAGGCCGACGGTCAGCGCATCCTCGCGGTAGGGTTTTACGACGAACGGGATCACGGGCGCGAGGATGCCTGCCCCCATCAGGTCAAGAAAGACAATGAGAAAGATCGCGCCGAGCGCCCCGCGCGCCGGCTGCCTGGAACCCTCCACGCTTTCATCCTCTCATGACGCGCCTGGCCAGACACACGGCACCAGTGCGCTCCTCCTGCCGGAGAGCCCGGACCGGCCTGCCCGCAACCCTGTGCCAGAATCAGAATCAATGCCGCTGGTGACGCTCACGGTCAACGGTGCGCCGCGCACTGCGCGCGTCCCCGCGGGCGCGTCGCTGCTCGAGTTCCTCCACGACGGCCTTGGGCTCAGCGGCGTGCGGCTCGGGTGCGAGGACGGCGTCTGCGGCGCATGCACCGTGCTGGTGGACGGACGCGCCGTGCGGGCGTGCACCATCACCGCCGCTTCCTGCGCGGGCAGGCGCATCGTCACGCTGGAAGGACTCTCTTCCGGCGGGCGGCTGCATCCGCTGCAAGAGGCGTTCCTTCGCCACGGCGCATTGCGTTGCGGCTTCTGTACGCCGGGCATGATTCTGGAAGCGGCGGCTCTGCTGGACGACCCGAGGGCGCAGGTCACGCGGCGGCGGCTGCGCCAGATCGTGGAAAGCCACGTCTGCCACTGCGGCATGAAGGCGCGGATCCTCGAGGCAGTCGAAGACGCCGCCATCCGCATGGGGCGGCTGAAATAGGCCCTCCATGATGCCCGGGAATGCCGGGCGGATTTCCGCAGCGGCGCCGCTGCCCTGCACCGCCTTCTGCCTGCGGGCAGCGCCCGGTTCGTTTTTGCAGACACGAGCCTGCTGCCCAGCCCTTTCTGTTTCGCCTTCCTTGCGCCTGTCTTGATTTTCGGTTCGTTTTTGCGATTTGCGCCGGTCCGTAAAACATGCAGGCTGCGCAACGATGGGGGAGTTCTGCTGAATGCCGTGCTTCCAGGGAGGTTCGCCTTGCTATTGCCTGTCATGGTTTCCGGTTCGTTTTTGCAGATTCCGCAGGTCCGGCCCGCGCCCGCAAGCCCGGCCATCAAATGCACAGGGACAGACACGCGCGCCGGCGGCCCGAAGGGCCGGGCACTGTTCCACGAGGCAAAGTTCAGGCGGCGCTGGGCACGGGACCTTCGCCGCGGCGCAGCCGCTGGATGTCGCGCGCCGGCGGCAGGCCAAACAGGCGCCGGTACTCGCGGCTGAACTGGCTCACGCTCTGATAGCCCACCGCAAAGGCGGCCGTGGAAGCGTCCATCCCTTCCACGAGCATCCGGTGCCTCGCCGCCTGGAGGCGCAACTGCTTCTGGTATTGCAACGGGCTCATGCCGGTCAGGGCGCGGAAGTGGTGGTGCAGCGTGGAGACGCCCATGCCGGCATGCCGGGCCAGCTCCGCCATGCAGAGCGGCTTCGTGTAGTTCGCCCGCAGCCATGCGATGGCGCGGGCCGCGCGGTTGCTGAAATTGCCCCGCGTGGCAATGGCGCGCAGCAGCCCGCCCTGCGGGCTTTTCAGCACGCGCCAGGCGAGCTCGAGCTGGAGAAGGCGGTAGAGGAAGGGCGCGTCCCCGGGCGTATCCAGCAGCTCCAGGAGCCGCCAGCATGCGCCCAGCAGCGCCTCGTCCGCGCGCCCCACGGCCAGGCCGCGCTGATCGGGCGCGCCGCGCGGCACGGCCAGGTCCTCCCGGCCCAGCACCTCCTGGAGCGCGTCCATCTCCAGGCGCACGCGCATAGACAGAAACGGCGCCCCGGCCGCGGCTTCCAGAATCTGGCTCTGGATGGGCGCATCGATGGCGGACACGAGGCACGATCCTTCTTCGCACAGGTATTCCGTGCCGCCCAGCCCGATCAGCTTGCGGCCCTGCGCGAACAGGGTGAGGCTGGGTTCGCAGGTGGTCCAATAGCAGGGGCTCGGCGCGGAGTGCCGGAACAGGACCAGGCCATCGATGGCCGTCGGATTCGCTCCTTCCGCCTGCGCCAGCGCGGTGATCCGCGCAACGATGGCCCGCAGCAGCTCCGCAGCGCGCGGACTCGAGACAGACTGCTCCGGCCTGTGCCGCATGGCGGTCGCCACCTGCTGATCCTAGCATACCGGCAACCCGGAACCGCGCAGCCCGGAATTGCCCGCCCGGACACGATCAGGCAAAGAACCGGAAGGATCGGGAGAGCCCAATCCAAGTGGCACACTTACGCTGGAACAAGAGCGCCGCGCCACTGGCGCCCATACTGACGGAGGCTGCCATGAAAGGAACCGTGCTTTACGGCCCGCGCGACGTGCGGTGGGAAGACGTCAGCGAGCCGCGGATCGAACAGCCCACCGACGCCATCCTCCGCCTGCCTGCCACCTGCATCTGCGGGTCGGATCTCTGGCCCTATCGCGGGCTGATGCCCATTCCGGCGCCTGCTCCGATGGGCCACGAATACTGCGGCTACGTGGAAGAAACGGGCCCCGAGGTGCGCCATATCCGGCCGGGGCAGTTCGTGGTGGGCTCCTTTGCCACTTCCGACAACACGTGCCCGCACTGCCGGTACGGCTACCACTCCTCGTGCGTGCGGCGCGAATTCATGTCGCGGGCGCAGGCGCCCTGGCTTCGCGTCCCCCTGGCCGACGGGACGCTGGTCCCCCTGCCGGAAGCGCCGCCGCCGGAGATGATTCCGAGCCTGCTGGCGTGCTCGGACGTTCTGGGCACGGGCTGGTTCGCCGCGGATGCGGCGCAGGTGAGGCCGGGAGGCACGGTGGTGGTGGTGGGCGATGGCGCGGTGGGCCTGCTCGGCGTGCTTTCGGCGCGGCAGATGGGCGCGGAGCGGATCATCCTGATGAGCCGCCATGAGGCGCGGCAGAAGCTCGGGCGCGAGTTCGGGGCCACCGACATCGTGGCCGCGCGCGGCGACGAGGGCGTCGCGCAGGTGAAAGAGCTGACGCACGGCGTCGGCGCGGACTCGGTGCTCGAGTGCGTGGGCACGCAGGAGGCGATGATGCAGGCAATCCGCTGCGCGCGGCCCGGCGGGCACGTCTCCTTCGTCGGCGTCCCCCACGAGGTGCGCCTCGACGGCACGGAGCTGTTCTTCAGCCACGTCCATCTGCACGGCGGACCGGCGCCGGTGCGCCGCTATCTGCCGATGCTCATGGAACTCGTGCTGGAAGGCCGCATCCAGCCGGGCAAAGTCTTCGACCTCGAATTGCCGCTTTCCGCGGTCGCCGAGGGCTACCGGGCCATGGACGAGCGCCGCGCCATCAAGGTGCTGCTGCGGCCCTGAGGAGCTTTGGGGAAGGGCGCCATGCAGCGAACCGCACTTGTCACGGGGGCGAACCGGGGCATCGGGCTCGCCATCGCGCGGCGGCTGGCCGGGTTGGGGCACTTCGTCTGGCTGGGAGCCCGGGATTTCCGGGCCGGCGCGGAAGCGGCAGACCCGCTGCGGCGCGCGGGCCTCGCCGTGGAGCCGGTGGAGCTGGACGTGGCGGATCCAGCCAGCATCGAAGCCGCGGTGCAGCGCATCCTGTCCGCCGGCCGCACGGTGGAGATCCTCGTCAACAACGCCGGCGTGCTGCATGATAAGCCGCTGCTCAAGCTGACGGAGGACGAGTTCGCCGAATCGATCGCCGTGCATCTGACTGGCCCGCTGCGGCTCGTTCAGCTCCTTGCGCCGGGCATGGTCGAACGCCGCTGGGGCCGGATCGTCAACGTCTCTTCCGGATGGGGTTCGTTTGCCGAGGGACTGGGCGGCCCGGGCCTGTATGGCGTCACGAAGGCGGCGCTGAATGCCCTGACGCTGCGTCTTGCGAACGAGCTGCCCGCCTGCATCAAGGTGAACGCGATGTGCCCCGGCTGGGTGCGGACGCGGATGGGCGGCGCGCAGGCTCCGCGCACGCCCGAGGAAGGCGCGGACACGGCGGTGTGGCTCGCCACGCTGCCTGAAGATGGGCCGACGGGGGGCTTTTTCCGCGACCGGCGGAAGATCGCCTGGTAGCCGGGCGGCTGCGCGCGTGCGGAGGCAAAGGACGTCGCACGGCCGCCTGCGGGAAAAAGCCAGAGGCATCGTCGCGCCGCACCGGGTTGTTTCCACAGGAGCGGAAGCGCGATCTGTCCGGGACGCGGGCAGCTTCGTGCACAGACCGGCGCGGACGGGATGCGCAGGCGGGTGGCCGGCGACGTCCACGGGCCGTTGCCGTTCTCAGCCGCCGTAGCGTTCCAGAAAAGCGGCCACGGTCATCGTGCCCTGGTAGAAATTCTCGAGCCGGAATTTTTCGTTGGGCGAGTGCAGTCCGTCATCAGGCAGGCCGAAGCCCATCATCACCGTGGGAATGCCGAGATGGCGGGCGAAGTCGCCGACGATGGGGACGCTGCCGCCGGAGCGGATGAAGACGGTGGGCTTGCCCATGATTTCGCGGAACGCTTCGGCGGCCGTATGGATGGCCGGGTGCTCCGGATTCACGACCACCGCCGGGCTGGCCGAGAGCCTGCGCACGGAGGTGCGGATGCCTTTGGGCGTGTTGGCGGCCACCCAGTCGGCGAAGAGGCGGAACATTTTCTCCGGATCCTGGTTTGGCACCATGCGCATGCTGACCTTGGCCACGGCCGCCGCGGGGATCACCGTCTTGGCTCCGGGCCCGCTGAAGCCGCCGCCGATGCCATGGACTTCGAGCGTGGGCCGCGACCAGATGCGTTCGAGCACCATGCGGTCCGGCTCGCCGATCAGGCAGGGCGCGCCGACCTCTTTTTCGAGGAACTCCTTTTCGGAAAATGGCAGGCTTTTCCAGGACTGGATTTCTGCGGGCGCCGGCTCGGCGACGTCATCATAGAAGCCGGGGATGACGACGCGGCCGTCGGCATCCTTCGCTTTGGCGAGCAGCTCGATGAGTCCGAAGACGGCGTTGGGGGCGGCGCCGCCGTAGAGGCCCGAGTGGAGGTCGCGCGCGGGGCCACGGGCTTCCACTTCCATGTAGACCAGCCCGCGGAGACCGGTGCACAGCGTGGGCATGTCTTCGGCGTAAAGGGAAGTGTCGGAGACGAGCGCCGCGTCAGCCTTGAGTTTTTCGGCGTTGGCGGCGACATACTTCGCCACGCTGGCGCCGCCGACCTCCTCCTCGCCCTCGATGAGGAACCTGACGTTGACGGGCAGGCGGCCATGCACGGCGAACAGCGTTTCGATGGCCTTGATGTGCATGTACATCTGCCCCTTGTCGTCGGCCGAGCCGCGGGCATACAGGTTGCCGTTGCGCACGGCAGGCTCGAACGGCGGCGAGATCCACTCTTCGAGAGGATCGGGCGGCTGCACGTCGTAGTGGCCGTAGCAGAGCACCGTGGGCTTGCCGGGGGCGTGGAGCCAATCGGCGTAGACGAGCGGGTGGCGCTCGGTAGGGATGATCTCCACGTTTTCGAGGCCGGCGCTGCGCAGGCGGTCTGCCACCCACTGTGCGGCGCGCGCCACGTCGGCGGCGTAGGCGGGATCGGTGGAAACCGAAGGAATGCGCAGGAACTCTTTCAGCTCTTCGAGGAACCGTCCGGCATTGGAGCGGATGTAGTCGTTGGCGGCTTGCGACATCGGGGTCTCCGTGGAAACCCCTTCATTATACGAAGCAGGAAAAAAGAAGGCCGGGCGGCCGCCCGAAGCCGCCCGGCCCGAAGGGCTGCCGAGCTCGACCCGCACGCGAACCGCGCGGGCAGGAGCGCGCCACCGAAACCGCCCCTGCCCTGCCCCGCACGACGCGGTCCGCGAGCCTCACCCGGGGAGCACGCAGGCAGCCAGCCCAGCTCGGCACCAGAGTCAGGGCCGCGCACCGAAGTGCGCGGCGTCCCATGCCGGCGAGCAGAATAGCGGGCCGGGCCGCGCAGCCGGGTGGAAATCCGCGTCCATTTTGCTGAAAATAGGACGAATATTTTTTCGCATCCGCGGTGACGGACGGCAGCCGCTTGCCCCGGGCGGCGGCGCCGCGGAAGAATAGGGGCCATGCGCCGCCTGTTGGCATGCGTCCCCGTGCTTGTCCTTGCCGCCTGCGGCGGCGGCACGGCCCCGAAGCAGGAAGCGAAGAAGAAGGCCGCGCTGCCCGCAGAGATGCCTGCGGTGTGGAAAGCGCGGTTCGAGACTTCGAAGGGCGTCTTCGTGGTGGAAGTGCACCGGGACTGGGCCCCGCTGGGGGCGGAACGCTTCTGGAAGCTGGTGACGACGGGATTTTTCGACGACTCGCGCTTCTACCGGGTGCGGCCCGGCTTCATCGTGCAGTTTGGCATGGCCGGAGACCCGTCGCTGCAATCGCTGTGGAACTCGGCGCCGCTGGCCGATGATCCGGTGAAGCAGTCCAACACGCGCGGCACGGTGAGCTTTGCGCAGGCGGGCAAGGGGAGCCGGCGGACGCAGGTCTTTGTGAATCTGAAGGACAACCGCGCGCTGGACAAGGAGAGCTTTGCGCCATTCGGCAGGGTCACCGAGGGCATGGAAGTGCTGGAGAGCCTGTATGCCGGTTACGGCGAGTGGTCGCCGCCGGGGCGCGGGCCGGAGGCGGCGCGGATCCAGACGCAGGGCAACCGGTATCTGGACGCGCAGTTCCCGCGGCTGGACCGGATCCTGAGGGCGCGGGCAGTGGTGGAATAGTGCGGAAGGACTCCCTGCTGGCGGGGTCCGGCTCAGTACAGCGGGGGTTCGCCGGGGGGTCGGGTTTTCCAGCGGCGGTGGATCCAGAGCCACTGGTCCGGGGCGCGGCGGATGGCGGCTTCGAGGCGCGCGTGGACGGCCTGGGTGTCGGCGAGCGCATCGCCGCTTATGGGGATCTCCGGCTCGAAGTGCAGCACGTAGCGCTGCTCGGCGTCCGACCAGAGGGCGTAGCCGAGCAGGACGGCGGCTCCGGTGCGGTACGCGAGGCGCGCGAGGCCGGAATCGACGCAGGCCTTGCGGCCGAAGAAGTCGACGAAGACGCCGCGGTCCGCGGTGACGTTCTGATCCACGAGAATGCCGACGGCGCCGCCGGCGTGCAGCGTTTCAAGCAGCGGGCGGAGGAAGTGCTGGCCGCGGCCGAGGATGCGGTTGCCGCTGAGGGTGCGGTAGCGCGTGGCGAGCGCGTCAAGCAGCGGATTGTCGAGCGGGCGGACGACGACGGCCATCGGCTCCGTCATCAGCGCGTGCGCGAAGGCGGAGAACTCCCAGTTGCCGAGATGCGCGGTAGCGACGAGCACGCCGCGGCCGCGCGCCCGGGCGCGCTGGTAGTTTTCGAGCCCTTCGTAACGGATGAACCGGCCGACGTTGCCGGCGTGGATGCGCGGAAACTGCGCCACCATGGCGAGCACGCGCGCGAGGTTCGTCCAGCAGCCTTCGAGCAGTCGGGCGCGCTCCCCGCGCGGCAGCTCCGGCATGGCGATTTCGAAGTTGCGCCAGGCGGCGGCGCGCAGGCGCGGCACGGCGAGATCGAGCAGCGTGAGCGCGGCGCGCGCGGCGCGCACGGGGTCGCGGCTGGCGCGCAGCCAGGCGAGCAGCGCTTTCACGAGCGCGGCTTCGGCGTGATTTCTGAGCTGGGAGCGGCGCGCCAAAGCGGTATTGTAGCGGTTCGCGGGGCTATTCGATCCAGCCGCCGGCCAGCACGATGTCGCCGTCGTACATCACCGCGGCCTGGCCGGGCGTGACGGCGCGCTGCGGCTGGTCGAAGACGATTTCGACGCGCGCATCATCGCCCGTGGGGTAGACGGTGGCGGGCGCGGGCTCGTGCCTGTAGCGGATCCGGACCTGCGCGCGGCGCGGCTCGCGGATGGGCGGGATGGAGACCCAGTTGACTTCGCGCGCGGCGAGGCGGTCCCGCAGCAGTTCGTCTTCGCGGCCGACGACGACCTGCTGCGTGGCGGGGTTGGTCTGAATGACATAGAGCGGCTCGCCGGCGGCCACGCCAAGCCCCTTGCGCTGGCCGATGGTGAAGCGGTGCACGCCGCGGTGGCGGGCCAGCACGCGGCCCTGCGTGTCGACGATCTCGCCCTCGGCCTGGGGCAGCGGCTGTCCACGCTCGGCGTACCATGCCTCGATGAAGGCGGCGTAGTCGCCGTTGGGCACGAAGCAGATCTCCTGGGAATCGTCCTTCTGCGCCACGGGCACGCCGAGGCGGGCGGCCAGCTCGCGCACCTGCGGCTTGGTGAGATGGCCGAGCGGGAACAGCGTGCGCGCCATCTGCTCCTGCTTCAGGCCCCAGAGGAACCAGGACTGGTCCTTGGCGGGGTCGACGCCGCGGAGCAGCCGGTAGCGGCCCGAGTGCGGGTCGCGGTCGATCCGCGCGTAGTGGCCGGTGGCAATGAAGCTGGCTCCGGCGCCGGCGGCGAGGTCGAGGAAGCGGTCGAACTTGATGTAGTGGTTGCAGCGGGTGCAGGGGATCGGCGTGCGTCCGGAGAGATACTCTTCGACGAACGGCTCGACGACGGTGCGCTCGAAGTCGTCTTCGAGGTTGACGACGTAATGAGGGATGCCGAGCCGGGCTGCGACGGCGCGGGCATCGTAGACATCGTCCAGCGAGCAGCAGCGTCCGGCGGCGCTTTCTCCGTGGAGCTGAGGCAGGCGCCGCTGGTTCCAGAGCTGCATGGTCAGGCCGATGACGCGATGGCCCTCCTGCCGGAGCAGGGCGGCGGTGGTGGAGGAGTCGACGCCGCCGGACATGGCCACGGCGATCAGGGCGTCCTGGGGAATCTCACGCATAGGCGGGACTGAGCTTTCTGAGGCGCGCCACGGCCGTCTCGAGCGCCTGGACGAGCGATTCGACGTCTTCGGGCGTGGTGCCGCGGCCCATCGAGACACGGATGGTGGCCCTGGCGAGCGCCGGAGGAACGCCCATGGCTTCGAGCACGTGCGAGGG
Source organism: Bryobacteraceae bacterium (assembly GCA_025056865.1). Lineage (GTDB taxonomy): Bacteria > Acidobacteriota > Terriglobia > Bryobacterales > Bryobacteraceae > JANWVO01. The sequence goes on from JANWVO010000032.1 coordinate 34,223, forward strand.
CCGCGTGGCGCCGGAGGAGCAGGCCGCGCCGGTGCTGACGGCGAAGCCCGCGAGGTCGAGCGCGATGACGAGCGCTTCGGCTTCGATGCCGTGGAAGCCGAGGCAACTGGTGTTGGGCACGCGCGGCACGTTGCGGCCGTGGATGACGACATCGGGGATGCGCTCGAGCACGAGCTGCTCGAAGCGGTCGCGCAGCGGCTGGGTGACGGGGCGCGGAAGCGCGGCTGCGGCGGCCATGGCGACGATGCCGGGGACGTTCTCGGTGCCGGCGCGGCGCTCGCGCTCGTGGCGGCCGCCCACCTGGCGCGCGGCCAGCTTCACGCCCTCGCGCACGTAGAGCGCGCCGACTCCTTTGGGCGCGTTGAACTTGTGTCCGCTGATCGAATAGAGATCGACGCCGAGCGCGCGCACGTCGACCGGAATGCGGCCTGCGGCCTGGACGCCGTCGCTGTGCATGAGCGCGCCGGCCTCGCGGGCGATGGCCGCGATCTCGGCCACAGGCTGGAGCACGCCGGTTTCGTTGTTGGCGTGCATGACGGAGATCAGCTTCGTATCCGGGCGCAGCGCGCGGCGGATTTCATCCGGATCGACGCGGCCCGAGCCATCGACGCGGACCACCGTCGCATTCCGGAGGCCGGCCGCAGCCAGCACGGCGGGATGTTCGATGGCGGTGGTGATGACATGGCCGGCGGGCGCGCCGAGAATTGCCAGGTTGTCGGCCTCCGTGCCGCCGCTGGTGAAGACGACTTCGCGGGGCGCGCAGCCGAGCATGGCCGCCACCGATGCGCGGGCCTCTTCCACGGCGTGGCGCGCCTGCTGGCCGGACGTATGGATCGAAGAAGGATTGCCGTAAAAGTCCGTGCAGGCGCGGGAAAACGCCGCCAATGCTTCGGGCGCAACCGGAGTGGTGGCGTTGTGATCGAAATAGCGCATGGGAAGCCCCGCTATTCTGATTTTATGACGCGCGGCCGAAGGCTCATCGTGCTCCTCACTGATTTTGGATGGCAGGACCATTTCGTCGGCGTCATGAAGGGCGTGATCGCCGGCATTGCGCCAGGGGCGCAGGTGGTGGACCTGTGCCACGAGGTGGCGCCGCAGGAGATCGACCAGGCGCGGTTTCTGCTTCGCGTTTCGCGCCCGTATTTTCCGAAGGGCTCGATATTCGTCTGCGTGGTGGATCCGGGCGTGGGCAGCGCCCGGCGCGCGCTGTGCGTGGAGGCGGGAGGCCATGTGCTGCTTGGCCCGGACAACGGGCTGTTCACGGACGTGCTGTCGGAGAAGGGCGCGAAGGCGCGGGCGATCACGGAGGCAAGATACGCGCTCGGGCAGGTGAGCCAGACATTTCACGGCCGGGATGTTTTCGCGCCGGCGGCGGCGCATCTGGCCGCGGGCGTGCGGCCCTCGCAGCTAGGCAGGCTGATCCGCGATCCGGTACGGCTGCTGCCGCTCGATCCGGTGCGCACGGGGCGGCGGTTCTGGGCGGGCCGGGTGATGCACATCGACCGTTTCGGCAACCTGATCACGAACCTGCCGTCGCAGGAATTCCTGCCGCCGGCGGTGCGCGGCATCGAGGCGGCCGTGGGCTTCGAGCGCGTGCGGCGGACGTGCCGTTTCTATGCGGAGGCGCCGGAGGGAGAGCTGTTCCTGATCGGCGGAAGCTGCGGCACGGTGGAGATTTCGGTGAACCGGGGCTCGGCGGCGAAGAGGCTGGGGGTGGGCATCGGGGCGCCGGTGGAAGTGGAGATCTGGTAGATGCCGGAGCTGCCGGAAGTGGAGGCGGTGGCGGAGCGGTTGCGGGCCGCCGCGCCGTGGGCGCGGATCGTGCGGGCGCGGCGGGAGCGCGCCTCCGCACTGGCGGACGGGCGGCGGGCGGAGGGGCGGCGGATCCTGGCGGTGGACCGGCGCGGCAAGAATCTGCTGCTGCGGCTGGAAGGCGGGTGGTTCGCGCGGGCGCATCTGCGGCTGAGCGGAGACCTGCGGGTGCTGCCGGACGCGCGGCTGCGGCCGGCGACGGTGCGCGCATGGTTCGAGCTGGAGGACGGGCGCGCGGTGGCGCTGGATGACCCGCGGGCGCTGGCGCGGATCAGCCTGCATGCGGAACAGGAAGAGGAAGAATTGTTCCGGGATCTCGGACCGGAGCCTTTCAGCGGAGCGTTCACGGCGGCGTGGCTGTACGAGTCGGCGCGGCGGACGGCGCGGCCGGCCAAGATCTGGCTGATGGACCAGCGGACGGTGGCGGGGCTCGGCAACATCTATGCGGCCGAGGCGCTGTGGGAGGCGGGGATCAGCCCGCTGCGGCCGGCGCGGAGCCTGACGAAGGCGCGGGTGGAGCGGCTGCACCGGGCGATTCTGGGGGTGCTGGGGCTGGCGCTGGAATCGGTCCGCGCCGCCTATGAGCGGCCGGGCGCATTCGCCGAGGGCGAGTTCTATCCGGTGGCGGTGTACGGGCGCGAGGGCGAGCCCTGCCGCCGCTGCGGCGCGCCGGTGCGGCGGACGCCGCAGGGAGGCCGCTCGACATACCACTGCGCGAAGTGCCAAAAATAGGACAAGGGCATGGGCAGTACCTCGAGAATTTCCCGCGCAGCCGAATTCCGCGAACTCCTCGGCAGCCGCGCCCTGGTGGCCGACGGGGCCATGGGCACGATGCTCTACACGCGGGGCGTGTTCATCAACCGCTGCTTCGACGAGCTGAACCTGAGCGCGCCGCAGATGGTGCTGGACATCCATCAGGAGTATGTGCGCGCGGGCGCGGAGATCCTGGAGACGAACACGTTCGGAGCGACGCGGGCGCGGCTTGTCACCTACGGGCTGGCGGACAGGATTGCCGAGATCAACCGCGCCGGCGTGCGGCTGGCCCGTCAGGCGGCGAGCGAGCGGAGCCGGGTGTTCGTTGCGGGCGCGGTGGGGCCGCTCGGGGTGCACATCGAGCCGCTGGGGCCGACGTCGTATGAAGAGGCGCGGGCCATGTTCCGCGAGCAGATCGAGGCGCTGCTGGAAGAGGGCGTCGACCTGCTGATCTTCGAGACGTTTTCGAACCTGTCCGAGCTGCGGGAGGCGGTGCTGGCGGGGCGCGAGGCGGCGGGACCGGAGATGGTGATCGTCGCGCAGGTGACGGCGGACGAAGAAGGCCGGCTGCACGACGGGGCGGACACGGAAACCTTCGCGCGGTTCCTGGATGCGCTGCCGGCCGACGTGGTGGGGCTGAACTGCTCGGTGGGGCCGAAGCCGACGCTCGAAACGCTGGAGCGGATGATGGCGTACACGAAGAAGCCGCTGTCGGCGATGCCGAACGCGGGCCATCCGACGCGGATCGAGGGGCGCAACATCTACCTGAGCTCGCCGGAGTACATGGCGCAGTATGCGCGGCGGATGCTGTGGGAGGGCGTGAAGATCGTGGGCGGCTGCTGCGGCACCACGCCCGAGCACATCAAGGCGATCGCCAGCGAGGCCCGGAGCCTCCAGCCGGGGCTGCGGGAGGCAGTGATTCCGGCGCAGGCGCCCGAGGCGAAAAAGCAGGCGCTCGAGAAAATTCCACTGGAAAAAAAGTCGCCGCTGGGGGCGAAAATTGCGGCGGGGAAATTCGTTGTTTTCGTGGAAATTCTGCCGCCGCGGGGGGTGGACGCGTCGCGGGAGATCGCCGGGGCGAAGATGTGCCGCGAGGCGGGCATCGACGCGATCAATGTGCCGGACGGCCCGCGCGCGAGCGCGCGGATGAGCGCGCAGGTGACGTGCCAACTGATCGAGCGCGAGGCGGGCATCGAAACGGTGCTGCATTTCTGCTGCCGGGACCGGAATATTCTGGGCATCCAGAGCGAACTGCTGGGCGCCTATGCGGCGGGGCTGCGCAACATCCTGTGCATCACGGGCGATCCGCCGCGGATGGGGGCGTATCCGAACGCCACGGCGGTGTTCGACGTGGACTCGATCGGGCTGTGCAACATCGTCAACAACCTGAATCAGGGGCTCGACATCGGGGGGCATCCTTTCGGCAGCCAGACGGGGCTGGTGCTGGGCGTAGGCGCCAACCCGGGCGCGCTGAACCTGGAGGAAGAGATCCGGCGCACCGAATGGAAGGTGCTGGCCGGGGCGGAGTTCATCATCACGCAGCCGGTGTTCGACATCACGCTGCTGGAGCGGTTTCTGGAGCGGATCTCGCGGTTCCGGATCCCGGTGATTGCGGGCATCTGGCCGCTGACTTCGCTGCGCAACGCCGAATTCATGGTGAACGAGCTGCGGGTGCCGGTGCCGGAGGAGTTCATGGAGCGGATGCGGGCGGCGAAGGACCCGGAGCAGGCGCGCCGGGAGGGCGTGGCGATCGCGCAGGAGATGGTGCGGCGCGTGCGCCCGATGGTGGAGGGCGTGCAATTGAGCGCGCCGTTCGGCCGGTACGAGCTGGCCATCGAGGTTGCCCGCGCGGTGGGGCCGCGCTAGACTGGCAGATTTGCGACGGAGTTCCAAGTGGCCACCGACCTGATCGAGATCGATGCCGAGCAGCCTGCGGTAGAGGCCATTGAGCGCGCCGCCATTGCGATCCGGCGCGGACAGATTGTGGCGATTCCGACCGACGCGCTGTACACGCTGGTGGCCGATCCGTTCAACCTGCACGCGGTGGGGCGCGTTTTTGCGGCCAAGGGGCGCGAGACGCAGCGTTCGCTGCCGCTGCTGGTGAGCGATTTTTTCATGGCTGAGGAGCTGGCGGCGGAGCTGCCGGCGAGGTTTTATCTGCTGGCGCGGCGGTTCTGGCCGGGGCCGCTGTCGATCATCGTCCCCGCCTCGGCGCGGGTGCCGCTGAAGGTGACGGGCAACACGGGGCGGCTGGCGCTGCGGCAGCCGCGGTCGCGGGTGGCGGAGGCGCTGATCGACTGGCTGGGCCAGCCGCTGATCGGCACATCCGCCAACGTGAGCGGCCAGCCCACCTGCCGGAGCGGCATCGAAGCTTTCGCGATCCTCGATGGACGGATCGATCTGGTGCTGGACGGGGGCACCTGCATCGGCAGCGGGGCGACGACGGTGGACATCACCGAACCGGCATGGCGCATCATCCGCGAAGGAAGCATTCCAGAACGGGAGATCGCGGAATGCCTCGACGGAGCGTGATCCTCCTGGCGGCGGCGTGGCTGACCGCCGCGGCTCAGACGGCTTCCCTGCCTCGTGGCGGCGACCTTGGCCGCGAATGGCAGGTGGAGGAGTGGAACTCCACTTCGCTGGTGCTCAGGGGCAAATGGGTGCGGGAAGGCGACTCGGCGCGGTTCCGCGCCTTCTACTCCGATGCCAAGGGAAGGCCCGCCACATGGACAGTGGAAATCGTGGCCATCGAGGGGAATCAGGTGCGGCTGAAGATCCTGATGCCGCTGCGCGGCGAGATCCGCACCTATTCCGCCACTGGCGAAATCCAGAGCGATGGCCGGACGATCCGCGGCAAGGCCGAGTGGTGCGGGAGGGCCGTTTCGTGCGGCTTCCGCGCGGTGACGGACTGGAAACCGGCAGCAAAGGGAGTGGCGCAGGTTGCAGCCACCGCGGCGGTTCCGCGGCCATCCGGGGGCGACCGCACCGACGTGGTGCGCGCCCATCCGGGCAGGCTTTGGCGGGTGATCGACCGGACCACGCCGGGTTACGAATGGGAGGGCACCTGGACGTTCGAGGGGCGGACGGTGCGGTTCGCCTACCGCGACCGGAAGTCCGGGGCGCGGGCGGAAGGCACGATGGAGTTGCAGGCGTGGGACGGAGCTTATGTGCGGTTGTACAACCAGGGGGCGGGAGGCACTTACGAAGGATCGGTGCAGCCGGACGGCCGCACGGTGAGAGGCACGGCACGGCCGTGCGGCAACGATGGCGCCTGCCGCTGGGAAGCAGTGATCGAGAAATAGGCGCAGTGGCGCCGCGCGCGGCCGCAGGGTATCCTGACCTCATAGGAGCGTTCCTGCGAAACGCGTCACTGGCCTCCATAATTGATCCGATGCAGATGAATCTGGAGCCTGGCTCGAAACCAAGGCGCTGGTGAGCATGCTCCGCAAGGAGAAGCCTGAAGGCGCCCGGCGGGTTCCCCCCGTGGTTGACCGGGGTCGATTCCGAGGCTGGAACGGTTGTTGTGGTGCGCTCCTTCTTTCCCCAACTCCATGCGGATCCTTTTCATCGGCGACATTTTCGCCTCGCCTGGCCGCCGGATTGTGGCGGCCTGCCTGGGCCGGCTGATCGAGGACGAGAAGGTTGACCTCGTCATCGCCAACGTGGAAAACGCCGCGGGCGGCTTCGGCATCACGCCGCCGCTGGCGCAGGAGCTGTTCAGCCTCGGCATCGATGTGATGACCTCGGGCAACCACATCTGGGACAAGCGCGAGGTCTACGATTATCTGGACAACGAGCCGCGGCTGCTGCGCCCGGCCAACTACGGGACGGGCGTGCCGGGTTCGGGAATCTGGACGGGAAAGGCGCGCAATGGCGCGCCATGCGCGGTGCTGAATCTCCAGGGCCGCGTGCACATGGCCGCCACCGAGTGCCCGTTCCGCACGGCGGACCAGCTTCTGGGGGGACTGCCGCCGGAGACGCGCATCCGCTTCGTGGACTTCCATGCCGAGGCGACGAGCGAGAAGATGGCGATGGGCTGGCATCTCGACGGCCGCGCCACGGCGGTGATCGGCACGCACACGCACATTCCCACCGCCGACGCGCGCATCCTGCCGGGAGGGACTGCCTATCAGACGGACTGCGGCATGACGGGGCCGTATGACTCGGTGATCGGCGTGGACAAGAAGACCATTCTGCACCGGTTCCTGACGCAGTTGCCGGCGCGGTTCGAGGCAGCCGCGGGGATGGTGGAGCTGCACGCCACGCTGGTGGAAGCGGACGAGGAGACGGGACTGGCGCGCTCGATCCGGCCGCTGACGATCACGCAGGACCAGCTTGGCGAACCGCTGTGAGCAGGTGCGCGGCTCAGTCCTCGTCGTGCTGGGAGGCGAGCCGCGTAATGACGCCCATGTCTTCGAGCGTGGTGACGTCGCCGGTGACGGTGTGCGAAGTGACGATCTCTCGCAACAGACGGCGCATGATCTTGCCCGAGCGCGTCTTCGGCAGAGCCTCGGTGAAGCGGATCTCCTCGGGGCGGGCGAACGCTCCGATCTCATGCGCCACCCACTGGCGCAGCTCTTTCGCGAGTCCGTCGCCCGGCTCGTAGCCCTGCTTCAGGGTGACGAAGCAGCAGACGGCCTGGCCGGTGATCTCGTGCGGCTTGCCGACGACGGCGGCCTCGGCGACCGCGGGATGGCGGACGAGCGCCGACTCGACTTCCATGGTGGACAGCCGGTGGCCGCTCACATTCATGACGTCGTCGACCCGGCCGAGGATCCAGAAGTAGCCGTCGGCGTCGCGGCGGGCGGCGTCACCGGTGAAATAAATGCCGGGGATTCTGGAGAAATACTGCTGCTCATACCGCTGCGGATCGCCCCAAATGGTGCGGAGCATGGAAGGCCATGGACGCCTGATGACCAGGAATCCTTCCGTGCCGTCCGGAACAGGATTGCCATGAAAATCGACGACCTCGGCCTCGATGCCGGGCATGGGCAGCGTGGCCGAGCCGGGCTTGAGCGGCACGGCCCCGGGCATGGGGGCGATGAGGATGCCGCCGGTTTCCGTCTGCCACCAGGTGTCGACGATGGGGCAGCGCCCGTGGCCGATGACGCGGTGGTACCACTCCCAGGCTGCGGGATTGATGGGTTCGCCGACGCTGCCGAGCAGGCGCAGCGAGGAAAGATCGTGCTTTGCGGGCCAGGCGTCGCCCTGCTTGAGCAGGGCGCGGATGGCGGTGGGCGAGGTGTAGAAGATCGTCACGCGGTAGCGCGCCACGATCTCCCACCAGCGGTCCCAGGCCGGGTAGTCCGGCGCGCCCTCGTACATGACGCAGGTGGCGCCGGCCGAAAGCGGGCCGTACACGAGATAGGAATGCCCGGTCACCCAGCCGATGTCGGCGGTGCACCAGTAAATGTCGTCCTCTTTGAGGTCGAAAACCCATTTCATGGTGCAGGTGACATAGGTGAGATATCCGCCCGTTGTGTGCAAAATTCCCTTGGGTTTTCCGGTGGTCCCGGACGTATAAAGAACAAAAAGCGGGTGTTCGGCGTCGAGCGGTTCGGCGGGGCAGTCCGGGGCGGCGCCGGCTTCGAAGTCATGCCACCACTGGTCGCGCCCCTCCTGCATGCGGACCTGTCCGCCGGTACGGCGCAGAACGATGACATCGCGGACGCCGGGGCAGCCGGCGAGGGCCTCATCGGCGGCGTCTTTGAGCCGTACTTCCCTTCCCCGTCGCCAGCCGCCGTCGGCGGTGATGACGAGGTGGGCGTCGAGATCCTGGATGCGCGCCTTCAGCGCCTCAGCAGAGAAGCCGCCGAAGACGACCGAGTGGGTGATGCCGAGGCGCGCGCAGGCGAGCATGGCGACCACCGACTCCGGCACCATCGGCATGTAGATGATGGCCCGGTCGCCCGCGCGGTAGCCGCGGGCCTTCAATGCGTTGGCGAAGCGGCAGACGTGCTGGTGGAGTTCCGCGTAGGTGAGCACGCGGCGGTCGCCGGGTTCGCCCTCGAACAGGATGGCGGGCTTTGCGCCGCGCCGGGCCATATGGCGGTCGAGGCAGTTGTAGCTGGCGTTGGTCTTTGCGCCGACGAACCACTTCACGAAGGGCGGGTGCCATTCAAAGACGTGATGCCACTTTTCGAACCAGTGGACTTCCTTTTCCGCCATTTCGGCCCAGAACTCTTCGGGGTGTTCCGCGGCGCGCCGGCGGAGGGCCTGGTAGGCGTCCAGATCCGGCACATGGGCGCGGGCGCTGAATTCGGGGGAAGGAGGATAAAGGCTGAGTTCCTGCATGGCTCCCTCGACAGTCGGGTTGAATGTGAGTCTACCAGAGCCCGGCGCAGCGCAGAGCCTGCGGGATATCCAGATGCGCTTGTCCCGTGCAAGGGAGTGGGCGCGGGGCCGGACAGGCGGCAGTTCTTTCCGGGGGCGTGTCGTTTTTACCGCCGCTGACCGGGCGCCGCCTTTGGGGAACGAGCGGGTTACGAACGGCAGCGGAATTGCTGGGGACGGGGAATGTGAACCGGAAACTGCTCTGTCAGGCTGCATGGATCGCGTTGCTGTGCACAGGACTCCCGGCGGCCGACCCGAAGCGGGAAGCGTGCGCGGTTCTGCCCGCGGGCACCGCGCTGCGCGTCCGGCTGGACCATTCCGTGTCCACGGCCACGCAGCGGGCGGGCGACCGATTCACGGCGACGCTGGCTGAGCCGTTGCGGGACGGGGAGCGGATCGTGGTTCCGAAGGGAGCCCGCGTCCTGGGGAGGGTGCGCCAGGCGGCGCCTTCCGGGCGACTGAGCGGGCGCGCCGTGTTGACGCTGGCGCCGGAGAGGCTTGAATGGGACGGGCATTCCGTGGGGCTCGACGTGCGCGGCTGGACGAGGACGAGCGGCCGGCACCGCCGCCATCTGACCTGGATCGGGGGCGGCAGCGGAGCGGGCGCCGTGATCGGGGCACTGGCCGGGGGCGGAGCGGGCGCGGCGATCGGGGCGGGCGCGGGCGCAGCGGCGGGGCTGGCCGGCGCGGCGGCGACAGGCCGGAAGCACGTGTCCGCGCCTGCGGAGTCGCTGCTGACATTCCGGCTTCACTCAGCCGCGCCAATCTGTGAGAATTCGCAACGCAACAGGAGGTGAGAGATGAGGAAACGGGCAGTCGGCTGGATGGCGGCCGCGATGGTGCTGGGACTGGCGCTGCCCCTGCCGGTCCCGGCCGATGATGACGAGAAGAAGAACGACCTCGGCCCCAAGCTTTGGGAGGCGGCGATTGTCCGGGTGGAGCGGCTGCCCGCCGATCCCTCGTCGATCATTCCCTTCAGTTGGGGCAATGATCCGCTGGCCGAGGGCGAGATCGAGGTTCGCGGCAAGGGCCATGTGAAGGTGGAGCTGGAGGGCGCCGTCCCGGACGCCGAGTATTCGGTGCTGGTCTGCCGCCTGAGCGCCGCAGCCGACCGTTGCGCCCCACTGGGCAGCGTGAAGACGGACAGGGACGGCGACGCGAAGGCAGTGCTGGACTGGCCTGCGGCCGCCACAGGCGCCCATGCCGTGTTTTTCGCGTTCCGGCGGGCCAACGTGACGATGTTCGTTTCGGGCTTCGTGATGCCCGCCGGCACGCCGCCTGTGCCGGGCACGCCGCCTGCGGCGGAGGTGGAAGTGAAGGGCGAGGTGGCGAGCGTCAGCGCGAATTCCTTCACGATCAGCGGGGTGACGCAGCCGATTCTCGTTGACCAGAACACGAAGTTCCTGGGCACGGTGAAGGGCCTCGCGGACCTGAAGCCGGGCATGCCTGTCGAAGTCAGCGGCACGGCCACGGCGAGCGGGATCCTCGCCTCCCGCGTGCAGGCGAAGAAGAAGTAGCCGGGCGTCTCAGCGCTCGTCGAGGACGGTGCCGCCTGCGCCGAGCAGCCTGAGGCGGAAGGCAGGGCGGCCGAAGGCGTGGGTGGAGCAGCTCAGGCAGGGATCGTAGGCGCGCACGACGGCGGAGACGCGGTTGAGCGCGCCTTCGCTGATTCTGCCATTTTCGAGAAACCGTTCCGCCACCTGCTGGATGCTGCGGCTGATGGCGAGGTTGTTGTGGCCGGTGGCGACGATGAGGTTGGCTCCGGTGATGGCTCCGCGTTCGTCGACGCGGTAGTGGTGGATGAGCACGCCGCGCGGCGCTTCGATGATGCCGACGCCCTCGAGCGCGTTGACGCCCGCTTCGGCGCGCACGTGGCGGTCGAGGATTTCAGGCAGGTGGAGCAGCTCCTCCATGCGCTCGAGCGCCCACAGCGCCTCGATGAGCCTCGCGTAGTGGTAGAAGAAAGAGCTGTTGACGACGCGGCCCAGCCGCTGGCGGTATTCGGCCAGCTCGCGGTCGGCTTCCGCAGAGCCGCAGGTTTCGGCGACATTGAGCCGGGCCAGCGGACCGACGCGGTAGATCCCTTCGGGGTAGCCGCGCGGCTTGAAGTAGGGCGCTTTCAGGTAGGAGTCCGGCAGCGCCGCCTCGCCGATCATCCTGGAATACTCCAGCGGACGCGCAATGCGCCCGGCGGGCCTGCCATCGGCTTCGATGAAACGCACGATGCCGTCGTAGATCTGGAGCCTGCCGTCGAGATCCGTAAGCCCGGCATGCATGGTGGGCATGTTGCCGAAGGCCTCGCTTTCGGCGGGGAACTGGTCGAGCATCGACTTGAACATCCGCAGCGTGCGCCGCAGGATGGAGTGCGCGAGGGGCAGTTCGGAGAGGATCTGGTCGCGGACGTCGACGCTCATGGGCCGGTTGACGCCGCCGGGGACGACCCAGGCGGGGTGGATGCGCTCGCCGGCCAGCCGTTCGATCGCCTGCTGGCCGAAGCGGCGCAGCGCGATGCCGTCGCGCGCGGCTTCGGGGTGCTTTTCGATGAGGCCGAGGACGTTGCGGGCGGCGGGGTCGGAGTCGAAGCCGAGCAGCAGGTCCGGGGCGGAGAGGTGGAAGAAGCTGAGCGCATGGCTCTGGATGAACTGCGCGCAGTGGAGCAGCTCGCGCAGCAGCCGCGCGGGTTCCGGGATCTGGACGGCCATGATGGCGTCGCAGGCCTTGGCCGAGGCCAGCAGATGGCTGACCGGGCAGATGCCGCAGATGCGCGCGGTGATGGCGGGCATTTCGTAGAAGGGGCGCCCTTCGGTGAACTTTTCGAAGCCGCGGACCTGGGTGACGTGGAACTGCGTGGAGCTGACGCGGCCTTCGTCGTTGAGATGGATGTCGATGCGCGCGTGGCCTTCGATGCGGGTCACATGATGGATCTGGATGGTGTGTCCCATCGGCGCCTCCTTCTCAGCCGAATTTCACCTTGCCGGCCAGGTCCGGGCGGCGGCCGGCGAGCAGCTCGCTGATGACGTAGCCGATGGCCGCCGCTGGCGGCGGACAGCCGGGCACGTGCAGGTCGACGCGGATCACTTCATGCAGCGGCGAAGCCTGCTTCAGCAGCGCGGGCACGCCGTCGGCCGGGACGCGGTGGTTGACGTTGACGCCGTCGACGTAGATCCGTTCGAGCAGCTTCTTCGGCGGGATCTGGTTGCGCATGGACGGCACGTTGGCGGTGACGGCGCAGTCGCCGAGGGCGACGACGAAGCGCGAGCGGGCGCGCACGGTCTGGGCGAGCCGGAGGTCGTCGTGGCTGCTGACGGCGCCTTCGACGAAGGTCACGTCCACGCCTTCGGGGAACTCCTGGGCGTCGACCAGCGGGCCGAAGACGAGCTCGATTTTCGGCGCCAGCCCGATGAGCGCCTCGTCGAGGTCGAGCAGCGACATGTGGCAGCCGCTGCATCCGTCGAGCCAAACGGTGGCGATTCTGGCCCTGCTCATGCGCGAACTCCTTTCGCCTCCACCAGCCGCGTGATCGTCTCGGTTCGCTTGACCATCTCTTCGGCGGCGAAACCCTTCATGGCGAGCGCTCCGGTCGGGCAGCTCTGCACGCACTTGCCGCAGCCTGTGCAGGAGCGGCTATCGGCCCAGGCGCGGTTCAGCTCGCAGACCAGGCGCGAGCCGATGCCGCGGCCGGCGACGTCCCACACGTGCGCGCCCTCCACTTCGGCGCAGACGCGCACGCAGCGCGTGCAGAGGATGCAGCGGTTCTGGTCGAGCACGAACTGGCGGTGGCTGAGATCCGTGCCTGCCTTCGGGAACGAATAAGGGAAGCGCACGTGGGTGACGCCCAGCCGCCGGGCGAGCGCCTGCAATTCGCAGTGGTTGTTGGACACGCAGACGGCGCAGACATGGTTGCGCTCGGCGAACAGCAGCTCGAGGATCATGCGGCGGTAACGGTCCAGCCGGTCGCTGCGGGTGGTCACGGCCATGCCGTCCTGCACCGGCGTGGTGCAGGCGGGAAGCAGGCGGCCGATGCCGGCCACTTCCACGAGGCACAGGCGGCAGGCGCCGACGGGCGTCAGCCCCTTCAGGTGGCAGAGCGAAGGGATGAACCTGCCCTGCGCCGTGGCGGCCTCAAGGATGGTCTGGCCGAGCCGCGCGTGCAGCAGCTCGCCGTCGATGCGAATGGAGACACGGTCCGGCATCTGATGGAACTCCTTCTCAATCGCCGTTGCGGACGTCGCAGCGGAGGCAGCGGCAGGCCTCTTCCATCGCCTCCACGGCGGTGAGGCCGAAGGTGGCCTCGCGGAAATCCTTCACGCGCACGAGCGGGTCGGCGTCGCGCACGCGGTGGCGGCGGCTGGGGCTGGGATGCGCGGGCACGGCCATCGCGTACTCGAATTCGGGCCAGAGGCTCTGCCAGCGCTCCTCGCCGGTGAGCATGCGGTCGATGTTGCGGGCCGCCTTCTTGCCGTAGCCCATGGCGTTGGAGACGTTCGAGGCTCCGGTGATCAGATCGCCGCCGGCGTAGAATTTCGGCCGGCTGGTTTCGAGCGTGTAGCGGTCGACTTCGAGCAGTCCGTTGGCGCGGATCTTGAGGCCGGAGGCCTTGGCGAAGTCGATGTCCACGGTCTCGCCGACGGCGAGGATGACGGTGTCGCAGGGGAAGCGGAGGATCTCGTCGGTCGGGATGGGGCGGCGGCGACCGCTCGAGTCGTATTCGCCGAGCCGCGTGCGGACGGCCTCGAGCGCGACGACGCGGCCCGAGGCGTCGCCGACGATGCGGTGCGGGGAGGCGAGGAAGACCAGTTTCGCGCCCTCGGCCTCGGCCGCTTCCACCTCTTCGTGGATGGCGGGCATGTCCTTGCGCTCGCGGCGGTAGACGATGGTCACTTCGCAGCCCATGCGGAGCGCGGTGCGCGCCGAGTCGATGGCGGCGTTGCCGCCGCCGATGACGACGACGCGGCGGCCGATGGGCGTTTCTTCCCGCTTGGCCACGGCTTCCAGGAACAGCAGCGCGGGCATCACGCCCTTGAGCTCGGTGCCGGGCAGATAGACCCAGTTCTCCTTCCAGGTGCCGATGGCGAGGAAGACGGCGTCGTATTGCGCGTCGAGGTCGTTCAGCGTGATGTGCTCCTGCACGCGGGTGTTGAAGGTGAACCGGACGCCGACGCGGCGGATGAGTTCGATTTCGCGGTCGAGCACGTCCTTGGGGAGCCGGTAATCGGGCAGCGCGTAGCGCAACATGCCGCCGGCGCCGGGGTTGGAGTCGTAGACCATCACGTCATGGCCGAGCAGCGCCAGATAGTAGGCGCAGGCAAGGCCGGTGGGGCCGGCTCCGACCACGGCGCAACGCTTTCCGGTGCCGGGCCTGCGGAGCGCGGCGACGCGCGCGGCCAGCTCTTCGAAGCGCGGGGAGGGGTAGATGGAGTCGGCGATGTAGCGGTGGACGTCGCGCATGTTCACCGCTTCGTCGAGGCCGGCGCGGCGGCAGCGGTTGTCGCAGGGGTGCTGGCAGACGCGGCCGGTGGAGGCGGGCAGCGGGTTGTCGAGCACAACGGAGAGGAAGGCTTCCTCGAGCCGGTCCTCCTTGAGCAGCTCGAGGTAGCGCGGGATGTTCATGTGCAGCGGGCAGGAGTTCTCGCAGGGGCTGATGGCGAGGTCCTCGCAGACGCCGGCCCGGCAGCGCCGCGCGCGGATGTGGTCTTCGAACTCGTGCCGGAAGTGGCGCATGGTGGTGAGGACCGGATTGGGCGCGGTCTGGCCGAGGCCGCAGAGCGAGGCGTCGCGGATCATGCGGCTGAGCTCGTCGAGCGTTTCGAGGTCCTCTTCAGTGCCCTTGCCGTGGGTGATGCGCGAGAGGTAGTGGAGGCTCTTGTCGAGGCCGACGCGGCAGGGGATGCACTTGCCGCAGCTTTCCGAGTGGGTGAACTCGACGAAGTAGCGGGCGACGTCGACCATGCAGTTGTCTTCGTCCATGACCACCATGCCGCCAGAGCCCATGATGGAGCCGAGCTGCGCGAGCGACTCATAGTCGACGGGCGTGTCGAACATCTCCTGCGGGATGCAGCCGCCCGAGGGGCCGCCGGTCTGCACGGCCTTCACGGTGCGGCCGTTGGGCGCGCCGCCGCCGACGTCGTAGACGAACTGCTTCAGCGGCGTGCCAAGGGGCATTTCGACGAGGCCCGTGTTGACGACCTTGCCCACGAGCGAGAAGACCTTGGTGCCGGGGCTCTTGGCGCTGCCGGTCTCGAGGAACCATGCGGGCCCCTTGAGCACGATGGGCGCGATGTTGAACCAGGTCTCGACGTTGTTGATGTTGGTGGGCTTGCCGTAGAGGCCGGACTCTGCCGGATAGGGCGGCCGCGGCGTGGGGCGTCCCGCCCTGCCTTCGAGGGAGCGGATGAGCGCGGTCTCTTCGCCGCAGACGAAGGCGCCGGCGCCCTCGACCAGAGAGAGCCGGAAGGAGAAGCCGCGGCCGAGGATGTCCTCGCCAAGGAGGCCCCATTCCTCGGCCTGCTGGATGGCCGTCCGCAGGCGGTGCACGGCCAGCGGATATTCGGCGCGAACGTAGATGATGCCCTCGCTCGCGCCGGTGACGAAGGCGCCGATCACCATGCCCTCGATGAGCGAATGCGGGTCGCCTTCGATCTCGTTGCGGTTCATGTAGGCGCCGGGGTCGCCTTCATCGGCGTTGCAGATCAGGTATTTCGGCTCGGCCTTGGCCTTGCGCAGGTACTCCCACTTGGCTCCGGTCTGGAAGCCGGCACCGCCGCGGCCGCGCAGGCGGGCGGCCTTGACGGCCTCGATGACGGCGGCCGGGTTGTTGTCGATGAGCACCTTGTACAGGGCCTGATAGCCGCCGACGGCGAGGAACTCCTCGATGTCGTCGGGGTTGATGAGGCCGCAGTTGCGCAGCACGATCTTCTTCTGGCCGCGGAAGAAGGGGACTTCGTTCCAGAGCGGGATCTCGGGGAAGCCGGAGCCGAACTTGATGTGGGCAGTGATGTGGTCCCATTCGTCGATGCGGCAGAGAGCGAGTTCGGCGGGCACGCGGCCGGCGGCGACGTCGTCAAGGATGGCGGGGGCGTCGTCGGGCCGCACCTTCTGAAGAATGACGAGCGGCCTGCCGGGGATCCAGATGTTGACCAGGGGCTCGGCGGCGCAGAAGCCGAAGCAGCCGGTGCGGACGAGCTCAACGCTCATGCCGCGGTGGTCGATCGAGTCGGCAAAGGCGCGGAACACGGCCTCGGCTCCGTTGCCCACGCCGCAGGTGCCCATGCCGACGGCGATGCGCGGCACCGGGGGCAGCAGTCTGGCGAGCCCCGCCTCGCGAGCCTCGTTGAAGCTGGCCAGGTCGCGGATCCGTTTCATGCGCGGCCTCCCTTCCGCACCGCCTCCACTTCGCGCTCGAGCGTGCGCTCGTTCACATGGCCGAGGATGAGGTGGTCCACTTCGACCACCGGCGCGAGGGCGCACTGGCCGAAGCAGGCCACGGTGCGGATGGTGAACTCGCCGTCGGGCGTGGTCATGGTGAGCTTGTCCGCGCTGCCCTCGTCCTCGCCCGGCGAGAGGCCGAGCAGGAGCCGCAGCCGCTCGAGCAGGGCCTTCGAGCCGCGCGTGTGGCAGGCCGTGCCGCGGCAGATGCAGACGGTGTGCCTGCCCTGCGGCTTCAGATTGAACAGCGCGTAGAAGGTGGCGACGCTGTAGATCTGCGAGCCCGGAATGCCGGTGCGGCTGGAAAGGTAATCGAGATATTCGAGCGGGAGGAACTTTTTCGGCTGGTTCTCCTGGATCTCTTCGAGGATATTCAGCAGCATCCCCGGACGGCCGCGGTGGCGGACGATGAGGCGGTCCAGATAATCCTGCTCTTCCGCGGTGAGAGGCCCGGCGGCGGGAGCCGCGCCGGGAGAGATGGCCGGCATCATGCGGTGCTTTCCTTTCGCTCATTACCAGATAATCGCATCCGATTGTCGGATGCAAGGGGGTGCCCCCCGGGGACGGAACAGGACAGGGAAGAATTGTTTCAGCGGCCGGCGCCGCGGAGGGCGCGGATCCAGGCCTGCATGCGTTCGTAGTGGGAGCCCGGCCAGTAGAGCTGGCCGCAGCCGCGGCAGGTCCTGTACTCGCTGCACCAGAGGCGGGTCTTTGGCGGGATGCGGTCCCAGACGGACTCTTTCGCCACGGGCTCGAGGGGGGCGTTGCAGCGGAGGCAGCGCGTCAGCGGCTCGGCGCAGGGCCAGAGGCCGAGCCTAGAGGCCAGCCATTCGAGCTGGCGGCGGGGATCGTCGTGCCGCACGAGGAGGCCGTGGGAGACGGCGCGGCGCATGAGCAGCGAGCGGTCGCGGGTGAGCAGGAAGCGGCCGGAGGCCGCGGCATCGGCCAGCGAGCGGTCGTCGGCGCCCGCTTCGTAGAGCGTGTCAAAGCCGAGGATGCGAAGATATTTCGCCAGCCGTCCGAGGTGTCCGTCGAGCACGAAGCGCCAGCCTCCGTCAGGCGGGTCTTCATAGCGCCGGGGGCGCACTTCGATTTCCGCGCCGTCCCCGAGCGGAGCGGAGAGGTCCGGCGGCTCGCCGACCTCGGGATGCGGCACGCCGAAGGTCTCGATGGCGTGCTTGATGGAGGGGCGGTCGCGGAAGCCATATTCGAGCCACGCTCCGCGCTGGCGCCGGGGCAGGAAATCGTTGAGCTCGCCGTGGAAGCGGAAGCGCGCGCGTCCCACGCCTTCAAATTAGCGCCGGCGTGTCCGCGGGAAAAGCGGCTGCCGATCCATTACGATAGGAGGCAAGGACTCCCTTATGAGCATGAGCGCATCCACTGTCCGCACCCGGTTTGCGTGCCTGCTGGCTGCGGTTCTTCTTGCGTCCGCCTGCTTCCCTGCGGCGGCGCAGAGCGGCGCGCCGAGGAAAGTGACGTCGGTGGAAGGCATCACCGAATACCGGCTTGACAACGGCCTGCGTGTGCTGCTGTTCCCGGATCCGACGAAATCCACCATTACGGTGAACGTGACCTACATGGTCGGTTCGCGCCATGAGGATTACGGCGAGACGGGCATGGCGCACCTGCTGGAGCACCTGCTGTTCATGGGCTCGAAGAACCATCCGGACATCAAGAAAGAGTTGCAGGACCGCGGCGCGCGCCCGAACGGGACGACGTGGTACGACCGGACGAACTATTTCGAGACGTTCGCCGCCACGGAGGACAATCTCGCATGGGCGCTGTCGATGGAAGCCGACCGCATGGTGAACAGCTTCGTGGCGAAGAAGGATCTCGACAGCGAGATGACGGTGGTGCGCAACGAGATGGAAGCGGGCGAGAACGCGCCGCAGCGCGTGCTGCTGCAACGGGTGCTTGCCACGGCGTTCGAGTGGCACAACTACGGCAAGCTGACCATCGGCGCGCGCAGCGACGTCGAGCGCGTCCCGATTGAAAGGCTCCAGGCGTTCTACCGCCACTTCTACCAGCCGGACAATGCGCTGCTGGTGGTGGCCGGGAAGTTCGATGAGCAGAAGGCGCTGGCGCTGATCCAGAAGACGTTCGGGGCCATTCCGAAGCCGCAGCGGCAGCTCCGGCGCACCTACACGGTGGAGCCGGCGCAGGACGGCGAGCGGCAGGTGGTGGTGCGGCGCGTGGGCGACGTGCAGTACGTGGGCGCGGCGTGGCACATCCCGCCCGGCTCGCACGAGGAGTTTCCGGCCATCGAAATGGCCGTGGCGATCCTTGGGGACCAGCCTTCGGGGAGGCTCTACAAGGCGCTGGTGGAGACGAAGAAGGCGGCGACGGTGAGCATGAACGCCTTCCAGCTCCACGACCCGGGCTTTGCCTATGCGTCGGCGAGCGTGCGGATGGACAGCCCGCTGGAGGATGCGCGCAAGGCGCTGCTCGACACGATCGCCGAGATCCGTTCGAAGCCGTTCACGAAGGACGAGCTTGAGCGGCAGCGGACGCGCTGGCTGAAGAATTTCGAGCTTCAGATGAACGACCCGCAGGACGTCGCGCTCGAGCTGAGCGAGTGGCAGGCGATGGGCGACTGGCGGCTGATGTTCCTCCAGCGCGACCGGATTGAAAAGGTCACGCTCGAGCAGGTGCAGAAGGCCGCAGAGAAGTACTTCATCCCCTCCAACTGCACTGTGGGCCTGTTCATCCCCGAGAAGGAGCCGGTTCGCGTTCAGCCGCCCGAGCCGCCGGACGTGCAGAAGCTGGTGGAAGGCTACACGGGGCGCGCCGTCGTGAGCCAGGGAGAAGCGTTCGAGGCCACGCCCGCCAACATCGACCGCCGCACGATCCGCGGCGAGATCGGCGGCGGGCTGAAGCTGGCGCTGCTGCCGAAGAAGACGCGCGGCAGCCAGGTGACGGCGGTGCTCAGCCTGCATTTCGGCGATGAGAACAATCTGCGGGACAAGGTATTCATCGGCGGGCTGGCGGGCCAGATGCTGATGCGCGGGACGACGAAGAAGACGCGCCAGCAGATCCGCGACGAGATCGACCGCATCAAGGCGCAGATCAACGTCGGCGGCAACGCCAGCGGCGCCTCGGCGCGCATCACGACGACGCGCGAGAATCTGCCCGCCGCCATCGATCTCGTCTTCGAGATGCTGAAGGAGTCCGCGTTTCCGGAGAATGAGTTCGACCAGTTGAAACGGCAGGTGCTCGCGTCGCTGGAGTCGGCGAAAAGCCAGCCGCAGACCATCGCCTCGGTGGCGCTTCAGCGCCATCTGATGCCGTGGCCCAAGGGCGATATCCGCTCCACGCCGACGATCGAGGAGCAGATTGAAGGCATTCAGGCGGCCACGCTCGACCAGGTGAAGGAGTTCTACGCGCAGTACTATGGCCTGGCCGAGGCCGAGCTTGCCATCATCGGCGATTTCGATCCCGAGGCGGTCCAGCAGCAGGTGGCCCGGCACGTGCGCGACTGGAAGAGCCGCCAGAACTACGCGCGCGTGCTGCGGCGGTTCAAGCCGGTCCAGCCCGCTGCGGGAGCGTTCGAGACGCCGGACAAGGCCAATGCGATGTGGATGGCTGGCGCCGCCCTGAAGCTGAAGGACACCGATCCGGACTATCCGGCGTTGATCTTCGGCAATTATCTGCTCGGCCAGGGCATGAATTCGCGCCTGTTCGCGCGCATCCGCAACAAGGAAGGGCTGAGCTACGGGGTGGGTTCGCAGGTGATCGCCGATTCCGACGGCGATCACGCGCTGTTCATTGCGTTCGCCATCTGCGCCCCGGAGAATGCTCCCAAGGTGGAAGCATCGTTCCGGGACGAAATGAGGAAGGTGCTCACCGAAGGCTTCACGGCGGAGGAGATCGAAGCTGGCAAGAAGAGCTGGCTGCAAAGCCGGCAGGTGAGCCGCGAAAACGACGACGAGCTGGTGCAGCGCCTCGTGAGCCGGACCTACGAACGGCGCACGATGGCCTTCGACGCCGAGCTGGAGGAGAAGGTGAAGGCGCTCACGCCCGAGCAGGTGCGCGCGGCGATGGCGAAGCATCTCGATCCGGCGGGGCTGACTTACATGCGCGCCGGCGACTTCCGGAAGGTGAACGTAACCTGGTGATCACGGACCTGGTCCAGATCCGGCGTCTTGGAGAACACAAGCGGGGCGAGAACGAGCGCTTCCGCCGCCACCTGAAGACCTACCGGTATGTGGAGCGGCGGCTCCGCCAGATCGCGGAGGAAGTGGAGGCGCAGGTCGACTGCCTGGCCTGCGCCAACTGCTGCAAGGTGGCCACGGCGAGGCTGCTGGAGCGCGATGTGGAGCGGCTGGCGAAGCATTTCCGGATGAGCGTGGAGAAATTCAAGCGCGAATACACGGAAGAGAGCCCGGAAGAAGGCCTGATTTTGCGGCGCGATCCGGAAAAAGGCTGCGTATTTCTGTCCGGCACGGAGTGCACGGTGTACGACGTGCGGCCGGCAGCCTGCGTCGATTTTCCGCACATGGTGCGCGGGGCCGGTTCCATTCCTTCGCGCATGTGGCAGTTCATCGACCGCGCCTGTTACTGCCCGATCGTTTACAACACGCTGGAAGCCTGGAAGGAGGAGACGGGGTTTTCGCCGTCGCCGCGATAAGGAACGGCCCTTTGCGGCGAGGAGCAAGGGGAGCGCATCCGGAATGCGGGCCGGCGGAACCGGGCGATGCGGGCGGCTCCCGCGGATGCGAGGCTCAGGGCAGCCGTTCCGTGAGCGTCACCGGCTCGCTGAGCCGGAAGGTAAGCCGCGTTTCGCTGGGCAGCTCGGCGTGCTTGCCGCGTGTCGCCATGGCCCCGCCGGCTCCGGCCGCGCCGCCGATGGCCCCGCCGATGGCCGCTCCTTTGCCGCCGCCTAGGATGGCTCCGAGCGCGGCGCCGATGCCGGCGGCGACGCCCGCTTTGGCCACGTCGCTCCGGACGCCGCTTTCGGCTTCATGACGGAAGCTTTCCGTGCGGATCTCGGCCTTCTGCCCGTCGCTGGTGTTCAGCTCGACCAGTTGCAGGGTGAGCGCCGCGCGGCCCCTGACGCGGCCCGGCTCCAGGGCCTCCACGATGCGTCCGCGGACAAGCGCGCCGCGCTCGGCGATGACGAGGCCCTCCACGATGAGCGGCGCGTCGAGGGTCGCAACGAAGGAATCGTCGGTGGAGTGGCGTTCGGTGCTGAGCGCATCCCGCAGGCGCACCGGGATGAGCGTGCCGGCGGGGATCGTGACGGTGCGCGGCTCGCGCTTCGGCGCGGGCCTGGCCGTCTGGGAAGGCTCCGGCGTGGGTTTGGGCTCGGGCGCGGGCTCGGCCGCGGCAGGCGCGGGCCGCGCCTCCGGAGGCGGCGCGGGCACAGGCGGCGGAACGATGATCACATCATTCTGCGGCCTGGCCTGAGCCATTTCGGACGCGGGACGCGGGGCAGCCGGCTTCTGGACCGGCCGCGCCGGCGGGCGCACGGCAGGCTCCCGCTTCCGGGCTTCGGCGGGCTTTGCCGGAGCTGCGGAAACGGATTCGGGCGCCGACGCTGCGGGCGTGGAGGGCGGCGGCCCGGGGACGGCACCCGGGGGCGCGGCAGCCGGGGAAGCCGCCACGAAGGGCGCAGGCTCCGGCGGGGCCGCTGTCCGGTCTCTCAGGCCGATGTAGACGGCGGTGCCAGCCACGATGCCTCCGGCCAGGAACGCGAGGGCCGCTTTCTGCCACATACTGCTGATCCTCGCCCCTCTTGGACGCGCCCGCAACCGGGCCTGTTTCGGGGAAGAGACGGGGCGCGGGTAAAATGGAATTGCATGGTGGCATTTCCCGCGGAGTTGAGGATCGGCCCCGTTGTCATCCAGCCGGCCACGGTGCTGGCTCCGATGGCGGGCGTGACAGACACCGTCTTCCGGCGGCTGATCCGCGCCCAGGGCGGTTGCGGACTGCTGATGACGGAGTTCACCAGCTCGCACGGGGTGGTCGCCACGCGCCGCCACCCGAACCGCAGGCGGCTCCAGAGCTTCCACTATCTATACTTCGAGCCGGACGAGCACCCGATCACGGCGCAACTGTTCGGCGCCGACCCGGAAGTGCTGGCCGAAGCCGCGCGGATCTGCGAGGACTCGGGCTTCGACGCGGTGGACATCAACTTCGGGTGCCCGGTGAAGAAGGTGGTGCGCTGCAACGGCGGCAGCGGCCTGCTGCGCGACCTGCCGCTGATCGAGCGGATCCTGAAGACCGTCCGGGCGGCCATCCGCATTCCTTTGACGATCAAGACCCGCGCCGGGTGGAACGATCAGCAGCTCGTCCACGTGCAGGTGGCGAAGCTGGCGGAAGACTGCGGCCTGAATGCGATTGCGCTGCACCCGCGGACGCGCGAGCAGGGCTACAGCGGGCGCGCCGACTGGACGCGCATCGCCGAAGTGAAGGCGGCGGTGAAGATCCCGGTGATCGGCAACGGCGATATCGTGACGCCGGAGGATGCCGTGCGCATGGTGGCGGAAACGGGCTGCGACGCGGTGATGATCGGCCGCGCCGCGGCGTCCAACCCGTGGATCTTCCGCCAGATTGCCGAGTACCTGGCGACGGGCAGCTACTTCCGGCCCACGGAAGAGGACCGTTGGCGCATCATGCACACGTACTACTCGATGCTGATCGAGCACGAGAGCCTCGACACGGTGGGCAAGATGAAGCAGTTCGCCACGTATTTCACGCACGGCGTTCGCAACGGTTCGAAGCTGCGGACGGCGATTTACCATGCCCGCGAAGCGCGCGAAATCCTCGACCTCGTCGACCGCTTCTTTGAAGCGGAGCTCCGGCGCGGCGAAGCGGCCGAAGAAGCCGTCCCCGCCGCCTGAGGGCCCGATGAAGAAGGTCATCGCGGTCACCGACGGAAGCTGCCTGGGCAATCCGGGGCCGGGCGGATGGGCCTACATCCTGCGCTACGGCCCACACACGCGGGAGGCGAGCGGAGGCGAGGCGCACACCACCAACAACCGCATGGAGCTGACTGCGGCGCTGAAGGCGCTGGAGGCGCTGCGCGAGCCGTGCGAGGTGGAGATGGTGACCGACTCGCAGTACCTCAAGAACGGCATCCAGAGCTGGATGGCGCGCTGGAAGCGCAACGGGTGGAAGACGGCCGACCGCAAGCCGGTTCTCAACCAGGACCTGTGGCAGGCGCTCGATGCGGCGCTTCAGCGGCACCGCGTGCACTGGGTGTGGACGAAGGGGCATGCGGAGCATGAGGACAACAACCGCTGCGACGAGCTGGCCCGCGCCGCGGCGGCGAGGCAACGAAGCCGCGCCGCAGGCACTGCGTGACAGCCGCGCGACGGCTCCGCTACCATAGCGTTTTGCGGCTCGCGGTCTTTGGCGGCACTTTCGATCCCATCCACATGGCGCACACGCGTGTCGCCCGCGAGGCTGCCGACCGCTTCGCTCTGGACCGGGTCCTTTTCGTGCCCGCGGCGCATCCGCCGCACAAGCCCGCCGGGCAGACAACGCCCTTCGAGCATCGCTACCACATGGTGGAGCTCGCCTGCCGGGAAGATCCGCGCTTCGAAGCCTCGCGCCTGGAAGAAGGGCAGGAGAAGAGCTACACGATTCATACGCTGGAGAGGCTGAAGCGCACGCTGGCCCCGGACGACGAGCTGTTCTTCCTGATAGGGGCGGACGCCTTCGCGGAAATCGGAAGCTGGCACCGCAGCCGGGACGTGATCGCGATGGTGGATTTCATTGTCGTTTCGCGCCCCGGCTACGAGCTTTGCATTCCGGAAGGCGCGCGGGTGCACCGGCTGGAGACGCTGGCGCTGCCGCTGTCCTCGTCGGAGATCCGGCGGCAGCTTGAAAGCACGGGCGAGGCCGAGGGGCTGCATCCGGAGGTGCTCGCCTACATCCGGCGCCACGGACTGTACCGCCAGGCAGGCCCCGGCACGCGCTCCATTACGATGGAATAAGCACGGTCTCGCGCGACATGAGCTGGGAATCCCGCCTTCAGGAACTGCTGGCCGCGCTCGACGAGCGCATCCTTGTGCTCGACGGAGCGATGGGCACGATGCTGCAACAGCGGAACCCGACGATCGAGGACTGGGGCGGGCCGCAGTTCGAGAACTGCACCGAGCATCTGCTGTTCACGCGCCCGGAATGGATCCTGGACATTCACCGGGCCTATTTTGAAGCCGGGGCGGACATCGTCGAGACAAATTCGTTCGGCGGTTCGCCGGTGACGCTGGCGGAATTCGGGCTGGAGGACCGTTGTTACGAGATCAACCGGCTGGCCGCGGAGCTGGCCCGCCGGGCGGCAGCGGAATTCGAGCGTCCGGGCCGGCCGCGCTTCGTGGCCGGCTCGATGGGGCCGACGACGAAGGCCATCACGGTCACCGGCGGCGTCACGTTCGCGCAGTTGCGCGACGGCTACTATGAGCAGGCGCGCGGCCTGGTGGATGGCGGCGCGGACCTGCTGCTGGTGGAAACCTGCCAGGACACGCGGAACGTGAAGGCGGCGCTGCTGGCCATCGGGCGCCTTTCGCAGGAGTACGGCCGCCGCATTCCGGTGATCGTGAGCGGCACGATCGAGCCGATGGGCACAATGCTGGCGGGGCAGACGGCGGACGCCTTCTATGTTTCCATCGCTCATGCCGACCTGCTCGCCGTCGGCCTCAACTGCGCCACCGGGCCCGAGTTCATGACGGATCACATCCGCACGATTCATGAACTCGCCTCGACGCGCGTTTCCTGCTACCCGAACGCCGGCCTGCCCGACGAGGAGGGCCGTTATCTGGAGACGCCCGATTCGCTGGCGGCGCAACTGGCGCGGTTTGCCGACCACGGCTGGCTGAACATCGTCGGCGGCTGCTGCGGCACGACGCCGGCGCACATCCGCGCCATTGCGCAGATGGCCGAGGGCCGGCGCCCGCGTCCGCGCCGCGAGCCTTCGCACCGCGTGTTCTATTCGGGCATCGAGGTGGTGGAGGCGGAGGAATCCACGCGCCCGCTGCTGGTGGGCGAGCGCACGAACGTGATCGGCTCGCGCGCGTTCAAGCGGCTCATCGCGGAAGAGAAGTGGGAGGAAGCCACCGAAATCGCGCGGCGGCAGGTGCGGGCCGGGGCGCACATCATCGACGTCTGCCTCCAGTCTTCGGACCGCGACGAGCTGGCCGACATCCCGCCGTTCTACGAGCTGCTGATCCGCAAGGTGAAAGCGCCCCTGATGATCGACACGACCGATGCGCGCGCCGTCGAGCTGGCGCTGACCTACTGCCAGGGCCGCAGCATCATCAACTCCGTGAATCTGGAGGACGGCGAGGAGAAGTTCGCGCGCATCGCACCGCTGGCGCGTTCGTACGGCGCCGCGCTGGTGGTCGGCACCATCGATGAGGACCCGGTGCAGGCGCAGGCCTTCACGCGCGAGCGGAAGCTCGAGGTGGCGAAGCGCAGCGTCGACCTGCTGGTGAGCAAGTACGGGCTGCGGCCCGAGGATCTCATCATCGACCCGCTCGTGTTTCCCGCCGCCACCGGAGACGAGAACTACATCGGCGGCGCGGTGGAGACCATCGAGGGCGTGCGCCTGGTGAAAGAGAACATCCCGCACGTGCGCACGATCCTCGGGATTTCGAACGTGAGCTTCGGGCTGCCGCCGGCGGCGCGAGAGGTGGTCAACTCGGTCTTTCTCTACCACGCCACGAAGGCGGGGCTGGACCTGGCCATTGTCAACACGGAGAAGCTGGAGCGGTTTGCCTCGATCCCCGAGCAGGAGCGCGTGCTGGCCGAACGGCTGCTGTTCAACTGGCCCGACCCGGAAAAATTCCCGGGCGTGGCGGAGGACTGGCGCGAGCAGAGCCGCGAGGAGCGGATCGCCGTCAACCAGCACAACATCGCGGCCATCACCGAGTACTTCCGACAGGCGGCAGCGAAGGAGAGGAAGAAAGCGGAGGACCTGCCTCTCGACGAGCGGCTGGCGCGCTACATCATCGAAGGCTCGAAAGACGGGCTCGTGGAGGACCTGAACCGCAAGCTGGCCGAGGGCGCCACGCCGCTGGAGATCATCAACGGGCCGCTGATGCGCGGCATGGACGAGGTGGGGCGGCTGTTCAACAACAACGAGCTGATCGTGGCCGAGGTGCTTCAGTCGGCAGAAGCGATGAAGGCCGCCGTAGCGCACCTGCAACAGTTCATGGAAAAGAGCGAGGTGCAGACGCGCGGCCGCTTCCTGCTGGCCACCGTGAAGGGCGACGTGCATGACATCGGCAAGAACCTTGTCGAGATCATCTTTTCGAACAACGGCTACGAGGTGATCAATCTCGGCATCAAGGTGCCGCCCGAGGATCTGATCCGCGCCTTCCATGAGCACCGGCCGGACGCCATCGGGCTTTCGGGCCTGCTGGTGAAATCGGCGCAGCAGATGGTGGCGACGGCCGAGGATCTGCGCGAGGCGGGCATCCGCGTGCCGCTGCTGGTGGGCGGCGCGGCGCTGAGCGAGAAATTCACGGTGACGAAAATCGCGCCCGCCTATCAGGCGCCGACGTTCTATGCAAAGGACGCGATGACCGGCCTCCAGATCATGAACATGCTGATGGACCCCGCCGGGCGCGAACGGCTGATGGCGGCGCTGGAGGGCCCGACGGGCGCGGCCCAGGCGGCCGCTGATCCGGCGCCGGGGGGCATGGCCGTGGATGCCGGTACCGCCCGTTCTCCGAAGGTCCGGACGGACATCCCCATTCCGCCCGCGCCGTACCTCGACCGGCGGGTCCGCACGCTGGCGAACCTCGCCGAGATCTGGAGCTACATCAACCCGAACATGCTTTACGGACGCCACCTCGGCTTCCGGGGCAATTTCGAGAGGGCGCTGAAGGAGCGCGACGCGAAAGCGCTCGCGCTGTTCCACGATGTCGAGGCGGTGAAAGAAAGAGCGGCGCAGTTCATGAGGGTGCGCGGGGTGTGGCAGTTCTTCGAAGCGGAACGCCTCGGCAATTCCATTGCGCTGTACGCGCCTGGCGGCGCGGAGCCACTTCACATTTTCACGTTCGAGCGCCAGCGCAAGAAGGACGGCCTTTGCCTGAGCGATTATGTGCTGGATCCGGACCCTTCCGGCCGGCGCGACCACATTGCGCTGTTTGTGGTCACTGCCGGCGAGGGCGTCCGCGAGGCAGCGGAAGAGGCCAAGCAGGCGGGCCGTTTCTTCGAGGCCCATTGCCTTCAGGCGCTGGCCATCGAGACGGCCGAGGCCGCTGCCGAGTGGCTGCACCGGCGGCTGCGCGAGGAGTGGGGGTTCCCGGACCCGCCTGGCATGACCATGCAGCAGCGGTTCACTTCGCGCTACCGGGGCAAGCGCTACAGCTTCGGCTATCCGGCGTGCCCGAATCTCGAAGATCAGCAGGGCATCTGGAAGCTGCTGCGTCCGGAAGAGATCGGCGTGCGGCTCACCGAAGGCATGATGATGGAGCCGGAGGCGAGCGTGAGCGCGCTGGTTTTCCACCATCCCGACTGCGCGTATTTTTCCGTGGAAGCCACCGACTGAGCAGCGCCCATCCGCAACAGGGGTGGGAGCGCGCGGCCATCGGAGGGTGAGAATCCTCCGAGGCTCCGCCCACCAATTTATGTGCCTGTCCCGCCGCGCACTGCTGCCTCTCCGGAGACGCTTCTGCATTGGCTCGCCCTGCGCCTGATGCCGGGGCTGGGCACGCGGCGGGCGCTCGAGCTGTACGAGCGGTATGGCTCGCCCGTGGCCATTCTTCAGGCGGATCCGGGGGAGCTCGAAGCGGCTGGCGTGCCGCCCGCCGTCGCACGGAGCCTGGCTTCGGGCTGCACGTTCGAGGAAGCAGCCGAGCAGATGGAGCGCGCGAAGAGCCTGGGCGCGGAGCTCGTCGCGATCGATGACGAGCGCTACCCGCCGCGGCTGCGCGAAATCTTCGATCCTCCCATCCTGTTGTTCGTGCTTGGGCGCGTGGAGCTGCTGCACTCGATCATGGTGGCCCTTGTTGGCAGCCGGGTGGCCAGCACTTACGGCACGACCGTGGCGCGCCGCCTGGGCCGCGACCTCGCGGCGGCAGGCATCACGGTAGTGAGCGGCATGGCGCGCGGCATCGACACGGCGGCCCACGAGGGCGCGCTGGAGGCCGGCGCCACGGCAGCGGTCTTTGGCTGCGGGCTGGACGTCATTTACCCGGCGGAGAACCGCAAGCTGGCCGAGCGGATCGTGCGCCAGGGAATGATCGTGTCCGAATTCCCTTTCGGATCGCCGGCGCACCCTCAGAACTTCCCGATCCGGAACCGCACGGTGAGCGGCCTGAGCGAAGCCGTGGTGGTCGTGGAAGGCAAGCAGTACAGCGGGAGCCTGATCACGGCGCGGCTCGCGCTGGATCAGAACCGGGAAGTCTTCGCCGTCCCTGGCAACATCACGAACCCGATGAGCTTCGGCCCGAACCTGCTGCTCAAGCAGGGCGCGCAGCTCGTGCAGTCGGCCGAGGACATTCTGGACGGCCTGGGTCCGCAGGTTCGCGCGCAGCTCGCCCGCCAACAGCCTCTGGCGCTGGAAACAGAAACACAGCTTGTCTCCGGTCCGATGTCGGCCTACGCAGGGCAGATTCTTGCGCTGCTCCACACGGATACTCCGGTGTATCTCGACGAACTCATCGAACGGCTTCCGCACCTGTCTTCCTCCGAGATCATCGCCCTGCTGTTCGATCTGGAAGAGGCGGGCCGCATCCGCCAGCTCCCGGGCCGGTGCTACATCCGGGTTTGGAAGGACTGAGCCCCGGCGCGGCGCCGGCATCGAAGCCCTGCCTGCCTGCACAATAGAGGAAGACCCGCCGCATGAAGTCCTTCCTCGAGCTGCTGAAGACCTGGGGTCCGCTGGGCGCGCTGCTGATCGCGTTCATCGACGGGATCGGCCTGCCGAATCCGGGCGGCCCGGATTATCTCGTGCTCTTCCTCGCCTGGACACATCCCGAGACGGCATGGCTCAGTGCGGCGCTGGCGACCGTCGGCGCGCTGGCCGGCAGCCTTGGACTGTTCTGGGTGGCGCGCAAGGGAGGCGAGAAATATCTGGAGCGCAAGGCCAGCGGGCCGCGCGCGATGAAATTCCGCGGCTGGTTCCAGCGTTACGGGCTGATCACGGTCTTCATTCCGGCGCTGGTGCCGGTGATCCCGCTGCCGATGAAGTTTTTCGTGATCTGCGCGGGAGCGCTGGGAGTCCATCCGGCGGCGTTCCTTGGTGCCATGGCTGCTGGCAAGGTTCCGAGGTTCTTCTTCTTCGCATGGCTGGGCAAGTCGCTGGGCGAGCACTCCACGCAGTGGCTCAAAGACCACCGCTGGCATTTCCTGGCGGCGGCCGCGGCGCTGGCGCTGCTCCTGTACCTTCTGGTGAAGCTGGCCGACCGGCGGCGGTCCGGGACGGCCTGAGCGGAGCTCCGCCGTCCCACTGCCGATTCGCGGCGCCACTGCCGGAGGAAGAAACCATCGGGCAAACCGGTGCGCCCTGCAATGCGTAGAAGCTGACGTCCATGCTGTTTGAGAACTGTCTGCCCGCCCTGTCGCGCCGGCAATGGCTGGCGCATTCCCTGGCAATGAGCTCGTGGCCCGGCACGATCCAACAGCCCGCTGCGCCCGGCGATGGCGAGACCGTCACCGTCGAAGCGGCCTGCGGGCGGCTGCGCGGATTCCGGCGCAACGGCGTGGTGCTGTTCCGCGGGGTGCCGTACGCGGGTCCGGTTGCGGGCAGGAACCGGTTCCGCAAAGCTCCGCCGCTGGAGCCGTGGACGGGCGTTCGCGACGCGCTGTGGTTCGGACCGCCGTGTCCGCAGCCGGGGCGGTCCGGGCCGCGGGGGGAGGAGCCCGCTCCGGACGAGAACTGCCTGTACCTCAACATCTGGACCCCGGCGGCAGACCGCAGGAGGCGCCCCGTGATGGTCTATTCGCACGGCGGCGGATTCACGACCGGCTCTGGCGGCTCCCCGTGGCAGGATGCCACGGGCCTGGCGCGGGAATGGGACGTCGTGGTGGTCGCCACGAACCACCGGCTCGGACTGCTCGGCTTCCTCTATCTTGGCGAGCTCGCAGGCGAGGAATCCACTACCAGCGGCAATCAGGGGCTGCTCGACATTTGCGATGCGCTGAAGTGGGTGCATGACAACATCGAGGCCTTCGGGGGCGACCCGCGCAACGTAATGATCTTCGGAGAGAGCGGCGGGGGCGCCAAGACATCCTGCCTTTACGCTATGCCAGCCGCCGCGCCCTATTTCCACAAGGCTTCGATCGAGAGCGGCCCCGGGATCCGCATGATGCCGCCCGAGGCCGCCGCCGAGACCACGCGCATGGTGCTGCGCGAACTGGGCCTTGAGAAGCACGAATGGCGGCGGCTTCTGGATGTTCCCGTGGAGAAGCTGCTCGAGGTGCAGGCCGCCCTAGCTAAGGCGCCCCAAGGCGGGCCGCTGACGCGCATGGGCGGCCGCAGGGGCATCGCCGGCAATCCGCGGCCCGGCGGCTTCGGGCCGGTGGTCGACGGCCGCTTTTTGCCGCACCATCCCTTCGACCCGGCGGCTCCCGGCATTTCGAAGAAGAAACCGCTCATCGTCGGCTACAACCGCGACGAAACCATCTTTTTCTTCATGCAGCAGAAGAACACGGAAGTGTTTCAGCTTACGGAGGAGACGCTGCGGCAGCGGCTTGCCGACGAACTTGGCTCCCACGCCGGGGCCGTATACGAGACCTATCGCAGAAGCCGCCCCGGCGCGCCGCCGGCCGATCTCTATATCGCCATCACGTCTGCGCTGATGTTCGGCATCGGCTCCGTCACGATTGCGGAGCGCAAGGCGGCCCAGGGGGGCGCGCCCGTGTACATGTATGTTTTCACGCACGAGTCGGAGGCTCTCGTTCCGGGCACGCGACACAAGGTGGGCGCCGCCCACGCGCTGGAGATCCCGTACAAGTTCTACCTTCTGCCAGAACCCGGCCGTGCGGCCACGGGGAGCTGGAATTCGATCACCCGCCCGGAAAGCATCGCGACCGCGCGTAACATGAGCCAGATGTGGGCATCGTTTGCGCGCACAGGACGCCCGGCCGCCCAGGGGCAGCCCGCCTGGCCGCCCTACACGCTGGACCGCCGCGCCACCATGGAAATCAATGCGCAATGCCGCGTGCTCTATGACCCCTGGCGCGAGGAGCGGCTGCTTTGGGAGAAGCTGGAGCTGTAGCTTTGTGCCGGGTGGCGACGGGGCGGGAGGACTCCGCAGCCGCCGACAGACCGGCGCAGCGTTGCGCTGCGCGGCGGACGGCTGCCGCTGGATCCGTCCCCCTCCGTCCTCCTGGCGGACCCGAGGGCCTTCCCGGCACCGCCGCTTCTGGCCGCCATCCCGCCGGACCCTCCGAAAGCGGCGTTGCGTTGGCAGGGCGCTGTGCCCGGCTGTTGCAATCCTCAACGGCTTTGGTGAATCTTCCGACAGTGACTTGCGCCTGGCTGGGGGTCTTCCGCATTAATGTGGACTTTGATATCCTAAATTCTGAATGCGCCCGGTTCTTTTATTCCTCGCCCTGATTCTCGCCCTCCCCATTTCCGCCCAGCAGGAAGGCAGCGGCAACGAACAGACGCACCACCGCCATCACGTGGCGTTTCTGGGTGGCGGGAGCCACAACACGAAGAAGGACGGCGACACGTTTGGCGCCGATTATGAGTACCGCTTCGCGAACCGCGTGGGCCTGTTGACCACCTATGAGCACGTGGGCGGGGACTTCCGCGAAGACCTGGTAGCCTTCACGGCTGCGTGGCACCCGTGGAAGGGACTGCGCCTGGTGGCGGGGCCCGGCTTTGACCGCGAGCCGCGCGAGATGGAAGCCGGACACGAACACGCCGCGGCAGAGGCGGGCAAGCGCTTCCGCGGGCTGTTCCGCGTCGGCGGCGGCTACGATTTCCATTTGCCGCATGGTTTCACCATTGGACCGGACTTCGCGATGGACATCCTCAGAGGCGAGAAGGTGTTCGTCTACGGCATCAACATCGGCTTCGGATTCGGGCGCCGCTAGGCCGCGGCGCAACCGTTACAATAGCGGGCGATGCCTGTGCTGCGGATGCTTGCCCTGCTTGCCGCTCTGGAATCGCCCCCTTCGGGCCTCTGGGATGCCGCCGTCGAAGTGGAGGGCCGACGCGTCGACTTCCGGATGGAACTCGAGTTTTCCGGGGAGAAGGCCCGGGGCGCGATTCTGGACGGCGAGCGGCGCAACTGGTCGACCTCGGGTTCATTCCGCAACGGCCGGCTGGAGCTCGTATGGGACTACTTCGACTCGCGGCTGGAGGCGGAGTGGAAGGAAGGCGCGCTGCAAGGGGCCTACCAGCGGCGGACGAGGGCGGGCCTGGTCCGGCGCACTTTCACGGCGAAGCCCTTCCAGCCCGAGGTTTCGGGCGGGGAGGAGAACATTCCGCAGGTGGCCGGCGCGTGGCGCATCCAGACGGGCGCGGCGCGCGGAGTGCGCGTGATGAACGGCTACTTTGCGCAGTCCGGCGCAGTGGTGACGGGCACGATCCAGCGGCTGGACGGAGACTTCGGCACGCTGAGCGGGCGCGTGAACGGACGCCGACTGAGGCTTTCCCACTTCGACGGCGTGCGCGCAACTCTGGTTGAAGCGGAAATCCAGCCGGATGGAACGCTGAAGGGCGTCATCGACGGCAAGACCGAGTTCACGGCGGCGCGCGCTGAGGAGGCGGCGCGTCTCGGGCTGCCGGAGCCCCCGGATCCATCCCGGTATACGTCCGTGAAGAATCCGCTGGAGCCGCTGGAATTTGAGGCGGTCGATCTGGACGGCAGGCCCGTGCGCTCCAGCGATGCGAGGTTCCGCGGCAAGGCGCTCATCGTGACGCTGATGGGATCATGGTGCCCGAACTGCCACGACGAGGCCGAGCTGCTGGCCGACCTCTACCGGCGCTACCGCGGGCAGGGTCTGGAGATCGTCGCGCTCGGGTTTGAGTACACCGGGGAGAGCGAGAGGGACCGCAGCCAGCTACGTGCTTTTGCGCGCCGGCACGGGATCGAGTACACGATGCTATACGCCGGCACCACGAACGAAGGCGAGGTGCAGCGCGTGCTGCCGCAACTGGTGAATTTCGCCAGCTATCCGACGACGCTGTTTCTGGACCGCAACCATCGGGTCCGCAGCGTGCACACGGGCTTCGCGGGCCCGGCGAACCAGGCCGAGCACGCCCGCCTGCGCGAGGAGTTCGAGCGCCTGGTGCGGGAGATCCTGGCGGCGCATTAGCGCTGATCCGGCGCGCGTTCCGCTGGCACGGCCTCGCGGAGGCCGATGAAAGGGAAGCGGGCGGCCTCGAGCAGGGCGCGGTTGCGTTCGTGTTCGCTGAGGAAGAAGTCGCGCAGCGAGGCCAGGATTGCGGGCAGCCGGTTGGCGACCTGCGCCCCACTGCAAGCCAGCCCGTGGATCAGGACGGACTGATTGCGCAGCTCCGCGTCGTTGACGCCCAACCAGCTTGCCGTATTCAAGAGCTTCGCGGCGATCCGGGCTCCTCTGGAATTCGGGTCGCGTTGTTCGAGAAAGACCAGCAGCTCGGAGGCCGCTTTCCGTCCCAGAGCACGAGGCGGCCTGGATGTGCCGTGGGCCTGTTGCCGCTGACTCAGCCACTGCTGGACGCGGTCGTCTTTCCATCGGATGTTCTCCGCCTCGATGCCATGGCTGAACAGGCGGTAGGTCGTGATGAGCTCGAGGGTCCGGTAGATGCGGACCAGAACTTCCTCGAACCGGCCTTCTCCCAGGCGGCGCTCGGCATTGGCCAGCAGGTCGGCCGCGAGGGCCCGGCAGTGTTTGACCCGCTCGCCGAGCGGCAGGGGCAACGGCGCGGCGAGCGTGTTCAACAGGTCGCGCCGATTTTCGGCGGGCAGAAGATCCTCATGGACCGGGGAGGCGGCTTCCGGAGCCCTCGCGGCCAGTCTTCGCGCCGTTGCATGGTCGAACCGGTCCCAGGCGCCCCAGAAACCGGCTGCCCAGTGAAGCAACGCGGCCTCGGATTCGTATCCGTGCGTGGCCCTGGATCTTTCTGGCATGAACGGCGCCAGCAACTGCTGGGCAGCGCGGAAATTGCCTGCGCGTAGCTGCTCCTCCGCTCGCTGCAAGGTCTGCCGCACGAAGATGAAGGAAGGCTCGATGTCGCTGACGAGCTCCGAGCCCGGCTCCGCCATGCCGCTTGGGTTCCTCTGCTGGCCCACGAGATAGCGCACTCGCCTCACGCCACGCACAGCCGCGGCCAACAGCAGCGCCGCCGACATCGCCTTCGTGCCGCGGGTGATGTCCGCGATCATGCTGCCGGGATCCACGCCTGAGGCCAGCAGCTCAGAGATGACGGCGTCGTAGTGGCTGAAGCAGCGGTCAGCGTTATTCTCGTCGCCCGGCGCGGGCAGCGGGCGGATTTCCATCCGAAACTGCGGAAAAGCGGCCTCGATTTTCTCTGCAACCGGCTGGGTTTCCTGAGAAGGCAGCAGAATATTGCGCCCGGCGCCGGCCGCCTCCAGCGACTTCCGGAACGGCTCAAGAATCGTCTCGTCTTCCCTGCCCCGCGTCCCGGTGCCGACAGTCAACAGAAGGACGGAACAGGCTTCAGGCATGGGCGCCTCACGCAACCTGGAGCAGCGCCCACCCGAAGGGCATTTTCTTCGCGCCGTCGGGGGTGCAGTAAGTTCTCGAGGCTCCCTCCGTGACCCACTGCCGCCGCCGGTCCTGCGTCCGCCGCAACAGATGCACGGACAGGCACTCGAAGTGGGAGAAGCGCCCGATGCGGACCAGAGCGGTGTTCGTCTGGCCCCCCTGTTCCAGCCAATTCTTCCACGGATGCTGATAAAGTTCAGGAAACCGCTGCGCCTCGCGGTCCCTCAACTGGCGGTAGTGGTAGTTGAGGCATTGCAGGAGGTAGTCCCTGGTCGGCACCTTGCCGAGATAGGGCACGATGCCCCTGTGCCAGCTCTTCTCTTCCCTCTCCAGCGAGATCGTGAACTCCAGAACCGGAGCGGCGCCGCCATCGCTCTGGGAAAGCAGCCGCTCGAAGTGCATCTGGATCTTCCTGGCCCCGTTTTCGCCTCTGGGTCCCAGCAGAACTGCGCGGTCCAGCCGGACCATCTGCTGCGGAATGGCTGCATCGCTGACTTTGACGAACCGGAAGGGATCCCATTCGATCTCCGAATGTTGCTGCCGGAAGAGTTCCTGCTCCAGCTCCTGAGCCAGCCGCGCAACACCGTTGGGATGCGTCTCCTTCCGGAGGCGCCTCTCCCACTCGTGCTGCCACATCGGAGCATCCGTGCCGGTGCGCACGACCTTCGCGCTCAGCAGCGCCGTGCGGATGGCTCCCTTGATGGCCGAGCCCGGCAGGACTGCCTCCTGCTTCAGCTCGTTCCAGATGAGCGGGTGTACTTCCCCGCGGCGCGTCTCCACTTTCTCGACGGCTTCGGCCAGAGCCTGCCGCGAGGCGGGCCCGACTTCAATCGAGTAAATCCACGAGGCAGGCGCCTTCTGCGCGCACTGCCGCAGCAGTTTCAGCGCATCGGCCATGTTCGTGTCGCCGCCCCCGAGCAGAGCGAGGTAACGCTTCCGTTCGGCATCGCTCATCGCACGCAACACGGCGGGCGGGTGGAAGCGCGTCAGCCTCCCATTCGCCAGGAAGTAGTCCTCGAGCGCGATCGTCTCGCCAGCGCCAACATGGATCGGCGTCAGAGGGATCAGCTTGCAGTGATAGACAGGCATCAGTCCGCCTCCCGGAAGGTGACAAACAGGTGCCATGCGTTGTGCCGCACCGCGGGCATGGCCGGATGCACTTCTCGCAGAAGCTCGCCGAAGGGTCCCTGGCCTGCTTCGAAGGTGGAACCCGGTTTGAGCAGGAGCAACGGGAACTTGAAAGGGGACGAAGACGCCGAATAGACGCCGCCCAGCCGGCCGTAATGGGTTTCGAGCTGATAGCGCGGCTGGCTCATGTTGGCCGTCAGCGAGCCGTGCGAGAGCGACATGGCGCGAGGCAGCTTCCCATCGAACAGGCCATCGGTTTCCGGCGTGATCTCGATGCCGTCGAATCGGCCGCGGCCCCAGGTGGCGTCCTTGCCATAGCCCCAACGCGCCACGAGCTGGAAAAGTTCCTGAAGGCGCTCTGGCGGCAGCGAGGTCTGCACATAAACATCCCGGTACTGCCGCAGGCCGCTGGCCCAGAGCTCCTCGGTGAAGAACAGCCCGCCCTCGTCCGGCGTGCGGCCGGTGATGCGGTGGATGCGGTTGTGGGGCAGCCTCACCCATGCCTCCCGGCCCTGCCGTTCGAGCTCGTGGGGCGTGAGGCGCGAGCGGTGCTCCTCTTCTTCCTTTTCGAGCTTCGCCAGCCGCTCGAGCAATGCTGCCTCGCTCATCTGGTCCCGCAGCCCGGCGAAGACGCTCCGCGGAATCAGTTTCCGCTTGCGCAGCTTCTTCTGCCGCTGGATCTCTTCGAGCGTCAGGGGACGGACCGGCGCGGGCTTCAGCAAGGGCCGCGGCAGCATATCGGCGGGGAAACCGTCCGAGATGAGGAACGGGTCTTCGGCAAGCGAGCACAGCCACTGGCCCAGGCTGGCCTCTCCGTGGAGGTAGCGCCAGGCCCAGCACAGGTTGCCGAAGAGCGTGCCGGAATGGAGCGGCGTGGCCAGCGGCGAGGCGAGCCGGAACCGGATTCGGTACGTCGCGGGCATTGTCAGCCCTCCACGATGACGTTGGGCGCGTCGATCTTGACCTCGCGGATCGCGTCGAATCTGTCCTGGATGCTCACGCCGTCGACGGCCAGATTGCGGAAGCGCACTTTGCCGTATCCGCGGCTGCCGGAGCCGCCGAGCGCGTCCTTCTCAAGCAGCTTCAGTCCCTCGATCAACCGGTTCAGGCACTCCATGTCCCGTTTGCCGCCGTCGCCCGTGTCGATCACCCGGAACTGGATCTCGACATCAAATTCCATGCCGGCGGGCACGCGCTCGGTCCTGCGCGGGCCGATGTTGCCAGCGGCCTTGCCCTGGATGCGGTCGATGACGACCTCGGTCTTCTCTTCCGTGAAGGGCAGCCCGCGCTCCTGGATCTTCTCGCGGCAGGCTTTGGTGAGGTGGCAGTCCCGCACCGAGACGCGGGTGGGCCCGCCGCTCCAGTCCTCATGAGTGGTGCCGAAGATTCTCAGGATCTCGTCCTGGTCGATGTTGTCGATCTTCGTCCGCTTGTTGAAGCCCCACACCTGGCCCTCGGGATCGACCTTGTGCAGGGCCCATTCGAGGAGGCTCCGGACCTTGCCCTTGAGGCTCGAGCCCGGGATGTAAGGCTCTCCCGTGTGCGGGTGCTTGATCACCGGGTTGTCCATGCCGCCGATCTCGATGGAGTCCTTGCCGGCGCCGATGTGCAGGCCGGTGACCGTCTCGAGCGTGCCCGTGATGGTGTAGATATGAATCAGCTTCATTGCACCGCCTCCGCAAAATTACTTTTTCGAAAATGCGTAATGAAAGGCGACAACGGCCTCGAAATGACGGCAGAAGGCCTGAAAGTCCTGCCACGTCTTCACCGCCTGGACATGCCGCTGGATGAATTCCTTCATCACGGCAGGCAGGATTTTGTCGCTCCGCTTGTTGGCATAAAACGCCTTGGCGCGCAGCATGCGGAACTCGGGCAGGATGTCCTCGAAGATCGAGTCGCGTTCGGCGAATGGCGCGCCGGCGGCCCGGATCTCAAAGCGGCGGCGCAGGCTCAGCACGTCTCCGTAAAAACGCCGCAACTGGGCCGATTCCAGGCCCGCTTTGGCCAGCGCCTCGCCTACCTCCTGCGCTTCGCTGTCCAGCAGCTCTGGCCGGAGCTTGCCATGTTCGTTGAAATACTTCACCGGGGGCAGCGCATGGCCCCCCGCGGCCTGCCCCTGGGCTGCTGCCTGGGGCGGGCGGCCGGTTGGCTGGTTGGGTGCAGGCATCGGTTCACCTCCATGCGGACGAAGATCAGAAAGAGCGGTTTCGATACAGGGCGGCCGTGATCGCGGTGCGTGCCGAGGGCGGCGAGACGCCCCTGGCCAGTTGTGCGGTCAGGCCGAACAGGGAATTCAGGAACTGCACCAGCGGGCTGGCAGCCAGGTCTTTCCCCTTGAGGTTCCGCCGGAGCTGGTACCCCCAGCGGGCCCTCCAGGATGCCGCGTTGGAGTCCGCCGCGCCGCGCTGGCAGGCCATCCGGTCGCGGTCGAAGGCGAGCATCCGGTAGACGAAGCCCTGGCTGAGCTCGCCCGAGCGGAGATGCCCGACGAGCTGTTCGGAATTCGTCAACTGCCGACGGAACTGCTCCCAGAGCATCGGCTCGTCGTCGATGGCGCACACGCGGTTGCGGCCGGCGTTCTTGGCCCGTTCGAGCCGCTCTTCGGCGCCGCGGACGCTGCGGTTGAGCGGCTCGCCGGGATGGCACAGCTCGAGCGAGGCCGACAGCGTGATCTGCGGGTTGCCCACATAGCGCGCAAAGGCCGCCTGCAACTCGGCCAGCAGCTCGAGCGATTGCCGCCACGGCCCGATGAGGAGCAGATCGTCGCCGCCCGCATACACGACATAGGTGCTGCGGAAGCGCGGGTCGGACTCCAGCAGATGCGGCAGGCGGGCCGAAAAGAAATAGTCGAGCATCCGCGAAAGCCCCGCAGTGAGGCCCAGGCTCGGCCGCTCGACACCCTGGGAGAAGATCGCGCCGAGGCGGTCCACGTCGGCCTTGATGACGCCAAGCAGGTCCTCGCCACAGAGCCGGCCATCCACGTTTTCCAGAGCGTCCAGAGCGATGTGCTCGAACGTCTTCGTCTCGCCGGGCCCGGTCAGGCGTGCATCCGGGCTCAGGTGGCGCGCGTATGCGGTTTTCTCTGCCTCCTCCTCGCCGAGCACCGGCACATAGTGCGCGGTGGGGCGCAGCGCCAGCGGCAGCTCAGGATCGAAGGCGTCTCCGACGACAAAGCCCTCCTCCAGCGCGGCGAGATTCATCCCGGCGATGTGCCAGTGCAGGTGCAGCCCGTCCCAGAGCCGGAGGTTTTTCGCCGGGTCTCCGACCGGTCCGCGCGACCAGCCGATGGCGCGCAGCCGCGGCAGATCACCGCCCAGCCGCCTCTCTTCGGCGCAGGGACCGCAATAGGCCTCTTCGACTCCTCCCTCGGCACGGGCCGGGCGGAACCCGCAGGCCGGGCACGGGCCATGTTCGTAGCGGTCCTGCCGAAGAACGGCTTCGTAACAGGTGGAGAACGGCCGCTGCTTGGCCTCCTCGGCGGCTGCCGACCACAGCGAGGCCATCTCGCGGAAACGGTCCCGGCGGAACAGTTCTCCGCTGAAGGGTTCGGTCATGGAAAGGTTCAGCGCCAGCTCGCCCCGCCAGCGGCCCAGCATCCAACTCTCTACGCTCCTGCGGATCCTTTCGAGGACGCCGCGCGTGCGCGGCGTGTCCGCCGCAAGAATCAGGAAACGCCCGCCCGCATTCTGGAGGAGCGAGAAGGGCGTGAGGCCAAGGCCCCAGAGCAGCTCGAGCGCCGCGCTCTCGGTGATCAGCGACATCAGGAACGAGCGCGCGCGCAGGATGCGGGCAACGCCGCGCACCTGCTGGTGCTGCAAACGGAACAATGCGGCCTGGATGCCCGATAAATCCCCGAGAATCCAGACGAATTTCCGTTCGCTCCTCGACGTTTCCAGCGTCTCTTTCGAGATGCCGCCGTTAGCCTCGTGCCATTGATACAGGGCGGAAGCGATGGCCGCCACGGCGCGGCTATGGTCGAACAGGGAGACATCGGGCTGGTCCTTGGTGGAGGACGGCACCGCGTGCCAGTAGCGCTCGCACAGCGACTTCAGGCTGCCGAGAAACAGCCATGGATGCTGGAGACGGGCCACCGCCCGGAATTCCCGCTGGAACTGCTGTAAGAGCTGCTGGTAGCGGGATTGATATCCGGCCGTATCCACGGCGGTCACGGAATCGGTCATCGCCGATGGCGCCAGGCGGTCCAGCGGCAGGCGCGTCTGCGGAACGTCGCCGAGCGCCGGATCCAGCCGCACCGCCGAGAAGGGCGAAATCATTGCCGTGCGGATGAACTGATCCCAGGCTGCCGGGGCATCGGATTCCTCATCCTTTCTCGACTCCCGGTCCATGCCAGCCGCCAACTGATCCGCCTCCGCCAGGAGCCACTGGACACCTGCCTCTTCCTGCGGGCCGCCGCCGGGGCGGTGATGATAGGCAGCGAGGTTCCTTACCCGGTTGCGGTCCGCACCAGCCAGCGGCAGATTCTCCTTTTCGAGCCAGTGGAAGAATTGCCACGTCCAGAGCGCGTGGATATGGGTCCGCCCGCCTTTCTGGTTCTGCGGAAGAATCAGCGGGGCCATTTCCTGCACTTCGGGATCAGCGTTCCTCTGGCTGCCATGAGCCCGCTGCCAGAATTTCCCCACATCATGAAGAAACGCACCGAGAGCAGTTTCCGTCAGCGTTGGAATTCCATCAGCCATTCCGCATTCACCTCATCCGGCATCTCGCCGCGATCCGTTCTTTTCCGCAGCTCCGGCGGTCGCCACACGGTAACGCCCCAACCCCATCACCGCTCCTTTGCCGACATGGGTCCACTGCCCGATCCAGAGGAACGGCCAAAGCGCCTCGAGCCCGCCCATGTCCAGATCGTAAAAGCCCACGACGCCACCCATGGGGATCTTCTTCTGCTGCCGGCTGGAATAGCGCGCCCAATCCTGCCATTTCAGCTCCCGCCGCAAAAGCCGCGCCGCGCGCGCGGCTTCCCGCAGCCCGGCGTGGTCCAGCCGCCAGGGCGTGCCCGTGTGGAAGCGGCTCAGCAGCGCAAGCCGCCGCAGCAGCGCCGCCACGAATTCGTCAAACCCCATCCGCTCCGGCTCCACGAGATCCTGTTCGCGCCGCACGCGCAGAGGCGTCACGAGCGCGATCCGCACCTGCGCGGGCATCGGCGGCGCCTGCGGCGTCCAGGCTTTGCCCGCCAGCAGGACTCCTTCTTTCGACATCGACTTCCGCCAGCGCTGTCCGGCCAGCTCTTCCTCGGCCTCGACCAGACGCAGCGGCACGCGCTCGACGCCGATGCCGCGCTCGGCACCCTGCCTCAAGGCGTGAAGCACATAAGGCCAGTGCTCGCAGCCTTGCCCGAATAGCGTCACTTCAAGGGTCTCCCCGCGCACCTCGCGTGGGCGCCACTCCGGCTCCGGCGCCAGTGTGTAGGGGTGCGGCGCGTGGTCGACGCTCGAGGGCGCATCTGCGCCCTCTCCGGCAGGGGTTTCGAACAGATACGGATAGGCACAGGAGGATCGTACCAGGCAGCCGCCGCATTCCCGCTCGCGCGTGATGCAGACGAGGCTTTTCAGAGCTCCCCCGAAGACACCCCTCCAGGCGGACCCCCGGTAGCCGCGGATGAGATACGGTTCGTCCGCCTCAAACCGCAGCCGGAACCTGCGGACCGGAAATTCCCCCGGCAGTTTCCCGTCTGCTGCCGCCTCCATCGTTTTATCCGTGTATCACACTGCGCTGTGGAAAAGCAATTATTCCCATTTTATCCAGAAAAGCTACAGCATTTTCCTGATTTTTTCCCCAGGTCCCAGGACTGCCGCCGTCCCAGGATGGCATCGGGGCACCTTCGTGCTTGCGCCCCTGGATGCCAGCCCATCCGTCCTCATCCTGCCAAAAGGAAAGGGAACCGGCACGATTCCAGCAGCGCCTGGTTGCCCTCCGCCTCGCCGCAGAAGAAGCCGGCCAGCCCGGCGAGCAGTCTTTTCAGCTCGGCTTCCCTGCCCCGGCTGCGGGCGCGGAATCCGTGAATCAGCACTGAGGTATTTCTCAGCGTCGGCCCCCAATCGCCCAGCCAGTCCAGTTTTGCCAGCTTTTCTGCAATTTCGCGCCCGGGTCCCGGGCCGAGCCCGGTTTCGATGTGCAAAAGCAGGCTGGCCGCTTTTTCGCGCGCCAGCTCATACCGGCCTTCGCGATTCCTCTTTGGCTCTTCCCCCTGGCTGCGGACCCAGGAGAGCACACGCGAATCGCCGGGATCGACGTTGCCCGAGTCAATACCGTGGGCAAAGAGCCGGAGCTGGCCCATCAGCTCCAGCACGCGGTAGAGCCGGACGAGAACCTCTTCGTTCTGTCCTTCGCGCAGACGCCTCTCGGCGTTTGCAAGAAGGTCAGCCAGAAGGGCGCGGCAGTAGGCCACGTTGTCGAGCGCTTTCGGCGGGGCATCGCCGGCCAGCAACTCCAGCACGGCAAGCTGTGCGTCGGAAGGCAGGAACTCCTGGACCATGGCTGGCGGCCTGTTTGGCATGCCGTCCCTCCGGGCGAGACGGGCGGCTTCCTTGTAGTCGAACCGGTCCCAGGCGCCCCAGAACTTCGCCGCCCATCCGAGCCAGCGGATCTCCTCCTTCAGATGCCCTTCGTAAAGCCTGGCCGGCACGCCCGGGAAGAGGATTTCGACAGCGCGGT
The DNA here is from genome assembly GCA_025056865.1 of Bryobacteraceae bacterium. Taxonomy (GTDB): domain Bacteria; phylum Acidobacteriota; class Terriglobia; order Bryobacterales; family Bryobacteraceae; genus JANWVO01. Next base: position 76,967 of record JANWVO010000032.1, read on the forward strand.
AGTTGCCCGCCCGCAGATAGCCCGCCGCCAGATTCACGTCCTGGCGCTGGAGGGCCCGCTGGGGCGGCACGTCGATGATCGTTTCGGTGCCGGGCCTCACGATGCCGCGTTCGTCGCGCTCCCCGGTGATGTACCGGATGCAGCCGACGCGGTGGGCCATGGCCGCCATCGCGAGGGCGGCCGTCATGGCCTTGGTGCCTCGTGTTACGTCGGCAGTGATGTCTTCCCGGCGCCATCCTTCCGCGAGAAGCTTCTCGATCACCTCGTCGAAGTGACGGAAGCAGGCATCGGTATCCTCCTCCTCCTTCGGCCTGCGCAACGCCCGCACCTGGAGCGGGAACTGCGGGAAGCGCTGTTCGAGCAGACGCGCGTTCGGCTCCGTCTTCTGTGATGGCAGCAGCACGATCCGCTGCCATTCGCCCTGCTCGAAGGACCTGCGGAACGGCGTCACGACGGTCTCTTCGAGCTTTTCCACCGTCCCCTCACCGACGGTCATTACCAGCACTTTGCGGGGCGGTGCGGTTTCCACGGTTTCCTTCATGTTTCCGGCCGTTGCCGGAGCGGATGAGCCGCCGATGGTCTTCATTCCATCCATGGAGGTTGTTTCCTCTGGTAGCACGGCGACAGGCTCACCGGATGAGCCTGCCGGCACTTTTTTCTTCATTGGCGAAGTGAATCGACTCCGGATCAAGGCCGAGCCGGTACTCGGTCTCCATCCTCCGGCCCGCCGGATGGATCTGATATGCATAGGCGCGCGCCTCGCCCAGCGCCTCGCGCAGCGCCTTGTTGACGCGCGATGCGCGCTCGAGGAAGTACTCCCGGTCCATGCCCTTCTTCAGCGCTTTCCGGGTCCTTTCGATATCTCGGCTTCCGGCGCACCGTTCGTACTCGGCCAGGAACGCACGGGCCAGCGGTTCGTCCTCGCCGCCGGACGGGCAAGGCACTCCGTGCCCTTCTTTGGCCGCCCTGGCGATCATCGCATAAAAAGCCAGTTCCGCCGGACGCATCCGCACATCCATCCCGGAAGCCCGGACCGCGCCGCGCGTGCAATCGAAGCTCAGCGTGGGACTCACTTCCCGCTGCACCGCATTCACCGCTTCGGCGAAGCCCCCATCTTCCTCGCCGGCGCCCCGCTCAAGCAGCTCCCGCAGCCGCACGAAGGGGATTTCGGCCAGGGTCACGCGCGCCTGGGACGCATCCAGCGGGCGGCTTTCCGGCGGCGGCGTGTGGATGACGTGCGGTGCGCGCGTCGGATAGAAGAAACCCGGGTGGGACTCGAACGGCGGGTCCACCAGCACATGCGACAACACATCCTGCGGACGGCCGCAAAGGGAGAGGGCGTAACCTGCGAAGAATCCCATTGTCTTGCGCCCGCCCGCGATGGAGACATGCAGTTCGGCGCGCGGGTCGCGGGTGATCGAGCGAATTTCGCGCAGCAGGAAGTCCGCCGCTGCCATGTTGTCGGGCGCGGTGCGGATGTCGGCCAAGGGCCTGCCCTCCGCGTCGCGGACCACGCGGATGCAGGATGCGTCGAATTTCATCTCCGGCAGGCGGTATTCCCGGCGCATGCGGTGGAACCAGCCGGCTTTCCGGTCCAGGAGCGTCAGCCGGGCGCGCTCGGCGCCTTCGGCCGTTGTCACCAGCCGAAGCTCCTGCGGGATCCATGCGGGCTTCCGCTGCACGGCGAGCGCGTACAGCGTCTCGGTGACAACCTGTGGCGACAGTCCTGTCACGACCAGCAAAACCCTCCGTTTCTGCGCCGCCATAACATGCCTATTTTCCCTACTGGCTCCACCCTGAATTCTGAACATATAACAAATCTGGAGATGAGATTTTCTTTCGGCAACTCTCACCCCCCAGCCAGGAATCCCCTCGCGCTTTCTTCAAGCCCCTCCAGCAGCACGAAGTCGCTGGAATACATCACGCCAAGGCACACCGGTTCGGCTCCCTCCGGCAGCGGGTAAGCCCTGACATCGTCCATTCCATGGTGGATCTGCCCGGCGAGCCCGGCGAGGATGCGTTCCAGTTGCCGGTCGGTACACACGGCGAGGAAGACCGAGTACTGAAGAGCGTAAGCATGCTTCACCAGGTACGCGTGCACCTGGCGCAGGCGCCTCGGCTCGGCGATGTCGTAAGCGATAATCCAGCATCGCGCTCCGCTTACTGCCATCGCACCCCGCCCAGCCAGCACAGGAAGTTTTCGAGCAGCGCATGAATCAGCCGCTCGTCTTTGCCGCGCTGCCCCTCGTACCGCGCAACCTCTTCGGCCTGGTTCTGCGGCAGCCCCTGCATCTGCCGCATGGCTTCGTAATGGCCCCACCCGGCGATCTCCGCCAGGTCGGCCGGCAGGTCCACGCCGCGGCGCCGCCCTGCAACGAGCGTCGGGCACAGTCCGAATTCGCCCAGCTTTTTCTGGACGACTGCCGCTGCCAGTCCAAGCCAGCACTTCAGCACACGCGCAGACGCTGCTGGATCGACGAACTGCCGCATCAACGCTTCCATGGCAGCCTCCCGGGACAGAAGGCGCATGGGAGGCAGCCCCGCGGCGCGCAACGCCCGGATGATGGCCCTCCGCTCCTGGGCGCGCCGCCAGTCCCGGTACCGGCTGCCTGCGTCCCCACGCTGAAGAAAGGCCTCCAGCAGCACGCTGGCGCGGGGTGCCTGGGCCCGCCAGGGCAGGAAGAAGCCCGCTGGCCTGCCGTCCGCCCCCATGGCTCCCACGGGAATCCCGCGCGCCGCGCAGGCACACAACGCGTCCAGGTCGGTCTCCACAGCTCCCAGCAAGACCACCTGCGAGATCCGGTCCAGCGGATATCGGCGCTCGGCCCGGGCTGGCGCCAGCACCACGAGCGAAGGCCCGTCCAGCTTCAGCCGCACGCCGTTTCCGCCCGCTACGTACAACGGCCGCATGGCGTCACCCCTCCCTGTGCTGCCACCTGTTCGTAGGTCCGGTCTGCCGCGCGCGCCACGGTTCGCGCCAGACGCCTCATTCGTTCCCGCAGACGCCCGAGTGGCGGTTCCGCTGATTCGTAGAACAGCCGCCTCCCGGCTTTCCCCAGAAGGCATGCACCGTCTGTGATCTGGAAATGCTCCTTCCTCAGCACACGCGTGCGGAAGAGCTCTGCCACCACGCGGTCGGCCGCGGCCCGGAAGGGTTCCACCAGATCGCAGGCGAGCCCCGCCCTGCCGGGAGCCGGCTCATGGAGGAAGCCGATGGCCGGATCGAGGCCCGCGGCGGTGGCGGCTTCCACGGCGGCTCCGTAGAGCAGCGTGTAGAACAGCGAAAGGCAGGCGTTCACCGGATCGCGGGGGGGTCGGCGGTTCCTTCCCTCGAAGCCGAGGCCCGGCGGAAACAGCTCCCGAAGAGCCTCGAAGTAGGATGCCGAAGCCGCACCCTCCACGCCTCTGGCAGACTCGGAGCCCAGCCGCTCCTGGCGCAGCCTTCGGGCGTGCGCCTGGATTCTCGCCGCCGTCCCGGCCAGCGCCGCCCTGCCTGCGGTCTGGCGCTCTGCCTCTGTTCGCAGGAGACGCGCCATGGACATGCACTTGGCGTGCACCCAGAACCGCGCCCAACGGTCTTTCGTGGGCAGGTGAAGCGCCATCGCTGCCTGTCCCAGGCGCCGCGTGGCATCTCCCTGCGGAACGCCTGCCAGCACGGCGGCGCGCTCCTGCCGCGGCCTCAGGATCAGGACGCCGATGCCCGCTTCGGCAAGCCCGGCCAGCAGCCCGGTCGAGACGCGGACGCCGCTGGCAATCACGCAACGTTCCAACTGTAGCAGCGGGATGCGCTGCTGCAATTCTCCGTCGAGGCGGACGGCCAGCGCCCCGTGGTCCAGCTCCAGCTCCGCGCCGCTGCGGTCGATGTACAGTGTGGCCATGGGAATTCTCACTCCGGCGCGGCAAGGTCCGTACGGCCCTGCGTCGCACCTGTCTGCTGCCGGGCGGACGTTTCACCCCATGCCGGCGCGATCAGAAACGCGCAGCCCCAGTTCCATCCCGCGGCTTTCCGCCTCTGCCGGATCAACCATTGCCTGTCCTCCGCCGTCAGCAGCAGAAACGGCCGGTCAAGGCCCGTCTCCGCAGGAACAGCAGGCGCGGATGCCCCGCAGGCAGCGGAGGCTGCAATCGGTGCCGGAGACGCGATCCTTACGGAACGGGCCATGGAGCTTCAGCCTGCGTAGTAAAACGGCGGATCCTCGGGAGGAATGGCGATCCCAAGTGTCCGCACCGGGCTTCGCATTTCCACGGGAATCAGAAAAAAACGGTCCTCGCGCGGATCGATCACGTCCTTCATTTCCCGGATCAGCCGGTTCTTTTCTGCTTCTGTCAGGAAGCACTCGAAAACGGATTTCTGCCCGCCAGTGGCGAACTGCTTCATGACGGCAAGCCCTTTCCGCAGGCGCCGCGGGTCGCAGATGTCGTAAGCAGCCAGGTACAGGCTCCGCGCAGGCATTCCGGATTTCAGCTTCGCCTGCATCGCCGCCCGGGGCAAGATATGACAACGTTGTCGCAGCGGCTTCCGCCAGCGCGGTCGCAGGAATCCCGGATCGATGGCGAAGCGCGGCTCGACGGTGTGCCGCGCCGCCGGAACGGGATCGGCCGGTCATGGGCGGCTGCGTTGCAGCGGGTACGCTGCGGACAAACCGCCTTGTCTCAATCAGCTTCACGACCGTGCCGTGGCCGGGCGAACTGCGTCACTGGAGGGTGGTGTGCGGCCCGGTTGCCTCCCCGAAGAGCCACGCGTGCGCAGCCCGCCGGTGCACTGGAATTGCACCGGACGCCAGCGCCCTGAAAACGCCAAGGGGCTTCTGGCAGGAAGAAGCGGGCGCGGAATGCCCGATTCGGCAGGCGGCAAGGGCTGGGCAGGGTGACCTCTGCGGGGCCGGTTCCTTGGGACTACAGGGCGCGGAACCGCAGGGCAGGCCGCTCGCTGACACGCGGGTCCGAACGGCGCAACGGCGGGAGCCACACGCTGTCGCTGCACACACCTCGCCGGGCAACGCCCCGGCTGTCTTGCGGGCTGGGAAAGGGGCCGGACTGTGCCGGGTCACGCCCGGTCGCGGGAGGAAAGAGCGGCCTCAACTGGCCTGGACGCGGACTTTGCGCACCAACTGCTCCATGCGCCGGCAAGGTTCCGAGCGCACCCGTCTCGTTGGGGGAACGGGTTCCTGGCAGCGCGTCGCCAGATTCAGGAGGCTGTGCTGAAACTTGAGCAGCCGGGCCAGCTCTTTGGGATCGGTAGAGGACTTCGTCACATTCCCCTTATCGGCGGAAGCTCGGACAGGCATTACACCCCGGCGGCTGGGCCAGGGTTCCAGTACCGGCAGGCACGCGCTGCTGCCCGGGGCGGCAGCGGGGGGGCGAGCAGAGAGCAGGGGGCCAGAAACGAAGAGGCCGCCTGCACGGGCGGCCTCTGGACAAAAAGGAAAAGGACGGGTGGAATCAGATTTTGGCTTCTTTGTACTCGACGTGCTTGCGGATCTTGGGGTCGTACTTCTTCAGCACGAGCTTCTCGGTCTTCGCCTTCGGGTTCTTCGTCGTCGTGTAGAAGTGCCCGGTGCCCGCCGAGGAAACCAGTTTCACAGTAATGCGCGGCATGAATTCCTCCTAGAACTTGACGCCCTTCTTCTTCAGCTCCGCCAGCACGGCGTCGACGCCCTTCTTGTCGATGATGCGCAGCGCGCGGGCGCTGAGCCGCAGGCGCACGAAGCGCTTCAGTTGCGGGGACCAGAGCCGCTTGGTGTGCAGGTTCGGCTCGAAGACGCGCTTGGCGCGGTTGTTGGCGTGGGAAACCCTGTTTCCGCTGGCGGGCTTCTTTCCTGTCACAGGGCAGTACTTCGACATATTCGACTCCAGATCGGTTCCGGGGGAATAGGGAATGCAGGCGATCCCTTCCACCTAGTATACAGGCCGGGACCGCCTGCTGACAAATCAGCGGCTCAGCTCTTTACGGCGTAAGGCTTTTCCGGGTCAATGCCAAGCTCGATGATGGCCTGCTGGGCCCGCTCCGGAGCGATCTCGCCCCACCGGGCAAGCCTCTCAAGGGCGGCCGCAGCGATCGACTCGGCGTCCACCTCGAAGAAGCGCCGCAGGTAGGGGCGGGAGTCGCTGCGGCCATAGCCGTCGGTGCCGAGCGAGACCAGGCGCCCGGAAAGCCACGGGGCGAGCTGGTCGGCGACCACCTTCATGTAATCCGAAGCCGCGACAATCGGCCCTTCGGTCTGCTCCATCACAAGCTGAATGTAGGGCTTGCGCGGCGGCGCCGCCGGATGCAGCCGGTTCCAGCGCTCGGTTTCCAGCGCCTCGGCCCGCAGCGTGTTGTAGCTGGTGACGCTCCAGACGTCGGCGGGGATCTCGAATTTCTCCCACAGCAGCTTCTGGGCGCGCAGGGCTTCATTCAGGATGGTGCCGCTGCCCCAGAGCTGGACGCGGGCCCTGCCGTGCGGAGAGGCGCTGACGCGGTAAATGCCACGGAGGATCCCCTCGATCACGCCTTCGCCTTCGGGGAGCGGCGGCTGCGCGTAGTTTTCGTTGCAGATGGTGATGTAGTAAAAGACGTCCTCGTCGTTGGCGTACATCCGGCGCAGCCCGTCCTGGATGATGACAGCCAGCTCGTAGGCGTAGGCGGGATCGTAGGTGAGGCAGTTGGGGACGGTGGAGAACAGCACGTGGCTGTGGCCGTCTTCGTGCTGGAGGCCTTCGCCGTTAAGCGTCGTGCGGCCGGCCGTGGCGCCCATCAGGAAGCCGCGGCCGCGGGAGTCGCCAAAAGCCCACACCATGTCGCCGACGCGCTGGTAGCCGAACATCGAGTAGTAGGTGTAGAAGGGAATCATCGGCACGCCGTAGTTGACGTGCGACGTGCCGGCGGCGGTGAAGCTGGCCATGGAGCCGGCTTCCGTAATGCCCTCCTCGAGGATCTGGCCGTCGCGCGATTCCTTGTAATACAGGAACTGCTCGCTGTCGACCGGTTTGTAGAGCTGCCCGCCGGGCGCATAAATCGAGATCTGGCGGAAGAGGCTCTCCATGCCGAAGGTGCGCGCCTCGTCCGGAATGATGGGCACGATGCGCCGGCCGATTTCCGGGTGTTTCAGCAGTTGCTTGAGGATGGCGACGAAGGCCATCGTCGTCGACACGGGCCTGCCGCCGCTGCCCTGGAGCGACTCCCGGAAGAAGTCCAGACCGGGCACGTCGAGCCGCACCGGCCGCGCCACGCGCGCCGGCAGGTAGCCGCCGAGGGCCTCGCGGCGCTTCTTCAGGTACTGGATTTCTGGCGAGTCCTCGGGCGGACGGTAGAACGACACCGTATGCACGGTGGACTCGGGGATCGGGATCTGGAAGCGCTCGCGCAGCTTCAGCAGCTCATTCTCGTTCAGCTTCTTCTGCTGGTGCGTCGTGTTGCGGCCTTCGGCCGCCTCGCCGAGTCCGTAGCCCTTGACCGTCTTGGCAAGGATCACCGTGGGCGCGCCGGTGTGCTCGAAGGCGCGCTTGTAGGCGTTGTAGACCTTGACCGGGTCGTGGCCGCCGCGCGGGAGATTGGCCAGCTCGTCGTCGGTCATGTCAGCCACCAGTTCGAGCAGTTCCGGATATTTGCCGAAGAACTCCTGGCGGACATAGGCGCCGCCGCGGGCCTTGAAGTTCTGGAATTCGCCGTCGACGCACTCCTGCATGCGCCGGACGAGCAGGCCCGTCCTGTCTTTCGCAAGCAGGCGGTCCCACGCGCTGCCCCAGATCACCTTGATCACATTCCAGCGGGCGCCGCGGAACCACGCCTCCAGCTCCTGGATGATGTTCGAGTTGCCGCGCACCGGCCCGTCCAGCCGCTGGAGATTGCAGTTGATGACGAAGATCAGGTTGTCGAGCTTTTCATTGGCGGCAATCTGGAGCGCCCCGCGCGCCTCCGGCTCGTCCATTTCGCCGTCGCCGAGGAAAGCCCATACCTTGCGGTTGGTGGGCACCAGCAGCCCGCGGTTCTCCAGGTAGCGCATGAAGCGCGCCTGATAGATCGCATTGATCGGCCCCAGCCCCATGCTGACGGTGGGGAATTGCCAGAAGTCGGGCATCAGCCAGGGGTGCGGATAGGAGCTGAGGCCCGGCGTGTCGCGCAGCTCGTGGCGGAAGTTCTTGAGATGCTCCTCCGTCAGGCGTCCTTCGAGGAACGCCCGCGAATACATGCCCGGCGAGGCGTGGCCCTGGAAGTAGACGAGGTCGCCCGGCTGCTTGCCCTCCGGCGTTTCGATGACGGCGCGGAAGAAGTGGTTGAAGCCCACTTCGTAAAGGGTGGCCGCCGAGGCGAACGTGGAAATGTGGCCGCCGATGCCGTCGTCGTACTTGTTGGCGCGCACGACCATCGCCACGGCGTTCCAGCGCACCAGGCTCTTGATGCGGCGCTCCAGCTCGCGGTCACCCGGATAAGGAACTTCCTCCTCCGCCGGAATGGTGTTCAGGTAGGGCGTGTTGACGCCGAGCACCGGAGGCACGCCCTTGAGCGCCGCGCTGGTGGCCAGCCGTTCCAGCAGGTATCGGGCGCGTTCCGGGCCGCCTTCCTCGATGACCTCGTCGAGCGCTTCCAGCCACTCCTGCGTCTCGACAGGATTCAAGTCTTCGGGCTTTTCGATCTTGGTTTTCAGCATGAGACCAGTAGGAGGACTACAATCCCGATTCTAACCCGTCCGGGCCGCAAATACCTACAGTTATGGGATGCTGAGCCGCACACGCAGGACGCGGGAATCCTTCGCCGGCAACTCCTCGTCCTGCTCCGGCCCATAAAACCGGGCGACAGCGTCCAGCAGCGCCCGCTGGAAACGTGCCAGCCGGGGATTGTTGTGGGCGAGGTCCGCGACGGCCTTCGCCATCGTTCCTGCCCGGGCCGGTGCGTCCGGATCCAGCCAGCTCCGCCTTCCGTGAGCCACAAACTCGCGTACCGCCGTCTCGCCAAGGAAGCGCAGCATCCAGCGCGCCTCGGCAGGGCTCAGGCCAGAGGCTTTCAGCGCCTGGAAGGCGGCGTCCAGCACGGGCACCAGCAGGCAGGAGGGCGTCTGCACGCCGAGAAGGAACAGGGGCTTGCCTCCGGGCGCGAGTTCGAGGCAGCGAAGGTGGGCGTCCGCCAGCCATTCCCGCGCGCGGCGCACGGCGCTGCGGTCCCCTTCCACGACGATCAGATCCCGCGCCGCGTCGGGCGCCGGCGCAACCGAGCACACGCGCGCGCCGCCCGCGCGGAGCTCGTCCAGCGCGCCGGAGTCCAGGTCGGCGCTGAGGAGCGCAAAACAGGCGCCGCGCCAGGACCCGGCTGCGCGGAGCAGGGCGAGAATCCGCTCGACGCCGCCAGCCCCGCCATGCAGCACGATGAGGCCGCAGCCGCGCAGGTCTTCCACGCGGGCCGGGTGTCCGGCGCGCAGGCGGTTGGCGTAGCGGGAGGCCAGCCTCGGGCCAGCGGCGGCCACCGGACCCAGATGGCGCGCCAGCGCCGGGCGCCGCAGCAGCAGCGAATCAGCCAGCCTCCCCGAGGCGATCAGTCCCAACGGCTTCCACGGGCTCATATGGTCTTGGCGCGCGCAGCTCCCTGATACGGTCACGATACTGCGCCGCCTTTTCAAATTCAAACGCCCGCGCAGCCTCTTTCATTTTCTGCTCGAGCTCGGCGATCAGCCGTTCGCGCTCCTCCGGCGTCATCAGCGCCGGAGCAGCTTCCTCTTCCTCGAGCGGCGGAGTCACGTAGTCGGCTTCGGCGATCATCGCCAGCGTCATGTCGATGGGCTTGACGATCGTCTCCGGCGTGATGCCGTGCTCGCGGTTGTATTCAAGCTGGATGCGGCGGCGCCGCTCGGTCTCGTCGATGGCGCGGCGCATGCTGTCGGTCATCACGTCGGCATAGAGGATGGCCCTGCCTTCGACGTTGCGCGCGGCGCGGCCGATGGTCTGGATGAGCGACCCCGTGGAGCGCAGGAACCCTTCCTTGTCCGCGTCGAGAATGGCGACGAGGGAGACCTCGGGCAGGTCGAGGCCCTCGCGCAGCAGGTTCACTCCGATCAGCACGTCGATGTCGCCGCGGCGCAGGTCGCGCAGGATCTTCACGCGGTCCAGCGTCGAAACCTCCGAGTGCATGTAGGCGCAGCGGATGCCCAGTTCGGCATAGTACTCGCGCAGATCCTCCGCCATGCGCTTGGTCAGGGTTGTGATCAGCACGCGCTGCCCTTTCCCGATGCGCTTGCGGATCTCGCCCAGCAGGTCGTCCACCTGGCCGCGGACAGGCCGCACTTCCACTTCCGGATCCACAAGCCCGGTGGGCCGGATGATCTGCTCGACGACGGCGCCGCCCGTCTTCGTGAGCTCGTACGGCCCGGGCGTCGCCGAAACGTAGATGGTCTGGTGGACGCGGTTCTCGAACTCCTCGAAGGTGAGCGGGCGGTTGTCGAGCGCGCTCGGCAGGCGGAAGCCGTACTTGACGAGCGTTTCCTTGCGCGAGCGGTCTCCGTGGTACATTCCGCCGATCTGCGGCACGGTCTGGTGGCTCTCGTCGATGATCAGCAGTGCGTCCTGCGGAAGATAGTCCAGCAGCGTGGGCGGCGGCTCGCCCGGCAGCCGCCCGCTGAAGTGGCGCGAGTAGTTCTCGATGCCGTGGCAGTATCCGACCTGGCGGATCATTTCCAGGTCGAACATGGTGCGCTGCCACACACGTTGCGCCTCCACCATCTTCCCCTGCTTTTCCAGCTCCTTCTTCCACCAGACGAGCTCCTCTTCGATGCTCTGGAGCGCCCGCTCCTTCATCTCCGGGCTCATCACGTAGTGAGTCTTCGGGTAGACGGGCAGGCGCGGCAGGCGCTCCTTCACCTGGCCGAGCAGCGGGTCGATGCGCGCCAGCGACTCGATCTCGTCGCCCCACAGCTCGATGCGGAAGGCATCGTCCTCGTAAGTGGGCCAGACTTCGATGACATCGCCGCGGACACGGAACGTGCCGCGGCGGAAGTCGGCGTCGTTGCGCTCGTACAGGATCTCGACAAGCTTCGACAGGATCTGCTCGCGGCGGATGCGCTGGCCCTTCTCGAGCATCAGCAGCATCCCGTAGTACGCTTCAGGCGAGCCGAGGCCGTAGATGCAGCTCACGCTGGCCACAATGATGCAGTCCCGCCGCTCGAAAAGGCTGCGCGTGGCCGACATCCGCAGCTTGTCGAGCTCCTCGTTGATGGTGGCTTCTTTTTCGATGTAGGTATCGGTGGAGGGAATGTAGGCTTCCGGCTGGTAATAGTCGTAATAACTGACGAAATATTCCACCGCATTGTGCGGGAAAAATGTCCGGAATTCCTGATAAAGCTGGGCAGCGAGGATCTTGTTATGCGCCATGATGAGCGCCGGGCGGCCGGTCTCCTCGATCACCTTGGCGATGGTGAAGGTCTTGCCGCTGCCGGTGACGCCAAGCAGCACCTGATGCTGCTCGCCGCGTTCGACGCCGCGCACCAGCTCGCGGATGGCTCGGCCCTGGTCGCCGCGCGGCCTGTAGTCGATGCCCAGCCTGTAAACGCTCATCTGCGCCCCGCCTGCGCGTTGAATTCGCAGCCCAGGATCGCCGTCAGCGCCAGCAGATACATCCAGACGCACAACGCGATGACGGCTCCGATGCTGCCATACAACACATTGTATTTCGCGATGTTCCGGACGTACCAGGCAAAGGCCCCTGTGAGGAGGAACCAGAGCGCCGTGGCCACGAGCGCCCCGGGCCAGACACTGCCCCGCCGCCGCTCCTCGGGGCCGAAATAGTACAGCAGCGCCGCCACCAGCACCATGGTCCCGGCCACAAGCAGATAACGCAGCGCGGAGCCCAGCACGCGGATGCCGCCCGTGAGCGTCTCCCCTGCTTTCAGCACGCCGAGCCAGTGCAGCGCCCAGCTCTCGGCGCGGTCGCCGAAGATCATCAGCCCGCTGGCCCCGACCAGCGGCGCCAGGGAGATCACCACCAGCCACAGGGCCACCAGCCGGGTGGCCACCACGCCGCGGCGCGCCTGCCTGCCGTAGGCGGCATTGAAAGCTTCCATCAGGCTGACCATGACGCCCGAGGCCGCCCACAGGGCAAGCACGGAGGCCGCGATCGGCAGAGCCACCGGCCGTGAGCCCCGCTGCGCGACGTAGTAGCGGATCAGATCCTCCACGCCTGGCGGCGCAGCGCGGAACAGCAGTGCGGTGATCCGGCGCGAAACGGCTTCGGCGTTCATGTGCACGAGCAGCGCCGTCGTGGTGGTCAGCACCGGGAAGAAGGCGAGCAGGGCGGAATAGGCGGCACCCTTCGCATAGCCCAGCGCCCCGTGCCGGTAGGCGCCTGCCATGGCCCGGCCGAGCCTTGCAAGGAAACGCCGCATTAAAATCCAATCCGATTATCCCAGAGTCCGCCGGGAGGGCTGGAGTTGGCGGCAGGATTGCGGCACGATAAAGATGGCGAGGAATCCTGCCATGCGGCCCCTGATCCTGGTCCTGCCCCTCCTGCTGCCGGCCGCGGCCCAGTCGCTCCAGGCGCCGGTGCCGCTGCTCGGCGGCGACGCTGCGGCGGCGTTCCGCTATTATGGCCCTTCGCAGGGTGCGACTGCCGGCGAGGCTTCACTCGTGGATGTGGCAAACATGCCGTTCCGCACCGCGTGGCGTCTGCGGACCGTCTCCCTGCCGGAGACGGGCGGCAATGAATGGGATGTTCGCATCCGGGCGCGCGGCGCCGCCGCCGTCTCCCGCGGAGACATGATTCTGGCCGAATTCTGGATGCGGTGCATCGAGCCGGAAGATGGCGACTGCATCCTGAGGCTCAACGTCGAACGCGACGGGTCGCCCTACACGAAATCCATCAGCACTCCCTACCCGGTGGGGCGCGAGTGGCGGCGGTTCCGCGTGCTCTTCCCGATGGCGGAATCCTACGCCGCGGGGGGATACTGGATTGATTTCTGGATGGGCCAGCAGGTGCAGGTGGCGGAGGTCGGCGGCATTTCTCTGCTGAATTACGGCCCCGGGGCGACCGCCGAGCAACTGGGATTGAACCGTTTTTACGAGGGCGCCGAAGCGGATGCGGCCTGGCGTGCCGCGGCGGAGCAGCGCATCGAGGAGATCCGCAAGGCAGGCCTGGTGATTGTCGCAGTGACGCCCGATGGAGCGCCCATCGAAGGCGCCGAGATCCGCGCCCGGCTGGTGAGGCCAGCCTTCGGATGGGGCACGGCGGTGGCCGCCTCGCGGCTGCTGGGTTCCAGCCCCGACAGCGAGCGCTACCGGCAGTTCATCCGCGAGAACTTCACCATGGCCGTGCTCGAGAACGACCTGAAATGGGGCCCGTTCGAAGAAAACCCGCAGCGCGCGCTCAACGCCATCCGATGGCTTCAGGAAAACGGCATCCAACGCGTGCGCGGCCATAACCTCGTCTGGCCGGGCTGGCAATGGATGCCTGCTGATGTGCGCAGCCTCGCCTCCAACCCCGAAGCTCTGCGCCGGCGGATCCTCGACCGCATCCGCGCCACCGCGGAGGCCACGCGGGGCCTCGTTTGCGATTGGGACGTCGTCAACGAGCCGGTGGCCAACCGCGACGTGCTGAACATCCTCGGCGACGAAGAGATGGCCGCCTGGTTCCGGGCGGCCAAAGAGGCCGACCCCGGAGCGCGGCTTTTCATCAATGAGTACGACATTCTCGCCGCCAACGGCGCCAATCTCCGCAAGCAGAATGCGTACTACCGGATGATCCGCATGCTCCAGCAGTTGGAGGCCCCGGTCGAGGGCATCGGCATGCAGGGCCATTTCGACTCGGCCACGCCGCCCGAGCGGATGCTGGAAATCCTGGACCGCTTCGCCCGCCTCGGGCTGCCCATCGTCATTACGGAGTTTGACTTCGCCACCAAAGACGAGGAACTGCAGGCGCAATTCTTCCGCGACCTGCTCATCGCCGCCTTCAGCCATCCGGCGGTGACCGATTTCCTGATGTGGGGCTTCTGGGAGGGCAGCCACTGGAAGCCCGATGGCGCCATGATCCGCCGCGACTGGAGCGAGAAGCCGGCCTACCGCGTCTGGCGCGAGCTCGTCTTCGGCCGCTGGTGGACGGATGAGCGCGGCGTCACGCCCGAGCATGGGGCCATCTACGTCAGGGGCATCAAGGGCGAGTACGAAATCACCGTAAAGGCCGGCGAAGCCGAGGTGCGCCTTCCCTACGAGCTGAAAGAAGACGGGCAGATCCTTTGGGTCACCGTCGGCGGCCAGCAGCAGTAACGGCAGAAGCAGGCCGGCCGCCGGCAACGATATACTCCTGCCATGCGCGTATTGGCTGTTTCTGCATTCCTGGTCTTTTCCGCCCTGGCCCAGCCTCTTCCGGTTTCCACTCCGGAGAAGGAGGGCTTCTCTGCCGAGCGTCTCGCGCGGCTGCACCGCTATTTCGAGAATCTGACGTCCACGGGCGAGCGCCCGGGCGCCATCACGCTGATTGTCCGCAACGGGCGCATCGTCGACTGGCGGACTTACGGACTGCGCGATGTGGAAAACCGTCTGCCGATGGAGAAGGACACCATCGTCCACATCTACTCCATGACCAAGCCGGTCACGTCCGTGGCCGTGATGATGCTCGTCGAGGAAGGCAGGCTGTCTCTGGATGACCGCGTGGACAAGTACATCCCCGAACTGAAAGAACTGAAAGTCTACAAGGGAGGCACGGTGGAGCGTCCGGTGCTGGAGGACCCGGCGCGCCCCATCACGGTGAAGCACCTGCTGACGCACACGAGCGGCATGAGCTACGGCTGGTCGAACGACAACGTCAGCGCGCTGTTCCGCAAAGCCGATCCACTGGGCGCGCCCAGCCTCAAGGAGTTCATCGCCAGGCTGGCCAAAGTGCCTCTGGCGTTCCACCCCGGCGAGCGCTACGAGTATTCGGTTTCGATCGACGTGCTTGGCTATCTCGTCGAGGTCGTTTCCGGCGAGCCGTTCGACCAGTTCGTCGAGAAGCGAATCACCGGCCCGCTGAAGATGACGGACACGCATTTCCGGCTGCCGGAGGCCAAACGGGCGCGGCTGGCCAAGATTTACTCGCGCCGCGAGGGCAAGCTCGTCACCGAACGGGGGCTTCAGACCGGGGGCGTGCCGTACGGCGGCATGGGGCTGTATTCGACCATTGGCGACTATGCGCGCTTCGCGCAGATGCTGGTCAACGGCGGACATCTCGACGGCGTGCGCCTGCTCAGCCGCAAGACGGTGGATCTGATGATGATGAACCACCTGGCGGGCCTGGCGCGGCCCACCATCGGCGGCGATGACGCCAATGGCTTCGGCCTCGGCGGCGCGGTCCGCATCGACCCGGCAAAGTCGGGCCGCCCGGGCTCGGAGGGACTGTTCGGATGGGACGGGGCCGCTTCCACCTACTTCCGCGTCGACCGCAAGGAGAAGCTGGCCATTCTGCTGTTCCTCCAGTGGATGCCGTTCGACGCGCCCACGCTGAATCTGTTCGAGACGCTGGTCTACCAGGCCTTGGCCGACTGAAGGCAGAGCGAGGGCCTGCGCCCGGGAATTCCGCCGGAAATTGCCGGTGGAATTCCCAGATTTATCCCCCCCGATATGAACGGGCGCTGCGGAGCGCGGCGGCGGGATTTCCGCATGGCGCGGAGCCTTCCCGGGTGCCCGCCCCTCCCTATCCCCCCTTACAGAACGGGCCAGCGCGCCGGGGCAAGCGGCGGGAGGGAGTGAAAACGGGCTGGAATTTCCGGAAAGCGGGCGGGAAAACCGCTGCGAGGATCCTGCACGGGCCGAGGACATCCAGCCTTCGGGAGCGTCCGGCGGGAAGTCTTTCTCCCGGCGCCGGTCCATGCTATTCTGGCGGCAAGGAATCCTGCCAGGCGTGTCCACCGTCCAGACCATCCGGAACGAGCTGCCCCACGACTATATCCGCTCCATGCTGGAGCCGCACCGGGCATGGATCGAGCAGGTGCTGGGCGTGCCGTTCGGCGAGGCGGTGATCGCCGACCTGTCCCAGGCGCCGCTGCACCATCTGGTGGTTCGCGAGATCTTCGGCAGCAGCGGGCTGGCCAGCGGAAACCGCAACCACTGGGGCAGCGGGCTGCGGATCGAGCGCTACCAGTTGCGCGAAGGCGAACCCAGCCTGCTTCAGCTCTCGGCTGCCGAACGGAGATCCCCGGCGGGACGCTCCCGTGTCGTGTGGCGCACTGAGTGGATCGGCCAGCCGGCCGCGCTCTGGTTCCGCGGGCTGGAGCGGCCCGTGGTGTTCATCCGGCTGCGGTGGGTGGATCCGGATGAGCGCGGCGGAACATCCACGGGGCACTTTGTCATCTGCCGCCGGGACGACCTGCCGGCATTTACGGCCCTGCTGTCGAAGCACCTGCGCCGCGAAAAGAGCAGGAAGAACGTCTTTATCCTGAACGGCCCGGATCAGGAGATCTCCACCGCGCTCGGCTGGGAGGACCTCGTTCTGGAAGAGCATGTGGTCCGGCTGGTCCGTTCCGACTTCGAAACCTTCTTCCAGCGCCGCGACTGGTTCCGCGAAAACCGCATCCCCTACCGCCGCGGCTATCTGTTCCACGGGCCGCCGGGCAATGGCAAGACGAGCGTCGTGCGGGTGCTGGCGGCGCGGCCGGAGCTCTCCATCTGCTCCCTGCAATGGGGCGATTCGGACGTCGACGACAGCATGCTGACGCATCTGTTCCAGTGGGCCGCAGACCACGCCCCGGCGATGATCGTAATGGAAGACCTGGACCGCCACTTCCCGGCGGACGGAGGCAAGGAGAAGCGGCACCGGATCACGCTTTCCCACCTGATGAACTCGCTCGACGGGCTCTCCACGGCCGAGGGCGTGATTGTCGTCGCTACGGCCAACGATGCGGGCGTACTGGACGACGCCATCCTGCGGCGCCCGGGCCGCTTCGACCGCGTGGTGGAGTTCCGCAATCCGGGCCCGGAACTGCGCGGGCGGTTCATCCGGAAGTCGCTGCGCGGCGGTTGCCCGGATCGCGAACTGGAAGACATGATCCGGCTGTCGTCCGGCTTCAGCTTCGCCCAGCTCCGCGAGGCGTATGTCCTCGCCGGGCAGCTCGCCTACGAGCATGGCCGCGACGTCTGCGCTGCCGACATGCACCAGGCGCTGCGGCTGATGCGCGACACGCGCCGCGGCGGGGGCGGCTTCGCGCCGGAAAAGCTCCATGTGGGCTATCCGGCCTCCTGATCGGGCCGGAGCTGCAACCCGGGTGAAACCTCCGCTGGCCCGGAGGTATCCTAAGGAGATGGAAAGGCCCGTGCGGACGGGCTGCACTCTGCCATCCATGTGGGGGCGTAACGGCTTCGACGGGATGGGATCGACGAAGTGAGGCGTGCCGGGTTCCGAGCTCCCGTAAAACGATCGGAAAACCAAAACTGCCAATCAGCAGTTTGCCTACGCTGCCTAATTAAAGGCAGCCGCTGAACGGTGGCCGGCCTGCGGGCCGCCGGGAAGCGTCATCCACAGCAGGCTGGGGCGCAGGCCGCCGCCTGAGGCCGAGGCCCGAGACCAACCAGGCTGGACGCCGCGGGGCCGCGCCGGTCCGGCGCGCGGCGTCGAGAGCAAAGGCCGGATACGCACGTAGGCTCGCTTCGGAGAACCATTTCGGACGCGGGTTCGACTCCCGCCGCCTCCACCACCCAATCCCTTCCGCGTCCATCTTCCCCGCCTTTGTCCAGTCCACGGCCTCCTCGGTTGTCTGCCCTGGCTCCTCCACAATCGCCCGGGGCTCCCGACCAACTGGCAATCATTTTGTAACGCCATCGTCATCCGGCTGCGCTACCCTGTGTTCGTATCAGGTGGTTCACCTTCCATCCCATCAAGCGAGGAACCGTCGAGTTATGATCCACACCCTCCGCTTCGGAGTGATCCTGCTTGCCTGCTCGCTGCTCGTCTGGGGGCAGGCTGACGCGAACAAGGCGCAGCTTTCCGGCACGGTGCTCGATCCGAAAGGCGCCGTCGTGCCCGGAGCCAGCATCAAGATCCGAAACGTCAAAACCGGATTCCAGCGCGAGCTGAAATCCGGAGAAACCGGCCAGTTCCGCGCCGTGCAGCTCGACCCCGGCACCTACGAGCTGGTGGCGGAGAGTCCCGGCTTCGCCCCCACCACGCTCACGGGCATCGAGTTGGGCGTCGGAGCCTCCGTCAGCCTCGACGTGACTCTCCAGCTTCAGGCGACCACGCAGAGCATCGAGGTTTCCGACACGATGATCAACGTCGCCCTGCCCGCCCCGGCCGCCATGATCACCGCGCAGGCCATCGAAAACCTCCCGATCAACGGCCGCCGCTTCCAGGACTTCGCCGCGCTCACGCCCACCGTGCAGGTGGAGCCGTCCCGCGGCCAGCTCTCCTTCGCGGGCCAGCGCGGCATCAACGGCAACATCATGGTGGACGGCGCCGACTACAACCAGCCCTTTTTCGGCGGCATCCGCGGCGGCGAGCGCTCCAACTTCAACTTCACCATCCCGCAGGGCGCCATTCAGGAGTTCCAGACGGTCAGCTCTGGCTACGCTGCTGAATACGGCCGCTCCACCGGCGGCGTGCTGAACGTGATCACCCGCAGCGGCACCAATGACGTCCACGGCGGCGGCTTCTATCAGAACCGCCACCGCGAGCTGAGCGCGGAAAACCCGATCTTCAAGCGCCAGCCTTCGGAGTCGCTGCAACAGATGGGCGGCAACGTTGGAGGCCCCATCATCCGCGACCGCATGTTCTTCTTCGGCGCCGCCGAGCACCAGCGCGCCAACACGCCCGCGCAGGTGATCTTCACCGCGCTTCAGGGCATCACCCCCACGGCGGCCACGCAGGAAGCCTACAGCTTCTTCAAGAGCCTCGAGCAGGACTTCACGCGCGAAAACCGCGCCACCGCCGTCACCGGCAAGATGGACTACGCCTTTGCGGGCGGCCACCGGCTGACGCTGCGCTACAACCACTCGCGCTCGGAGGAACCCAACTCGGTCACGGTCGGCGGCGCGCTGAATCCCTTCACCAACCTCGCGCTGTCGAATGAAGGCACCGAGATCGACCGCACCCACTTCGGCACGGTCCAGTACACGCACCTGTTCTCGCCGCGCGTGGTGAACGACCTGAAATTCAGCCAGTCTTACGAGATCCGCCCGCGTCTTTCCAACTCGGCGCTGCCCACGGTGGCGGCGGGCGTCATCGGCACGTTCGGCGCGCGCAGCTTCCTGCCCACAACCCAGGACGACTACCGCACGCAGATCACGGACTCGCTCACCGTGCTCGCCGGCCGCCACAGCCTGAAGTTCGGGATGGACCTGAGCCTGCTCAGCACCGCCCAGTTGTTCGGCTTCAACCAGTTCGGCGCGTTCTCTTTCCAGAACACGGCGGACATCGTCGGCATCCTCGACATCCTCGGCACCGGCGGCAGCGTGCCCAACCGCTTTGACCACCCCGGCGTCATCTACCGCCGCCAGATCGGCAACCTGCTGGCTGACTTCGATGCGAAGCAGATGGCGCTGTTCGCGCAGGATTCCTGGCGCGTCACCAACAACCTCACGCTCGACCTCGGCGTGCGCTGGGAGGGCCAGTGGAATCCGAAGGTGGAGGCGAACAACACGACGCTGGTCAACCGCGTCAACGTCGACTATCCGCTCGGCCGCCTCGACGTCACCCGGATCAAGGACAACCTGAAACAGTTCATGCCCCGTGGCGGATTCGCGTGGACGCCCTTCTCCGGCAAGCGTACCGTCGTCCGCGGCCACGGCGGCATCTTCTACGCGGCCACGCCGCTGCTGCTGTTCTCCGGCCCGACCAACAATTTCCGCACGCCCCCGGGCGACGTCAGCATCCAGATTGGTCCGTTCGCCTCGGGCAGCACCACGACGGTTTATCAGTTGTTCCGCCAGGTGGGCATTGATCTGAACGCGTCCCAGCTTGGCGCGCTGCCGGTGATTCCGGTGGACCGGGTGCAGCAGGCGGCGGCGCTTGCCGCCGGCGGCACGGCGCCCGATCCGCTGCTCGGCGCGGCGCTGACGATGATGGCGCCGGAGTTCTACAACCCGCGCTCCTACCAGTGGGGCATCGGCTTCGAACATCAGCTCACCGGCAACTGGATCGCCGGCGCGCAGTACCAGCACGTCAAGGCCGTCCACCTGCAACGCAACCGCGACTGGAACCTTCCGGTCCCCACGGTGCGGGCCACCGACGGCCGTCCCGTCTTCAACCGCGCGCTGCGCCCGGTGCCGCAGCAGGGACAGTACACGACGCGCGAAAGCAATGCCAAGTCGCTTTACCGCGCGCTCGTGCTTCAGACGCAGTACCGCAGCCGCAAGTTCACCAGCGGCGTCTTCTACACGCTCTCGACGAACTACTCCGACGACGACAACGAGCGCAACGCCACGGGCATGAACGCCATGAACCCCTACGACCTGCGCAGCGAGTATCACTACTCGGACATCGATGCGCGCCACCTGCTGTCCAGCTATGCGGTCTACACGCTGCCGTGGGGCATCGAGGTCTCGGGCATCCTGAGGGCGCGCAGCGGGCTGCCGCTCAATCCGGTCGTCGGCAGCGACACCGACGGCAACGCGACCAACACCGACCGCCCGTACAAGGCGGTGGGCGTGCCCTTCCTCCGCAATGAATTCCGCAACCGCGGCGTGGTGACCAACAACGACCTCCGCATCCTGAAGAGCTTCAGCTTCCGCGAGCGCTACCGCGTGCAGCTCTCGGCGGAGTTCTTCAACCTGTTCAACCTCGACAACGTCGTCTTCGCTGGCCAGGCCAACATCTACGGTCCGGGCATCAACCCGACCACCGGCGCCGCCGCTCCCGTCGACTCGCGCTTCATGCTGCTGCGCAACGCGGCAGGCGACTACAACCAGCCGACGACGTCTCAGGTCGGCAATCCGTTCCAGGCCCAGTTCGGCATCCGGTTCTTCTTCTGAGCGCCGCACCGGGCCGCTGCGGCGCGGACGCCCGACGGCGTCCGCGCCGCTTTCCTTTTTGCACGCCGCAACAGACCGGCGCCGTTCCCGGCGCTGCGGGTCCGGGATCTGCATGGAGGCGAACACGGAGAGCAGGGCCGGAGCGGCTTGGACCTCTGGTGGCGAACGCCTGCCTGCGCTATCATCGAATCCGTGCCGAAGCTGAAGTTCTACACCAAGCCCACCTGAACGACCTGCCGGAAGGCCAGGAGTTTCCTGGCGGAACGCAGGGCGGAATTCGAGGCCGTCGACCTTTCGCGCGGCCTGAGCGTCGAAGAGCTGGACCACCTGATCGGCAGGCGCGACTATCGCGAGTTCCTGAACCCGAAAAACGAGCTGTACCGGCAGTTGGACATGAAGAACAACCCGCCGCCGCGCGAGGAAGCGTTGCGGCTGATGAGCGAAAATCCCAATCTCATCCGCCGCCCCATCCTGGTGAAAGGCGCGAAGGTGCTTGTGGGATTCGACCCGGATGCGTGGTCTGGCGCCTGACCGGCTGCTGCGTTTCCAGGGGGCCGCTATCCACGCCTGCGGCTCCGGGCGTCCGTTTCCGGGCGGCAGCGCGCGGGGCGGCCTTCCCCTTCCTGCCCTTCCTCTCTGGCGGTCCGGCTGCCGCGATTGCAGCGCCAGACATCGCCTTCGGGACTGATGGGTCCCCGAAAGGCGTGCCGCCGTGATATTCCTGAGGCTGTGATCAGCCGTAGAGATCTTGCCGTCCTCAGCGCCGGAGTCACCGCCATGAAGCGCGCCCGCGCCCAACAGAAGCCCGCCTATGGCGGCGCCCTTGCGAAATTCGAGGGCCGCTACGACCCGGAACTGTTCGACTCGCTCGCGTGGACGCGCCGGCGGTATGAGGAGATGCCCCGTCAGCTCGCCTTCCGCGCCCGCAACCGCCGCGAGGCGCTCGCCTGGCAACGCAGGCTGCGGGCGAAGCTCGTCGAACTCCTCGGCGGCTTCCCGGCGCGCACGCCCCTGCGTCCGCAGGTGCTCGAAGTGAAGGAATTCCCCGCCTTCACGCGCGAAAGCGTGATCTTCGAGTCCCGCCCGGGGCTTGGCGTTTTCGGCTATTTCTTCGTGCCGAAGAACAGGCCACACCCGCGGCCCGCACTCATCTGCGTGCCCGGCCACGGCCGCGGCGCCGATGATATCGCCGGCATCGACGAGAAGGGGCAGGACCGGACGGAGAAGGGACCCTACCAGTACGACTTCGCCGTGCAGGCGGCCGAACGCGGCTTTGCTGCCTTCGCCATCGAGCCGCTCGGCTTCGGCTGCCGCCGCGATCCCGCCAGCCGCCGCCGGGGACTCGGGCAGTCTTCCTGCCAGCCGGCTGCCGGCGCCGCATTGCTGTTCGGCGAGACGATGACCGGATGGCGCGTCTGGGACGTCATCCGCACCGTCGACTATCTGGAGACCCGGTCCGAAGTGGACTCGCGCCGCATCGGACTGATGGGCATCAGCGGGGGCGGCACCATCACCACCTTCGGCGCGGCGCTCGAGCCGCGCATCGCCGCGGCCCTGGTCAGCGGCTACCTGAACACGTTCCGCGACTCCATCCTGAGCATCTCCCACTGCATGGACAACTACGTGCCCGGCATCCTCCACTGGTGCGAGATGCACGACGTGGCCGGCCTGATTGCTCCGCGCCCCCTGTTCTGCGAATCGGGCGAGAAGGACGACATTTTCCCCGTCGAGGCCTTCCGCCGCTCTTTCAGCGAAGTGCAGAAAATTTACCGCATTTTCGGGGCGGAGGAGAATCTCGGCAGCGAAATTTTTCCAAAGGGGCACGAGTTTTCCGGCCGGCTGGGATTCCCTTTTCTCGAAAAACACCTGGGGGCTTAGCCGCCATGAACGGGTTCGAGATTCTCGAGCACACGGCGGACACGGGATTCCGCGTCCGCGCGCGGACGCTCGAGGATCTGTTCAGCCGCGCGGCGGAGGCTTTGACGGCCATCGCGTTGGACCCTTCGCAGGCGCAACCGCGCGAGCGGCGCGAGGCGGCGTGCTCGGGCGAGGCGCTGGAAGAGCGTCTCGTCAACTGGCTCAACGAGATTCTCTGGCTGCTCGACGGCGAGCGCTGGGTGCCGGCGCGCATCGAATCGCTGCATCTGGAAGGCGATTCGGTCCGGGCAGCCGTGCTTGGCGAGCCGCGGGACGACCAGCGCCATCCGCCGCGCATCGTCGTCAAGGCGGTCACCTTTCACCAGCTTGTCATCCGTGAGCAAAATGGCATGTGGGAGGCCGAGGTTTTCCTCGACATCTGACATGCAGATCGAACGGATCGGCGAAGTCCGGTACAGGATTCCGAAAGGCGCGCGGCATGGGATGCGCACCGATGTGCTGTTCTATGCCAGCGAGGCGATTCTCGAGCAGGTACAGAAGGACCGGTCGCTCGAGCAGGCGATGAACGTCGCCTGCCTGCCCGGCATCGTCGGCCCGTCGCTGGCGATGCCGGACATCCACCAGGGCTACGGGTTTCCGATCGGCGGCGTCGCCGCCATGGATTGGGACAGCGGCGTCGTCAGCCCCGGAGGCGTCGGCTACGACATCAACTGCGGCGTGCGGCTGATCCGGACGAACCTGGAAAAGGACGAGGTCCGGGCGAGGATGAAGGAGCTGGTCGACCAGGTTTTCCGCGACGTGCCCTGCGGCGTTGGCGGAAAGGGCCACCTCGACATCAGCGAGAAGCAGCTCAACCAGATCCTCGAGCAGGGCGCCGCGTGGATGGTGGAGCACGGCTACGGCGAGCCTTCCGATATCGAGCACTGCGAGGAGCGCGGCTGCCTGCGCGGCGCCGATGCCGGCGAGGTCAGCGCCCGGGCCAAGGAGCGCGGCCGACCGCAGATCGGAACGCTCGGCAGCGGCAACCATTTTCTGGAAATCCAGTTCGTCCAGCGCATCCATGACGAAGAGGCCGCCCGCTGCTACGGGCTCGAGGAAGGCCAGGTGGTGGTGCTGATCCATAGCGGCTCGCGCGGGCTGGGCCACCAGGTCTGCACGGATTTCCTCGCGCAGATGGGCGCGGCGATGAAGAAGTACGGCATTACGCTGCCGGACCGCCAACTGGCCTGCGTCCCCATCCAGAGCCCGGAGGGGCAGGCCTATCTGAAGGCGATGCGCGCGGCGGCCAACTTCGCCTGGGCCAACCGGCAGGCGATGCTGCACTTCGTCCGCGGCTCGTTCCAGAAGGTCTTTGGAAAGCACGTCCGGCTGGGCCTGATCTACGACGTCTGCCACAACATCGCCAAGCGCGAAAAGTACGATTACAACGGCCGTACCGTGGACGTGCTGGTGCACCGCAAGGGCGCCACGCGCGCCTTCCCGCCGGGCCACCCGGAGATCCCCGCTGACTACCGCGCCGTCGGCCAGCCGGTGCTGATTCCGGGCAGCATGGGCACCGCCTCCTGGGTGCTGGCCGGCTGCGAGGGCGCCATGCAGGAGAGCTTTGGCAGCGTCTGCCACGGCGCAGGGCGCGTTCTCAGCCGCCACGCGGCCAAGCATGGCCGCGATGCCCGCGCCGTGCAGCGCGAGCTGGAAGAGCGCGGCATCCTCGTCCGCAGCGAGACACGCGACGGCATCATCGAAGAGGTCCCGGAGGCTTACAAGGACGTCGACGAGGTCATCGAAACGGTCCACCGTGCGGGGCTGGCGCGCAAGGTGGCGCGGCTGCGGCCGATGGGCGTCATCAAGGGCTGAGCGGCGCGGACGCGCCTCCGGCCGCTAAACTGGTCTTCGCCATGGTGGAGGTGCGACGCGCGCGGCCGGAAGAGGCCCCCATGCTGCTGGAACTGATTCTCGGGCTCGCCGAATACGAAAAGCTGGAGCCTCCCGATGCCGAAGCGCAGCAGCGGCTGGTGCGGGATATTTTCGGGCCCCGGCCGCGGCTGGAAGCCTGGCTCGTCTTCGTCGACGGTGCGCCGGCCGGGTATGCGCTCACGCTCGAAACATATTCGAGCTTTCTTGCTTTGCCCACCCTGTATCTGGAAGACATCTTCATCAAGCCGGATTTCCGCGGCCGCGGAGCCGGAGGAGCGCTCTTCCGCCGGCTGGTGGAGGAAGCGCGGCGGCGCGGCTGCGGGCGGATGGAGTGGGTGGTGCTCGACTGGAACCGGCCGGCGCTCGGGTTCTACGAACACTTCGGCGCGCGCCGGCTCAGCGAATGGATCACCATGCGCCTGACACAGGAAGACTTCGCCCGGATTCTGGGAGAATAGCCGCATCATGCGCCGCTCCGCCATATTGTGGATCCTCGCCTTCCTGATCACTGCCGCTTCCGCTGTCTACCAGCGGGTCACGGGCCCGACGCATCCGAAACGGGGCAGAACGTCGCTCGCCGGACAGGAGATCCGCTACCGCCTGCCGCGCAGCATGGCGGGCGGCGATGCCGTGATCCGCGTCCCGGCTGCAAGCCCTCAGACAATCGGCACTCTGGCATGGAAGCGGCACAAGACGCGCGATGATTGGACCTACGTGGTGATGGCGCGCGAAGGGAGCGAGCTCGTCGGCAGGCTGCCGCAGCAGCCGCCCGCAGGCAAACTCGCCTACCGCGTCATCCTTCAGGACGGAAGCGAGCGCGTCACGCTCGGCGGCGAGCCGGTGGTGATCCGTTTCCGTGGCGAAGTGCCCCTGCCTGTGCTGGTGCTGCATGTAATCGCGATGTTCGGCGCGATGCTCGTGGGCACGCGCGCGGGCCTCGAGTACTTCCGTCCGGATCCCCGTTACGGCAGGCTCGTCTTGTGGACGCTGCTGTTGCTGACCGCCGGAGGCCTGATTCTCGGCCCTGTGGTGCAGAAGTACGCCTTCGGGGCGTATTGGACGGGCTGGCCCTTCGGAACGGATCTCACCGACAACAAGACCGCTGTCGCATGGCTTGCCTGGCTGGCCGCATGGTGGAGGCTGCGCCGCGCGCCGGAGCGCGCCGGCGCTTGGGTGCTCGGCGCTGCCATCGTGATGATGGCAGTCTTCGCCATTCCGCACAGCGTGCTGGGCAGCGAGCTCAAATACGAATAAGCCTCACAGCATCCGCCACAGCGAGCTTTCCGGCTGCTTCCTCTTGAAGTCGCGGAAGCGGCGGCATGGCAGATACAGCGCCGCCACGCCGGCCAGCCACAGCGGATACAGAAGCCACTGCGGCGCCGCCTGGTTCCGGAATACGGCCATGGAAACCGCGCCGTACAGGTAGAAATGGGCAATGTAGAAAAACAGCGGCGCCTGCCCATAGACGATCAGCACGTCCGTGAAGCCGCGGGCGCGATTCCGCAGCCGGTCCAACGCCCAAAGCAGGAGGAGGTCCAGTCCCAGCATGAGCGACGCGAAAGCAAGGCTTGGCGGGTACTTCACGACAGTGAGCCACGCCATCCAGCCGCTGCCCTCGGCGAGCCGCAGGTTGCCGAACCCGCCCCCGGCGCGCACGACGGCGAAGAGGCTCACGAGCGCGGCGCCCGCCGGGAGGCACGCGGCGAGGGCGCGCTGCGGGTCCCTGCGCAGGAGACGCCCGAATCCCACTCCAAGGGCGCAGATGCCGAACCACGGCAGCAGCGGGTAGCCGCTCGCCACCAGCGCGTTCTGTCCGGGCGAAATCAGCAGCAGCGCCCACGTCGCCTGCGCGGCTTCGGCTCCGATGCGCGGCAGCACTGCGTTGGGCAGCAGCACAGCGGCAGCGCCGAGGGCGAGCCATGCGCCCGTCGCCAACCCGCTGAGCGCCCCGGCGAGCATCATGCTCAACCCGAGAGTCACCAGCACTCCGAGCACAATGGGCGACAGGGGCATGCCCTGCTGCCCCGCGGGCTGAAGCAGCGCCATCGGCGTCACTTCGAACGCGTAGCTGATGGCCGCCAGCAGGGCGCCGCGCAACAGGAAAAAGCGGCGCACCTGCCAGGCGCTCCAGCCTTTCCCCCGCCGTGAGGCTTCCAGCAGCGCCATGCCGGCGCCCATGAGCAGGAAAAAGCCGGGAGCGCAGAGGTGCGTCAGCCACCGGGTGAAAAACCACGAAGCGCTCCCGTACGCCGGCAACGGCTGGTTCCACATCTCGAAAGGGTGCACCCGCGCCAGCAGCAGCGAAGCGTGGTCCAGCGCCATCAGCACCATGATGAGCCCGCGCAGCGCATCCGGCGCCGGCAGCCGCTCCTTCATGGCCTCTTCACCGTCGGGTACTGGACGCCGAGCTGTTCGAGATACGTCGCATAGCGCGCCGGGTTGTAGTAAAACTTTTCGAGCTGCGGACGGAACCGCTCCATCTTCTCCCGGTTGAGATCGACCGGAGGCTTCTGGTCCGGCGGGATCAGCGACTGCCACTTCCGCTCCTTCGTCTGTTCGGCAAAATACTGCTTCGCGGCAGCGACAAGATCCGGGTTGAGCAGCAGGTCGAGCGCCGTCATCGCATGGGCCTTCGCGCCGGCGGTGGCGCCCTTGTGGGCGATGGGCGTCGCCATCGAAATCCCGCTCGACCAGTGGTGCCCGATCATGCCGGGAATGTTGCCCGGGAAGCGCAGCACGACGGTCGGCACGTTCCAGCCGACCTCCGCGATGTCGTCCGATCCATAAGTGCGCCGAGAAGGATCCGGCGGACGCAGTTCGGTCACTTCCGTGCGGAGCCCTTCTTCCTTCACGCCCAGCTCCTTCTGCGCGGCGCGCGCCAGCGCCTGGTCGGCTTCCGACCATTGCGGCATGCCGGCGCGCTGGATGTTGGCGTGCAGCGCCTCGGCCAACGGCTTGTTGAAATGCCCCGGCCACGCGGCGCCGAGCGTGCGCTCGCTCACCTCGGTGTCGGTCATCATCGCAGCGGCGCGCGCGATCTTCGAGCCGATCTCATGCAGCTCGCGGATCCGTTCGTATTCCCACTCGCGGAAGTAGTACCAGACGCGCGCCACCGGCGGCACGACGTTCGGCTGGTCGCCGCCCTGCGTGATCACGTAATGCGAGCGGTGCTCCGGGCGCAGGTGCTCGCGGCGGTAGTTCCAGCCGATATTCATCAGCTCGACGGCGTCCAGCGCGCTGCGGCCTGCCCACGGCGAGCCGGCCGAATGCGCGCTGCGGCCGCGGAAGGTGTACTCGACGCTCACCAGCCCGGTGCCCACAGGGCCGTAGCTCGTGCCGAACTCCGACGAGATGTGCGAGCTCAGCATCACGTCGAGGTCGCGGAAAAGCCCCGCGTTGACCATGTATGTCCTGCTGCCGATGAGCTCTTCGGCGACTCC
This sequence comes from Bryobacteraceae bacterium, assembly GCA_025056865.1. GTDB lineage: Bacteria > Acidobacteriota > Terriglobia > Bryobacterales > Bryobacteraceae > JANWVO01. Next base: position 105,091 of record JANWVO010000032.1, read on the forward strand.
CGGATACACGCGCAGCGTGCCGCGGATGCCGTGCCGTTTCATCAGCTCCTGCACCACCAGTGCGGCGGTCACGTTGACAGCCTGACCCGCATTGTGGCCTTCCCCGTGGCCGGGTCCGCCCTCCACCAGCGGCTTGTGCCACGGGATGCCAGGGGTCTGGGAAGTTTCCGGAAGCCCGTCGATGTCGGCCATGAAGCCGATCACCGGACTTCCCTGCCCCCACTCGGCCACCCACGCGGTAGGCATGCCCGCCACGCCGCGCGTCACGCGGAACCCGTGCTTTTCCAGAATGCCCGTGACGTACCTGGAGGTTTCGAATTCCTGATAGCCGAGTTCGCTGAACGAATAGATGGAATCCACCATCTCCTGCGTCAGCTTCCGCCGCCCCTCTGCCATTTCGGCGGCCGCCTGTTTCAGCTCGTCGAGCCGCGGCGCCTGCCCAGCCCGGACCAGTGCCGCGCCCGCGCATCCCAGAAACGTCCTTCGCAGCATGGGTTCATCATATTCGAGCCCGGGGGCTTCCGGACGCGCCGCTGCGGAACATTTTCCTGCCCGGTGCGTATAGAGCATTGAAGCGGAGCGATTCATCCATGGCAAACAACGGGAGACGGAAGTCGAGAAAGATCTGGATCTGGACCGGAGCGGCTGCGGCCGTGCTTGCAGGCGCAGGCGTGGCCGTGCGGGCCGCGCTCAAGCCTGACAACCGGATCGACCCGTCCCGGATTGCGAAGGTCGAAAGGGGGGACATCGCCCGCGTCGTAGTCGCCACGGGCAAGATCGAGCCGCGGGCCATTGTCGAGGTCAAGTCCAAGGCCAGCGGCATCGTCAAGAACATCTACGTCAACTACGGCGACACGGTGCGCGCCGGCCAGGTGCTGGCTGAGCTGGACAAGGAGGAGCTGGAGGCCCGCGTGCGCGAGGCGCGCGCCAATCTCCAGGCCGCCCAGGCGATGGAAGAGAGCGCCCTGGCTGCCTATGAGCGCAACAAGGTGGAGGCCGAAGGCCCCGAGCTGCCCTTTCTGAAAGCGGCCATGGAGCGGGCCCAGCAGATGCTGCGCGACGGGCTCGTGGCGAAGAACGTGGCTGAGGACGCCGAAAAGGCCTATCAGCTCGCCCTCAACCGGCAGAGCGCTGCCATCCGCGCTCTTGCCGTGAGCCGCGCCGAGATCACGCGCGCCCGCGCGCAGGTGGCCCAGGCGAAGGCGGTGCTCGAGCGCGCCGAAGAGGACCTGCGCAACTCCACCATCGTGAGCCCCATCGATGGCCTCGTGCTCTCGCGCAACGTCGAGGTCGGAAACGCCGTGAGTTCGATCCTTGTGCTTGGCTCGCAGGCAACGCTGCTGTTCACGCTCGGCGACGTCAGCGATGTCTTCGTCCGCGGCAAAGTGGATCAGGCGGATATTGGCAAGGTCTACCTTGGCCAGCCGGCCCGCATCGTTGTGGAGAGCTTCCGCGACCGCCGGTTCGAAGGGAAGGTCTACCGCATTTCGCCTTATGGGGTCGAAAAGGATAACGTGACCACTTTCGAAGTGCAGGTGTCCATCCACAACCCGGGACGCGAGCTGAAGGCGAACATGAGCGCCAACGCCGAGATCATCCTGGAAGAGAAAAAGAACGTTCTGCTGGTGCCCGAAGCGGCGGTGATCTATGACAAGGACCGGCGCCGGAGCGTCGAGGTGCCCGACCCGTCGCAGGAGAAGGGCCGCCGGCGCGCCGCGGTACGGCTGGGCATCTCCAACGGCATCAAGACCGAACTGATTTCTGGGCTGGAAGAAGGCCAGCAGGTGATTCTCCAGTAGGCGGAGGAAGCCCGCCCGGTGAGTTTCCGCGACCTGGTCCGCGATACCGTCCAGACGCTGCTCGCCCACAAGCTCCGCGCGGGGCTGACGATGTTCGGCCTCGCGTGGGGCATCGTCTCCATTGTGCTGATGACGGCTGCCGGAGACGGCTTCCGCGAGGGCCAGCAGCAGGTGGCAGCGAACTTCGGCGACAACATCTTCATCGTCTTTGCGGGGCGCACATCGATGCAGGCGGGCGGCGAGCGCGCCGGACGCCGCCTGATGTGGACCGTTCACGACCACGAGCTGCTGCAGCCCCTGTGTCCATCCTGCGAGTTCATCATTCCGGAGCTGACGCGCGGTGCAGTGGCCGTGCGCAGCGACTACAACGCGGCTTCCGTGCTGGTGAGCGGCAGCCAGCCGCCCTATCAGAAGCTGCGCGCCCTGCCGGTGGCCGAGGGGCGGTTCTTCTCCTGGCAGGACGAGGCGCAGGCGCGCCGCGTGGCTTTTCTCGGCTCCGACGTGAAGAAGCAGTTGTTCGCGTCCAGGCCCGCCGTCGGAGAGATGATCTCCATCGCGGGATTCCCGTACCTCGTCATCGGAATCATGCGGCACAAGGATCAGGACTCGAGCTACGACGGCCGCGACGTGGGCAAGATCTTCGTCCCTTTCTCGGCGATGGTCCGCGACCTGCCGCAGCCGCCCCCCTGGCCCTCCGGCACGGTGGACCAGCTCATCGTGAAAGCAAAGACGCTGGAGCAGCACGACGCCTGCGTGGCCGAGGTGCGCCGCGGCCTGGCCGCGCTGCACCGCTTCGATCCGCGGGACGAGCAGGCGGCGCCCGTGTGGGACACGGTGCGCGAGGCCCGCGCCTTCCGCACCATGACCGACGGGATGAAGTACTTCCTCGGCGCGATCGGCGTCGTGACGCTGCTGCTCGGAGGCATCGGCACCATGAACGTGATGCTGGTGGCCGTGCGCGAACGGACGCGGGAAATCGGCCTGCGGATGTCGGTGGGCGCGACGCGGCGGCAGATCCAGATGATGTTCTTTCTGGAGACCGCGCTCATCGTGTTCACCAGCGGCGCATTGGGGCTGGGCTTCGCGCTGCTCGTGTGCCGGCTGGTGAACCGCCTGCCAATGCCGCAGTACTTCGCCGGGCTGCTGCCTTCCTGGGAGGTTGGATTCGCCTGCGCCGGGTTGCTGGGGCTGGTGGCGTTCCTGTCGGCGATGTATCCGGCCTCGCGCGCCGCCGCCATCGACCCGATCGAGGCGCTGCGCTTCGAGGCAGGAGGGTGACGCCATGCTGGCCATGATGCGCGAGATCCTCCTTCAGGCATGGGACTCGCTGCGCCGCAACCCGGCGCGCAGCGTGCTCACGATGCTTGGCATCGTGTGGGGCATCGCCTCGGTGACGCTGCTGCTTGCCTACGGCCAGGGCTTCCGCGAACTGATGCTGCGGACCTTCCAGAACTTTTCGAAGTCCGCAGTCATCGTGTTTCCCGGACAGACCAGCATGCAGGCCGGAGGCGAGCGCGCCGGCCGCCGCATCCGCTTTGAGCGGGCGGATCTCGACGCCGTGCGTCCCGAATGTACGCTGCTGCGGCAGATCTGCGCCGAAACAATCCGCCGCGTTCCTGTTGCCTACGGGGACCGCGTCGTCAGCGTGCAGGTCCGGGGCGTATGCCCCGAATACGGCCAGATCCGCAGCGAATTCCCTTCCGAAGGCCGGTGGCTCAGCCAGGATGACGCGGCCGACCGGAGGCGCGTCATCTTCCTTGGCCACTGGACGAAGGAGAAGCTGTTCGCCGGACGCCCGGCCGTGGGCGAAACCGTCACGGTGCAGGGCGTGCGCTTCACCGTCATCGGCGTGATGGACCGGAAGCTCAGCTTCGGCAACTACTACGGGCCGGACGACCGCAGCGCCTTCATCCCTTACGAGACCGCGGCCGAACTCTGGGACGCCCGCTACCCCACGGCAGCCGTGCTCCAGCCGGTCGCGCCCGTGTTCGAAGAGGCGGCCGAGCGGCAGTTCCGTGCAGCGATGGCGCGGCGCCTCGGTTTCGATCCGCGCGACGAGCGCGCCCTGAATACGTTCGGCACGTCCACCATCCGGCCGATCATCGACGGGCTGACGATCGGGCTTCAGGCGCTGCTGCTGTTCATCGGCGCGCTGACGCTGGCCATCGGCGGCATCGGCCTGATGAACATCCTGCTGGTGAGCGTCACCGAAAGGACGCGCGAGATCGGGCTGCGGCGCGCGCTGGGCGCGAAGCGCTGGCACGTGGCGGCGCAGTTCCTGGCCGAGGCCCTCTTCCTCACGCTGGCCGGAGGCGCTCTGGGCGTGCTGCTGTCTTACGCGGTGACGTGGATCATCCCGCCGCTGCCGATGCTCAGCGCGCTGTTTGAAGACGACACGGGCAAGGGCGACCTCGTGTTGCGCGTGCGCGGCGCCATCGTGCTCGCTTCCGCAGCCGCGCTGCTTCTGGTGGGCGTGGCCAGCGGCCTGGCTCCGGCCCTGCGGGCGGCGCGGCTGGACCCGGGCGAGGCGCTCCGCGTGGAGTAGCCTTGCGGCTCAGATCTTGAGGAACAGCTTCCGGCGGTACATGCAGTAGAGGATCAGCCAGTAGCAGCCAAGGATCGCCGCGCCTTCCAGCAGCGGCTGAAGGCCGTCGCCGAAGACGCGGAAGAAGTCTGGCCCGAGGTGGATGCGGAAGCTCGAGCGGAAGAAGTCCTCGAACAGGTGCGCCATCATGTAGGCGGCGATCGAGTTCATGCCGACCACGACGAAGGGCAGCGTCCAGCGGCGGCTGTGCCGGACATCAATCAGCCACGTGAGCGCAGCCACGATGGCAAAGCAGGCGCCGCCGCTGAACAGCGTCCAGGCGGGCGTCCAGATGCGCTTCACCACCGGACAGATCCCGAGCCCGTGCAGCGCCAGCCCGGCCGCGATGCCCGCCCCGGCGGCGATCCACATCCTCGGGAGCGAGCCCTGCGCGCCCCGTTCGCGCAGCCAGCGGCCTGCGGCAAGGCCGAGGATCATAGTGCCGAGGGTCGGAATGAAGTTCAGCGTCAGGTAGCCGCCGCGGTTGGCCACGAACGGCTGCTCGCGGGGAAACAGATTCAGAAACCACTGGTCGAAGGCAGCGCCCAGATTGCTGTTCTTGTTCCAGTGGGCCATGAAGCCGGTGAAGTGATGCGGCCAGCCGGGCGGCACGCCGACGCGCGCATAGTCGAAGTCCGGCCCCGGCAACGGGTACAGCGCCCAGGCCAGCCAGTAGCCGAACAGAATCAGTCCGAAGGCAGTCCAGAGCGTGCGCCAGCGCGCGAAGCCAAGCAGGAAGAGGAATGGGTAGCCAAGACCGATCTGCGTCAGCGTGTCTTCGAAGGTGAAATTCGTGCGAGGACTGTGCATCGAGCGCAGGAAGATGCCGAGCGCGATCAGCACCAGCGAACGCCACAGCGCATGGCCGAACATCCTTCCGAACGTGGCGCCACGGGCCAGCCGGCTGGCAATTGAATAAGGCAGCGCCACGCCCACCAGAAAGGAGAAGCCCGGCTGGATCAGGTCGTGCAACGAGCAGCCCGCCCACTCGACGTGCGTCTGGTGGAAGGCGAGAAACGCCCAGAACGCATTTCCGGGAAAGGCGCGCGCGACTTCAGCAAGGCGCAGCACCTCCGCCATCATGAGGATCATGACGAAGCCGCGGAATACGTCCACGGCGATGTTGCGCTGCGGCGCTTCCGGGCGCGGGAGAGAAGAAGCGGCGGTTGCGGACGGTTCCATTGCTTCAGGCGTCAGTCCGGTTCCGCAGTCTATCAGTTCCCGCCAGCCCAGTGCCGCGCGGGCGTCCGCGCTACTGCTCTTCTTCTTCCTCCGGCTCTTCGCCGAAGCCGGCGGTGCGGCGCAGGCTTTCCAGCGTGTCGCGCCGCGAGGGCAGCAGGATCTTGCGGTAGTCGCTCCAGTTGGCGGCGACCAGGAAGATGGCGAACAGCACGGAGCCGACCACCAGCAGCGTCACGGCGATGATCGAAGTGTAGTGCAATGCGGCCAGCCGCTCACCCTGGAAGAACATCGCCTCGAACTCGCGGCCGAAGTTCATGCCGAAGTAGCCCGTGATCATCGCGCCGCCGCCGAGAATCATGCTGAGCATGGTGAGGCGGTTGATCGATTCGGTGTTGCGCTGCTGGTAGATGCGCTCCAGCGTGTTGTTGAGCTTCTCGATCTCCTGCTCGAGCTCGGCCTTCATCGCCGGGACGCGGAACTCCTCGCACTGCATCTGAAAGTGCTCGATTTCCTCGTCCTTGTTGGCCAGCTCGCGGAAATACCAGTAGTTGGAAAACAGCTGCACCTCGGCCATCAGGCGCGTGACCAGGCGCGTGTCTTCCTCGCTGATGTCGTAGGAGCCGAACTTGCGGCTGAGCCGCCGCGAGACCAGCGCGGTGCGCTCGCTGAAGTCGAGCAGCGTGGCGCGGTAGAACAGCGCGACCACCACCTGGAGGTAGTAGCGCGACATGAACATCCGGTGGATGAGGAAGCCCTCGCGGAGCTGGTGCTCGTCGCAGTCGAAGCGCCCCATGACGAGCGTCACGTTGGAGTAGCTGGTGAATCCGTAGAGCGTCCCCTGATGGGCCCACCGCCGGTAGACCTGGCGCCGCATCGCTTCGCGCGTGAACTCGCTCTCGTAGCGGTAGCCGTCTCCCCAGCGGTCCACGTAAAGGAAGCGCGACATCAGGATTTCGTACTCCTCGCTCTGGTCGAAGTCCGGCTCGACGCTCGACGGATCGATCGACATGTACGAGTAGACGACCATGCGCTCGTCAAGCAGCGGTTCGAACTCCTGGGTGGAGTAGTTGAGGAAGTACAGCAGGTCGGTAATCAGGCGGCTGAGCGGCGGCAGATAGCCGCGCATGACGCAGCGCTGGAAGCGCTCCTCGCTGATGACAGCGGTCTCGCCGCCGCCCTCGAGGCGCAGTTCGAGATGGCACGGGACGCGGCCTTCGCGCACCTGGCGGCCGCTGGAAGGATACACCTTCCGCATCATCTCGTTGATCCAGAGCGCCTGCGAGACGGAGATGTCGTTGGCCTCCACGCCAATGGTCAGGATGCCGATGCCATTGGCGAACATGAACAGCCGCAGGTCGGTGACGCGGACGCTGGCCGAGCGGCCGCGCGAATCGGCAGCGTAATAGATCAGCTTCCGCCCGGTCTCGCCGAGGTGGGCAAGAGGGATCGTGTACACGCGCAGCATGTTCTCGGGCGGGCCTTCGCCGCCGCCCACGCCGTCGCCCACGTCGAAGAACACGCGGCGGACGAACGGGTGGAAGAAGACCATGTCCTGGTAGGCGAAGGAGTCCATGTCGAAGCGGCGGAAGGGATCCCGCTGCCAGCGGCCCAGCTTGCCCGGCACGGGCGAACCCGCGCCGGAGGCATGGTCGTTGATCCACTCGTCCAGACCGGCGGTCCACAGCGTCTGCTTCGCCCAAACCCGCTGATGGTCTTCCATCACGGCTTCCTTGTCCACGGCAAACGGGAAGAGGAAGTACGTGTGCAGATGCTGCGCCCGGGGCTCCATCAAGCCGCATTGTACCCCGCACCCTTGCGGCGCCGTGCGATGATGGCGTTGAACCGGCCATGAAATTCGCTGTGATTACCGGCGCATCGAGCGGACTGGGAGAGACCTTCGCGCGCAAGCTGGCAGCGCGCGGCTGCGGCCTGCTGCTGGCAGCGCGGCGCGTGCAGCGGCTGGAAGCCCTCAGGTCCGAGCTGCAACGCAGGCACGGTGTGGAAGTGGACTGCTTCCCCTGCGACCTTTCGAAGCCTGGCGAAGCCGAGGGACTCGCGGCGCGCATCGAAGCCGGCGCCACGCCCGACCTGCTGGTGAACAACGCCGGCTTCGGCACGCTCGGCTTCTTCCACGAAACCGACTACGCGCGGCAGGTGGAAATGGTGAACCTGCATGTGCTGGCCACCATGCGGCTGACGCGCGCGGTGCTGCCCGGCATGATCCGCCGCGGCAGCGGAGCCATCATCAACGTCAGCTCGGTGGCCGGCTTCTGGCGCAGCGGCGGAAATGTCAGCTACTGCGCCACCAAAGGCTGGATGAACGACTTCACCGAAGGCCTGCGCATCGAGCTGGATCTGCTGGGCTCGCCGGTGAAGGTGCAGGCGCTGTGCCCGGGCTTCACCTACACCGAATTCCACGACGTGCTGGGCGTGGACCGCAACAAGGTGCCCCGGTGGCTCTGGATGGACGCCGATTCGGTGGTGGAAGCAAGCCTGCGCGGGCTCGAGGCGGGCAAGCTCTTCGTGATTCCCGGCTGGCAGTACCGCATCGGTGCGGCGCTTGGCGAGCTGCTTCCCTTCGGCCTGCGCGTGTGGCTCGAGAGGAAAAGTCCGCACAAGCGCCGCTGAGCCGGCGCGTCAGCCCCTGGCGATCTGCCGCAGCACGTACGGAAGGATGCCGCCGGAAAGGTAGTATTCGCGCTCGCGCGGCGTGTCGATGCGCACCTTCACGCGGAAGGTCTTCTCGCCGCCGCTGGAATCCACCGCGCGGACCGTAGCCACCGGGCCGAGAACATTCTCAATCGAGTATGTTTCAAATCCCGTGAGCCCGAGCGACTGCCGCGTCTGGCCGTCCATGAACTCGAGCGGCAGCACGCCCATGCCGACGAGGTTGGAGCGGTGGATGCGCTCGAACGACTCGGCGATCACCGCCTTCACGCCGAGCAGGGCGACGCCCTTGGCTGCCCAGTCGCGCGACGAGCCCGAGCCGTACTCCTTGCCGGCGATGATCAGCAGCGGGACGCCGCGCCGCCGGTATTCGACGCTCGCGTCGTAGATGAACATGGGCTGTGCGCCCGGCTCCATTGCCGTGTAGCCGCCTTCCACGCCGGGCACGAGTTCGTTGCGCAGCCGGATGTTGGCCAGCGTGCCGCGCACCATCACGTCGTCATTGCCGCGGCGCGAGCCGTAGCTGTTGAAGTCCTTCGGCTGCACGCCCCGCGAGATCAGGTACTGGCCGGCCGGGCTGTTCACCGGAATGCTGCCGGCGGGCGAAATGTGATCCGTGGTGATGGAGTCGCCAAGCATCGCCAGCACGCGGGCGCCGCGGATGTCCTCGGCCGGCGCCGAGGGATCCCGCATCGCCTCGAAATAGGGCGGGTGCTTGATGTAAGTCGAAGACGGATCCCACGCGAAAGTGTCGCCCTCGGGCACGGGGATGCCCTGCCACATGGCATCGCCTTCAAACACCCGGCCGTATTCGTGCGCGAACATCTCCGGCCGGACGTAGCGGTTGATGGCGTCCAGGATCTCTTCGGTGGTCGGCCAGATGTCGCGCAGATAGACGGGCTGGCCGTCGCTGCCCGTGCCGAGCGGCTCATTGACGAGATCGATGTCGATGCGGCCCGCGATTGCGTAGGCGACCACCAGCGGCGGCGAGGCCAGGTAGTTGGCGCGCACCTGCGGGTTCACACGGCCCTCGAAGTTGCGGTTGCCGCTGAGGACGCTGGCCACGACCAGCTTGTTCTCGGCCACGGCTTTGGAGACCTCCTCGGGCAGCGGACCCGAGTTGCCGATGCAGGTGGTGCAGCCGTAGCCCACCAGGTGGAACCGGAGCTGCTCCAGATAGGCAAGCAGGCCGGACTCGCGAAGATAGTCGGTGACCACCTTGGAGCCGGGCGCGAGCGATGTCTTCACCCACGGCTTCACCGTCAGGCCCTTCTCCACCGCCTTCTTCGCAAGGATGCCGGCGCCCAGCATCACCGACGGGTTCGACGTGTTCGTGCAGGAAGTGATGGCGGCGATGACCACGGCGCCGTCGCTCACCACCGGCGTCTCGCGTTTCGGCTGGCCGAGCGTTTCGAGGAAGTTCGATTTCACCTGCGATAGCGACAGCCGGTCCTGCGGGCGCTTTGGCCCGGCCATGGAGGGCTCCACCGAGGCGAGGTCGAGTTCCAGCGTGTCGCTGTAATCCGGCTCGGGCGAGTCCTTCGTCAGGAACATGCCCTGCTCGGAGTAGTAGGCCTCTACCAGCTCGATGAGCTCCTTCGGGCGGTTCGTCATCCGCAGATAGGCAAGCGTCTGTGCGTCCACCGGAAAGATGCCGATGGTGGCGCCGTATTCGGGAGCCATGTTGGCGATGGTGGCGCGGTCTGACAGCGGCAGCTCGAAGACGCCCGGCCCGAAGAACTCTACAAACTTGCCGACCACGCCTTTCTTGCGGAGCATCTGCGTCACCGTGAGCACAAGGTCGGTAGCGGTGACGCCTTCGCGCAGCCGTCCGTAGAGGCGGAAGCCCACCACCTGCGGCAGCAGCATCGAGATGGGCTGGCCCAGCATGCACGCCTCGGCTTCAATGCCGCCCACGCCCCAGCCGACGACGCCGAGGCCGTTGATCATCGTCGTGTGCGAGTCGGTGCCCACCACCGTGTCGGGGAACGCCATGCCGTCGCGCTCGACCACTACCGGGGCGAGGTACTCAAGATTCACCTGGTGAATGATGCCCGTGCCCGGGGGCACCGCGCGGAAGTTGTCGAACGCCTTCTGCGCCCAGCGCAGCAGCGCGTACCTTTCGCGGTTGCGCTGATATTCGAGCAGCACGTTCTGCTCGAACGCTCTCGGCGTGCCGAATTCATCCACCTGCACCGAGTGGTCGATGACCAGATCCACGGGGATGAGCGGATTGGCGCGCCTCGGATCCTTGCCCATCTTCTTCAGGGCGTCGCGCATGGCGGCCAGATCGACGACGCAAGGCACGCCCGTGAAGTCCTGAAGGATCACGCGCGCCGGCATGAACTGGATTTCCTGCGCCTCGCCGCGCGGGTCCCATCTGGCGACATACTCGATGTCGCTGCGGCGGACCACCTCTCCGTCTTCCCAGCGGAGGAGATTCTCGAGCAGGACCTTGATGGAGTAAGGAATCCGTCCCAGCCGGAAGCCCGCCTGTTCCAGAGCGCCCAGCCTGAAAATCTGGTATTCGCGTCCGCCCACGCGCAGGGCGGAGGCGGCATGGAAAGAATTGCTGCTTTTCATGGCGTACTGATTCATTGTAGCGGGGCGGCCCGCGCAGGCGATGCGCAGCGGCCTACCAGGTCCGCTGCTTCAGGATCTCCTGGATCTGTTCCTTGGGCACGGGCAGCCGGTCCATGTGCTGGCGGAGCCATTCGGTGAAATCCTTCTCGATTTCCGGCGTCCAGCGTGCGTCGATCTGCCCGGGTGTGTACCTGCCTTCTTTCAGCCGCTGGTGGCCGAACATGTCGCGCAGGCGGACGATCTCGCTGGTCACGACGACCTTCTCGGCAAGATGCGGCGGGATGAAAATGACGCCCCCGTCACGGCCGAGCACGACATCGCCCGGCATCACCGTAGCGCGCCCGATGCGCACGGGCGCATTGATGGAAATGAGCGTGGAATTCAGTCTCGGCCCCGACGAGCTGTAATGGTGCGACGGGTGATAAAAGCGGACGAAGGAGACGAAATTCTCCAGCTCCCTGAGGCCGCGGATATCCCGCACGGCGCCGTCATACACGATGCCGTTGCCGGATTTCGCATAGATCGCGTTGCCGACGTTGTCGCCAATGGAAGGCCCGTCGATCTTCAGGCCGAAGTGGTCGCACACGTAGACGTCGCCGGGCTGCAACAGGTCCACCGGCCAGGCATTGGGCGCGCCGATGCGGCCGTCGCGCTTCCCTTCCGCTTCAATCACCTTGTGGATGTCCGGCCGGCCGGGAACCCAGGCGGCGGTGAGCGCGCGGCCCACGAGCACCTTCCCGGGATGGATCTCCATCCAGCCGTCCTCGTACTGGAAGTTGTAGCCTTCGTTGCGCAGCACCGCCCAGGCTTCTTCCAGCGTGACCTCTCGCATGCGCTTCAGGATCCCGTCCGGCACCTTCGGCCGTCCATCGGGAAACCGCTCCCCCTTCCATTCGGGCGTGTAGCGGATCAGATGCTCCTTCGAGAACACGCCGGGCTGGGCGCAAACAGCCGCGGCGCACAGAGCGGCAGCAAGGACGATGCGGATTGTCATGGCGCTTCTCCGGATGCAGACACTATATCCGCTCCGCAGCACGCTGGCGTGCCGCCTCAGAAGCTCAGCACGAGGTGCCAGATGTAGGCGTAGGCGAAGCTGTCGATGTCGTTCCAGATGCGCCGCATCAGCTCCGCGTCGCCGCGGATGGCGGGAATTTCGGCCAGCCTGTCCTCCCAGCGGAAGCACCGTGGCTCGGGGCCGAAGTCCGGCGCGGGACACCGCTGCTCCGGCGGAGGAGGCGGCGGAGCCGTGGCGGGCGAGGACGAGTAGATTCCATATTCGCGGGTGAATTCCGTCATGGCGCGGACGTTTTCCACCCGCGCATCATTCTGGAGAATGGCCGAAGCGTCCATGATGTAGCCGCCGTTTTCTCCGCAAATGTCGATCAACTCCCTGCATTTCGCCCGCACCTGGTCCGGCGTTCCGAATGCCAGCAGGGCGTTCGGCACTCCGCCGCTGAGGCAGAACTTCTTCCCCAGCTTCTCCGCGCACAGCTTCGGATCGCCGCGGTCGATATGGTAGATGATGCTGCCGGCGGGAAGCGTGGCGAACGTGTCCAGGTGAGCGTCCCATTTCCCCTCGGCGTAGAACAGCACCTGATTGCCGCGCGCCCACACGGCCTCCACCAGCGGCCGGAACGTGGGCCAGAAGATCTTCTCGAAGTGCTCGTGCGAGATGAAGGGCACGCAGCTCCGGTGCATCCAGACGGGGATCGGCAGATTGCGCTCCGGGTCGAGCCCTGACAGCGCGATCCGCGCCAGATGCGGCATCAGCGCGCGGCAGGCGGCTTCCACTTTCTCGGGAATCTCTTTCAGGTCGAAGGCCAGCCCCAGGTAGCCGCGGAACTTGTCGGCCAGCACGTCGAGCGGCGCCTTGAGCATGCCGCTGATGGCGCTGACAGTGCCGCACTCCTCCTTCATCCGGCGGACCTGCGGCCCGAATGCGGAGAAATAATCGGCCATGGCCCAGGCGCTTTTTACCAGAGCCAGGTCGCGCCGCATCGGGGATTTTTCATATTCGGCGGAGATTCTGGGCAGCCATTTCGTCCAGAGGAAAGCGACCGGATCCTCGATGAATTCGTCGTATTCTTCGCGCTGCATCCAGGCGTTCTGCGGATCCGGCTCGCGGTACTGGAAGCCCGTGTGCTCGTCGACGTCCACGCCCGGCACGGCATAGTACTTGAGCCCCGCCGCCTGGGTCAGACCGGTCCAGACGTAGACCATGTTGGGCACGGCGGCGTCCCAATCGTAGTCGCGGCAGCAGCGGATGACCGCTTCAAAGGCCTGCCGGTAGTCGTGCGTCACCTGCTGCGCGGTCATGCCGCAATGGACGGCAGTGAACTCGGCGGCGAAGGGGCGGATAGGCACACGGTCCGGCCGCCCGTTCCGCATCGCGGTCACGTAGCGGTGAAGGCGTTGTGCGTAAAGTTCCTGCGTGTCGGCGGGCATGGCGCAAAGTTCCGCATTCACAATACCAGAGAAACCGGACGGTTTCATCCGATTCCAGCCCGCTCACGAGGCCAGGTATTCGCGGATCAGGAAGATGTTTTCGGGCGGCGTCTCCAGCGGCAGGCATCCGGTGCCCATCAGGCAGTTGGGCCGCCCCCCGGCAATGGCGAGGATACGGTCCACCTCGCCGAGGATGGCATGGCGGTCCGTGCAGGCGACAATGCGCGGATCCATGTTGATGCGCACCTGCACATGCGGGTGCGTGGCGCAGAGGCGGTCGACGAAGCGGCGCTGGTCCGTCTCCACATTGCAGACCACGTATGTTGTTCCCGTGGAGAGCAGATCGTCGAGGATCTTCACCGTGTCGCCGCCCAGAATGCACGGCGAGGCCGCGCCGGTGATCTCCCGCGTGATTTCCAGCGCGCGCCGCAGCGCGGGCAGCTCGACCTCGCGGAACTGCCGCGGCGAGATCAACGGCGGAGCCGCGGCAGATTCGAAGAACGCCGGCCTGAGGCCGGACTCATGCACGGCGCGGAGGAAAACAGCCTGGTTTTCCGCCAGCCGCATCAGCAGGCGTCGCGTGTCCTCGGGCCTTTCCGCAGTGCTCTCGCAGACGCGCGCGAGGCCGAGCAGGTTGATCGCGATCGAAAACGGCCCGGCCACCGGGATGCGCACTTCCGCCTCCGGAAGCTCCTTGCGCAGACGCGTGCCCACGCCGATGACCATGGCGATGCGGCCGTCGCGCGCCGGGTCGAATGGAGGGATCTCCAGAACCTCGTCCAGCGAATGAAACGGCGGCTCGGCCACAGCCGGGATCGAGTCGTCGCCGGCGGGCACGGTGATCCGGGCGCCGTAGGCTTCCGCCTCGAGATTGTAGATGTCGATGCCCACGACGATGGGCGTATGACGGTAGGCCAGCCATGCGTTGCGGTGTCCGAGGAACATCTTCTCCGGATCGCGCGAGGCCTCCCACGGAGTGCAGCCCGCCCAGCGCGCGGCGTGTTCGTACACGGAAGGGTGGAATGGGATCTTCATCTCCGGTTCCGCCCCCGATTGTTTCACAGGCGGGCAGGGCCGGCGCCGAGGATTTCGCGGACCAGCGCGGCGTTGTCGGCGGCCTGGTCGGAGTGCTTCGGAAACATTCCGATGGCCACGCAGTCGCCGGGCCCGGCGGCGGCAAATACCTCGCGGAGCGCGGCGAGCCGGTCCCCACGCGTGGCGCAGCGCCTTCCGGCGCCGTATGCCTTGAAAACAATGCACTGCTTTTTTGTTTTCGACACCCGGGCCAGCATGCGCGCGCGGTCCGGCTCGTAGAAGAATTCGCCCGTCACCGGCCCGCCGGCGAGTTCCAGCGCTTCCTCGTGCGTGCGGCTGAGGTTGTACAGGCACGCCATGTAGAAGCCGGCAGGCAGCCCGGCGTCCTCGCACCAGTCGATCACTTCCGGGATGTGCGTGGCGAGGCCCGCGCGCACGCCCGTGTCGCTGATCCGCTTCAGCCGGGCAGCGATCTCCTCCCGCCGGTGATCCACCCAAAGCCGGTCCGTCTGCGCGCCGTGCAGGCAAATGCCGATCGGACGAAGGGCGGCGGCTTCGCGGACGTTGCGCGCGAAGTCGGCCATTTCCGGCGCCGTCTGGGCGATCCACTGGATGCGGCCGCCCTCGTTGCGGTATTCGCGCAGGAGCCGGAGGATGTGCCGGTCAGCACGGGACAGCCAGGTGTTGATGCCGGCCCGCTCGCAGGCGGCCAACATCACCTTGACGTTGGCCGCGGTGAAGTAGTCCATCATTTCCTCGTCCATGGCGCGGCTCTGGTGCGAGTATCCGCTGACCGGGTTGCCGCCCGCGATCAGGCGCGACACCATTGCCTCTCCGAAGGGAACCAGAGGGACCAGCGGCGGAGCCGGAGCCGTGGCGGCAAGCGGCGAAGCCAGCAGGAAACGGCGGGACATCCTCATGAGGCGAGCATAGCCGGGAAAACTGCCGCGCGGAATCCGTTGTTTTTTGTGGAACGGTTGCCGCAGCGCGGCGTCTGAACAAGTGGAAGGGCTCACAGCCCGGGAGGACACGGTGAACCTCAACGAACGCCTGAAGCTCGAGATGGAGATCCTGGAGCGGATCGACCAGATCCGCAGCCTGGACGACGCGGCGGAGGTGTCCGAAGAGATTGAGCGCGCCATTCTGGAGCGCGAACTGAAAGAGCTCGAATCGCAGCTTGAAGAGGAGGAGGTGCTGGTGCTGCGCCGCAGGCGCCGCGGCTGAAGCGATGCCGGGCGAAAGCCCGCCGAAGGCTCCTGGAAATATCCGCCCAGCCCGCCCTATTGGCGGGCTGGGCTTTTTTGCGCTTCAGCGGCGGGCAGAGAGTTTACACGGGCGTGTAATAATCGGCTCAGCGCATCGTATGGCAGGGTGAGGCGCAACATGAGAACGTCCGCGAGCCCTGCCAGATACGAGACGCCCCCGCCGATGGCGCCGCCGGACGAATTCGCTGCACTCTACGAGAAGTACGCGGGCATCGTCTACCGGACGGCGCTGCGGATCACCGGCCGGCCCGAAGACGCCGAGGACGCGCTGCAAACGGTGTTTCTCCGCGTCCTGCGGCAGGGCCCGCGGATCGACGAAGCCATCGCGCCGGACAGCTACTTCCGGCGCGCGGCCGCCAACGCCGCGCTCGATGTGCTCCGTGCGCGGAGCCACCGGGCCGAGGCGCAGCTCGACGAGAGCCTGCCGCACCCGGCCGCGGACTCCTCGCCATTCCTCAAAGAGCGCCTCCGCCGCGCGCTCGCCACGCTCGAGCCGCAGGACGCTGAGCTGTTCGCGCTCCGCTACATCGAAGGCGTTTCCAACACGGAGATTGCGCGCATGTACGGTCTGGAGCGCTCGACCATCGGGGTGCGGCTGCACCGTATCCGCCGCTGGCTCCAGGAGGAACTCGAGAGATGAAGCGGGAGGGAGACATGCAGGACGACAGGCTGGAGAAGGCCCTGGAAGCAATGCGGGCCGAGACGGCGCCCGCTGCCGAGGAAGAAGCGGCGCGGGCGCGCGTCTGGGAAAGGTTGATGGCCTCGCCGGAGGCCCGCTGCGCGGGCTTCCGGGCGATGCTGGAGGCGTACGCGGAAGGCCGGCTGGAGAAGAGCCGGCAGTGGCTGCTCGAGGACCATCTGGGCCGCTGCGCGCCCTGCCGCCGCGCCTTTGCCGAACTGCGCGGAGCGCCGCGCGCTGCGGCCATACCGGCGGCCCGGGCCACGCTCTGGCAGCGGACCCGCGTGTGGGCCGTGGCGGCGGGCGTCGCCGCGCTGCTGACCTACGCAGGCCGCGACCGCATGGACCGCTGGCTGGCGCCAGCCGGGCCACGGGCCGTCATCGAGCAGGCCCGGGGGCCGGTCTATGATGCGCAGGGCCATCCGCTCAAGGCGGGAGCGGCCATCCCCGACCAGGCTCTGGTGCGCACCGCAGCCGGCGGAAGAGCGCTGCTGCGGCTGGCCGACGGCTCGCGTGTGGAGGTCAACGAACGCACCGAGTTCGCGCTCATCGGAGCCTGGAGCGGCACGACAGTGCGCATGACGCGCGGCGACATCTTCGTCGAGGCCGCCAGACAGCGGCGCGGCGCGCTGCGCGTGCAGACCCGCGACGCCGAGGCGCGCGTGCGCGGCACCGTCTTCGCCGTCAGCAGCGGGCTGAACGGCAGCATGGTCACGGTGCTGGAAGGATCGGTGGAGGTGCGCAACGCGAGCGGCGGAAGGCTGCTCAAACCGGGCGAAATCGCTGCCACGAATCCGGCGCTCGAGTCGGCAGACATCCGCCGCACGGTGGCCTGGAGCGCAGAAGCCGAGAAGTACCTTGGCGTGCTGGCGGAGTTCAGCGCGATGGAAAAGGAGCTGACCCGGCTGACTTCGGCTCCTCCGCGCACGGCCGCTACCGTGCTGGCCGCGCTGCCGCGCGACCCGGTGGTCTACATCGCCGCGCCCAACCTCGGAGCGGCGATGGAAAGGGCCCTGAGCCTGATGAGCGAGCGGGCGGCGCAGAACACCGCCTTCGCCGAGTGGTGGAACTCGCCGGACATGGCGCTGCTGCGCGACTCGCTGAGCGATCTGGCGCGGATCTCGCCCATGCTGGGCGAGGAGACCGTGTTCACGGTGTCGCTGATGCCTTCGGGAGCGGCGCCGGTGCTCCTGGCCCCGGTGAAGCCCGGCCTCGAGCAGGCGCTGGAGGCGCAGTTGCGGCAGATTCGCGCCAGCCGCGGCCATCCCCTCGCCTGGCGCATCGCGGACGGAAGGCTGACGGTGGCGCCCACGCAGGACCGCCTCGACTGGGCGCTGCGCACGGCAGGCGAGGGCGCGGCGACGCCGTTCGCCCAGGAAATTGCCGCGCACTACCAGCGGGGAGCTGGCTGGATGGCGGCCATTCAACCGGGCACGCGCCTGCGGCAGACGACAGGCCAGGAGTTTCCGGTTCGTTTTGTATTTTTCGAGCAGCGCCGCACCGTGACGGGTGACGAGCAGGAGATGATGCTGCGCTTCACGCCCGGCGCCTCCACGCTGCCAGCCTGGCTGGATTCGACCGGCAATTCCACGGCGGCCGAGTATTTCTCGAAGCAGGCCAACGTGGTCTTCGCCGGCAGTTCGCGCGAACCGCGGCAGATCTACGACGAGATGGTGGCGCAGATGGGCAAGCTGCGGCCGGAAGCGGCGCAGCGGCTGGCGGAGATCGAACGCAAGCTGGGCGTCCGTCTGGGCGATGACATCGCCTCCTCGCTTGGCACGGATTTCGCCGTGGGCATCGAGCAGCCGGCGGTGCCGGTTCCCGTGTGGCTGGCCGTGATGGAAGTGCGGCGGCCGGCGACGCTGGACGGCTCCATCACCAGGCTGGTGGACGCGCTCAATCAGGAGTTCGCTGCGCAAGGCGCAGGACAGCGCCTGACGCTGAAGCAGGAGAGCTCCGGCGGGCGCTCCTGGAAGACGCTCACGGCCGAGGGGTCTGCGGCCAGCGTGACGTGGACCTACCACGGCGGCTTCCTCGTGGCCGGGCCGGACCGCGCCGCGGTGGAGCGCGCCATCGCCACCCGTGAGGGCGGCCTGACTCTGGTGCAGCAGCCGGCCTTCCGCAGCCTTCTTCCGGCGGCGACCGGCGTGCATCCGGCGGGCTTCCTGTGGGTCAACCTGGGCGACGAGCTGCGGAAGCTGGCCGCGGGCCTTTCGAATCCCGCCCTCAAGACGATGCTTGAAAACCGCGGCCCGGCGCTGGTCACTCTGGCGAGCGACGGGGAACGGATCCGCGCCGCGAGCCGTAGTTCCTTTGCGAGCCTGCTGCTCGACGCGATGCTGGCCGGCAGGGCACAATCGGTATCGGGCCCCGCTGCGAAGCAGGCGCGGAAGGAACGCAATGCCACAGCCCGTCGTTGAGATCGAAGATCTGCACGTAGTTTTGGGGCGGCGGGAGATCCTGCACGGGATCTCCTGCCGCCTTGGCGTTTCCGGGGCGGGCCGCGCCATCGGCCTGCTGGGTCCGAACGGCGCCGGCAAGTCGACGCTGATCCGCACGCTGCTCGGCTTCCACAGGCCCTCGCGGGGCATGGCGCGCGTGCTGGGGTTCGACTGCCACCGCCAGCGGCGGCAGGTGCTCGAACGGATCGGCTACATGCCGGAGACAGACTCCTTCGTCGCCTCGATGACCGGGGTCGAGTTCCTTCGCGTCATGGGGGCCCTGAGCGGGCTGCCCGGGGAGATCGCGCTCGAGAAGGCGCACGAGACGCTCTTCCACGTCGGGCTTGGCGAGGCGCGGTACCGGACGCTGGGAACGTATTCGCTCGGCATGCGGCAGATGGCGCGGCTGGCGCAGGCCATTGTGCACGGACCAGAGCTGGTGATTCTCGACGAGCCCACCAACGGGCTGGATCCTTCCGCGCGGCGCCGCATGCTCGACCTGATCCGTCAGATGAAGGGCGAACACGGCATGAGCGTGATCGTCTGCTCGCACCTTCTGGCGGACGTCGAACAGGTGTGCGACGAAGTGGTGATCCTGAAGGACGGCGCCGTGGTGCATCATGCCGACCTCGAAGCGGAGCGGCGCGCGAACCGGCGATTCGTGGAGCTGGAGGTGGAGGGCGACGACAGCCGCCTCGGCGAGGCGCTCGAGCAGCGCGGCGCCGCGTGCGTGCGCGAATCGGCCGGACTGTGGCGCATCGTGCTGCCTGCGGACTTCGACCTGCGCGAGCTTTGGGCGCTCGCGGCGCGGCAGGGTCTGAGCGTGCGCCGACTCACGCAGCGGCGGGACACGCTGGAGGAGATTTTCATGAAGGCGATGGGACTGCTGCGGCAGACGCCTGGCGAGGCGGCTGCGGGCGAGGAGGTGCAAGTCCGTGGCGATTTATAGGCGCGGCTACCAGCGCTACGACGGCCCGCGCACGTCGCACGCGGAGCGGCTGGCCGTGCTCGCGCGCGACGCCTGGCGGCGCGCCACCGCGCAACGGCTGGTGGCAGTGCTGCTGGCGGTGAGTTGCATCTGGCCGCTGCTCTGCCTGCTGTTCATCTACGTCGCCAACCATGCCGAGCTGTGGGGCGGGCTGGACCGGAACTTCGCCTCGATCCTCGCCGTCGATCATCAGTTCATCCTCACGTTCATGAAAGTGCAGGCGGTGTTCTCCGTGATCCTTGCAGCGCTGGCAGGCCCCGGCCTCGTCTCGCCGGACCTGGCCAACCAGGGCCTTCCGCTCTACTTCAGCCGGCCGGTCACGCGCGCCGATTATGTGGCCGCTCGCACGGCGGCGCTGGCCGGGTTGCTCAGCCTGGTCACCTGGGTTCCCGGGCTGGTGCTGTTCGCGGTGCAGGCGTCGATGGCGCAGCCTGGCTGGCTGGCAGCCAACTGGCGGCTTGGCGCGGGCCTGGTGGCGGGCTTCCTGCTCTGGATTCTGCTGGTGGCGCTGGCAGCGGTGGCCAGCTCGGCGTGGGTGCGCTGGCGGCTGATCGCAGGGGCGCTCGTGCTCGGGTATTTCTTCGTGCTCTCGGGCATCGGAGCGGTGGTCAACGCCATCTTCCGGGTGGAATGGGGAGACCTGATCAACCCGCTGCGCGCCTCCTACGGCGTCTGGTGCGCCCTGCTGGGCGCGCCCATGCCCTCCGGGCTCACCCTGCCGATGTCGCTGGGAGCGCTGGCGCTGATGGGCGTGTTGCTCGCGCTGGTGGTGGAGCGCCGACTGCGCCCGGTGGAGGTGGTCTCGTGAGCGCGCAGGAGATCGTCTTCGAGAACGTTTCGAAGTTCTACGGCGACGTGCTCGGCGTCAATCGTGTGGACCTGCGCATCGGGCCGGGGCTGACCGCGATCGTCGGCCCGAACGGTTCCGGCAAATCCACGCTCATGAACCTGATGTGCGGGCTGATCCAGCCCGACCGCGGCGAGATCCGCGTGCTCGGCATCTCGCCGCGCGACCCCGAGCGGCTGATGCGGATCACCGGCTATGCCACCCAGTTCGACGCCGCGCCCCGGTGGGCCACGGGTTTCGACTTCGTCGTGTCCGGCCTCCTGCTGTTCGGCTATTCGACGGCGCTGGCCGAGCGGCTGGCGTGGGCGGCGCTGGAGCGCGTGGGGCTGACCGAGGCCGCCCGCAGAAAAGTGACGTCCTACTCGAAAGGCATGAGGCAGCGCGTGCGTCTGGCCCAGGCGATTGCGCACGACCCGCAGGTGCTCGTGCTCGATGAACCGCTGAACGGGCTGGACCCGGTAGTGCGGGCCGAAACAATCGCGCTGTTCCGCCAACTGGCTGCCGAGGGCCGCCACATCCTCCTGTCCAGCCATGTGCTGCACGAGGTGGACTCCATCAGCGACCGCGTCGTCCTGCTGGCCAACGGCTCCGTCATCGCCGAAGGCAACATCCGCGGCGTGCGCGAGGAGATCCGCGAGCGTCCCAGCCAGTTCCTGGTGCGGTGCGCGGACCCGGCGCGGCTGGCCGCGCTGCTGTTCGAACGCGCGCCGGTAGCCGAGGTGCGGGTGCTGGAAGAAGAAGGGGCGCTGCTGGCGCTGACGCGCGACCGCCGCGCCTTCAGCCGCGTGCTCACCGAGCTCGCCGCCGGGGGCGTGGCCATCGAAACCGTCGTGCCCGCCGATGAGAACGTCCACGCCGTCTACGAATACCTGATTGGAGGCTCGGCATGACCGCGCGGTTCCGCCTTCGCCAGGCCTGGATCATCGCCCGTCTCGAGGTCCGGCGTCTCTTCCTGTCCCGCCGCGGACTGTGGGTCTACGGGCTGGCGATGCTGCCGGCGGCGCTGTTCCTGATCCACGGGATCGACGTGCAGTACCGGCTGGGCCAGTCCCGCCGGGGCGGCATTGTCCAGCCAGCCGTCGTGGAGGCGCTCCAGACGGGCATGACGGAGCAGCAGGTGATCGAGATGGCGGGCAAGCCGCAGGAAGACAGGCAGTGGACCCGGCGGAAGTGGGAGGAGCGGGTGGAAGGCGGACGGAAGATTTCCGAGCAGCGCGTGGCGCCGGCGCGGCGGATGATCTATTTCGACGGAAGCCGGCGCGTCCTTCTGTTTTTCGAAGACGGGCTGCTGCGCGACATCAACAAATATCAGATTCTCAATTTCCCGGAAGACCGGGAGGTTTTCGCCGCCATTTTCCAGTATTATTACCTGCGGCTTGCCGTTTTCTTTGGCTGCCTGGGAGTTTTCCTGAATCTTTTCCGCGGCGAAATGATGGACAAGACGCTGCATTTCTGGCTGCTGGCGCCGGCGCGGCGCGGCGTGCTGCTGGCGGGCAAGTTTCTGGCCGGCTGGATGGCCGCCACGGCCATCTTCGCCGGCGGCGCGCTGCTGGCGTTCGCGGCCATGCTGTGGCCGCACATGGGCGCCGAGGGGCAGGCCTACTGGCAGGGCCCCGGGCCGATGCACGCTTTCCGCTATGCGCTGGCCGCGGCAGCGGGCTGCGCAGGTTACGGCAGCCTGTTCCTGGCCGCCAGCCTCTGGGTCCGCAATCCCATCATCCCCGCCGCGGTGCTGCTGGTGTGGGAAGCCGCGCGGAGCTTCCTGCCTTCGCTGCTACAGAAGCTGACCGTGCTGTACTACCTGGAGTCCCTGTGCCCGGTGCCCGCGCCGCTCGACCCGGAGATGCCGGCCCTGCTGCGGCTGCTGCTGGCTCCGGCGGAGCCGCTCGATCCGTGGCTCGCATCCGCCGGCATCGTCCTGTTCTCCGCGGTAGTGCTGCGCGCCGCCGTGGCGGGCGTCCGCCGGCTGCAAATCAACTACAGCACCGACTGACGCCTCAGCCCTGAAGCTCCCTGACGATTTCGAGCGCCGCACGGCGCGCCGCTTCCACCTCGCCCGGCGGGAAGCTGATGGCTCCGACGCGCGGATGCCCGCCGCCGCCGTAGCGCTCGCACAGCGTGGCCAGATTGTGGCGCGGCGGCTCTTTGGCCCACGGGTTCGAACCCACGCTGACCTTGGTGCGGAAGCTGGCGGTGCTCACCGAAACCGTGTACGTGCCTTCCGGGAAGAGGTAATAGGGGATGAACTTGTTGTATCCCTCGAGGTCATAAGCGGCGACGTCAAAGAAAATGACGCCCTTTTCGCAACGGCCTTCGCGCCGGATGATTTCAATCGACTGGAGATGACGCTCGTACAGCGGCTGGAATTTCTCCTGCACGAGCGGGTCGTTCATGATTTCCAGAAGTGGCTTCTCCTGCATCAGCCGGATGATGTGCTGGACGGTTTCCGACCCCTTGGTCGCCTCGATGACCAGCGTCAGCTTCATCGCCGGCTCGCGCATCGCCACGGCGGCTTCGGCGCTCTCGTAGTTGGCCCCGTCGACGATGCCGGCCCAATGGACGAGCTCGTCAAGGTCCGGCGCTTCGTACCTGTAGACGGTGCGCGCCACGTGCGCGATCCATTCGGTGCAGGAACGGAAATCCGGGTCGAAATAGAACCGCCGCGACGCCTTCTTGCGCTCGTAGTCCTGCTGGTCTTCGGACGAAAGGAACGCGCTCTGGTGGTGGTCGAACCACCAGGTCAGGCGATCGCTCGAGGAGTACTTGAAATCGACAATCGCGTTTTCGTCGCCGTCGAAATCGGCCTCGTCAAAGAGCTGGGACGCTTTGTGCGCCATGCCCGTGTAGGCGTACTCGGCCCCGTTGTAGAACAGTTCGCGGGTGAAGCGGCTGAAGAAGGCCGCCGAGGCCGCCCCGTCGAAACAGTGGTCGTGGTAGAGAACCCGGACTTTCATGACAAGCGCCGAACCCGCCCGCGCGGAGGCCGCAAGGGATGCGCGGCGAGAGAAACCTTCTAGGTTGCCTGATTCGCGGGGTCCGGCGCAAGCGAGAGCCGGGGCGGGCAGAGCTCAGCGGCCCCAGGCTGGCTGCGGGGCCAAGGGAGCCGGCGCCGCGGCGCGCGCCCGCTGCGCCCGCCGCTCCACCTCCGCCAGATAGAGCGCCAGCGGGCGGTAAAGCAGGTGCGACCACTTGCCGAAGGGCACCTCCACGACGAGCATCGGCACGGCGATCATCAGGTGGACGACGTAGAGCGCGTAGGCGGGCATCGGCAGGTCGAGAATCCGCGCCGCATGCAGCAGGATGCCGCTGAGGCTGGTGAGGAACAGCAGGATGACGAAGAGCCAGTCCGACACGTCGGAATGGCGGTGGATGGGGTCGCGTTTGCGCCGCCGGTCGGCCATGATCGACAGGGTCGCGGCCAGCAGCACGAGCGTTGCGGCATAACCGGGAAGGCTGGTCCAGTGGAAGCTGGCATCCTCCACCTGGAACCATTTCAGGAACACGACGACCAGCAGGAACATGGTTCCATAGGCGAACACAAGCAGCAGGTGGCGCAGCCAGTGGCGGGAAGCGCCGCTGGCGCACTGCCGCCAGCGTTTCTGCGTAAGTCCCTGGATGACGAACTCTCCCAGCGCGGCAAGCCAGGCCGAGGCGGGCGCAGGCTGGCAGTGTTTCCGGGCGTAGTAGAGCATGCGCGCCGCGTTGGACAGCAGCAGCGCCGCCAGCACCGAAGCCAGCGCCACGTCGGCCTGGTGAATGACGTCCTTCGGCGCGAAGCATTGCAGCATCACCGTCTGGCGCGCTTCGGGATGGGCCGCCAGCAGCCGGAAGCCGAAGCCGGGCGTCAGGGAGAACCAGGCGAGGACGGCAGCGGCAACGGCGAACAGCAGGACGAGCTCCCAGCGCACGCTGCGGTACATCAGCCGGCTGAGGCCGGTCCAGTCATAGGCGGCGATCAGCCAGCGCCGGCTGGCCATCATCAGATTGCCGGGATCGGCCTCGCGCGGGCACGTCTCCGAGCAGTCGCCGCAGTAAAAGCAGAGCCATGGATCCACGCTGCCCAGCATCTTCTCCCGAAGGCCAAGCTGGATGTAGCGGATGTAGCGCCTGGGAAAGACCGCATCCTGGTTGGTGAGCTGGCAGGCGGCCGTGCAGTTGCCGCAGTTGAAGCAGCGGGACACGGTGCCGCCGCCGAACTCCTTCAGCTCATTTGCCAGCGCCGGATCCACCCGGAGACTCATGGCTGCCCTCCTTGAGGCCGTATTTCGGATAATCCCCGTCGAGGCCCGTCTCGACGACCTGCCCGTACCGCTTCAGCGCCAGAACGTGCCAGAGGACATCCCGCGCCGGCAGGCGTGTGGCCGCGGCGAGGGCGGGCACTGTCATGGGGCCGCCGCGCAGGGCGGAACGGATCGCCTTCAGGATGTCCTTCTGACGCTTCGCCCAGGCCTTTTTCGATTCGCTGATGCCGCCCATCCGCTCGCGGAACTGTTTCAGGTCCTGCTGCCACTGGATGCGCCGTTCAGTCATTGCTCACCTCGCTCATTGCCGCCTCTTCGGCTTCCACCCGCGAGATGCGGTCCAGGTACATGGCCGCCTCCATCGCCGCCGCTCCCGCCTCCACGATGGAATCAGGAATGTCTTTCGGGCCGGTCGCCACGCCGGCGACGAAGATGCCGTCGACGCTGCTGTTGGCCGGCCTCGTGGTCACCTCAGGCACTTCGAAGAAGCCGTCCTCGTCGAGGCGCGCCGGCACGATGCCCACGGGCCGCCAGGCTGGAATCAGCCCCTGGCTGAGGACGACAAGATCGTGGCGGATCTCGGCGACGCGCCCGCCCTCGTCGATCAGTTCGACGCGCAGCACAAGATCGCCGTCCGGCTCTTCCGTGATGCGGCCGACCTTCGCCTTCACCACCCGGACGCCCTCGGCCAGAGCGCGGCGGAAGAACTGCTCGTAGCCCTTGCCAAAAGCGCGGATGTCCATGTAGTACAGCGTGACCTCGGTGCCGGGATGGTGCTGCCGGATGAGGATCGCCTGCTTCAGCGCGTACATGCAGCACACCCGTGAGCAGTAAGGGACTCCAATGGTGCGGTCCCGGCTGCCGGCGCACTGCACGTAGGCCACCGACCGCGGGATCCTGCCGTCGGAGGGCCGCATCACATGGCCGGTGGGGCCGTTGGAGGACTGCATCCGCTCCATCAGCAGCGGGCTGATGACGTTGGCGTAGCGTCCTCCGCCGTACTCCTTCTTGGCCTCCATCGGCGTAAGTTTCAGGCCGGTGGCGATGATCACCGAGCCCGCCTTTACCTCCAGCCGCTCCGGCTGCTGGAGGAAGTCGATGCAGTTCTTCGGGCAGACGCGGGCGCAGGCTCCGTCGAACATGCAGTGCTCCGGATCCAGCACCGGGAGCTGGGGAATCGCGTTGCCGTGCGGGATGTAGATGGCCTTGCGCGCGCCAAGGCCGTAGTCGAACTCGTGCGGCACGAACCAGTCGCACGCCTGCTCGCATTTGCCGCAGCCGATGCAGTCCTCCTCGACGACGTAGCGCGGCTTCTTCAGCAGCCGGAGGGTGAAGTGGCCGTCGGTGCGGCGCACCTCCTCCACTTCGGTGTAGGTGAGCAGGTCGATGCGCTCATGGTGGGCTGCCTCCGCCATCCGCGGCGTGCAGATGCAACTGCTGCAATCGAGCGTCGGGAAGACCTTGTTCAGTCCTACCATGATGCCGCCGATCGATGGTTCGCGCTCCACCAGCAGCACGCGGAACCCCTGGCCGGCGAGGTCGAGCGCCGCCTGCATGCCGGCGATGCCGCCGCCGATCACGGCTCCGTCGTAGTGGGCCTGAATCTTCGCCATGCGGCCTCCTGTCAACGTCCTCCCCTGGCCACCACCCTGCCCTCGCAGTCCCGCACGGTCACCTCGAGCGGCATCCTGCCCGGAAGGCTGTGCGTGGCGCACCCGAAGCAGGGATCGTAAGCGCGGAACGCCATCTCGATCCGGTTCAGCAGCCCCTCGGTAATTTCGGCGCCCCTGCGGATGAACCCCTGCGCCGCCTGCTTCACGGAAAAACAGATGGCAGCGTAATTGTTTGTCGTGCCGACGATGAGGTTCGCCTTGCGGACGATGCCGCGCTCATCGGTCACATAGTGGTGGGTGAGCGTGCCGCGCGGCGCCTCCACCGTGCCGACCCCTTCTCCCACGGGCCTGCCGCACTCCACCCGGTATTCGCGCGGATCGGTGATCTCGGGCCGGCGCACGATCTCGAGAGCCTTCTCGGCGGCGAACATCAGCTCGATGCAGCGGGCCCAGTGGATGGCCAGCGTGTGGTGCGCCGGCTTCGATCCGGTGCGGTCGCCGGTGAGCGTTTCGCAGTACTCCTCGTAAGCCTCCCGCGCCGCCGGCGTCGGGATGCCCTCGCTGACGTTGAGCCGCGCCTGCGGCGTGGCGCGGTACATGCCGGAGCCGGCCCCGTCCACGAAGCCTTTCCAGCCGACCTTTTTCAGATAGGGGATTTTCAGATACGTCCAGGGCTCGACCCGCTCGGCCACATGTTCGGCGTACTCGGCCGGACGGAAGCGGCAGAATTCCCTGCCCTGCGGGTCCACGACGCGGACGTCGCCATCGTAGAAGTTGAGCTGGCCGTATTCATCGACAAGCCCCATTGAATATGTTTCCGCGTAACAGGGGCCGTGGAGGATGAGTTCGAGGTAGCGCGGATCGGCGAGCACGGCGTCATGAAGGATCTTCAGCGTGAGCTTGCCGAATTCGACGAGGAAAGAGCAGATCTCTTCGAGCCGCGCGCGCTCCGCTTCCGTGAGGCCCTTGCTCATGCCGCCGGGGATCGCATTGACGGGATTCACGGGCTTGCCGCCGAAGATGGCCGCCGCTTCGTGGCCCCATGCGCGGCACTGGAGCACCTTCCGCGCGATGTCCGGCCCCACTTTGCCAATCACGCCGATCACATTGCGCTGGGCCGGATCCGCGTCCGGCCCAAGGACGAAATCCGGCCCGGCAAGAGCATAGAAGTGGGTGGCGTGGTCGGTGACGAAGAAGATGTTGTATTGCAGTTCGCGCAGCAGGCGCGCCGTGGGCGGCAGCTCGACGCCGAAGACGGCGTCGCAGGCCTTGGCGCTGGCCATCATGTGCGCTTCAGGGCAGACGCCGCAGATGCGCGGCGTGATGCGCGGCATCTCTTCCACGGGGCGGCCCTCGCAGAACTTCTCGAATCCGCGGAGCTCGGGCACCTGGAAAAAGCAGTCGGCCACTTCGCCGTGCTCGTCGAGGAAGATCTCGATCTTGCCGTGGCCTTCCAGCCGGGTGACGGGATCAATGGTGATGCGCCGTCCGGGCGACGGCGGCGATTCTATCCTCATGGGTTCCCTCCGTCCTGGCGCCGCGCCTTCAGCAGGCCCGAAGGCAGCGAGAAGCGGTAGAACGTGCCCGCGGGATCGGGAATCTGGCTGACCAGCGCATACGCCTTCTCCTCGCTGGCGGGATCCAGAACGCCGCTCAGTGCGCCGATCATCGACGCGCCCTGATCCGCCACGCCCGCGGGCGGGCCGTAACAGCCCTCGCAGCGCATGTCGGCGCGGATGCAGAGCGCGCCACAGCCGCCGCGCGTGGCGGGCCCCATGCACAGCAGGCCCTGTTCGAGCAGGCACCACCCGGGTTCGGGCCGGAACTCGTGGTGCCTGCGGAATGCCTCCACCCTGACGAGCTTCTTCTCGCGCGGGCACTCGTCGCAGACAGTCCGCGGCGAGCAGCCCACGCGGCCATCGGCCCCCGCCTCCGGAGCCTGCCCATCCAGCAGCGCCTTCAGCGTCTCCCAGACGCGCTCCGCCTGCGGCGGACAGCCGGGCAACACATGGTCGACATCGACCACGTCGCAGAGCCGGTAGACCTGTCCGTAGAACTCCGGCAGGTGCAGCTCGCCCGCCGGGGCGGCGCAGAGAGGGCGCGGCTCTGTTGCAGCGGGGTTGTCCGTGGAGAGATTGGCGTGATAGACGGCGTCGAGGATGGCCCGCCGGGAGACCAGGTTCGCCAGCGCGGGAATGCCGCCATCGGCCGCGCACGCCCCGTATGCGACCAGCACGCGGCTCTTCCTGCGCAGCAGGAGCGCCACTTCGTGCTGTTCGCTGTTGCGCACGCCTCCGTTGAAAAGGCACACGTCGATCGAGCCATCGGGCAGCTTTTCGACGTCGTGGTACTTGAAATCCGTGGCGCAGGGCCAGAACACGATGTCGGCCGCCGCGGCCACATCCAGAAGGCGCGGGCCGATCTCAAGCAGCGAGATGTCGCAGCCTCCGCAACTGGAGGCCCAGAACACGGCGATGCGCTTCCTGCTGTTGGCGCTCATCGCACGGCCTCCCCGCAAGGCGCCGGGGCGGCGCATGTCCGGAATCCGCTCTCCTGCAGCCGCTGCGGCCAGCGCAGCGGCCCCAGCCGGCGCACCTCTTCCGTCATTTCCGCCACCACGCGGGCGAACTTCTCGCCTTCGGCGGCGCTCACCCAGTCATGGCGGAAGCGTCCTTCCTCGATGCCGAAATCGCGAAGGACGCTGCGCACCAGCGGCATGCGCACCATCGTCTTGTGGTTGCCCGAAATGTAGTGGCAGTCGCCCGGATGGCATCCGAGGACGAGCACGCCATCCGCCCCGCGCGCCAGCGCCGCCAGCACCAGCTCGGGATCCACGCGCCCCGAGCACATCACCTTGATGACGTCGACGTTCGGCGGATACTGGATGCGCGCCGTTCCGGCATTGTCCGCGCCGGTGTACGAGCACCACTGGCAGAGGAACCCGATGATGCGGGGTTCCCAGCCGCTTCCGCCGTCCTGCCTATCTTCCCTGCGCCTTTCCATCGAACGCCTCCTGCGAGGACACGGCCGCCAGTTCGGGCTCCGGCGCAAGCAGCGCCTCCAGCTCGGCGCCGATCTGGCGGTCGTCGAAACCGCACTGCTGGATCGCATTGCACGGGCACAGCGCCGCGCATGTGCCGCAGCCCATGCACAGCGCTTCGTTCACCACCGCCTGCCGCGTCTCCTCGCGCCGCGCGATGGCTCCGAACGGGCAGGCCTGAAGGCAGATGCGGCAGCCCGAGCATCTCGTTTCGTCCACGCGCGCCACATAGGGGTCCAGCTCGATGGAGCCCGCACAGACGAGCGCTGCCGCCTTGGAAGCGGCCGCGGCCGCAGCAGCCGTCGCTTCGGCGATGTCCATCGGCCCCTGCACGGATCCAGCAAGAAAGAGGCCGGAGGAGGCCAGTTCCACCGGACGCAGCTTCGGGTGGACTTCCAGCAGGAAGCGGTCCGGCCCCACGGAGCAGCGGTACAGGTCGATGAGCCGCTTCATGTCCCGCGCCACCAGCCCGGTGGCCAGCACCAGCAGGTCGAGCGGCACCTCCAGCTCCTCGCCGGAGGTCAGCCGGTCCACGGTGCGGACCACGAGCGGCCACTCGCCTTTCGGATCGCTCTCGACGCGGGGCGGACGCGCCGGGTCGAAGCGGATGAAGACAACGCCCTGCTCGCACACGCGGTCGTAGTAGTTCTCGTGCTTGCGGCCGTAAGTGCGGATGTGTTCGTGGAAGTCGTAGACCTGCAACTCCGGGAAACGGCTCTTGAGCTCGGCCGCCGTGTGCATGGTGGTCGTGCAGCAGACGCGGCTGCAATACTCGTTGATCCGGCCGTCGCGCATCGGAGGATGGACGCCCTTCCTCTGGAGGCTGCCGACGCAGTGCAGAAACCCGACTCGCCGCACCGGCCGGCCGCGGATCTCCACCCGGCCGCCCGTGGGGCCGGTGGGATCGAGCAGCCGGTTGAGCTGCGCCAGCGTGATCACCTCCGGGAACTTGCCGTAGCCGTATTCGCCGTGGCGCAGCGGATAGGTGTCCAGCCCCACGGCCAGCACGATGGCTCCCGAGCGGATCTCGATCTGCTCCGGCTCTTGGTCGAGCTGGATGCCCCGGCCGCCGGCGGCCTCGACGCAGGCGCCGCAGCGCGTGCAGGTGCGCCAGTCGATGGCCGGCAGCGGCGGATAGCAGCCGTCGTAGGGCCTGTAGATGGCTTTCCGCTTCGCCAGCCCGAGATTGAACTGGTCCACCGCCTCTTCCGGACATGCATCGAGGACTGCCTGCAAATCGGCAGGCTCCTCGGTCACGCCCCGCGGAATCAGCCGCACCGTCGTGCGGAAATCGCCGATGAATCCTTCCGACGACCAGAGCTGGGCGTTGGTGTAGATCTTCACCTTCGGATGGCCGGCGACTTCGCGGATCAGCCGGTTCAGCACGTCCCGGGCGAACTGCCCCGTCGGATAGATCCGGTACAACTGCGCCAGCCGTCCGCCGAGGAAGGGGCTGGATTCGATCAGCGTCACTTCGATGCCGCGGCTGGCCAGATCGCGCGCTGCCGTCAGGCCCGCCACGCCGCCGCCGATGACGAGCACCGAGGGGCGGATCGGCAGGCGGCGCCGCTCCAGGGGCGCCAGGTGCGCGCTGCGGGCCACCGCCGCCCGGATCAGCCGGACCGCCTTGCGCGTCGCCTGGGCGCGGTCCCGCACTACCCAGGAAACCTGCTCGCGGATGTTGGCGTGGAGGCACAGGAATGGATTCAGTCCTGCATGAGCCGCCGCCCTGCGGAACGTGGCCTCGTGCAGCGACGGAGAACATGCGGCCACGACAACGCGATTCAGGCCGTGGTCCCGGATCGCCTGAACGATCATTGCCTGCCCGGGATCCGAGCAGCAAAACATATGAGTGGAGGAGAAGGCGACTCCAGGCATCCTTGCGGCCGCCTGCGCCGCCGCCTCCACGTCCACGACATCAGCGATATTTCCGCCGCAATGGCAGATGAATACGCCCACCCGAACGCTGCCGTTCCCGTTTCCGCCAGACACGGCCCCTCCTGCGTCCATCCGGCGCGGTCTCCGACACTGCCCTCTTGCCGCCCCTGCCAGCCCGCGCCGGGAGCGCGGATCCGCACAGGAGCCTCCCTCAAGATGCCGGGAGGAACGGCCCAAACGACCGTTTCCGCCCGTCCGTGGAGCGGAACCCCCCCTCGGTTTGCCTTCCCTCCCGGGCGCTCAGGAAGCCAATGAGGGCCCGGCGCCACAGAGGATATTACGATGTGATTTTCCTGTTTTCAAGCCCTCAAAGGCGATCCTCGGTGGTTTGCTTGCGCCGCCCTGAAAGCAGCCGAGGGACCGATCCGGAAGAAAGCAGCAGGAACGCGCCGTTCAGCTTCTTACCTGGGCAAACACGTAGGGGCCTTCGGGAATGACGGCGACAGGCGCGCCCCGAGGCACCTCCGAAGCGAGCGCTTCCAGGGCGGCTGCCGCAGTGGAGAAACTCCGTCCCCACAGGCGCGGGTGATATTCGGCGGGGACGCCTGGGGTGTAGTACCAGATCCGGTGGGACAGGGCCGTAAGTGCCAGTTTTTCCAGTTGCCACTGGTCGATGGTGACCGGCCTCTCTGCAATTTCCCTGAGAAATGTTTCGGCGTCGGCCGACTCCATCAGCAGACGGGAGAACTCGCCCGCGCCGGCGCCTTCGTCGCAGGCGGCCAGCACGAGGATGATACCCCCGGGACGGACAATATGAGACGCTGCCGTCACCCCCTTCACTGCCTGATAGAAGGTCAGGTCGAGCGGGTATCCGGCCGCAGTGGTCACCGCAGCCTCCACTGGAGAGGGCAGCCAGGCCGTCGTCTTCTCGCGCACGAAGGCGACGCCCGCCGCGTGGGCCGCCCGCGGCTCGCCGGCGAACACCGCCGTGATTTTCCTTCCGCGTCCGAGCACGACATCAACGATGAAATCGTGGCCGGCCATTTTCGCGATCTCGAGCAGTTCTTCGTGGAGTGGGTTCTGCTCGAAGGAGCCCTCGCGGGCTCTTGGCTCCCGCATGAACCGCGGGCTGTGCAGATGCCGGATCGTCTCCTCGCCCGCGAGGCCGGGAGCGATGAGCTTGCGGCCGCCGCTGAAGCCGGCCATCAGGTGCTGTTCGACAAAGCCTAGCGTGATGTGCAGGTCGGCCTCCACGTAACGACGGTCAATCCAGACGGGCGTGCCCCGGCTAGCATCGCCGAGGTAGACGTGGTCTTCCCGCTGCCGGGCGTTGTGGTTCACCACCGGATATCGGGAAAGGATCTCCCTGCCGAGGATCTCCTCCAGCTCCGCATCGGTAGCCGGCCGGTGCAGCCCCGTTGCGATGAGAATCGTTGTGCGTTCGCGCGGAATGCCGGCCCGTTCCAGCCGCTCGAGCAGCGGCGGCAGCGTCAGCCGGTTGGGCGCCGGACGCGTGATATCGCAGACGGAGATGGCCGCGCTGGCGCGGCCCCGTGAGAGCTCCTCCAGAGCCGGACCGGCGATAGGGAAGTCGATAGCCTGCTCAATGGCAGCGCGCTCGTCGGCGAGCGGCTCGGCGTAGCGCGGCTCCAGCACCTGCCAGGCTGGCCCCGGCGGCAGCTCTGCCTCCAACCCCGTCCTGCCGAATGCGAAACGAACCCGCATATCCGCACCCTAGCACAGCCGGGGCGGCCCGCCCTGCGCTGCACCGGAGCGGGCCGCTACACTGTTGCGTGATGTTGTCCCCCGCACGCGTGCGCCCCTGGCAGGTCGCGCTTCTTGCAATGGCCGCCGTTCTGCTGTGGTGGACGCTGGTCGTGCATGGCGCCTACGGGGGCCGGTGGAATGGCCTCTACTGCAACGGGAGCGCAGCGAAATTCCCCGCGTGGCTGGAGGGACGGGAGCCGCTTTACCGCGTGCCGAGCCCGGCCGGTTACGACGGCCAATGGTACCACCTTCTGGCCCATCGGCCCCTCGAGTACCGCGAGAGCGCTGCCTTCATGGACTGGCCCAGGTTCCGCTGCCAGCGGATTCTGTTTCCGCTGCTGGTCTGGCTGGTGGCGGGCGGCCGGTTTGAGTGGGTCGACCCGGTCTATTTCTCGATGATGCTAGCCGCGCTGGGCGCGGGCATATACTTTGCAGCGCAGCTGGCCGGGCAGCGCGGCCGCACCGCGCTTTGGGGGCTTGTCTTTCTCCTCATGCCTGCCGCCATTGGTTCCATCGAGCGGATGCTGCTGGACGGCGTGCTGTTGGCCGCTGCGCTCGGCATGTGGTTTTTCCTCGAAACCGGCCGTCTGCGCGCCGCCTGGGCACTTGGCGTGCTCGCGCCTTTCTTGCGGGAAACCGGCTTGCTTTTGTCGGCGGGTGCCTGCGCGGTCTGGCTTCAGCAGAGGCGCTGGCAGCGCCTCGTCTTTTGGGCGGCCACTCCGGCGCCGTTCCTGTTCTGGATGTGGTGGACGCTGGACCTGCCGGGCAGCAGCCCCCAGTGGCTCGGATTGTTTGCGAATTTCCAGCGGGCCCTGGAACGTGCAGCGCCTTATCCGTATCCATTTCCCTGGGCCGACATGCTCGCTCTGCTGGATCTCGCCGCTTTCACCGCGTTTCTGGCGGCGGCCGCCTGGGGACTCTTCGAGCTTCGCCGCATCTTTGCGCGCAGAGAAAACGGACAGCCGTTGCTGGCATTTGTGGCCGCAATTTTCTCGGCAACCGCCCTGCTTTCCGCCTCCTTGCATCCCGGCGATGTCTGGGACGAAGCCTACGCATACGCGCGCGTCTTCAGCCCGCTGCTGATGGCATTGTTTTTCGAAGCTCTGTCCCGGCGGCGCGAGGTGCTGTACCTCCTCCTGCTGGCTCCGATCACGCTGCGTGTGGGGCTCCATCCAGCCGCCGCGACGGTGCGCTCCCTGCGGCACCTGTGCGGGCTGTGAGGACACGCCCCGCGCCTACATGTACTCCGGCACCGGGATGCCCAGCACGCGCTCGAGCGTCCACTCGAGCTGCCGCTGGAAATACACTGCCAGCCAGAGCAGAAAGGTGCGCTTCTCGGGGTTCTGCTCGGCCAGAATCGGATAGTCGTGGTAGAACGAGTTGAACGCCTGCGCAAGCTGAAAGGCGTAGCGGGCCACGTGCGACGGCTCTCCCGCCGCCAGCGCCGCTTCGAGCGCCGCGCCGGACTTCGACGCCGCCAGCAGCAGTTGCCAGAAGTCCTCCGCCGCGAGCTGCCGCGCCATCGCCTCCGCATCCAGCATTGCATCGAAATCCGGAAGCGTCTCGCCGCGCTCGGCCAGCTTCCGCAGGATGTTGCGCGCCCGCACGGCGGCATATTGCACGTAAGGCCCGGTCTCCCCCTCGAAGCTTAACGCTTCCTGAAGGTCGAAGGCGATCACGGTATTGCGCGTGAATTTCAGCAGGAAGTAACGCAGCGCGCCGACGGCGATCTGCGTGGCCACCCGCAGGCGCTCCTCCCCGGGACGGTCCGGGTGGCGCGAGTCGACCTCTTCCTTCGCCTTTTCGATCAGCTTGTCAATCAGGTCGTCGGCCTTGACGCCGAGCCCTTTGCGGCCGCTGACCTCAACGTAGGGCCGTTTGCGGTCCTCTTCGGAAAGCGGGATGCCGAGGATGGCGCAGGTGCGCGGCGAAAGGGCCACCATTTCATAAGAAAAGTGGATGGATTTTTCGGCCTGTTCGTGGAAACCGAGCGCGCGCAGCCCGGCCACGACCACATCCTGAAGGTAGGACTGCCGCGAATCGATCACGTTGTACACTTCCGAACCCCGGCCGAATTCCGGCGCCGGCATTCCGCCCGGCTCCTCCGAGGCGACCCACACCCAGTGGCCATCCGGGTACTGCCGGAGAGGCCGGTAATGGAAGTCCAGCCCGAGCAGGCCGAATTTCCAGAGCTGGTAGGCGATGTCCTTGCCGACGTAGGTCACTGTGCCGTTGGAGCGCACGATCACCTTGGCGTCGTCGGCGGAGTCGTCCTCGCTGGCCTGCGTCTGGCGGAAATGGGAGGCGGCCATCACCCAGCAGCCTTTGTTTTTTCCTTCTTCCGCGTAATAAATGGCGCCGCGTTCCTTCAATAACTCGAAGGCTTTCGCCCAGAATTTCAGGTGCAGGATTTCGCTTTCCCGCGGCAGCACGTCGTAGGCGATGCCCAGCCGCCACATCGTGTCGAGATGGCAGTCGACGATGGCGTCAGCGACAATGTGCGCAATCTCGGCCTCCACGCCCTCGCTGTGCTCGATCGCGTGCAGAGTCTGCCGCCTCCAGTCGAGCGCCTGCGGGTGCTCGGCGTAATACTGCGAAACGCGGGCGTACAGGTCCCAGCAGTAGTAGTCGAATCTCGGCCGCCGCGCCAGGGCGCGCACCTCGTCCGGTGATTTTTTCTCCAGGTGATGGAAGCCCACCACGACGTCGGCTACCTGCACGCCGGTGTTGTCGATGTAGTTCTGCACCTCGACGCGGCGTCCGGCTGCCCGCAGCATGCGGACGAAGGTGTCGCCCAGCACGGCGTTGCGCAGGTGCCCGATGTGCGCCGCCTTGTTCGGGTTGATGTTGGTGTGCTCCACGATCACCTTGCCCGCGTCCGCAGCCGCCGCCGGGGCTTCGCCGCGCCCTTCCAGCAGCGCGCGGCCGTACCAGCCCCGGTCCAGCCGGATGTTGATGTAGCCGTTTCCCGCCACCTCCAGCTTCGCCACCCCCGCCATCGCGGGCGCCTGGGCGGCGATCTCCTCCGCAATCGCCCGCGGCGGTTTCCGCAATTGCCTGGCCAGCGCGAACGCGACCGGAAGAGCATATTCGCCAAAGGACGCCTGCTTCGGCTGCTCGACTACGACCGGCACTTCCGCCCCGTAGCGCCCGCGCAGGAAAGACGCAAAGCTGTCCCGGATCTGCTTCTCGATCAGGTGGAACACTTCTTTTGGAACCCCTTGAAAAATGGAGGCTGAACTTACCAGTGTAGCGTCCCGGCAGCGGCCGGACCCAACCAAGACCATTTTGGTCCAAGATGTGGTAGACTGAAGGCGTGGCCAAGGTAACGTTCCTTCCCGAGAACCGGACGGTCGAGTTCGACCTCGAAAGCCTGCCCTACAGCGAGCACGGCAAGCCGAAGTCTTTCCTCGACATCGCGCTGCATTTCGGCATCCACCTCGAGCACGCCTGCGGAGGCAACTGCGCCTGCACGACGTGTCACGTCGTCGTGAAGAAAGGCGCGGAGTTCCTGAACGAAATGGAAGATGACGAAGCGGACCGCCTCGACATGGCCGCCGACCTTCAGCTCGGCAGCCGGCTCGGATGCCAGGCGCATTTCGTCCGCGACGGCGAAGTGGTGATCGAGATCCCGTCGTGGAACCGGAACTACGTCAGCGAGGGCGGCGGATCCATCAACCTCGGCGACGCCATCCCGGCGGCCAAACGCTGAAGGCGCCAAAGCCGCCACGGATCAGCCCACCCATCTGATCCAGTCGTCAAAGCCCAGCTCCCCTTTGAGCAGCACCTCCCGTCCGGAGGCCTCCAGCCGCGCTTTCTGCAATGCCGCCATCGCCGGGGCCGCTTCGCCCGGCCGGATCTGCGCCAACTGCCGCAGCGCCCCCAGGCCGTCGCGCACGGCGCGCGCATCCTCCGCGGTGCGGAACACTGCTTTCGCATCCACGGCCAGCACGCCGGTGGCACGCGCCGTCAGGCGCAATTCCTCCAGCGCGTCGAAGACCGGCCCCGCCCGCAGCGGGAGCTTCTCTCCGGATGCCGCCCGCAACGCGTTCCCGCCCCGCGCCACCGCCCAGAGCTCGCAGATCGGCAGCTCCTCCACCATCCGGATCAGGGCCATCGGCGGCTGCTCGCCGGGTTGGTCGCGGTTGTCGACGATCCGCTCGAGTTCGCGCGCCGGGCCCATCATGGCCGTTCCTGCGCCAAGAAAGAGCACGGCGAAGCCGTCCCGCTCAAGCACGTAATAGGTCTTGTAGTTCCGCTTGACGACGCCAGGCGCGTCGAAGCGCGGTTCCTGCCCGAAGGCGCCTCCAAATTTCCCTCGCAGGAAGGCAACGGAACCCTGCCCGGACAGGCTCCAGACGACCTCCCAGACGTCCCGCGCCAGATCCATGCCGGTGCGCTCTTCGAAGCGCCGCAGCGCCGCCGGCCGGCGTCCTTCGAGGAATGGCCGGAACCACGGCGTCTTCTTCAGACGGTCGATGCGCAGGCCCGCGAGCATCAGACTCGCTCCGGGCAGCAGCGGCGCAATGGCGGCGTCGACGCGGGAATGCGTAGGCTGGCGGCGGCAGCCGGCGAGCGCGGCGAGGCAGAAAGCAAGAAAGCTCCGCCGGTCCGGCGGAGCTTCTGGCGAACTTCCGGCAGGTGGTGCGGATGAGAGGACTTGAACCTCCACGGGGTTGCCCCCACTAGAACCTGAATCTAGCGCGTCTGCCAGTTCCGCCACATCCGCACAACTGGCTTGCCTGTCTCTATTGTGTAAAAGCGGGCCGCACGGTGTCAATTCGGCGCGCCCGCCCCGCTTCCGGTTCGGGACGCGGCCCCGAAAACTCAGCGCAGATCTGGAAGAAACGGACGCAATTCCACGCGCCGGTGGCAGCAGCGGGATGCTTCCGCGGCCAGCGCGAGAGCTGCATCGGCATCCGGAGCCTCCACGATCCAGAAGCCGGACACATACTCCGGGGATGCAATGAAGGGGCCCGGCGCCGCCAGGCCGGCGCCGTTCCTGTTGTCGAGCACAGTAGCGGTTTGCGGCGCATCGAGACCTCCGGCGAAGATCAGCGCGCCGGAAGCCCGCAGCCAGCCGTTGAATGCCTGAATGGCGGCCATCTCCGCAGGGCTGGCCCCGCCGGTCTGGTTGTCGATCACGGAGATGAGGAACTTCACCGCTTCACTCTCATCAGGCGCTGCAACCGGCGGGGGCGTCAGCCTTCATTCCGGCGCAGGCGGATCAGCAGCCCTGCGACAAGCTGCTCGATCTGATCCCGTGCCTCGCGCGCCGCCTTCTCGCCGCCGCTCACCGGATCCGGCACGCGCCACTCGATGACCTCCCGCACGGGGAGCTTCAGCGGCACGCCGCTCATGTTTACGACGACGTCGTAGCTGCCGACGTCCATGTGAAGGAGTGCCTTCGGGAAGTGCCCGTCAAGGTCGATGCCCTTCTCAAGCATGACCTTCTTTGTGATCTCGGGCACCTCCACGACGGGCGCGAGGCCGGCGCTGGCCGCCTCGACGGCGCCGCCGCCGTAAGCCCGCGCGAAGGCCTCCGCCATCTGGCTGCGGAAGGCGTTGCCGATGCAGACGAACAGGATCTTCTTCTTCACCGCTTCGCCGCTCCCGCGCCCAGCCGCTCAAGGAACAGCCCGTGGATCCGGCTGTCCGCGGTCAGCTCCGGGTGGAAGGTCGCCACGAGGTGGCGGCCGAAATCGACCAGAACAGGATCGCCCAGATATGTTGCGAGCACGCGGCCGCCCGCGCCCACCCGGCGGATGATCGGCGCGCGGATGAAAACGGCCTCCAGCTCGCCATCCCCCAGCCGATGTTCGCTCAGCCGGACCACGCGGCTGTCGAGCTGGCGCCCGTAGGCATTGCGTTCGATCGTCATGTCGACGAGCGCCAGCGACGGCTGCGGCGGATTCAGCACGTCGGAGGCCAGCAGGATGGCTCCGGCGCAGGTGCCGAAAATCGGCTTTTCCATGCCGAAGCGCCGCAGCGGCTCCATCAGGCCGTAGTACTCCATCAGGCGCAGCATCGAGGTGCTTTCGCCGCCGGGGATGACGAGTCCGTCCAGCCCGTCGAGCTCCGCCGCGAGCCGCACTTCGCACGGCTCGGCGCCCGCGCGCCGCAGCGCCGCCGCGTGCGCTTCGTAGTCGCCCTGAAGGGCAAGCACTCCAACGCGTGCCATCGCGCGTCACCAGCCCCGCG
The DNA here is from genome assembly GCA_025056865.1 of Bryobacteraceae bacterium. Taxonomy (GTDB): domain Bacteria; phylum Acidobacteriota; class Terriglobia; order Bryobacterales; family Bryobacteraceae; genus JANWVO01. Next base: position 144,346 of record JANWVO010000032.1, read on the forward strand.
TCGACAGCATTTCGGACTCGCTCATCGTCCGCACGTCGAGGCCGGGCATCGCCTCGCCGAGCTCTTCGCTGGCCTCGAGCACGGCTTTCGCATCGTTGTAGTGCGTCGTCGCCTTGACGATCGCCCGCGCGCGCCGCTCGGGGTCGGAGGACTTGAAGATGCCGCTGCCGACGAAGACCGCCTCGGCGCCGAGCTGCCGCATCAGCGCCGCGTCGGCCGGAGTCGCCACGCCGCCCGCGCTGAAGTTCGGCACGGGAAGCCGGCCGTGGTCGTGGACATACTGAACCAGTTCGAGCGGGGCCTGGAGGCGCTTGGCCTCGGCCATCAGCTCGTCCTGCCGCAGGGTGGTCAGCAGGCGGATCTCCTTCATCACCGTCCGCATGTGCCGCACGGCCTCGACAATGTTGCCCGTGCCCGCCTCGCCCTTGGTGCGGATCATCGCCGCGCCTTCGGCGATGCGCCGCAGCGCTTCACCGAGGTTCCGGCAGCCGCAGACGAATGGCACTTTGAAGTCGCGCTTCCAGATGTGGTGCTCTTCGTCGGCAGGCGTCAGCACTTCGCTCTCGTCGATATAGTCGACCTCGAGCGCTTCGAGCACCTGCGCCTCGGCGAAGTGGCCGATGCGGCACTTGGCCATCACCGGGATCGACACCGCCTGCATGATCTCGCGGATCTTGCTGATGGCAGCCATGCGCGCCACGCCGCCCTCGCGGCGGATGTCGGCAGGGACGCGTTCCAGCGCCATCACCGCGCAGGCGCCCGCCTTTTCGGCGATCTCCGCCTGCCGCGCGTCGGTCACGTCCATGATGACGCCGCCCTTCAGCATTTCCGCCAGGCCCACCTTCACGCGGAATGCATCGTCCAGATAGATCATTTTTTCCGTCTCCTTTTTGCGAAAATCTCCACACAATTCCTCGCCATGGCTCTGCCCCTCAGACGATGGCCGGCGCCAGGCCGGCCTCCAGCGAGGCCCTCTGTTTCCGCCATTCGGCACGGAAAATCCGGCCGAGAATTTCCATTCCTTCCTCGATCCTTTCCGGCGCAAGCCCTGCGAAAGTCAGCCGCAGGCCGCCGGTTTCAGGCCGCTGCACCGCGAACAGGCGGCCCGGCAGATAGCTCACGCCGGCCTCCTCCGCCCTGACGAGCAGCCGTTCGGCATCCAGCGGCTCGGGCAGCCGGACCCAGAGGTTGGCGCCGCCCTCGGGCCGCGTGTGCTGCGAACCGGGGGGCAGATGCTTCGCACAGGCCTCCAGCACGGAGGCCAGCCGGACCCGCCCGGCTTCGAGCAGCCGCCGCCGGTGCGCTTCCAGCCGCCCGCTGGCAGCGAAGCGCAGCAGCACGGCCTGCGAAAGGTGGTCCGAGTGCAGGTCGGCGGTCTGCTTGCATTCGGCCAGCCGCCGCGCCACGGCCCGCGGGGCCACCACCCAGCCCACGCGCAGGCCGGGCATCGCCAGCTTGGAGAAGCTCCTCACCAGAATCACCAGCCCCGCCTCGTCCAGCCGCTTCAGCGGCGGCAGATCCTCGCCGCTGTAGCGCAGCGCTCCGTAGATGTCGTTCTCGATCACCGCCGCGCCGGCACGCAGCGCCAGCCGCAGCAGCTCCCGCCGGGACTCAAGATCCATCGTTTCGCCGGTCGGATTCTGAAAGTTGGGCGTCACCGCCACGGCCGCCACCGGCTCGCGCTCCAGCGTGCGGGCCAGCGCCGCCAGATCGATTCCCCCGCGCCCGACCGGGATCCCGATCACCCGCGCCCCGCCGCGGACGAAGACGTCGCGCAGACCGGGGTACACCGGGTCTTCGACAACGACGGCCTCGCCGGGCCGGACCATCACGCGTTCCAGCAGATCCAGCGCCTGCTGGCAGCCGCTCGTCACCACCACATCGTCGCCCGCCTTCGCCGCGCCCTCGGCGCGGGCCTGCCCGAGCAGCCACTCGCGCAGCGGCCCATATCCATACGGCGAGCCGAGTTGCAGCAGGCGCGCCGCCTCTCCGCTGTCAAGGACCTCCGCGCAGCTCTGGCGGAACTCCTCCACTGGCAGCAGGGCATCCTCTGGCCGGGCCGAAACGAAGCTGATCCGCGCCCCGGCCCCCCAGCTCCGCGTTTCCATGCCGGATGGGCCCAGCCGCTTCTCCCAGTCCAGACCGCCGCCGGCCGGCGGCCCGCCCGCAACAAAACTGCCCCGGCCCACGTGCCCCCGGATCAGTCCTTCCTGCTCCAGCAGTTCATAGGCTGCGGCCACGGTCGCGCGGTTTACGCCAAGCAGGCCAGCCAATTCCCGCGTCGGCGGAATCCTTTCGCCCCGCTGAAGCACACCGGCCACGATCAGCTCCCGGAGCTGCCGGTAAAGCTGCCGGTAAAGCGGCTCCCCAGCCTGAGGGTCCAGGTGCAGCGGGGGCAACATGATGCTTTCAGCTTAACTGCCACGACCGGCCAATGCAAGCCATTTAGGCCATATTGGCTGGCCCGGGAGGCCCCAGAGGCGCAGGTCTCAGGCGCCCGGTTCGCGCCAGTGCAGTTCCGCGTCCGAGCGGCGCACGTAGTTGGCATCGAGCACCGCAGGATCCTGGAGCCGGTCGAACGCCAGTAGAGCCACCGCTCCGGCCAGCGCACGCGGCGTCACAGTGGCCTGCACACCGAACAGCGCCGGGTCGGGTGTGAGCAGCTCGGCGCCCTCGGGCAGCCCGGCCCGCCACAGTGGGAACTTCGTCACGACTTCGGGCTGCACCAGTTCCAGGTGGTCGTCGTAGACGGCGCCGTAGATCTCGCCCCGCCGGGCGTCGAAAAACGGGGCGCGGAGAGGAGCCGTACCATAAGTGGCCATTGCCTGAAGGTTGGAAATGGCGGCAGCCAGCGCTCCCGAGGCTTCGGCCAGGCCCTTGGCGGCGGCCAGGCCGACGCGGACGCCGGTGAAGGAACCCGGCCCGGCGGCCGCGGCGAAGCCCGTCACCTGGCTGTACTGCCAGCCGTGCCGTTTCAGCAGCCGTTCAAGGTGCTGGAAAAGCGAGTGGGCAAAGCCATCGGGCGAGTGGATCAGAATTTCTTCGATCACGCGCCCTTCTTCGGCCAGCGCCAGGCTGCCGAATTCCGAGGTCGTGTCGATGGCGACAATGCGCGTCATGCGGCGCGGCCTCCACGGCTGCGCGCAGAAAATCTGGCGGAATGCAAGCTGGAATCAAAGAGAATTCTCATGAAATTTCGAGCAACGTGCTACTGCTTTTTCACTGTATAGACGTAGTCCAGCAGGTACAGCTTCCCTGCCGCATTGAGCGCCGCCAGCCGCACCGCCAGCGCGCCGGAGCCGGATTTCAGCAACACCGGATCCACCGTGAAAGTCCCTTCCGGGCCCGCGGCCAGATAGCGCGCTCCCTCGCCGTCCTGCACGATCTCGCCGGTCAGCACGTAAATCATCCGCCGCGTCCCCTGCGTCTGCCGCTTCAGCTCGATCCGGTACGGAACCGGAGCGCCAGCCGCGAACGATGCGCCCATCGGAGGCTGCACCAGCTCGAAAGGAGCCTTCTGCGGGCTCCTCTCCGGCTCCTGCACCGGCACGGGCCACGACTCAAACTTGTAGCTGCGCAGCATGCCCTGCTTGCGCCCGTCGCGGCTCAGGTGCAGCACCCAGTCGCGGGAGCTGTCAGGCGGAGAAGCCTCGTACAGCTCGCCTTTCCACTGCTTTTTCTCGCGGCGCGCCTCGCCAGTGGAAGGATCCACCCAGTAGACGTCGTAGTCGTGCTTGCGAGTGACCAGCTTCACCGGCCCCGGCTTTTCGATGTAGACGATGTACTCGGTGGCGGGCAGCTCGTAGTCTTCCGTCTTCAGTCCGGGAAGCGCGATCGCCCTTCCTCCGTCGACATCGAAATAAGGCTGGGTGTCCCAGAAGCGCACGCGCGCGCTCATGAACCGGAACCAGGCCTCCATGGCGCGGGCGTTGGGCGAATCGGGATGCACGGCGCCCTTCATGGAAGGATAGGCTCCGCTCATCACGGCGTTCCAGAGCCTGCGCCGGAATTCATCCGGCGCGAGCGACGCATCGATCAGCGCCACCTGCGGCACGGTATTGGCCTGGTGCTCGACGGCGATAAGTTCCTCACGGCCCGGCCCGTAAATGACGTGGTCCATCCAGCCATCGCGGCCGAGGAACGCCGACGTATCGCGCGCGCGCGTCGAGATGGGGTGGCCGTAGGGATCCATCTTCTTCAGTGCCAGGCCGAAATCCTTCAGCAGCTCGCGCGCGCCCGCCTGCCCTTCCCACTCCTCCACAAGCTGCCAGGTGCAGTTGAAGGCCGCGTAGCGGGCCGTCAGATAGCGCACCAGCCGTTCCCGGTGCGCGGGCGTCGGTGCCAGCCGGCGCAGCTCGTCCGGCGAAGCAGCCAGCAGGAAATCCACGGTGATCCCCGCCGAGTGGATCTCGTAGGCGCGCGCATCGAGCTTTTCGAAGAGTGCCGGATCCGGGCGGTCCGGCTCAGGGAGCGCCTCGCGGCTCAGCACCCGCAGGGCCAGGTGCGTGAACCCGCGCGCCGCGAAGGCGCTCGCCGGCACGCCCGGGGCGTCTTCCGCGCCCATGTAGAGGTGCGGCTTGCGTTCCTCGGTGTACTGCCAGTGATGCACGTTGGCGCGGCGGATGAACGCGGCGGGAGGCGGCGTGGCGGCGGCGCGGAATTCGCCGGTGCGGCCGTTGTAGTCGGCAAGGTTGCTCGTCAGGCGGTAGGTCCAGTTGCCCGGCTCCGTCGGGGTGAAGCGGATCGCCAGCTTCCGTCCGCCGCGCCAGAAGGCGTGCGCGAGATACGTCCTGAACTCGGGCGAACGGAACTCCGCCCACAGGCTGACGCTCGCGTAGGGGTTCGCATGCTCTCCCGCGGCGGCCGCAGGGATTTCGAATTCCAGCTCGCAGGGCATGTAGATGGAGGCCTGCGAGCAGGGCTTCTGCGCCGCTGCTGACAGGCACGCCAGCATGCCGAGCAGGCTCCAGAGGCGCATGTTCCCAGTGTACAGGCGCGGAATCGCGTGCCGCGCCCGCGCCTCAGAGCTCCAGCCGCCCGCCGTACATCATCTGGGCCAGGCGGAAGCGTTCGCGGACCCTCGCAATTTGCAGGTCGGCGACGACCTCGATTTCGCCGCCCAGCGAAGCCACGGAGGCCCGGTCGAAGTGGACATACAGGTCGAGGGTAAGCCCGGCAAGGTCGGCTCGCGCTTTCACAGGCGCCAGCGTCCGGCCGCGCGAGCCGCGCAGCCGCACTCCCTGCATCGCCGCCAGCTCCACGGCGCCCGCGCCCTTGTGCGCCATCTGCGCCGGCAGCCCGTGGATCTCCACAATGGCGTGCTCCGGCTCGTCCTCCAGCAGTTCGTTGAGCGTCCGCACCTGGCTCTGCTGAGACCGGTAGAGATACAGGGCGCGCGCCTGCCGGACAGGCAGCGCCGACGACCAGCGGATGATCAGGTCAGCCTCCAGCGGGAGCGAGGTGCGCGGCACGCCGATGCCGCCGATGGGATTGCCGCCGCCGGGCCGCCGCATGTTGGGCCCGGTGGCGCCGGGGATGTCTTCGGCGCGCGGCGGCTCCGGTTCGCGCCGGAACCACTCCAGGCGCACGCGCCTCCGGCGCGCCCAGGGCGAATCGGTCAGCATCCGCAACACCTGCCTGTCGTTCCAGTCCATCCAGGAATCCGCGGCCGCGCGGGCGATGGCCAGCGGCGCAGCCGCCATCATCCATCTCCGGGTGAAACGCCGCATCATGTCCTCATCCTTGACATCAGGTACAGCCCGGCCAGCGCGAACAGCGCGTTCGGCGACCATGCCGCCACCTCCGGCGGCAACTGGCCGACGTTGCCGAGCTGCTCGAAAAGATAGTTCAGCGCGAAATACGCCACGGCTATGCCCAGGCTGACGCCCACTCCGGTGAGCGCGCCGCGCGTGCCAGTCAGGAACGCGAAGGGCACGCTGAGCAGCGCCATCACCAGCGCAAACAGAGGCGCGGAGAATTTGCGGTGGTACTGCACCTGCAACGGCACGGTATTGAAGCCGCTCTGGCGCAGCTCGGCGATATAGGCGTCGAGCTGCTCGAAGGTCATCTGCTTGTAGGTTTTCACCTCCTTTATGAACCACGAAGGCGGCTCCGTGATGCCGGCGAATGTCGCCGTGCCGCCCTGGAACATCTGGAAGCGGTCCCCCGCCGGATCCATCTCCCGCGCCCATCCGTTCTGGAAAACCCATGTGCCCAGCGGCGCCTCCCACCGGGCCCGCTCCGCGTAAATGTGCCGCCGGAGGCGGAACCCCGAAGGCTCCAGCTCATAGACGCTGATGCCGCCCAGCACGCCCTCGTTCTCGTTGAGGTAGCGGTAGTAGAAAATTCTCGGCCCCTGGCCGAAAATCCACGGGCTTTGCGGCCGCAGGTAGGTCTGCACGGGGCGGCCTTTGATTTTGTTGCGCAGCCGTTCCTGAATCACATTCGCCCCGGTGACCACAGAATAGTCGAAGACGAACAGCGCGCCGCTGAGCAGCAGGCTCGCCGCCAGCACCGGAAGGCTCAGCCGGTGCAGGCTGACGCCGCAGGCCTTGAACGCGGTGATTTCGTTGTTCTTCGCCAGGATCCCGAACGACACGAGCGTCGCCACCAGCACGCTGACCGGAGCCGCGTCAAAAATCAGCTTGGGGGCAAGGAAGAACAGGTATTCGAACAGCTCCGCGATCGGAATCTGGTTGCGGAAGACATCGCCCAGCAATTCGAAGAAATTGAACACCTCGGTGAGCAGCACAAAGGTGGACAGCAGCACGAAAAAATAGAAGAAAAAGCTGGAAATAATGTAATAATCAAGAATCTGCGGAAGGAAAAACAGGCGCGAGCTGCCCGTCTGCACGGGCCGCAGTCCTGCGGCGGGCCATTTCGGCCGGGGCAGCGCCCCCAGGCGCCGGAAGGCCTCTTCCACGCGCAGGCGTAGCGGCCCCAGCCAGTCCCGCTCGCCCGGCTTCTCCAGCCCGGCTAGCAGCAGGATGCCGACGGTTGCGAACACGGCGTCCGGAAGCCAGGCGGCAAGTTCGGCCGGGATGCGGCCCTCGCGCGCCAGCCCGATCAGGCTCACAAGCGCCGTGTAATAGAACAGTGCAAAGCCCACCGTGATGACGAAGGCTCCGCTTCGCCCGCCCCGGCGCGAACTCACGCCCAGCGGGAAGGCGGCCAGCCCGAGCAGAAGGCAGGCCATCGGCAGGGCGAAGCGCTGATGGAACTCGATGCGCGCCTCGACGCTGCGGGAGAGTTCCGGCAGGAGCTCGAGCGTCGGGGTGGCCGTGTAGAACTTCGCCTTCAGCTCGGTGCGCGGCTTCGCTTCCAGCACCTGCTCGCCGCGCGGGAACGTGATGCGGTGGTATTCGGCCGGGTCCGCGGCAGGCTCGTACGTTGCGCCGTTGCGGAGCGAGAGCTGGAGACGGTTTCGTGCCGGGTCGGGCAGCACCACGGCTTCGGAGGCGATCGTGACCACGGGCCAGTCGCCGCGTTGCGGGCCCATCGCTTTGCGCTCTGCGCCGGGCGTGAGGTCGGCAATGAAGACGTTGCGCCAGACGACCGGGTCGCCGGGGATCAGGTCGCCGATATAGAGGACCTTGTTCGGAAATCCCTCTTCGAAGACGCGCGGCTGAATCTCGCTGGAAAGCTGCGCCGCTCCGAGCTGGTTGATGGTCTGGATCAGCCGGGCGTTGCTCCACGGCGTCAGATACAGCGAGCAGAAGCCGGTGGCCGCAGCCGCCAGCAGCGCGAACAAGACGACGGGGACCAGCAGCCGCCACGCCGGAATGCCGGCGGCGCGCATCGCCGTGATCTCGCCGTCGCCCGACATGCGGCTCAGCGTGATCAGGATGCCCACCAGCACGCCAAGCGGCAGCGTCAGCGGCATGGTGGACGGAAGCAGCAGGAGGAAAATGGAGCCGACCGTGCCCGCGGTGGCCGACGTGGAGACAAGGATGGAAAAAAGCTGCGCCGCGCGCTGGAGGATGAGCACGAAGACGAACAGCGCCGCGCCAAGCAGGGCGCTGGAGGAGATCTCCCTCAGGATGGCGCGCGAAAGCAGTCCCACTGCGGATCCATTTCTGAGCTTAGCGCGCAGGAAGACAGGGCCGCCCGGAGCGCCCTCGCCACTGCTGCCGAAGCCGCATTCCGGCGGCGCGAACAACGATTCGGGCGGACACCTTGCCGCAAAGCGGGTCCTGCGGCGCCCGGCGGGAAATTCGCGCCCGGGCGGGCCTGTCCCCATTTTTCTCCGGTTTGTGGCCGTGAAATGATATCGGAGTGCAGGAGAGGCGGCCCGGGCGGGCCGCAATCCCCGAAATGCGCGAAAGGAAGTTCATCATGCGCTGGTTGACTGTCTTTTTCCTTGCCGGCACTCTGGCGCTGGCGCAGTTCCCCGGCCAGAGGCCGCCCTCGAAGGGGCCCTGGTCAAACGAGAAGCTCCCTCCCGAGGAGCGCGCCCGCCTGTTGGTGCAGGCAATGACGCTGGACGAGAAGATCCAGATGGTGCACGGCATCGGCTGGTTCTTCGGCGCCGACATGAATCTGTCGGGCCAGGAGCCGCCGCCGGTCGTCTGGCGGTCCAACGGCGGCGGCGGGTTCATCCCCGGCATCCCGCGGCTTGGTGTTCCGGACATCCAGCTCAACGACGCGATGCTCGGTTCGGCCGGCAACGCCCGCATGGGGCGCTACTCCACCGCCCTGCCCTCCGGGCTGGCGCTGGCGGCAAGCTGGGATCCGGAAATCGCGCGCGAGTTCGGCGCGCTCATCGGCCGCGAGCTGCGCGACCAGGGCTTCCACATCAGCCTCGGCGGCGGCATCAACCTTACGCGCGAGCCCCGCAATGGCCGCAACTTCGAATACCTTGGCGAGGACCCGCTGCTGGCCGGCAGGATGATTGCCAGATACCTGGACGGCAAGCAGTCGCAGGGCATCGTCGGCCTGCTGAAGCACTACGCCCTGAACAACCAGGAGACTGGACGGCACTTCGTCAACGTGCGCATCTCGCGCAAGGGCGCCCGCGAAAGCGAGCTGCTGGCCTTTGAGATTGCTGTCAAGGAAGGCAGGCCCGGCTCCATCATGTGCTCCTACAACCTGGTGGACGGAGAGTACGCCTGCGAGAACGCCTGGCTGCTGAACGACGTGCTCAAGAAGGAATGGGGCTTCCCCGGCTTTGTCATGTCGGACTGGGGCGCCACGCACTCCACCGTCAAGGCGGCCCTCCATGGCCTTGACATGGAGATGCCTGGCGATACGTTCTTCGGCGCCGCGCTCAAGGAGGCCGTGCAGAAGGGCGAGGTGCCGATGACGCGGCTGGACGACATGGTGCAGCGCATCGCCTGGGCGCTGTTCCGCGCGGGGATTTTCGACCGCGTGACGCGCCGTCAGGCGCCCGACATCTTCCTCGGCTTTGAAGTGGCGCAGAAAGCCGCCGAAGCCGGCATCGTGCTTCTGAAGAACGACCGCGCCGTGCTGCCGCTCGATCCCTCCGCGACCCCATCCATCGCCGTCATCGGCGGCCACGCCGACAAGGGCGTGCTGAGCGGCGGCGGTTCGGCGCAGGTGGATCCGGCAGGTGGCAATCCGGTGCCGCCGCCACCGCCGCGTCCGGGGGCGAGCTTCCTTGAAATCCTGTTCGGGACGCCCGTGTACCACCGCTCCGTGCCGCTCCGGGCGATCCAGGCCTCTGCGCCGGCCGCGAAAGTCAGTTTCGCATCGGGCGATGACATCGCCGCCGCGGCAGCGCTGGCAAAGTCATCGAGCGTCGCTGTCGTCTTTGCCACGCAGCATACTTCGGAGGGCAAGGATCTCGATGACCTCTCTTTGCCTGGCCGGCAGAACGACCTGATCGAAGCCGTAGCGGCGGCGAATCCGCGCACGGTCGTCGTGCTCGAGAATGGCACTGCGGTGAAGATGCCGTGGCTTGGCCGCGTGCCCGCCGTGCTGGCGTCGTGGTACCCGGGCATCCGCGGCGCCGAGGCGATCGCCAACGTGCTGTTCGGGCGCGTGAATCCTTCGGGCAAGCTGCCCATCACGTTCCCGCGCTCCGAGGAAGACCTGGCGCAACCGAGGCTCGTGAAACAGCCCGAGCCGCGCGGCCCCGAAGATCTGGGCCCGATGTTCCCGGGCGGGCCCGCCATGCTGCGGATGAACACGCGGCGCTTCGATCTGGAGTATCCCGAAGGCGCCCGCGCCGGCTACAAATGGTTCCAGTCGATGAAGCGCGAGCCGCTGTTCCCGTTCGGACACGGGCTCTCCTACACGACCTTCGCCTACGCGGACCTGCGCGTGGATGCGGGGAAGCGCGAGGCCACGTTTACACTGCGCAACACGGGCAAGCGCGCGGGCGCCGAAGTCGCCCAGGTCTATGTGGAGCTGCCGTCCGCGGCGGGCGAGAACTTCCGCCGCCTCGCCGGCTGGCAGAAGGTGGAGCTGAAGCCCGGTGAGCAGCGCACCGTGACCGTGCCGCTGCACCCGCTCACTCTGGCGGTCTTCGATGAGAAGGCCAACCGTTGGGAGACGCTGCGGGGCACGTACCGGGTCTTCGTGGGCGGCTCCTCGGCTTCTACCCCGCTGAGCGCCGAAATGCAGATCCAGTGAGGAGGCGGCTCAATCCTTGACGAGCCACGCCTCCAGCAGGAATTCATCGGGCGGGATCGGCGTCAGGCGGACGTTGCGGAACAGGATCGCGTCGCGCCGCCGGCGCCGCCCGAGCCCGCCGGCCACCGGCAGGGACTGCATGCCGCCGAGGATCTTCGGCGCGTAGTAGAACAGAATGCGGTCCACGACGGCGCTCTCCAGCGCCGACCAGTTCACCTTGCTGCCCGCTTCGATCATCAGAGACAGGTAGCTGCGCGCGGCGAGCAGCTCCGCCACCTTGCGCAGATCCGGGCGCCCGTCCTCGCCGTCGAGAGCCACCACTTCCACGCCATGCTCTTGCAGAGCCGCGCGCCGCGCCGGCGGAGCGATGGACGTGCACACCACAAGCACGTCGCCGCGGCAGCTCTGCACCATGCGGCTCTCCGGGGGCAGCCGCAAAAGCGAGTCCAGCACGATGCGCAGCAGCGGGCGCGCGCGCTCGAGCCCGCTGCGGTCCGTGAGCAGGCAGTCGTCGCCGAGCACCGTGTTGATGCCGGTGAGAATGGCGTCGTGCTCGTGCCGCACGAGCTGCACATGGGCGCGGGCGCGCTCGCTGGTGATCCAGCCGGTGTTGTCCTCCGGCGCGGCGATCTTGCCGTCCAGCGTCAGCGCCGACTTCAGCGTGACCAGCGGCCTGCCGGTGCGCATGAAATGAAAAAATGCCAGATTCAGCCGCTGCGCCTCTTCCGCGAACTCTTCCGCGAGGATCACTTCGACGCCCGCCTCGCGCAGGCGCGCGAAGCCACGGCCAGCCACCCGCGGATTCGGATCTTCGGTGATCGAGATGACTCGCCGGATGCCGGCGCGCAGAATGGCGTCCACGCAGGGCGGCGTGCGCCCGTGGTGCGTGCACGGCTCGAGCGTCACGTAAAGATCGGCCCCGCGCGCCTCCTCGCCCGCCTCCTCCAGCGCAATCACCTCCGCGTGCTTCACGCCCGCCCATGTATGGAAGCCGCGGCCCACCACGCGGCCATCGCGCACCACCACGGCGCCCACCGCGGGATTGGGCGAAACGCGCCCCACGCCCTGACGGGCGAGGTCGAGCGCTTCGCGGATCCATTCGCGGTTCATGGTTCAAACAGCGAGTCGATGAATTGGTGGGGATCGAACGGCAGCAGATCCTCGGTCTGCTCGCCCACGCCGACGTAGCGGATGGGGAGGTTCAGCTCGCGGGCGATGGCAACCACGATGCCGCCCTTGGCCGTGCCGTCCAGCTTGGTGAGGATCAGCCCGGTGACGCCAGCCGATTCGGTGAAACGCCGCGCCTGCTCGAGGCCGTTCTGTCCCGTGGTTGCATCCAGGACGAGCCAGACCTCATGCGGCGCGCCCTCGATGAGCCGCGCCGCCGTGCGGCGCATTTTCTCCAGCTCGGCCATCAGGTTCGACTTCGTGTGCAGGCGCCCGGCGGTGTCGGCGAACAGGATGTCGGATCCGCGCGCCTTTGCAGCCTGGATGGCGTCATAGAGCACGGCGCTCGGGTCGGCGCCCGCGCCCTGACGGATCAGATCCACGCCGGCGCGGCGGCTCCAGACCTCAAGCTGCTCGATGGCCGCAGCGCGGAAGGTGTCGGCAGCCGCCAGCAGAACATTCTTCCCCTGCGCCTTGAATTGCGCCGCCAGCTTGCCCGTCGTCGTCGTCTTGCCGCTGCCGTTGACGCCGACCAGCAGGACGACCGCAGGTGGCTGGGCGGGCCAGTTCAGCGGCCGGTCGCAGGCCTCCAGCACGCCGAGCAGATGCTCCCGGATGAGCGCCCGCAGCTCGCCGGGATCGTTCACCAGGTGGCGGTCGACGCGCTGGCGGATGGCTTCAAGGATCTCGGTGGCGGTGCGGACGCCGATGTCGGCGGCAATGAGCGTGTATTCCAGCTCTTCGAGCAGCTCGGGATCGATCTGCTTCTTTCCGAGCAGCACGTCTTCGACTTTGCCGACAAGTCCGGCGCGCGTTTTCTGGATTCCCTGCTTGAGCCGTTCGAGGAGGCCGGGCATGATGCGTCAGGAGTGTTTTCTCTGATTGTAGCGGGCGGGCCGGGTCACTCGCCGATGATTTTCACCAGCACGCGCTTGCGCCGGCGGCCGTCGAATTCGCCGTAGAAGATCTGTTCCCAGGGGCCGAAGTCGAGGCGGCCGCCGGTGACGGCGACGACGACTTCGCGGCCCATGATCTGGCGTTTGAGGTGGGCGTCGGCGTTGTCTTCGCCGGTGCGGTTGTGGTGGTAGGCGCTGACCGGCTCGTGGGGGGCGAGTTTTTCGAGCCAGACGTCGTAGTCGTGGTGGAGGCCGCTTTCATCGTCGTTGATGAAGACGCTGGCGGTGATATGCATGGCGTTGACGAGGCAGAGGCCTTCTCGGATGCCGCTTTCGCGGAGGCACTGTTCGACCTGCGGGGTGATGTTGAGGAAGGCGCGGCGGGTGGGGACTTCGAACCAGAGTTCCTTGCGGTAGCTTTTCATTCCAAGGGTTATTGTCGCCTACCGGCGGCTGCGCGCGGGGCGGCGCCACTGCCAGGGCGGGACGGGGTCGGGATCCTGCCAGAGGCCGCGGCGGGCGGCGCGCGCTTCCTGTTCGAGCTGGGCCAGCCGCAAGGCGCGGGGCGCGTAGCGGCGGTAGTGCCAGGCGAGGCCCTCGGCGACGAGCACTTCGTTCAGGCTCCGCCCGTCGGGCAGCTCGATCCACGCCACCAGCCGCCCGTAGCGGTCGCGCGACTCGCCGCGCACCGTCACCGTCTGCCCGAAAGCCAGCTCGCCGGTCCGCTGCCGTGCGCGGCGGCCGAAGGGCTGGCCCAGCTCCGGGCAGTCGATCCCGTACAGCCGCACGCGCACCTGCTCGCGGCCGCGCAGCACCGTCACCGTGTCGCCGTCGGCTACCGCCACCACCCGCGCCGCGAAGCTCTCCGCCAGCAGGGGCAGGCAGGCAGCCGCCAGGAGAACCCAACGCATCAACGCCCCATTGTAGCCCCGGCCGCGCCGCCGCCTGCGCCCGGGCGCGCTACTTCGTGTAGTTGAACGTGATCACGGTGGTGAACTTCACCGGCTGGCCGTCCTTCAGCAGCGGCGTGAACTTCCACTCCTTCACCGCCGCCAGCGACGCCTGCGTGAACAGCGCGTTGCCCTTCACCACCTTCGCGTCCACCACGTTGCCCTGCTCGTCGACGACAATCTCGACGTCCTGCGAGCCGGTCACGTTGAGCTGCTTGGCCGCCGTCGGATAGACCGGCGCCACCTTCTTCACCACCCGGCCCAGCGCGTTGGCCGTCGTAATCGGCTCCTGCGCCACCGCCGCCGCAGCCGCCACCACGGCCACCAGCAAAGCCAGTCGGATCCATTTCGAAAGATGCATGCCCTTTTTCACTCCTTCTCCCGTGTGATGCCTGTGTGTTGGCCCCGCAGGGGCGCGGCGTGGCGCGCCGCCGGAGCCTCACCGGGCTTATCGGAAGCGAGGGATGGGATTTGAGCGGAATTTCAGCGCGTCCCGGGCCGGCGCAGCGCCTCGAACAGGCGTGCCGCCGCCTCGCCCGCCGCGGGCACGCCGTAATCGGGGAGGCTGAAACACAGCGGAGCGCGCCCCGTCGCCCGCCGCGCCAGCTCTGCCTGGAGCCGGATGCGCTCCAGCGGCGCGGGCGCGGCCTGGAACCCTCCGCCTTCCGCCGCCGTTGCCTCGAAGATCTCCACCACCACCTCCAGCCGGCCGCCGAGCCGCGCCCGCAGCGCCTCCAGATAAGCCGGCCAAGCGCCGAGCGTCATCTTGCCCGCGCCAATGCCGTCCTGGATCAGCACCCGCTCCAGACGCCGCCTCGCCGCCAGCTCCTGCCAGAAGGCGGCCACTTCGGCCGCCGTGTGGTTCCGGTTGGTGAAGCCGCCGGCCGCCAGCGGCCGCAGCAGCCCGGCCAGCCGGTCCAGCGCCGCCGCCAGCAGCCGCCGGCGCGGCGGCGCAAACCAGGTGTCGTCGTCGATCTCCTCGGGCAAATACCAGCCGCCGAAGGCCGCGTGCCGCCGCCACTGCCTTGCCTGCGCAGACGACGCGAAGGCGCGCGCCCGCCCGACGACCTCCTCGAGCGCGGCGTCCGCGTCCTCCCGGCTGCGCTTCCACCACGCGCTGTCGTAGGGAAGTCCGATGGCGAGCCGCATCCGCCGTTGCCGGGCCAGATCGAGCCATGCCGGCACCAGCGGCCCGTAGTCAATGCCGTCGTAGCTCGACCATTGCAGGATGATCTCGGCGCAGCCCAGCGCGGCCAGCGCTTCAAACAGCTCCTCCCACTGCGGCGGGGCCCACTCAAGGTGCCGCGCCCACGGCTGGAGAAAAGTGCCGCGGAACAGCCCGCCGCGCGGCGCGGCGGCTACGGGCGCCGCCAGCAGCGAGCGGCGGGTGAGACGGGCGGGCCTCTTCATCTCTACCCCGCATTGTGCCGCAGCCGCGCCGCCGCGCGCCCGGCCGCCCTGCCGTCCGGCCGGCTCCGCGTAGCGCGCGCTGCGCGCGCAACCCGCCGCTCAGGCCAGCGCGGCGATGCGCCGTTCCACCTCGCGGCCGAGCTGTTCGGGGTCGAGCCGCGCCCGCTGGCTGGCGCCGGGAACCTCTTCGAGCACCGAGGCCGGATCCGGCTGCGGCGCGCCCGGCACGATGCCGTAGCCGAGGGCATCGGCCAAGCGGTCGGCCGTGCGCACCAGGCGCACCAGCTCCCACTCCTCGGGCAGCGCCGCGTCGTGGTGGTGGACGACGCAGCGGCAGATCTCTTCGGGCAGGAACATCCGCCCGACCAGCCAGCGGCCGGCCTCGCAGTGGTCCAGATCAAAGAGATTGCGTTCCGTTTCGAGCAGCCCCATCCCGCTGTCGCGGGCGATTTCGATCGCGTTCGAATAGGCCTCCGGGTACTTCACCATCAGCGCCAGCCGCCCGATGTCGCGCAGCAGGCCGCCCGTATAGGCCGTGCCGGGGTCGGCATGGCACAGCGGCGCGAGCGACTCGGCCAGCACCGCCCCGGCCAGCGTGTTGCGCCAGCAGGCGGCCAGCGCCTTGCGCCGCAGCACCGGCGCGACGAAGTCGCCCATGGCGCGCGTCAGCGCGATCGCCTTCACCCTCTCCAGCCCGATGATGATCACCGCCTGCGGGATCGACGTCACCTGCCGCGCCAGCGCGAACAGCGGCGAGTTGGCCAACTGAAGCACGCGCGCCGCAAACACCGGCTCTGCGGCAATGAAGCGGCTCACCTGTTCGACGTGGACATTTTCGTCCGACAGCAGCGCCACCAGCCGCATCGCCACCGGGCTGAACGGCGGCAGGTTCTCCAGCGCCCAGGGCACCGACTGTCCGGCCTCGGGCCGGCCCAGCTTCTCTGCCTCCTGTTTCATGGCTGCCTCCCGCGGGGGCGCGGCCGCCGGGCGCGGGCCGCACCCCGCTGCTGCGCTCATCGGCCGCAGAAGGCGGGTCTCGAGCAAATCGTCAGACCCTTGTCTTCCTGCACCGGCTCGCATAGAATGGCGTCCACTCTGGGACTCATGAAAACGGCCTTTCCGCTGCTGGCACTCGCGCTGTCCCTGTCCGGCCCCGCCGCGGCGGCGGCGCCGGATTTCCAGAAGGAAGTGCGGCCGATCCTTTCGGCCAACTGCTTCCACTGCCACGGCAACGACCGCACGACGCGCATGGCCGGGCTGCGGCTGGACGTCCGCGAGGGGCTGTATTCGACGCGCCCCGGCGGGCCCGTGGTCGCGCCGGGGCGGCCCGAGAAGAGCCTGCTGTGGCAGCGGATCACGGCCAGGGATCCGGCCCGGCGGATGCCGCCCCCCCATGCTCACAAGACGCTGAAGCCGGAGGAGGTGGAAACCATCCGCCGCTGGATCGCCGCTGGCGCCGAATGGCGCGAGCACTGGGCCTTCCGCGCGCCGGCGCGCCCGCCGCTGCCGGAGGTGCGCAACCGCGCCTGGCCGCGCAATGCGATCGACCGCTTCGTGCTGGCCAGGCTCGAGTCGATGGGCCTGGAACCGGCGCCCGAGGCGCCGCGCCACGTGCTCATCCGGCGGCTGGCATACGACCTGACCGGGCTGCCGCCCGAGCCGGAAGACGTGGACCGGTTCGTGCGCGCCGAAGACGCGGACAAAGCCTACGAGGCGCTCGTCGAGAAGTATCTGGCCTCGCCCCATTACGGCGAGCACCGCGCCCGCTACTGGCTGGACGCGGCGCGCTACGGCGACACCCACGGGCTGCACATCGACAACTACCGCGAGATGTGGCCCTACCGCGACTGGGTGATCCGCGCCTTCAACCAGAACATGCCCTTCGACCGCTTCACCATCGAGCAGCTCGCCGGCGACCTTCTGCCAGAGCCCACGCTCGAGCAGCGGATCGCCACCGGCTTCCAGCGCTGCAACGTGACGACGAACGAAGCGGGCGTCATCATCGAAGAGGTCGAGGCGATGTACGCCAAGGACCGCGCCGACACGGTCGGGGCCGTCTTTCTCGGGCTCACCGTCGGCTGCGCCACCTGCCACGACCACAAGTTCGACCCCATCAGCCAGCGCGATTTCTATGCCCTCACCGCCTTCTTCCGCAACACGACGCAGCACGCCATGGACGGCAACATCTACGACCCGCCGCCCATTGCCATCGTGCCCGCGCCGGAGGACCGCGCGCGGTGGGAGCAGATCGCGGCGCGCGAGAAGGTCCTGCGCCAGCTTGTGGCCTCGCGGCCGCGGCCGCGACAGGACGCCGACCTGCTGCGGCTCGAGCTGCCCGGCTCGATCCTCGCCGTGACGCCAGAGGGCGCGCAACCGCTCGGCTTTGCGCCCGGCCTCGCGCTGGGCGCGGCCGACGAGTCCGGCCGTCTCGCGCTGCACCTGAAAGAGGCGGTGCTCGAGATCCCGCAGGCGCCGGTGCTCGACGATGGCAAGCCGTTTTCCGTCTCGGCGCGCTTCCTGTTCCCGACCGGCGAAGAGGGCTTCACCATTGCCGAGCAGATCGAGCGCCTCGACGAGAAGAAGCGGCGCGGCTGGGGCTTCTACGTGAGCGCCCGCATCCCCCGCGTGCGCTTCTACACCGAAGACGGCAAGTCGCAGGAAATCGCCGCGGGGCATCTGGATCAGCTCGTTCCCGGCACCTGGAACACGGTCGAGTTCTACTACGACGGCACGCGCGAGCCGCTGGGCGTGCGGATCGTCATCAACGGCCGCGAAAGCATCACCACGCGCGACGCCCGCGCCCGTTTCGAGGCTCCGTTCGCGGCGCGGGCTCCGCTCGTGCTCGGCACGCCGAAGCGCG
>JANWVO010000057.1 GCA_025056865.1 Bryobacteraceae bacterium
GAAGGAGAAGGCGGCCGAAGTGCTGAAGCGGGCGCAGGAGCTCGACGAGACGGAGCACCGGATGTATCCGTTCCTCGAGAAATTCCGCAACATCCGCGAGGCGGTGGAGAAGTTCGGCCGGATCTGAGGCGCAGGGGCCGCTCCTGCCGGCGGCCGCGGTAAATGGCAGCGGCCGCGAGCAGGATTGCGACAAGGTCCGAAGGGCGATGGCTGGCCTTCCCCGGCCGCAAAGGCGGAACCGCGCGCCGGAGCGGCCGCGTCTGGGGCAGGACGCCTCAGGCGGCGGCTTCTTCTTCGACGGGCGGGCGTTCGTCGACGCGCGCCACCTGAACCTTTTTCGCGATGCCCAGCCAGGCGAGCAGGCGGATCTGGAGCCAGGTCAGGTCCAGTTCTTTCCACGTGAGGCCGTGGCGCGCCGAGGCGGGGTGCGCGTGGTGGTTGTTGTGCCAGCCTTCGCCGAAGGTCAGCAACGCGACCCACCAGTTGTTGCGGCTGTCGTCGCGGGTCTGGAAACGGCGCTTGCCCCAGAGATGGGTGGCCGAGTTGACCAGCCATGTAGCGTGCAGCCCGAGCACGACGCGCATGCAGACGCCCCAAAGCAGCATGGGCAGGCCGCCGAGCGCGAATAGCGCGATCGCCATCAGGACCAGCGGCACATAGTGCCAGGTGTTGAGCCACCGGTAGAAGGGATCGCGGCCGAGATCCGGCGCATACCGGCTCATCATTGCAGTGGCGTTATGTTTCGTCTCGCCGAAGATGATCCAGCCGATGTGGGCCCACCAGGGGCCGTCCTTCGGGCTGTGGGGGTCGCCGGGCTGGTCCGAACGCTGATGGTGGAGCCGGTGCGTGGCGACCCAGAAAATGGGCCCGCCCTCGAGCGTCAGCGTGCCACAGATGGCGAAGAAGTACTCGAGCGGCTTCGGCACCCGGTAGGAACGGTGGGTAAGCAGGCGGTGGTAGCCCATGCCGATGCCCCAGCCGACGCAGATCCAGTAGAGCGCGGCCGCCACGAGCACCGCTCTCCAGTCGAAGTAGAAGAAAGCGGCGACGGCGCCGATGTGGAGGACCAGCAGGGCGATGGTGGTGACCCAATTGACGTTGTCGAGGCGATAGGGGGATGCGGATGTCTTGTTGTGCACGAATCTCTCTGAGTTTTTGAGGCAGGAATTAGCCCGGCTCTGACTTTGTCAGCAGTCAGTATAGCAGGCGCTCCCCCTTCTTGGAGTGTGCGCAGGGGGGAAAAGATTCAGGCAGGAGCGGAATTGCCGCGGCCGGGAGCGGCCAGGCGCAGCAGCCGGCGCCACCACGGCGCATGCCGCCGGCGGGGCGGGATCATACGTCCGGCAGGAAGGGCGCGGCCTTCGACCGCGGCCAGAGGGTTGTCCCGGGTGAGCTGCGTGGCGAACTCGGCCGAGTAATGCTGCGCCAGCCATGCAAACGCCTCGTCGAGCCGCGGCGGACGCTGGTGCAGGTCATGGGCGTCGGAGGCGACGAAATGGGCGAGGCCGGCCTCGAGCAGCCGGACGGCGAAGCGCTGCGCCTCCGGGCCGAAGCGGCCCAGCAGGCTGCCGGCAGTGAGCTGCATGAACCGGCCGGAGTCCACCCAGCGTTCGATGACATCCATGCGCTGCCGCAGCAGGGCGTTGCGTTCGGGGTGGGTGAGGATGATGCGCAGTCCGGCCTCCTCCAGGCGGCTCCAGAGCGCATCCGTGTTGGAGAAGACGGTCAGCTCGGAGAGTTCCATCAGGAGCCAGGACCTGCCATCGATGGCGAAATCCCCCGGCGAACGCAGCGCCCTTTCCACGTTAGTGAAGGTGAGGTGGAAGTCGCACCCCCTCACCAGGTGAAGGCCTGATGGTGCCAACTGCCGCAAACGGTTGACCAATTTCTCGACGGTTTCCGGTTCATAAGGAAAGGAGGGATTCGCATGGGGGCTTGCCACCAGCACCCGGGTTCCATGGCGGCGCGCCATCTCGAGCATGGCTGCGCTTTCCTGCTCGTTGGCGGCACCGTCGTCGAGGCCCGGGAGGACGTGGGCGTGAATGTCGACGAATTCCGGCGGCGGCAGGGCGCCTGGGCCGGCATCGAAGTCTTGCGGCATGCGGGGAGACAAGGACAGATTGTCCCATGCGAAGCGCAATCGGGACAAATCGTCCCGGACCGGCGACCGGAGGGAGGCTTGCCACGGAGCAGGGAATCCTGCGAAAATTGCGACAATCCAAGAAGTTGGGGCCGGAGGAGGGGATCGTGAGATCATTGTGGCCCCGATGTTGCTCTGCACTGGGGAAAGCCATGAGGCGCCTGGAGCCGGTGCAGGAGCAATCTCGACGCTTTGAGTGGACGGTCGTGGGCACCGCGCTGGTGTGGCTGGCGGTGCAGGCCTACCAGGATCACGAGAGCGGCTCTCTCACCTACGTCCTGTATCTCGTCCTCAGCGCGCTATCGGCACTGGGGCGATTCGGGCTGCCGACCGTCAGCGGGAACATTTCCGTCAGCTTCATCTTCGTGCTGGCGGCCATGCCGCAACTGCCGCTGACGGAGACGCTGGCCATCGGCATCACCGGAGCGGCGATCCACGCCTTGCAGAACTCGCCGCCGCGGACGGACTGGCTGAGCCTGCTGTTCCAGGTGGCAGTGTGGGTGATTGGCATCGAGGCAGCCCACGCCGCATACGAGCAGGTGCTGGCGGCGCTGCCGGGCATTGGCCTTGCGGCGGCCATGCCGCTGGCCTCGATCGTGCTGTTCCTGGTGACGGCATTTCCGCTGGCAGCGGCCACGTCACTGCACGAAAGAGAGCTGCTGCGGCGCGTATGGAAAAACCGCTATCTGTGGTCGCTGCCCTATTACATGGCCGGCGCGGCGATCGCCGGGCTGCTGGCGACACTGCCGAGGATCTCGTGGAGCTATTCGGCGCTGATCATCGTCCCGGCGGCGCTGCTGGTGTACTACGCCTACCGGCTGCAGCTCGAGTCGCTGGCGCGGGAGCGCCAGCATGCCGAAGAGCTGGCGGCGATGCAGCTCAACATGGTGGAAGCGCTGGCGCTGGCCGTGGAGTCCAAAGATGTCACGCCGCTGACGGATCTTCAGCGGATGGCGCATTTCGCCGAAGGGCTGGGGCGGGCCGTAGGACTGGAGGATGAGCAGATCAAGGCGCTTCGCGTGGCGGCGGTGCTGCACGACATCGGGCAGGTGGCCGTGCCCGACCACATCATCATGAAGCCGGGGCGGCTGACGCCAGACGAGTTCCAGCGGCTGAAGGTGCATCCGGAGGTCGGGGCGCAGATCATCGAGCAGGCGGGCTTCCCGCGCCTGGTGAGCGAAATCGTCCGCGCCCATCATGAACGATGGGACGGGACCGGATATCCGGCGGGGCTGCGCGGCGAGGAGATACCGATCGAGGCGCGCGTGCTGGCGGCGGTGGATATGCTGGTGGCGCTGAACACGGAGCGGCGATACCGGCGGGCGCTTTCGCTGGACGAAGCCATGGAGCGCGTCCGTCAGGAGGCGGGCCTGGGGCTCGATCCGATGGTGGTGGCGCGGCTGGAGTGCGTGTACCGGAAGCTCGACATGGAAGCGCCGGGCCGGACGGTGGCTGCTGCCTCGGTGCCGGCGCCGGCACCGGCCGTCAGGAGCCCCGGCCGGTGCGCCCCGATGTTCCTGCATGCCATTGCCGAAGCCCGCCGCGAGGAGCAACTGGTGCTGGAGTTCTCCCAGATCCTTGGTTCTTCGCTGGACCTTGAGGAGACTCTGAACGCGCTGGCACGGCGGCTGCACGCGCAGATGCCTTTCGAAACCATGGTTCTGTTCCTGAAGCAGGGCGACCAACTGAGGGCGTCGTTCATTGAAGGGCAGAATTACACGCTGTTCCACGGGCTGGCCCTGCGCATGAATTCCGGCGTCACCGGGCGCGTCGCCTCGACGCTGCGGCCGGTGCTGAACGCGCCCCCCACGGGGGATCCGATTGCGCATCGCAACCCGGTGGCGGCGTCCGCGTTGAAGTCGGCGCTGATCATCCCGCTGGACGGACCGGGCGGCCTGGTGGGTACGCTCAACCTGTATTCGGCCAAGCAGGAGGCCTTCACGCACGCCCATCTCAGCCTGCTGCTGGCCATCTCCTCGAAGCTGGCCGTCAGCGTGGAGAACTCGGCGCGTTTCCAGGAGGCCGAGAGCCGCGCCACGGTCGACTTCCTGACCGGGCTGCCCAACGCCGGGGCGCTGTTCCTGCACCTGCAGAACGAACTGGCGCGCTGCGCCCGCACCGACAGCACCCTCGGCCTTCTGGTCTGCGACCTGGACGGGTTCAAGGGCGTCAACGACCAGTTCGGCCACCTGGCCGGCAACCGCCTGCTGCAACTGGTGGCGCAGGGGCTGCGCGAGAACTGCCGCGAGTACGACTTCGTGGCGCGCATGGGCGGCGACGAATTCGTGCTGGTGCTGCCCGGCGTGACCGAAGAAGCGGTGGCCACCCGCCTACAGCGGCTGCGGGCCTATGTGGAATGTTGCGGCATCGAGCTGTGCGGGGAGAAAGTGGTGTCTCTCAGCGGCGGCGCCGCCTTCTACCCGCGCGACGGGCAGACGGCGGAGGAGCTGCTGGCAAGGGCGGACAGCAAGATGTACGGCGAAAAGAAGGACCGCAAGCAGGCCGCGCGGCTACAGGCGCCGGCGGCGCGGGAGGCATCCGCCTGAAGCCTTCAGCGGCTGGAAAGAGGCCGCTCGGCGGAGGTCACGACTCCGCCGTCGGCATCCTGGATGCGGAGCTCGAACGTCCTGCGCGAGTCGAGAACCAGCACGGGCACGGCGAAGGACGCGGCTACCGTCCTGTCGACGGTTTCCCCTGGACGGATCCGCTCCCGGAACCGGAGCACCGGGCTGTAACGCGGCCCGGCCACCGGATAGTAGCCGAGCGCCCGGTCCAGATCCGGCTCGGCCGCCACCAATCCCTCATGGCGCGCCCCGCCGGAATCCACCACGTCCGCTTCCACCTCCTTGACCTGAAAGAGGACGCGCGAAGGGTTGTGGATGCGCAGATCGAAGACCGCCAGAGAAGACTCCGGACCGGTGGAGAGGGTTCTGACCTTCAGCCAGCGGACTTCGAGCCTCGCTTGCGAACCCAGATTCAGCCAGTAGCCGATGGCAGCCAGCAGAGCCGCCACGCCCAGCCCCGCCAGGCTCCACCAGACCAGCGGCGGCACGTGGAGCTGCTTTCTCATCCCTTCATCCCCTGCCCGTCAGCCGGAGAATCTCCCGCATGCACAGGTGCGCCTTCTCGATGAGCGTGCCATCGAAGACGTGCGTCTCCAGTCCGATCCTGCCTTCGTAGCCGGCGGCGGCCAGGGCGGCGAAGATCTCCTTCCAGGGGACGAAATCCGGCCCGATGACCAGCCCGCGCGCCTTCATCTGCACGTTGCCCACCCGGCCGGGGGGCAGTTCGCGCCAGCCTTCGGGCCAGGGCTTTTCGCCGTGGCCCATCGCATTCACCGGATCCCAGTTGATGCCGAGCGTATCATCGGGAACGAGCTCGCAGAGCCGCCGCAGCTCGGCCGAGGTGGCCACATTGCAGGAGCCTTCGTTCTCCACGAGCAGCTTCACCCCGGCGCGCCGCGCGGCGGGCAGCATCTCGCCGAGCAGCTCCGCCACGCGCGGCAGCAGGGACTGCGGTTCGGCCACGCGCGTGAACGTGAACACGCGCACGAGGCGGACATCGAAGATCTCCGCTGCGCGCAGCGCGCGGGCCAGGTCTTCGTGGCGGCGCTCGAACAGCGCCTGCTCGCGCTTCTGGCGCGCCTCGCGCTGCTCGGGCGTCTCATTGCGCCGCCTTGCCGGCTCGGTGCCTGGCAGCGTGAACTTCAGCAAAGGGGTGTTCAGGAACGAGACGCGCAGCCCGGCCTCCCGGAGCCGCTTCGCCACCGCGCGCAGCTCGGGTTCCTCCATGTAGGCATAAGTGCCGCCCTTGCCCGGCACGCCGCGCAGCTCCACCCACCGCACGCCATATTGCCGGCAGAAGGCGATGGCCTCTTCGGGGGAGCTGGCGATCTCATCGGTGAGGAGGCTGATGCGGTCCAGCCCGATGCTCTCGGACGCGCGCAGGACCGCCGCGGCGGGCAGCGCGGCGAGGAACTGCCTTCGCTCGAGCGTCATTCCAAGAGTCTACCAAGCCCGCCTGTTATCGATCCGGTCTTGAGAGTCCTGCGGCGGCGCGGTGGCGAGGAACAGGATGCCGCTGGTCAGCGGGGGCAGAGAGAGCAGCAGCGCCGTGCCCAGTCCATTGACGGCGGGCGCGGTTTCGGCCCCCGCCCAGTAGGCGGTAAAGACGACAATCGCCAGCGCCACCAGCAGGGCGCCGCCTGGCGCCGGGTGCTTCCATGCCAGCAGGGACACGGCAATAAAGAGCAGACCCGGCGTGGTCTGGAGCAGCACGTCTCCAACGGAAGCGTACTCCGCTACTCCAGAGGCAAAGCCGAACCAGGCCCAGAAAACGCCCCAGGCGAGAGACACAGCCCGGGCCACCACCCGCTCCCACTCCTGGAACCCGTACCAGTTCAGGTGCAACTGCTTCATCGGGGAGCCTTGGCGCATCATATGGCGATTCACCCAATTTGGCAAGCAAACAGACGGCGAATGAAAGGCTTCAGCCGATTCCGCGGCCTGCCAGCAGCCGCTCGAGGATGTCCGGGATCTCGAACACGGCGCGGTTGCGGATGCGCTCTGCGGCGTGCCGCATCTGCCCGAGCAGACCCTCTTCGAGCAGTGCGCGTACGCCCCGGTCCACCTTCCGCCAACTGTCCAGGGCGATGCCGACGCCCTGCTCGCGGAGCCACTCCGCGTTGTAGCGTTCCTGCGGAAGCGTCCAGGCATTGCGCACGGTGAGGACGGGAAGCTGGCAGTGCACGGCCTCGGAAATCGACCCGGGGCCAGGCTTGCCGATGAAGAAGTCCGCCAGCCGCATCCATTTCGGCACCTCGGAAGTGAAGCCGATGACATGCTTGCGGATGCGCGTGCGGCGCTGCCCGAGCCGCCGTTGAAGGGCTTCGTTCCTGCCGGCGATGAGGATCAACTGCACGTCGAGCCCGGAGGCGTCGATGCGGTCCAGCACCGTCTCCATCGCTCCAGAGCCGTAGCCTCCGAACAGAACCAGCCCGGTGGGCAGCGCGGGGTCAAGCCCGATCCGCTGCCGTTCGGCGGCGGCGTCCACCTCGAGCGGCTCATAGAAGCGCGGGTGGAGAATCATGCCTGAAACGGTGAAGACGCGTTCCGGTGCGTGTCCCATCTCGAGCGCCTGCTGACGCGCCTTTTCAGTACCGCAGATGAAGTACTGCGGCTGAGGCTCGATCCAGAATGCGGGCGGATAGTCGGCGAGGTCGGTAAGGATGGTGACGAAGGGGGCGCCGGGTTTCACGGTCTGCCAGGCTTCGAAGAGGGCGCGGTTGAAGTTCGGCACCACGCTGACGAGCAGGTCCGGCAACTCCTGCGACTGCGCCCACCAGCGTGTCAGCAGCTCGACTTCCCGGCGATGGTAGAAGCGGATGACGGCCTGCATGAAGCGCAGCGCCTGCGCCGAGCCGAGGGTCCAGCCCTTGCGCAGGATCAGGTTGTAAATTTCTTCCAGGTCCAGCCCGGTGAGCTTGCGGAAGATGTCCACAGGCGCCAGGATCTGCTTCAGGTGGACGAGGCGGACCTCGAACGGGCGCTTCTGCTGCTCGCAGACGAGCTTCAGCGCGGTGGCGGCGGCGCGGTGGCCGCCGCCGGCGTCGAAGTAGATCACGTCGATGCGCTTCATTGCCAGGGGTGCGGCTCTTCCGGAGGATAGCAGACGCCCTGCCGCCAGCGGCTCCGCGCCTCCGGGGATCCCTTCAATTGGGCTTGTTGTGTAGCCCGCCGGGGCGATTCAGGACGGCGGGCCTGGCAGTGCATTCTGGTTATCGAGAGGCGGCGGAAGGCCGCCTCAATCCAATGCAAGGAGTTGAGATCCGATGAAGAAGATTCTTGCCGCCCTCACGATGGCTGCGTTCACGATGGTGGTGACGCCGTCGTTCGCCCAGACGCAGCCGGAGCAGCCGAAAAAGGAGGAGAAGAGGGAGTCCAAGAAGAAGAAGAAGGGCGAAGAGAAGAAGGAAGAGAAGAAGTAACTGTTTCTTCCGTCAATCTGATTTCCGGCCGTGCGCCTGCGGCGCGCGGCCTTTCTGCTTTTCTGGGGGCAACGCGGGTTGCCGGGCCTCCCGGATGCAGCCGGCGCGCCCGGGCATTGCCGGAACAGGCAGGCCTTCAGCGCCCGCGCAGCGCCGGCGCGGCGTGCCCGTCGCCGCGCGGGTCAGCGGCGGCGAATTTCACTCCGGTGTGGAGATCCATGCCCGCCACCGCGCCGCGGCCCATGTTCATTGAATAGTCCAGCCGGAGCTCGACGACGTGTCCGAGGCCGCGCAGCCGCTCGACGGAAGCAGCCGGGATGCGCGCCTCGAGCTGCACGTCGCAGCCCTGGGGTCCCGCCTTGGTGAAGCGGGGCGCTTCGAGCGCCGCCTGCGGGTTCATGCCGTAGTCGGCCATGTTCGACACGAACTGCGCGTGGGCCAGCGGCTGGTTGGCCCCGCCCATGATGCCGAAGGCCATGACCAGGCCGTCTTTTTCCAGAAATCCTGGAATAATTGTGTGAAAACTCCTCTTTCTGGGCTGCAATTCATTGGGATGGCCCGGCGTTAACACGAAATCACTCCCACGATTTTGCAGTAGAAATCCGGTTCCCTCCGGAGAAATTCCGCTGCCCCAGGCGGCGCGGATGCTCTGGATCCAGCTCGCGACGTTGCCGTCGGCGTCCGCGACGGCCAGGTAGGTGGTGTCGGACTCGCGCGGCTGGCCGGGCTGCGCCTCGCAGCGGGCCCGATTCCAGTCGATCCGCGCGGCCCTCTGCCTGGCGTATTCCTTCGAGAGCAGCCCTTGCAGCGGCACGCGCGCATGGCGCGGGTCGGCGTTGTACGCCATCAGATCCGCATAGGCCAGCTTCATGGATTCGATTTTCCAATGCAGCGCTTCGGCTGAGAACGGCCCCTGGGCGGGCGCCGGGAACTGCTCCATGATGTTGAGCATGAGCAGGACGGCCAGCCCCTGGCCGTTGGGCGGCAGCTCGTGCACGCGCCAGCCGCGGTAAGTGGTCGAGACCGGCTCGACCCATTCCGGTTCAAAATCGGCGAGGTCTGCGGCCTCGATGCGGCCGCCATGCCTGCGGCTTGCGGCAAGGATCGCCTGCGCCACCGGCCCTTTGTAGAAAGCATCCCGCCCGCCCTCGGCGATCAGGCGGAACGTGCGCGCCAGCGGCGGATTGCGGAAGATCTGGCCTGCCTTCGGCGCGGGCAGGAAGACGCGGGCGGCCTCTTCCGATTCGCGCACCCGCGGCGAGTCCCACAGCGAAGCGATCACTTCGTGGACGGGATGGCCGTTTTCAGCCAGCGCGATGGCGTCGGCGAAAAGCTCCTTCCATGGCAGCCGTCCGAATTTCCTGTGGGCGGCATGCCAGCCGGCCACCGCGCCGGGCACTGTCACCGAATGGATGCCGGAGGCGGGCATCGCCCGGTGGCCCTGCTGGCGCAGCCATTCTGCGGTGAGCGCGCGCGGGGCCCAGCCGGAGGCGTTCAGCCCTTCCAGGCGGCCGGTGCGCGCGTCGCGGTGCAGGAGGAAGAGGTCGCCGCCCGGGCCGCACATCATCGGCTCGACGACGCTCAGCACGGCGTTGGCGGCGATGGCGGCATCCACGGCCGAACCGCCCTTTTCCAGGATGCGCACGCCAGCCTGCGTGGCCAGGGCGTGGCTGGTGGCGACAACGCCGTGGGTGCTGTAGGAAATGGAGCGGGACTGGTTGCGGTCCTGCCCGGAGACCATCCACGAAGCCAGCATGAGAAGCGGGATCCACCTCACGCGTTCCATTGGATCACGAAGGGCCGGCCTGCGGCAGCCCTTTCTTGCTGCAACGGCCGGTGCGTGGTAGTCTCGGCAGGAACGCGCCGGGCGGCGGGCGTCCGCACGGGGCGCGCACCAGCATGCAGGAACACGAGGAGAAGGCAATCCGCGAGCGGCTGGATGCGCTCGCCCGCACGCTGGCGGAACTGCACGGGCGCGTGGAGGCGCTCGAGGGGCGCCTGGAGGGGATGGAGCGCAAAGCGGCGCCGCCTCCGCCGCCCTGGCCGGCTCCGCCTCCGGCGCCGATTGCCCGGGAGAGCGCGCCCGCCGAGCCGTTGGCGGAACCGACACATCCCGTCCAGGAGGGACCCCGGCCCGGGGATGCGGGCACCGCGACGGGCGCCTCGCTGGAGAGCTCGCTGGGGCTGGTCTGGCTGAACCGCGCGGGCGTTCTCACGCTGGTGCTGGGCGTGGCCTTCCTGTTCAAGTACGCGGTGGACAATGAATGGATCGGCCCGCGCGGGCGGGTTGCGCTGGGGGCGGCGGCAGGGCTGGGGGCGTTGGCGGCGGGAGAGGCGCTGTGGAGGCGCGGGCAGCGGATCTTCTCGATGGGCATTCTGGCGCTGGGCGTGTGCGTGCTGCATGCGTCGGCCTACGCCGCGCACGGCTTCTACGGGTTCGCGCCCGCGCCGGCTTCTTTCGCGGCCATGGCGATGATCACCGCCGCAGGGGCATGGCTGGCCCTGCGGCACGATGCGCAGCCGGTGATCGTGCTGTCGATTCTGGGCGGCTTTGCCGCGCCGCTCGCGCTGGAGACCGGGCGCGATGCGCCTTGGGTGCTCTTTCCGTATCTGCTGCTGCTGGATGCGGGCGCCGCGTGGACCTGCCTGCGGCGCGGCTGGCGGGCTGCGCCGGTGACGGCCGCGGCGGCGAGCGTCCTCGTCTTCGCCTGGTGGCTCGGCGCCCGGTTCGAGCCGGCGGCGCGCGCGCCCGCTCTGCTGTTTGTTCTGGGCGTGTACGGCGTGTTTCTTCCCACTCCGCTGCCGGTGCTGCGCGGCATTCTTCAGGTCTTCGCCGGCCTGAGCCTCGCGGGCATCTGGCGGGAGGAGGCCGGAAGCCTGCTGGCGTTCCTGCTTCCCCTGGCCGCCGCCGGACTCTGGCGCGCCGGAGCCGCCGCCGCGTGGGCGGGGTTCTGGATGCCGTGGTGGCTGGCCGTTTTCGGTTCCGAGGCAACTTTCGCTTTGCGGTTCTGGGGCTCGGCGGCAGGCTTCGGCCTGATTTCCGGCTGGCTGAGCGGGCGCTGCCGGAACGCGGCGCCGCACGGGCTGCCCGGCGAGCTTGCGGTGCTCTCCGCCAACGCACTGGCCTTTGCGGCGACGGGGTACGTGGCCCTTGACCGGGTGCACGGGGCCTGGACCGGGCCCTTCCTGTTCGCGATGGCGCTGCTGCATGCCGCCGCCGCGTGGCTGCTGCGGCGCCGCGAGGAGGCGGCGCGGCTCAAGTCGCTGCTGGCGGCCGTCTTCCTGACGCTGGCCATTCCGGCGCAGTTCGGCGGCTGGCGCGTGGGCATCGCATGGGCCACGGAGGCGGCTCTGCTGGCTTGGCTCGCGAGGCGGTGGCAGTCCGGCTGGCTCGACTGGATCTCGGGCGCGGTTCTCGGGATCGCGCTGGGCAGGGTGGCCGTGGCCGATGCCCCCGGTGTGCGCGGCCATCTGCTGGTCAACGCGCGCTTCTTCACCATGCTGTGGACCGCGCTGGCCTGCTGGGCGTGCGCGGCGCTGTACCGCAGCCGCAGCGCGTCGGCCCTGAGCTGGGTGGCCGGGCATGTGACGTTGTGGGCCGCTCTGGAGCTGGAGGCGCTGGCGCAGGTCTGGCGCACGGCGCCGCCGGAGAGCGCGCGCAGCGCCGCCATCGTCGCCTTCTCGGTGGTGCTGGCAGTCTACGGAGTGGCGCTGATTGCGCTGGGCATCGCGCGGCGCGCGCCGCTGGACCGGGCCGCCGGACTCGCGGCGCTGCTTCTGGTGGCAGCCAAGCTCTACCTGTATGACGTCTGGCAGCTTGGCCGCCTGTTCCGCACGACCGCCTTCGTTTCGCTGGGCGTGCTGCTGGTGGCGGCCTCCTTCCTGTATTCGCGCCACCGCGAGCGCGCCGGGCGGAGGCCGCAGCCGGGATCCTGACGCGCCGCAGCATTCCTGCTCCTCGACGCGCTACCCTGAAATCAGAACGGGCAAGGGGAGATGTTCTCCGCAGTCTTCGAACAGCACTGGCGCGAAGTGTGCGGCCGGCCGGAGCCGCCGCTGGATGACCCGGCGTTCGGCTCGGGCGGCCCGCTGGACGCGCATCTGGCGGCCCTCGCCCGGCACCGCAAGGCGGAGCGCTTCGGCGGCGCGGTGTTCCCGGTCTCGCCGCTGTATGTGACCTCGATCTGCAAAGAGCGCTGCACGTACTGCAACTACAGGGCGGGATCGACCGATCCCGGACTGAAGCGCGTGCGGCTCAGCGAGGGGGAGCTCGAACGCGAGGTGCGCTTCCTGGTGGAAGAGCGCGGGCTACGGGCGGTGGAGCTGGTGTACGCCTCCGACCCGCTGATCACGGTGGACGAGATCTGCCGCCACGTGGAGATCGCGGCGCGCATCATGGCCCGCGCCGGCCATGTCAACGTCGGGCTGAGCGCGGAGCCGGCCTCCACGGAGGACTACCGCCGCCTGCGCGACGCCGGACTGGTCTTCAGCGTGGTGTGGATGGAGACTTACGACCCGGCGCGGTACCGCGAGCTGCATCCCGGGCGGCAGACCAAGGCGGACTTCTTCTGGCGGCTGGAATCGTACGAGCGGATGATCGAGGCGGGGCTCGAGGGCATCGGCTATGGCGTGCTGAGCGGGCTGGCCGACTGGCGCCGGGACTGGTCGATGCTCGCGGTGCACCAGCGGTGGCTGCGGAAGACCTACGGACGGGGGCCGAACATTCTCGGCATCCCGCGCCTGCGTCCTGCGCCGGGCGCGACCTATCAGGAGCGGGCGTTTGTGCCGTCAGATGGCGCGTTTCGCTCCCTGGTCGCCTGGCACAATGCGCTTTTCCCGGACGTGCTGCCGTTCGTCTCGACGCGCGAGGAGTTTGAGACCTGCCTTCAGCTTGCGGCGGGCGGCGGGTGCCTGTTCACGCTGAACTGCTCGACGGTGCCGGGCGGATACACGCTGGCCAACCGCGGGGCGCAGTTTGTGACCGGCAATTACGACGCGCCGCTGTTTGCGCCGCGGCTGCGGGCGTCCGGGCTGGAGCCGGAGTGGGCGTGGCGGCCCGCAACCTGCTATACTGTTGGTGTTTGACTGCGCCCGCCGCAAGGCGTGGTGTGTTTGACACCCCGCGCCGGCGATCCGTAGAATAAAGTGTTTGTACCTCGTTGAACGGAGATCGTTTGTCTATGAAGACTGAATTTCCGTCCAAGAGCGAAATCCAGCGCTCCTGGTTCGTCATCGACGCCAGCGGCATCGCTCTGGGACGGGTCGCCAGCCAGGCCGCAAAGATCCTGATGGGCAAGCACAAGCCCACCTACACGCCGTTTCTGGATTGCGGCGATCACGTCATTGTCGTCAACGCGGAAAAAGCGGTCCTCACCGGGAAGAAAGAGGAGCAGAAAATCTACCGCCGCCACTCGGGATATCCGGGCGGGCTGAAGGAGATCTCCGCCGCCGACCTCCGGGCCAAGCGTCCGGTGCGCATGGTGGAGGAGGCCATCCGGGGGATGCTGCCGAAGACGAAGCTCGGCAAGCAGATGTACCGCAAGCTGAAGGTGTATGCGGGCGACCGGCACCCGCACGCGGCCCAGAAGCCCCAGGCCATGGCCGTGGCCCGCTGATGGAGTGAGACATTAGCCTATGGCACTGCTGCAATATCTTGGAACCGGGCGGCGCAAGCGCGCCGTGGCCCGCGTGTTTCTCCGCCCCGGCACCGGGAAATTCACGGTCAATGGCCGGCCGGCGGACGAGTATTTCACCACATTTACCAGCCGGGCGGTCATCCGGCAGCCGCTTCTGGCGACGGAAACGGCCGACAAATTCGACGTGCTGGTGACCTGCCGCGGCGGCGGAATTTCGGGCCAGGCCGATGCCGTGAAGCTCGGCATCGCGCGCGCCCTGTGCGAGTTCAATTCCGAGCTGCGCGCCAAGCTGAAGGCGGAAGGTTTCCTGACGCGCGACCCGCGCGAGCACGAGCGCAAGAAATACGGCCAGCGCGGTGCGCGCCGCCGCTTCCAGTTCTCGAAGCGCTAGGTTTTTCCGGCCCGGCCCTGCCGGGCCGCTTTTCTGTGTTCCGGGTCCGGCCCGCGCCCTGGGGCAAATTTCGCTTTGGGCGCCCGAGGCTCCGCGGAGACGGATCTTGTGCCAACCCGCCGGCGCGAGCCGGCATTTTCTGCGAAACAAGGAGAAGCCTTGCCTTCCATTTCGATGAAAGAATTGCTCGAAGCGGGCGTTCACTTCGGGCACCAGACCAAGCGCTGGAATCCGAAGATGAAGGAGTATATCTTCGGGGAACGCAACGGGATCTACATCATCGATCTCCAGAAGACGCTGAAGCTGTTCAAGGACGCGATGCGGTTTGTCGCCGAGCAGGCGGCGATGGGCAAGACCCTGCTGTTTGTGGGCACGAAGCGCCAGGCGCAGGAAGCCGTGCAGGAAGAGGCCACCCGCTGCGGGATGTTCTATGTGAACCATCGCTGGCTGGGCGGCCTGCTGACCAACTTCGCCACCGTCAAGCAGTCCATCAAGCGGCTGAAGGAGATGGAGGCGATGATCGAAGAGGGCGCGGGCGAGCGCCGCACCAAGAAGGAGATCATCCGGCTGGAGCGCGAGCGCAAGAAGCTCCAGGCCAACCTCGCCGGCATCCGCGAGATGGAGACGCTGCCGGACATGCTTTTCGTGATCGACTCCAACAAGGAGGAGATCGCCGTGCGCGAGGCGCGCCGGCTGGGCATCCCGGTGGTGGCCATCGTCGACACCAACTGCGACCCCGAGATGGTGGACTATCCGATCCCCGGCAACGACGATGCGCTGCGCGCCATCCGGCTGTTCTGTTCCAAGATTGCCGATGCGGTGATCGAGGGCCGGTCGCTGGCCTCCGAGCAGGACTTCGCCGCGGTGAAGGCGATCGTCACCGACGATGGCGCGGTGGAGGACATGTCGCAGTATGCGCAGTATGTCGACCCGCGCCTGCACGAGGAAGTGCTCACCGAAGGCATCGCCGATCTCGACCTGCCCAGCGTTTCGCTGCCCAAGCACAAGGGCGGCACGCTGGACGAGCCGCCTGCGGAAGCCGAGGCGCCGGCCAACTGAGGCGCTGCTCGGGCTGCATCCGCGATTTTCCATCCCTGCGAGAGGAATCCTATGGCTGAAATCAGCGCCCAACTTGTGAAACAGCTTCGCGACCTCACCGGCGCCGGCATGATGGAGTGCAAGAAAGCGCTCGTCGAGGCCAACGGCGACTTCAACGAGGCGCAGGTGATCCTGCGCAAGCGCGGCCTGGCCACCGCGGCCAAGAAGGCGTCGCGCTCGGCGCGGGAGGGCATCATCGGCCTGCACGTGTCGCCGGCGGCCGACCTCGCCGTGCTCGTCGAGGTCAACTGCGAGACCGACTTTGTGGCCAAGACCGACGACTTCCAGAAGCTCGTCGAGGAGGTCAAGCAGATCATCCTCGAGAAGCGCCCGGCGACGGTGGAGGAGCTGAAGCAGCTTCCCTCGAAATCCGACCCCTCGCTCACGGTCGAGGGCCTGCTGACCGGGCTGATCGCCAAGATCGGCGAGAACATGGGCATCCCGCGGTTCGCGGTCGTCGAGGCGAAGGGCGTTCTGGCAGGCTACGTCCATCCGGGCGCCAAGATCGTCT
Organism: Bryobacteraceae bacterium; assembly: GCA_025056865.1. Classification (GTDB taxonomy): domain Bacteria; phylum Acidobacteriota; class Terriglobia; order Bryobacterales; family Bryobacteraceae; genus JANWVO01. The sequence goes on from JANWVO010000057.1 coordinate 15,763, forward strand.
CGGTGGTCGACGTCACCTTCACGAAGCCGGAGACGAAGTCCAACCCGGCCTTCGCCGAGCTGATTAACGATCTGGCGATGCAGGTGGCGGCAGCCGCGCCGCAGTTCCTCAGCCGCAACGACGTCAGCCCGGAAGCGCTGGCCAAGGAGAAGGAAATCCAGCGCGAGCGGGCGCTGGCCGAGGGCAAGCCCGAGAAGATCGTCGACAAGGTGGTGGAAGGCCGCCTTGGGAAGTTCTACTCGGAGGTCTGCCTGCTGGACCAGCCCTTCATCAAGGACGACGCAGTCTCCATCAGCCAGCTCCTGGCCAACAGGAGCCGGGAGCTGGGCGACCAGATCGGCATTGCTTCCTTCGTGCGGTATAAAGTAGGCGAGACGGCCCCGGCGGAAGAGACTCCGGCCGAGTAGGCGCGCCGAAGGAGCTCCTGCATGCCCCTGCGCTACCGGCGCATCCTGCTGAAGCTGAGCGGCGAGGTGCTCGCCGGGGGAGCGCCGTTCGGCATCGACCCGGACCGGACCCGGTCGCTGGCCGAGGAGATCGCCGAAGTGCACCGCGCGGGCGTCGAAATCGGTATTGTGATCGGCGGCGGCAACTTCTTCCGCGGAGCGGCCGCCGCCGCGCGCCACATGGACCGCGTGCAGGCCGACACGATCGGCATGCTGGCGACCATCATCAACTGCCTTGCCATGCAGGACGCGCTCGAGAAGCAGGGCGTGCCGACGCGCGTCATGACGGCCATCCACATGCATCAGGTGGCCGAGCCATACATCCGCCGCCGCGCGCTGCGCCACCTCGAGAAGGGCCGCATCGTGCTGTTCGGCGGCGGCACGTCGAACCCCTTCTTTTCCACGGATTCGGCCGGCAGTCTCCGCGCCCTGGAGATCGGCGCCGAGGTGCTGGCCAAGGCCACCAGCGTGGACGGCGTCTATGACAAGGATCCGCGGAAGCACGCCGACGCCGTCCGTTTCGAACGCATCTCCTATGACGAGGTGCTTGCGCGCAATCTGGGCGTGATGGATGCCTCCGCCGTGGCCATGTGCCGCGACAACGGGCTTCCGATCATCGTCTTCAACCTCAACGAACGGGGCAATATAATGCGAATGTCGATGGGCGAGCCCGTCGGCACGCTGATTGGAAACGCGCTATGAAACAAGGACAACCCAACACCGCTGCCAGCGGACAGACGCTGACGATCAAGGACGTCGAGTCCCAGGCGAAGGCGAAGATGGAGAAGGTCATCAGCGACCTTCAGCAGGAGATGGCCTCGATCCGCACCGGGCGCGCGTCGATCCATCTGTTCGACGGCGTGATGGTGGAAGCCTACGGCTCGCAGATGCCCATCGCCCACCTGGCCACGCTGCATGTGCCCGAGCCGAGCCTGGTCACCATCCAGCCGTATGACGTCAGCCAGATCGGCGCCATCGAGAAGGCCATCCGCGCTTCCGATCTGGGCCTGAACCCGTCCAACGACGGCAAGATCATCCGCGTGCCCATTCCGGCGCTCACCGAGGAACGCCGCAAGGAGCTGGTCAAGCACCTGCACCACGTGGCCGAGGAGCACCGCGTCGCGGTCCGCAACATCCGCCGCGACGCCAACGAAGCCGTCAAGAAGCTTTACAAGGACAAGCTGATCAGCGAGGACGACGAGCGGCGGGCGTTGGAGGAGATCCAGAAGATGACGGACTCCTACATCGCGAAGATCGATCAGCTCGCCAAGGTCAAAGAGAAAGACATTCTGGAAGTGAAGTAGTTCCTTTGTCTGCTCCGCATGAAGGACGCCCTGCGGGGCGTCCTTCGTGTTCTCAGCGGGCCTGCGCGGCCCGGCGGAGGGCGCGGCCGCCGCGGAGCCCGGTCATCTTCCCTTCCCTCAGCGTCTCCACGCCGTTGACCCACACGGCGGCGACGCCTTCGGCATACTGGTGCGGCTGCTGGAAAGTGGCCCGGTCGGCGATGCGCGCCGGGTCGAACAGCACGAGGTCCGCCTGCATGCCGGGCCGGATGAGGCCCCGGTCCCACAGCCCCAGCCGCTGCGCGGGAAGGCCGGTCATCTTCCAGACCGCTTCCTCGAGCGGCAGCAGCTTCCGCCTGCGGACGTAGTGGCCGAGCACCCGGGCGAATGTGCCGTAGTTGCGCGGGTGCGGCGCGCCCTCGCCCGGCGCCACCACGCCTCCGTCGGAGGCGATCATCGTCCAGCGGTAACGGAGGATCCTTTCGACGTCCTGTTCGCTGATGGCGTGGTAGACGGCGGAACAGCCGCCCCGCCGCTGGATGTCGATGGCGATTTCCGCCGCCGCTTCCGGCGCCGGCTCCAGGCCGCGCGCGCGGGCCAGATCCGCCAGGGACTTTCCCGCCAGAGCGGGGTCGAAGCGGCAGGAGGCCAGCACCACGTTGGCCGGATCTCCGCCGCCCCGGTCCTCGAGAATCCGCCTCACGATTTCAGCCTTGATACGGGCCCGCGTCTCCGGCGCAGAGAGCCGTTCGGCCAGCGCCTGCGCGCCGCCTGCGAGCGCCCATTGGGGGAAGAGCGCCGCCGTGCCGGTGGAGGATGCCGTGTACGGGTAGGCGTCCAGCGTCACGTCGACGCCGCGGGCGCGGGCTTCGTCGACCAGACGCAGGGTCTCTTCGCTGCGGCCCCAGTTGGCCTTGCCGATGATCTTGTGATGCGTCACCTGCGTGGGCAGTCCGCCCTCCTCGCCGATGCGGATGGTTTCGGCGACGCTTGCCAGCACGCCCGCGGTCTCGTCGCGCATGTGCGAGATGTGCATGCCGCCGAAGGCAGCGGCGACGCGGGCCAGCGCGATCACTTCCTCCGTGGCGGCATAGTTGCCGGGCACGTAGAAAAGGCCGGTGGAAAGCCCGAATGCGCCGTCCTGCATGGCTTCGCGCACCAGCGCTTTCATCTGCTCCAGCTCTTCCGCCGTTGGCGGGCGCATTTCCGTGTTCATGACCTTCGAGCGGATGGAGCCGTGGCCGGCGAAAAAGCCGATGTTGACCGCCGGACGCAGCCGTTCCATTTCCTCGAGCACGCCGCGCAGCGGAATCGGCGAGCTGCCGTCCTGTCCTTCCATCACCGTCGTGACGCCCTGGCGGATCAGGTTCTCCGCGTCCGGATGGCGGCGCAGCCCGGCCAAGGCGTGGCTGTGCGCATCGATGAAGCCGGGAGCGAGGGCGAGCCCGCGGGCGTCGAGCACCTGCCTGGCAGAGGACTCTTCCAGGCGCCCGACGGCGGCGATCCGGTCGCCGCGGAGGGCGACGTCGGCGCGGAACCAGGGCGCGCCGGTTCCGTCGATGACGCGGGCGTTGCGGATCAGGAGGTCGTAGGGCTGGCCGCAGAGCGGAAGCAGCAGCAGCCCCAGGCAGAGCGCTATTCGCATGCAGCGTATTGTAGCGGGGCGCCCGGGCGGGCCGCAGCCGCGCGGCGGCGGGTGCGGCGCACGGCTGTGAAAAAATGGGAATCATGAGCGTGATTTCCGCTGCGGCGCCGCGCCGCCAACGCCGCGGTCCGGC
>JANWVO010000033.1 GCA_025056865.1 Bryobacteraceae bacterium
GATGCCGCCGTTGCGGCGCGCCGGCCGCCGCGGCCACGCAACGGAACGTGAGCCGGTCAATCTGCGGGCCACGGACCACCGCGGCAACGGAGCTCAGTGGCGCAGAGAAGCCGTCTCCAGCCCGTCGCGAGGGTTGGCGGAACCCTGCCTCCCAGACGGTACGCTCCGTGGCCTGCCCTCTATTGCATTGATTATAAATGCGTTAGAGTCAACGCCCACCGGAGGCTGCACGCTGCGGTTTCACCTTCCAGGCAGCTGCCGCCCCATAGCATGCTTCCGGGTGCGGATTGAGGTCAGGCCCGCGCAGATATGTTGCTGGATTTGAATATGTTAGGACTGACCCGGGGGCGGGTGAATAGTATTGACACACTAGGGCACCCCTAATATACTTGGCTAGAGCCATCGTCGCGAACCGTTTCAAAACGTCCGAAGCGGTCGTCATTGAGGGCATTGCTAGAGCGAACAAGGGGTCCAATGAAAGAGACACTCGAAACTGTCAACCGTCAGGCCAGGCGGAGTCCGCGCGGCTGGCTCCAGCATGCTGCCCTGTTTGCAGTGGCGGTCCTGCTGTTGTCGGCCTTCGCGGTCCCGGCTCTGGCGCAATACGGCAGCGCGTCCATCAGCGCGACGGTGGTGGACCGCTCCGGCGGCGTGGTGCCCAATGCGAAAGTTGTCCTGAAGAACGAAGAGAGCGGCATCACCCGCGAGACTGTGACGAACTCCAGCGGCGTGTTCGTCTTCCCGTCGGTGCCGCCGGGGACGTACACGGTGACCGTGTCGTTCACCGGATTGGAGACCTGGGAGCGCAAGGGCATCCTGCTCACCCAGGGCGCGACCGTGACGCTTCCGAACGTGGTTCTTGAAGTCGCCGGCACGCGGCAGGAGATCCAGGTTTCGGAGGCGGCCGAGGTCGTGGTTCCGGTCGACTCCGGACAGGCCAGCCAGACGCTGAACCGCACGATGGTCGAGGATCTGACGATCGTTGGCCGCAACGCTGCCGAGCTGATCAAGATCATGCGCGGCATGGCGATGACCAGCGGCCTCGGCCAGACGATGTGGAACAGCTACGTCACGGCGACCAACTCCGGCCCGATCGGCGCGTTCTCCGCCGCCGGCACGCAGCCGAACGGCGCGATGACCATGACTTCGGACGGCGCGAACCTGCTCGACCCGGGCAACCAGGGCACGCAGACGGCCAACATCAACCAGAACCAGGTGCAGGAAGTCACTGTCCTCACCTCCGCCTATGGCGCCGAGTTCGCCAAGGGCCCGGTTACCTTCCAGGCGATCGGCAAGAGCGGCGGCGCGCAGTTCCACGGCAGCGCGTACCTGTATGCGCGGCACGGGAAATTCAACGCGCTCGACAGCTACCAGAAGAGCCAGGGCATCAAGAAGGAGTCGCCTGACTTCCAGGTCGACAAATTCTACTACCCCGGCGGCGATCTCGGCGGCCCGATCCTGCTCCCCGGTACGGACTTCAACAAGAACCGGGACAAGCTGTTCTTTTACACGGCGTACGAGTACATGAAGCAGCAGCCCGTTGGGGATCTGCGCAACTATTTCGTTCCGACCGACGAGATGCTGAAGGGCAACTTCAGCCGCGAGTACCTCGATACGCTCGGGCCGACTTTCGCCACGGCGCGCAGCCAGGCCTATGCTCTGCCCGGCGGCAACGCGACTTCCCAGGACGGCATCCAGTTCCCGGGCGGCATGATCCCGCAGAGCCTGTTCGACAAGGACTCGATGGCCTATCTGAAGCTGTTCCCCAAGCCGAACGCCGATCCGCGGACGAACTCGACGGGATCGAATTACCAGTACCTTGCCAACCCGCCTCAGGACCGCTGGGAGTTCCGCGTCCGCACCGACTACAACATCAGCCAGAACACCAAGCTCTTCTTTAGCTGGAACCATCAGTCCGAGCTTCAGAAGAACCCGATTTCAATCTGGTGGACCATGCCGAGCGCGCTGCCCTACCCCTCTCCGCAGGACGCGCGGCAGACGGCAGACGTGCTCAGCGCCAACCTGGTCCATGTGTTCAGCCCGACCCTGACGAATGAATTCATCTTCGCCAAGGCCCGGTTCCTGAACCCGGTGAAGCTGGTCAATCCGGATGCCGTCAACCCGGACAAGATCGGCTTCACCATGACCGGACTCTTCAAGAACCCGTTCCTGCCGCAGATCCCCAACACGTATGGCTGGGGCAACTCGGCGGTCGGCTTCGCCACCTACCCGTACGGTGCTCCCTGGCCTGCGGGCGGCGCGAACGCGTTCGGCAAGCTGTCTGATACGCCGAACATCTCCAACAACCTGACCAAGCTGTGGGGCACCCACACGCTAAAGACTGGCTTCTATTGGGATTTTGCCCGCAACAACCAGACCGGCGGCGGCTTTGACATGACGACGCAGGGCGGTGCGGCCTTCGAAAACTGGGGCGCGCGCAGCACCGGCAACCCGCTCGCTGACTGGATCACCGGCCGCATTACCCAGTTCGGCCAGATGCAGAACGCGCCAGTGACTGACTTCAAGTACTACACGTGGGCGTTCTATGTCAGCGATCAGTGGAAGGTCACCCGCAGGCTCACGCTGACGTTGGGCATGCGCTTCGAGCACCTCGGCAACTGGGTGCCGCTGGGCGATCACCCAGGCCTCGCCGTCTGGGATCCGGCGCGTTATGACAATACCTCCAACGCGAAGTCCTGGACGGGCCACGTCTGGCACGCCATCGACAAGTCGATTCCGAAGTCGGGCTGGCCCTCGAGGACGCTGTTCCCCGAGCCGCGCTTCGGCTTCGCTTACGACCTGTTCGGCGACGGCAAGACCGTGTTGCGCGGCGGCGCCGGCCTGTACCGCTACCAGATCGCTTACAACTCGGTCAGCGGCCAGGCCTACAGTGCTCCGCTGGACATCCCGCAGTACACGACGGTCTGGGGCTGCTGCGTGGGCTGGCACCAGTTCAGGCAGTATTCGCCCGCTCTCGGGCCGTCCGGCCTTGGATCGAGCGTCGCGCCCCTGAAGAAAGGCGACGACCGCGTGCCTTACACCTGGACCTACAACTTCACCATCTCGCGCCGCCTGCCGTGGCGCAGCGTGGCGGAGTTCCAGTATCAGGGCAACCGCAGCGAAGACATGCTGATCCGCGGCGCGCTCACCAACATCAACGCGATCCCGTTCCGGGCTTTCTTCGGCCCGAACCCGCGGACCGGCCAGATCCTCGATCCTTCCTCGTCGGACTTCCCGGTCAACGACTACCGTCCGCTGGCCAACTACAGCAACGTCGAGTTGATCAGCCACGGCAGCTACTCGCGCTACAACGCGTTCATCGCCACCTGGCAGAAGCAGTCCGGCCGCGTCACCTTCACCACGAACTACACCTTTTCCAAGGTGCTGGGCGTGCGTGACAACGTGTCGGACAACGGCGCCAGCGCTGGCGCCACGCTGTGGCCCTTCGGCCTGAAGGAAAACTACGGCGTGCTGAGCTGGGACCGCACGCACATCTTCAATGCCGCTTACGTGGTCAACCTGCCCAACGTCTCCACCAAGAACAAGTTCTATGGCGGAGTCGTGAACGGGTGGACCATCAGCGGCATCACGCAGATGCAGAGCGGCGCGCCCATCCAGCCGAACACCGGCGGCACCCTGAACGCGCTGTGGCCGAGCAACTTCACCAACCAGAACCAGCTCGGCACCAACTCCGTCACGCTGGTTCCCAAGGTGATCTGCGACCCGCGCAAGAACCTGCCTGACGGGCATTACTTCAACCCGGCCTGCTTCGCCCCGCCGCCGGGCAACGGGTTGAACGGCGACCTGATCTGGCCGTACATCAAGGGGCCCGCGTTCTTCAACAGCGACCTCGCGATGTACAAGACGTTCAGCATCAACGAACGCCACAAGATCCAGTTCCGGTTCTCGGCGTTCAACTGGTTGAACCACCCGCTGCCGCAGCTCGGCAGGGCCGGCAACCAGGACATCCAGCTGAACTTCACCACGCCTACAGGCCAGCTCGCGCAGACCAACCAGAACCGGATCACCAGCGGCAAGCCATTGCATACGGTCGGCCGCCGGGTGACGGAGTTCACGCTCAAGTACACCTTCTGAGCGGACTCTGAAGCGTTCGAAGACAGGGGACGCCTGCGGGCGTCCCCTCTTTTTTGTTCGAATGGAACCCATGAGGCCACCGATCTTCCCGAGCGCATTGGCGGCGGCTGCGGCGCTTGCGGCGTGGAGCCTGTGGCCGCATCCCGGCACTGGCCTGCTGGCCGGCCAGGCCTCCGCGGCGATCCGCTTTGCTCACGCCTCCATCGATTTCCGGCTGGAGCACGGCGAGGTGAAGCCCCGCCGCGTGCCCGCCACCATGGCCGGTGGCGTGGCCGTCTTTGACTACAACCGCGACGGCCGCCCGGACATCTTCTTCACCAACGGCGCCAACCTCGAAACGTTGCGGAAGGACGACCCGAAATACCGCAACCGGCTGTTCCGCAACGAAGGGGGTGGCCGGTTCACCGACGTCACCGCGCAGGCGGGCCTGGCAGGAACGTGGTACAGCCACTGCGCCGCCGTGGCCGACTACGACAACGACGGCTGGCCCGACCTCTTTGTCGGCGGCGTCCATCACAACACGCTCTACCGCAACAACGGAGACGGCACCTTCTCCGACGTGACGGAGAAGGCCGGCATCCGCAATCAGCCGGACCCGGAATTCGGCCCCCTGTGGGCCATCGGCGGCGTGTGGGTGGACGTGAACGCGGACGGCCTGCTCGACCTCTTCGTCGTCAACTACCTCCAGTGGGATTCCAGGACGGAGCCGCTCTGCGAGTACAAAGGCGAAAGCGACTATTGCAGTCCGCGGATGTACAAGGGCACGCCCAACCAGCTTTACCTGAACCGCGGCGGCGGCCGGTTCGAGGACGTCTCCGCCGCCTGGGGGATCCGCGCGAAAGTCGGCAAGGGAATGGGCGGCGCCATGGCCGACTTCGACGGTGACGGGCGGCCGGATATTTTCGTCACCAACGACTACCTGTACAACTTCCTTTTCCACCATAAGGGAGACCGTTTCGAGGAAATTGCCTTTCAATCCGGGGTCGCATTGGCTGAAGACGGCCTCTTTATTTCAGGAATGGGAACGGATTTCCGCGATTTTGACAATGACGGGATTCCGGATATCGTCTTCGCCGCGCTCCAGCGCCAGACGTTTCCCCTGTTCCGCGGGCTCGGCGCGAAGGGCTTCACGGAAGTGACATCGGCCACGGGCCTGCGCGAGCTGGTGATGCAGATGGCCGGCTTCGGCGTCGGATTCGTCGATTTCGACAACGACGGCTGGAAGGACCTCTTCGTCTCCCGCGGCGACGTGCTGGCGCGCCCGCTGCCGGGCAACGTGGTCGAGCAGCACAACTCCGTCTTTCGCAATCTCGGCCCGAAGCGCGGCTGGCAGGCGCTGACAGGAGAAGCCGGACTCGATGCCGTGCCGCCCGCACGCCACCGCGGCCTCGCGTTCGGAGATCTCGACTCCGACGGGCGCATGGACGCCGTCGTCACCGCCCTTGCCGCGCCGGCCGAAATCTGGCTGAACCGTTCCCCCGGTGCGGGCCACTGGCTGGCGTTCGAGCTGGAGGGAACCAGGAGCAACCGCGACGGCATCGGCGCCGTGATCCGCGTCGACACGCCTTCCGGCCCGCAGTGGAACCACATGACCACCAGCCTCGGCTACGCATCGTCCAGCCACGGCCCTGTCCGCTTCGGCCTTGGACCGCACGAGAAAGCGTTGAAAGCGGAAATCCGCTGGCCGTCTGGAAAGGTGCAGACGCTCGACAACCTGGCAGCGGATCGGATCCATCGCGTCCGGGAGCCGGATTGAGGCGGCGGCGCTTCCGCAATCCGTATAGGGAAGCTTCGCGGCCCGCGCCGCCTGGCCAGCGGAAGAGGAGGATTGCCGCGGAAAATCGGGCGGAAGTCTGCGTCGCTTGCGGCGGGCTTTGCCCGGCTGCTGCAGCCGCTACGATACAATCAACTCGAGAGGTGGACAGGCAGGCCTGGGTTTTCTCAACTGAACAAGTGAACACGCCATGAGTTGTTCCAGCCCATTGGAGCCAATACCAGAAACTGCCCTTCCGGCCTGCGACGTCATAATTCCTGTCTACAACCAGCCGCATTGGGTAGTCCGCTGCGTCCGGGAGTTGTTCCGGAACACGCCCAGGGACGCCCTGGGCGAGGTTTTCCTCGTCGACGACGGCAGCGGCGAGTCCACGAAGCAGCGCCTTGGCCAGCTTGCGGAGCAGTTCAACCAGGTGCGGCTGCTGCGGCACGAGCAGCGCATGGGATTCGCCGAGGCTGTCAACACTGCGCTGGCCCGCTCGAGCGCACCCTATGTCCTGCTGCTCAACAGTGACTGTCTGCTGACGCCGCGGGCCATCCCCAAGCTGGTCGACCACTGCCGAAGGGAAGCGTCCATCGGCCTCGTCTCGCCGCTGTCGAACAACTCCCCGCCGCTCACGGTTCCCATGCCGGAGGGCTTCAACTTCCACAGGATGAATGTGCTGCTGGAGAGCCGGCTGGCGGGTAGGTGGATGGACGCATGCACGATCGTGGGCAATGCCCTGCTGCTGACGCGCGAGTGCCTGCAGGCGGTCGGGCCCTTCCGGCAATGGCACGGATTCGGCTATGGGGAGGAGACCGATTACCAGTTCCGCGCTGCCGAGCGCGGATTCCGCTCGGTAGCGGCTCTGGATACTTACGTGTACCACGCCGGAAACCAGAGTTTTGCCGCCGATCCTGCCGCGGCCTCCACCCGGCTCCTGAATCAGCGCGAATTCTTCGAGCGCTGGGGGAAAGCTTACAAGGAACTGGCATCGCGGGTGCCCCCGGAGGCGCCGGCCGAGGAGGCCCGGCGGGCTTTGCAGTCCGAGCAGGGGCCCTTGCGGGGGTCGATGATGTTCGTGCTGCCCACGCTCGACGACCGGATCGGCGGCACGCACACCGTCGCCGATCTTTGCAATGCGGCGGCGCTGGAAGGTCTGGATTTCCAGCTTGCGACGCTGCGCAGCGCCGACCGCATTTTCTGGAATCTGCCGCTGTATTTCTCGCCAATTGCGTTTCCATCGATAGAAAAATTCCTCCGGGATTCTCGCTTCCATCCGTCAGTATTGGTTGCGACTTCCTGGGATACCGTAGCCCCGGTGATGCTGCGCAGCGCGTTGGAGAAGCGGCCCTGGATTTACTTCGTGCAGGGATACGAGAGCTACTTCGAGGACGGGAGGGCCTTCGTGCCGTTTCTGGAGACATTGAAGGCCGCCGAAGAAGTGCTCACCACGTCAGCCTGGCTGAGGGAAATGGCTTCCCGCCATTGCCGCCCGCCGATCCGGATTCTCCCGATCGGTTTCGACGATGCGGTTTTCTTTCCGCGTTCTGGAACCGCGGAGCAGAAAAAAATCCGCGTCTGCGCCATGGCCCGGGGCAGCCTGGCCAAAGGCCAGCCCTTCCTGCTGGAAATCCTCGACCGGCTTTCGCCGCACCGGGAGCGCGTCGAGGCGGTTCTTTTCCATCCGCCCGAACTGCAGATCCCGTCCTCGTGGGAAGGATTCTGCGAGAAACGGCCCCTGCCGGTGCTCCGGCCCGAGCTGGCCGAGATCCTCCGCAACAGCGACGTCTTCCTCGACACGTCCCTTTATGAGGGCTTCGGCCTGGCGCCGCTGGAAGCGATGGCCTCCGGTTGCGTGGTGGTTGCCTCCTCCTCGGGGGGAGTGAGCGAATACATCGAGGATGGCGTCAACGCGATTCTTATCCGGGAAGTGAACCAGCCACAGGCCTATGTCGAGCAGGTGCTGAAGCTGGAGCAAGACCGCGCACGGCTCGGGAGAATCCGGAAGGCGGCGCTGGAAACGGCCGCGCGATTCCGGGGTTCGGAGCGGTATGCAGACGCCGTGCGAATGCTCGCGGAGCGCGGAGCGGAGGCAGCCGAAAGCCGCCCCAGTTCGCAGCGCGCCGGAGCTTCCGGGCTGAAGCGGCTCGTCCGGGCTTTCGACATGCTCCGGACGGACTTCGTCGGCATGGACGCCGGACAAAGCGCGGTAGGACTGGAGGCTCGGGTCAGCCGCCTGGAAGCCACCGTGGACGAGATTCTTACCAGCAGGATCTGGCGCACGTTGCGGGCCGTCGGCGGCGTTCTGCTGACGTTAGCAGGAGTGGCTGGCAAGATTCGGAGCCGGCTGGGGCTGATGGGTTCGCGCTAATGGGAGCCGCCTGTCGATTCGCCCCCCCGAAACCGTCCGTGCCAGGATGGACGTGCCGGTCCAAGCCTTGCAGCGCAGATGGGACCCGTGGAGGCAGCGCAGCAGCCCTTCTCGTCAGGAAGCAGGCTGGGGTCTGAAGGAGCGCTTTGTGAGCTCGATTGCCCGCGAACATCCGCCCGACGACGCCGAGGTGCTGAACGCGCTGCTAGCGCTCCAGATGCGTTTCCTCGACGAGAGGCTGATCCGGGTTGAGAACAGCATTCTGCTGCGGTTTGCGAGAGGGATGCGGCAGCGGATCGCGAATGTGGCATCCATGCTGGGCCGGGTCCGCACGGATCACGCCGAATTGGCCCGCTACGGCGCCTGGCTGCTGCAAGATGCGCAGAGCCTCCCCACCGCAGAGCAGATGGCGTCGGCCATCGCATCCTGGCGTTTCCGTCCGCTGATCTCCGTGATTGTGCTGCCAGCGGATGAAACGGACGGCCAGCCTGCGCTGGAGAGCCTGGGCTCTCAGGTCTACACGCATCACGAGGCAGTTCTCATTCCCCGGACATCCCGCGATCCTCTTGCGCTGCGGCTTCAGCACGCGGCCCGGGAGGCGAAAGGAGATTACCTCCTTTTCCTGCGGATGAGCGACCGCCTGCGTCCTCATGCGCTCTACTGCTTTGCCGAAGGGCTTCAGGATTGCGGCTACGACCTCATCTACGCCGACCACGAGATTCCCGGCGAGAGCCCCGCCGCGCGCGTCCCCGTGTTCAAGCCGGGATGGTCTCCGGCTCTGCTGCGGCACTGTTCCTACATTGGGGCGCCGATGCTGGTGCGGAAAGAGCACTTTCTGCGAGCTGGCGCCTCAGACGGAGCGGTGAACGCCGGGGACTGGCACAATCTCACGCTGCGGCTCGCCGACAGAGCGGAAGTGGGTCATATTCCGAGGGTCCTGATGCAATGCGGCGGCAATTGGGCTGAAAGCGGGGCGCCGAAGCCAGTATCGTCCTCCCGGCCGTCTCCTTCGGTGGCCGTGATCTGCTCCCGCTCGCCGGCGCTGCTGTCTGCCTGTCTTGACAGCCTGCGGCGGACAGCCGGCACGCTGCTGGCCGGGATTACCGTGATCGGCCACGCCGAAGGCGAGCTGCTCGAACAGCTCCGGCAGGTGGCGCGGCGGCATGGGGCCACGCTGGAGCCTTACAGCGGTCCATTCCATTTCGCGCGGATGTGCAACGCAGGCGCAAGGCAGGAGGGGGAGGAGCACCTGCTGTTCCTCAACGACGACGTTATTGCGAGGACCCGCGGATGGCTGGAGGCGATGACCGGGGAACTTGAGCAGGAGGGCGTGGGTGTCGTCGGCGCGCTGCTGCGATATCCAACCGGCGAGGTGCAGCACGCGGGCATTGCCCTCGCGATGGGAGATGGGGCGGGACACGTGGGCAAGGGATACCACGCCAGCCGGCTCTGGCCATGGCTCTGCCAGACCAGGGATGTATCCGCCGTGACTGGAGCCTGCATGCTGGTCCGCCGCCGCATTTTCCGTCAGCTCGGCGGCTTCGATGAGCTCTTCCCAACTAACTACAACGACGTGGATTTCTGTCTCCGCGCCCGCTCCGGCGGACATGGGGTGGTGGTCTGCGCCGTCGAGGGGCTGGTTCACAAAGAGTGCCAGACGAGGCCGGGCGTGGTCCGCGTTGCCGAACGCCTCCCGTTTCTGTCCCGCTGGTGGCGCCTCCTTCGGGGGGCCGATTTCTACTACACTCCGTCTCTTGCTCCAACCGAAGAGCTTTCTCTGCGGTTGTCCCCGGAATATCCATGGCCGCTCTCTCTGCCGGGAGCGGAGCCGGGGTCACAGATGTTCCAGGTGAGGTGACCCTCACGCTCTCCAAGAAACGGTCTGTTCCGGCCGCCAGTGGAGCCCGTTCTGGAGGGTCTGTGTCCTACGCGGCTGCGAAGCCGTGCTGGTTGCAAGACCAGTTGCATCTGGTTCACGCCAGGCACCCCTTTCCGCCCCACACCCGCTTCCCGCACTCTGCCGCAAGGATTTCAGAGCCGATCCGGGCAAGGGGCAGGGCAGGCGGATCAGCCGCCGTGGAAGAGCCGAAGCGTTCGCGGCCTTTCCTGAATGAGTTCATGGCCGAGAACAAAACGGCCTTCAGCGACCCGGACGACAAGGGCGCCCTCTACGAGCGGTTCCAGCTTCGTATCGCAAACGACGGGCACGCGGGACCCGGGTGGGATGTCTCTGAACCTGCAACCCGGCGAACCAGTGCCGGTGGCAGATGCCGGACGGGGTATCCTTTCGGTGGGCGGATTTCCGGGGATTCTGGCTGATGAAAAAATGCAGCGCGACCCGCAACACGCTGCATTCAGGGCAGCGCGCGAGGGGGAGATCGCCCCGCCCGGCCTTGTTGGCAAGACGGTGATCGAGTTTGTCGTCTTCAGCCGGCCGGTTAACAACTCTCACTGAGCCGGTTTCCGGACGGATCACCCAATTCGGTCTCGCCCCGATTCCACCTCGGGCAGGCCAAATCGTGGGCTGACGGAGGCCCCCCTGTCTCCGCGTGGGCGGGCAGGCAGCCGGCAGGCCCGCAGCGCCCTCGACCACCTGCCCCTGTGTCCATGTGCGCGGATGGGAAGGTGCCTGTCAGATGCCTCTCCTTGCGATGGAGCGGTTCCACCGTGCCGGGGGGCAGGCCCGGGACCCGCGGGAGGGGGCCAGAGGGATCGTGGTGAGGGGCAAGGCCGACTAAAGAGACACGGAACGGCGGAGGGCAGGTTCAGGCAACGACACCACTCTGTGGAGATACTCAACAAGATTTAGGATCACAAACGTTAAAATATGAAAATGTACAGGATCATGAATCCCGGAATGCTAGAGAGGCGTCTCTCGCCTTAGAAGACGCTGCGCCCGGGCCAAGCCCCGGGTGGCTGACGGAAGACCGGAGCTGGGACGCTGGCGCGACCAAAATCTGGACAGACGGTGGAATGCCTGGAATCCTGGTCATCGGTGGCACGGTTCCCGGGACGGACCTCAATGCGAACCGTGACGTGGCTCTCGACGTGTCTCCGGAATCCCGCGAGGCGAGAGAGCAGGCACCGGCGGCGGGGTTCACGCCAAGAGGCGATGACCTGAGATGGCTGGAGGATCGGACCGCTGCTCGGAAGCGGCATTCGGCGGAGATCCGGAGCCTGTTGGGCGAGCTGGAGGCATCGGTGGTGCTGGACGCGCGCAGAAGGGAAACGCTGGCCACTACGAGGATCAGTTTCGAGGTCCTGGCCATCATGCTGAACAACAAGAAGCGAGTGCTTCCGGCGGGAAGGACGAGGGGCGCTCGTCAAGGGGCCCGGCTGTCTGTGCGAGCGGTCGAGGCGAGGCCCGGGCTGCTGGGACCGCTTACCCGCCACATGGGTTTCTGAAGCCTGGTTCTTCCTGACGACGAGATAACCCCTTGGATCGCTCTGGCACACGGATGGCCGGGGCCAGCCATGTCGCTGGCCCCGGCGATTTTTTCATTGATTTCGGATTGCGTGGATGCGGAGGGCGTTTTCCGGGCGGCAGCGGCGCCCGGGAGGGCCGGCATGCCTTGCCGGGGCGTGGGTTTCCGGGCAGGGTTGGCCGGGAAGGCCTGGGTGTCAGATAACGAATCTGCCGAAGCGTCTGGTGTGAGTGGGAAGGAGGAAGCGCTCTGGAGCCAGAGCGGGTTGGCGGGGTGGCGGTTCGATTGCGGCGGGAACCGGGCCTTCATGGCTGGCCCCGTTGGATCCCTATTTGGCGGTGCCGCGAGCCTGACCGGGCGCCGGGCTGCCGTTTGGCTGGAGCTGGCCGAGCAGTTGCTCCACATCCTTAAGTCTGCCGGGGAAGGAAGGGAAGCCGACGGCACACGCCCGGTGTTCGCGAACCGCCCGGGCCACCAGGGAGCGGCCTTCAGCGGCGAGGCGGACCCGGCGGGCACCCGAGGTACGGATTGCTTCCAGCAGGGGAGCTTCGGCGGCGAACAGGAGAGCCGTGGGGCCTCTCCCGCAGCCTCGCTCGCCTTCGATGCCGGCCAGGCGGCGGGCGAGCGCCCCGCAAACCGCAGCCTCCTTGCGGGCCTCCGGGTAGCGGCCGAGACGGGCCAGGACGGACGATTTCTGGCAATGGACGTTGGTGACGCCATTCAGCACGCGAACATTTTTCGGATCGGCGGAGTGGTATTCATCGCGAATGGCCGCGGCTTCGGAGAAAAATGCCAGGGATTTCTGGTAATCGCCGCGCATTCTTGCGATCAGGCCGAGATCGGACAGTGCGAAAGTCATGTTGTAGCGCTGCATGGAATCCTCCGGATGGCGGCGGACGAGATCGCGGTCGAGTTCAAGGCCTCTCAGATAGCTTTGCTCGGCAGCCGGCAGGTCGGTCTGCATCAGCATTCCGCCCAGCCGCTTGTATGCGAAAGCCTGCTGGCTCTGAATGGCCGGCTTTGCGGCCTCTTCGCGGGGCAGGCTTTCGAAGAGGGCGATCGCCTTGCGGTGGAGCCGAATGCTTTCGTCCCGCGGACCCAGGGACGAGCGTAGCAGTCCGAGCTGCGCCCAGTTGACGGCCGTGAGGGCGCGGCCCTCCGGGGTTCCAACGAGGCGCGACTCCATTTCCCGGACGACGGTTTCGAGCTCCCTGAAATACTGTTCCGCTTCTTCCCGGCGTTTCAACCCGATGGCTGCCAGCCCAGCTTCGACCAGCAATCTGGCATGCGCGCCGAGGGAGGCGTAGTCTGGCGCGGTGACGCGGCGGGCCGTGCGGACCAGCGCGAGGCCCTTTTCAAATGACCGCAGCGCCTCTTCCTGCCGGCCGAGGTTGTCGCTGAAGGCCGAGCCGAGCACATTGCCCAGCCGGCGGTAGCCTTCGGCCAGATCCAGAAGCAGCGGAGGGTCCTGGGATGCAGTGCGGGCTGCGCCGTCGAAAAACGGCATGGCCCGGTCGAGCAGCAGGGCGCGAGCTTCCGTGGAACCGGGGAATTTCTGAAGGGCTTCATTGATTTCGAACACGAGCGCGCGCGACAGTTTCTGAATTTCCAGCGCGCGCTGTTCGGCGCGGGCGCGGGCCAGCCGGGCTTCGCGCGCCTGCCAGGACGTGGCGGCGCCGCCGGCGATCAGCGACAGGAACAGGGCGGCGAGGGCAGCCGCCTGGCCGCGGTTCCGCCGTGCCCATTTGCCCAGCCGGTAAGAGAGCGAAGGCGTCGTGGCCGAAACCGGCCTGCCGGCCAGCCACGCCTCCAGGTCGTGCGCCAGCGCGTCGGCCGTGCGGTAACGCTCGGCCGGGTCCTTGCGGAGGCACTTCAGGATGATGTTGTCCAGGTCGCCGCGCAGCGCCGGCCGTACCGAGTCTGGAGCCACGGTGCTGGGCGGCCTCGGTTCGATCTCCACAACGCGGCGCATCGCTTCCAGAGGGGACATCCCGGAGAGATCGTAAGGGCGGCGTTCGGCAAGCAGGACATAAAGAAGCACGCCCAGGGAGTAAATGTCTGTCGCCGTGGTGACCGCCCCGCCGGTGATCTGCTCCGGGCTTGCATATTCGGGCGTGAGGACGTAGGTGACGGTTTGGGCGGCACCTGGCTCTTCGCTGTCGCCGATCAGGCGTGCGATGCCGAAATCGAGCAGTTTGGGGCGGCCTTCCGCGGTAACCAGAATGTTGCCGGGCTTCAGGTCGCGGTGGACGACCAGCCGCTCGTGCGCATGCTGAACGGCGTGGCAGACTTCGACCATCAGGCGAACCCGTTGCTCGAGGCTGGCCTTGCGCTCCTGCGCCCAGCGGTCGACCGGCTGGCCCTCCACGTACTCCATGACGAAGTAAGGTAGCCCGTCCGACGTGGCGCCCCCGTCGACCAACAGAGCGATGCCGGGGTGCGACAGCGCGGCGAGCACCCGCCGTTCGAGGCGAAACCGCTCCACGAGCCTCTCGGTGGCAAGTCCTGCCCGGATCAGTTTGAGCGCGAAGCGGGCCTGGAAGTCCTCGCCCTCGCGCACGGCTTCGTAGACGACGCCCATGCCGCCGCGTCCGATGAGCCGTAAAAGCCGCCACGGTCCGATGAGCTGGCCTTCCAGCGGCCCTTCGAAAGCCTCCTGCACGGCGTGGTGGAGGGCGAGCGTGGAATTCTCCAGGAAGTTCTCCGAGCGGGCGTATTCTTCCAGCAGGTTGATGACCTCACGCCGCACCTCTTCATCGGAGCATTCCCGCTCGACCCAGGCGCGGCGATGCTCCGCGTCGAGCTGAAGCGCTTCGCCGAAGAGCCGCTTCACCTCCTCCCACGCCTGGGTGTCCATGTTTCCCTATCCTTGCTGTCCGGGCCCATCCCTGCCGCCGGAGAGCCGGCGGTGGATCCAAGTCTTGGCAAGGACCCAATCGCGCTTCACGGTGGCTGGGGAGATGCCGAGCACATGAGCTGTTTCTTCGACGCCCAGACCGGCGAAGAAGCGCATCTCGACGATGCTTGCCTGCTGGGGATCGAGTTGGGACAGCTCAGTGAGCGCTGCATCCAGATCGAGCAGATCGACAGGATCCTGTCCCAGCGGACCTGCCGCTTCCTCCAGATGGACCTTCTCCTCGCCGCCGCCTCTCTTGGCAGCGCCGCGCGCGCGGCGGTAGTCGACGAGGATGCCGCGGATGATTCTGGAAGCGACGGCGTAAAAGTGGGAGCGGTCCGACCACTGGGGCTCCTCCTTGCCAACGAGGCGCAGGTAGGCTTCATGCACCAGGGCGGTGCATTGCAAGGTGGGGTCTGCCCGCTCCTGCCGCAAGTGCCGCATGGCGATGCGATGGAGCTCCGGGTAGACGATTTCGATCAGGCGGTCCAGCGCTTCCCTGTCTCCGGTGCTCCACTTGCGCAGCAACAGCGTGACGTCCTGGGTGCCGGGCTCCTCCATGAGGTCTTTCGGGCATTGTAGCGTTTCTGGAGCCTGAAGGCATCCGGAAACTCCCTCAAGAGCTCTCCCGGGTGAACAGGAAGCCGCTTCGCGTGCGGGATGAGAACGCCGGAAAACACCTGACCGCGCGCATTGGCCGCGTTCCCGTTTCTGCATGAGTCTTCTTGCATCCCTTGGCGGCAGCCAGCCCTCAGCGCCGCCGGCGACTTACTGGACCCAGAGCAAATGGGGGGCGGATCAGGCTCCTCCTCGCCGCAAATCCCGCGGCACCTTCTCCGCCACCCCGTTCCCAGCTCTCCTCCTCCAGCAGGCCGGGAATCTTGGTACTGGCTGCCCGCCGGACCTTTGCCGCCGGTGTCGCGGCTGACAAGGATCCTCGCGGGCGGCCCGTCAAAGGGGATACCGGAATCGGGATGAAAAAAAGCTCACAGGAACCGCAGAAAGATGGGCGGCCGGTGGGGCCACCCTTACGGGCGCCGTCGGGCCAGAGACTCGATGCGATCCATCCAGCGGGCCAGTTCGACCGCAGCCCCCGGCTTGGCCCCGTAGCGGAGCTGGTGATAGCAGGCGGTGAAGCCGCGCACGGACTCGCCGGGCTCGCCTTCCGGCAGGCACGCGGCGAACTCGGCCGGCGTCATCCATGGAGTCTTCTCGAAGCCGAGCGCCCGCAACCTTGCCAGCATTCGCTCGTAAACCAGGGCGGCGTCGTGCGGCGTCGCTGCTCCCTGGCGAAGTTTCCGGCATCCGGCAACCATCCGCCACCATCGCTGCAGGGACTGCCGGCGCCACCACGCGGCGAGGCAGGCCAGGGCCAAAAGCGCTGCCGCTGCCCAAGCCAGCGGCTCTGGCGGCTGTCCTCCCGCTGTGCCGCGCAGCCTGCGCCAGAAGGCGGACCATTGGCTCCAGCCGAGCCGCCGGCGGGACTGTTCCACCTGCATGGCCAGCGAAAGCTGACGGTCGAGATCATAGCCGAGCACCCATTCCTGCCAGAAGATGCTCAATGCGTCCGACCAGAAGCTGAGACGGTCGAGGAGGCCCGCCGGCCGCTGTTCAGGATCCGGGGGCGTGGGGTCGAACTCCACCCAGCCGCGCCCGTCGATCCACGCCTCCACCCAGCTATGGGCGTCCGAAGCGCGGACGACATGCCAGCCGGTGAGCGAATTGTAGCTGCCTTCGCGGTAGCCGACCGCGATTCTGGATGGCACCCAGACGGCGCGCAGCAGGACAGCCATCGCGGAGGCGAAGTACTCGCAGTGGCCCTTTCTGCCTTCAAACAGGAACCAGGCCAGCGGGTCGTCCACCTCCCGGTCCAGCGCGCGGAGCGAATACTGGTAATTGCCGAGCAGGTAGGCCTCGATGCGGCGCGCCCTTTCGACGTCCGAACGGGCGCCGCTGGTGATGCGGCGCGCCAGCTCGATCACGCGCGGGTCAACGACCGGGAGACGGAGGTAGAAGTTGCGCTCGTCGGGCGGCAGCGTGCCGCTCTGGGGGGCGGCCAGCGTGGCGTGCACGACATAACGGAAGCCCTCGGGGCTGGCCAGAGGCGCGCGGTAGCCGGTGGCGGCGGACTCGAGCACGAGCGGCGTGGACACGCGCAGGTATTCGGGGGTGCCGGCGATGAAGAGCCAGTCCGAGGAGGTGTTGTTGAGGAACACCTCGTAAGTAAAGCGTCTGCCGGGAAGGCGGAGCTGTTCATCGTCGAGGAGCTTGACCAGCCCGTCGGCGGGCCGCAGCGTGCGGCCTTCGCGCGCCCGGGTGCTGTACCAGCGCCAGCCGTCGAATTCGCTGAGGGCGGTGGCGCGCCATTTCAGGGCAGGGAGGCGCCGGTCGAGGAAGCGCGCGTGGAACACGGCGGTGCTCTGGCGGCGGATTTCGCCCACCTGCCCGAGCAGCACTTCGGGCGCGAAGCCGGAGGAGCGTTGCGACGGCTTCAGGAGGTGCTCGAAAGCGGCGCGTGCGGTGCGCGGGAGGAAGAAGAAGAGGCCTGCGGTCATCAGGAGCACGGCCGCGGTGGAGAGCGCGGTCAGCCGGGCGAGCCGGGCCGGGAGGCGGCCGCCTGCTCCGGCCACCAGGCGGCGGCCGCGCGCGGCGCGAAGGATTTCCTCGCTGGCGAGGGCGGCCATCGAAGCGGCGAGGAACAGGCACAGGAACAGGAGGAAGGTGAGGCTGGCGGAGACGATGGAGGCGGCCAGCATGGCGAGGAAGGCGATCACCTTGAGCACGAGGAAGTCGCGGGGCGTGCTGGCGGTGAGAATCTTCGCGATAAAGACGAAGAAGACGAGGTGCAGCGTGGCGCGGAGGAAATCGCGGGACAGCCAGAGATAATCGGCCGGGTAGAAGAGCAGGTAAGCGGCGGTGGCGGCGGTGACCCAGGAGGCCGGCAGCCGGAAAGAGGCCACGCCGGCGGCGCCGAGGGTGCGTGCGAGCAGGGCGGCGCCAGCCGCGGCGAGCGCGATCAGGTCCGCCGCGCCGTGCGAGAAGGCTCCGGAACCGGCCAGGGCGCTCCACGCGCTGGCGAGCATGAGCAGGACCGCAAACTCGTGGAAGCGCTCCGGCGCCCCGGCAACCCTGCCTGGCTGCCCGTTGCCAGCCATTCTGCTTCCAGTTTCGCAGAAAATTCGATCAGGCCCTGCGTGGATTCCATCGAGGAGGAGCAGACGACGAAGAGCTCGCCGCGGTGGAAGGCCACGGAGCCGGGCTCGTTTTTCCAGCGCTGGAGGGCCTCGAACGCGGCGGCGCTGGAGCGCATGCGGAAGATGTCGACGAGGATGACGGTGGCGTAGGACTGGTAGCTGGCGCGGACCCATTCGACGGGCGCGGCGGACCGGAGGGCCTCGGGGGCCGAATCGAGAGGGGGCCGCTCGAGCGCGGTCCTTTTCCACACGACGGCGACCTGCGCCGGCGGCTCCGGGATCCGCGCAGGACGCACGCTGCCGCACCCCGCCAGCAGGAGGCCCGCGGCAGCCGCCGCCAACGCCATACGCATCTCTAGCAACATATCACCTCCGCTTCCTGCGCGGCTTCCGCGGCTGCGGGTTCGCATAGAATGTAGGACGCCATGCTCAGCCGACGCACTGTACTTGCATTTCCCGCCGCTCTCTGGATGCAGCAGGACGAAGCCGGCTTCACGCCGCTGCGCGAGTGGACGGTGGTGGACGGGCCCGAGTCTGCGTTCGCCGTCTCGGGCAACGACGTGGCCGTGCAGGCGCACGCCTCGTTTCCGGCATGGCTGCGGAGCGCGAAGGAGTACCGGAATTTTGAATTGCGCGGAGAATTTCTGGCCGATGGCTGGAATGACTCCGGCATTTATCTGCATGCTCCGATGCACGGTTACCCGACGGACGCGGGAATCCAGATCAAGATTTTTCACCAGCCGGAAGATCCCCCGACGCCCTATTCCTGCGGGTCGGTCTTTCCGGCGATCGCGCCGCGGAAGGTTCCGGTGAAGAAGGGATGGAACGAGTTCCGGATCCTCGCCGACGATCCGGCGCTGCGCGTCTGGCTCAACGGAGAGCTGGTGCAGGACCTGAACCAGCGGACGCATCCGGCGCTGCGGGACCGCCTGCGTTCCGGCTACATCGGCGTCGCGGGCGCGTCCTGCGTGGTGCGCTTCCGCAACCTGCGCATCCGGGAGCTGCCGGGCGCCGAGGAATGGATCCTGCTGTACGAGAAGCCGGAAGACCTGGAGAGGAACTGGCGCACGACCGTGGGCAAGGTGGAGGCGCAGGCCATCGGGCCGGTGCTGCGCATCGACGGCGACGGGCTGCTGGGGACGAAAGAGCAGTTCCGGGATTTCTATCTGCAATGCTACGTGCGGGGCTGCGCGCAGCACAATAGCGGCATCATTTTCCGCAGCGCAGGCAAAGGAACGAATCCGCAGTTTGCGTATGAAATCCAGCTCCATCCGGTGCCGGACGCGCATTTTCCGACCGGCTCGCTGTACCATTATCAGCGGGCGAAATATCCGCGGATCGAGGACGAAAAGTGGTTTCTTTTCGAGCTGTGGGCGTACGGCCGCGAATGCCGTGTGCGGATCAACGGAGAGACGGTGATGGAGTACGCCGGGCTTCAGAGGATGCAGCCCGGGCTGATCGAACTCCAGGCGCACCGGCAGGGCTACTGGGTGGAGTTCAAGCGGATCCGCGTGCAGCGGCTTTGAGCGCGGAAAGAGACACCGCCGCGCCGGGAGGCGCGGCGGCAAGCGAATCCGGCAGGGGAAAGATCAGCGCGACACCTGCACCTTGGGCGTGGCGAGGTAGCCGACGATGACGTCCTTGCGGACCTCGTTGACGACGATTTCATACGGCTGCCGCGCCTTGGAAGTGTAGAACTGCACGGGCTCGTTGATGGTCTTGTCTTTCTTCTCCACCTTCTTGTCGTCAGCGATGATCTCGATGGTGTAGCGGTTGCGCTTCGGGTCGGTGCGCTTGAGCTGGATGAAGACGTCGCCGACGCGCTGCGGCTCCTTCGTCTTGCCGAGGTTGAACTCGTAGTAGTTGCGCTCGCCGAGGGCCTTCAGGGCGGCCAGTTCTTTCGAGTTGGTGGCGATGAGGCCGCTCTGCACGCCGAGGTCGCCGGCGACGCTCTTGAGCTGGGCGATGGTCTTTTCCAGCTCGGACTTCGTGCTGCTGAGCTCGGTCTTGACGGAGCCGACTTCGGTGGAGACTTCGCCGATCTTCGTGGCCGCCTGCTGTTCGACCTGGGAGATCTGGCCGCGCAACTGGGCTTCGGCGGCCTTCTGCTGCTGGGCGAGGCGGGCGGCGAGCTCTTCGGCGTGCTTCTGGGCTTCCAGCTTCGCCTGGCCGGTAGCGGTGGCGACCTGGCGGCGCGCCGCTTCCAGCTCGTCCTTCAGCGCTTCGATGTTGCGCTGGGCCGCGGCGGAGGTGACCGTGGAAGCCTCCCTGGCCTTGCTGACTTCGGCCATCAGCACCTCGCGGTTCTGGGCCATTTCTTTCTTCAGGGCGTCGACCTGGAGAAACAGGTAGACATTGGCGGCGACGAGGGCGATGACGGCGCCGAACAGGATGGCGGTTTTCACCCCGCCTCCGCCGCCCTGGGTGGGGTAGACATAGGTGGGTTGCTGGCCCTGCGGGGGCATGTAGTTGGGATCGCTCACGCGTGACACTCCTTGGCCGGGACTCGGTCTGTTACCAGATTAACAGGAAATCATCCTTCGGCCGGAGGGCTGTGCCTCAAAGTTCGCTGCCGGATTCGTTCTGCCGCCGGGCGGCGCGTGGGCGGGCGAACTCGAGATACTCCTGCCGGGGCACGCCGGGCTCGAAGCAGCGACGGCAGCGGGCCTCGTAAACGCCCATCGCGCCGACCACGATGAGGTCGTCGCTCTCGACGAGCCGCTGCGTGTGTTTGGCAGGGTTGCCGCAGCGCATGCAGATGGCGAGCGTCTTGGTGATCGATTCGGCGACGCAGAGCAGATCGGGGACGGGAGGGAAGGGGCGACCCATATAGTCGGTGTCGAGCCCGGCGATGATGACCTGCTTGCCGGAGTCTGCCATCTGCTGGGCGACGGCGACCAGATCCTGGCCGAGGAAGTTGGCTTCGTCGATGCCGACGACCTGAGTGCGCCAGTCGAGCTTGTCGAGGATCTCGCGCGCGCTGGAGACGACCTCGGACTTCATGCGCGAATCGCCGTGGCTGACGATCTCGTCGACCGAATAGCGGGTGTCGAGCGCCGGCTTGAAGACCTGCACGCGTTTGCGCGCGATCAGAGCGCGGCGCAACCTGCGGATCAGCTCCTCGCTCTTGCCCGAGAACATCGGGCCGCAGATCACCTCGATCCAGCCGAGGTGCCCCATCATGACTTCCATCACCTGACAGGATACGACGCCAGCCGCGGACCGCGCCCGAGACCGCAGAAACCTCCCTGCGCGGTGTTGGCAGCCTGGCTGAGCGCGGCACGCTGCGGCGCGGGAGCACGGGCTTGGCCGGGCACGATCCGGGGAGGCGGCGTCTCGGGGGGAACCAGGACTGCCATGAGTCCCATGTCCGTGGGGCGGGGAAAGCGTATGCGTGCGGGCGGAACTCCCGGTGCAACGGTCCTCAGTGGAGATTGCGGAGCGCAAAGCCGCCCAAGATGAGGATGCCGGTGAGGACTCGGAGGAAGATCCTCACCGGCGGACAGCCAGCCAGAATCGGAGGAAAACGCTGGCAGTACTTACGGCGCACGCCGTTGCTTCGAACAGTACATCATGGGCCCGGGTTCCGTCAAGAGGGAAGCCTCCGAAATTTTTCACACGGGCGGGTACCAGGGGTTCGTGGCGTACTACAGGTAGAACAGGCTGAGCCTGGGGAGGGCTTCCAATTCATAGACTTTCCGGTCCAGAAATGACTTTTCGAGCCGCGCCAACTGCCCGGCGCTCATGCGGCTGCGGTAGGGGCGCAGCTCGCGCTCGAGCTCGCGGCGCATTTCCAGGAGCTGCTCTTCGCTGAGACGCGTGCGGGCGATGGAGGCCATGCGGTCTTCGAGGGCAGTGAGCCGGAGCTCGAGGTCTTCGAGGTTGGCGAGATGCCCGTCCAGATTGGCAACGAGAGTCCGCAGGCCTGCGGCGATATCGGCATAGGGTTCGCGGGCCTCGAGGGCGGCGAGAGCTTTCTCGAGGTGCCTGCGGACGGCGTCTGGGGGGATGGCCGGTTCCGCGGGAGCGGAAGAAGCAGGGCGGTTGCCGGCCATCGCCTCGGCTTCCTTCATCACCGCCTGCGCGCAATAGGCGAGGCTGTTGATCATCTGATGCTTCTGGCGCCGGGAGCGCCATTTCTCGAACGCAGCGTCGATGCCGCGAAGGACGGCTTCGAGGGGGATGCCGGCGTTCTTCCAGCTTTCGACGAGCGCCCAGTCGAGCGGGGACATCAGGAAAAGGCCGGTGCCGCGGGCGCGCTGGAAGTGCTCTTCGACTTCGGTGAAGTAGCTGAAGTAGTTCAGCTTCCACTCGCCATTTTCGGGCTGTCCGCTCATCGCCGGCAGTTCATCTCCCAGATGATGCGCAGCCCTTCGAGGGTGAGGTCTTCGTCGGCGGTTTTCACCCAGCGCGAGCCGCGCGTGATGAGCGACGCATGGCCGCCGGTGGCGACGACGCGGGTGTCCGGGCCGAGCTCGGCGGCCATGCGCTCGACGATGCCATCGATCATGGCGATCAGTCCGTAGTAGAGGCCGGACTGCATGCTGGCCACGGTGTTGGTGCCGATGAGGCGGCCGGGATCACGGAAATCGACCATCGGCAGCCGGGCGGTGCGCTGGAACAGGCCGGAGATGGAGATGCCAATGCCGGGGCAGATGACTCCGCCCAGGTATTCACCCCGGGCGCTGACGGCATCGAACGTGATGGCGGTGCCCAGGTCGACGACGACACAGGGGCCGCCATACTTGCGCAGCGCCGCCACGGCATTGACGATCCGGTCCGCGCCCACTTCGCGGGGGTTGTCGTAGAGGACATTGAGACCGGTTTCGGTGGTGCCGGTGACCCAGAACGGCTCGACGCCGAAGTAGCGGCGTGCCATCGCGGTGAGTGAGGATTCGAGCGGCGGAACGACGCTGGCCGCGGCGACGCCGTCGATCTGATCGAAGGCGTGGTTTTCGAGGGCGAAGAGGCTGCGGAGCTGAATGCCCCATTCGTCCGGCGTGCGGTCGTGGACGGTCCGCAGCCGCCAGCGCGTGACGATGCGCGCGCCGTCGAAGATGCCGACGGTGACGTTGGTGTTGCCTGCGTCGATGGCCAGCAGCATGGCTTCAGTCCTAGGCTAGCACTGCGGGGGGCAGGGGCCGTCGCGGACGGGCGGGCCTCAGTGATAGCATCATAGACGCCATGCGATTCAGGATGCTGTTGTCCGCAATCGCCGCGGGGCTGCTCCTGCTGGCCTCCTGCGGCGGACCCGCTCCGGAGAAGAAGGCCGCTGCGCCGCCGCCGAAGAAGCGGCCGGCCGTGGCCGACTATACGCACCGGTTTCCGGCGGCCGACCGGATCGAAGCGAAGGTCGTCGAGGATCACATCCTGGGCAAGGATTTCCTGCCCGGCGGCAACATGGCCCGCTACCGGAAGGGCAAGCAGGAGTATGAGATGTTCCTGATCCGCGCTTCCGTGCCGGAAGCGGCGGCGCTGATGCTGATCGACTATAAGAAGCGGCTGGAGAACCCGAAGATCATCGCCCACTTCGGGGGCTATTACGGCAAAGACGGCGACCGGATGGTGTTTGTTTTCGCCAAAGGGCCCTGGTTTGCCGGCGTGGTGGGGCTGCCGGAGAAGGAAGCCGACCTGGCGGCGCGGGACCTTGCGGCGCGGCTGAACTGACCCCGGCGGGCGCAAAACCCGTAGATCCGGACACGGGCCGATGGTATTCTGGAGCATTGGGGCGGTTCCTGCCCCGGACAGAATTCATCGACCCAGGCGAGAGGTAACCCATGTCCGGACATTCCAAATGGGCGACGATCAAGCACAAGAAGGCCGCCCTGGACGCCAAGCGCGGGAAGCTGTTCACCCGCATCATCAAGGAAATCACCATCGCAGCGCGCAACGGCGGCGACCCAGACTCCAACCCTCGCCTGCGCACCGCGATCATGGCCGCCAAGGCCGTCTCCATGCCCGCCGACAACATCCGCCGGGCCATTCAGCGCGGCACAGGCGAAATTGAGGGCGGGGCGATCGAGGAGGTGATGTTCGAGGGCTACGGGCCCGGCGGAGTGGCCATCATGGTGGCCGCTGCGACGGACAACCGGAACCGGACGGTGAGCGAGATCCGGCATCTGTTCTCGAAGCATGGCGGCAACCTCGGCGAGCTCGGCTCGGTGAGCTGGATGTTCGACCGGAAGAGCCAGGTGCTGATCGAGAAGGACAAGGCCACCGAGGACCGCCTGATGGAGATCGCGCTGGAGGCGGGCGCCGACGATGTGAAGCTGGAAGGCGAGCACTGGGAGATCCTGTCGCCGCCAGAGGCCCATCATGCGGTGCTGGAGGCGCTGGAGAAGGCCGGCATCCCGACGGTTTCGGCGGAAATCGGCATGATTCCCAAGAACCTGATGGAAGTGGATCCGAAGCATCTGCCGGGCGTCATGAAGCTGATGGAAGCGCTGGAAGAGCACGACGACGTGCAGAACGTGTACACCAACGCCGACTTCGGCGACGAGACCGGCGAGTGAGCCGGAAGGCGCCCCAGGAGCGCGGGGGGGCCGTGCGGATTCTGGGCATCGACTGCGGCAGCCAGGCGACCGGCTACGGCGTGATCGACACCGACGGAAGGCGCCACCGCATGGTGGCGTGCGGGGCGATCCGCACGGACGCGGAGGAGGAATTTGCCGAGCGGCTGCGGACAATCGGAACCGCCCTGCGGCAGGTGATTGCCGAGTATCAGCCTGAAGAGGCGGCCGTGGAGGACACTTTCGCCGCGGAGAACCTGCGCAGCGCGCTGAAGCTGACGCATGTGCGCGGGGTGGCGCTGTTCGTCTGCGCGGAGGCGGGCCTGCCAGTGGCGGCGTATCCGCCCGCGCAGGTGAAGCTGGCGGTGGCCGGCAACGGGCGGGCCGCCAAGCAGCAGGTGCAGTGGATGACGCGCGCACTGCTCGGATTGCAGGAACCGCCGGAGCCGCTGGATGCGTCTGACGCACTGGCGGTGGCCCTCTGCCACGCCGCCCGCCGATCGATTCCGGTATTGCGATGATGCGATTCGCGCTGTCCCTGCTCGCCGTGCTGCCGGTGCTGGCCGCCGACGGCCCGCGGCTGTTCTATTCGAAGACATTTCCGGGCAGCAAGCCGCCGTATATGGAAATCCGGCTGGAGCGCAACGGGCGGGCCGAGTATCGCGAAGCGCCCGATGAGGAGTTTCCGGTCGTGTTCACGCTTCGGCCCGCGGAGACGGAGGTGGTGTGGCGGCTGGCGGAGAAGCTGGACCGGTTTCAGCGGCCGCTGGAATCGGGCCTGAAAGTGGCGCGGCTCGGCGACAAGGTGTTGCGGTGGGAGCAGGGCGAGGAGCGCCACGAGACGAAGTTCAACCACACGCTCGACCCGGACGGCCAGCTTCTGCATGACTGGTTTGAGCGGATGTGCGAGTCGGCGATCCTTCAGGCGAACCTGGAGCGCGCGGTGAAGTACGACCGGCTGGGCGTCAACCAGGCGATTCTGCACATCGAAGCTGCATGGGACAAGAAGCGGCTGGTGGCGGTGGACCAGTTTGTGCCGCTGCTGAAGCGCGTGGCAGCCAACTCCGCCTATCTGAACATGGCGCGGGAGCGCGCCGAGAAGCTGCTGGCCTATTTCCAGGAGCGCGAAGGCTCTGCCGCGGCGCAGGCCTCGGGCGAGGGCAGGCAATGAGCGCGGCGGGAGCGGCGCAGCCGCTGCCGGGGGCGCGCACGGCGAGGCGCCGGGCGGAGCGGGCAGCCTGGCTTGCACTGGCGATCATGGTCTGCGGCCATGCGGGGGCGCAGGGCGTGCAGCCGCCCGCATCGCAGACGCCCGATGAGGAAGAGATCCTGGAGCGCTCGCTCGCGGAGGCGGGATCGAGCGTCGTCGACTATGCGCGCGCCATCGAGCGGCATCTGAAGCAGCACCCGGATTCGCCGCGCCGGGCTGAATACGAGCGGATTCTGGCGCAGGCGGCCATCGACCTGCGCGAGCGGCGGTGGCTGCTCGAGTATGGCGTACGGGTGATCGAGCAGGGATCGCGCAGCCTTCCATTGCTGGACCATGTGACGCGCGCATTGCTGGACAGCGCGCGGCGGGAAGACCAGGAGCGGGCGCTGCGGTATGCGCGGCTGCTGGCGGCGGGGCTCGAGGAGCAGCGCCGGCAGCAGCTCGCGGCGCCCTACCAGCCGATGCGGGGGCGGCGGCTGGACGAGACCGAGTACGCGCTGGCACGGGCGAGGACGTTCGAGGCCCGCGCCCTGTCCAATCTGGGCCAGACGGCGGAGGCGCTGGAAGCGGCCCGCGCGGGATGGGAGACGTACCCGACCATCGACAATGCGCGGGAGCGGGCGCGGATTCTGGAACAGGCCGGCCGTTTCGCCGAGGCGCTGGATGCATTCGCCGAATCGCTGGCGCTGGGCGCCGACCGCACGGGCGAGCCTGACGCGGCGCGCGACGGCGAGCGGCTTGCTGCCCTGTCCCGCAAGGCGCGCGGGGAGGCGGCGGGATTCGGGCAGGCGCTGCTGGATGCTTACGGGCGGGTGGCGGCTTTGCAGGCGCGGCGGCGGGCGCGGCTGGAGGAATTCGATCCGAATTTCGGGGCGAAATCGGTATACGATTTCACGTTGTCGAGCACGACCGGCGCGGCGCTGAAACTGGCAAGCCTGCGCGGCAAGGTGGCGGTGCTCGATTTCTGGGCCACCTGGTGCGGGCCCTGCCGGGCGCAGCACCCGCTTTACGAAGAGGTGCGGCGGCGCTTCCGCGGGCGCGACGACGTCGTTTTCCTCCGCATCGCCACCGACGAGGACCGCTCGGCGGTGGCTCCGTTTCTGCGCGAGCAGAAATGGGATCCGCTTTCATATTTTGATGACGGGCTGGGACAGATGCTGCGGGTGAACGCGATTCCCACGGCGGTGGTGCTCGACCGCGAGGGCAATGTCGTGAGCCGGATGAACGGGTTCATTGCGGACCGGTTCGTGGAGATGCTGACGGAGAGGATCCGCGAGGCGCTCGGGGAGTCCGGGCCATGAGATTCGAGCGGATCCTGCTGATCGTGCTGGACAGCTTGGGCATCGGCGCGATGCCCGACTGGCGCGAGTTCGGCGACGACATGCCGGGCGACACGCTGGGCCACTGCGCCGAGCGGCGTCCGCTGCGGCTTCCGAACTTCGAGCGGCTGGGGCTGGCCAACATCCGGCCGTTCGCCCATCTGAAGCCGGCGGCGGAGCCCGCCGCCTGCTACGGGCGGGCGGCGCTTGCCTCCCCCGGCAAGGACACGACCACCGGCCACTGGGAGCTGGCGGGCATCGTCCTGAAGAAGCCCTTTCCGCTTTATCCGAACGGATTTCCCGAGGATCTGATCCGGGAATTCGAGCGCCGCATCGGCCGCGGAGTTTTGGGTAACAAACCGGCGTCCGGAACGGAAATCATCCAGGAACTGGGCGAAGAGCACGTGCGGACGGGCAAGCCGATCGTGTACACTTCGGCCGACAGCGTCTTCCAGATCGCGGCGCATGAGGAAGTGATTCCGCTGGAGGAGCTGTACCGGATCTGCGAGACGGCCCGGGAGCTGCTGCGCGGCGAGCATGAGGTGGGCCGGGTGATCGCGCGGCCCTTCACGGGGCGGCCGGGCGCGTTCGTGCGAACGGCCAACCGGCATGATTACGCGGTGCCGCCGCCGCAGGGGATGCTGCTGGACCGGCTGGCGGAGCAGGGCGTGCCGGTGGCGGGCGTCGGAAAAATCTCTGATATATTCCTCGGAAGAGGCATTTCGGAATCGCTGAAAACGAAAAATAACGCCGATGGAATGGCGAAGATTCTGGAAGCAATGCGGCGGTTTTCCGGCGGCCTGATTTTCGCCAACCTGGTCGATTTCGACATGCTCTACGGGCACCGCAACGACCCGGAAGGGTATTCGCGCGCCCTGGAAGAAGTGGACGCGTGGCTGCCGTCGCTGGAAGCGTCGCTCGCGCCGGGCGACCTGGTGATCTTCACTGCCGACCACGGCTGCGATCCGGTGACGCCCTCCACGGACCACAACCGCGAGTATGTGCCGCTGCTCGCCTTCGGCCCGCGGGCGCGGCGCGGGGCAGCGCTCGGGACGCGCGCGTCGCTGGCCGATACCGGCCAGACCATCGCGGAGAATTTCTCGACTTCGGTTCCCGCCGGCGAGAGCTTCCTCGGCGAGCTGGCCTGAAGGGCGGACGCGCCTTCACACTTCCGCCGCCATCGCGCGCTCCGGCGCGGCCCTTTGGCCGATGAGGCGCTCCCGGTGCCTCCGCAGATAATAGTCGATGGTTTCCACCCGCAGGCGGATGGAGCCGGCGGGCCTGTTCTCGTCCAGGTCCTTGAATCCAAAGTAGGGGCGGCCGGCCGATTCGAGGATCCGCTGGATGAGCCTGTAGGCGGGCGCGTCGTGGCCGCAGCGGAAATTGGAGAGCTCGACGCCGATCAGGTTCGGGTGGCGGGCGACGAATTTCGCGGCCCAGACCTTGTGCGTGGTGCTGGCCGAATAGGAATGCTGCCAGACGTCGTCAATGTCGAGCGGGTGGTCGCCGCCGAAGACGCGCTCCAGGATATCGGGGGCGGTGGGCAGGAAGGATTGCGAAAGCACGGGGTAGCCGCGGGTCTGAAATTCTTCGGGGATGCCGTGGTTCAGGCCGGGATCATGGTGATACGGCCGGCCGAGGATCACGATGCCGAGCCTGCGCTGCTGTTCAAGCATCTCGATGACGGCGCGGGTTTCGGCGCGCATCTGTTCCATCCACTGCCGGTGGGCCTCGTGCGCCACGGCGAGAGCGGCGGCGTTTTCCTCTTCGTCGACTCCAAGCACAGGCGCCCAGCATTCGAGCATCTGCCTTTCGAGCAGGCCGCGGTCGCGCAGGTCGAGCAGCGGACGGAGGAAGGCGATGCCGCGGCGGGCGAATTCGTCGCCGCCGATGCGGAAGGCGGCGTGGGCGACCAGCGGTGTGGTGCTGACCGTCGGGCAGGCGTTCGTGGCGATGCAGTTTTCCAGGTGCGTCTCCAGCACGTCGAACATGGGCATGAAAATCACCTGGAAGGGGCGGCGCGGGAAGTGCACGGCGAGCAGGTTGTGGATGTGGGCGACGGCTACCTTGGAGGGGAAGCAGGGGTCGATGGCGCCGCGGCCCATCGCGGCGCGGTACATGGCATCGGAAGTGAAATCCGACCAGAGGATGTTTTCCGCGGGCACTCCGAGGCTTTCGAGGTAGGCCGCGAAGAAATTGGCGTAGATGTACTGATAGGTGACGCGCGGAATGGCGATGCGGATCTGGCTGCGCCGGGCGCGGAGGCGGGCGCGCGGCGTGAGGGCGAGCGGGGGGACGGGGCGGGCGACGAGCGGCGGCCGCTGCGCGGGGCGCCAGCAGGAGCGGGCAGCGAGCGCCACGAGGTTGGGGTTTTCGCGCCGGTTTCTCTCCGAAGCGGCGAGCACGCGGCGCACGCCCGCGGCATCTTCGGCCGCGCCCTTTTCGCAGTTGGCGATGATGAGGCGGCCGCGTTCGCCGCAGAGCTCATAGTGAAGGAACGTGCGGATGCACGCGTTCTGACAGAAGCGGCAGCGGGTCTGTTCCCCGGATTCGGCGCGGAATTCGAGCGCCTCGATCGCTTCCAGACCGGGGAATTGCGTCGTCCTGCCGGAAGCCCAAAGATCGCGCGCTTCCAGAGCCGCGCCGATGGCGCCGGCCTCGCCGCAGAACGGGTGAACGGCGATTTCCACGCCGCCCGCGCGCCCGCGCGCGCATTCCCGGATGTAGTCCACCTGCGCCTTGACGGCGGCAAGGTTGTGCTGCGTGCCGCCCTGGAGGAGGAAGCGGCGGCCGAGCTGGAGCGGGTTCTGGATTTTCGCCACCTTGATCCAGATATTTCTGGGCAAGACGGCGGCCAGTCCGGCGAGAATTTCCTCCTGCGTCCAGCCCTGGCGCTGGAAATTGACGATGTCGGCCTGGAGGAAGATGGCGCAGCCCGGGGTGAAGCGGGGCATGCGCCGGGCGCGGAAAGCGCGGCTGGCGTAGTCTTCCAGTGAAACGCCGAAGGAGCGGGCCACGGCCTGGAGGAAGTAGCCGTTGCCGGCCGAGCACTGCGTGTTGAGCATGAAATCGCGCACCTGCGGCCCGTGCAGCGTGATGATCTTGATGTCCTGCCCGCCGACGTCGACGATGACATCGACTCCGGGCATGACGGCAAGGCCCGAGCGGGCGTGCGCCGCCGTTTCGACCAGAGCTGCATCGGTGCGGAGCACGCGGGCGAGCACGTCTTTGGCGTAGCCGGTGACGGCGGCGCCGAGGACGTGGATCCGCGCGCCCTGCCGTTCTGCTTTTTCCCGCAATTCGCGCGCGATTTCCCGGCAATCATGCAGCGGATTTCCGGCCGAGAGGCGGTAGGCCGAAGCGCGGACGGCGCCCCATTCGTCGATCAGCACGGCCTTGGTGGACGTGGAGCCTCCGTCGATTCCGAGAAAGACGCGGCACTTTTCGCCCCGTTCAAAGCCCCGCTCGGGACGGGAGGGCGGGCGGTACTGTTCGAGGAACTCCTGAAGTTCGCGGCGAGAGCGGCAGAGCCCCGGGAGCCCATCGGTCCTTGTGTCAGCCAGACACCCAGGGGCTGTCAGTGCGCCGGCGCCGCGGTATCCCGG
This sequence comes from Bryobacteraceae bacterium, assembly GCA_025056865.1. Classification (GTDB taxonomy): domain Bacteria; phylum Acidobacteriota; class Terriglobia; order Bryobacterales; family Bryobacteraceae; genus JANWVO01. The sequence goes on from JANWVO010000033.1 coordinate 30,381, forward strand.
CGCGCCTCCCTCCTCGCGCGCGAGCTCCACCGCGCCGAGAGCGGCGAAGTAAACCGCATCGTCGGGGCAGCGAACCAGCTCGGAGGCGGAGGCGCCCGCCGGAAGCTCGAGGCCGCGTTCCCGCCACAGGCGCATGAGATGGGCGCGCCAGGCCTCCCTGAGCCCGGGCAGATAGTAGTTGGGGCCGCCGAGCAGAAGCACGAGCGGGCGCAGGAGGCGGCCGCGGGACAGGACGGAAAGGTTTTGAAGCACGAGAGCCTCGAACAGCGAGGCGAACAGCTCGCGCTCCGGCACCCCCTTCTTCTGGAGGCTGTTGATGTCGCTTTCCGCGAAGACGCCGCACTTGCCCGCCACCGGGTGGACGGGCACGCCATCGTAGCGGTATCCGGCGAGCTGATCCTCGGGGATGCGGAGCTTGGCGGCGATCTTGTCGATGACGGCGCCGGTGCCGCCGGCGCAGACGTCGTTCATCGTCGATGTCTTCTTCCTGCCGCCGCCGGGCAGCGGTTCGAAGAAGATGATCTTTGCATCCTGCCCGCCGAGCTCCACCACAGAGCCTGCTTCGGGAAAGAGTTTCTCGACGGCGTGCGCCACGGCGGCCACCTCGGAGACGCGGCGCGCGCCCACCGCGGGCGCGAACCCTGCCGCGCCCGAGCCCGTCATGACGACCTCGAGCCTGTGGCCGGGCGGACCGAATTCGTTATCGATGCGCCGGAGAAAATCGGCCACGGTTTCCGCCTGGCGCGCGCCGTGGCGGCGGTAGTCGCGCCAGACGGGCGGACCGCCCGCCGCGGGGCAGACCACCGCTTTGACGGTAGTGGAACCGACGTCGATGCCGGCAATCCAGGTCAGCATCCTTCCCGCCTCATCCGTTCCGCTGCGTGCAGGACAAAGCGCGCCGCCGCGCCCGCCGGCGGCGTTTCCGTTCCGAACCGGTAAAACGGGCTTTGCATTTCCGGGTGAGTTTCGACGAATTTCCGGATCTGTTCCAGCGTCCGTCCGGTGGTTTCCAATGCGGCGGCGAATTCCTGCCGGGCGCGGCGCCGCGCGTCGGCCAGCGCCATCTGCACCCGGTTCAGCGCATTGATTTCGCCCTCGCCCAGGGTTTCGAGCGGCAGGAAAACCAGCTCGGGATGCCGGGCCGACACCAGCGCCATGACGCCGTCGGCCTGCGTGGCAGGCATGCAGCCGAAGGGCTTCACGTTGATGAACAGGTGGCAGTCCTTCTCCTCGACCGCCTCCAGCGCCCGCCCGACGACGAGGTGGCCTTCGCCGCCGCGGGCCAGCGTGTCGTAGAGGGGATGAGCGAGCCTGCCGAGACGCTCCTGGTCCTCCAGGCGGCCAGCGATGCCGCCCAGGCGGGCCGCGGATTCGTGATACTGACTGGCCCAGAACCAGGCCGAGAAGCGCAGCAGCGCTTCCTTTTTCCAGTAGCCGGGACGGAGCCCTTTCCTGCGGCGGTTGTTCAGGCGCGCCTCGTAAAGCCAGTATTGGACGAGGTTGGAGATGGGATCGACGCGGACCTCCGCGCCTTCCGATTCCAGATAGCGGAAGAGCCGGTAATTGGCGTCGCCCTCGGAGAGGGCGGAGTAGAATTCGCCGGTCACCTTCACGACGGGGCGGACGCGGAGCCAATCCACGCGGACGCGTTGCAGCCTGTGGCGGCACCATGCGAGCGCCTCTTTCCAGGCCGCGGAGCGGAGATGGAAACGGATCTTCTTCCAGACGTCCCACCACTTCAGCGCGCCGGGACGCAACGCGGCCTGCGCTTCGGGCCGCCGCGCCTGCTGGCGGAGGAAACGGGCGAGGAAGGCGACGCAGTCCGCGACGGCCTCGTCCGTGGCTCCTTCCTCGGCCTCGAAGGGGCGGATGCGGTGGCTGATGTCAAACAGCAGGTCGCCCAGAATGAGGGCGTTCAGCATCCCGAGGCCGAAATCGACTGTGTATCTGAGACCAGGATGGCGAGAGCCCTCGCGGATGGCGGTGTTGGCGAGGAACGTGAGCACGCGGAACCCGGGGTAGCCCGCTTCTTCAAGAGCCTGACGGTACTCGGACTCGTACATGCCGAAACGGCAGGGCCCGCATCCGCCGATGGTGAAGTAGACGAAATCGCGGACGATTTCCTGCGGGCTGCGGCCGTCTTTTTCGAGTGAGCGCAAGAAATCGATGAGATTTCCGGCGGTGTAATAGTTCGGGTTGCAAAGGCCGTGGTTGCAGTACTCCACGCCGGTGGAGTAGCTGGAACGCGATGGCGTGGGGAGGGCGCGGCAGAGGTAACCGGAACCCTGGAAAACGGCCTCGATGAGGGCGTCGTGCTTTGGCGTCAGATTGCCGAAGAGGATGGTGGTGGAGGCGCGCTCTTCGGGCGTGAAAGGCAGCGCTTCCGGGCGGCGGTAATGGCGGCGCCGGGGTTCGGAAGACAGTACAGGGAAGGCCGGCGGGAGTTCCGCTTCACGGGGCGGACCAGGAATCCGAGGCATGGGCACCTCCTGAATCCGGACTCCGTTCGGTTCCCGTGGACGGGCGTCATGCCGCCACCCAGGGCGGAGCGCCCGCAAAAGACTTGCGTATCTGAGATCCAATTTACGCGATTCGGCAGCTTTCGCAAAGAGAGGAATGCGGCGAAGGGGCGCGAATTTCCGTGCCGGAAGGGCTCAATGCTGCCGAAATGGGCGGCTTTCGCAAGATGTTCACCGGGGAGGCGGCCCTGGTCCGGCCTTCAGGAACAGGAGGTGGCGAGCATGGCAGCCTCCACGAGCGCTTCCCGCAGGCGCACCACGTGGCCCACGACGAGCACTGCGGGACTGGCAACGTCCACACCGCCGGCGGCAAGCGTCTCTAGATCGGTGACGAGGATGCGCTCTTCCGGCAGCGTGCCATTTTCGATGAAAGCAGCGGGCTCCTGCGGGTCCCTGCCAGCGCGGATCAGGGAAGCGGCGATTTCGGCGCGGCGCGCAACACCCATGAGGATGATCAGCGTGTCGACGCGCGCGAGGGCCGCCCAATCGACGCCGTCGCCGCCGCAGGCGTGGCCGGCGACGACGGCGAAGCTGCGGGCAAGGCCGCGGAACGTCGGCGGGATTCCGGCCAGCGAGGGAACCGACAGGGCGGACGTCACGCCGGGGACGAGCTCCACGTCCCAACCGCGCCCGCGCAGCCAGCGCCATTCCTCCGCTCCGCGGCCGAAGACCATCGGGTCGCCGCCCTTCAGGCGGACGACGTGCCGGAAATGCCGTGCGTATTCCTCCAGTTCGAGCAGAATCCGCTGCTGCATTTCTTCCTGCCGGCCGTGTTCTTTTCCCGCATCCACGAGCAGAGCGCCGGGCCGGACCATGGCGAGCACTTCGGACGACACCAGGCGGTCGTAAAGCACGACCTCGGCCAGCGCGAGCACCTCGGCAGCCCGCAGCGTGAGCAGGTCTCTGCGTCCGGGGCCGGCGCCGACGAGATAGATCCGGGACGTCGGCTTCATCGGGCAAAGCTCCTGAGGCCATCCCACATCAGATGGGAGCCCAGATAGATCAGCAGGAGGGTGAGCGCGGTGCGGAACGGCCTGGCCGGGAGGAACGAGGCGAGCCAGGCTCCGCAAAGGGCCCCGGGGATGCCGCCCAGGCACAGCCGCCGGAAGGCTTCGTAGTCGACGTTGCCTGAGGCCAGATGGAGAGAGCCTGCGGCGGCGGCCAGAACGAGGCCGAACAGCAGATCGGTGCCGACGATCCGTGCCGGGGCCAGAGTCGTGCATTGCATCAATGCGAGGTTGCCGAGAGCGCCAGCACCCGCCGAGGAAAAGCCCACTTCCAGTCCGATGGGAGCGCCCACGACCGCCAGCCATGTGCGGCGGCGTTTGCCCCCTTCGGCGAGTCTCCGGCGGAGGGTGCGGCAAAGGTTGATGAACGCCATCGAGACGATCGTCATTCCGACGACGACGAGCACCGCAGGGCGCAGTTGCGTTTCCCGGAACAGGTTGTGCACGCGCACTCCCGCGAATGCGCCGGGCAGCCCGCCGGCCAGCAGGAGCGCCGCGGCGCGCCAGTCGACTTCGCCGCGCAACATGTAGACGGGCGCCGCGAGGAGCTTGACCACTGTGACGAACAGCAACGCCGTGCCGACGGCAGCGGCGGGTTCCATGCCAAAGCCGAGGATCAGAATGGGCGTCATCAGGACGCCGCCGCCGACGCCGGTGAGTCCGACGGCGAG
>JANWVO010000053.1 GCA_025056865.1 Bryobacteraceae bacterium
GCGCCTCAGTCCGGCTTCAGCACGGCGATGAAGTTCAGGTTGCGGTAGAGCTGCTTGTAGTCGAGCCCGCAGCCGATGACGAAGCGGTCCGGGATCTCAAAGCAGCGGAAATCGATCTTCAGCGGCACGATGCGCCGCGCAGGGCGGTCCAGCATCGTGCAGAGAGCAATGGAATTGGGCCCGCGGCCGGCCAGCGTCTGCAACAGGTAGCGCGCCGTGAAGCCGGTGTCGACGATGTCCTCGACAAGGAGCACGTCCTCGCCTTCGATCGAGTCGTCCAGGTCCTTCGAGATGCGCACCACGCCCGGCGCCCGCGTGTGGTTGGAAAACGGGGAGATGGAAAGAAAATCGATCTTCACCGGAATGGTGAGCTCGCGGGCCAGCGCGGTGAGGAAAAATACCGATCCTTTCAGCACCCCGATCATCTTCAGGTTCCCGTCGCGGTAGCGGGCCGAGATTTCGGCCGCCACCTCGCGGATGCGGCGCTGCACCTCTTCTTCGGTGAACAGCACGCGGTCGATGACGGGCAGCGCGGGAACCTTCATGGCAGGGCGCTCACGGCTGCGGCTGCGCCTGCGGGGCCAGGCCGTACTTCATCACCAGGTCCATGATGTCCTTCTGGTAGAAGACCTGGATGTTGATGTGGGGATAAATCTCGCGCAGCAGCCGGATTTTCCTGTTCTTTTTCGTGACAAGGGACTGTTTCATTGTCGTGAGCTCGACATAAAGGTTCGACTCCGGCAGGTAAAAATCCGGGGTGAAGGACTCGATGACGTTGCCGTTTTCGTCCCACGCGATCGGGAACGAGCGGGGCTCGTACTCCCAGGGGATGCGGTAGAAATCCAGCAGGTTGGCGAAGATCTCCTCCGACGGATGGCCGAACTGCACCTTGGCGAGCGAGGCGCGGCCCCGCGGCTGGATGCCGTGCCGCGCCAGCCGCAGGCGGATCTGGAACTGGAGCTGCGCCTCGGCCGCCGGCGAAAGGAAGCCATGTTCGGCCAGCCCCTGCCGCTCGACCGCGTGCGCGATGATGTCGGCCATGTGGGCGCTGTCCAGGGTGGCCGCATTGAGCACGAGGTCGAAAGCTTCGGGCGCCGCCGAAGCGCGTCCGAAGCGCGCCTTGCGCACGCGCGCCGCCTCGCGGTCCCTTTCGGCCAGGGCCTGGCGCGCGGCCGTGCGGTCCAGGCCGTTGTCCAGCATCACGTTGCCGGTGCGGCGCGCCGCCGGCGCGACCACGCGCACGCGGAGCAGGGCGGGGAAGCCACGGAACAGCTCCTCGGCGCCGTCCACTCCGACGACGAGATGTTCGGTGGTCGCCAGCCGCAGCAGGATGGAAGCCGCCATGTCGGGCCAGGCGCGCGAGGCGCTCTCGATGACCGGGCCGAACTCCTCGGCCAGAAGCGCGTCAAGCCGCTCCGCGCTCAGATGCGTGAAGGAGAGCCGCTGCGCGGCGAGGCGGGCCACCTCGCCCGTCCGGCATCCCGGCTGCCCGGAAACGGTCACAACCGCCATGAATGGTTTCCGACGTGCTGGCTCAAGCCCATGATAGCGTAGGAGGGTTCCGCCATGAAGCTGACGCGGCGCTCGTTCCTTCAGACATTTTCGGCGCTTCCTGTTTTTTCGCTCCCCTCCTGGGCGGCGGGCCGGGAGATCGGTTGCGACGTGGCCATCGCCGGCGGGGGCGTCGGCGGCTGCGCGGCGGCGCTGGCAGCCTGCCGCGCGGGGCTGCGCGTCGTGATGACCGAGGAGACGCGCTGGATCGGCGGGCAGCTCACCGCGCAGGCGGTGCCTCCGGACGAACACCCGTGGATCGAAATGTTCGGCTGCACGGCGTCCTGGCGCGCCTTCCGCGAGGGCGTGCGGCGGTACTACCGCGAGCATTACCCGCTGCTGGCGGAGCACCGCGCCAATCCGCGCCTCAATCCGGGCGGCGGGTCGGTGTCGGCGCTGACGCACGAGCCGCGCGTCGCCCTCGCCGTTCTGCACGCGATGCTCCAGCCTTATCTCGCTTCGGGACGGCTGGCCCTGTTCACCGAAGCCCGCCCGCTGCGCGCCGACGTCGACGGCGACGCGGTGCGGCACCTGGCTTTCCGCGATGGCTCCGGCGCCGTGCGCACCGTGCGCGCCGCATTTTTCCTCGACGCCACCGAGACCGGCGAGCTGCTGCCGATGACGGGAACGGAATTCGTCATGGGGGCCGAATCCCGGGCGCAGACCGGCGAGCTGCACGCCCCCGAGCAGCCGCAGCCGCAGAATCATCAGGCCTTCACCATGTGTTTCGCGCTCGGCTACGACCCGGATGCCGACCACACCATCGACCGCCCGGACGAGTACGCCTTCTGGCGCGAATACGTCCCGCAACTGCGCCCGCCCTGGCCGGGGAGGCTGCTGAGCTGGTCGATGTCGGATCCCGTCACGCTCCAGCCGCGCCAGGTCTACTTCGATCCCACGCTCCAGGCCCGCCAGCCGGGGCTCAACCTCTGGCTCTACCGCCGCATCATCCAGAAAGCCATCCATGAGCCCGGCTTCTGTTCCACCGATGTCACACTGGTCAACTGGCCGCAGAACGACTACTGGCTCGGCAACCTTTACGGCGTGCCCGAGGAGGAGGCCGCGCGGCACCTGAAGCGCGCGCGGCAGCTCAGCCTCTCGCTGCTGTATTGGATGCAGACGGAAGCGCCGCGCCCCGATGGCGGCGCGGGCTGGCGTGGGCTCCACCTCCGGCCGGACGTCACCGGCACGGCCGATGGGCTGGCCATGTACCCCTACATCCGCGAGTCGCGCCGCATCCAGGCCGAATTCACCGTGCTCGAGCACCATGTGGGCACCGAGGCGCGGATGCAGGCGACGGGGAAGAAGGCCGAAGACGTGGCTGCGGAGCCGTTCCCGGACTCGGTGGGCGTCGGCAGCTACCGCATCGACCTGCACCCGTCCAGCGGCGGCGACAACTACATCGACGTCAGCAGCCTGCCCTTCCAGATTCCGCTCGGCGCGCTGATCCCGAAGCGCATGGAGAACCTGCTGCCGGCGTGCAAGAACCTCGGCGTCACCCACATCACCAACGGCTGCTACCGGCTGCACCCGGTGGAGTGGAACATCGGCGAGAGCGCCGGAGCGCTGGCCGCCCACTGCGTGCGGCGCCGCCTGCGGCCGCGCCAGGTGCGCAACACGGAGAAGCTGCTGCGCGAGTTCCAGGACGAACTGATGCGGCAGGGCGTCGAGATCGCCTGGCCGCGGCTGCGGCCGCGCTGAGGCGCGCTCAGGTGTCGGTCCTCTCGATCAGCTTCTCGACGTTCACCATGAAAATGGCCGGCTTGCCCAGCCGGTCGCTGACGAACAGAATCCGTTGGCTGTCGGGCGTGAAAATCGGGTTGGTCATCGCCACGTCGCTCGCCTTGTGCTCGCACAGCGGCAGCTCGCGGCGGTTGACGCGGAGCAGGATCAGAATCAGCGGCGAAGCGGCGCTCCGGCTGGCGCCGAGGAAGACGCTGGCGTTGGCGTTGCGGGCAAAGCGGCCGAACTGCGTCGTCGGCGCCACGAGCCTGTCCTCGCGGCTGTCGAGCGCCTGCTCGCGGATCGTGCAGCGCGGGCGGTCTTCGGCCGATTCGTGCAGGTAGACCACCGCCTGACCGTCGGGCGACCACCACGCTTCCAGCACCCGGCCCGGCGGAGTTTCCAGCCGTCTTCGCAGCGTTCCATCCTGCGCCGCCACTTCCACCACGCCCGCGGGCGTCCGCCAAAGAAGCATGGCCCGGCGCGGATTCGGGGCTGGCAGCAGGATCGGCTCCGCCGATTCCACGACCGCCGCGGGTGCGCCCTTCGGCAGCGGCAGCCTTTGCAGCAGCCAGCGTCCCGCAGCCTTCTCGGCATAGTAAAGCGCGGTGCCGTCCGGCGCGGGCGCCAGCGGCGGAACCACCTCCGCGCCGGGCGAGACCTGGGCCAGATCGCGCGGCCGGAGGTTGCCGAGCGTGACGGCCTTGATCCACTCCCCGTCCACCAGAGCAGCTTCCCGGCCAGTGGCCAGCAGCGTGAGGGATTGGGGCAGGAAGCCAGAAAACGTGCCCAGCGGGCGGCTGATGCCGGCGGCGAGATCCATCGCCCAGGGCTGCCACATTCCGTTGCGGCGGCTGGAAAAAACGAGCGTCCGGCTGCGCCGGTCGACGGCCATCGCAGGCGGGGAGGGAAAAAAGCTCTCAAATTGCGGGTCGGTCAGCAGGAAGACTTCGAATTCCGTGGCCGGATCGAGATACTTGCGCCATTCCCCGGCCGGGGCCGTGCCCTGCGCTTCCGCGCCCGCGGCGAAGACCGCCGCCAGAAAGAGGCGCCGCGAGAGGCGGCTGCCCGGGACGGGCGGTGCCGGCCCAGGGCAGGGATCAGCCGTCAGAAGCTGTTGCCGCTGAGGCTGTTGCCGCGCCGCTGGTCTCACACTCGATGGATGTCTCCGTGGCCGCAGGCGGTTGCAGGAAAGCAGGCGTCAGAAGGGAAAGTCGCGCCTCGGATCGGGCGTTGTCAGCGCGGAGCGCGCCAGGTATCCGTAGGGGTTCACCGCGACGCCGCCGCGGCGCACCTCGTAGTGCAGGTGAGGCGAGGTCACTCGCCCGGTGGCCCCCGTGGCGCCGATGATCTGGCCCATGCGCACTTCCTGTCCGGGAATCACATCAATGCGGGACAGGTGCGCGTACCACGTTTGCAGACCCCGTCCGTGATCGAGCACGATCAGCTTGCCGTAATTGCCCATCCAGTCGGCTTCGATCACGATGCCGTCAGCAGCCGCCTTGACGGGCGTGCCAATGGGCGAGCTGATGTCGACGCCCGTGTGGAACGCCATGTGTCCGTGGAAGGGATCCTCCCGGTTGCCAAAGTTGCTCAGCAGCCGCCCGGTGACCGGCCAGAGGCTCGGGGTCGTGTTGACCAGCCAGCGCCGCGACGACAATCTCGTACTCGCCGTGAGGGATGCGGTGCGAAGCTTGTTGTAGGTCTCAAGGGTTTCCGCCAGGCTGGGCGTCAGCTTCACCGAGGTCAGCGCCAGTTCGCTTTCCGCCGGGTAGGCCGGCTGGCGATGAAGTCCATACGCCACCGAAACTTCCGCCGCGAACAGGGACAGCTTGGCGACTTCCTCGTTGGCCTCCTGCGCCTCGCTGAGAAGCCGCTGGTAGCGGGCGCGCAGCAGTTCCGCCTCCTGCCTGAGGCTGTTGTAATTGGAAACCTTCCACGCCATGCGGACATAGCTGGAGACCATGCCGAACAGCGTGAAGCAGCCCAGCAGAGCCAGCGCGAGCACGGCGAAAACCACCTTTTGGTCGATGTGGAAACGCCGCAGGCGCCCGTGCAGGGAGTGAGCCAGGACGACGATGAAGTACGACTGATTCATTGCGGCACTCGCGCAGCCGGAGGAGTGTCTGCGCAACCGCCAGGCGTGACTTCCTGGCTGCCGGGCCAGTTGATAGGGAACGGATCAACTGGCCGAAACTCCAACATTAACCGAAGTGATCGGGATTGTCAACCCCGGATTTCAGACAAGTCGGCCTGTTTTCGTCCTTTGTTCGACCTGGGTGCCCCGGTCCGCCGCCATCGTTGCCGACCGGCCCGCGCCTTCCACCGATGGCAGCGCACCCATGGGTCTTGCCCGGCCTGCGGTGGCCGGACTTACGGGCGACCGAGGCCCTATGCTCGCCGTCGGCTGAGCATTCCGCTGCCGCCTGCCAACGGCACGCCGCTTCCGCAGCCGCCGGAAGAAACCGGCGCTCTCCCGGGAACCTCTGGCCAGAGCGCATTCCCCGCGGCGTCAGACGCGGTCCGATCCCTTCCCTTCGGCGCCCAGGATGCGCTGCACCGCCTCCAGCACGCCCGGCGCGACAAACTCCGCCAGCCCTGCACTCTCCGCGGCGGCACCGGCTCCATAGCCGGTCAGCACCAGCACGCCGCGCATCCCGGCGTTGCGGGCCAGCTCCAGGTCCGCCGCCTTGTCGCCGATCATCCAGCTCCGCCTGAGGTCGAGGTCGAGCTTGCGGCGGGCCTCTTCCACGAGGCCGGTGCGCGGCTTGCGGCACCCGCAGCCGTCCTCGGGGGCGTGCGGACACACAAAGATTCCGTCGACGGCAGCGCCTCCGGCGGCCAGCAGCTCCAGCATGCGCCCGTTCACCCGGTGCACGTCGTCCAGCGTGAAGTAGCCGCGGCCGACCCCCGACTGGTTGGTCAGCACCACCGCCAGATAGCCGTTCTCGCGCGCCAGCCGCAAAGCCTCCGCCGCGCCGGGGATCAGCGCCACGCCAGCGGGATCCGAAAGGTAGTTGCGCTCTTCGATCAGGGTGCCGTCGCGGTCGAAGAAGAGGCAGGGCTTCACGATCCGCGCTCCAGCCGGACGACGGCGCGCTCCAGCACCTTCAGGTTCTCCTTCCAGGAGAACCGATTCATCGCCTCGCGGCGGATGCCGGCCATATTCAGCGGAGCGCCGTAATCCTCCGTCACGCCGCAGCAGCGCACACCGCGCGGCAGCTCCTTGCCCAGCGTCCGGCAGACCTCAGGCGAGGCCAGCACCGGCTTGTCCATCGCCAGGGACTCGAGCACCTTGTTCTGGATGCCGCGGGCGATCCGCAGCGGTGCCACTGTGGCCAATGCGTGCCGGTAGTAGGGACGCACGTCTTCCACCGTGCCCGCGACTTCGACGCCCTCCAGCGCCGCCAGAGCAAGCACGCGCGGCGCCGGATTCCTGCCCACGACGATCAGCTCGAGCCCTGGATCGCGGCGGCGCAGCGCGGGAAAGACCTCGCGGGCGAATTCGACAATGCCCTGCTCGTTGGGGAAGTAATCGAGCTGCCCGCAGAAGAGCAGGTAGCGCCTGCCGGCCAGCCGCGGATCGGTGGGGCAACGCTGCGGGTCGAAGAAGTCGAAATCGACGCCATTCTCCATCGTTTCACAGCGCGCTTCCGGCGCAATCCGCAGCAGCGCTTCGCGTTCGGCGGCCGTCGTCACCAGCACCAGCCTCGCCCGGCGCGCCTCGCGCGCTTCCAGCCTGGCAAGGCGCTCTGCTTCGGTCTGGAACAGAAACCGGGGTTTCCGGTAGCGCGCGTAGGCCCGCCACTTCTCCGAATCGACGTCCACCATGTCGAGCACGAAGGGCAGGTCTGAGGGCACGAACGGTGCCATCACCGCCGTGTAGGCGACGGCGGCGCGGATCGGTCGGCTCCCGAGCAGCCCGAGCAGGTCGGCCGAAAAGCGGCGGCTCGAGTAGAAGGCGTCGGTAAGGGATCCGCCGGCCGCGAAACGCAGCCCGGCGCGCGCCAGATGCAGTCCGCGCGGAAACAGCGGTGCGACGTAAACGGAGGCGCAGCGGTCGAGCAGCGCCCGGGCGTCTTCCAGCTCCTTTTCGTTGTGCGCGAAACAGCTCAGGTGCACGCGGTGGCGCGCGGCCAGCGCGTTCAGTTCATGATGGGCGCGGATCTTTTCGCCCTTGTCGGGCGGATTGGGCACGCAGTGGGAAAGAAACAGCAGCTCCACTGCCGCGCCCTACTTGCCGGACGCCTCGCTGCCCTTCGACGCCGTCTCGCTCTTCGCTCCGTTGGCGCCCGAGCCGGCCTCCCCGCTCTTGCCGTTGCTGCCATTGCCGCCGTTCGAGCCGGCGCGCGCGTAGTCGGTGATGTACCAGCCGGTGCCCTTGAACTGGATGGCGGGCGCCGAGATCAGCCGCCGCACCGTGCCGCCGCACTTGTCGTGCGTTTCCAGCGGAGCGTCGCTGAACTTCTGCATCACCTCGAAGACTTCATCGCACTGGTCGCACTTGTATTCGTACAGTGGCATGGCCGAAACTTCTCAAGCCCCCTTGTGCAAGGTCTGTCCGGCAGCGGCGGGCGCCAGGGGCGCGGCCAGCGCCTGCGCCGCCTTGCCGCCGAGAATCTCCAATGCCTTCTTCAGGACCGCGTCTTCCTTCTTCTCCGGCTGCTTCAGGTCCTGCGCCGGAGCCGGCGCGGCTTCATCCTCATCCAGCATCGCCTGCGGCTCGAAATCGGAGACAGGATGCTGCGGCACCACGGAAGTCTCGTTGATGGCTTTGCCGTCCGGCGCATAATACTTGGCCACTGCGAGCAGCACGGCGCCGCCGTCCCCGGTGGGCACGGGCTTGCGCAGCGCCGCGTCGCCATAAGTGCGCTCGCCAACCACCTCGGCGCGCTTGTTGCCCGCCAGCGCCGCAGCAGCGATCTCGGCCGCTCCCGCCGTGCCGCGGTTGGTCAACACCACCATGGGCCCGCGGAACACCGTCTTGACCGGGCTGGCTTCGAAGACCTGCTTCTTCACCTTCTGGCCTTCCAGCGTGGCAATGACGCCCTTGTCGAGGAAGAGATCCGCCAGCGCCACGCCCTCCTCGGGGACGCTCAGCGCCGCATGCCGCAGGTCGAGGACCAGCTTCTTTGCGCCCTTGCCCGCCAGCTCCTTCACTGCGGAGGCCACCTGCGCCGCCTTGCCCGCCGTCAGGTCGGTGACGGCCACGTAGCCTGTCTCCGCGTCCAGCATCCGGGCCTCCACGGGCGGCGGCGACACCACTGCCCGCTTCAGCTTCACTTTCACCGGCTCAGGACGGCTCAGCCGCAGCACGGTCAGCTCCACTTCCGTTCCCGGCTCGCCGTGCAACAGAACATCGGCGAAGGCCAGCGGCATGTCCCGGGTGAGAATGCCGTTGATCGCCTCGATGATGTCCCCCGTGGTCAGCCCTTCCCTGTCAGCCGGAGACCCGGGAATCGCATCGACAACGCCCAGCTCGTATCCGTACTTGCGGCTGAGGATCAGCCCGACGCCGCCCCGGGGGTTCTCCAGCGTCTTCAGATACTGCTTGTATTGGTCCGCGTTGAGGTAGCAGGCGAAAGGATCCAGGGAGACCAATAGCCCGTTGATCGCGCCCAGCGAGACGCTCTTCATGTCGGGCTCTTCCACATAGTCGGACTTGATCTTCGCCAGCACCTCGGTGAAGACATTCAGGTGACGGTAGGGATCGGCTGGCTGCGCCGGGCGGTTCTGCCCCAGCAGCACACCAACCAGAAGAAGCGCCACCAGGACGCCCGACAGTGTCACCAGCGTGTATTGAAATCGGCTGCTCATTCTGCTCCTGTTACGCCCAGCCGGCGGCAGGCTTCCCTGCGCCCGCCGCAACTCCCGCCCATTGTTCAGTATAGCAGCCGGGCGCAAGCGGGACATGATTCTGGATGCCGCCCGCAGCCCCCAGGTTTCCGCGGGGCTGCGCAGAATGAAGTGGATTTCATCAAATTTGACAATCCTGTCTCTTGGGATCCAGGTCGAGGCGTGGTAAAATTTTGCCCAATCTGGGCTTGAGTGCTGGGCAGTTCGGGAGTTGCCGCAGGGGCCACGTCGCCATCCAGGAAACCTTCGCGTTCCCGGAGCTTCCACGTCGATCTCCCCCGTCGGTCTGCCAGGGAACGCGGGCGGCTGGACGGATTCCCGCGCCGGCCTGGAAGTGTTCACCCAAATTCTGCATTCCAGGAGCTTCGTGAATGGCCAGTCGAAATCTCCTCCTCATGGCGGCGGCGATGGCTCTCATCGCGTTCCTGCTACCGGGAACGGCTGCCGCCCAGGTGTCCAACGGACGCATCGAAGGCGTGGTGACGGACCCTGCGGGCGCGGTCGTGCCGAACGCCAGCGTTTCGGCGCGCAACAACCGCACGGGCACAGTGGTCACCGCCGCAACGAATGAAACGGGCTACTTCCTGTTCGCCTCCCTGCCGCCAAGCAACTACACGCTGACGGTTGAGGCGCCGGGCTTCCGCAAGGCGCAGGTGGAAAACATCGAGCTGAACGTGGCGGTCACGCTGCGGCAGGACGTGCAGCTCGAGGTCGGCTCGCTGGCCGAGAGCGTCACGGTGGAAGCGAGCGCGATCCGCGTCAACACCTCGGACGCGCAGATCGGCCGCAGCGTCACCCTGCGCGACATCGACACGCTGCCGCAGCTCGGCCGCAACCCGATGGCGCTGGTCCCCTATACGCCGGGCGTCAGCATCGACCCGAGCGATACGTCGTTCTCGCGCATCAACGGCACGCGGCAGGGGTCCAACAACACGCGGCTGGACGGCATCGACGCCAATGACGCCGTGGTGCCCCGCCTGGGCCTTTCCCTCACGGCATTCAACGTCGATTCCATCGAAGAGTTCCGCGTCATCACCAACGGCGGCAAGGCCGAATACGGGCGGAATGCCGGCGGCCAGATCGAAATGATCACCCGCTCCGGCACCAACCAGTGGCACGGCAATGCCTTCGAATTTCTGCGCAACACCAAGCTGAACGCCAACAACTTTTTCAACAATGCCAGCGGAATTGCGCGTCCGAAATTCATCCAGAACACCTTCGGCGCCTCGCTGGGCGGGCCGATCCGGAAGGAGAAATGGTTCATCTTCGGCAACTGGCAGAGCCAGCGCACCGCACAGGAAGTCGTCCGCAACCGCACGGTGCTGACCAATGAAGCCAAGCAGGGCATCTTCCGCTGGGTGCCGCCCAGCGGCGGCGCGGCGCAGTCGTTCAACATCGTTGCCAACGACCCGCGCGCTCTCGGCTTCGACCCCGCCACCAAGAAGCTGATCGACCTGCTGCCTGCGGCCAACAACTTCGACCTAGGCGACGGGCTCAACACCGCCGGCTTCCGCTTCAACAACCCCGCCGGGTCGGAAAACGACCAGTTCACCATCCGCACCGACTACAACCTCACTTCCACGCACCGCATCTTCTACCGCCACAGCCGCTTCCGCACCGAGTCGATCGACGCCCTCAACAGCGCCGACGCCACCTTCCCCGGACAGCCGCAGGGCACGCAGGGCGGCATCCGCTGGGGCTTCTCGCTCGGTTCGGACTGGGCCATCACGTCCACCGTCGTCAACGAGCTGCGCATCGGGTATCAGTCGGCCAGCGTCGACTTCCGCCGCCCGGCGCGCATCCCGGGGCCGCAGGTGCTGCCGAACTCTTACACCAACCCGATCCTGCCCAATTTCGCCCAGGGCCGCAATTCGCCGGTCATCGACCTGACGGAAAACGTCACCTGGCTCAAGGGCGCCCATACGATCAAGACGGGCTTCACCTTCAAGCGCACCCTTCAGTGGGGCTATAACGCTGCGGGCATCTATCCCAACATCAGCCTCTCCACCGCCAACAACAACGTGCCGCCGCTCACCATCGGCCCCTCCGGCTCGGTGATCAGCTCGGCGGACCGCCAGCGCTTTGAGAACCTTTACAACGACATCCTCGGCCGGGTGAGCAACATCACCACCACCTTCTACTCCGACCTCGAGAAGTTCCAGCCCGCCGGCGAGCCGCGCGTCCGCAACACCTACTTCCGCGACTATGCCGGCTTCATCCAGGACGACTGGAAGATGGCCCGGAATTTCGTGCTGAATATCGGCATCCGCTACGAGGTCTTCGGCGCGCCCACCGAACGCGACCGGCTCCAGGGCACGCTCAAGCAGATCGACCAGATCGGCTACTTCAGCCAGCTCGACAGCACCGAGATCCAGCGCTCCTCCGGCTGGTACAAGACCGACATGAACAACTTCGCTCCGCGCATCGGCTTTACCTGGGATCCGACAAAAACGGGCAAGTGGGCCATCCGCGGAAGCTGGGGCATCTTCTACGACCGCATGATCGGCGCGACCGCGAGCCTGGTGGACGGCAACACGCCGGGCTTCGCCCAGACCGTGCAGACCTTCCCCAACACCGCCGCCGGATCCGACGTGCGCGTCCGCGACAACCCGGCCCTGCCCGCCGCTCCCCCCGCACCGCAGCTTGTGCTGCCCGCCAACCGGCAGACCAACATCGTGGTCTTCGGGCCGAACCTGCGCACGGGCTACGTCCAGCATTACAACTTCAGCATCCAGCGCGAGATCATGCGCAACACGATCCTCGACGTCGCCTACGTCCGCACCCGCGGCATCAAGCTCTTCAACTGGGTGGACGTCAACCAGCCGCGCATCTACGGCAACTTCCTGGAGTCGTTCAACGAAATCGTGAATTTCCAGCGGACCGGCGCACAGCCTTCCCCCACCAACACGCTGGTGCGCATCTTCGGCACGCCGCAGGCGGTCATCAACAGCCTCGGCGCCACCACGGTGCAGCAGCAGCTTGCCAACACCGCGGCCAACAACCTCGACCGCAACAACTTCTCCCGCTATGCCGCGGCCGGCATTTCGCAGTTCTACCTGCGCAACTTCCCGCAGTACAACCAGGTGATCCTCGGCACCCAGGACGGCTCAAGCTGGTATGACTCGCTCCAGCTTTCATTCCGCCGCACCATGGGGGCGCTGAAGTTCGAGCTGAACTACACGTTCTCGAAGTCGCTCGACAACGGCAGCGCCGACGGCAACGGCTTCACCGCGCCGATGGACAACTACAACATGGCCCTCAACAAGGGCCGCGGCGTCGCCGACCGTCCGCACGTGTTCAACTGGTCCGGCACCTACACGCTGCCCATCGGCCGCGGCCGCCGCTGGCTCAGCGACTCCCATCCGCTGGTGGATGCCCTGCTCGGCGGCTGGGACCTCGGCCTCCTCGGCAACTGGCAGTCCGGCTCCGTGTTCTCGATGTCCTCGGGACGCCTGACTGGCCCCTCGACCGCCACGACCTTCATCAATTACAGCGGCGACCGCAACATCGGAACGGTGATGCGCCGCGGCAACGGCGTCTGGTTCTTCACGGATGAGCAGATCGCGGCGCTTACTGCACCCACTGCCTTCCCGAATGCCGGCGAGATCGGCACCTCGGGCCGTAACAGCTTCCGCGGGCCGCGCTTCTTCAACTTCGATGCGTCCATCGTGAAGCGCTTCAAACTGCCCTGGGAGCAGCACCGCATCACCTTCCGCTGGGAGATGTACAACGCGTTCAACAACGTGAACTTCGGGCTGCCTGGCTCGACGATTACGACCCCGCAGAACGTGGGCCGCATCTCGAGCACGGTCGGCAACCCGCGCATCATCCAGGCGGCGCTTCGCTACGACTTCTGATTTCCATCCCACCCTGTGCTGACGCTCCGGGCGGCGCGTTCCGCAGGCGCGGAACCGCCGCCCCTTTTTCTTCTCCGCAGCGGGCGATGTCCGCCCATCAGAGACGAAACCGGCGGGATCTCCGCGCCTCAGGAGATCCAGCGCTTCCGGGCGCTGCGCGCGGCGCACCGCCCAGGCTGGGTTTCTGACAGGCAGGGGCGGAAGTATACCTCAGGCGTGTTGTGTTGTCAGAGGACGAAAGACGCGCCGCAACGCCGCGTGGGCAGGCAGGGGGAACGGGCGGGGACGTCGTTCCGCGCTGCTGGCGGGGGTCTGGGTTGCGGGCATTCCGCGCAGCGGCCATCCGCCCGCGAAACGCTCCGGGCTGGAAAAAGAGAGCGGGCGATCACGTCGGGAACCTTCAGCCGGCGCAGCCGTAGCCTGCCTGGCGATCGCTGTCATCTCCGCCCGCGATGCGGTACGAACCGCTGGCCGGGGCCCTCTGGCCGCTACAGCCGGTGGAGGCGGGGCAGCGCTTCCGGTTCCGGTCGTGATCGCCCCGAGTGATGATCTACCAGGATGTTCACCTCCTTTCGGTAGCAATCACTGCTAGCCCTTTCATCGGCAGATTCAGGCGGATCTTTAGCCGTCTGCGTCAGCGCCTGGCGTCGGTGCGCCCGCCGGGCCGCGGCCGCGGATATGCTGTTGTCGGAGCCTGACGCCGCGATGATCACCCGCCGCTCCTTCGCCGCCTCCCTGGCAGGCCTCGGCGCCGCACCGCAGGTCCTTTTGCCGAACCCGCTCGACATGAGGATCGAGTCGGTCGAGATGTCCGAGGAAAGCTACTCCTACCGCACGCCGATCAAGTTCGGCGGGTCCGTGGTCGACCGGGTCACGCTGCTCAATGTCCGCCTGCGCGCCCGCAACCGCGCCGGGCGCGAGGCCGAAGGCTTCGGCTCGATGCCGCTCGGCAATGTCTGGAGCTGGCCGAGCCGCACCCTCGGCTACGACGGCACGCTGGCCGTCATGCGCCGCCTTGCGGGCCGCATCCGCGAGCTCACCGCGGAGTTCCGCGACTACGGCCACCCGGTGGAGATCAACCATCACCTGGAACCCGCGTGGCTGAAGGCCGCGGCCGCGCCCGGCCCGCCCGAGCCCGTGCCGAAGCTCGCGGTGCTCGTCACCGCCAGCCCCTTCGATGCCGCCCTGCACGACGCCTACGGGAAACTCTGCGGCGCCAGCGTCTACCGCTGCTACACCCGCGAACACCTGCGCGAGGACCTCTCGCGCTATCTCGGGCCCGAGTTCAGCGGGCTGCACCTGGAACGCTTCGTGAGGAAGAGCCCAGAGCCGCGCATGCCGCTCTACCATCTGGTGGGCGCCGCGGATCCCATTTTCGAGTCCGACATCGCCAGGAGGATCGGCGACGGGCTGCCCGAGACGCTGGCCGAATGGATCCACTACAACGGACTCACGCACCTCAAGATCAAGCTCAACGGGGACGACCTCGCCTGGGACCGCGACCGCGTGCTCGCCGTGGAGCGCTGCGCCGCCGAGGCGATGGCGCGGCGCGGCGCGCGGCGCTGGTTCTATTCGCTCGACTTCAACGAGCGGTGCCCCAACGTGGGATATCTGATCGAATTCCTGCGGCAGATCCGCGAAAAATCCCCGGCCGCATTCCGCCGCATCCAGTATGTGGAACAGCCGACGCATCGCGACCTCAAAGCGCACCGGGAAAACGTCATGCATGAGGCGGCCAGGCTCTGCCCGGTGGTGATCGACGAGTCGCTCACGGATCTGGAAAGCCTCCGGCTGGCGCGCGAAATGGGCTACACCGGGGCGGCGCTCAAGGCCTGCAAGGGCCAGGCGCAGGCGCTGCTGATGGCGGCGGCCGCGCAGCGCTGGAAGATGTTCCTGTGCGTGCAGGACCTCACCTGCCCCGGCGCATCGCTCATCCATTCCGCCGGCCTGGCCGCGCACATTCCCGGCGTCGCCGCCATCGAGGCCAACGCGCGCCAGTATGTGCCGGCGGCCAACCGCGGCTGGGAGGAGAAATTCCCCGGCATTTTCGTCATCAAAGACGGCTATATGCGCACCGGAATTCTCACCGGGCCGGGCCTCGGCGCGGTGTGAAATCCGTCGCTCAGGACTCCCAGCGGAAGACGAACAGGCGGGAAGGCGCGTCTTCCGGAACGAGGTACAGCAGCCCGTCGCGGAAATCCATGCCCTCGCCCGTCAGGGGAACGCCGCGGTCGGTGCGCCCCAGCGTTTCATTCTGCAAAGGGCGCAGCGTCTCCGGATCGAGCCACTCGAGGACCGCCGCCGCGTCGGCGCCGCGGCCCCGCAGGCCGGAGGCGAGGATCGTTCCGTAACGGCGCTTCATGTCCTGATACCGGGTCGGATTCGGGTTCGGACGGCTCCACAGCAGCCTGCCGTTGCGCGTGTACAGGTAGAACCGCCGGGCATCCCAGTTGGCCATCAGCAGCCCCTCGGGCACGACAGCAAGTGCGCCGATGTGGTCCGGCACCTCGAAGGAGGACAGCAGCTCGAGCGTGGCTTTCGAGCGGCGCTGAATGACGCTTCTCGACTCGGGCCGGTACTCGGCCACGGGAACCCAGAGGACGTCTTCCTCGTGGTCGAACCCGCCGGGATGGTACATGCCGTCCGCCTGCACCTCCACCGTGCGAAGACGCTTCCCCGTGGCGGGGTCGTATTCGAACAGATACCCCTTGCGGCCGGCCGCGTCGACGCTGGTCAGGTACAGCCTGTCCCCGTCCACCACCAGCCCCTGCACGTGATGCGTGGCGCCTTCGAGCGCGACCACGCGCACGAGAGACAATGCGAGAAGCAGGAACGAATGCATGAAAACATGCCTCGCGCTAAAATTCCGCCATGGCGTGCGGAATTCTGATTTTACTTTTCCTGTCGCCTCTCTGGGCGGCTGAGCCGGTCCGGCTCCTCGTGGCTTTCCACTCAGAGACCGGACAGACGGCGGCATTGGCCGGGGCTGTGCGCGAGGGCGCGGCACGCGTGGAGGGCGTCTCGGTCACGCTGCGCCGCGTGGAAGAAGTCAGGGACGAGGAGATCCGCGCGGCCCACGGGATCCTGCTTGGCACGCCCGTCCACTGGCAGACGCAGAGCGCCGCCGTGAAGAATTTCCTCGACCGCATGGGCCGCGTCCTCGGCCCGCAGTACGGGGAAGGGAAGACGGGCGGCGTTTTTGTGACTTCCGGCTCGCCTTCCAACGGCGCAGACCTCGCGCGCCTTGATGTCATCGCAGCCCTGCTCTCGATGCGCTTCGTCGTCATTGGCGGCCTGACCGGGGACGGCTTCGGCTCGCTGGGCGCGCAGGCGTTCGGCTCCGTGACGCCCGCGGCGCAGGAGCAGGCCCGCCAGTTCGGAGAGCGGTTCGCACGGATCACCACAAGGATGCAGAAAGGCGCGCCGTAACGCAGCAACGGGCGGCCCGGGCGGCCGGAACACGCTGGTTTTCCGCGCGGCCGGTCCGCGCGGGCAGCACTCCGGCAGGATGCCCGGTCTTCCCCCTCTGGCTGCATGCCTGATAGGATGCGCACCAGGCCTGCGCGCAGCGGCAACCGGAAGAGTTCCGCCGCGGGACAGCGCCTGCCGGAAGACCATGTGCCTGAATGCTCTGCTACCCTTCCTCCTTTTTGCTGCCGCCGGTCCTGAGGCGCGCGCCGGGCAGGAGCCCGTGGACACGCGCAACTGGACGGCCGCGGAGGATCACGCCCACATGATGCGGCAGCTCGGCATCCGCAGGTTGCGGCCGGGCGTCAGCCCGAAGGAGGATGCGCCCAACGCGGCCAACTACAGTGAGGAGCGCGCCAATCCCTTCCCCGACTACCCGGAGCTGCTCCGCACGAAGGACGGCCGTCCGGTGACGACGCCGGAAATGTGGTGGAAAGTGCGCCGCCCGGAAATCGTGGAGGATTTCGAACGCGAGATTTACGGGCGCGTACCCGCCAATGCCCCGAAGATCGAGTGGCGGGTGATCCGCGCGGCAGAGGACAGGGCGGGGCCGTTTCCCGTCCTCGCGCGGGAACTCCGTGGACGGGCCGACAACCGCGGTTTTCCGGAAATCGAAGTCGAAATCCAGATGGTCCTTGTGACGCCCGCCTGGATCCGGCAGCCCGTGCCGGTGATGATCCTGTTCGGCCGCCCGGCGTTTCCATCCGATCCCGTGCCGCCGGCGTTCGCGAAATTCGCCGCGCTCGCCGGGCCGGACCCGCCCGCCACCGTGCAGCTCATCGGCGCAGGCTGGGGCTATGCCCTGCTCAACCCCGTGAGCATCCAGGCTGACAACGGCGCGGGGCTCACCAAAGGCGTCATCGGGCTGGCCAACCGCGGCCAGCCCCGCAAGCCGGACGATTGGGGCGCGCTGCGCGCATGGGCATGGGGCGCCTCGCGTGCGCTGGATTTCTTCGAAAGCGATCCGGCCGTGGACGCCCGCCGCGTCGGCATCGAGGGCGTGTCCCGCTACGGCAAGGCGGCGCTGGTAACGATGGCCTTCGACCAGCGTTTCGCCGTGGCGCTTGTCGGAAGCTCGGGCGCCGGCGGCGTGAAGCCCTTCCGGCGGAACTTCGGCGAATCCCTCGAGAACCTTGCCGGCCAGGGCGCCTATCACTGGATGGCGGGCAATTTCCTGAAATATGCTGCCGCGGAATCCGAATTCGGCAGCAAAAATGCGGGCGATTTGCCCGTGGATTCCCACCAGCTTCTGGCGCTTTGCGCGCCGCGCCCCGTCTTTGTCAGCTACGGAATTCCCGAAAAAGGCGATGCAAAATGGCTCGACCAGCAGGGCAGCTTCATGGCCGCCGTTGCAGCCGGAGCGGCGTGGCGCCTGCTGGGCGCGCGCGGCATCGGCATCGCCGAAGACTACCGCCGCGCGAAGATGCCGCCGGTCAACCACGGGCTGCTGGAAGGAGAGCTCGCCTGGAGGCAGCATGACGGCGGCCACACCGACGGGCCGAACTGGAAATATTTCATCCCCTGGGCCTCGCAGAAGCTGGGATACAAGGCGCCGCCCCTGCCACCCCTGCCTGCCGACGCCGCCGTGCCGCGGCTGGACGCGAACTCGCTCGAGGCGCACGCGCAGCTCCTCGAAAAGACCCGGAAGGGCCGCATTGACGTCTATTTCCTCGGCGACTCGATCACCCGCCGCTGGGGCGCGCTCGACTACCCTTCGCTGCTCGAGCACTGGAGGAAGACGTTCTTCGGCTGGAATGCCGCCAATTTCGGCTGGGGCGGAGATACGACGCAGAACATCCTGTGGCGGATCCGCAATGGAGAGCTCGATGGCGTCAGCCCCAAAGTCTTCGTCCTGCTTGCCGGCACGAATAACCTCGGGCGCCACGGCCCAGCGGAAATCGCCGCCGGCATCCGCGCCATCCTGGACGCAATTCGCGAGAAAGCGCCGGACGCCGTCACGCTTCTGATGGGCATTTTCCCGCGCGCCGACCGGCCCGAATTCGCCCCCGTCATCCGCGACACCAACGCACTGCTGAAGGAGATGGCCGGGCCGAAGATCCGCTACATGGATCTGACGGCCGCCATGACGGGCGCCGATGGCAGGCCACTGCCCGGCGTGCTCGACCCCGACGGCATCCACCTCGCGCTGCGCGGCTACGAAATCTGGGCCGCTGCCCTGCGGCCGCACCTGATGGAGCTGCTCGGGCCTCCCGGCAGCGAGGACTTCGCGCCGCCGCCCACGGGCAACCCCGCAGCGCTCCGCTAGGCGGTGCCCTCCATCGCCTCGGCCAGCCGCGCGATGTCCGCCTCGTTGTTGTAGAAATGCGTCGACACGCGCAGCAGCCCGTGGCGGGCCGAGACGAGGATCCGCCGTTCTTTCAGCCGCGCCGCGGCTCCGGCGGCGTCCGGCACGGGCGCGGCGATGATCGGCGAGTCCTCGAAAGGAAGCGCCTGCGGAAACAGGCGCCGCGCATGCCGGGCCAGCTCCAGCACGCGCTGTTCAATGACGGGCGGCCCCAGCTCCAACATGAGATCGACGCTCGCTTCGAGCGCGTAAAGCAGCGCCGAAGGCAGCATGCCGCCCTCGTATTTTTCTGCGGACTCCTTCAGCTCGGGCTTCCCATGCCAGAGCGCGGAGACGTTGCGCCAGTCGTGGTGCGAGCGCCAGCCGATGGCCAGCGGCTTCAGCCGCTCCCGCAGCCGCGCGTGCACGGCGGCGAAGGCGATCCCGTTCGGAGCCAGCATCCACTTGTAGCAGTTCACCGCGAACATGTCGGGAGCGATGCGCCCGAAGTCGAATTCGAGCGCGCCCGCATGCTGCGTGCCGTCGACGTAGAGCGGGATGCCGCGGCGGCGGCATTCGGCTGCGATTTCGCCCAGCGGCGCGCGGTAGCCGTTGGTGTAGTTCACCGAGCTGATCGCCACCAGCCGCGTGCGCGGCGTGAAGGACTCGGGCAGCCTCTCCGGCGGCGCTTCGACCAGCCGCGCCCCCGCAAAGAGCGGCGCGTAAATCTGATTCGGGAATTCGTGCCCGAGCGTGAGCACTTCGTCGTCCGGACTCAGCCCGAGGCCGTGCACGAGCACGCCGAGCGCCGTGCTCGCGTTGGGGAAAAAGGCGATGTCGTCGGCCGCGGCGTGGATCAGCCGCGCAAGCTTGCCGCGCAGCCGGTCATGGTCGTCGAACCAGTCGAGGAAGTCCGCGCAGGCCAGTTCGCGCCTCCGCGCGAAATGATCGAGCACGGCCTGCTCGCTGCGCGTGGAAAGCTGCCCGAAGGTGGCGGTGTTGAGAAACGTCCAGCGCCCGAGGGCCGGATACAGCGCGCGGATCGAGTCCCAGTCCGGCATCAGTGCCTGGCCTGCGGGCGCGCCTCCTCGATCCGGCGCCGGATTTCGGCGGCTGCCGTGGCCGCGTCGATCTCGGCCGTCTCGCGCGTGCGGCGGTTCACCAGCTCGAGCTTGCCTTCGGCCAGCTTGCGGCCGATGTTGACGCGGAAAGGCACGCCAATCAGGTCGGCGTCCTTGAACTTCACGCCAGGGCTCAGGTCGCGGTCATCGTAGAGCACATCCACGCCGGCCGCCTTCAGCTCCGCGTAGAGCCGGTCGGCGGCTTCCTTCAGCGATGGGTCGGTGATCTTCACCGGCGTGAGCACTACCTCGAACGGCGCAATCGACACCGGCAGGCACATGCCGTCTTCGTCGGAGAACAGCTCGACGGCCGCGCACAGCACGCGCTCGACGCCGATGCCGTAGCTGCCCATGATCACCGGAATTTCGGCGCCGTTCTGGTCCAGCACTTTCAGCCCCATCGCGTGCGAGTACTTGTAGCCGAGCTTGAAAATGTGGCCGATCTCGACGCACTTGACGATCTCGAGCGGCGCGCCGGTCTCCAGCTCCGTATCGCCCGGCGCCACCTGCCGCAGGTCGTGCCATTCGCCGCGGAAGTCCTCTTCCGGGGTGACGTTCCGCAGATGGTAATCGTCCCGGTTGGCGCCGCAAACCATGTTCCTGCGCCCGCGCAGCGCCTCGTCGACGAGGATCCGCACGCCGTTCAGGCCCACCGGACCCAGCGAACCCGCCGATGCGCCGAACAGTTCGCGGATCTCTTCGGGATGCGCCGGGCGGAACTCCTGGCAACCGGCCGCGCTCTGGAATTTCGTCTCCGAAAGCTGATGGTCGCCGCGCAGGATGGCCACCACCGGCTGGCTGTCGGCGATCAGGCACAGCGTCTTCATCAGCGAGGTCTGCGGCAGGCCCAGGAAGTTGGCCACCTCCTCGATGGTTTTCTGCCCGGGGGTGTGCACCAGTTCCGGCTCGAGAGCCCCTTCCGGATCGGGCGCCTCGGGCGGCTTCGGCCGCGACACGGCCTTCTCAAGATTGGCCGCATAGCCCGTCTGCCGGCACAGCACCACGTAGTCCTCGCCGGCTTCGGTCTTCACCATGAACTCCTGAGACTGCGAACCGCCCATGGCGCCCGAGTGCGCCTCGACGGCGATGTAGTCCAGCCCGCAGCGGTCGAAGATGCGGCAGTAGGCGATGCGGTGTTTCTCGTAGGATTCGTCCAGCCCTTCCGGCGTCAGGTCGAACGAATAGGAGTCTTTCATGATGAACTGCCGGACGCGCAAAAGGCCGGATTTCGGCCGCGGCTCGTCGCGGAATTTCGTCTGGATCTGATACCAGATCTGCGGGAGCTGCTTGTAGGAGCGCAGCTCGCCCCGGGCGATGTACGTCATGACTTCCTCATGCGTCATCCCCAGGCAGAGCGGCCGCCCGTAGCGGTCCTTCAGCCGGAAAAGATTGTCCCCCATGACTTCATAGCGGCCGGATTCCTGCCAGACTTCCGCCGGATTCAGCGCCGCGAGATAAAATTCCTGGGCGCCGATTGCGTCCATTTCCTCGCGGATAATCTGCTGGATTTTCAGCATGGACCGCTGGGCAAGGTAAAGGTAATTGTAGATGCCCGCTCCGAGCTGACGGATGTAGCCGGCGCGCAGCAGCAGCCGGTGGCTGACGACCTCCGCCTCGGCGGGCGTCTCACGCAGGGTTGGAATGAAAGCGCGGGACCACAGCATGGGAAACTCTTGAGTGTAGCACGCGGGCTGCGGCCGGCTCCGGCAGCGGCGCGTGCCGCTTTCGGGTTCGCCCGCGCGGACCTCAGCCGCTGCCCGTGCCGGAATGTCCGCGCCGCCCGCCTAGATCGTCCAGTGCGCGCGCCTGCGGAAGTTCCGCCGGATCCTCGCCGCCGAGAGTCCCGCCGCCACGGCAAACAGGCACAGCGAGCCCCAGACGAGAATTTCGCCGCGCCGGCGCTCCGCAGGCCGGGGACGCACGGGAAACGGGATGGAGGGATCCATCAGCCGCACCAGAAGGCGCAGGTGAGTCATCTCGCGCGCACCACTGCCCGTCTCGAGGACCAGAACCAGCTCGCTGGGCGCCCTGGCCACGAAGGAGAGCGATCCGGAGCGGCCGAGGCCCGAGGCTGCCAGCAGCATGTGGGGCTTGTGCTGCACCCACGCGTCCACCTCCTCGGCGGGCAGCAGCACCAGCCTGGCTGGGGCGCCGCGCCGCACCGCCCACGAGCAGGCCACGCGCAGCGGCGCGCTTCGCACCGGAATGGCCAGCGTGCGCACCTGGCCGGGCGCGATCTCGACGGCGTCGTCAAAAACCGTCTGGACCGGCGCCGCCGGGACCGCCATCGCCAGCAGGAGCACGGCGTGCATCATTTCGCTTCATGGACCAGGCGGCCGCCGACGAAATGCATCCGGACGCGGGTCTTCAGGATTTCCGCGGGCGGCGCGGTCATGATGTCTCGGTCCAGAACGACAAAATCGGCGTATTTTCCGGGTTCCAGCGTACCGCGGAGTTTCTCTTCAAAAGCGGCGTATGCGGCGGAAACCGTCCAGGATTCCAGCGCCTCTTCACGCGTCATTTTCTGCTCCGGCATCCAGCCTCCGGGAGGATTTCCTGCGGCGTCCTGCCGTGTAATGGAAGCGTAAAACCCGAGCATCGGGTTCGGCTCCTCCACGGGAAAGTCGCTGCCATTCGGCACGGGAATCCCGAGTTGCAGGAAGCGCCGCCACGCATAGGCGCCGGCGATCCGGTCCGGCCCCAGCCGCGCTTCCGCCCACCGCATGTCGCTGGTGGCATGGGTGGCCTGTATGGCAGGGATCACGGAAAAGTCCCGGAACAGGCGGAAATCCGGCAGCGAGACCACCTGGGCGTGCTCGATCCGGAAGCGCCGGTCATTGGGGCCGCCCAGCACGGCGGCGTAGGCATCCAGCACCACCCGGTTGGCGCGGTCGCCGATGGCGTGCGTGCACACCTGGAAGCCCCGCTGCACAGCCTGCCGGGCGATCCGTTCGATCTCTTCGCGGGGAGTGATCAGCAGCCCGGTGTTGTTCCGGTCGTCCGAGTACGGCTGCCACATCGCCGCACCGCGCGAACCCAGCGCCCCGTCGGCGTACAGCTTGATGGCGCGCACCGTCAGCCACTCGCCGATTTCCGGTCCCCGGTTGAGGTACTCGCGCCACAGCGGGCCATCGCCGCCGATCATCGCGTAGACGCGGATGGGCAGCTTGCCCTCGGCAATCAGTTCGCGGTAGGCGCGCAGATCTTCGGCGCTGACGCCCGCGTCGTGCACGCCGGCAAGGCCGAGACGCGCGCATTCGGCGGCGGCCAGCTCGAGCTGCCGTTTGATCTGGGCGAAGGAAGGCGGCGGAATCCTGTTGCGCACGAGCTGCATGGCGCGGTCAATCAGGATGCCCGTGGGCTTCCCCGCCGCGTCGCGGACGATCCTGCCGCCCGGCGGATCCGGCGTCTTCTCATGGATGCCCGCCAGCTCCAGCGCCCGCGAATTCACCCAGGCCGCGTGGCCGTCCACGCGCGACAGAAACACGGGATGATCGGGCGCGGCCGCATCGAGGTCCTTCGCGGCGGGAAACGCGCCACCCCAGTTCGTCTGGTCCCAGTTGCGCGCGAGGATCCACTCGCCCTTCGGCGTCGCCGCCGCGCGTTCCCTGACGAAGGCGGCGATCTCGGCCACCGTGCGCACGTGCCGCAGGTCCCGCGACTCGAGCAGCGCGCCCAGCCCGCGCATGTGCGCGTGCGAATCGATGAAGGACGGGAAAACCGCCGCGCCGCCCAGGTCCAGCCGCCGCGTGCCCGGACCCGCATGCCGCAGCGCCTCGTCCCCGGCCGCCAGTACGCGGCCGCCGCGGACGGCCAGCGCGGTCACGGGCTGGGACCGCGCCGTCGTGTAAATGCGCGCGTTCACCAGCAGCAGCTCCGCTTCGGGCTGCGCCTGCGCCCCAGCCGCTGCCGCCAGCAGGAATAGAATGGGGAGCATGGAAGACAGTATGTCACAGGGCCCCGCCGAGGCCGCCCGAAGTCTGGAGGACTGGCGGAGCTGGGTGGCCGCGGCGTGCTCCCTCCTTCTGGCTCTGTTGTTCCTGGTGGCGGGCCTCTGGAAGCTGAGCGATCCCTTCGCCACGGAAGCCCGCATGACGCAGGCGCTGATCCCCAAGCCGCTGGCCATGCCGGTGGCGCTGCTGGCAGGCATCGGCGAAACCTGGATCGGCGTGCTGCTGCTGGTGCCGCGCTGGCGCCGCTGGGGCGCCTGGCTGGCGGCCGCCGCGCTGGTGGTTTTCATGGCCTATTTCGGCATTTTCTACAACCAGCTCCGCGGCGCCGATTGTAGCTGTTTCCCGTGGCTGAAGAGAGTGGTCGGCGTCGAATTCTTCGTCTCTGACGCGCTGATGCTGGCCGCCGCGCTGCTGGGCGCGGCCTGGTCGGCCCGCAGCACCCACTGGAAGCAGGCCTCCATGGCGCTGGGGGTGATCATCGTGATGGCGCTGGCCGTCTACGGCGCCACGCTGACGCAGCGAGGCGGCGTGCAGGCGCCGGAGCAGATCGTCGTAGACGGCAAGCCGTTCGCCCTGCGCGAGGGGCGCGTGCTGCTTTTCTTCTTTGACCCGGAGTGCTCGCACTGCTTCCAGAGCGCGAAGGAGCTGGCAACGCTTGACTGGAATGGCGCGCGCGTCGTCGTGGTGCCTACCGTGAATCCGCAGTGGGCCACGGCCTTTCTGCGCGATACGGGCCTGCGCGCCGGCGTCTCTTTCGACGTCATGAAGCTGCGCCAGACGTTCCGCTTCACGGATCCGCCCTACGCCGTTGCGCTGGAAGATGGCCGCGTCAGGAAGGAATTCACGTTCGCCGGCGGCGAGGACGCGCCCGCCGCGCTGCGCCAGTTGGGCTGGATCCGCTGAGCCGCCGCTCAGCAGCTTTCCACGCCGCGCCGCTGCGCATAGCGGCATCCGAGCTCGCGCAGCCGCTCTTCGCTGAGCCTCTCGCGCACCAGCCCGAACAGCACTCGCTCTTCAACGGCGAAGTGCTCCCGCACCAGCTC
Organism: Bryobacteraceae bacterium; assembly: GCA_025056865.1. Classification (GTDB taxonomy): domain Bacteria; phylum Acidobacteriota; class Terriglobia; order Bryobacterales; family Bryobacteraceae; genus JANWVO01. Next base: position 24,856 of record JANWVO010000053.1, read on the forward strand.
GATCAGCCGCAGCAGCATGGAGCGGGCCCGCTGCGCCTGGCGCACATTGCGCAGCTCCTCGAGCAGGCGCCGCATCTCTTCATGCTCGCCGTACATCGCCTCCAGCGCCGTGTGCAGTTGCGGCGGCACGCCCTCCAGCGAGGCGAACAGGAGCTGGTCTTCTTCCACGGCGTGCGCCTGAAGCACGGCTTCCAGCGCCGCGCCGCACCCTTTCAGCTCAGCCAGGCCCATCGTTGCCAGCCGGCGCTCCATGCTGCGGACGAGCGCCAGGATGCAGCCGTGCTCGCCGAGCAGCAGCTCGATCAGCCCCGCGCCTGTGTGTGGTTGCACTGCCGCCATCGGTGCAGGAAACGTCTCTTATTTTGACAGATTCCGGTCTCTTTGACCATTGCCGGGCCGCTGGAGTGTTTTGATAGCATGGCGGGTGCACAGCCATGAACAGCGTGTTCCGGGCGGCTGCGTGGGCGGCGGCGCTTGTGCTGTTGGCGGAGCTGGCCGCCGGCGCCTTCCAGCGGAGGAAGAAGCAGAAGGAAGAAGAGGAAATCACCCAGACGCTGGAGCTGCCTCCCGAGCCTCCCGCCTCGGTCTTTGCCGATCCATCCCGGCTCGGCTTCCTCCACGCGCCGCTGTCGGCCCGCGGGCTGCTCTCCCAGCAGACCCGCGACGCCATCCGGGCGCTGCTACAGAACGCGCGCGGGGCGCGCTTCGTGCGCATCCGCGCCTACGTGGCCGGAACCGGCGATCTGCGCCGCGTGCCGATGCTCGTCTCCGAGATCTTCTCCGAACGCAAGCTGCCGCTGCCAGTGGTGACCGTCGTCCAGGTGGGGGCGCTGCCGCTGGAGGGAGCGCAGGTGCAGCTTGAGGCGGTCGTCGAACAGCGCAAGCCCGCAGGGGCGGGCATCGTCCTTGCGGCCGTGTCTTCGCAGACGCCCGGAGACACCTTCAACCGGCTGTCGCGGACCCTCCGCGACGCCGGCGCCCGGCCGGAAGCCCTTGCGTCGCTCGTCTGCGGCGTCACCAGTCCGGACCTGCTCGACCCGGTGCGCCGCGAGGCGGCCCAGGCCTTCCCCCGCACCCTGCTGCTCGCCTTCCAGGTGCAGCGGCTGCCGGCGGAGCCCGCCGTCGCCTGTGAAGCGGCAGCGCCGCTCGGCGGCGCGGTGCCGGGCGGCGTGCGGCGGCTGGACTCGGCCGTCGCGCTCAGCGTGCCGCGCGTCGTCTTCACGGGCGCGCAGCTTGCCTTCCGCTACGAGGAAAGCGACGCCCGCCTGGCATTCCAGCGGCTGGAACGCACATTGCAGCAGGCGGGGGCGTCGCTGAAGTCCGCCGTCATCCTGAACATCTATCCGTTGTCGCGCCAGTTGGCCGAGATGGCCAGCCGGGTCCGCGCCGAGTTCATTGACGCCGCGAACCCGCCTGCCGGGCTCGTGGTTCCCTACGAGGGCCTGCCGTCCATGGACGGCGCATTCGCCCTCGAAGCGGTCGCCCTGCCTGCGCAGGGCACGCAGTGACCGGTTGTATCAGTAATCAGAAAGCGAGGTGTTCATCCATGTCCCAGGCTCCTGTGGTGACGTTTGGCGAAATCATGTTGCGGCTTGCGCCGCCGGGCTTTGAACGTCTGCTCATGTCGCCGGCGCTCGTCGCCACCTTCGGCGGCGGCGAAGCCAACGTCGCCGTCTCGGTGGCCAACTTCGGCCACCCGGCGCGCTACGTGACCGTCCTGCCCGACAATCCCATCACGGACGCATTCATCTACCAGATGCGCGGCTTCGGCATCGACACGCGCTTCATCAGGCGCGCCCCGGGCCGCTTCGGCATCTACTTCGTCGAGCCGGGCGCCAACCAGCGCCCGTCCAAAGTGGTCTACGACCGAGCGCATTCCTCCATCTCGATGGCGAAGCCCGGCGACCTCGACTGGAAGGCGATCTTTGCCGACGCCGGCTGGTTCCACATCACCGGCATCACGCCGGCGCTGTCGCAGTCGGCCGCGGACCTCGCGCTGGAGGCCGTGAAAACGGCGCGCGGGATGGGCGTGCCCGTCTCCTGCGACCTGAACTACCGCAAGAACCTCTGGAAGTACGGCAAGAGCGCGCAGGAGGTGATGACGGAGATCGTCCGCTACGTCGACTACGCCATCGCCAACGAAGAAGACTGCCAGAAGTCGCTCGGCATCCAGATTGACGTCGACGTCACTTCCGGCAAACTCGACCAGCAGCAGTACCGGATGCTGGCCGAGAAGGTCCTGGCGGCCTACCCGAACCTGAAGCTGATCGCCATCACCCTGCGCGAGAGCTACTCGGCCTCGCACAACGGCTGGTCGGCCTGCCTGCACGACCGCAATGAGTTCCTGGTGAGCCGCCATTACGACATCACCCACATCGTGGACCGCGTGGGCGGCGGCGACGCTTTCGCCGGAGGCCTCATTTACGGCATCCTGAACCTGCCTTCCCTGCGCGACGCGCTCGAATTCGCCGTCGCCGCCTCCTGCCTGAAGCACTCCGTGCCCGGGGATTTCAACCGGTTCTCGCGCGCCGAGGTGGAAGCGCTGCTCAGGGAAGGCGGCAGCGGCCGCGTGCAACGCTGAGCCGCTGACAGGCGGCCCCGCCCCGCCGCGGGGCCGCCGGCTTGCCCGCCCGGCCGGCAAAGTGAAACGATAGTACGCAATGGGCGTGCGGCTCCAGGGCATCTTCACGCCGATGCTCGTCCCGCTCGACGAGCGCGACCGCATCGACGAGGCCGAGCTGCGCCGCTTCATCCGCTGGCTCATCAGCAAAGGCATCCACGGCCTGTATCCGAACGGCTCCACCGGCGAGTTCACCCGCCTCACCGCCGAAGAGCGCCGCCTCATCGTGAAGATCACCTGCGAGGAGGCCGCGGGCCGCGTGCCCGTGCTGGCCGGAGCGGCGGAAGCCAACTTGCGCGAGACGATCGCCGCCTGCGAGCTGTATCACCGCTACGGCGCGCGCGCCGTGGCCATCGTCTCCCCCATCTATTACCGGCTCAGCCCGGAGTCCGTCTACGCCTACTTCCGCGAGATCGCGCTGCATTCGCCCATCGACGTCACCCTCTACAACATCCCGCTGTTCGCCAGCCCGATCGACCTCAACACCATACGGCGGCTGAGCGAACTGGAGCGCATCGCCGGCATCAAGGACTCTTCCGGAGACGTGGCCTTCATGATGCGGATGATCGCCGCCATCCGTCCGCACCGGCCGGACTTCACCTTCCTGACCGGGTGGGACTGCGTGCTCGTGCCGATGATGCTCGCCGGCGCCGACGGCGGCACCAATGCGGCCTCCAACGTGGTGCCGGAGCTCATGCGGAAGCTGTATGACCTGTTCCGCGCCGGGCAGCTCGAGGAGGCGATGAAACTCCAGTTCCGCATCCTCGAGCTGTTCGACCTGATGCTGAACCACTTCGAATTTCCTGACGGCTTCCGCGCCGGCGCCGAGATGCGCGGCTTCCGCTTCGGCCGCGGCCGCCAGCCGCAGAGCGCTTCCCAGCGCGCCGACCGCGCCGCGCTCAAGCGCATGCTCCAGTGCCTGCTGGCCGGCTCCGGCATCGTCGAGCCGCCCGAGTCCGGCTGCGCCCCGCGCACCGGCGACGCGGCGCGCGACCGCATCGAGCAGGTGGTCGTCGAGGTGATGGAAGTGCTGCGCCGCAGGGGCATGATCGGATGAACGCGCTCGGGCTGATCGAGATCGCCGGCTGGAGCCCGTCGATGGTGGTGCTCGACGCGATGGAGAAAAGCGCCGGCGTCGCGTTGTTTCAGGTGGAGCTGAACGATCTGGCCGGCGCGATGATGAAAATCACGGGGCCGCTCGGAGCCGTGCGCGCGGCCATGGAAACGGGCAGGCGGCTGGCCGAAGAGATGCGCGTCGCCTGCGTCACCGACATCATCCCCAATCCCGAGCCGCGCGGACGCCGCGGCTGGCAGGGAGGAAAAGAATACAACCCGCTCATCGAGCAGGACGTCGTGCATACGCCCGATGAGCGTTACCGGGAGGCCAGAGTGAAGGGGCAGGCGCCATTCGCCGTTGGACTGATCGAAACGCAGGGTTTCACCGCCGTCTTCGAGGCCATCGACACGGCCTGCAAGACGGCCGATGTCGAGGTGCTCGCCAGAGAAAAGCTCGGCGGCGGCTACATCACTGTCGTCATCAAGGGCGACGTCGCCGCCGTGCGCGCCGCCATTGAGGCGGGCAAGGCGAAGGTGGACGGCCTCGGCAGGCTCATCGCCGCCCACGTCATTCCGAGCCCCACCGAAGCCGTGCTGTCGCTGTTGCCGAAGCAGCCGTGAAAGGGCGGCGCAGCGCCGCTCAGATCTGCTCGAGCTCCTCTTCCAGAAGCTGCTTCTGATAAAGATCCGCGTAATAGCCGTTGAGCTCGAGCAGCTCTTCGTGGCTGCCCTGCTCGACGATCCGCCCCTGCTCGAGCACGTAGATGCGGTTCGCCTCGCGCACCGTGGAAACGCGGTGTGAAATGAGGATGGTCGTGCGGCCGAGCATGAACTCGCGCAGACTGCGCAGGATGCGGTCCTCCGTCAGTGTGTCCACCGCCGAAAGCGCATCGTCGAGGATCAGGATCTCCGGATTGCGCAGCAGCGCCCGCGCAATGGCCACCCGCTGCTTCTGGCCGCCGGACAGCGTCAGCCCTCGCTCGCCCACCTCCGTATCCAGCCCCTGAGGAAAGGAGGCGAGATCCTGCTCCAGCCCGGCCATCAGCGCCGCGCGGAGGATCTCCTCGCGGGACGCCCCGGGCGCGCCCAGCGCGATGTTGTCGGCCAGCGTCGCGCTGAAAAGGAATGTCTCCTGCGGCACAAAGCCGATGCGCCGGCGCAGCTCGCGTGGGTCGAATTCCCGCACGTCAACACCACCCAGGCGCACGCAGCCCGAAGAAGGATCGAGCAGCCTCGGAATGAGATGCACCAGCGTGCTCTTGCCGCTGCCCGTGCGGCCGACAATGGCGACCGTTTCTCCGGCCGAGATGCGCAGCGACACGCCGCGGAGCGCGCTCCGCCCGTCGAACTCCACCCCGACGGCGTGCAGTTCCACGTCGCACGGCCCGGCGGGCACGGCCTTTGGCGAGGCGGGCGCGGCGATGCGCGGCTCGACGGCCAGCAGCTCGCGGATGCGGCCCAGCGAAGCGCGCCCGCGCTCCACCAGGTTCGTCACCCAGCCGAAGGCGATCATCGGCCACACCAGCATCCCCATGTATGTGTTGAACATCACGAAGCTGCCCAGCGTGATGCGGCCTTCCATCAGGCGCAGCCCGCCCACCCAGAGAACCAGCAGAAAGGTGAGGCCGATGCAGAAATGCAGCAGCGGCAGAAACAGCCCGCTCAGTTTCGCCAGGCGGAGATTCTCGCCGATGAAACGCTCGTTCAGCTCCTGGAAGCGGCGCATCTCGGCTTCCTCCTGTACGTAGGCGCGGATCACGCGGATGCCTGCCAGCGACTCCTGCACCCGGCTGCTGATATCGCTGAACAGCTTCTGGATGGCCTCGAAACGGTCGTGAATGCGCCGGCCGAAAAACGCCACTGCGACGCTGATCAGCGGCGCGGGAGCCAGCGCCCACAGCGTCAGCCGCCAGTCCACGGCCAGCATTACGCCGAGCGCGAGCACCAGCGTCAGCGACGTTTCCGCCAGATACATCACCGCCGGGCCCATCATCATGCGGACGGCGTTGAGGTCGTTGGTGGCGCGCGCCATCAGGTCGCCCGTGCGGTAGCGGGCGAAAAAGCCGCCGTCCAGGCGCACCAGGTGCGCAAACAGGTCGTTGCGCATGTCGTACTCGACGTCGCGCGAGACGCCCACCAGGATCACGCGCATCCAATACATGAACACGCCCTTGACGAGCGAAAGGGCGGCCACCGCGCCCGCCAGCCATGCGACGCGTCCCAGCGGCGCGCCGGCGGTCAGCGCGTCGATCGCCCACTTGATCAGCAGCGGCACGCCCGCGCCGGCCAGGTCCTTGCACACCAGGGCGCCCGTGCCCAGCGCAATTTTCCGCCGGTATTTCCGCAGGTAGGGCAGGCAGAATTTCAGGTCCGCGTTCATCTCAGGAATCCACCGGGAGCGCGAGAATTTTCACCCATTCCATCACAACGGCCTTCTTGCCCTCGCGCGACTGCCACCACTGCTCCAGCCGGTAGGCCGGGTCGTCGGCGCCCACGTAATGGATTTCCATGCCGCGCGGCCGCGCCGCCTCGAAGAACCACTTCGCCCGCCGCAGGTGGGTGCGCACGCTCACCAGCAGCAGCCGACGCACGCCGCGGCGTTCCAGTTCCGGCAGCAGCAGCCGCGCTTCTTCGCGCGTCGAGCTGGCGCTGTTCGGCAGGCACTCGAACCATTGGGCCGGGAAGCCCCGCTCGACGGCGAATGGAATGGCCGCATCGCACTCGGGCCGCTCGTAGAAGCTGCGCGGGCCGCTGACATAGGCCCTGGGCGCATATCCCTGCCGGATGAGTTCGCCCGCCTTCAGCATCCGTTCGCCGCGCCAGCCTCCGGCAAGAACCAGGATCGCATCGGCGCGCTGCGGCGGGCCTCCCGCATCGAGAAACAGCGCCGGAGCGCGCAACAGGGGCTCGCGGAACGCATACAGGAGAACGCCAGCCGCCAGCAGCACGAGCAATGGCAGCAGGACGGCGCCCCGGTGGGCTGCGCGCCGGAAGGAATTCCGCATAGGAGCGCGGCTATTTCTCCGGATCCAGACGCCCGGCGCTGCGCAGCTTCTGATACAGCCTTTCGACCTCTGCTTCGTCCTCTTCCCGCAGAAGCCGCGGCCGCTGCGCGGGCGGCTGCGCGCGTTGCGCCGGGGCCGGGTCGCCGAAGATCTGCCGCCAGGGCACGCCATTGATCAGCGCCTGCGTGGAATTCTGCTGGATCAGGCGCAGAAGGCGGTTGGAATTCGTCGTCTCGCCAGGATAAATAAGGCGGATTCTCCGCTTGCCGGTGAGCGTGAGATCGGCCACCAGCGGAGCGACCCAGCCCGTCTGATCCACGCGGCGGATGTCGCGCCAGGCAATGAATTCGTCGCCGATGCGCAGCCCCTCCTCGCTGACCTCGATCACCGGGCGCAGTGCCAGCCAGAGCGCCAGCGCGCCGGTGGCCAGAAACAGCGCCGCCGGGATCGCCGCCGGCAGCCAGAGGCGGGTCCACCAGCCGGAGAAAACCGCAAGCCCCAGCGCGATGGCCGCCAGCGTGAGGTACGTCCGGGCAGGATGGAAACGAATCGCTCCTGGCGTCACAATTCAAGCCTACTCTGAGCCGCCCCTGCGGTCAATCCGCCATTTGCCGAAGCTGCCGCACCGCAGTCCACCCATAGTGAAGCCCGCTCCAGGCCGTAGCCACCGCCGCCAGGGGGACGAGGGCGTTTGACGCCGCCCCCAGGCCCGCCTCCGGCATCGCCATATCAAGCACGCACGCCACGCCCAGGCTGAACTGAATGATCGTGCTCGCCTTGCCCCACACCGAGGGCGGGAAGCGTCGCAGCCGCGTGAAACGAAGCGCCCAGGCCGCAAACAGAAGAATCAACACATCGCGGCCGAGCACCAGCGCGGCCAGCCACCACGGCAGCCGGCCGCCCGCCGCCAGGCCCACGAACACCGTGGCGGCCAGCAGCTTGTCCGCAATCGGATCGAGATAGGCGCCGGTGGCAGTGATCGCGCCCAGCCTTCGCGCCAGCCAGCCGTCGGCCGCATCCGTCAGTGCCGCCACTGCCAGCAGCGGCAGGGCGGCGCGCGCCTCGCCGCGCGCCAGGAAGTAACCCACGGGCGGAGTCAGCGCGATGCGCGCCGCAGTGAGCGCATTCGGCAGCCAGTGCTTCATCGCGCCGGAGCGGCCACGGCCCGCTCGGCGAGCTCGGCGGCAGTGACCACCTCGTACAGCGAAGGATCGGACATGATCTTCGCCACCAGCGCGACATGCATCGCGTGGCCGGCGCGTTCGGCCACAACCTCCCCAAGAAGCGGCCGGCCAATCAGCGCCAGATCGCCGATCAGGTCCAGCGCCTTGTGCCGGCACGGCTCGTCGGGAAACCGCAGCCCTCCCTCGTTCTGCACGCCGCCTGCGGCGGAAAAACACACGCCGCTTGCCAGGCTCGCCCCGCGGATCAGCCCCATGTTGCGCATCTGGTCGAGTTCGTTCTCAAACCCGAAAGTGCGCGCCGGCGCAATTTCGCGCGCGTAAATTTCCGGCGTCAATTCCAGCGCGAGCGACTGATGCCCCACCATCGGATGAGGAAAATAAACGCGGCAATTCAGCCGGAATGCGTCGGCCGGACGGATCGAAATAAACTTGCCGGGAACCTCGTGGCTCACCGGGCGCAGGATGCGCAGGTAGCGCCGCTTCCGCTTCGTCGCGCGGATGCCCGCCTCGGCGAGCATCTCCACAAACGGCGCGGCGCTGCCGTCCAGGATGGGCACCTCCAGGTTGTCCAGCTCCACATAGACGTTATCCAGCCCCATGCTGTAAAACGTGCTCAGCAGGTGCTCGGTGGTGGAGATCAGCACGCCCTGCCGCATCAGCGACGTGGCGTAGCTCACCCGTTCCACGTAGCGCCAGCTCGCCGGCACCTCGAACCCGTCCAGATCCACCCGCCGGAACACAATGCCCGTCGCCGCCGGCGCCGGCACCAGCCGCATCCGCACCCGCACGCCGCTGTGAAGCCCTATGCCGCGGCATTCCACCGGGCGCGAGATGGTGGTTTCGTAAACGGGCAGGTCGGTCATGGCGCTTTCCTCGCCTTCATGCTAGCAGAGTCCACCCAGAAACGTAAGTCGTTCATCTGGAAATCCTTAGCCGGCTTTTCGGTGTGTTTTTTTTGACACATTCCGGCCTTCCTGCGTGTCGCAGGGGCCACGGCTGTCTCTCCTTTCGACGCCCCGCAGCCGCAGCCGTGGCAACGGCAGCCTCCACGCCCGGGTCCGTCGCGCCGCCCCTTCCGGTTTCCCTCGCCCGCGGAGCCGGCGATGCATTGCTGTCAAGAATGGCTGTTGTTGACTCCGGTTCCTCTCGCCCGCGGAGCCGGCCCGGCGGCATTCCAGCCGGCTGCTAGACTCGGAAAGAATGCGGATCGGCCTGCACTGCTCCACTTCGGGCCGGCTGGCAAACGCTGCCCGCCGCGCCGCCGAGGTCGGCGCCAACTGTTTCCAGATCTTCTCCTCCAGCCCCCGCACGTGGCGGGCTGCGCCGCCGCCGCCGGACCAGGTGGAGGAGCTGCGGCGGCTGCGCGCCGAGCATGACCTGCACCCGCTGGTCATTCACGACAGCTACCTCATCAACCTCGCCGCGCCGGATGAAGAGATCCGCGCCAGAAGCATCCACGCCATGCGCGGCGAGCTCGAGCGGGCCTTCCTGATCGGCGCCGACTATCTCGTCATCCATCCCGGCAGCGCCCGGCAGGCGCCCGTCGAGCAGGGCATCGAACGCATTGTCGATTCGCTCCGCCAGGCCGCGCGCCGCCTGCGCCCGCCGGACGGCTTCATGCTGCTGCTCGAAAACACGGCTGGCGCCGGCGCGACCATCGGCCGCACGCTCGAGGAGCTGCGTGAGCTGCGCGCGCGGCTGGAGCCGGAGCTTCCATTTCCCGTCGGCTACTGCCTGGACACGTGCCACCTCTATGCTTCCGGCTACGACGTCTCCACCGCCGAGGGCCTGCGCGACACCGTCCGGCAGGCGGAGGCCGTGCTGGGCCTCGCCCACGTTCCCGTCATCCATGCCAACGACAGCCTCGGCGCGTTTGGCTCCCGGCTGGATCGTCATGCGAACATAGGAGAAGGGCGCATCGGGCTCGACGGCTTCCGCCGCATCCTGAATCATCCCGCTCTGCGCCGGAAGGCCTTCGTGCTGGAGACGCCCGTCGACAAGCCGGGCGACGATCAGCGAAACGTCGAAACACTGAAATCGCTATGCCGGAAGTTCCGTACCGCCACGAAGAAATCGAGCTGAAATGGTGCGCCCGCTGGACGGAGGACCGCACCCTGTACAAGGCGCTGGACGATGGCTCCAGGCCCCGCTACTACGTGCTCGAGATGTTCCCCTATCCGAGCGGGCGGCTCCACATGGGCCATGTGCGCAACTACTCGATCGGCGACACGCTGGCGCGCTACATGTGGATGCGCGGCTACGACGTGATGCACCCGATCGGCTGGGACGCCTTCGGCCTGCCGGCGGAAAACGCCGCCATCAAGCACGGGCGGCACCCGGCCGAATGGACGCACTCCAACGTCGCCTACATGAAGAAGCAGCTCCAGCGGCTCGGCTTCGCCTACGACTGGGACCGCGAGGTCAACACCTGCCTGCCCGAATACTACCGCTGGAACCAGTGGATGTTCCTGCGGATGTTCGAGCGCGGGCTGGCCTACCGCAAGACGTCGCTCGTCAACTGGTGCCCCGAGTGCCAGACCGTGCTCGCCAACGAGCAGGTGGTCGACGGCTGCTGCTGGCGGCACGAGACGACTCCCGTCGAGATGCGCGAGCTCGACCAGTGGTTCCTCCGCATCACCGCCTACGCCGACGAGCTGCTCGAGGACATGAAGCAGATCGAGGCCGGCTGGCCGCCGCAGGTGCTCACCATGCAGCGCAACTGGATCGGCCGCAGCGAGGGCGCCGAGATCGACTTCCGCCTGAAGGACACCGGCCAGCCGATCCGCATCTTCACCACGCGGCTGGACACCATCTATGGGGCCACCTGCGTCATCCTGTCTCCCGAGCACGCGGTCGCCAGGGAGATCTGCACCGGGGAGCTGGCCGCCCGCCGCAAGGAGATGATCGACGAGCAGGCGCGGAAGCGGCCCGAGGACATGGAGAAGCTGGGCTTCTTCACCGGCCGTTACGCCATCAATCCCTTCAATGGCGCCGAAATCCCCGTCTGGGTGGGCAACTTCGTGCTGGCCACCTACGGCACCGGCGCCATCATGGCCGTGCCCGCGCACGACGAGCGCGATTTCGAGTTCTGCCGCAAATACGGAATCCCCATCGTCAGCGTCATCCGGCCCGTGGACGGCGCGCTCGACCCCGACCCACGGCAGGCCTTCACCGATGACGGCATCATGGAGAACTCCGGCGAATGGTCCGGCCTGCCCAGCGCGGAGGGCCGCCGCCGCATGGCCGAAAAGGCCGAGCGCGAGGGCTTCGGCCGTGCCGCCGTCACCTACCGGCTGAAGGATTGGGGCATCTCGCGCCAGCGTTACTGGGGCACGCCGATCCCCATCATCCACTGCAAGGCCTGCGGCGCCGTGCCGGTGCCGGACGATCAGCTCCCGGTCGTGCTGCCCGAAAACGTCGAATTCACGGGCCGCGGCCGCTCGCCCCTGGCCAACCTGAAGAGCTTCGTCGAAACCACGTGTCCGAAATGCGGCGCGCCCGCCGAACGCGAGACCGACACGATGGACACCTTCGTCGACAGCTCGTGGTATTTCTTCCGCTACGTCGATCCGCGCAACGACAGGATGCCGTTCGACCCGGCGAAGGTGAAGCCATGGTTCCCCGTGGACCAGTACATCGGCGGCATCACCCACGCCATCCTCCATCTGCTGTATTCGCGCTTCTGGTGCAAGGTGCTGCGCGACATCGGGCTGGTCGAAATCGACGAGCCTTTCCGCAACCTCTTCACGCAGGGCATGGTGCAGTTGCACGGGCAGACGATGTCGAAGTCGAAGGGCAACATCGTCGACCCCGACGAGATGGTGGCCAGGTACGGCGCCGACACCTGCCGCCTCTTCACCCTCTTCGCCGCGCCGCCGGAGAAGAACATGGACTGGAACGAGAGCGGCGTCGAAGGCCAGTACCGCTTCCTCAGCCGCCTGTTCCGCTGGGTGTCGCGCAATGCCGATGCCGCCGGCGGAAGCGGCGAGAACGACTCCCGCGCCCTGCGGAAACTCCACCAGACGATCCGCAAGATCACGCAGGATTTCGACAACCGCTGGCATTTCAACACGTCCATCGCGGCGCTGATGGAGCTGATGAACGAGCTGCATGCCTGCGAGCCCGGAATGTCGGCCGCCGCGCTCCGCGATTGCGCTGAAAAGGTCACGCTGATGCTGGCTCCGTTCGCGCCCTTCGCCGCGCAGGAATTGTGGGAAATCCTCGGCCATTCCACCCCTGTTTTCAAGGAAAAATGGCCGGAATTCGATGAAAATCTGGCCCGCGAGGAGGAGCTCGAGGTTCCCGTCCAGGTCAACGGCAGGCTCCGCAGCCGCATCACCGTGCCTCACGGCACGCCGGCCGAGGAGCAGCAGCGGCTGGCCCTGGCCGACCCCCGCGTGCGCGCCCACACCGACGGCAGGCAGGTGGTGAAGGTCATCCACACCGGCCGGCTGATCAACATCGTGGTGAAGGGCTGAGGCGCCGGGTCAGCGCTCCCGGATCCACCGGCACAGGTCCCCGATCACCTCCGGCGCCACGTGTCCGGGCCGGTTGTACTCGTCTGGCGTGCTCTGGCCCTGCCCGGGCTGGAACAGGTGGTTCAGCGCCGGATACCGTTTCAGCGCGGCGCGCGGACTCGCTTTCAGGGCGCTCTCCCACAGCCGGAAATCTTCGTCCGTCACCTGATAATCGCGGCCGCCGTGCAGCAGCAGAAGCGGCGCGTCCAGCTTCGCTGCGGCGGCCAGCGGGTCCTTGCCGCGGAAGCTGAGCCAGTAAGAACGGGGCGCGCCGAGCGCCCGCTCCGGACCCTGGCCCGTTTCGCGGATCTGGCGCACGGCGGCCGCCTCGCGCTCCGCCTCCGCGATCTTTTCGCGCTCGGCGGCGGAAGGCTCACCCCGCAGCGAGGCCAGATACCGGACCTGCTCCATATAAAGCTGCTCGAGCGGCCGCGCCGGAGCCGCCAGCAGGATCACTCCAGCCAGACGGCCGTCGGCGGCCGCAATCAGCGGCGCCGCCCACGCGCCCAGGCTGTGGCCGAGCACGAAAACGCGCTTCGGGTCGATGCCCGGCGTCCTGCGCAACAGCGCGGCGGCGGCCAGCGCATCGTCGATCACTTCCTGCTCCAGCGTGATCTCCGTGGCCGCCGCCAGCCTCTGCGCGTGCGCGCGCGTGCGCTTCTCATAGCGCAGCACCGCCACGCCGCAACTGGCCAGCCCTTCGGCCAGGTCGCGGAACGGCTTGGCCGCCATCACCGTCTCATCGCGGTCGTTGGGGCCGGAGCCATGCACCAGCACGACCGCCGGCCAGGGCCCCTCGCCGCGGGGCACGGTGAGCGTTGCGGGCAGAGGCCAGCCGGGTGCGCCGGCGGTCAGCTCGCGCTCCTCGAAGGCCTCCGGCTGGCTGTAGGAGGGCCGCTGCCAGGCGGGGGCCAGCGTAAAGCCCGGCGGGCGCAGAAACAGCCCGGCGATCGCCCCGGCGCCATCGAACGTCACCTGCACCTGAATCGCGCCGCGCTCGAATTCGGCCGGCACCAGCGCCGTCTCCATCCCGCCCAGCTTTCCGGTCTGCGGCTCGCCAATCGCTTTGAGCGCGCCCAGCGCCTTGAGCGCAGGCTCCACGCCCTGCCGGAGCTTATCCGGCGGCGCCGCCTGCTTCATCTGCGCCGAGAACCGCTCCGCCAGCGCTTCGTACTGCCCGGAAAGAAGCAGCCGCGCCGCCTCGCGCGCCCGCTCCTTCAGCTCCGGCGCCTGCGCGAAGGACACCGCCGCCAGCGCCACTGCCAGCCATGCGTTACGCCCGCTCATCTTCCACCACCACGGCCGTGCCGTAGGCCAGCAGCTCCGCCATGCCGGCGGCCACCATCGAGGTGACGAAGCGCACGCCCACCACCGCGTTGGCGCCCAGCAGGCGCGCCTCCTCCACCATCCGGTCAAGCGCCTGCTCGCGGCTCTCGGCCAGCAGCTTGGTATACTCCGGCACTTCTCCGCCGACGATGTTGCGCAGCGCGGCGAGAATGTCCCTGCCAATGTGGCGCGCCCGCACCGAATTGCCGCGCGCCAGCCCCAGCGTCCGCACAATCCGTTTGCCCGCAATTTCGGGCGTCGTGGCGACAATCATTTCTCGATCCTCCGGTAGCGGTCATGCGGCAGTTGCCGCACGCGTTCGGCGATCACGCTCGCCAGCAGCATGACAAACCCGATCCCCACGGCGCTGGCGATCAGCTCCTCCGCCGAGGGCGGACGCCAGTGGCGCACGTACGTCACCGCCGCGTAAATCAGCCACGCCGCCAGGCCGCCGAGCACGAACAGCCAACCCAGCCGGCGCGGCGCCTGCACCATCAGGCTCTTCTCGAGTTCTTTCATCCTGTCCTCCGGGGGGCTGGCGAAATGCAGCGAGCGGGTCATCTGCTGAAGCCGGGCCAGTTCCTCATAGGCCTGCCGGCACTCGGCGCAGCCTTCCAGATGCACGCGCACCCTCTGCTCCTCGCCCTGCGTCAGTTCGCCGTCGAGGCAGGCGGAAAGCATCCGCCGGATCTCCTCATGCCGTTCCGCCGTCATCGCAGGAATCCCTCCATCGCTTCGCGCACCTTCTCCCGCGCGTGGTGCAGCCGGGAGGAGACGGTTCCCATGCTCAAACCCAGCACTTCGGCGATTTCCGCGTAGTTCAGCCCGTGCCAGTCCCGCAACAGCAGGATCTCCCGCTGTCCGGGCGGCAGGCTGCGGATCGCCTCCCAGAGCCGCCGGCTCACCTCGCTCTGCGCCGCCGCCTCTTCCGGTCCTGCCACCAGCGGGCCGGCGATGCCCTCCTCCAGCTCCGTCTCGCCTCGCCGCGCACGCCGCCGCAGATGATCGACGGCCAGGTTGCGGATGATCGTATACAGCCAGGCCGCGGCCTTGCCCGGCTCGGCGCAGCCGGTCCAGCGTTCATGCATCCGCAGGTACGCCTCCTGCACGATGTCCATCGCGTCCTCGCCATTCCCGGTCAGGTGCAGAGCGAAGGCGTAGGCCCTGCGGTTCGTGCTGCGGAAGAAGCCGGCGAACGAATCGGCTTCTGCCTCGTCATTCAGGCTCATCGGAACGGTTCCTGCGGCCATCATGGGCGTCTATCCCAAGACACGTTTCAGGCCGCCGTTTTGTTCTCCCAGGGCATCGATTCCCGCGCCGCCCTGCGGCCGGATGCGGACTCCGCGGCGTTGCCTCAGCCTCTGGCCGCCAGCTCGCGCTCGGCGCGGTCCGGATCGTTCTTCACCGTGCAGGCGTCGTCGAAGATCATCGTGGCCCGCGAGGCGGCGTCCCAGGCGGGCCAGCGCGGAATCCCCTTGTGGTTCGGGTCGCCCGTGCGGGCAAACTGGATCCAGGCCTGGCTCATCCGCGCCGCCAGCGCCTGCGCCCGCGCGCCGCCGCCGGTCATGTGCTCGCAGCGTTCCACGTTGTCGAAGACGAACGGCAGCTCCAGGCAGTGGAACGAGCGCGGACGCCCGTCCAGCACCGGCGTCTTCCAGCAGAACCAGTAGTTCCACGCCGGAGCCGCCTTCAGCGCCGCCTTGCGCTCCACCTGATCGATGGCCGCCTGCCGCACGGGAGCCGTGGCGATCAGCGAGAACAGATCCAGCGGCTTCGCCTTCGGGTTGGCCCTGCGGAATGCCGCGAGGATCTGCGGCGCTCGGTCCTTCCAGGCCTCCGACACCCGCTTCTCCAGCTCGGCTTCGGTCATCTGCTCCATCGCCGGGTTGCCCATCGCCGAAACAAATTCGTTCATCGTGGTGCCGGCGATCAGCGGCACGTGGGCGGAAACCTCGGGCGCGTCGGGATCGAAGGGGTGCCGCGGCAGGTCCCGGCCATCGACGACGGGCGCCCAGCCCAGAGTCCGGCCCATGTCGCTCAGCCGGAGCAAAGCGGGGCGGGGCGCCACCTTGTTGCGCGCCGCCATCGCCGCCGCAACCAGCGTCGGCGCCGGCAGCTCGTTCAGTCTTGCCAGCTCGTTGCGCGACAGATTCAGCTCCGTCAGCGTCGCGGCGGCGAGCTTCGCCGCCAGATCGGGCGTCGACAGCCGCAACGCCGAGCCGCTCTGCACGATCGCCTTGTGGAACAGGCCTTTCGCCGCGGGCATCGCCAGCAGCGCGTTCACCTTGCCGCCGCCGCCCGACTGGCCGAAGATCGTCACATTGCCCGGATCGCCGCCGAACGCGGCAATATTGTCGCGGACCCACTCGAGCGCGAGGATCAGGTCGAGGATGCCCGCGTTGCCCGAAGAGGCATAACGCGAATCCAGCTCGGCCAGAAAGAGATGCCCGAAAACGTTCAGCCGGTGGTTCACCGTCACCACCACGACGTCGCCCCGCCGCGCCAGATTCTCGCCATGGTAGGACGGCAGCTCGTGGCCGGACCCGGCCTGGAATCCGCCCCCGTGCAGCCACACCATCACCGGACGCTTCGCCGGGCGCGACACGCCGAGCCCCGGCGTCCAGACGTTCAGGCGCAGGCAGTCTTCGCCGGGCTGCCCGTCGTCCCACTGGAACAGCCACGCCACTTCATCGTTGGCCCAGCCTTCGCGCGGCGGCTGCGGACACACGGGGCCATAGTGCAGGCACGAGCGCACGCCCGCCCAAGGCTCCGGCTTCCGCGGCGGCAGGAAGCGGTTCGCCCCGCCCGTGGGCGCGCCATAAGGAATGCCCTTGAATGTGAAGATGCCCCGCCGGATGTAGCCGCGCACGCGCCCCGCGGTTGTTTCCACTACGGCCTTCTGCTCTGAAGCAACGATGGGGTCATCCTGCGCTGGCTTTGGAGCAGGCGCGGGAACCGTCTTTCCCTCGCCGGACCTCTCTTGCGCCGCCAGCACCGGCGCTGCGGCAGCCGCCGCTGCCCCCTGAAGCCAGGCGCGGCGGGCCACTCCATCATTCCGTGACATGAGACCTCCTGACACCGGGTTCTCTCCGGCCTACGATTCTATCCGGGTGAAACGCCCTTTGGGCGAGGCGCGGTGCCGGGCACCGATGTCTTCAAAGTTCCTGCATTCACGCCGCCACGGCGCTCGGCGGCCCGGAAGGCGCCTGGATTTGCCAGCAGGCGTTGATTCTGTCGTTTGTGTCAATAGAAGTATAATTGCTTTTTATTAAAAACACCTCTTGCATTTCTCTGGCTTCTACGCTACCCTGTGTTCGTGACGCCATTCGGCACGACAGTCTGTGACCCGCAGCTCCTGCCGTCCAGTGGTGTCTCCATTCTCGTCATTGTAGGGATCATTCGGATTGGAGTCGCTGTACCGGCGCCCGCCTGAGTGACCCTGCAACCGGAACCAATACGAAGGGCCACCAGGCGGGCAAACCCCCGCCGGTGGCCCTTTTGATTTCTCCATCCGTCCGGCGGCAACGGGATCCCTGGTCCGCCCCATGCGGTGGTCTTGAGACGAAGGAGAGGATTTCAGTCGCTATGGCGCAAACAATGAGCGGCGCGCGCATCCTGATGGAATGCCTCCAGCGCGAAGGCGTGGAAGTGATCTTCGGCTACCCCGGCGGCGTCACGCTGCCCCTGTACGATGCGATGTACGAAGGGGCCATCCGCCACATCCTCGTGCGGCACGAGGAGAACGCCTGCTTCATGGCATCCGGCTATGCGCGCTCGACGGGCAAGGTGGGCGTGGCCTGCGCCACCTCCGGGCCGGGAGCCACCAACCTCGTCACCGGGCTGGTGGACTGCATGATGGACTCGATCCCGGTGGTGGCCCTCACCGGGCAGGTCAGCTCCAAGCTGATCGGCTCGGACGCCTTCCAGGAGGCGGACACCTTCGGCATCACGCGCTCGGCCACGAAGCACAACTATCTGGTGAAGGACATCAAGGATCTCGCCAGCGTGATCCACGAGGCGTTCTACCTGGCCTCGACGGGCCGTCCCGGCCCTGTGCTCGTTGATATCACGAAGGACGTCCTTCAGGGCCAGGCGCATTATCAGCCGGTGCACGCCATCCATCTGCCGGGCTACAAGCTGGTCACCGAAGGGCACGCCGGCCAGATCCGCCGCGCGGCCCAGATGATGTGGGAAGCCTCGCGCCCCTATGTTTACGCCGGCGGCGGCATCATCGCGAGCGGCGCCCATGAGGAGCTGCGCGAGCTGGTGGAAACGCTGGACGCGCCCACGGTGCTCACGCTGATGGGCCTTGGCGCGCTGCCCGGCAATCACCCCAACTTCATCTCCATGCCCGGCATGCATGGCTCCTACGCCGCCAACATGGGCATGTACGAGTGCGACCTGCTCATCGCCCTCGGCGTGCGCTTCGACGACCGCGTCACCGGCCGCCTGGCCTCCTTCGCGCCGCACGCCAAGGTGATCCACGTCGACATCGACCCGGCGGAGATCGGCAAGAACCGCGCCGCGGACCTGCCCATCGTCGGCGACGCGAAGAAAGTGCTGACGAAGCTCGTCCGCGTGCTGAAAGAAACCGCGCCGGAGATGAAGCCGCTGCGGGAGAAGGAGCGGCGCGAGTGGTGGAACCAGATCCGCGCCTGGCAGGAAGAGCACCCGCTGAAGCCCGTCTTCAGCGCCGACGAGATCAAGCCGCAGCACCTGATGGTGGAGATCGACCGCATCTCCAACGGCCGCGCCATCGTCAGCGTCGACGTCGGCCAGCACCAGATGTGGGCCGCGCAGTTCATCCGCTTCGACCGCCCGCGCACCTGGCTCAGCTCGTCGGGGCTGGGCTCGATGGGCTTCGGCCTGCCGGCGGCCATCGGCGCGCAGGTGGCGCACCCGGACGCCCTCGTCATCGCCATCGTGGGCGACGGCGGCTTCCAGATGTCGATTCCCGAGCTGTCCACCATCGCCAACCAGGGCCTGCCGGTGAAGGTGATCATCATGAACAACGGCTACCTCGGCATGGTGCGGCAGTGGCAGGACCTCTTCTACCAGAACCGCCTCAGCGCCGTGCAGATCGAGGCCTTCCCGAACATCGAGAAGCTGGCCGACGCCTACGGCATCAGGGGCCGCATCGTCGAGAAGCCATCCGAGCTGCGGCCGGCGCTCGAGGACGCCATCCGCCATCCCGGGCCGGTGCTCGTCGACGTGCGGGTCTCGCCGTTTGAGAACGTGTATCCGATGGTGCCCGCCGGCGCGGCCATCAACGAGATGGTTCTCGCGCCTCCCAGGCCGGTGGAAGTGCCCGCCTGAGCGCCGCAGGAAGAGGAGTGACCGCCCATGCTGATGACCATCTCCGTGCTGATGGAAAACAAGCCGGGCGCGCTGATGCGCGTCACCGGGCTGCTGTCGCAGCGCGGCTACAACATCGAATCGCTGACCGTTGCGCGCACGCTGGATCCGTCGCTGTCGCGCATGACCATCTGCGTCGACGTCGAGCCGCGCCTGCGCCCGCTGCTGATCAAGCAGATCCACCGCCTCGTCAACGTGCTCCAGGCGGCCGACCTCACCGAGGCCCCGGCCGTCATCCGCGAAATGGTGCTCGTGCGCATCCGCACCAGCCTCGACAACCGCACCGCCATCCTCAAGGAAGCCGAGATCTTCGGCGCGCGCGTCGTCGACAGCTCGGTGGAAGGCTTCGCGCTGGAGGCCAGCGGCGATCCGGAAAAGCTGGAAGAGTTCATCGCCGTCATGGAAACTTACGGCGAAATTGAAGTGACGCGCTCCGGGCTGGTGGCCGTCTCGCTCGAGCCCAAGCGGCTGAAGCTGGCGCCGCCCATTCCCAGAGCGCACCCTCAATCCGAACCCGCTCACACCCGATAGAAGGAAGGAAGAAGGAAGTCCCCGTTATCATGGCCAAGCGTTACTACGAACAGGACGGCTCGCTCGAGCCTTTGCAGGGCAGGACCGTCGCCATCATCGGCTACGGCTCCCAGGGCCACGCCCACGCACTGAACCTGCGCGACTCCGGCGTCCAGGTCGTCGTCGGCCTGCCGGAAGGCTCGCGCTCGCGGGTGAAGGCCGAAAATGCGGGCCTCACGGTGCTGTCTCCCGCCGAGGCAGCCGCCCGAGCCGATTTCATCATGATCCTGGTGCCGGACCACATCCAGGCCGATCTGTACAACTCCGATATCGCGCCCTCGATGAAGCCCGGCAAGACGCTGATGTTCGCCCACGGCTTCAACATCCACTTCGGCTTCATCCGTCCGCCGGAGGGCGTCGACGTGTCGATGGTGGCGCCCAAGGCGCCGGGCCACCGCGTCCGCGAGGTCTTCCTCGAAGGGCAGGGCGTGCCGGCGCTCGTCGCCGTGGCGCAGGATGCCAGCGGCCAGGCGTTGAAGAACGCCCTCGCCTACGCGCTCGCCCTCGGCTCGCTCAAGGCCGGCGTCATCGAGACCACCTTCCGCGAAGAGACCGAATCGGACCTGTTCGGCGAGCAGACGGTGCTCTGCGGCGGCGTCAGCGAGCTGATCAAGGCCGGCTTTGAAACGCTCGTCGAGGCCGGCTACGCCCCGGAGATCGCCTATTTCGAGTGCCTGCACGAGCTCAAGCTGATTGTCGACCTGATCTACGAAGGCGGCCTCAGCTACATGCGCTACTCGGTCTCCGACACGGCCGAATACGGCGATTACACGCGCGGCCCGCGCATCATCACCGCCGAAACCCGCGCTGAAATGCGGAAGATCCTCGCCGAAATACAGTCCGGCGCCTTCGCCCGCGAGTGGATGGAGGAGAACCGCAGCGGCAGGAAGAATTTCCTCGCCATGCGCGAGGCGGCGCGCAACCATCCCATCGAAGTGGTGGGCGCCGGGCTGCGCGAGATGATGACCTTCCTGAAGAAGAAGAAGGTCGAACAGTAGTCTGCCGGGCGGCAGCCGCGGCTGCCGCCCGGCGCCATCCGCCCCGCCACGGGGCGCAGGAGTTTTTTCGATGCGCATCTGGACATTCGACACCACCCTCCGCGACGGCACGCAGGGCGAAGCCGTTTCGTTCTCGGTCGACGACAAGATTCTCATCGCCCAGAAGCTCGACGACCTGGGCATCGACTACATCGAGGGCGGCTGGCCCATGTCCAACCCGAAGGACAAGGAGTTCTTCGAGCGCATGAAGGGCGTCCGTCTCAAGCACGCCCGGCTCACCGCCTTCGGCTCCACGCGCTTCGCCCGCAATCCGGTGGAGAAGGATCCCAACGTGGCCGCGCTGCTGGATGCAGGCACGCCCGCCATCAGCATCTTCGGCAAGACCTGGGACCTGCACGCCACGCGCGTGCTCGGCATCTCGCTCGAGGACAACCTCGCGCTCATCGCCGACACGGTGCGCTACCTGAAGGAGCATGGGCGCGAAGTGATCTACGACGCCGAGCACTTCTTCGACGGCTACAACGCCAACCCCTCCTACGCGCTGCGCACGCTCGAGGCAGCCAGGGAGGCCGGAGCCGACGTGCTCGTGCTGTGCGATACCAACGGCGGCACGCTCACGGACCGGCTGGCGGAGATCGTCGCCGAGGTCCGCCGCCGCTTCGACGGCGTGCTCGGCATCCACTGCCACAACGACTGCGAGCTCGCCGTCGCCAACACGCTCGCCGCCGTGCGCGAGGGCGTCACGCACGTGCAGGGCTGCATGAACGGCTACGGCGAGCGCTGCGGCAACGCCAACCTCGCCTCCGTCATCGCCAACCTCGAGGCCAAGATGGGCTACACGACCATCGGCCCCGAGAAGCTCGCTTCGCTCACCTCCGTCTGCCACTACATCGCCGAGCTGGCCAACCTGCCGCTGCCGCCCAACACGCCTTTCGTCGGCCGCGCCGCCTTCGCGCACAAGGGCGGCGTGCATGTCTCGGCCGTGCTCAAGGATTCCATCACCTACGAGCACATCCGGCCTTCGGTCGTCGGCAACCGCCAGCGCGTGCTGCTGAGCGACATGAGCGGCCGCGGCAACGTCCTCTACAAGCTCGAGCAGTACGGCCTGAAGGACCGCCTCACCGAAGAGGCCAAGCGCGAGCTGCTTGACCGCATCAAGACGATGGAGTACCTCGGCTACGAGCTCGAGGCCGCGGAGGGCACCTTCGAGCTGCTCGTCCGCGAGGCTCTCCAGCCGGGGCTGCACTTCTTCGAGGTCGTCTCTCTCGAGGTCGAGACGCGCAAGATCGGAAACCGCGACTCGGTCACCACCGCCACAGTCATCCTGCGCGTCAACGACGCCATCCACTCTGCCACCGCCACCGGCGAGGGCCCGATGAACGCGCTCGACCTCTGCCTGCGGCAGTGCCTTTCCACCGTCTATCCGGCCATCGCCAACGTCCGGCTCACCGACTACAAGGTGCGCGTCATCTCCACCGAGCGCGGCACCGCGTCCAAGGTGCGCGTGCTGGTGGAATGGAGCGACCACCGCCGCTCCTGGTGCACGGTAGGCGTCAGCGAGAACATCATCGAAGCGAGCTGGAACGCGCTGGTTGACGCCATCCGGCTCGAGCTGATGCGCCTTGCCGACAAGGACGAGAGCATCGAGAAGGCGGTGGAAGACTATTGCTGGGGCGTGTGAAGCGCCGCGATCCCGGCCTCGAACGCGCCTTGCGCCGCTCGATGCGGCGCGAGGATGCGGCGCGCGGCGAGGCCATCGTGGAAATCATCCGCCGCATCCCGCGCGGCCGCGTGGCTGCCTACTCGGCGGTGGCCGCCGCCGCCGGCTACCCGCTGCACCACCGGCTGGTCGTGCAGCTCCTGCGCAGGCACGGCGAACGGCTCCCCTGGCACCGCGTTCTGGGCGCGGGCGGCGTCATCCGCCTGCGCGGCGAAGCCGCCCTCGAGCAGCGGCTGCGCCTCGAGGCCGAGGGCGTCCGCTTCCGCGGCGCCCGCGTCTGCCCGGAACACATTCTCGACTCGCAGGCTCTCGTCTGCCTGCGCCTCTGACCGCGGCCCCCGTGGCGCGCCGCGCATCCCGCTTCCGTCGCGCGCGCCTCCCGTCAGGCGCCCGAGCGCGCGCCAGAAGTCCGCGCGCATGGCGGCGGCATCAATGGAAACGGCCGCTTCCACTTCGCGCGGCGTGTTCTCGGGCGGCGTGCGCAGCTTCTTCCATCGCACCAGCTCCGGCCTCAGCAGCCATTCGGCGGCCGCCAGGTCCCACATGATCCACGTCGAAGCGCCCGGCGCATGCTGCTTCCACCGCGCCAGCAGGAATTCGCCCAGCCGCCCGTGCCGCGCCAGGCGCTCCGCCGTCTCGGCGTAGTCGAACGTCAGCGCCCGCGCCACGCTCGCCGGCATCACCCGCAGCTCCAGGTCCTTCCTGTTCAGGACCTCGTTCAGCGCTGGAATATCGTTCAGGCAGTTGAATTCGCTCTTGTCCCAGACGCCCTTCTCCGTGTCGATGAACGCGCCCAGCCAGTACAGCCGGATCTTCGGCGCAATCGACGGCTCGATCATCAGCGCGGAAGCCACGTTGGTGAGCGCGCCCAGCGCGATGACGGTCAGCTTCTGTCCTTCCGGCATCTGTTGCGCGGCGCGGATCAGATGATACGCTGCCGCCGAGTAGGCCGCGCGGTCGGCGCCCCACCAGTAGACGCCCACGGCCGAGCCGCGCGGGTGCGGAATCGACGGCCGGCCTGCCAGACCGAGCAGCGCCTCGTTCAGCCGCTGGCTCGCCTCCACCGTGTTCCCCTCCGCCGCCGGCGAGCGGCTCCAATGCGCCGAGCTGAGCGCGGCGATCTCCAGCTCCGGAGCCGCCAGCAGGCGCGTGATGGCGTACAGGTCGTCAATCTCGTTGGCCGTGTCGGCGTCGATCCACACCCGCGTCTGCGCCAGCGCGCAGATGCAGAAGAGCAGGCCAGCGGGAAGCCCTCTCATGCCTTCCATCGTGCCACGGCTGCCGGGGCGCCGCTTCAGAATTTCCAGCGCAGGCTCAGCATCCCCTGCCGCGGCGTGCCTGCCGGCAGGAAGACGTGCGTGCTGGTGATCGTGCCGCCTGCGGAAACGTTCACCGTCATGTTCGGCTGGCCGTAGTTGAAATGATTCAGGATGTTGGTGAACGAGGCGCCCAGCTCAAGCTGCGTCTCGCGCGGCATCGGGAACCGCTTCATCAGGCCGGCATTGAACACCACGTAGCCCGGGCCCTCCACAATGTTGCGCCCGGCGTTGCCAAAGCGGCCCGCATTGGCGGGCGGCACGGCGAATGCCGTCCGGTCGAACCATGCGGCCAGCGTCTTCGGATAGGTCAGCGGGCCGGCCACGTCGGGCCGCCCTCCGAACGTGTTCGTATTGGAAGGATCCGGGCCGGTGAACACCGGATTCAGCCAGTGGCCGGTGCTCAGGTTCAGCAGGAAGTTCAACTGCCAGCCGCCAAGGACGGGCCCGCGGCCGAATGGCACGTCCCACAGCGCCTGATTCATCCACTGGTGCCGCGGCACCGAGTAGACGTTGGCGCGGTCGCGCCGGCGGTCGTAGGCGTCCTCGATCTGCGTGTTCAGCTCGGCGTTGTTGGTGTCGTCCACCTCGCTCAGTTGCTTGGCCCACACCCAGGCGGACTGGAATTGCAGCCCGCGCGAGTAGCGCTTGAGCACGCCCAGTTGCAGGCCGTGATAGCTGTTGTTGGCCCCGTTTTCGGCATAAATCACGTTGTTATAGATGGGCCACGGCCGGCGCGTTTGCGCGAAGGGCTGCGTCGAGGGCAGCGGCTGGTTGATGTTCCGCAGATACGGGAGCTGCGTGCCTTTTGTGCCGATGTAGCTCGCGCGCACGCCGAAATTCCGGGTGATTTCCCGCTCCACGGTGAGCGTGTATTGCAGCGAGTACATGTTGCGAAGATCCGGCGTCAGGCCGTTTACATTGAGCGTGCCGGCGGAGCCAGGCACGGCGAAGGGATTGGCCAGCGTGAACAGGGGCTGGCCGCCGCTGATGGCGTTGTTGGCCGTCGTCGACACGGCGAATGGCCCGGCCACCTGGTTCGACAGCGCCGCCACGCTGAAGTGGCCGTAGTAGATGCCCGCGCCGCCGCGCACCACCATGCGCCCGGCATCGTCCAGGCGCCACGAAAAGCCGAGCCGCGGCGCCCAGTTGTTGCGGTCGGCGCGGCGCAGCGTCCGGCCGAGGCCCGCGTCGGCGGCCGTTTCCACCGGCAGCGACGCCGGGTAGAACGGGCTGACCAGCCGGCGGGCGCCCGCCGAGGCCAGCGTTACCGCCCCGTTGGCCGGGTTGAAGTTGTAAAAGTTGTCGTCGCGCGCGTACGGCGGCCCGTTGTATTCGTAGCGGATCCCGTAATTCAGGCTGAAACGCGGCGTGACTTTCCAGTCGTCCTGCGCGAAAAATGAGAAATCATTCCAGCGGAAATACTGTGCCGCCCAGGGGTCGATCCGCGCCACCGTGGTCGGCAGTCCGAGCAGGAAATCGCCGTACGGCTGGCCGCTGAAGCGGTTCGTGAAGTTGAAGTCGCCGAACAGCGCCGGGTTGGACGTCACATGCCGGTTGACGAACCAGCGGATGTACTCCGCGCCGGCCTTCACCGTATGGCGGCCGAGGACGCGCGTCAGGTTGTCGGAAAGCTGGAAATGGCCGTCGATCACCGGATTGAGCAGGCTCTGCGTGTACGTGCTCAGGCCGGCCACGGTGAAGCGCGGCACGCCGGGCGCGGCGGGCCGCGGCGGCAGGCCGCGGATGCCGATCCGGTCGAGCAGGTCCTGCCCCTTTACGTCAGCCGAAGAGGAAGAGTCCAGATGGACGAGCCCCGCACGGAATTCGTTGAACATGGCCGGCCCCAGCGTCCACGCGTGGCCGAGCACCGCCATGTGCATCCGGCGCAGATTGTTCGACGTGCCCGCCGTGGTGGGCGGCAGGGGGCTGCGGGCGCCGGGGATGTCGTAGTCGTCCCTCTTGTATTGGTAGCGCAGGAACGCCGACTGAACGCTCGAGAAGTTGTGATCCACGCGGCCTTCGGCCAGCACGTGCGTCTCCGGCCCGTTGAACGCCGCGCGGTAGTTGCCCACGGTGAGCGTCTCGGGGCCGAAGTTCGGCAGCGGATAGAGCAGATCCTGCGCGCGGGCCGCTTCCGCCGCAATGCGCACCTGCGGGATGCGGTTGTCAGGGAAGGGAACATTACCGGCCAGCGGGTCGCGCACGGCGGCGCTGAACTCGCCCCGCCGCATCGCCAGCGTCGGCACGTTGGCCGTGAACGTGTATCCGCGCACGCCGCGGAACAGATCCACCGTGTGATAAAAGAACGTGCGGTTGGCGCGCAGCGGGCCGGAGACGGTCCAGCCGCCGTTGTGGATGTTCTGGTGCGCGCGGGATGCCAGGAACGGATTGCGCGCGTCGAGCGCTGCATTGCGCGCATACCAGAACAGCGCCCCGTGCAGCTCGTTCGTGCCGGTCTTCGTCACCGTCGTCACCGTGCCCAGGCCGCTGAACTCGGCCCGGTTGCCGGCGATGCTCGCCGTGAACTCTTCCACCGACTCCATCGACGGCTGCGATACCGGATCCGGGCTGCCGAAGTTGCCGAACGTGGTGTCGATGCCGTCCACCTTCAGCCGCAGCCCGTTGGGCCCCGCGCCCGGGCTCATCCAGTAGGCGCCGTTGCCCATCTGCACGACGCCCGGCACGGTGAGCGGCATCAGGTTGGCGATCAGGCCTGAATCGCCTGCGTTGTTGTACACGCTGCGCAGGTTGGTGGGCAGCTCCAGCACCAGCCGGGCGTTGAGCTGCACGCCGACGCTCGGGGTCTCGCTCTGCACCACCGGCGAAGCGGCAGCGCTCACCGTCACTTCGGTTGCGGTGGAGGCCAGTTCAAAGCGTACGTCCTGCCGCACGGTGCGGTAGGCCGCCACCTCGATGCCGGCAGCCTCGAACCTGCGGAAGCCCTGCGCCTCTGCGCTCAACCGGTACGTCCCCGGCGTGAGATTCGGAAACACGTACAGCCCGGCGGCGTTGGTGCGCGCCTCCTGCCGGACGCCCGTGGCCGTATTTTCCAGCGCGACGCGGGCCTCCGGCACCGGCGCTCCGCTTGGATCCAGCGCCAGCCCGGTGATGGAGCCGAGCGGCGACTGCGCCCGCAGCAGGGCCGGCGCGGCGAACAGGAAAACAGAGAAGGCAAAGACTGTTTGAAACAGGACGATACGGTTATGAAATGCCGGACCGCGGCGTTGGCGGCGCGGCGCCGCAGCGGAAATCACGCTCATGATTCCCATTTTTTCACAGCCGTGCGCCGCACCCGCCGCCGCGCGGCTGCGGCCCGCCCGGGCGCCCCGCTACAATACGCTGCATGCGAAT
>JANWVO010000040.1 GCA_025056865.1 Bryobacteraceae bacterium
TTACTCGAGCAGGGAGCGGGCGAATTCGAGGAAGCGCCAGGCGTCTTCGAAGTTGGAGGCGATGCCGAAGCTGACGCGGACGGCGCCGGTGCTCTGGGCGTCGATGCAGAGGCGGAGATCGTCGAGGGTGAACCGCGAGGCGGCGCGGACCTCGGGGCGGCTGAAGCAGCTCCGGAGCTGCTCGGCGCGGAGGCCGAGGGCAGCCTCGCCGCCGCCGGGGTTGCAGAAGCAGCCCGTGCGGAGCGAGATGCGGCGGCGGGCCGCGAGATCCTCAATGAGGCGGTGGTCGATGACCCGGCCCCGCGCGTCATAGAAATTCATCGTCACCGTGCCGCCGCGCGGGCCGCCGGCCCCCGGGCCGTAAATGCGCACAAGCGGCGCCCCGTTGGCGTGATGGAGCGCCTCGAGCCCGCCAATGAGCCAACGGGCCAGACAGCCGACGCGGACATGGATGCGGTCCAGGCCGGCCTGGCGGAGATGGTCGAGGCCGATTTCCACGCCGGGAATATTGAGGAAATCCACGGTGCCGTCCTCGAAGGCCTCCGGGCCGTCGGCGAGAAAATAGGTGTCGCCCTGCACCGAGGCCACGGTGATGGTGCCCCCGGCAAACCAGGGCCGGTGCAGCCGGCCGAGCACGCTGCGCTTCGCAATCAGGCAGCCGATGCCGGTAGGGTAGCCGAACATCTTGTAGAAGGACAGGGCGACAAATTCGGGCCGGACGGCGGAAAGATCGAGCCGGTTGGTGGGGACAAAGGCGGCCGCGTCGAGCAGCACGTCCCATCCGGCCGCCTGAGCGCGCTCCACCCACGCAAGATCGTGCTGCGCGCCGGAAAAATTCGACTGCGCCGGATAGGCGAACAGGCAGTCTTTTCCCTCGGGTTTTTCCGCCAAAGCGGCCTCGAGCGCGGGCGCATCGATGAGCAGGCCGGGAATGGAGAGCGGAACATAGCGGATGCGGGCGCCGCGGGCGCGGGCGAATTCGCGGATGCCGTTGACGGAATTGTGATTGTCAAAGGTCAGTAAATAGACGCTGCCGGGCGAAAATGGATAGGATTCGCCGACGAGTTTCAGCGCGCCGGTGGCGTTGGACGTGAAAATGACGGTGTATTCTTCGGGCGAGGCGCGGAAATATTCGAGCACACCGCGGCGGCCGCGCTCGACCCACTCCGACATCTGCGCCGAGGCGGGGTTGCGCGAGTGCGGGTTGCCGAAGACCCGCGATTCGAGCAGGGCAAGGTGGCGGCGCACCTGGCTGGAGCCGTAAAGGGCGGCGCCGGTGTAGTCGAGATAGACGTCGCCGAGCGCGTCGAGGCGGGCGTAGTCGCGGGCGCGCAGCTCGTCGAGCGGCCCGGTGGCGCAGTATTCGGGGTAGCGGCGGAGAAAATCCTCGCGGGCGGCAAGGAAGCCTTCGCCAGGACAGCCGGGGGCGGAAGCAGCGTCAGCCGACATGGCGCTCTCCCTACCACGATAGCGGGCCGGGGGCGTCCCCTCCAAGCGGGTGGCTGCAACCTGCTGGCGGAAGGCGGGTTGCGCGCCATAACACCACTTTGGAGTGGTGTACTTGCGGATTGCTGCAAACTACTGGAAAATTGGGACTTGACAAATTCTTCCCGTTGGCGTATTCAGGAAGCGGGCACCCAAGAATCGGTTATGCAGATATTAAAATCGGCAATGCGGAGGGGCAGGGCCCCGGGATGGGGGCCGAGGGGGTGAGGGATGAAGTGGCTGAGCGAGTATCTGGCGAAGCGGACGACGGCGGCGGAGGCGGTGAGCGAGATCCGCCCGGGGCAGACCGTTTACATTCATCCGGGCTGCGCGGTGCCGGTGGAGCTGGTGGGGGCGCTGGTGGAGCGGGCGCGGGAACTGGAGGACGTGCAGATCATCCATCTGAAAACGATGGGCGGGGCGGACTACACGCGCCCGGAGCATGAGCGGAGCTTCCGGACGGTGGCGCTGTTCATCGGGGACAACGTGCGGCAGGCGGTGCAGGAGGGGCGGGCCGAATACATGCCGATTTTCCTGCACGAGATCGAGGGGCTGTTCGAGCGGGGCGAGATCCGGCTGGACCATGCGCTGATCCAGGTGTCGCCGCCGGACAAGTACGGGTATTTCAGCCTGGGGGTGGGGGTGGAGACGACGCTGACGGCGGCGCGGCATGCGCGGCGGGTGATTGCGGAGGTGAACCCGAACATGCCGCGGACGCACGGGCAGACGTTCCTGCACATTTCCGAGATCCACCGGATTGTGGAGGTCAACCACGCGCTGCCGGAGATGACGGCGGAGCCGGCCAACGAGGTGCAGCGGCGGATTGCGCGGAACGTGGCGTCGCTGATTCCGGACGGGGCGACGTTGCAGATGGGGATCGGGGCGGTGCCGGACGCGGTGCTGTCGTGCCTGACGAACCACCGCGACCTGGGGATGCACACGGAGATGTTTTCCGACGGGGTGATTCCGCTGATCGAGAAAGGGGTGATGAACGGGTCGCAGAAGACGATCCATCCGGCGAAGCTGGTGGCGAGCTTCGTGCTGGGGACGCGGCGGCTGTTTGATTTCATCGATGACAATCCGCTGTTCGAGTTCCACCCGACGAAGTATGTGAACGATCCGTTCGTGGTGGCGCAGAACCGGAAGATGGTGGCGATCAATTCGGCGATTCAGGTGGACCTGACGGGGCAGGTGTGCGCGGACTCGATCGGGTTGCGGCCCTACAGCGGGTTCGGGGGACAGGTGGATTTCATCCGCGGGGCGGCGCACAGCGAGGGGGGCAAGCCGATCATTGCGCTGCCGTCGACGGCGAAGAACGGCGAGGTGAGCCGGATCGTGCCGGTGCTGGACGAGGGGGCGGGGGTGGTGACGACGAGGGCGGACGTGCACTATGTGGTGACGGAGCACGGCGTGGCGTATCTGCACGGCAAGACGCTGCGGGAGCGCGCCGAGGCGCTGATCGCCATAGCGGACCCGAAGTTCCGGGATCAACTGACGGAGTTCGCCTACAAGGCCCGCTACCTGCGGCCGAAGATGATTGCGGTTTCCTGAAGGAGGCGGCCATGACCGCGGCAGTGAAGGAAGACAAGGGCTACATCGTGATCAACGAGGACGAGTGCAAGGGCTGCGGCCTGTGCATCGAGGCGTGCGTGCAGAAGGTGATCCGCGCGGCGCCGTATCTGAACCGCTACGGGTATCATCCGGCGGTGTATGACGGCCGGGGTTGCAACGGCTGCGGGCTGTGCTTCTACGCGTGCCCGGAGCCGGGGGCGATTACGGTGTACAAGGCGGCGGCCTGAGACGGGGAGGCGAGCGATGCCGAGGCAACTGATCAAGGGCAACGAGGCGCTGGTGAAGGGGGCGATTCTGGGCGGGTGCCGGGCGTTTTACGGCTATCCGATCACGCCGGCCAACGAGCTGACGGAGGCGGCGGCCTATTATCTGCCGCAGGCGGGCGGGGTGTTCGTGCAGGCCGAGAGCGAGGTGGCGGCGATCAACATGGTGTTCGGGGCGGCGGCGGCGGGGGTGCGGGCGATGACGGCGTCGAGCGGGCCGGGCATCAGCCTGATGTCGGAAGGGATCAGCTATCTGGCCGGGGCGGAGCTGCCGTGCGTGGTGGTGAACATCATGCGGGGCGGGCCGGGGCTGGGCAACATTGCGCCGGAGC
This sequence comes from Bryobacteraceae bacterium, assembly GCA_025056865.1. Taxonomy (GTDB): domain Bacteria; phylum Acidobacteriota; class Terriglobia; order Bryobacterales; family Bryobacteraceae; genus JANWVO01. The sequence goes on from JANWVO010000040.1 coordinate 3,653, forward strand.
AGGGGGATTATTTTCAGGCGGTGAAGGGCGGCGGGCACGGCAACTACCGGTGCCTGGTGCTGGCTCCGGCGACGGCGCAGGAGATGTGCGACCTGGCGAAGCTGGCCTTCGAGCTGGCCGACCGCTACCGCAACCCGGTGATGATCGTCGCCGATGGGTATACGGGGCAGATGATGGAGCCGGTGGACTTCTACTCGACGGCGGCGGCCGCGCCGCGGCGTCCGGAGTGGGCGGTGTGCGGGACGGCGGAGACGCGGAAGAACCTGATCACGTCGATCTATCTCCAGCCGGACGAGCTGGAGCGGCACGTCCGGAAGCTGGCGGCGAAGTACCGCGAGGCGGAGGAGCGCGAGACGCGGTGGGAGAACTACCGGACGGAGGACGCGGACCTGATCTTCGTGGGCTACGGGATTGTGGCGCGGGTGCTGAAGTCGGTGGTGGAGCTGCTGCGGGAGCGGGGGATCCGGGCGGGGCTGCTGCGTCCGGTGACGCTGTATCCGTTCCCGGCGCGGGAGATCCGGCGGCTGGTTCCGCAGGCGGCGCTGTTCTTCGTGGTGGAAATGAGCACGGGGCAGATGGTGGAGGACGTGCGGCTGGCGGTGGAGGGCGAGCGTCCGGTGGAGTTTTATGGCCGCTGCGGCGGCAACGTTCCGTCGGTGGAAGAAGTGTACGAGCATGTCGTGAACTGGATTGACGGACGGGCGGCGGAGGCCGTCCGGGAGGTGGCAAGCCATGCCTGAGATCGCCGTTCCTGCGCACATGAAGCCGATCCATGCGAAGGCGGAATGCCTGTACGATACCTATTTCCGCAAGGGCGAGAATCCGCATCAGACGCACTATTGCCCGGGCTGCGGCCACGGGGTGGCGCTGAAGCTGCTGGCGGAGGCGATTGACGAGCTGGGCATCGCCGACCGGGTGATCGTGGTGTCGCCGGTGGGCTGCTCGGTGTTCCTGTATTACTACTTCGACACGGGCAACGTGCAGGTGGCGCACGGGCGGGCTCCGGCGGCGGCGACGGGGCTGAAGCGGGCCAACCCGGAGGCGATCGTGATTGCGTATCAGGGCGACGGGGACCTGGCGGCGATCGGGTCGGCGGAGATCCTGCATGCGGCGAACCGGGGCGAGCCGATCACGTGCATTTTCGTAAACAACGCGATTTACGGGATGACGGGCGGGCAGATGGCTCCGACGACGCCGCTGGGAGGGCGGACGACGACGACGCCGTTCGGCCGGGCGGCGCACAACGACGGCTATCCGCTGCATGTGAGCGAGGTGCTGGCGGCGCTGGACGGGCCGGCCTACATCGAGCGGGTGGCGCTGGGCAACGTGAAGCAGATCCTGGGGGCGCGGCGGGCGATCCGGAAGGCGCTGGAGACGCAGATGAAAGGGCTGGGCTTTTCGCTGGTGGAGGTGCTGAGCCCGTGCCCGACGATCTGGAAGATGGACCCGGTGGAGGCGCAGCGGCGGGTGCGGGAGGAGATGACGAAGCTGTATCCGCTGGGGGTGAAGTGCGACCGGACGGCGGAGCGGCAGCCGCTGCCGGCACCGGCGCCGGCTCCGCCGCTGGAGGAGCTGCCGCGGATCCTGCAAATCCCGGAAGAGGAGCCGGCGGCGGCGTGGGCGAAGGCGGAAGGGGCGGTGGACTGCCGGATCCGGGTGGCGGGCTTCGGCGGGCAGGGGGTGCTGCTGCTGGGGCAGTTGCTGGCCGAGGCGGGGATGGACTACGGGCTCGAGGTGAGCTGGCTGCCGAGCTACGGGCCGGAGATGCGGTCGGGGACGTCGAACTGCCATGTGCGGCTGTCGTCGAAGCCGATTGATTCGCCGCTGGTGTCGCAGCCGCACGTGCTGATTGCGCTGAACGAGCCGTCGCTGAGGAAGTTCGTGGGCGCGGTGCAGCCGGGCGGGGTGGTGCTGTACAACGGGACGGAGATTCCGGCCGATGCGCGGCGCGGGGACGTGGCGATGTACGCGCTGCCGTTTTTCGAGATTGCGGACCGCGAGGGCAGCGCGAAGGCGGGCAACCTGGTGGCGCTGGGGGCGCTGCTCGAGGCGGTGCCGCTGCTGCCGGCCGAGGTTGTGGACCGGGCGATGGCGCGCGTCATCCGTTCCGAGAAGTGGCTGGAACTGGACCGCCGCGCGCTCAAGCGCGGCCGCGAAGCGCTGCGGGCGCTGAAGAACGAACCGGCAAAGGAGCCCTGCCATGCCTGACATGATGGACACGCTGGTCTATTTCGGTGGGCGGGTGGTGCCGCTGGGCGAGGCGCAGGTGAACATCCTGACGCACGGGCTGCACTACGGGACGGGCGTTTTCGAAGGGATCCGCGGCTACTGGTCGGAAGAGGCCGGGGAGCTGTTCCTGGTGCGGTGCGAGGAGCACTATGCGCGGTGGAAGACGAACTGCCGGATGCTGGGCATCGAGCCGCCGCAGACGGCCGAGGAGCTGACGGAGCTGACGGCGGAGCTGGTGCGGCGCAACGGGTTCCGGACGGACATCTACGTGCGTCCGATTGCGTACATGTCGTCGCCGCGGATCGGGGTGCGGCCGGACGGGAAGTTCGACTTTGCGATCATCGCGGTGCCGTTCGGCGTGTACATGGACAGCTCGAAGGGGCTGCATGCGGGGGTGGCGAGCTGGCGGCGGCTGGAGGACCATGCGCTGCCGGCGCGGGGCAAGATCTGCGGGGCGTACGTGAACAGCGTGCTGGCGACGACGGAGGCGCACCGGCACGGCTATGACGAGGCGATCCTGCTGAACGAGTCCGGGCATGTGGCCGAGGGGGCGACGTGCAACCTTTTCCTGGTGCGGCACGGGAAGCTGATCACGCCGCCGCCTTCGGAGAACATCCTGGAGGGGATCACGCGGGCGTGCGTGATGGAGCTGGCGCGGCGGGAGCTGCACCTGGAGGTGGTGGAGCGGCCGGTGGACCGGACGGAGCTGTACTGCTGCGACGAGCTGTTCCTGACGGGGACGGCGATGGAGGTGGCGCCGGTGACGCGGGTGGACCACATTGCGGTGGGCAGCGGGCAGATCGGGCCGGTGACGGCGCATCTGCGGGAGCTGTATCAGCAGGCGGTGCACGGGCGGATCCGGGACTACCACACGTGGCTGCGGCCGTGCTACGAGCCGGTGCACATGGCGGGGCGGTAGCGGGGACGGGGGATCCGGAGCGGCGGGGGAGCGGGCGGGGATTCGTGTGGGCGGGCGCGGGCGTCAGCTTCCGGGGCTGCCGCGGAGGCGGGAGATGACGGCGCGGATGGAGTCGCGCGCCGGGTTGTCGGGGTGGCGGCGGAGGAAGTCCTCGAGCAGGCCGGCGGCGCGGGCGGGCTGTCCGCGGCGGAGGCAGATTTCGGCGAGGGTGAGCTGGGGGTGGCTGAAGTGGGCGGGGTCGAGGCGGATGGCCTCGAGGAGGTATTTTTCGGCGAGGTCGTAGCGGCCGAGGCCGAAGTAGGTCATGCCCATCTGGGACTGGGCGAGGGCGTCGTTGGGGCGGCGGAGGACGGCGTTGAGGTTGTATTTCCAGGCCTCGTCGAAGCGGCCGAGGGTGACGTAGACGCCGCCGAGATTGACGACGGGCTCGTAGGCGTTGGGGTCGGCTTCGAGGGCGCGGAGGAAGTATTTTTCGGCGTCGGCGTAGCGCCGGGTCTGGTAGGCGATGGTGCCGAGGAAGTTCCAGGCGGCGGCGAACTGGGGGGCGAGCTGGACGGCGCGTTCGAGGCAGGCGATGGCACCAGGGATGTCGCGGGCCTGGAGGCGGCGGCTGGCGTTGCGGTATTCGTCGCGGGCCTTGCGGGGGATGGCGAGCTCGCGCAAGGGGACGACGCTGGAGCGGTCCGGGGTCATGCGGGACTCGTCGAGGCGGACGGCGATTTCGATGCGGCCTTTGGGGCCGGCGGTGGAGGGGCCGACGGAGATGGTCTTGCGGGTTTCGCCCTGGCCGGGGATGAAGACGATCAGCGTGTAGGTGCCCTGGGGGATGTTGCGGAAGCGGAAGCGGCCGTCGGCTCCGGCGAGCGTGGAGGCGTGGAAGGGCGAGGTGGAGCCGTGAAGGGCGACGGAGGCGGCGGTGGCGGGCACGAGCGTGCCGCGGATGTCGAAGGAGTCGGCCAGAAGCAGCAGGAGCAGCAGCGCGGCGGGCACGGCGTTCCGGCCACAATGATGCCACGGCGGCGGCGGGGCTTCAAGCGGGGAGCCGGGGCCGCTACTTGCGCTCGATGGCGGAGTTGAGGGCGGCGAGGCGGGCGAGCACGCGCTGGCCGGTTTCTTCCGAGAGGGGGACGTGGACGGCGACGGACTCTTCTTCGCCGCGCGGGCTGAGCAGCCACGCCCACAGGGCGAGGCCGGCGAGAGAGAAGGCGAGGCGGAGGGTGCTGGCGGTGCGGGTCCACTGGGCGGCGTCCTGGTTGCGGAGCCAGACGGCGGCGGCGGAGCTGACCATGTAGAAGGTGAAGCCGATGCCGTGGGCGAGCAGGTTTCTGCGGATGGGCGCGGGGTGGTAGAGCACGAACAGGGCGAGCAGCAGGAGGAAGACGAGCAGGGCGCTGTAGACCGTGGTTTCAGCCAGATAGAGGACGCGGAGCCAGAAGGCGGGCTCGTTGGAGAAGTCGAATTCGGAGGAGTGGAGGGCGAGGGAGACGGCGAGGCCGGCCAGAAGCGTGGCGAGCAGGGCGCCGCGGCTGAGGATGCGCAGGCCGCGGTAGGCGTGGAGGACGCCGCCGGTGAGTTCGAAGACGGCAGCGGCGCGGGCAGCGATGAGGACCGGCTCGGTGAAGAGGATGGTGAAGCCGTAGCGGTCGACGTTGCGGAGGAAGGCTTCCTGGCTAAAGACGTACTGAGAGATCCAGGCGGAGCGGAGCAACTGGAGAGCGATCAGGGCGAAGATGGCCGGGTAGGTGCCCGCAAGCCGCAGGCGCAGCATGCGCCAAAGCAGGACCGCTTGCAGCGCCAGGGCTGCGTACCAGACAGCCTGCTCGAATAGGCTCGGGGCGGTCATCCCGCTTCGACGCGATCATACCAGAAGATGCCGCCTCGACGGAAGAAACGGTCGTGCGGAAGGGCTGCGGCGGAAGCCCTTCCGCACGGAAACGCAGCAAAGCTCAGGAACGGAGCCAGGAAAGCAGTTGCGCCGCGCGGGAGCCCGAGTTGGAGCCGTTGTCATTGTCCGGCTTGGGTTTCGTGCAGGGGAGGCAGGGCGCGGGCATAGGGTCGTAGGCGACATTGACGGCGCTCATCACCGGAAGCATGAGCAGGAAGGCAAGCAGGATGCGTTTCATGTTCGA
>JANWVO010000024.1 GCA_025056865.1 Bryobacteraceae bacterium
CGCAGCCCCAGCCGCCGATCCCCGAACCCGCGGACGACTTCCCGCCGCCTCCCCCGGAAGACGCCCCCGGCCCGCAGGAACCCGCCACCCAATGGGAGTTCCCCTCGCCCTCCGGCGAGGACCCCGCGGCAGCGCCCGCAGTTGCCACCCCATCCGGGTTCCCCCCGGCTTCCGCCGGGGACAGCGCTCCGATCGGACATCCCCTGAACTTCAGCCAGGTGCAGGCACTTCCGTCGGATCCCGCCTCCGCTCCGGACCAGCGCTCCGCACTCCGACTTCCTCCTGGCTTCCGCCAGCGGCAGCAGACCCCATCGGATTTTCCCTCGCCTCCCCCTGACGGCTCCCCCGTCCCGCAGGAACCTGTGGCCCGACTCGAGTCTCCCTCCCGATCTGCCGCAGACTCCCCATCGACGCCCGCCGCCGCCACCAAAACATCCCCACGCCCTCCCGCTGCGCCTCCCCCCTCGCGTCACCGCTGCCACCCGATGGCCCCCTGCAACCAGCCGCCGAAAATGCCCCGGGCAGGCAAACGCTACATCCCCCGCGCATGCCCGAAAAACCCTGCAACCCAAACACAGCAAACAGCTTCTCCCCACCCAGCCGCAAGAAAACGAACTCGAAACGAACTCGCCCTGCCGCCTGTCTCCACCGCTCCCGCAGCCCGCCCGGCACCCCCCGCCCGGGGTAACGCTTGCCACCGCAGGCGCGTCTGCTATCCTAAAGCCCACGAGGGGCATCCGAATGAGCATGCGCAGGCAATTCGTCCTGTGGCTCGCGGGGCTGATGCTGGCGGGTTCGCTCGGGGCGTTCCAACGCGGCTATCAGAGCATCCGCCGCCTGTTCCCGGAATCCGACGACGACTCGCCGCCCCCGGGCTCGCAGGAAAAAACCGAATTCTACTTCGCCCGGCTGCGCTACCCCAACGTCCGCGCCACCGGCATCTGGGCCATGCGCGGCTCCTGGACCGTCGACTACCCCAAAGCCGACCGCCAGTTCCTTCAGGGTCTGCGCCGCCTCACCCGCATCCACGCCAACCCCATGGAGCGCGTCGTCGACCTCATCAGCGACGACATCTTCGACTACCCCTTCGTCTATGTCGTCGAGCCAGGCCATTGGGATCTCCCCGACGCCCAGGCGAAAAAACTCCGCGAATTCATCGACCGCGGCGGCTTCCTCATGACCGACGACTTCCACGGCACCTTCGAATGGGAGCTCTTCACCGCCAGCCTCAACAAGGCCTTCGCCGACCGCCCCATCGTCGACATCGAGGACAGCGACCCCATCTTCCACGTCCTCTACGACCTCGACGACCGCGTCCAGGTGCCCGGCATCGTCAATTACCCGTTCACCAAAACCTATGAGTACGACGGCATCGAACCCAAATGGCGCGCCTGGCGCGATGCCAAAGGCCGCATCGCCATCGCCATCTGCTTCAACATGGACCAGGGCGATGCGTGGGAATGGGCCGACAACCCCCACTACCCCGAAAAATACGCCTCGCAGGCCTACCGCACCGCCATCAACTACATCATCTATGCAATGACACATTAAGGGCGAAATGTTCGAGCTGCTCTTCAACTATCCGCTCTCCGTCTATCGCAAGGCGGCCTTTGTCTTCGCGAGCGGATGGCCCGCGGCTCTGCTCCTCGTGCTTCTGCTGATCCTTGCCGCCGCGCTCGCCGCGCTGCTCTGGCGCCGCCGCCTCCCGCGCCGCCGCCTGTTGGTCCTCGCCTCGCTCCAGTGGGCTGTTCTCGCGCTCCTGCTGGTGCTGCTCTGGCAGCCGGCGCTCTCCGTCACTGTGCTCAAGCCGCAGCAGAATGTCGTCGCCGTCGTCCTCGACACTTCCCGCAGCATGGCGCTCGAGGACCGCTACGCCCAGGCGCGCCGCCTCCTCGAAAACGGTCTTGTCGACGGCCTCAGGAAACGCTTCCCCGTGCGCCTCTACCAGGCTGGCGATACGCCCTCTCGCGTCGACGCCCTGCCCGCCGAACCCGCCGCCGAGCGCACCGATCTCGGTGCCGCGCTGCGCCAGATCGCCGCGGAAAGCTCGCTCCTGCCCGTCGGCGCGGTCGTCCTCCTCACCGATGGAGCCGACAACGGCGGCAACCTCGGCCCGGACACCATCCAGGCCCTGCGCCGCGCCCGCATCCCCGTCCACGCCATCGGCTTCGGCTCGGACAGACTCCGCAACGACGTCGAGCTGCTCGACGCCGACCTGCCCTCGCGCGTTCTTCCGGACTCCCGCCTCGCGCTCACCGTCACCCTGCGCCAGGCCGGTTTCGAAGGACGCACCGCGCGCCTCGTTGTAAAAGAAGCCGGACGCGTCCTCGCCCAGAAGGACGTCCGCCTGCGCGAGGACGGCGAAGCGTGGCGCGAGACGCTCGCGCTGAACGCCGGCAGCGCCGGCGTCAAGACCCTCGAGATCTCCGTCGCTGCCCTCGAAGGCGAACCCAACACCCGCAACAACCAGATCGAACGCCTCGTCGACGTGCGCGACCGCAAGCCCCGCCTCCTCTATTTTGAAGGCGAGCCGCGTTGGGAGATGAAATTCATCCGCCGCGCCGTCGAAGACGATCCGCAGCTCGACCTCGCCAGCATCGTCCGCACCACCGAGAACAAGTTCTACCGCCAGGGCATCCGCAACCCGAAAGAGCTCGAGCGCGGTTTCCCGTCCAGCGTCGACGAGCTGTTCGCCTATCAGGCGTTGATCATCGGCAACGTCGAGGCCAGCTATTTCACGCCCGCGCAGCAGACCCTCATCCGCGAATTCGTCGACCGCCGCGGCGGCGGCATTCTCTTCCTCGGCGGACGCGCCGCCCTCAGCGACGGCGGATGGCACCGCTCCCCTCTGGCCGAGATCCTTCCCGTCTCCCTGCCGGACCGCAAGAACACCTTCCACCGCGACCCCGCCCACGTCGAACTCACGCGCGCCGGCATGGAAAGCCTCGTCACCCGCATCGAAGAGGATCCCGAAAAGAACGCCGCCCGCTGGAAGGCCCTCCCCCATCTGGCCGACTATCAGGAAACCGGCGAACCCAAGCCCGGAGCCACCGTGCTTGTCGAGGCCGTCCCCGGCGCGCGCGGCCGCTACCCGCTGCTTGCCACGCAGAACTACGGCCGCGGACGCGTTGCGCTGCTGGCCACCGGCGGCACATGGCGCTGGCAGATGGCCCAGGATGCGCGTGACCAGAGCCACGAAATGTTCTGGCGGCAACTGCTCCGTTGGGTGGCCGGCTCGGTGGAAGAGCGCCTGACGCTGATGACCTCCCGCCAGATCTACTCCGGCGCCGAAGAGATCCTCCTCCGTGCCGAAGTGCGCGACCGCAACTACCTGCCGGCCAGCGGAGCCGTCGTCACGGCCAGCGTGCTCGGCCCCGGCGGCGTCTCCGAAACGCTCGAGCTCCAGCCCGCCCGCAGCGAGCCGGGCGTCTACGAAGCCCGTTGGCGCGCGCCCCGCCCCGGAGCCTACCTCGTCGAGGCCGTCGCCCGGGAAGGGCTCGACGAGCTCGGCCGCGACACCATCACTTTCCACCGCGCCGACGGCGCGGCCGAATTCTTCCGCACCGAACAGAACCGCGAACTCCTCCAGCGTCTCGCTGCCCAGACCGGCGGCCGCTACTACCGCCCGCAGGAGGCGCGGGACATCGCAAAGGAAATCGAACTTTCCGAAGCCGGCATCACCGTGCGCGAAACGCGCGCCGTCTGGAATGCGCCTGCCGCCTTCCTCCTGCTGGCCGGACTGAAAGCCGCCGAATGGCTCGTGCGGCGCCGTTGGGGGGCCATATGAGGCTGGCCGCGCTGCTGCTTCTCTCTTTCTCGATCCATGCGGCCGAACGCACGCTCGTCGTCGCCGGCCTCGGCGGCGAGCCTGAATACGAGCAGCGCTTTCAGGCCCTCGCGCGCGAAGCCGCCAGGCTCACCGGCGGCGAAGCGCTCTCTGGCCCGCAGGCCACGCGCACGGCCATCCGCGACAAAATCGCCCAGCTCGCCGCCGGCCTTTCGCCCGACGACACGCTCACGCTCGTCCTCATCGGCCACGGCACATGGGACGGCGAGAACTACCGCTTCAACATCCCCGGGCCGGACGTCACCGGCGAAGAGCTCCGCTCGTGGCTCGATCCGCTCCCTTGCCGCCAGGTGCTTGTGCTTGCCACCAGCGCCAGCGGAGCCGCCCTGAAACTCCTCGCCCACCCGCGCCGCGCCGTCCTCGCCGCCACGCGCTCCGGCAATGAAAAGAACGCCGTCGTCTTCCCCCGCTACTGGGTGGAAGCGCTGCGCGACCCCGCCGCCGACACCGACAAGAACGAAGCCGTCAGCGCCCTCGAAGCCTTCCGCTACGCCACCCAGAAAACGGCCGCCTTCTTCGAAACCCAGAAGCGGCTTGCCACCGAGCATGCCGCCATGGAAGATCCCGGCGGAGCCGCGCGCGCCACGCTCGTCCGCTTCGGCGCTGCCCAGGCCGCACTCTCCAGCCCCCAGAAGCGCGCCCTGCTCGCCCAGCGCGAGAAGCTCGAAATCGAAATCGAAAAGCTCAAGCGCGAAAAGGCCGCGCTCGCGCCCGAGGACTACCGCAAGCGGCTTCAGGCGCTGCTCGTCGCGCTCGCCAACATCCAGGAGGAGATCGAGCGATGACGCGCCTCCTGCTCCTGCTGGCCTGCGCTCTGCCCGCCCTCGCCCAGTCTGCCGCTGATCTGGCCGAGCTTTACTGGAAGCAGCGCCGGTGGGAGGACGCCAACGCCGCCTTCCGCGCCGCCGTCAAAGCCGATCCGAAGAATCCGATGCTGCGCGTCCGGTGGGGGCTGCTCCTGCTCGAGCGCTTCAACCCCGGCGAAGCGGCCGACCTGTTCAACGAGGCGCTGGAAATCGAAAAGGATTTTCCCCCCGCCCTGTTGGGCCTCGCCCGCGTGGCCGCCGAACGCATGGACGCGCGCGCCGCCGAGCTCTGCCGCAAGGCGCTCGAAAAAGACCCGAAGCTCGACGAAGCCCGGGAGCTGCTGGCCAACGTCCTGCTCGAAGACGGCGACTTCGACGCCGCCGCCGCCGAGGCGCAGAAGCTCGGCGCCCGCCCCGGCGGCAGGGCCGTGCTCGCCGCCATCGCCCTTCTGCGCGACCGCGACGCCTCGGCCGAACTCGCCGCCATGGGCCGCTACGCGCCCGGCTACGCGCGCATCGCCCGCCACCTCGTCCTCAACCGGCGCTACGAAGAGGGCATCGAATATTACCGCAAAGCCGTCGAAATCGACCCCGAATTCCACGCCGCCCGCAGCGAATTGGGCATCAATTTGATGCGCGTCGGCCGCAGCGCCGAAGCCCGCCGCGAACTCGAAACCGCCTACGAGGCCGGCTACCGCAGCGCGCCCACCGCCAACTCGCTCAAGCTGCTCGACACGCTCGAAAAATTCGAAACCGTCCGCCGCCCGCGCTACGTCCTCCGCTTCCACCGCTCCGAGGCAAAGCTTCTCGCGCCCTACTTCGAGCGCGAGCTCGCCCGCGCCCTCGACACCTACGAGCGCAAGTACGGCTTCCGCCTGCCGGGTCCCGTCCAGGTCGAGGTCTACAACAACCACGCCGACTTCGAGGTCCGCACCCTCGGCGTCCCCGGCCTCGGCGCCCTCGGCGTCGCCTTCGGCCTCAGCCTCGCCATGGACAGCCCCTCGGCGCGCCCGCCCGGAGCCTTCCATTGGGCCAGCACCCTCTGGCACGAGCTCAGCCACGTCTACGTCATCACCGCCACGCGCCACCGCGTGCCGCGCTGGTTCACCGAGGGCGTCTCCGTCCACGAGGAAACCGCCGCCAACCCGGAATGGGGAGACCGCCTCACCCCCGACATCCTTGCCGCCATCCGCAAGGGCGAGCTGCTGCCGGTCGACCGGCTCGACCGCGGCTTCCAGCGGCCGCGCTCCCCCGGCCAGGTCACGCTCAGCTACTTCCAGGCCGGCCGCATCATCGACTACATCACCCGGAAATGGGGCTGGGAAAAAGTCGCCGAAATGATGCGCGCCTTCGCAAGACCCGTGCCCGCCAGCGAAGTTTTTCCGGCCATTCTCGGCATTTCCACCAAGGAATTCGACGACGCATTCCTTGCCTGGCTCAAGGAAGAGCACCGCGCCGCGCTCGACAATTTCGACCGCTGGACCCGCGAAATCAAACTGCTGCATGAAGCGCGCCGCGCGGAAAATTGGCCCGAGGCGCGGCGCCTCGCCGAATCCGTCATCGCCGCCTTCCCCGAATACGTCGACGCCGGCAACGGCTACGAGGCGCTGGCCGAAATCTGCTCCGCCACCGGCGACTCGGGCTGCGCCCGGGACGCTCTCGCGCGCTATATGAAGCAGGGCGGCCGCAATCCCGAATCCATCAAGAAACTGGCCCGGATGCTCGAACAGGAAGGACGCGCCGCCGAAGCCGAAGCCGCCCTCGCGCGCCTGCTCTGGATTTATCCGGTGAAGGACGAGGACCTCCACCGCCGCCTCGCCACCCTGCGCGAAATCCTCGGCCGATGGGACGGAGCCGCCGAAGAGTGGCGCGCCGTGCTTGCATCCGGCACTGTCGATCCCGCATCCGCGTGGTATGGGCTGGCGCTTGCCTCCTCCCGCATGGGCCGCACCGCCGAGGCCCGCGAAGCCGTCCTCGCCGCTCTCGAAGAGGCCCCGGGCTACCGCCCCGCCCAGAAGCTTCTCCTCGAATTGACCCGAGCCGAACAGGAAAGGAAAAACGACTGACATGGCCACTGTCGACACCGCCGCTCTCCGCAGCCAGGTGGAACGCTTCCAGGAAGTGCACGACGCCCTCGTCCGCGAGGTCCGCAAGGTCATCGTCGGCCAGGAAGAGGTGCTCGAACAGCTCATGATCGCGCTCTTCGTCGGCGGCCACTGCCTCATCACCGGCATGCCCGGCACCGCCAAGACGCTGCTCGTGCGCACCATGGCCCAGACGCTCGGCCTCGAGTTCCGCCGCATCCAGTTCACGCCGGATCTCATGCCCAGCGACATCACCGGCACCGACATCCTCGAGGAAGAGCCCGGCACCGGCCGCCGCATCTGGACCTTCGTCCCCGGCCCCATCTTCGGCAACGTGCTTCTGGCCGACGAAATCAACCGCACGCCCCCCAAGACCCAGGCGGCGCTGCTCGAGGCCATGCAGGAGCGCTCCTGCACCGTCCGCGGCAACCACTACGCCCTGCCCGCCCCCTTCTTCGTGCTCGCCACGCAGAACCCCATCGAGCTCGAAGGCACCTACCCGCTGCCCGAAGCCCAGCTCGACCGCTTCCTCTTCAACACCCTGCTCGACTACCTCAGCGAGGATGAGGAACTACAGGTCATCGAGCGGACCACCACCACCGCCGTGCCCGACGTGCAGGCAGTCACCAATGCCGACGAGATCCTTGGCTTCCAGAAGCTCGTCCGCATGGTCCCCGTGGCTGACGACGTCGCCCGCTACGCCATCGCGCTCGTCCGCGCCACGCGCCCGCGCGACCCCTCCGCCCCGGACTTCGTCCGCAAGTACGTCAACTTCGGCGCCAGCGTCCGCGGCGCGCAGAACCTCGTCCTTTCCGCCAAGGCGCGCGCCCTCATGCGCGGCCGCTACCACGTCACCAGCGACGACATCCGCGCGCTCATGCCCCCCGTGCTGCGCCACCGCATCCTGCTCAACTTCCAGGCCGAAAGCGACCGCCTGACGCCCGACGACATCCTCGCCCGCATCCTCGACGCATTCCCCGCCCGGAGGCACTGATGCAGCAGCGCTTCCTCGATCCGCAGATCCTGTCGGGCATCGCCAACCTCGAGCTCACCGCCAGGACTGTGGTCGAGGGCTTCATCAGCGGCCTGCACCGCTCCCCCGACTTCGGCTTCAGCCAGGAGTTCGCCGAATACCGCCCCTACGTGCCCGGCGACGACCTGCGCTACGTGGACTGGAACGTTTATGCCCGCACCGGACGCCTTTACCTCAAACGCTTCCGCGGCGAAACCAACACGCGCCTCACGCTCATGCTCGACCGCAGCGCCTCGATGGGCTTCCGCGGGCGCGGCATCCGCAAGATCGACTACGCCCGCTATCTCGCCGCCTCGCTCGGCTACCTCGCCCACCAGCAGCGCGACGCCGTCGGCCTCATCACCTTCGACGAAGAGGTGCGCGACTACGTCGAGCCCAGCTCCCGCCACGGCCAGTGGATGAAGGTCCTCCACGCCATCGACCGCGCCGAGCCGGGCAGCCGCACCGACTACTCGCAGCCCTTCTGGCACTTCCAGCAGTTCCTGCGCCGCCGCGGCATCGTGCTCGTCATCAGCGACTTCTTCGCCCCGGCGCCCAGCGTCATCTCCACCGTCGCCCCGCTCCGGCAGCGCGGCAACGACGTCGTCCTCATGCACGTCCTCGATCCCGAGGAGGTGGAGCCGCAGCTTGACAGCTCGCGCCTGCTCATCGACATGGAGACCGGCGAGGAAATGGAGGTCAGCCCCGCCTACGCCGCCGGGCCTTACCGCGAAAAGATCCGGCGCCATCTCGAGGAAATGGAATCGCTCGCGCAGGGGGCCGGCCTCGACTACTACCGCGCGCTCACCAGCGAGCCGCTCGACGAGGCCCTGCGCCGCTATCTCGCCGTCCGCGAGGGGAGGCCGTAGATGAGCCTGCTCGCGCCGTGGTTCCTGGCCGGGCTTGGGCTTCTCGCCCTGCCCGTCTACCTCCACCTGCTGCGCCGCAGCCGGCCCGACTCGAAACATTTCAGCTCGCTCATGTTTTTCGAGCCGGGCCTTCAGGCCGAGCTGCGCCGCCGCCGGCTGGACTACCTGAAACTGCTCGCCGCGCGCCTCCTGCTGCTTGCCTTCATCATCTTTGCCTTCGCCCAGCCGGTGCTTCAGTCGCGCGCCGTGCGCGCCGCCTCGTCTGCCGCCCGCCTCGTCGTCGTCGACGTCTCGCCCAGCATGGGCTGCTGCGGACGCATGGACCGCGCGCGCAGCCTTGCCTCGGACCTGCTGACGCCGGAGGCGCGCCTCGCCGCTTTCGATTCGCGCCTCCGCCTGCTCGAACGCGCCGGGCTTGCCCGCCTCGCTCCCGGCGCCGCGGCCAACTCCTTCAGCGAACTCGCCCGCGCCCTCCGCGCCTGGCAGCAGGAACAGAAACGGCCCGTCGAGGTGCACCTCATCAGCGATTTCCAGCGCTCCGCCCTCCCCGCGGGTTTCGCCGGACTCCAGCTTCCAGAAGCGGTCGCGCTGCGCCTTCATCCCGTGGCCGAACGCGCCGAGCCCAATTGGACCATCGAAAGCGTCCGCGCCCCGGCGCGCGTGCGCCAGGCTGCCGAGGCGCGCGTCCAGGCCGTCATCGCCGGCTTCCACACGCCGGAAGCGCAGCGCACCGCGGTGCTGCGCGTGGCCGGACGGGACGTCGCCAGAAAAACGGTGCAGGTGCCTCCGGAAGGCCGTGCCACGGTGGAATTCGACTCCTTCGATCTGCCGCACGGCTTCGCCCAGTGTTCCGTCCGGCTCGAACCTGCCGACGCGCTGCCCGCCGACGACGGGTTCCTCTTCGCCATCGAACGCACCGATCCGCTGCCGGTGGCGTTCACCGGCAGCCGCGCCGCCGAAACCTATCTCCGCAACGCATTGGAAGCGGCTGCCGCAGGCCTGTTCGCGATCGGCGGCGAAGCCGGATGGCGGCAGGCGCGCGCGCTCATCGCCGCCGGAAGCCTTCCGGCGGAAAGCGAAGTCGCTGCCGCCGTGCGCCGCGGCATGGGCCTGATGCTCGTGCTCTCGCCTGCCGATGCCGCGCGCGCCCGCGTCCCCGTCACCGGCCAGAAGATCACCGGCACCCGCTACGCGGCGCGTTCCGCCGAAGGCTATTTCCTCGCCCAGCGTACCGATCCCACCTCGCCGCTCATCGCCCGCGCCGGCGGCTGGGCGGGACTTCGCTTCTATCAGGTGCTGGCCGTCGAGCCGGGCGAGGCGCGCGTCCTCGCCGCGCTCGAAGACGGCACCCCGCTGCTGCTCGAGCAGCCCGTGGGCGAAGGCGTCGTCCTCATCGTGCCCTTCGCCCTCGATGGCGTGGCCAGCGATTTCCCGCTTCAGCCCGCCTTTGTTCCGTTCGTGGAACAGGCCGTGCGGCGGCTCACGCAGTGGGAGGACTCCACCGCGGTTCTCGCCGCGGGCGAGCTCTACGCGCCCGCCGCCGGAGCCGGCGCGCGCAGCTTCGAAGTGCTCGACCCGCGCGGACGCCGCGTCCTCAGCTTCGCCGAAAGCGCGCGCGGCGCCGCGGTCGAACTCGATCAGACCGGCTTCTGGCGCGTGCTGCGCGGACAGGGCAGGGAACAGACCGTGGCGGTCAACATCGACCGCCGCGAGTCTGACCTCGCGCCCGCGCCCCGCGAGGCGCTCGAGTTGTGGTCCACGGCGGCGGCAGCAGGCGCAGCCGGCGGCGGGCCTCCGCCGGCAAAGCCCCTCGCCGCGTGGCTGCTCGCCGCGGCGCTTGCGGCGGCCCTGGTGGAAACGGTTCTTGCATCGTGGTATCTCGGCAGGGAGGCGGCATGAGCGCAAGAGAACGGTTTTTCGCCTATCTGGCGGCCATTGAACAGCGGCTCCGGTGGCGCTCGCTCGCGCTTGGCGCGGCGGCGCTGACGGCGGCTCTTCTGGCGGTGACAGTCGCGGCAGCGTGGTTCGGCCTGCGCTACGCCTTCGATCCGCGCGTGCTTCTGGCCGGCCGCCTCGCGTTGGTGCTGGCCTGCGGCGCCGTGCTCGCGCTCGGCATCGCCGCTCCGCTGCTGCGCATCAACCGGCGCCGCGCCGCCCTGCTTGCGGAGAAGAAGCTCGATGGGTTGGACGAGCGCGCCGCCACGCTCGCCGGTCCTGCCGCCGAATCGCCTCTGGCCGAACTCGTCGCCGAAGAGGCGCTGCGGATCGCCGAGGCCGCGCCTCCGCGCTCTCTGGTGGGCAATGCGGTCATCGCCGCCGGCTCCGTCGCCGCTTCCGCCGCCCTTGCCGTCCTGCTCTGGCTCACCTCGGCTGCCCCCGGCACCCTCGGCTACGGCGCGCGGCTGTTGTGGGCCGGCGCTCCGCCCTCCGGCCAGCAGCCCCTTTTCCAGCTCGTGGTCCGGCCCGGCAATGCCAGGATCCGCCGCGGCGGAGATCAGGTGGTCGAGGCGCTTGTCGCCGGACTCGATGCCTCCGGCATCCAGATCCGCCTGCGCCGCGCCGGAGCCGCGCAGTGGGAGTCGCTTCCGATGGAGCCGAACCCCGCCGGTGCGGGCTACATCTTCCTGCTGGCGGGCGTCACCGAAGACATCGAATACCAGGTGGACGCGCGCCGCATGCGCTCGCCCGTCTACCGGCTCTCGGTCGTCGACCTGCCGCGCGTCGAAAAGATCCGCGTCCGCTACCGCTACCCCGCCTGGCTCGGCCTGCCCGAAAAGATCGAAGATCCCGGCGGCGATGTCCGCGCCGTCGAAAACACCATCGCCGAGCTCGAAATCCTCACTGACCGGCCGCTTCCGAACGGCGTGCTCCAGCTCGATGACGGCACGCGCATCCGTCTCGCCCCGGCCGGCGAGAGGTTGGCCAGAGCGCAGCTCGAGGTGCGGCGCGACGGAGCCTACTACATCGCCGCGCTCGACGGCGGCGCGCCCGTTCGCCTCACCGAGGACTATTTCATCGAAGCGCAGCCCGAGCGCGCCCCCGAAGTCAGGCTCACGCGCCCCGGGCGCGACGCCAGGGTCAGCCCCATCGAGGAGGTCGTCGTCGAAGCCGAGGCGGCCGATGATTTCGGCCTGCGGACGCTCGAGATCACCTACAGTGTCAACGGCGGCGAGCCGCGCACGGTGCGCCTGCCGGTGGCGCCGGGCGCCAGAGAGGCCCGCGGCCGCACCGTGATCGCGCTCGAGGAGTTCCGCCTTCAGCCGGGCGACATTGTCGCCCTCTCGGCCACCGCGCGCGACGCCCGCGCCGCGGCGCAGACCGACATCTTCTTCCTTGAGGCCCAGCCCTTTGAGCGCGAGTTCCAGCAGTCGCAGACCATGGGCGGCGGAGCCGGCGGCATGGAGGGCGAGGAGGAAGACGCCGACATCGTCCAGCGGCAGAAAGAAATCATCGCCGCCACATGGAACCAGATCCGCACGCCCAGGCCGCGCGCGCAGGCGCAGGAAGACGCCGCGTTCCTTTCCGGCGTGCAGGAGAAGCTGTCGGCGCAGGCGCAGTCGCTCGCGCAGCGCATGCGGAGCCGCCAGCTCGCCGCCATGAGCGAGGAGTCGCGGAAATTCTCCGAGCTGATGGCCGAGGCGTCGAAGGCGATGCAGGAAGCCAGCGGGCGGCTGCGCTCCCTCGCCTGGCGCGACGCGCTCGCGCCCGAACAGCGCGCCCTCCAGAACCTGCTGCGCGCCGAAAGCCTGTTCCGCCAGATCCAGGTCGCCTTCGGCCAGCAGGGCGGCGGGCGCGGCTCGGGCGGCAGCCAGCTCCGCGACCTCGAAAGCCTGTTCGAGCTTGAGCTCGACCTCGAAAAGAACCAGTATGAGACCGTGCAGACGGCCTCCGGCTCGGCCAGCCGCGAGCGCCAGATCGACGAGGCGCTGAAGAAGCTCGAAGAGTTGGCCCGCCGCCAGCAGCAGGCTGCCGCCGAACAGCAGCGCAACCAGCAGAGCTTCCAGCAGCGCTGGCAGCAGGAGATGCTGCGGCGCGAAGCCGAAGAGCTGCGCCGCCAGCTCGAAGAGCTCCAGCGCAGCCAGCGGGGCCAGAGCGGGCAGCTTTCCCGCAACCAGCAGGGCGGCCAGAGCAGCCAGTCCGGCGACAGCGGCCAGCCGTCTCAGTCTTCCTCCTCGCGCTCCGGCAGTCCCCAGAGCGCCAGGCTGAGCCGGGCGCAGCAGGAGCTCGAGCGCGCCATCGAGGACATGCGCCGCGCCCAGTCGGCGCAGGGCTCGCAGGCGCAGGAGAACGCGCGCCGCGCCGCCGAGAGAATGCAGCAGGCCCTCAGCGAACTCGGCCAGCTCCGCCAGCGGGAGGCCGGCGACCGCATGGACGATCTCTCCCGCCGCGCCTCCGAATTGGCCGAACGCCAGCGCCGTTACGAAGAGCAGCTCCGCAAGCTCTTCCCGCAGGCCGACGGCAGCCGCCCGCAGCAGCAGCCCGGCCAGCCTGCCGGCTCGGCTTCCGATGCCGAACGTCTGGCCCGCGAAAAAGAGTCCATGCAGCGCGACTATCAGCGGCTGGAGCAGGACATGCGCGAGGCGGCCCGTGCGCTCGATGGCTCGCAGCGCGGCGCGGCCTCGCGGCTGCGGCAGGCCCTCGGCGAGGCGCAGCAGGACGAAGTCGGGCTGCGGATGCGGCTCGGCGCGGAGTGGATGCGCCGCGGCCTCGGGCCCTATCTCGCGCCGCGCGAACGCGTGCTCACCGAAGCGCTCGACCGCCTCAGCCGCCAGGTGGAAGAGGCGCGCCAGATGGCGGGCCGCGAGGGCGGCAACCGCGAGCAGCGCGAACAGGTGGAGCGCGCCCTCGGCCAGATCGAAAGCCTTCGCGAGCAGCTCGAGCGGCAGGCGCGCGCCGGCCGCCAGGGCAGGGAAGGGCAGCAGGCAGGCGGCCGGGACTCTCAGCCCCAGCAGGGGCGCGACGGACAGCCCGGCCAGGGCCGTGACGGGCAGCCACAACGCGCCGGCTCGCCGCAGGGCCAGCAGGGCGGCCGCGCCGGCGACATGCCCGCCCCGGGGGATCCGCAGGGGCGCCGCCGCCAGACCGGCGGCGACACCTCCTTCTGGCGCGGCGACTATGGCGCGCTCAACGACGGCTCGTTGCAGCCGGATTGGAGCCGCTCCGGCGATGCCTCCGGCGCCCGCGGAAGCTGGATGGACGCGCTGCGCCAACTGCGCGAGCTGCGCGAGCAGGGCGCCATCAGCGATGAGACGCAGGAGGAGCTCGACCGCCTGCTGCGCCAGATGCAGCGGCTCGATCCGTCCCGCTTCGGCAGCCCGCTGCTGACGGAAAGGATCGAACGCGAAGTGCTGCCGCAGCTCGAGCAGCTTGAGCTCAGGCTGCGGCGCGAACTCGGCGAGAAAACCGCGCCGCCGCGCGCCGCTGCCCCGGCGAAGGCCCCGCCGGGCTATGCCGAGGCGGTGGCCGAGTACTTCCGCCGCCTCAGCCGCAGCCGGTGAAGGGACGGGTGGAAGCCCGGAGGCAGCAGGTTGAGCGGCGGAAAAGGTTCAGGCCCGCACACGGGGGCGAGGAAAGGAGTGCGCCTGCGGGCGCGTCTCAGCGGGCAGGCAACGGGTCTCCCTGTCCCGTGCCACAGCAGTCCGCCTGGCTCAGCGGGCGAACGGCAGCAGGAAGGGTTCTATGTTGTAAGCCCCATTCCGCCAGACCGTGACCGCGATGGTCCCGTTGACGGCTTCGGCTTCCGCCAGCCGCACCTCCACTACATGCGTGCCGGGCTCGGAGGAATTCGAACGCACGCTGCGCACCTCATGGCGGACTTCGCCGGAGAAGACCCGCAGCCCGTCCAGACCGGGATCCGGTTCCTCGGCGAGCCCGGCGATCACGAGCTGGATCACGTCACCCGGACGCGCTGGGGCTGCGGCAGTCACGGCGTTTCCATCGGGCCGCACCGCGCGCAGAATCACCGGTGGAAGCGGCCCCACTTCGACAGCGGCAGGCAGCGCCTGCACGCCGCCAAGGACGAGATTCAGGAGGTGAGCTCCAGGCTGGAGCTGCCGGGGAATCTGAAGCGTGACCGAGTCCGTGGCGACATCCAGAACCACGGCAGGCAGACCGCCGAGGCGCGCCTGCACATTGGTGACGTTCAACCCTGGCGGGGCTTCCGCCACGGGCACCGTCAGCCTGGCTCCGGGATAGACGTACTGGCCGGAAATCGCGCTCATCCGCACATACGGAACTCTGCCAGCGGCAGTGATCGTCAGCGTCTGCGTCAGACGGGTTCCGGCGAGCCCGACGCCGGCACTCATCGAAGCCAGACCCGGCATGGCCGAAGGGCTTGCCGCCAGCCATGCGATGGCCCGGGATTCCCCAACTCCCCACACCCGGCGGACCGCGACGTCGCTTGTGCCGGTACCGAGCCATGGCGTCCAGAGCCGGAAATCCGCGCCCCTGCCAGTGAGCTCCACCGCCATCTCCGCGCCGGCTGGAATCTCAACGGGGTTGAGGGCGACCTGCGGCTGAGGCGCGTCCGCGTAAGAGAGGACCGGAGAAGCATTGCCGTGGACATGGAGCGAGCTTTGCCCATCCGGGTTCAGCGCGACAATGACGCCGGTATGGCCAGAGGGGGCTGGCGGCGGCAGGATCCGCAGCTGGCCAGATTCGTATCTCGTCCGCGCAGGGACCCCGTCCACCCACACCGCCGTATCGCCGGACAGGTTGGCTCCCTCCAGCCACAGCCAACCGTCGGGCTGCGGCGTCACCGAAGTAATGGACGGCGGATCGCTCTTCCGGATCACGGCGCCGGAGGGCAGAACGTATGTCTCCCCGTTCAATTGAAAGAGCAGATGGCGCGGGCCATCTCCGGAAAACGGCGAGAGCCGGATCTCCGCCTGAAGGTATCCGGGCGAATAGTCCCGCAGGCTTCCCGGCAGCACCGTTTCCGGGGCGCTGAGAAACGAGACCGACAGCCCCGGAGACAGCGCGCTCGCTCCGAATCCGGTGAACACCAGCGCACGCCAGGAGGAAGGCATTGTGAAGGTCGCGGGCTTGATCGCGTTCCGGTTGTAGAACGAGTAGGTCTGAATGGAATGCAGGTTGACCCTGCTCATGGGCGTGACCCGGAAGTCGATGCTCTCCAGCGTCTTTCCCGCCTCCACGGCCACCGTCGAAGAGGGCACGGCCGAACCGGGGTAGAAGGTGGTCTGAAACGCCGGACCGGGCAGGACGCGCCCGGCCGGGGTCACCGGCAGTTCAAGATTCACCGGCTGTGGCTCGCCCGCGATGGAGGGAGGCAGCGTGTGGGCATAGAGGAAATACGAGCCTGGCGGCACGCCTTCCATCCGGTACGTTCCATCAGGGGCCGTCAGCGTGCTGATAGCCGAGCGGCCCGAAATGACCGCCACCACCGAGGCGAGGGCCACTCCCTGCCCGTTCATGGTCACCCGGCCGGTGATGACGCCGGTCGTCTTGCGGAAGTCGGCGGTGGGATACAGGACGGAGACGGCCGCCACATCGTCCTGCCCCAGCGGCTGGGCCTTGGTCGTGGCGCGCGTGATTTCGGTGGACATCACGCCGGAAGTCCAGGTGTGCTGCAAGCCGATCGTGTGGCCGAACTCGTGAACCACGGTCAGGAAGAAGCGTTCGGACCAGCTCGGGCGGGAAGAAAGATCCCTCGGCAAGCGCAACAGCGAGCGGGCGATCGGAGTATAGAGTCCATCCGGCCCCTCGGCGGGATCGAGCCGGGCGACGGGTCCGCCCTGCGCGATCACGCCCGGAGGCAGCTCATCGGTGAATTCCACCTGGATGTGCGGTGTGGACAACGCGCTGCCGTCCTCCCGGAAGCCCCCAAAGACCAGCCGGAGCTCGGATGTGGGGACGCCGTTCCAGACCGCAGCCGCCGCCCGGATCTGGCTGAGCACGGCGGTTTCGCTGTCTCCCGGCGCCAGCGTGAGGCTGCCGTTCAGCGTGATGAAGTAGGGCACCGCCCTGCCGGGCAGGGCCTTGAGGTCGAAGCGGTCGTAAATGGGCTGGAACGGCGGAGCGCTCGTATTGTAGCGGACAAAGTGATAGTAGGCGCAGGCTGGCCAGGCAAGAACCAGAAGCAATGCCGCGAGCCGCCGCATCACCGCGCCTCCCTGGCGAGTGGCACACGCCGGATGGATTCGCGCAGGCTGCCGAGCGAAACGCTCATGCCGGTATCGACCGCCGCCCGCCCCGCGGCGTCGACGAACTCGGCGTCGATCCTGCCACGAACCAGCACAGGCTCGCCCGACGCGCCCTGCTTCACCTCAAAGACGCCCTGGCTGAGGCCGATCACCTGAACCAGCCCGCGGGGACTCGTCCAGAGGAACAGGACGTAGTCGACGCCCGGCTCCAGCACCGGCGAACCCGCGATGCTCTGGCGGTAACGCCCGTAAGTTCCTCCGGGCACATAGACTTCCGCTGCGCCGGGCGGCATGGAGCCTTTCAGCACTTCCGCCACCTGAAGCCGGTAGACGGTATAGATCATCGACCCACGGAGGATGGAGGAAGAACCCGTGGCCCGCGCCCGCACGATGGCGGTCGATTTCTGCACCATGTCATCCAGGCTGAGCTTCTCAAGCGTCGTCGCGCCGGCGGTGACGCCCGCCAGAGTCAGCCCAAGAATGAACCAGAGGCGTCGCATGGCTCCCTCCGGGCGAGCGGCAATCCCAGTGCCAATGCACCGAATTGTCAAATCAATTACTTAGATGATGCCACCCAGCCGGTGGTGGGTCGGATTGACACAACCGGTTTGCCGCGGTGTCCCATGGCGGCGTTCCGCGGGCGTCACGACGGCAACCGCACCACAAGCACTGGCACGTCCACGCCGTGCCGCACCTCGTTGATGGTCGCCCCGAAGACCAGATCCATCAGACCCCGGTGACCGTGGGCACCCATCACGATGAGGTCGGGCCGGAGTGCGCGTGCGAACTGGATAATCAATGTTTTCACTTCTTTGCCGTGTAGAATTTCCAGTTCTGCTGCAAGCCCTGTGCGCCGCACTGCCGCCGCCAGATCCTCGAAATACTGGCGGCCCAACTCGATCTCGGCGGTGCGGGCCTCGTCGCCGTACACCTGGCTGGTGACGCCTTCCTCGACGTGGAGCAGGTGGATCACGGCGCCGTGCGGCTTGCCGAGGGCGACGGCGTGCGCCAGGGCGACTCGGTCCAGAGCGGAGTGATCCACGGGGACGAGGATCCGGCGGTAGACGGGTTCGGCAAACTGGAGCTCCCTCGCTTCGGGCATGGCCGGCACGGCACGGCCGCGCGGCGGGGCCATTGTCACGTAGGCGAGGAGGGCAGCCAGAGGACTGATGAGGCCCAGCGCTGCCCAGGCGGGCAGGGCGCGCAGCTCGTTCCAGGCAAGCCAGAGGTTCAGCGCCACGATCAGCGCGGCGCAGGCGGCGCTGAGAGCCCGCACCCAGGAGGCGTTGGCCAGCTCTCCCATCCGTTTCCGGTCCGCGGTGAAACGGATGAGGGGCACGATGGCGAAAGGAAGCTGAAGGCTGAGCACGACCTGGCTGAGGATGAGCAGGCGGAAGGCGCCCTGATCGCCGGTGAAGTGAATGGTGAGCGCGGCGGGCACGATGGCCACGCCGCGCGTGATGAGCCGGCGCAGCCAGGGCCGCATGCGGAAGTTCAGGAAGCCTTCCATGACGATCTGCCCGGCCATGGTTCCCGTGATGGTGGAGGACTGCCCGCTGAACAGCAGTGCCAGGGCGAATGCCGCGCCGGCGAGGGTGGTGCCGAGCAGCGGTTCGAGCATGCGGTGGGCCTGCTGGATCTCGGTGACGACAATGCCGTTCCGGTGGAAGGTGGAGGCGGCAAGGATCAGGATGGCGGCGTTGACCAGCAGGGCGCCGTTGAGGGCGATGGCCGAGTCGATCAGATTGAACTGGCAGGCGAGCCGCTTCGAACGCGGATCGGCGGCGAAGGAGCGGGTCTGTACGAGGGAGGAGTGCAGGTAGAGGTTGTGGGGCATCACCGTCGCGCCGAGCATCGCGACGGCGACATAGAGGCTGTTGGCGTCGAGCCTGGGAACGAGTCCGCTGGCGACCTCGCGCCAGGCGGGCTTCGCGAGGAAGATTTCCAGCACGAAGCAGCCGGCAATGACGGTGATGAAGCCGAGGATGATGCTTTCGATGAGCCGGATGCCAAAGCGGCCGAACCAGAGGATGAGCAGCGTGTCGAGCGCAGTAAGGGCGACGCCGGCGATGAGGGGCAGGCCGAAGAGCAGGTTCAGCCCGATGGCGGCTCCGAGCAGCTCGGCGAGGTCGCAGGCGGCGATGGCGATTTCCGCCAGCAGCCACAGGGCCCAGCTCACCGGCTTCGGGTAGGCCTCGCGGCAGGCCTGGGCGAGGTCGCGGCCGGTGACGATGCCGAGCCGGGCGGCGAGCGTCTGCAAGAGGATGGCCATCAGGTTGGAGACGACCAGCACCCAGAGGAGCTGATACCCGAACCGCGACCCGCCTTCAATGTCGGTGGCCCAGTTGCCGGGATCCATGTAGCCGACGCTAACCAGGTAGGCCGGCCCTGCGAAAGCGAACATGCGCTTCCAGAGCGAGGGGTACTGGGTGGGGACGGACGAATGGACCTCGGGCAGGGAGGGCGCCGATGAACCCATCGTGTTCACCAGTGTAACCTGCGGCGGCGCGCGCAGAAGGCGGCGAGGCCGAAGGCGGCTCCGGTCCAGGCCGCGCCCCAGAGGATGCTGGCCGGCCGGTAGCGGAAGTCGACCGTGTGGAGCCCGGCCTCGACGACCACTCCGCGGACCGCGGCGTAGGCCTCGTGGATGGGGACTTCGCGGCCGTCGATGGCAGCGCGCCAGCCGGGGTACCAGGTATCGGTGAGAATGAGCATGCCGCGGCAGGCCATTGCGGCCTCGATGCGCGCATGGAGCGGAGAATATTCGACGAGGCGCACCGAGTCGGGGCCGGCGCAGCGCTCCATGGCCGGAACAGACCCGGGCAGAAATGTTTTTTCAGCGAGGCGGCCGCGGATCAGGTAGAGCCAGCCGGCGGCCTGCCGGCGGTCTGGCAGCGGTTCGGCTTCGTGCACGGTGAAGACGCGGGGAAGCACGTCCCTGCGCTCCCACACGCGGACGCCCGAGGCGCCTTCAAAGACAGGATGCGCGTGGGTTGGCGAGGGTGTTTTCGCCACGCGGTAGCGCACGCCGAAGAGGCGTTTGGCCCACTCCGTGTGCAGTTCGTGCCGGTATATGTTTTCGGTGGCGCTGGCGAGATAGCCGTGGGTCTGCGGCAACGCGTGCCAGTCGCCGAAGTTGCAGGGAACGTCGGCGTCGTCGACCTCGATGCGCCAGCAGCCCCCCTGCGAACGCAGGAAGCGGGCGATGTCGGTGTGGGCCTGGAGGCAATTGACGGCTTTCATGGCCTGCGCGTCCTGTACGGGCGCGAGCACGTGGCGGTAGAGCGGGCGGGCTTCGATCCAGAGCATGGCCACGGCGGCGGCAGCGAGAAGCGGGGCGGGCAGCCGGAATCGCGTGGCGGCCAGGAGGGCGATGGCGAGGCAGGCTGCGGCTGCCGCGCTTGTCCAGCGGGGGTCTGCGGGCAGAGAAGCGCGGGCGGCGGCAGCCGCGGTGAGACCGGCGAAGGCGAGGAAAGCGGCTGCGGCGGACAGGCGGGCGGCGCGCCGGCTGCCTTCGGCAAGGCCTTCGAGGCCGAGCGCAGCGAGAGCGGGCAGGCTGGCGGCGAGCAGAACGAGCGCTGCCTCCGGCGCGCGGGCCTTGTCAAAGTGGGGCAGGAGCCGGTACAGCAGCGGGTGCAGCGCGCCCGCCGGGCCGAGCGACAGCAGGAGTCCAGAGAGGCCGAGGCCGCCGAGCAGCAGGGCTTCCGGCCGCCGGCGCCATCGCAGCAGCGCGAAAAGAGCGGCAATGATGAGGACGATACCAGAAAAAGGCTCCAGTTTTCCCCGATATCCCGGCCAGAAAATCGAAGGAATTGCATCCGGATTCAGGCTGTATTGCCGGTGGATTTCATAGGGAATTTTCTCCTTCCAGCCGAGCGGCTCCGGCGTGCCGGCCCAACGGACGGCACGGCGGCCGTATTCCATCGCCGGCAGGAGGACGAGCGCGGATGCCGCGGCGGTGGTCAGGAAAAAGGCGGCGGCGGCCCGCCAGCAGCGCCAGTTCCTTATCAGGAGCGCCAGCCAGGCAAAAGCGGCCCCGGTGGAGAGGAACAGCGGGGCCTGGTGGTGTCCGCCGAGCCAGCAGAGGCCGAGGAAGAATCCGCCGAGCACGGCGTGGCGGAGCGAGCCGTCACCGCGAGCGCCCTTCAGGAGATAGAGAAGAGCGAGCGGAGCCCACATGGCACTCATTGCCATCTGCGGGCGGGTCTGGAAGGCGAACCAGCCGACGGTGGCGAATGCGAATCCGGCGGCGATGCCCGCAACGCGTCCGCAGCCAAGCGAGCGGGCCAGCCGGTACATCGCGGCCGCTGCAATCCAGCGGATCGTGAGGAAATACAGATTGAAGAAGAGCGGCGTGAGGCCTTCGGCGGGCTTGAGCGGGAGAAGCACCCAGTGCAGGGGCGCGGTGACGGCGGGCTGCATCTGGCCCGCGAGCGGCTGGCCCATCCACGAGTAGGGATCCCAGAGAGGCACGCGCCCGGCGCGCCACTCGCGGGCCTGCAATTCGAGCCACGGCAGCACCTGGTAGGCGTTGTCATCTCCGGCATACCAGACCGCCTGCGGTCCGAACAGGAGCGGCGCGTGGAACAGGGCGAGCAGGGCGGGCAGGGCGAATGCGCCCGCAAGGCGCCGGGAGCTGAGCTGCACAAACCCATTCTAGTGAGCGGCCAACGGCATGCCGGGAGCACGCGGCAGCATGGCGCCGGGGACACGCCCGAAGGAATCCGCGCAATGGCTCTGCGGGCCCATCGGCAGAGCATTCGGCAGACCAGGCTGTAGATGCGCGTTCCTGCCGGGACAGGCGCGCCGGAGTTTGCCACGGGCGGGGACGGCTCCGCTGCCGGGGGAGGGCGGGTACCGGACGGGACCCACTTCGAGGGACACTGGCGGCGGAGTGGGGAGGCGAGCGCCCTGTGTTGATTCTGCGTGCAAGGCAGCGATGCAATGCCCGTGGCACCCGGCGTGCAGGGGAGAATTGAGGGGAGCATCCCGTCAGGGGTGGGAAGGAGCCGCAGATGCAGGCCGTCCTGAATGGATGCATTGATGGATCTGGAGCAGGGTGGTGGTTTTCGGCCACTGGAAGCGGGCTGGGCGGTAAGGGCAATGGATTGAAATCAAAAGACTTTTCCGTCTGGACTCAAAAGTGCACAGAAGATGGCGGCCCCTGGCCACAGGAGGTGACGCCATGACGCGCAAGGCTTTGCTCTTCCCCCTGGCGGCGATGCTGCTTGCGGTTGCGCCGGCGGCGGCGGAACCGGACGAACCGGGAAAGGGCGTTGCCCGGATCAGCCTGATCCACGGCGATGTGAGCGTGCGGCGCGGGGACTCGGGCGACTGGGTGGCGGCGGTGATCAACGCCCCGCTGCTGGCTGACGACCGGGTGCTGACGGGAGCGGCTTCGCGGGCGGAGGTGCAGTTTGACTACTACCACCGGATCCGTCTTGCCGCGGACACCGAGATCCGGCTGACGCAGCTCGAGTACCGGCTGTATCAGATTCAGGTGGTGCGGGGCACGGTCACCTTCAGCGCGCTGAAGGGGGGCGACGCGCAAGTGGAGATCAACACGCCGGCGGCGGCGCTGCGCCCGGTGGCCTGGGGCGAGTACCGCGTGACGGTGTACGACGACGACCGCGCGGAGCTGACGGTGCGGCGAGGCGAAGCGGAGATTTTCACGCCGAATGGCACGCAGCGGCTGCGTCCTGGGCGGACGATGGTGGCGCGGCTGGATGAGTCCAACCGCAGCGAGACGCGTCTGGTGGCCGAGATTCCGCGCGACCGGTGGGACGAATTCAACGAGGCGCGGGACCGCGAGCTGAGCCGCGCGGCGAGGGTCTATCAATATGTCAGCCGGGACATTTACGGCGCGGAGGATCTGGACGGGCACGGCACCTGGATTTACGTGGCTCCTTACGGCTGGTGCTGGCAGCCCTTCGTGGCCGTGGGCTGGGCGCCGTACCGGCTGGGGCGATGGGTGTGGCTGGACTGGTATGGCTGGACGTGGATCAGCTATGACCCGTGGGGCTGGGCTCCATATCATTACGGGCGCTGGTTCTGGTGGAACAACGCGTGGCTGTGGTATCCGGGGCCGGTGATCGGCGTGCGGCACTGGTGGAGCCCGGCGCTGGTGGGCTGGTTCGGCTGGTCGAGCTGGGGCGGTTTCACGGCCGGCGTCGGCTTCGGCTGGGGCGCGGTGGGCTGGGTGCCGCTGGCGCCGTTCGAGCCGCTGTATCCGTGGTGGGGGCGTCGCTTTGCGGGCTACCGCAGTGTGAACTACGTCTACCAGAACACGACGATCATCCAGAACACCAACATCACGAACATCTACCGCAATGCCCGGGTGCGCGATGGGATCACAGTGGTGCGGGGCGACGATTTCGTCCGCGGACAGGTGGGGCGGCCGCTGCGGCTGGGCGGGGAGGAGCTGGCCCGCGCGAGCGTCGCCCGCGGGGCGCTGCCGTTCGCCCCGGCGCGGGAGAGCCTGCGCTGGGCGGACCGCGAGCCGGCGGTGCGCCGGGCGGATCTGGATCCGGGCCGCAACGAGCGCTTCTTCAGCCGGATGCCCGTGACCCGCGCCGAGCGCGTGCCGTTTGACGAGCAGCGGCGCACGCTGGAACAGGTGGCCACGCGCGGGCTGGGCCGGAGCGAGGCGGACGTCCGCCGTCCGATGGCGCCGGCAGAGGCGGGGAGCCGGATTGGAGCGGGATTCCGGGGCGGGGAAGCGCCGGATGTGCAGGAGAACCGCGGCTGGCGGCGCGCGGACGAACCGCGCCGGACGGAGACGAGGACCACGGAGAATGAATGGCGCCGCTTTGGCGATCCTGGTCTCGGGATCCGCACGCAGGAAGGCGCGCGGGCGCGCACCGGGGAGACGGAGGGGATCCGGCCGCGCAGCGAAGCCCGCCCGGAAGAGAGCGGGCGCGGCACCGCAGGCTGGCGCACCTTTGGGGATCCAGCCCGCAGCCCGGTGCGTGGCGTGGAGGGTGAGGCGGGCGAGCGCCGCTCGTGGTCCACGGGCAGGGGCGCGGATTCGGGCCGGACGGGCGAGGCGGGTGAACCGGCGCGCGGCACGCTGCGGGGCGAGTCTCCGAGGTGGTCGACAGGCGGAGAGCCGGCAGAGACGCCGCGGATGGATATCCCGAGGAGCGAGACGCCGCGGTGGTCGACGGGCACGGGCGGCGGCCGCGAGCGCAGCGAATCGCCGGGCTGGAGTGCTCCTGCGGCGGAGCCGCCTCGGGGCGAGTCTCCGAGGTGGTCGACGGGCGGCGGCCGGAACGAGGATGGCGGGGTGCGGATCTGGCCGGCGCCGCGGAACGAGCCAACGAGGATCGAGCCGCCGCGGATGGAGCCGCCGCGAATGGACCGGCAGGCGGAACCCGTGCGAGGCGGGGAAGAGCGGCGCGGCAATCCGCGGAGCGAGCGCGGCAACCAGTTTGCGCCGATGAGCCGCGGCGGGTGGTCCACGGGAGGCGTCACGGCCGGCGGCGCTTCCGGGTGGAACGCCTCCGCCGCGGACTCATCCGTTTCCGTTCCGGTTCGTGGGACGGAAAATGGAGCGGGCGTGATCGATCTGTCCCCGCGGCGCTCCAGCGGCGGTGGCATGGAAGGGGGGATCCGGATCAGCCCGGGCGGTGGCATGGATTCGTGGCGCGGTTCCGAGACGCGCGTCTCGCCCCGTTCTGAGAGGGGGATTCCGTTCGCGCCGATGACGCGGGGCGGCTGGTCCACCGGCGGTGGAGCAGGGCAGGGAGGAGATGTGCCTGCCGGGGGGGGAGTGATGGGCGGCGGATCTTCGTGGCGCACGGGCGAAGGCGGCGTGATGGATTCGTCGCCGCGGTCATCGCCACGCGTTGGTGGCGGCGGTTGGTCGACGGGCGGGCGCACCGGGTGGGCCGCGGATGGATTCGGCGGAGGCGCGCCTTCGATCAGCGTGCCGCGCAGCGCGCCGTCGTATGGCGGCTTTGGCGGCGGCATGGGCGGCGGCATGCGTTCTGCACCTTCCTTCGGGGGCGGATCCGTTTCGCCCGGCCTGGGAGGCGGCGGGATGCGGTCGGCCCCGTCGTTTGGCGGTTTGTCGGGCGGGATCGGCGGCGGGATGCGGAGCGCGCCGGGTTTCGGCGGTGGCGGCGTGCGCGGAGGCTCCGCTCCGGCGGGTGGCGGCGGGATGCGGGGGGGACGGGGACGGTAGCCGATCATTCCGTGGGCTAACCGCAGCCTTGGGCTCCCAACGATCTTCCGGGTCTGCCCGTCGCGCTTCAGTAGCTCGTCTGGCCCTCCTGCCCGGCCGAGTGAAGACCGCAACGCATGGGAAAGGCAGTACGACCAGCCAGACAAGGAGACAGCCGTCCGACAGTCAAAGTGCCAGGATCGCGTCTCTGCTCACTCCTCCGGCACTGAAGCGAACCAGAACCTGCCCATCCGTGCTGGCGGGGACACGGAGCCGGAGCATGGAATGGGCCGGGATGCGCACTGGAATCCTGTTCGCAGCCTCCGTGCCAATCTGGACCACCACTTCGCCTTCGTATCCTCCAGAATCCACCTGGATGTCGGCGTAAACAAATTTGCTACCGGCAAATGTGACGGTATCGGGGGTGGTAATTTGAAGGACCGCCATCGTCGTTCTCCCTGAAAAGAATTGTGCTCTATTGGGCCGATTTGACCTTGGCGAAAATTTGCCGGAAGTATTCAATTGCAGTCAGATCCACGGAAGGACCGATAAAAAAATCGTTTCGAAGTCCGGCATCCGGGGCGGTGCCGCGATAGATCGCCCCGCCGGCAGTGACCCGGAAATACCGGTTGAGGCGGAAGCCCAGGCCATAGACCCATACATTGTTGCCCCGGATTTTCGAGGGATGCGACGAACTGATGTTTTTCAAGGAGAAGCCCAGGGCCAAGGAGAGCCGCTCCCTCAACCATTCCCCCTTGCTGACCGAGCGCGCTGGTGCGGGCGTGAGTTCGACAGGTCCCCAATAGACATGAGCAACCGCAAACGCGCGCATTTCGTCCAATCGCGGCACCCAGATTGAGGCGAGGTCAAATCCTGCGAATTTTTCCAGGTACTTCGTTGAGGCTAGCGCGGGAAACGAGGCCGTCACCCGCGTATGGGAGCCCAATTGAATTTTGCGGAACGAATTGAAAACAGACCGGTAGTCTCTTGTAAAGCTCGGCAGAGCGCCTTCCTGCTGTTTGATGTCCGCGCACACATTCCTGATCTCCTGCGGCGCCGAGCGTTGCTCACACTGTTCACGAAGCTTTTCCAGGACATTGTACACCCCCTGGATACTTGGATCGCCAATTTGGAGATCCAGTCCCAGTTTCCTGAGATAATCCAAGTCCTCCTTTCCTAGATTCCGGAGATAATTCAAGGTATCCCTGTAGCGGCTAACGAGATTAATCAAGGCAGTATCGGTGGCCAATTGTTTGGATAAGCCTTCGATATCCGAAGACAATTGGAAGCCGTCCGGCAGCGTTTTCTGAAGGTTTTGCAAGATGAGCTTTGCGAAGTTTTCGGCGAGGGATCGGACGGAGTTGCTGTCTCTTCCATAGGCCTGGTCAAGCAGGTCACGGATCTCACCCTCATACTTCGCCATTTCATTGGCAAATGCTTCTGCTCTTTCCCTCTTCAGGGGCCCCTTCGCACTGATGGTGAGAAGCACCCGTTCCCCCTCCGGAAAAGGCCCGACGACGACAGACCAGCCCTGATCCTTTCCGACGGGGGATATCTCCTCCTTTTGTGTCCCGTCGGACTTGTAACCCACCTGCACTGACTGGACCTCGATCCAGTTCTTGAGGTCAGCAATTCTCTCTTCGAGCTGGCCAACGGTGCCTCTAATTGTAATTTTTTCCCCGTATGGCAGCCGGCTCTGAGTCAGTTTGGTGAATTCAACACTGTTCGTGGAAGGTAACGATTCGGAGGACCTGGCCGGAGCGTTCGAGGCCTGTTGCGCTGTGAGACTCATTGGCAGGCCAAGCCAGAGGATTGCAGCAAGAATCAAGTTCGAACCGGCGCGCAAATGCCAAGTCTTGCCTGAGGGACCTGGAATCATTACGCCGAGAATACTATAGGTCGCTGAATCATACAAGTACTTTCCAGAAAAATTTCTCGAATCCTGATGGCATGCCAGATGGCTGTCTGATTCCTCTCCCCAGAAGCTGTGGATTTACAACGGACTTTCACGATTTCAGGTCCTGACCGGCGCCTTTGCCGAAAACCGCCAAGGGAGAATGCCGTATTCCCTATATCGAAGGGGACCCCGCGAAGGGGTGCTCCCAAGGCGCGCCGCCGCCGCGGCCAGGAGAGGGGCCATCGCAACCCGAATGCGTTCGCGCGGGGAAATTATTCCAAGGACGCAACTTCGATCCCCCGGTCCGGGGTGTGCCTTCAACCTGCGCGGCGGGCCTTCGTCGTGGACAGGATTGATGCTGTCCGAGACCGGCGGAGGGATGCGTTGCGTGGCAGGCTTCGATGGCTGTGGCCACAGGGGCCTCTCTTCCACGGCGGGCGTTGCGAGGCGCAACGCACCGGTGAGTGGGCGTCCAGGCCTGGCGGGAGTCCCCCCTCGGCGGTCGGGACGCAGATCCGCGCGTGTCTGCGGGCAAGGAGGCGGAATGCCGGGCCCTTGCGGATCGATTTGGAAGTGGTCACGGCATCTGGACGCGTGAGAGCACGCGGGGTGCCTCGGAGGCGGACCGTGCCGGGCAATGCTGCTTCGCGCTTCGCCCGAATCTGCCGGATGAGACAGTCCAAGGGCTTCCTGAGGGCTTTCCGTGAGATCCGCGGGGCAGGGGGGGACGGTTTGTGATGCGGCCGAAGCGGCTCCCTTGAGCCCGCACGGCTGCGGCACAACTCATCGCTCTGGCGCAAGGGAATGCCTGACCGCTCCTTTAAAGATGCCATCTGCCGTTGCCGTGACCCATGAGCCTTGCAAAAACGGAGGTGATTTGAAGGAAAGGACGGTCTCGAGAAATCCGAATCGGTTGAGGGGGGGAGCCAGTGGGGGTGGTGCTGCTTTGTCAGGGATCGTCGGCGGCAGAGCGGCGGGACGCGAGAACGAAAACGCAATCCATCGTCGACATTCGCATGGCGCGGGCGGAAGCAAGATGAACGGGCTTGCGGCGTGACTGGGGGTAGCCTGGGACGGTTGGGGCCAAGCACGAGAACGCAATCTGAACCGGTAAGCCGGCTGAGGGACTGGGACGGGCGGTGGACGCGGACGGAGAGGCGGCTGGGGTGGCACAGCGATGAGGGCCATCCGCATGTCGTCCGTCGTTCCCGCGAGAGGAGCAGTGGGGTGCGGGTGAGGTCCCTGCGAGGCCGGGGGCGAGGGCGCAAGAATCGGGGGCTGTAACGCGGGCGCTTCTTCCGGCACAGACTGCTGTCTTCCGCCCGGATCGGGCGCGGATGGGGAAGGAAAGCCTTGGGAGTGCTGGAGGCTGCGGAGGAATCCGTACGGCGAGGAGAGAAGGGTGCGGGATGGTCGCCGGAGACGTTGGCAGCCCCGGCTCACTGCTTTTTTTACATAATATCGATTCCAAGAACTCAGGCTGACTTCAGCCGCCGTGGTCGCCTCCGATACTGTCCGCCATGCTGCCGCCGGCTCCCGCCGACATTCGGTACCGCAGCACAAGTGCCTGGAACGAGGAAGGTTCGGCGCACGAGGAGGCTGTGATCCCACACACAGGAGAGCGGAAGGACTTCCAACGCCGCTCCTTGAAGGGACGGGCGTGAAGCCCAGGCATGGCTTAACGTCTGGCGCGTGCCGTGCGACCGGCTCACAAGCTCAACCGTTTCCGCAGAAGCGCGGGAACCTCGTCTGGGCGCCGCACTTCGATGACTTCGCAGCCGGCGCGGCGGGCGCTTTCGATGCCGGCGGCGGAGTCCTCGAGGGCCAAAGCGTGGACGGCTCCCAGGCGAGCCATCGCCCGGAGGTATGGCTCGGGATCGGGTTTCAGCCGCGCCACCTCATCTCCGTAGACGGCGGCGCCGAAGCGCTCAAGAACGCCTTCGGCACGGAGGATCGGCTCGATCTCCTGGCGGCTGCTGGAGGTGACGAGGCCGAGCCGGCCTGGATCGAGCATGGACAAGATCCGTTTGAGATCGTCAGCGATCAGTCCGCCACGGGTTGCGCGTTCTGCGAAGAGTTTCTTTTTCAACGGATAGAAGGGGAGAAGTTCATCCACCGTGCGAGGGGGATCGGCGAGGGCGCCGAGGCGGGCGAGGAAGTCGCGGTCGGAGATGCCGACGCAGTGGGCGCGGTAGTCGTCCCAACTGACCTGCAAGCCGGTTTCGCGGAGCGCCTCGTTCCAGCATTGCCAGTGCAGAGGCTCGGTATCGGCGAGAACGCCATCGAAATCGAGGAGAATTGCCAGTGAATTATGATCCATTACTCGAAGGAAATGCTGCGGACCATCTGCTGGAAAACAGGTTCCAGGGAGGGATAATCCGGCAACGGGGCGACGCAGACCATGTAGAAGAGCTCCGTTTCGAGGTCGGCGGTGACGAGGACGTCGATCTCGCGCAGATCGGCGAACGGCGAGTCGGAGCTGAGCCGGGTGACGAGTCCGCGGCGTCCGCCGACGACGACGCGCTGCGGCGGATCGAGCACCCGCATATTGGACTCGCGCTTGATCATCGCGTCAATCAACGCCTGCGTGTCACGTTCGAGGCTGACCAGGCGGTTCGGCATCCGCTCGCGGCGGATGAGCACGCCGTAGCCCACAAAGCCCTGCACGACTCCTTCCGGAGGAGCGATGGTGACGCCGCCTTCGGAGCGGGTGACGCGCCAGTTGTCGGGGTGGTCGAGGCGGAAGCCGTCGCCGCGCCAGGACTGCATGCGTTGCGAGACGCTGACGCGCTCGGGCTTCGGCGCGCGGGGCAGAGCGGCGGGGGCGGCGCTTCCCTGCTCCGGCTTCTTCACTGCGGGCAGCTTTTCGACGATCGCCTTCATCCTGCCGAGGTCCCCTTCCTGCGCGTTGTAATCGCCGCGCGGCATGAAGGGGAGCTGTTCTTCGATCGCCTTGACGCGGTTGCCAGGGTTGGGGTGGGATGCGGTGAAGATTTCGACGAGCCTGGGCGTCTTGCCCTCGCGTTCCGCTTCCAGTTTCTCGAAGAAGCGCGCCATTTCGATGGGGTTGTAGCCGGCGCGGGCCATGGTGTAGGCGCCGAGCAGGTCGGCGTCGCTTTCGGCGCTGCGCGAGTATTTGAGCAGAACGGAATTGGCGCCGAGTCCGATGCCGAGCTGGGCGAGCTGTCCGGTGAGCCCTCCGCCGCCGATCATCGAGCCGGCGAGAATGGCGGCAAGCTGGGTGAACTGCGCCTTGGTGGCCTGGCTGGTGCCGTGGCGGAGAACGACGTGCGCCAGCTCGTGCGCGAGCACGCCGGCCAGTTGCGCTTCGTTTTCGACGGCGCGGATCAGCCCGGTATGGACATACATCGGCCCGCCCGGCAGAGCGAAAGCGTTGATGGAATCCTCCTGGACCACCTTGAAGTAGAACGGGTACTTTTCCAGCCCGCCGCGTTCGACCAGCCGCTGGCCCACGCGGTTGATGTAAGCGGTGAGTTCGCGGTTCTGCACCACCACCATCTGCTGTTCGACCTGGCGGGCGAACTCGCGGCCAATTTCGATGTCCTGCTCCTTGCTGAACAGGTTGAAGCCGGGCTTTGGCAGCGGGCGCTTTTTCGCCTGCGCCGCGGCGGCGGGCGCGAGCAGCGCGGAGGCAAGAGCCAGCGCGAGCACAAACGGTCTCGTCATCGGATGCCCTCTCTTATCATGCTGGCATAATGGACGGTATGACGCCCACTGAAAAGATCTGGCACAACGGGCGGTTTATCGCCTGGGATGAGGCCCGGATTCACGTCCTGTCGCATGTCGTGAGCTACGGAAGCTCGGTGTTTGAAGGGGTGCGCTGCTATGACACGCAGCGCGGGCCGGCGATTTTCCGGCTGCGCGAGCACACGCGGCGGCTGCTCGATTCGGCCAAGATTTACCGGATTCCGGTCAGTTACACGCTGGAGGAGCTGATGGAGGCGCAGGTGGAGCTGGTGAGGGTGAACCGGCTGCGCTCCTGCTACATCCGGCCGATCATTCTGCGGGGCTACGGCGGAATGGGCGTGCTGCCGGCCAACAACCCGACCGAGGTGTTCCTGGCCTGCTGGGAGTGGGGCAAGTATCTGGGCGAAGAGGCGCTTGCTTCGGGCGTCGACGTCTGTGTTTCGAGCTGGAACCGCATGGCGCCGAACACGTTCCCTGCCCTGGCCAAGGCGGGCGGCAACTACATCAATTCGCAGCTCATCCGGATGGAGGCGCATCAGGACGGCTACGCGGAGGGCATCGCGCTGGGGCCTGACGGGCTGGTGAGCGAGGGCTCGGGCGAGAACATTTTCGTGATCCGCGACGGCCGCATCTACACGCCGCCGCTTTCGGCGGGCATTCTGCCGGGCATCACGCGCGATTCGATCGTGACGCTGGCGCGCGAGGCGGGCATTCCGGTGGTGGAGACGGACATCCCGCGGGAGATGCTGTATGTCGCCGACGAGATCTTCTTCACGGGCACGGCGGCGGAGGTGACGCCGGTGCGCAGCGTGGACCGGATTCCGGTGGGCAGCGGGCGCCGGGGGCCGATCACCGAGCAGTTGCAGCGCGCCTTCTTCGACATTGTCGAAGGCCGCGCCGAGGACCGCTACGGCTGGCTGACGCCCGTGCCGGCGGCCTGAGGCCGCAGACGGAAGGAAAAATGGCCGCCGGGCGCGCTCCCGATGTCAACCTCCCCCGAGATTCACGATTCGGAGCGGCCCGGCGGCCTTGCTGTTTCCACTCTAGAACGCCGCGCCGCCGCAGGCCAAGGGCCGCCGGCGTCGGCGAGGGGAGTTTTCAACAGCTTTATGCCGCAGTCTGATCAACGGGTTAGGCTGTGGATGAAGTGGAGAAGCTGTGCATAAAACGGAACGGCCATGAAATGTTCTGGCATTGACGCGCTGACCGGCGAGGCGGTCGAGATCACGGCCGAAGGCGGTGCGATTACGGCCGTCGAGCCGCTGCTGGCTCCGCCGCGAGGCCTAAGATGGCTGGCGCCGGGTTTCATCGATCTTCAGGTGAACGGATTTGCCGGGGCGGACTACTGCTCGCCGGAGACGCCGGCGGAGGCGATCGGGAGGTCGCTGGAAGCGCAGTTCGCCGCCGGAGTGACGCGGATTTTCGCCACGGTGATCACTGGCCCGCCCGAGGAGATGCTGGCCGCGATGGCTAATCTGGCGCGCGCGCGGCGCGAGCTGCCCTTTGGCCGCGCGATCGAGGGCATCCACGTGGAAGGGCCCTTCCTGAGCCCGCAGGACGGGCCGCGCGGGGCCCATCCGCGCGAGCATGTGCGGCCGCCGGACCTGGAAGAGTTCCGCCGCTGGCAGCAAGCAAGCGAAGGGCTGGTGCGGATGGTGACGCTGTCGCCGGAGTGGCCGGAGGCGCCAGCGTTTATCGAGGCCATTACGAGCGAGGGCGTGGTGGCGGCGATCGGGCATCTGGAGGCGACGGCGGAGCAGATTGAGGCGGCGGTGCGGGCGGGGGCGCGGCTTGCGACGCACCTGGGCAACGGCGCGCACGCCATGCTGCCGCGCCATCCGAACTACCTGTGGCAGCAGTTGGCCGAGGACCGGCTGGCGGCTTCTTTCATCGTGGACGGGATTCACCTCGATGCGGCATTCCTGCGCGTGGCGCTGCGCGCGAAGGGCGTCGAGCGCAGCGTGCTGATCACGGACGCGGTGGCTCCGGCGGGATGCGGGCCGGGCGTGTACCGGCTGGGCGGGCAGGAGGTGGAGCTGCATCCGGAAGGCAGGGTGACGCTGCGCGGCACGGAGCGGCTGGCGGGGAGCGCGCTGCGGATGGACCGGGGCGTCGAGAACCTGATGCGGCTGGCCGGGCTGACGCTCGCGGAGGCGCTGACGATGGCGGCGCGGAACCCGGCGCGGATCGGGCGCGTGGAGCACCGGCTGCGCGGGTTGCAGCCTGGCGAGCGCGCCGACATCGTGGAGTTTGACTATGACGCGGCGGCGAAGTCGATCCGCGTGACGCGCACGTGGCTCGAGGGGAAGCTGGTGTACGAGGGCTGAGCTGTCTTTGCTTCCTGTTCCCCGCCCCGGAGGCGGGGGCGCGGCGGGCGAGGGCGGAAGTCACAACCTTTTGACAGGATTCTGATGCTGCGTTGCGCGATGTGGTGCATCATGGTGTACATGCGAAACATTGCCCTATCTGTCCTGTTTTGCTGGTTGATCGGGACTCCGCTGGCGGCGCAGTCGGAAGCGGGCGCGGGCACGATCACGGGGTCGGTGATCGATCCGTCCGGGGCGCCGGTGGCAGGAGCCCGGGTCACGGCCACTTCGACCGACACGGGTTTGCGGCGGACGGCGCTTACGACGGAAGGCGGCATTTTCACGCTGGTGCGGCTGCCGGCGGGACACTATGAGGTCCTGATCGAGAAGGAGGGATTCAAGCAGTTGCGCAGGAGCGGCGTGACGGTGACGGTGGGCTCGGTGACGCCGGTGGATGCGCGGCTGGAGATCGGGGCGGTGACCGAGTCGGTGACGGTGACGGCGGATGCGGCGCTGGTGGAGACGGCGAGAACACAGACGTCGACGGTGGTGGAGGAAAAGCTGGTGCGCGACCTGCCGATCAACGGCCGGAACTTCCTGGATTTTGTGACGCTGACGCCGGGCGTGGTGCGCGACCCGCGGGGCGGGGACCTGTCGTTTGGCGGACAGCGGGGCACGGTGAACAGCTTCCTGATCGACGGGGCGGATTCGAACAACCTGTTCTTCGGCCAATCCACCGGGCGGCAGGGGGTGCGGAACCCGTATTCGGTGAGCATGGACGCGGTGCAGGAGTTTCAGGTGAACACGAACGCGTTCGCGCCGGAGATCGGCCGCGCGGCGGCGGGCGTGGTGAACGTGATCACGAAGTCCGGCACGAACGAGCTGCATGGCGGCGGATTTTTCTTTTACCGCGACACGAACCTGAATGCGAATAACGCGATCAACAAGGCGAACAACCGTCCGCGCGCTCCGTACAAATTCCGGCAATTTGGCGCCAATGTGGGCGGCCCGATCGTGAAAAACAGGGCGTTTTTCTTCTTTAATTACGACGGCCAGCGCAACAGCGAGCCAGTGGTGCTGGTGCCGCCGCCGGGGGTGGTGGCGGCGCTGCCGACGCTGCCGGCCGAGGCGCAGGCGGCCTACAACGAACTGACCTCGCGCTACTACAAGGACTACTCGCGCGGCCTGGACAACGACGTCTACCTGCTGAAGGGCGATTTCCTGCTGCCGGCCGGCCAGACGCTGAACGTGCGCTGGAACGCGAACCGGTTCACGGGGCGGAACTTCGAAAACGCCGGCGCGCAGCGGGCGATCGAGGCGACCGGGGACAGCAAGGTGGTCACCGACAGCCTGGTGGCCGCCTACACGCGGACGCTGGGGCCGAGCCGGCTCTGGGAGGCGCGCTACAACTTCACGCGGGACGATCAGCCGGGCGAGGCGAATTCGACGGCGCCGGAGACGACCGTGCAGCAGGCGGGGCAGACGGTGATCGTGTTCGGCAGAAACAATTTCAGCCCGCGGTATACGAACAGCAGGCGCAACCAGGCGATTTCGACCTTCACGTGGACCTTCGGCCGGCACACGGTGAAGTTCGGCGGCGACGTGAATTTCGAGCGGATCGAGAATTATTTCCCCGGGCAATTTTCGGGCGTGTATCTGTTCAGCTCGCTGCTGGACTACGCCCAACGGCGGCCGGCCACGTTCCAGCAGGCGCTGCCGGGGCCTGGCACGCGCGGGCCGTACTCGAATCCCAACCTGAACGAGTATGCGTTCTTTCTTCAGGATCAGTGGCGCGTTTCGAACCGGCTGACGCTGAACTACGGCCTGCGCTACGACCTGCTGGACGCCGATCCGCCGCCGTTCCTGAACCCCGATCCGGTGCTGGCGCAGAACGGCATCCGCACCAACCGGCTGGATCTGGACAAGAACAACTGGGGGCCGCGGTTCGGGGCCGCCTGGCGGGTGTTCGACTCCGACCGCCTGGTGGTGCGCGGCGGCTGGGGTCTGTTTTATGGCCGCACGCCGGCGATCCTGACGGGCACGGTGCACACGAACAACGGCGTGCAGGTGCAGAATTACCTGTTCAGCGGCGCGGCCATTCCGGTCACGTATCCGAACATTCTCACCGCCATTCCGCCGTCGGGGCGCACGCCGGTCAACATTTTCCATTTCGCGCCGGACTTCGATCAGCCGCAGAGCCAGCAGGCGAGCCTGAACGTGGAAGGCCGGGCGGGCGGCCTGCTGGTGACGGCGGGCTACCTGGGCGTGTTCGGGCGCAAGCTGAACCGCTCGCGCGACATCAACCTGGCACCGATGGAGCCGCTCACCGGGCTGCTGTGCACGACGACGGTGGCCTCGGCACCCTGCAACCCTTCCGGGCCGTTTCCGTTCTTCCGGCGGGTGGCGCCGCGGCCGATTGCCGGCTATCAGCGCATCACGAGGGCCGAGGACACGGGCGAGTCGGACTACAACGGCGGGTTCCTTCAGTTGAGCCGCCGGCTGGTGCGGGACGTGACGATCCAGACTTCTTACACTTTCTCGAAGGTGATTGACAATGCGCCGGATGGCACCGCCGTGCTGCCGGGCAACACGGGCGACGATGCCAAGATCGTCTGGGATCCGCTGAACATCCGGCTGGACCGCGGCCTTGGGGATGCCGATATCCGCCACCGCTGGGTGTTTTCCGGCGTGTGGGACATCGGCTACGCGAACCGGATGGCGAACCCGGCCCTGCGCGCGCTGCTGGGCCGGTGGCAGCTTTCGGTGATCGCGCAGGCGCAGTCGGGCCGCGTCTTTTCGCCGCGTATCGGGCAGGACCTGAACAACGACGGGAACATCGCCAACGAGCGGGTGCCTTTCGCGGCGCGCAATTCGCTGCGGCTGCCGGCGTTTGCGTCCGCGGACGTGCGGGTGTCGAAGGACCTCGCGTTTGGCGGCGAGCGCGGCCTGAACCTGCGCCTGATCGGCGAGGCGTTCAACCTGACGAACCGCGCCAACATCACCGGCAAGAACGCGGTGCAGTACAACGTGAACCTGGCGAACTTCGAGTTCCGGCCGAACGCAGCCTTCCTGTTCGATTCGGCGGCGGGCGACCCGCGGATCCTTCAGCTCGCGCTGCGGCTGACCTTCTGACATGCGGGGCGGGCGCGGTTGCGTGCGCCCGCCTTCCTCTTCCTGCCCGCCCTGGAGGCGCGGCTGCGGGCGGTCACCGTGCAGAGCCCTTCTCATGCGCCTGCCGGAGGCGAGGCGTGAATCCTGCGGAGCGGGGAGGGCCGGGGCGATGGGGCCGTTCTGCGACAGCCCTTGTCCGCCGGCGCAGGTCAGTTGCCGCGTCCGCCGCTGCCGGCGCGCACGCCGCCCGCCGTGCCGCCGACGGCTCCACCGGAGGCTCCGCCTCCGCGCGTCCCCACGCTGCCCGCGCCCTCGGCCGGGGCAGCCGGAGCGGTGGCGCTGACTGGCGCGGAGGGCGTGTAGGCGGTACCGGCGCTGCGTGGGGGCATCTGGCCGGCGAGACCGCCGCCAAAGGCGCCGCGATCCTGCCACACGGGCGCCGGGGCGCGCCGCGGCGGGTAGTAGACATCGAGCACGGAATATGGCGTGTAGTAGAAATAACCGAAGGGGCTGCGGGCGACGTCTCCCCACGGGATA
This sequence comes from Bryobacteraceae bacterium, assembly GCA_025056865.1. Lineage (GTDB taxonomy): Bacteria > Acidobacteriota > Terriglobia > Bryobacterales > Bryobacteraceae > JANWVO01. Next base: position 36,504 of record JANWVO010000024.1, read on the forward strand.
TAGGTGGCGAAGCCGAAGTAGGGGTTCCAGAACCAGGTGCCGCCGGTGAAGCTGCGCGACATCATCCCGGCCTGCCTTGCGGCGGAGACGTTGGCCATTGCGATGTAGCCGGCACGGCGGCGGGACCAGCGGTAGAGGGGGTCGGTCTCCTTTTCAGGGTCGAACTTCGCCATGACCCAAGCGCCGCTGGCGAGCGTGAGCTCGCGGCCACTCTTCAGGGACCAGGACTGGCCGCCGGCGCGGACTTCGGCCTGACCGTTGAAGACGCGGATGCGCGGCGGCGAAGCCTCGATGCGGTACAGTCCGGGGCGGAGGATGGAGAGTTCTGCGTCTGCGGCGAGCACCGCGAGCGAGTGGTCCCGGAGCAGCTCCACTACGTCGATGAGCGCCGCGCCCCGGACGACTTCCACGCGGACCGCGGTGAGGCGGTTGGAGATCATGCGGACTGCGCCGGCTTCCCCAAGGCGGAGGAAGGCGCCGGGCGTGAGGAGGATTTCCGCGCGCCCCTCGTCGGTCTCGAGCGTCTGCCCTTCCCTGAGTTCGACAAGCTCGGTGGGCTTGCGCTCGAAGGGCTTGCGCGCGCCGCTGCGCTCATCGAGAAGGAAGACGTCGCCGTCGGCGACGTTGATCAATCCGGCGCGGGCCGAGATTGCCTGCTGGGCCGGGGCCGAGACGGGCCACAGGGCGAAGAGGGCCGCTGCGGCGGCGAGCGGAAACGAGGCCTTCATGGATGGCTCCCTGACCAAGTTTGGCCGCCCGGTTGGACGGAAGTCAAAGGCCTCTGGTTACAGTGAGCTGTCCTGCGGAAGGCGCTCGTCCTGTCCGAGTCGATGGACGTGATCCTCCGCGGAACCGAGAATTCATGCCCCTAAACCTCCCTTCCGAGATCTCAGCCAACAGGGTTCAAATCGCCGACGAAGTTCAGCAAGTCCATCATTGTGAAGTGCCCAGGTGCCGCCGAAGGGAGGCTCGGCCGGAACGACGGATGCGATGACAGGTAGGAAGTTGGATCTCCACGGAGCAGGCCGACAAAGGTTTCCACGACAATGCGGCTACCAACAGGTCCAAGGCGGCGGCCATTGCCTTTCACCTCTGCCTCCTTCAGCACGTAGTACCACAGTGGCGTGTCCGTGCTGAAGCCGTGCTTCTCAATGATGTCCTCGTGAGGACCCGAAGCGATTTCCTGTGGTGCCAAAGGCTGAATGCCCATTGCACAAGCGACATCCTGGCCGCTAGGCAGACCAAGACGCAGGCCTCGCTTGAGATTCCGCACTGCGAGATTCCTCTCTCCAGGTACACCGGGCAGTTGAGCAAGCGTGGGCACCAGCAGCGGATCGATGAGACGGCTAAAGTTGATCTGAAAATCCTCGGGCTGGCCGGGGAAAGCAAAAAATCGTCGCCAATCAATCACCCAATTGGAAGGCAATGGCATGAGGCTTCCATTGTCTGAAAGGCCAGTGAACCGGAAAAGAAGGGTTAGGGAGCCTCGCGCAAGCCTGTCAGCCGTCGGATTGAAAACGCGGTTGTGGAAATACTCCTCACGCACCATGCTGTGTCCTAGCCGGTATGCCGCAGCGGAAAATTCCACTGGCATGAATGGATCAAGCGTAACAGGGAAATGTCTGCAACCGTGTGCCAATACGTCGCTGAAGACGTCTGGATCCGTGATCCTAGCCAGGAAATCGTGAAGAACGATGTATTGGTAGTGCCATGTTACGATCCGCCTAGCTTCTTCGAAATCGACGCCCAGGCTGTCAACTACTCTGTTATGGAATTTGAGGAAGGCCAGATGCAACTGGGCAACAATCAAATTTTCATCATTGCGGGGATCGCCAATCAGGGCAAAACCATCAGTCGACCTTGGCAAATCGTTTGCGGATGTAGGGATTTCGTTGCCGTTTTGATCCCTACTCTCTTGAGTCTCCCCAATCCTGAATTTCCTTGGGTCAGAGCGGGTGTAAAGGTAAGGCTGCGCAGCCGGGCCCAAGCCGTACAAGCAGTCCAGATCCAGCCTTGGGGTCCGAAAATTGTGGATCGCCTGGGGGTCAATCCGCTGTTCAGGCAAAGGAGTTGTGTCGAATGTGATGTCATGATCAATGAACTGGCCCAAATAGGTGTAACCCGCGGGTACTTCGTGATTGTCGAGGCTGACGTCATTCAGAAGTCCGCGCGGCTCCAGCATGGAAGCCCCGAGTTCTTCAAGCGCCTGCTCGGTGGCGTGGAACGGCCTCAGAGCAGGGAACATCCTTCCGAACATGCCCGGACGGAAAAGAGGGCCGTGCGGGACGTTCATGCCCCGGACTGCCTCGGCTCCATGGTGGGTGAGGCGCATGGGAGATGGCTGAGGTGTGCTCATTCCGTTTCGATCCTCCTAACTCTCAAGAACACATATTGTGAATTCCGCAATCGAAGCGAACCGCCAAACCGTGCGATGACGAGTGTGGGGTCAGAAAGCTACGAGAAATAACTCCATTTGGCCATGGCGACAGCACTTGCAGGGCGAATCGTTTCTTTCGCCCTCCGCGGCGACGCAGAGGAGCGCAATCCGGGACATCAAAGACCTGCGGACTTAAAGAGCCTTCCCGACAAGCAGGCGGGCAACAGCACGTTCAGCCGTGAAACGGCTTTGGTTCCAAAGACGGTTTCGTGTCTCAGCACACGAGAGTTAACGCAGATTGCATGCTGTCTCGGAGTTCAGCTAAAGGCAGCAGATATCCAGCTCAGGATGAGAATACTCATGAAAGTCGTACTTGTCAAGAATTTTTTGTCCGGCGATGATTTTTTGGGAGCTGAGGAGCAGCCTGACGCGTCAACCGAACTTCCTATTACCGCCCGATTGCGGGAAAACCTACCTCAAATAGCACTTGCCTGGCGTAAGGCCGCCTGACATCATTTCGCAGGGGACTTGCGCACACTTCAATTCGGTTACTTATTGTGGCTCCGATAACAAATGCCCAATGCTGAGGGGCCGGCCACCTGGTACTGACTATAGAGGGAAGTAACGGACACGCCTCTCGCCGTTCCTTCGTGTGCCGAAGAGTGCTGCGTCGATGTGTCCGGGATGCCTGAAGCGCGATGGCGGCTGGAAAATGGAAAACTTCAGGCGATGCGGGAGAAGGTGGCGATGCGCGGTTCGCCGGCAGCGAGCTCGGGGAGCACCTGATCGAGCCGCTTCAGGTGCGGCGTGGCAAGGTGGCGGTCGAGCGCCTCGCGGGAGGTCCAGTTTTCGAAGAAGAGGAAGTGGCCCGGGTTTTCGGTGGAGACGTGCAGGTCGTACTGGAGGCAGCCTTCTTCGGCGCGGGTGGGTTCGATGAGGGCCAGCAGTTCCTGGCGGAGCCTTTCTTCGCAGCCGGGCTTCGAGATGATTTCTGCAACCACGGTGAGCATGTTCCCATTGTGCATGGCGGGCGGGGCCGATGGCGCGGGCATGCCATGGACAATGGATGGCGGCCCGTGGGGAGATTCGCGCCGCAAGCGGCGGCTGGAGCCATGCCGCGCACCGTTTCCGCTGGGACGGGCCTCTGCCGAAGAAGTCCGGAGACGGGGGAGGACATTGCGGCGCAGGGGCGGCCAGGCGGCGAGCGTGCCGGGCCTCCGCTTCCCTTCCCTGGCCTGCGCCTCCTGCCCGACCATGGCAACCTGCCGCGGATGAGCCCGCGACCGCCAGAAGGGGGGAAGGTTCCTGGCCTGCGCCCCGTGTCCGACGAGGGCAACCTGCCGTAGATACGCCCGCGACCGCCAGAAGGGGGGAAGGTGCCTGGCCTGCGGAAACGGGGAAAGGCCCGCCCGGGCGAAAATTTGAGGGTTTCGGGGGGCGGCGCTGCCGAGGCACCTGATTCCGGGGGAAATGCGGCGCGTTGGAAGCCGGCCATATCAGGAAAATCGCGCCTCGGCGGGCCTGTTCCCATTTTCCTGTGAGCACGTTCCCAGGCTGCATGGTGGAAGGGGACAGGTGGTGCGGGGAGATCGCGGGCGAGAGGAAAAAATCGCGCCCGGGCGGGCCTGTGCCCATTTTCCTGTGAGCACGCTCCCAGGCTGCATGGTGGATGGGAGCAGGTAGTGCGGGGAGATCACGGGCGGGAGGAAAAATCCCGCCCGGGCGGGCCTGTCCTCATTTTTCAGGATTGGCGTTTGCGGATGGGGATGCCGAGGCGCTTGATCTTCTGGTTGAGCGTGGAAAGAGGGATTTTGAGAAGGGCGGCGGCTTCGGTCTGGGAGTAGTTGACCGCTTCAAGGGCTTCGATGATGGTGCGGGCTTCGAAGTCGGCGACCTTCTCGAACAGGGAGGCGTCGGGCGGCAGCGCGCCGGCGCGCTCGGCGGTGCGGACGCCGGTGGACTGAAGAAGCTGCTCCGGCAGGACGCTGACCGGGACGACCTCGCTGGTGGCGAGGACGACGGCGCGCTCGATGGCGTTTTCGAGCTCGCGCACGTTGCCGGGCCAGTGGTAGTCCATGAGCAGGTGCATGGCTTCCGGCTCGAAGCGGAGCAGGCTGCGGCCCTGCGGGTCGAGGAACTTGTTGTTCTCGCGGCAGTAGATCTGGAAGAAGTGCTCGACCAGAAGCGGGATGTCCTCCTTGCGTTCGCGCAGCGGCGGCAGGTGGATGTTGATGACGTTCAGGCGGTAGTAGAGATCCTGGCGGAACTTCCCTTCCTCGACGAGGCGGGCGAGGTCGGCGTTGGTGGCGGCGAGAATGCGCACGTCGACGCGGATGGTTTCGGTGGAGCCGACGGGCATGAACTCGCGCTCCTGGATGACGCGCAGGAGCTTGACCTGCATGTCGGGCGTGAGCGTGCCGATTTCGTCGAAGAAGATGGTGCCGTGGTTGGCGATTTCGAAGTAGCCGCGGCGGTTGGCGACGGCGCCGGTGAAGGCGCCCTTGACGTGGCCGAAGAGGGTGGACTCGAGCAGATCCGGCGGCAGCGAGCCGGAGTTGACGCCGACGAAGGGCTTGTCGGCGCGGGGCGAGTTGGCGTGGATGGCCTTGGCGATGAGCTCCTTGCCGGTGCCGGTCTCGCCGGTGATGAGGATGTTGCTCTTGGAAGGCGCGACCTGGGCGACGAGATCGAGCACGCGCAGCATGCGCTCGCTCTTGCCGACGATGTTGGGGAAGGCGTAGCGCTCCTTGAGGGCGCGGCGCAGCTCGCGGTTCTCGCGTTCGAGCCGGGTGCGCGCGATCTGGCGGTCGATCTCGATCAGGAGCTTCTCGTTGTCCCAGGGCTTGGAGAAGTAATCGCTGGCGCCGGACTTGAGCGCTTCGACGGCGACCTCGACCGAGCCGTAGGCGGTGATGAGGAAGATGGGGGTTTCGCGGTCGCGGCGGCGGATCTCGTCGAGCACTTCGAGGCCGGAGCGGTCCGGCATCATGAGGTCGAGCAGGACGAGGTCGAAGACGCCGGACTCGAAGCGGCGCAGGCCCTCGGCGGCGTTTTCCGCCGTCGCGACCGAATAGCCTTCGGCCTCGAGCAGCAGCTCGAGCGACTCGCGGATATCGGCTTCGTCGTCGATGACAAGAATCCTGCCGCGGGGCGCGCGGGGCGCGTCGACACGGGTTTCCACATCAGGCCGAGGCATCAGCAGTCTTCCGGTTCATGGCGGGGAACTCGAGCCGGAACACGGCTCCGCCAGAGGGCAGCGAGCCGGCCTCGATGAGACCGCCATGCTCTTCCACAATGCCATAACTGACACTGAGACCGAGGCCGGTGCCCTTGCGCGCGCCCTTGGTGGTGAAGAAGGGGTCGAAGATGCGGGGCAGGTGCTCGGGCGGGATGCCCGGCCCGGTGTCGCGCACTTCGGCCCGCACGGTGGCTCCGTCGGAGCTGGTGCGCAGCGTGAGGCGGCGCGGGGCGCCCTCGGGCAGGCCCGCCATGGCGTCGCGGGCATTGAGCAGAAGATTGAGGAAGACCTGCTGGAGCCTGCCGGCGTTGCCGCGCATCGGGGGCAGCTCCGGGGCGAGCTCGTAGACGATTTCGATGCGGAGCTTTTCGAACTGGTGCTCGAGCAGCGAGACGGTCTCGCGGATGACGCGGTTGAGATCGAGGGGCTCGAATTCGGTACCCGAGGTGCGCGAGAAATTCAGCAGCGAATTGACGATTTCGGAGGCGCGGAAGGTCTGGCGGGCGATCTTGTCAAGGATGCGCGTCTTCTGCTCGTCGCCGATGAGCTGCTTGGCGAGCATCTGGGCGTAGGTGGAGATGACGGCAAGCGGGGTGTTGACCTCGTGGGCGACGCCGGCGGCAAGCAGGCCGATGGAGCTGAGCTTGTCGGCCTGGATGAGGCGGCGTTCGAGCTCTTCGCGCTCGGTGATGTCGTCGAAGATGATGAGGCGGCCGATGCGCTGGCCGTCGCGGGTGACCAACGGGGCGATGGCGATGTTGACGATGGGATCGCGCTCTTCGGGCAGCGGCGCGGCTGCGCCGGAGGCGCCATTGCCGTTGCCGCCGGCGAGGAAGCGCGCGAGGGCGGAGCGCTTCAGCGGGATCCTGTAAAGCTGGTGGACCTGCGTTTCCGCGCGGAGGGCTTCGAAGTGGACGGCGAGCTCGGGCGGGAACAGCTCGTCGAGGCGGCGGCCGAGGGCGGCGGCGCGCGGCACGCCGGTGAGGCGCTCGATCTGCGAGTTCCAGCTTTCGACGCGGTCCTCGAGATCGGCGGCGAGGATGCCAACGTTGATCGACTCGACGATGTTCTCGCTGAACTCCTTGAGCCGCTCGTACTGCTCGACCTTGGCAGCGAGCGAGCGGTACAGGCGCGCGTTTTCAACCGCCATGGCGATGTAGCCCGCGAGCGAGATGAGCAGGTCGATGTCGTCGGAGGAGAGGAAGTCGCCCTTGGTGGTGCGGCTGACGCCGAGCCAGGCCAGCGTGCGCCCGCGGAAGGTGCACGGCAGGTAGTAGGTGAGATCGAGCAGCGCGAGCGTTTCGCGCACCGGCGGCGGGAGGCGGCGGGAGACGATGTCGAGCGTGTGGTGGGTCCGCTCGAAGAACAGGTACGGCTCCTTCGGCGACTCGGGCAGGAAGGAGAGGTCGAGCGGCTCCTTTTCGAGGTGCGTGAGGAAGCCGTCGCGGTCGAGCGCCGAGTGGAGGCGGAAGCCGGGACCGTCTTCCCGCGACAGGAAGAAGGCGACGTGATCGACCGAGAGCGTGTTCAGCAGCCGCTCGCCGACGCTGCGCAGGGTGCGGTCGAGATCCATTTCGGAGGTCAGCTCGCGGGCGAAGCTGAGCAGCGTGCGGCGGTAGTCGAAACGGTCGCGGTAGAAGACGTGGCGGTCGAGCTGCTCCTGGATCCAGTGGCGCAGCGGCTCGAAGACAAGCGCGGCGATCAGCACGAGCAGCACGACGGCGGTGGGGCTGAGCTCGTCGCGGCGGGACAGGGCGTAGACCAGCAGCGAGACGATGCCGAGCACGGAGAGCGTGGCCAGCAGGTAGACATAACCCTGCTGGAAGATGATGTCGACATCCATCAGGCGGTAGCGGAGGATGGCGTATGCCCAGGTGAGCGGCAGGAAGGCGAGGAAGAGCACGCTGAGCCGCATCGTCTCCGTGGGCACCATGCCGGCGGCAAAGGGCGCCGCGTAGAAGGCGGCGAAGGGCACAATGCCGGCGAGGGTTCCATTGCGGAGCCACTTCAACTGCTGGCGCAGGATGGGGTCGGCGGCGCGGCGGAAGCCGAGGTGCAGGGCGACGGCGCCCGCCAGATAGCAGGCGGAGAAGAGCGCGAGCCAGAGGCGGTCAAGCAGCCAGTTCAGCTCGATGAGGGGCACCGAGCTGCGGACGATGCCGGAGGCGAAGCCGAGCTGAAGCAGAGCGAGGGAGACCGCCGGCAGATAGATGGAGAGCGCATGGCGCAGCGGGAACGGGCGGTGCCCGGCGGGGAACGTGAGGCAGAAGTGCAGAAACAGCGCCGGCGCCAGCAGCCCGGCGATGACATTGCCGACGTAGATGGCGGTGTCGAAGGCGTTCAGCTTGCCCGTGTAATGGAACGAGTGCAGGATGAAGCTGGCGAGGCAGAGCAGATAGAAGTGCAGCGCCTTGGGGGCGCGGTTGCGGCGGAAGAAGACAAAGAGGCCGATGATGAGGTAAGCGGCGCCGACGAAGTACTGGTAGTAGAGCGCGCGGTCGCGGTTGGCATCGGCGACAATGACGCGGGCGTTGATTTCGATGCCGTTGCGCTCGAGCGTATAGGTGGCCTTGCCCCAGACGCCGGTGCGGAACAGGAGCTGGACGACATCGATGGCCTGGCGGACGGCGACGGCGGGCGTGTTTTCGATGGGCGCGATGCGCAGCAGGACGTCGCCGCGGCGGATGCCGGCGCGGTCCGCCGGACCGCCCGGCTGCACATAGGCGGCGACGACGCGCACGCCGCCTTCCCTGCCCGGCGAGTCCATCCATGTGGCGCCGTCATCGGGCAGGTGGTAGCGCATCTGCTGCTGGTAGTTGACGCCGGCGCAGATGATCGCCGTGAGCGTCAGCACGACCAGAAGCGCGCCGAGGAACTGGTTTTTCAGTCCCTGCTCCACCTCGGGCTCCTCAAGCGGTCCGCGGCAGCGTACACTGATCCGGCCTCGGGAGAAGCAATTCTGGTACCATCCTGCAAGACCGCCTGCTATTTCCAGCGTACACCTGAAATCAAGGACTTACCAGAGGAAATTGCGCGGGGCGAAGCCGATTGTGTCCCGAATTCCGGAGCCGCCGTTTCCGAATTCCGAACCTGCGTTCCCAACCTGCCCGGACGCCGACGCGGGGGGCAGGCCAGCCGGCAGCGCGGCCCTGGCAAGCGCACCGTGGCCGCGAGTTTCCGGCGCGAGCGGCGCACCGTGGCCGCGAGTTTTCGGCGGGACCGGCACCGATGGCGCACGCCTGCCCGCCGGGTGTCGGCAGGCAGGGAAGAGCCGGCGGTGGCGAGGGCAGCGCCGCGGCGGGAGGCGGCGGTGGAACAGGCACCGGCCGGACGCGGAGGAACCACGAGGCCCGTGTGCCAAGCAGAGACGCCGGCGAAGCCGCCGGGACCGCCCGACGGGAAGGCCGGGTTACTTCGGCTCGAGAATGAAAGCAGGCACGACGCCAGCCGCCGACGAGAAGCCGCCGCGCGGGGGCGACAGACGCGCCGAGAAGCCATGCACCCTGCCGAGGAAGGCATGGGGGGCGACGTCGACGACCATGTCCCGGTAGGCCAGCTCGCCGAAGTAGTCGAGCGGGAAGGAGAAGACCGGCGCTTCGATGCGCTGCTGGACGACATAAGGGTGGCGCAGCGCGAGGCGCACGGCGCGCTCCCATGTGGCATCGTCGACGAGGGCGCCGTCGGTGGAGTGCAGCTCGCTGGAATCTTCGTTGGGGCGCAGCACGAGCTGGCGGCGGTTCTTGAGGATGAAATCGATCAGATCGACGGTCTCGCCCTGCCAGGTGGTCTTGCCGGGCGTGACGAAGCGCGTGGCGGGGATCGTGTCGCGGATGGCCTTGCGCTCGGCCGCCGGGAAGGAGCCGGTGACCGAGTCATCGGTGAGCAGGGCGAAGAGGGCGCGCTTGCGCATCACCTCTGCGCGGAAGCTGTTGACGAGGCAGACGCGGCGCTCGCGGCAGGCGCGCAGCAGCGGGTGGGTGAGATCGTAACGGGTGAGCAGGTCCTGGGCGCGGATGCCCCGCAGGATCATGTCGATGCGGAAGGCGCCGCGGCGCAGGACTCCGCCCTGGTAGTCCACCTCGTCGGGCGAGACGATCTCCACCGGGAAGCCCTGCGAGCGGAGAAAGTCGGCCAGGAGGGCATCTTCGCGAGCGTCGGCGGAGGCAAGGCCCGCCGGGAAGGCAAGGATCGCCACCGAAGGCTTGCCCTGGCCGCCGAAGTCCTTCCACGCCTTCAGGAGGCTGGCGGCAAAGGGCTTCACGCCGGGCGGGCGGGAGATCCGGTGCCGCTTGCGGAACTCCTTCATTGGCGGCGTTTCGAGGAAGGCTTCCGCGAGCAGTTCGCTGAAGACGGCACCGCGGGGCAGGTCGGCGCGGGGGGCCGAGAGATGAAGATGCCCGTTGACGACGGTGGCCTCCAGCAGGGACGCCACAGCGGGGATCGAGTAGCCGGGATCGAGCGAGACGAGCATGCGCTCGCCGGGCAGCAGGCCGAGGCGGGCCATCAACGAGGGTTCGCGGAGGGCGAGGTCGCGGACGCGGCTGATGGCGCTTGAAAGCGCTTCGGCGGCCGAGGCCAGTGTCTCATACTGACGGCGCGTGAGGAAATGGGGGCGCAGGACGGGCGAAAGGGGCCGGCCATTCACGCTCAGCCCGCGCCGCTCGAGCTGGGCGTGGAGTTCGCCCACCCAGGACGAGCCGCTCCGGGCGAAGTCTTCAAGGATGCGATGGTAGCGGGCGATAGCCTCGCTCAACAGCGTCATGGCGGATCGTTTCAATTCCAGTATCTCACAGCGGCTGGCAGAAGAAAAGGCTACTACAGGATTAGTTCCGTAAATTGGAACGCCGAACCTCGTTGCGTTTGACAGAGTTACAAGATTCAGAAGGCGGCTCTCCCTCTATAAGCACAACTTCTGGAAAAACGACAGAACTTGAGCTGCGTTTCTTTAGCAGGCGCGATGGTCCGGAGCGCCAAGGCGCTGCCTCCGGCGGCAGGGGCGGCCGGGACGCAGGTGCTGGCAGTGTTCCTGTTGCCACAAGCATTGGCCCTGCGAATTGAATGTGTTTCCGGTAAAATGAGAGTCAAAGCGGTTTCCGGGCGGATGTGGAAGCCGTTTGGAACCACATTTGCACCCACGGAGACCCTCCGGCTGGGGGACATCTCCTCCGACCCCCAGCCGGCCGTCCTTCTTTTGCCGCCTTTTCTGCCCTGGCGGCAATCATGATCCACTTCTTTTCGACATCTGCTGGGAACTTCCCTGCCCTGCCTGCCCCCTCGCCCGCAGGCGTGCCTTTCTCTCCGCGGCTGTCCCGAGGCTGGACGTCCGGGTAGAGAGAAGAGAAAGGACGCCGGAGCCGGACGGCGCGGCGCGTGGGAGGCGATCAATGGGCAGGCCGTTCCACGGCGCAGTATTTCCGCAAGAAGGCTTCCCACCAGGGTTCAAACCAGCGACGCAGTTCCTCGGCCTGGCGCTTCCGGCGCTCCGCGAGCGGCACCGCCGGCAGGCAGGTGCAAAGGCCGCGGATGCCGGCCAGAATCTGGAGTCCGATTGGAGCGGGCCACGGATCGATGCGGGCGACCGCTTCCGCCAGCAGGGCGCCGAGTTCTTCGAGGAGGGCCGCGTCCCCCCGCTGGCCAGCTTCCCAGAGGGCGGTGATCAGCTCCGGCAGCACGCCGGCGACGCCGGAGATGACGCCATCGCAGAGGCCGCGGCGCAGCGCCTCGGGCAGTGCGGCGTCATTGCCGACGAAGCGGTAGGCATGCAGGTCGGGCTGCGAGGAGAGATGCTCGAGCAGGCCGAGCTGCCCGCTGCTGTCCTTGATGCCCTCGATGATCTCGTGCTGGCGAAGGAGACGCTCCGCGAGTCCCGGACCGACGTCGGAGAGGTAGCATGGCAACCGGTAGATGAGCACCGGGCGGCGGGCCGAGCGGGCGACGGCGCCGTAGAACTCCGCCAGGTCGTCCTCGCCATAATCGAAGAAATGGGGAGGAGGAACCAGGTGGGCGTCGGCCCCGGCGGCCTCGGCCTCCGCGACGAGGCGCAACGTCAGATCCGTGCTGGCGGCGCCGCACCCGGCAATCACCTGGCAGCGGTTTCCGGCCACGTCCCGCGCCAGGGCGACAGCGGTGCGCCTCTCCTCCGGCGACGCGCGGACGTATTCGCCCGTCGCGCCGTTGATGCACAGGCCGCTGAGGCCCTGGCAGCGAAGGAAGCCCACCAGATGTTCGAACTGGCTCCAGGCGGGGCGCCCCTCCTCATCGCGCGGCAGAAGCACGGCTGCGATGACGCCACCACGGACCCGGTACCGAGACATAATGGTGTTCTCCCGCCCCGGAACGCGCGCTTGCAAGTTGGCGAACCGGAGGCACGATACTTTGTATAGTAGACGACAATGCTGAGCCAGTCAAACAAAAAACCGAAACGCCGTTCCGGGAAGAGCGCCGCCCGTGCCGCGACGACGCCCGCGTCGCGGTCCCTGGCCAAGGGGCTGATGATTGTGGAGGCGCTGGCATCGAAAGAAGAAGCGATGGCGCTGAAGGACATTGCGGCGCTGATCGGGCTGGGCAAAGCGAGCACGCTGCGGTTGCTGCGGACGCTCGAAGGGCTCGGCTACATCCACCGCGATGAACACGACAACTACTACTGCGAACGCGTCTGGCCGACGATGAAGCAGCAGATGCGCCTGACGGCGCTGCGGCAGTGCGCGCAGCCGGTGCTGGCGCAACTGAACGCGGAGCTCGGCGAGACGGTGGCGATGGCGTTCCTGTTCGACGATGTGATTCGAGTGGTGGAAGTGATCGAGAGCACGCACCACATCCGCATGTCGAACTACCGGGGCGGGATCCTCCAGCCGTATGCATCGTCGCTGGGCAAGTCGATCACGGCGTTCCAGACGCCGGAGGTGGCGCAGCGGCTGCTGTACACGTACGGCATTTTCGCTTTGACGCCGAACACGCTCACCGATTTCCGGGCCATTCAGGACGACCTGGCGGCAGTGCGCGAACGCGGCTACGCGTGGGACCGCGAGGAGACGGTGCTGGGCGGGATCTGCTGCGGGGCGCCGGTGCAGATGCCGGACGGGGAGGTCTTTGCGGCCATCAGCATGTCGATGCCGAAGGCGAGGTTCACGAAGCAGATCGAGGAGGTGCTGCCGCAGATGATGAAGGACTACGCGGCGGAGATCGCCCGGGGGCTGAAGAAGGTGCTTGCGTGAGGCCGGCTGACGCATCGCTGGAGATCCTCACCGGCGCCAGCGCGGCGCGGGCGCGGGTGGCGCTGTTCGACTTCGACGGCACGCTGTCGCTCATCCGCTCGGGATGGTTCGACGTGATGGTGCCGATGATGGTGGAGACGCTGCTGGAGCTGAAGACGGGCGAGTCCGAGCAGGAGCTGACGGCGCTGGTGCGGGAGTTCGTTTACCGGCTGACGGGCAAGCAGACCATCTATCAGATGATCGAGCTGGCGCGGCAGGTGGAGCTGCGCGGCGGCAGGCCGGAGGATCCGCTCGTGTACAAGTACCGGTATCTGGACCGGCTGCACAGGCGGATCCGGCACCGGATCGAGGAGCTGGAGACGGGCGCGGCTCCGCCGGAGAAGTACCTGGTGCCGGGCTCGCGGGCGCTGCTGGAGCTGCTGCGGAGCCGCGGGCTGAAGCTGTATCTGGCCTCGGGCACCGACCAGGAGTTCATGCGGCGGGAGGCGGACCTGCTGGGGCTGACGCCGTATTTCGACGGCGGCGTATTCGGCGCGCTCGATGATTACAGGAGCTTTTCGAAGAAAATCCTGATCGAGCGGATCATCAGCCGGGCCGAATGCGCGGGCGAGGAGATGCTCGCCTTTGGCGACGGCTACGTGGAGATCGAGAACGTGAAGGCGGTGGGCGGCGTGGCGGTCGGGGTGGCGACCGATGAGCCGGAATGCCGGAAAGTGGATGAGTGGAAGCGGCAGCGGCTGATTGCGGTGGGCGCGGATTATATCATTCCGAATTACCTGTGCCTGGACGAATTAAAGCGCTGTCTTTTCGGCGAATAGAGCCGGCTCATTCGGGCGATTCGCGCCGCAGGAAGCGCTTTTCGAGGATTTCGCGCCGGACAAACGCGGCGGAGCGGAAGGCGAAGGGCGCGGCGGCGCGCTGAAGCCAGCCGGGAGCGCGCCAGCCTTCGCCGCGGGCGCCGAGCTCGCGGCTGAGGGCGAGGGCGTAGGCGGCGCCGTCGAGCTTTTCGGGGCGGAGCCCGGCCTCGAGCACGGCCTCGGCGGCGAGGCGGCCTGAGATGATGGCGGGCAGGATGCCCTCGCCGCTGGAGTCGAATGCGAGGCCGGCGGCGTCGCCGGCGAGCAGCACTCCCTCGCCGAACAGCGGGCGGCGTGCGGCGGCGCGCAGCAGATAGGCGTGGCCGTGGAAGGCCGGAGTGCGGGAATCCGGCAGAATCTGCGCGCGGCGGAGCGAGGCGATGTATTGGTCGAGCTGGGGCTTCAGGCGGCTGTGGATCAGCGTGCCGAAGCCGATGTTGAGCCAACGGCCCTTGCGCACGCACCAGCCGTAGCCGCACAGGTCCGGGGCGAAGGCGAGATCCACCCAGCCTGGGGCGAGCATGCAGCGGGCGGCTTCGGCTTCGCTCATCTCGAACTCCGCCTCCTGGGCGGCAACGGCGGTTTCCTGGGCAGGCACGGCTCCCAGCCGGCGGGCGACGGGGCAGAAATGGCCGCCGGCGCCGATGAGCACGGGCGCTTCCCATTCGCCGTTGACGATCCACCGGCCATCGCGGCGCTCGATGGATTCGACGGGCGAGCCCGAGCGGACGCGGGCGCCGGAGCGGCCGAGCAGGTAGGTATCGAATTCGCAGCGGCGGATGGCGTAGCTGACCGGATGGCCGAAGTCGATTTCGACGGCGCGCCCGCCGAGCAGTGAAACGCGGAAGCCTTCGAGGGGTTCGATGACGGCCTGGCGCGCGTACTCCCCGGGGTCGAGTCCGGTCCGCGCCAATACTTCTGGCGTAATCCAGCCGGCGCAGGGCTTGTCGCGGGGGAACAGGGCGCGGTCGAGCACGACGACGTCCATGCCGGAGCGGGCGAGCTTGGCGGCGCAGGCCGAGCCCGCGGGGCCGCCGCCAACGATGAGGACGTCGCAGGCCGTCATGGCTCAGGCCGCGGCGCGGCTCTCCTCCTGCCAGGCGCTTTCGCGGGTCCAGAGCTTCTTCGTGCAGCGGACGCCGGCAAAAAGAATCTGGTAAAGCTCAAGGGACCCGGTGCGGAAGGCGGCTTCCGATCCGGCCAGATAGAGGCGCCATGCGCGGGCGAACTCCGCGCCGAACCTGGAGACGACTTCGGGCATCGCGGCCTCGTAGCGCTGGCGCCAGCAGCGCAGCGTGCGGGCGTAGTGGGGCCGGAGGTTTTCGATGTCCATGACGCGGTAGTTGCCGGTTTCCAGCAGCGGCAGCGCTTCGCTCAACGCGGGCGCATGGGCGCCGGGAAAGATGCGGCGGCGGATCCACGGGCTGAGCGGCGCGGGGCGCGTGCGTCCGATGAAGTGCAGGAGGCCGCGGCCGGAGTCGCCGATGCAGCGGCGGATGACATCGCGCAGGTCGGCGTAGTGGTCTTTGCCGACGTGCTCGAGCATGCCGATGGAGACGAAGGCGTCGTAGACGCCGGTGATGTTGCGGTAGTCGTCGAGGACGAATTCCACCTGGCCTTCGAGGCCGAGCTCGCGGGCGCGGTGGCGGGCCCAGGCGATCTGCTCTTCGCTGATGTTGAAGGCGCGCACGCGGCAGCCGTGGACGCGGGCGATGTAGAGGGCGAAGGAGCCCCAGCCGCAGCCGGCCTCGGCGACGCGCTCGCCGGGCTCGAGGGCGAGCTTGCGGGCGACGCGTTCCATCTTGGCGATCTGCGCCTCTTCGAGCGTCGAGTCTTCTCGCGGGAAGAAGGCGCAGGTGTAGACCATCTCGCGGTCCAGCCAGAGCTGATAGAAGCCGTTGCCGCGGTCGTAGTGGTGATGGATGTGTTTCCGCGCGGCGCGCAGCGAGCGGCGCTGGGTCCAGTCCAGGTAGCGGGAGACGGCGCGCGAGACCCACCCGCCTGCGGGCAGCGCGTCCCGGCGGCGATGGATTTCGGCGCAGAACTCTTCCAGCGGGCCTTCCACTTCGATGTCGCCGCGGGCGTAGCCGTCGCCGAAGCCGATTTCGGGCTCGAGCAGCATGGCAGCGAGGGCGCTCCAGCGGCGGATGGAGAGCGTGAAGCGGGCCTCGGCATCCCGGGGGCCGGCCGAGATCCCGCCCGGCAGAAGGATTCTTACGGGCGGCCTGCCCGCGGCTTCCAGAATGTGATCCCCGGCGCGGCAGCCTGCCGCGGCCAACCAGTCGCGCCAGCCCATCACAGCACCTCCGAAAGACCCTGCTATCATCACTACCACCCATTCGCGTGCAATTCCAGCCCTTTGACGCGCCCGGCTATACTGGCACCCATGAGCGGAACGGGGATCGAGGCCCATCCGACGAGCCTGGTAGAGACCGATGCGATCGGCCCGGGAACGCGCATCGGCGCGTTCAGCCGGATTGCGGCCGGGGCGCGGGTGGGAGCGCGGTGCGACATCCGCGACCATGTGCGGATCGACGGCAGGGCGGTGGTGGGCGACGGCGTCGTGGTGCACGACGGATGCCGGATTGCGGCGGGCGTGGTGATTGAGGATGGGGCCGTTCTTGGACCGCACGCGGTGACGTTTTCGAGCGCGCTGCTGCGGCCCGGCGCCGCGCAGGAGGTGGAGACGACGCGGGTCTGCCGCGGGGCGGTGATCGGCGCCAACGCCACGCTGATGCCGGGCGTGGTGGTCGGGCCGCGGGCGGTGGTGGGCGCGGGCGCGGTGGTGACGCACAACGTGCCGGCGGACGCGGTGGTGGCCGGCAATCCGGCGCGCATCACCGGCTACGCGGGGCTGCGGCCGCTGCGGGCTCCGGTGGCTCCGCCGCCGGAGGAGCCCGGCGCGGTGCCGACGCGCGTGCGCGGCGTGGTGTTCCATTACCTGCCGCTGGTGGAAGACCTGCGCGGCAACCTCGCGGTGGGCGAGGCGCAGCGGCATGTGCCATTCGAAATCCGGCGGTTTTTCCTGGTATTTGGCGTGGAAGACCAGAAAATCCGCGGCGAACATGCGCACCGGACGCTGCATCAATTTCTGGTCTGCGTGCATGGAAGCTGCCATTTTGTCGCCGATGACGGGGAAAACCGCGAAGAATACATTCTCGACCGGCCGAATCTGGGGCTGTACGTGCCGCCGATGATCTGGGGCGTGCAGTACAAGTACTCGCCGGACGGCGTGCTGCTGGTGCTGGCCTCGGACTATTACGATCCGGCGGACTACATCCGGGACTATGCGGAATTCCTCGAGCTGGTGCGCGCGGCGAAGCGATGATCCTGCTGAATGATTTCCGCCGGCAGTGGGAGGACGTGCGCGAGGACTGCCACCGCGCGCTCGAGCGGACGGGCGCGTCGGGCTGGTACATCCTGGGCCGGGAGGTGCGGGAATTCGAGCGGCGGCTGGCGGCGCTGTGGGGGCTGCGGGAAGCGGTGGGGGTGGCGAGCGGGCTGGACGCGCTGGAGGCGGGCCTGCGGGCGCTCGGGCTGCGGCCCGGGGAGAAGGTGCTGACCGCGCCCGTTTCGGCCTTCGCCACGGCGCTGGCGGTGGTGCGCGCGGGCGGGGTGCCGGTGTTCGCGCCGTGCGGTCCGGACGGGCTGGCCGACCCGGGCGCGTGCGAGGAGCTGCTCGCGCGGGACGCGTCGATCCGCTTCTTCGTGCCGGTGCATCTGTATGGCCACTGCCTGGACATGGATGCGCTGGCGCGGATCGCGCGGCGCGGGGTGCGGATCGTGGAAGACTGCGCGCAGTCGATCCTGGCGCGATGGCGCGGGCGCGGCTGCGGCACGGCGGGCGCGGCCGCGGCCGTCAGTTTCTATCCGACGAAGAACCTCGGCGCGATGGGCGACGGGGGGGCGCTGCTGACCAACGACGAAGAGGTGGCGGCCAAGGCGCGCCAATGGCGGGACTACGGGCAGCGAAGCAAATATGAGCACGTGACGGCGGGCGCCAACAGCCGGCTGGACGAGCTGCACGCGGCCCTGCTCCTCGAGGCCGGGCTGCCCCGGCTGGAGCGCTGGACGGCGCGGCGGCGCGAGATTGCGCGGCGCTACCGGGAGGGAATCCGGCACCCGCAGATCGGGCTGCCGGCTCCGCCGCAGGGATCGGAGTCCGTCTGGCACCTGTTTCCCGTGCTCGTGCCTGAAGGGGCGAAGGCGGCCTTCCGTCAGCATCTGGAGCGCAGCGGCGTGCAGACGGGAGAGCATTATCCGGTTCCGCTGTTCGATCAGCCGGCGATGCGGCACCTGCCGCATGAAATCGCGGGCGACCCCGGCGTGGCGCGCGCGTTCTGCCGGCGCGAGGCGAGCCTGCCGATCCATCCCTATCTGAGCGACAGCGAGGTGGAGGCAGTGATTGAAGCCTGCAATGGCTGGCCGGGCGCGTAAGGCCGCGGGGGCCGCATCGCCTGCCGCGCCCGCGGCGTGCGGCGGAGAAAGGGATATGCTGAGACGCATGAGACGAACGATGACCGCTGTCGTGCTGTGGGCCGCCGCGGCGGCCCTGTGGGCGCAGTTGCCCAAAGGGACCCGGCCGCCGGGCGAAGACTGGGTGCAGCTTTTCAACGGAAAAGACCTCAGCGGCTGGAACGTGGTGGGCAAGGAAGAGTGGACGGTGGCCGACGGCGTGCTGGTGGGCCGCGCCGTGACGAAGGAATACGGGTATCTGGAAACGGCGAAAGACTACCGGAATTTCCAGCTCTCGCTGAAATTCAAATGCATTGGCACGGGCAATTCTGGCGTCTATTTCCACACGCGGTTCAAACCGGGCACGGCGGATGTGAGCCAGGGGGCGCAGTTCGAGATCGACTGCGCGATCGGCCGGCATACGGGCGGCGTGTACGGCTTCGGCCGCGGCTGGATCGTCTGGCCGGCGCCGGAGAACGAGACCGTGGTGCGGCAGAACGAGTGGAACGAGATGCTGGTGACGGTGAACGGCAACCGCTATATTTCGCGGCTGAACGGCGTGCCGATGGTGGACTACACCGACCCGCGGGCCCCGTTCCTGACCGGCACCATCGCGCTGCAACTGCATTCCGGAGGCGAAGGCCACATGCAGTTCCGGGACATCTGGGTGCGGGAGCTGCCCTGAGCGGTGGCGGGCGGCGCGCATCTGCTACGCTGGGATTGACCAGGCCGGCCCGCCGGCGCCAACCTATGCATCCAGAGCCGAATGGAAGGGGCCCGATTTTCCGTCTTTTCGCACCTGCCATCATGATTGCCGCCATTGCTTCCGCCGCGGATGCGCCGCCGGCGCTTCCGATCCGGCAAAAAACGCTGAAAAACGGGCTGCGGATTGTCGCCGCCGAGGACCGGTCGCGCCCGGTGATCAACCTTCAGGTCTGGTACCACGTGGGCTCGAAGGACGAGAAGCCGGGCCGCACCGGCTTCGCCCACCTGTTCGAGCACCTGATGTTCCGGGGCTCGAAGAACGTGGGCCCGGAGGAGCACATGCGGCTGGTGCGGCAGGCGGGCGGCGTGGTGAACGCCTACACGACCTTCGACACGACGGTGTACTGGGAGACGTTCCCGTCGAACTACCTGGAGCGGATGCTGTGGCTGGAAGCCGACCGCATGGCCTCGCTCGACGTGAGCGAAGAGAACTTCCACAAGGAACGCGAGGTCGTGAAGGAGGAGCGGCGGCTGCGGGTGGAGAATCCGCCCTACGGCAATCTGCTGGAGGAGGTGCTGCGCAACACCTATCAGCGCTATCCGTACCGCCACGCGCCCATCGGCTCGATGGAGGACCTGAACAAGGCCACCATTGCCGACGTGCGGGAATTCCACGCCACCTACTACGTGCCGAACAACGCGACGCTGGTGCTGGTGGGCGACTTCGACGCCGGGGAGGCGTTCCGGCTGGCGGAGAAGCACTTCGGCGCGATCCCGCGCGGGCGGCGCGTGCCGCGGGTGCGGGCGACGGAGCCGGAGCAGAAGAAGCGGCGCGAGGCGGTGATCGACGATCCGAAGGCTCCGCTGGACGCGGTGGTGGCGAGCTACCACCTGCCTCCGGCGGGCCATCCGGACTCCTACGCGCTGGAGATCGCGGCCTCGATCCTTTCGACGGGGCAGTCGTCGCGGCTGTACCGGAGGCTGGTGTACGAGCAGCAGGCGGCGATGACGGCGCAGGGGGAGGCGCTGTTTCTGGAAGGGCCGTCGGTGTTTTTCTGCTTCGCGATTGCGAATCCGGGCAGGAATATCCGCGAAATTCTCGAGGAAATGGAAAAAATTCTCGCGGAAATGTCGGAGAAAGCGCCTGCCGAAGAGGAGCTGACGAAGGCGAAGAACCAGATCATCGCCTCCTTCGTGCTGGAACGGGAGAGCATGCAGGGCAAGGCGGATTTCCTGGGCAAGTGCGCGGTGCTGTTCGGCGATCCGGAGCGGTACAACACGGAGCTGGAGCGCTACCGGCGGGTGACGGCCGCGGACGTGCAGCGCGCGGTGAGGACCTACCTGGCTCCGCACCGGCAGACGCGCGTGTTCCTGCGGCCCGCCGCGGGAGCGGCGAAATAGGAGGCAAGCCGGTGCGGGCCGCCCTGCTGACGCTGATGATCGTGACTGCCATGAGCAATGAGGCGCAAGTGACACGGAAAGCCGCCCCTCCGCCGCCGGCTCCGCCGCGGCCGTACGAGTTTCCGCGCGCGGCTTCGCGGACGCTGGCCAACGGCCTGCGGGTGTTCGTCGTGGAAGACCGGCGGCTGCCGCTGGTGGCCGCATCGATGCAGCTTCTGGCCGGCCATGCCTATGCGCCGCCGGAGAAGGCGGGCCTGGCGATGATGACCGCGGGCCTGCTGCGCGAGGGGACGAAGACGCGCAGCTCGCAGGAGATCGCGCGCGCGGTGGACGGCGCCGGCGGGCGGCTGGAAGCCAACGCGGGCAACGACGTGGCCACCGTTTCGATGACCTTCCTGAAGTCCTCGGCCGATGTCGGCTTCGAACTGATGGCGGACATCGTCATGAATCCGGCCTTCGCCGAGGAGGAGATCGAGCGGCAGCGGCAGCAGGCGCTTTCCGGCCTTCAGGTGCAGTACGCAAGCGCGCAGTACCTGGCCGGAGCGGCGGCGGCGCGCAACATCCTCGGCACGCACCCTTACGCGTGGCCGGGAGACGGCACGCCCGATACGGTGGCGGCGCTGCGGCGGGAGGATCTCGTTTCCTTCTACGAGCGCTGGTACGCGCCGAACCGCGCCTGGCTGGTCATCGCCGGCGACCTCAGCGCCGAGGAAGGCTTCGCGCAGGCGGAGAAGTGGTTCGGGGGCTGGAAGAAGCAGGGCCCGGCGGACGAGCCGCTGCCTGGCGCGCCCGAGCCGCAGGCGCGCGTGCTGGTGATCGACATGCCCACGGAGAACCAGACGCAGATCGCCGTGGGGCAGCCGGGGGTGCCGCGCAACCACCCGGACTACATCGCGCTTCAGATCGGCAACCAGATCTTTGGCGGGAGCTTCAATTCGCGGCTCAACATGAAGCTGCGCGCCAACGAGGGCCTGACTTACGGAGCGAGCTCCTATTTCGAGCCGAGCCGTTTTGCCGGCATTTTCGAGGCCTCGACGTTCACGCGCACCGAAAAGACCGCCGATGCCATCCGCATGCTGGTGGAACTGCTGAAGGAATTCCGGGAAAATCCGGCCACGGACGAGGAATTCGCCGAGGCGAAAGCCTTCCTTTCCGGCTCCTTCGCGATTGCGACCGAGACGGCGGCTTCGGTGGCCTCGCGGGTGCTGACCGCGGAGGTGCACGGGCTGGGCAGCGGGTACTGGCAGAAGTACCGGGAGCGGCTGGAGCGGACGACGCGCGCGGAGGTGGAGCAGGCGGTGCGGCGGTTCCTGCGGCCGGAGCAGCTTTCGATCACCGCGGTGGGCAACGCGAAGGAGTTCGCGAAAGCGCTGGAGGCGTTCGGCCCGGTGCGGGTGATTCCGGCTGCGGAGCTGGACCTGGCCTCGCCGGAGATGGTGAAGCCGAAGAAGTGAGCGCGTCCGCCTCCGCGGCGGAGGGCCCTGGCTGCGGCTTCAGGCGAGGCGCGCGAGCAGGGCGGCGACGCCGTCGGCGCAGAGCTCGGCGGCGTGGCGCGAGGCCGGCGGCAGCTCGCCGACGGCATTGCGCAGGGCGGCGCGGACCGCTTCCCTGCCCCCGGCGCGCAGCTCCCCGGTGCGGCGCCCGTGGAGCCATTCGGCGAGCGCCGATCCGCAGGCGATGGAAGCCGTGCAGCCCTTCACCTGAAAGGCCGCCTGCTTCACCACGCCGTCTTCAATGCGCGCGCTGAGGCGGAGCCAGTCGCCGCAGGCCGGGTTTTCCACGTCCACGACGATGGCGGGCGGGGCGAGGACTCCGGCATGGCGCGGGTTGCGGAAGTGATCGAGCAGAGCCTCTCCATGCATCGCGATGCTTCCCCTTCATTCTCCCCTGCCCGCGGCGGACCGCGCACCGCCGGCGGCGATAAAATGGTGGTACCGATCCCTGCCCGGATTGCTCGCATCTCGCATGGCCCGTTCGATCCTCGTTGTCGCCGGTGTGCTGGAACGCGAAGGCCGCTTCCTGATCGGACAGCGGCTGGCGACAGACCGCCACGCGCTGAAGTGGGAGTTTCCGGGCGGCAAGGTGGAGCCGGGCGAGTCTCCGAAAGAGGCGCTGAAGCGCGAGCTGCGCGAAGAGCTGGGCATCGAGGCGGAGATCGGCCCGGAGATTGCGCGCTACGAGCAGCGCGTGACGGGGCGGCCTCCGCTGGTGCTGCTGTTCCATCTGGTGGAGCGCTTCGAGGGCGAGCCGCAGCCGCGCACGTTCCAGCAGATCGCCTGGGAACGGGCCGAGGAGCTGCTGCGGTACGACTTTCTGGACGGCGATCTGGATTTCATCCGCCGGCTGGCGCGGAGGAGCCTGCCTCTGTTGGGGCGCAGGAACGGGTAGAATCGCGGGAGCATGGGCGAAATCCGCCATTCCGTCTGCGCGCTGGACTGTCCGGATGCCTGCGCGATCCTCGTGCAGGTGGAGGGCGGGCGCGCGGTGCGTCTGCGCGGCGATCCGGCGCACCCGGTGACGCAGGGCTTTCTCTGCGCGAAGGTGGCGCGCTACCTGGAACGCGAGTACCACCCCGAGCGGCTGCTGCACCCGCTGCGGCGCACGGGCGCGAAGGGCGAAGGGCGCTTTGAGCGGATCGGGTGGGACGAGGCGCTGGAGCTGCTGGCGGCGAAGCTGAAGGAGACGGCGCGGCAGCATGGGCCGGAAGCGGTGCTGCCCTACAGCTACGGCGGCACGCTGGGCTTTCTTCAGGGCTCTTCGATGGACCGGCGCTTCTTCCACCGGCTGGGCGCGTCGCGGCTGGAACGGACGATCTGCGCCTCGGCGGGCGGCGCCGGGCTGATGGAGGCGTATGGGCGGCGCATGGGGACGGCTCCGGAGGACTTCGTCCACGCACGCTACATTGTGGCCTGGGGCGCGAACATCCTGTCGACGAACGTCCACCTGTGGCCGTTCCTCGTCGAAGCGAGACGGCGCGGCGCGCGCTTCGTGGTGATCGATCCGGTGCGGACGAAGACGGCGGCGCTGGCCGACTGGCATCTGGCTCCGTATCCCGGCTCCGACCTGGCGCTCGCGCTGGGCCTGATGCATGTGCTGTACGCCGAGGGTCTGGCGGAAAAGCTGGAAGGGGACGAGTCGCTGCGGGCGCGCGCCGCCGGGTATCCGCCGGAGCGGGTGGCGGAGCTGACCGGCATTGCGGCGGAGGACATCCGGCGGCTGGGGCGCGAATACGGGACGGCGCGGCCGGCGGTGATCCGGCTGAACTACGGCGTGCAGCGCAGCGAGCG
Organism: Bryobacteraceae bacterium; assembly: GCA_025056865.1. Lineage (GTDB taxonomy): Bacteria > Acidobacteriota > Terriglobia > Bryobacterales > Bryobacteraceae > JANWVO01. Next base: position 60,038 of record JANWVO010000024.1, read on the forward strand.
CGGCGGCCGGGCGGTGCGCGCCATCAGCCTGCTTCCGGCGATCACCGGCTCCTGGCGCGAACGCGGCGGCGGGCTGCTGCTGACCACGAGCGGCGCCTTTGCCATCAACCGCGAGGCGCTGGAACGGCCCGACCTGGGCCCGCCGGCGCGCACGGTGAACATGGTGCGGCTGGGCGAGGCGCTCACGGAGCTGGATGCGCCGCCGGTGAAGGCGCTGGTGGTTTACAATTCGAACCCTGCGGCCGTCTGCCCGGATCAAAGGCGCGTGCTGGAAGGGCTGCGGCGCGAGGATCTGTTCACGGCGGTGATCGACCACTTCGTCACCGACACGGCGCGCTTCGCCGACCTGGTGCTGCCGGCGACGACGTTTCTCGAGCACACGGATCTTTACTTCGCCTACGGGCACTACTGGCTGCAACTGGCGCGTCCGGCAGTGGCGCCGCCGGGCGAGTGCCGCTCCAATGTGGAGATCTTCCGGGAGCTGGCGCGGCGGATGGGCTTCGACGACGCGTGCTTCGCCGACAGCGAGGACGACATGATCCGTCAGGCGCTGGACACGGACTCGCCCTGGCTGCGCGGCATCACGCTGGAGCGTCTGGAGAAGGAGCGCTTCGTGCGGCTGAACGTGCCCGAGCTGCCGATGGACGGCGTGCGCGCGAACCTGGATGGCGCGCCGCTGGAATACGAGCCGCCGCGGGAGAGCCGGCTGGGGGCAGAACGCGACGCGCGCTTCCCGCTGGAGCTGGTGAGTTCAAAGGCCCACGACGGCCTGAATTCGTCCTTCAGCATGCTGGAGCGGGTGGAGGCGGAGACTTCGGTGCTCGAGATGCACCCGGAGGACGCGGCCGCGCGCGGCATCCGCGACGGCATGGAGGTGGAAGTGTTCAACGGGCGCGGCACGGTGCGCCTGAAGGCGCGCGTGGGGCCGTTCGTGCGGCCGGGCGTGGTGCGCGCGCCGGCGACGCGGTGGCTGCGGCATGCGCCGGGCGGCGTGAACGTGAACGCGCTGATCAGCGACCGCCTGACGGACATCGGCGGCGGGCCGTGCTTCTACAACTGCCTGGTGGAGGTGCGAAGGTGCGGGCCGCAGTAGTGCTTCTCTGCGCTGCGCTGGCCTGCACGGGCTGCCGGAGGGCGCGCCATCCGCATCCTGAACTCACCGTGGAAGAGCCCGCCGAGCTGCGGGCGGAGATCGACGCCACCAATCCCGCCGATGAAGGGCAGCTTCTCGACGGCTTCTATCCGCGCGAGCCGCAGGGCTGGCGGTGGTCGGCGCCGCAGTTTACGGTGACGCTGGCGGCGCCGCCGGAAGCGCGCGGCCGCGAAGCGCGGCTCGAAATGGAGTTCGTGATTCCCGACGTGGCGGCGGCCGCGCTGGAAGGCGTCTCCATTGCTGCGGTGGTGGATGGCAGGCCGCTGGAGCCGTGGCGCGCGCCTGGGGCAGGCCGCCACACGGCCGTCTTCCGCGTGCCCGCGGAGGCAATGCGGGAGGAGGCCGTGATCGTCGATTTCTCGCTGGACCGGTTCCTTGCCCCGCCGGGCGACTCGCGCCGCCTGGGCGTGATTCCGGTGCGCTTCCGGCTGGCGGCCGCCGGAGCGAAGTGATGCAGCTCGAGCGGCGCGACGCGGTGCTTGTTCTGCTGGCCCCGGCGCTGATGCTGTGGCTGGACTGGAACGGCCTGCGCGCATGGTTCCATCAGGACGACTTCGCCTGGCTGGCGCTGGCGCGCAGTGTGAACTCGCCGGAGAGCCTGTGGCGGGCGCTGCTGGAGCCTGCGGCGCAGGGAACCGTGCGGATCTGGAGCGAGCGGCTGTTCTTCCTGGTGCTGGAGAGGCTGTCCGGGCTGGATCACCGGCCGTTCCATCTGGCGGTTCTGGCGACGCAGACGGCGAACCTCGGGCTGCTGTACTGGCTGACGCTGCGGATGAGCCGCTCGCGCATGGCCGCCACGGCTGCACCCCTGCTGTGGGCGGCAAGCCCCGCCCTGGCCGTGCCGCTGGCATGGCTTTCGGCTTACAACCAGATCCTGTGCGCCTTTTTCGCGCTGGCGGCGTTCGCCTGCCTGCTGCGGTGGCTGGACACGGGACGGCGCGCGTGGTTTGCGGCGCAGGCGGCGCTGTTCGTGCTCGGCTTCGGCGCGCTGGAGGTGATGGTCGTCTATCCGGCGCTGGCCACCGCATGGTGCTGGCTGGAGCGGCGCCGCGTGCCGGTGCCGGTGTGGTGGCTGTGGGCTCCCAGCCTCCTGTTTGCGGCGGCGCACATGGCGCTGATCCCGAAGCCCTCCACGGGAGTTTATGCCCGGCACTGGGACGGCTCGATGGCACTGACCTATCGGCAGTACTGGAAGCTGGCTCTGGCGGCCGAGCCATCGCAGGGTCCGCCCGCCCTGCCGTGGCTGCCGCGGCCGGCTGCGGGCACGGCGGCGGCTGCGGCGGCGCTGGCCTGGGTGGCTTTCGCTGCGCGGCGCGGGCTGGTGTTGCCCGTCTTCGGCCTCCTGTGGTTCACGGCGGCACTGGCACCGGTGCTGCCGCTGCGGGATCACGTGTCGGACTACTATCTGACGCTGCCAGCGGTCGGCGTGGCCTGGGTCTTCGCCTCGGGTCTGGCGGAAGCGTGCCGGCGGGCGAAGCCGCTGTGTGCCGGCGCGGCTGCGGTGACGGTTCTGTTGGCCATACAGACCGGCACAGCCCACCGCGCCTCGGCGGACTGGCGCTACGGGCGCGGGCGCGAGGCGCGGTATCTTTACCACGCGCTGGAACGGGCGGCCGAGCTGCACCGGGAGCGCCTGCTCGTGGTTTCCGGGATCGACAGCGAGCTGTTCTGGGGCGCGTTTTTCGATGCACGGCTCCTGTTTCGCCAGAGGATCTGCCTGGATCCGCGCGAGGCCGGGCAGATCGATGTGCCCGCAGGATTCAATTCCATCGCTCCCGCCGTTTGCCAGCCGGCCGAGATTGGGGCGGCGGCCCGCCGGCGGATGCTGACGGCTTACCGCTGGGAGCCGCGCGAGCGGCGGCTGCGCGCATGGACGCGGCTCTACTTCCACCGGCTGCCGCGGGCATGGCTCGAGCTGCCACCGTCCGATTTGGCGCTCGCCTCGGCCGACGACGAGCGATGGCTGCTTCACGGCTGGCATCAGCCGGAAGCTGGGGGCCGGTGGATGGGGCGCGAAGCCGAGGCGCTGCTGGCGGCTCCCGCCGGAGCGGGGCGGCGGCTGCGCGTGGCGGGGCTGCGGCCCGCGAACCTGCTGGAAAGGCCCATCGAACTGCGCGTGCTGGTGGAGGAGCGGGAGATTGGAAGAGTGCGGGTGGAGCGTGCGAGGCCGAGCTTCGATGCGCTGCTGCCGATGCCGGAACAACGTGGGGAGGGAGGAGTCCGGGTGAGGCTTTCAGTGGACCGGACGGACCGCGCTCCCGGCGACGTCCGCGAGCTGGGCCTGTTCCTCACACGCCTGGCGGTGCAGTAGCGGCCGTGGCGCGGCGAGCCGGCCGCCTGCACGGAGGGGTTCTTGTGCGGGTGCGGAAGGGGGACACCATTAAATTTCCTATTTGTGTGAGAGGAATGCCGATTCGCTGAAACAAATCTGTCAAGCAAGCGTCTGTATGGGTACGCTGCTAACGATTTTCCTTGCACCTGCCGATAAGGTGCAGTATCCTGTGAAACCCGGAAGGGGACACGGGACGGCGGAGGCAAGGCGAGGACAGGATCTTTGACAGAAGGTAAGGCGGATGTCGGGCTGCAAAGCTGCCCGCGATGGGATGGCCGGGATTGGCGCAGGTTTCGCCGCTGCGGGAGTCGGTGGCCGGTGGCGACGCGCGGATGACGGCGAATGGCAGCGTAATTGCAAAGGTGTGGTATCCTATCGGATTGCGGCTGCCGGAAGGCGGGCGCGGTTCGGCGGGGATCTAACAGGTTCCCATTAGGGATTACTTATGTGAGGTTTTTTGAGCGAAGGCCGCTTAGATTTTGGAACCTCCGGCGTTTTGCCGCGTCTATTGGGTTGCCGGGGGCGGCCCGAGCAGGAAGAAGGGAAGGAAAAACAACAAGAAGAGGGAGATACGACAATGACCAAGAACGAACTGAACAGGTACAAGCAGATTTTGGAGGCCAAGCTGGCCGAACTGTCCCAGGCGGTCCGGGAGCGCGAGGGCATTGCCATCGAGAAGACCCCGGACGCCATTGATGAAGTCCAGCATGCGGCAGAGCGTGAACTCGCCATCCGCAACCTGGACCGCGAGACCCAGATGCTGCGCAACGTCCGCGCCGCCTTGCAGCGGATTGCCGACGGCAGCTACGGCATCTGCCTGCGCTGCGAGGAAGAGATCAGCCCGAAGCGGCTGAATGCGGTGCCGTGGACGCCTTACTGCATCACCTGCCAGGAGTACATGGACAAGCGGCGGGCCGAAGAGGGCGAGTCCATCGAAGAGCTCTTGGTCGCGTAATTCTCCCTCCTCCCGGAATTCCTTCCACGAAGGGCGCGAGTTGCGGCTCGCGCCCTTTTTGTGTGCCTTTGCCGGGGCGGGAGGGCAGAAGGCCGGTGCCGCGTAACTGTATCGATTCGTACTGTTTGCCACGGATCAGCCCCCGGTGCGCAGCCCGATGAGGGAAATCATCCGGCCGGCGCGGGGGCCGTCGCGGCGCCAGGAGTGGAATTCGCCGCCGCCGCAGCGGGTACAGTGGGGGGAGACGTCGATGGCCGCGGCGGACAAGCCGGTCAGAATGAGCTGTCGGCGCAGGGCTTCCCGCAGGTCGATTTTCGTTCTTGTCCCGAGATCGTTCCGTTCCGGGAACAGCGCGCGGAACTGATGCGCCACTTCGGGACCGACCTCATAGCAGCAGCCGCCGATGGCTGGCCCCAGGGCGGCGATCATGTTCCCTGCCCTGGCGCCATGGCGTGTCGCGAGGAAGCGCACGGCTTCTAGAGCGATGCCGAGGGCGGTGCCGCGCCAGCCGGCGTGCACGGCGGCGATGGCGCGGGCCACGGGGTCGCACAGCAGCAGCGGCACGCAGTCGGCGGTGCGCACGGCAAGGCGCAGTCCGGGCGTGGCCGTGGCGAGGCCGTCTGCTTCCAGCCCTTCGCGCCAGTCGGCAGCGTCCACGATGCGCGCCGAATGCACCTGCTTCAGCCGCAGGAAAGGGCCTTCGGGATTCCGCCGCGCGGTTCCGAACAGATGTTCCACCAGGCCCGTCTCTTGCAGAAGCGTCGAGACGTAGCCGCCGCCGTCTGTGCTGACGAAGCTCACGCCGCCGGGTTCTGGGTCTGCGCGATCATGACGCGCTTCTTGAAGTCTTCGAGCATCGATTCATCGAGCCGCACTTCCGTGGGCCGGCGCACGAGGCTCATCTGGTCGATCTTGTCCTGGAGCTTGAGCAGCCCGTAGAACAGGTTTTCGGGCCGCGGCGGACAGCCGTAGACGTAGACGTCGACGGGCACGATCTTGTCGACGCCCTGCAAGACGGCGTAGGTGTTGAACGGGCCGCCGACGCTCGAGCACGCGCCCATGGAGATCACCCATTTTGGCTCGGGCATCTGGTCGTAGATGCGCTTGAGCACGGGGGCCATTTTCAGCGTCACCGTGCCGGCGACAATCATGAGGTCGGACTGCCGCGGGCTCGGGCGGAAGACCTCGGCCCCGTAGCGGGCGATGTCGAAGCGCGACGCCGAGCTGGCGATCATCTCGATGGCGCAGCAGGCGAGGCCGAAGGTGAGCGGCCAGAGCGAGGACTTGCGCGCCCAGTTGAAGACGTAGTCCACCGAGGTGACCAGGAAGCTGCGCTCGTTCACGTTCTCGAGGTACATGGGCGTCTCCGTGCTCGTATTGTATCAGGACGTACGGGTCTGGTTGGCTTGCCCTGCGCGCGGGCAGATGGGATTCTGGGAGCGATGAGGTGGCTGGCGGTATTGGCGGCCCTGCTGGCAGCGGGGCAGGACCCGGCGCAATTGTACCGGCGGGCGGTGGAGCTGCATCAACAGGGGCGGCTCGAGCAGGCGGCGGAGCTGTACCGGCGGGTGCTGGAAGCGCATCCGGAGTCCGTGGTGGCGCGCTCGAACCTGGGCGCAGCGCTGAGCGCGATGGGCAGGTATGCCGAGGCGATCGAGCAATACCGGGAGGCGCTCGAGCGGGCGCCTGAGAATGCGGGCGTGCGGCTGAATCTGGCGCTCGCCTATTACAAAAGCGAGCAGTTTGAAGAGGCGGCCGCCGAGCTGGCCGAGGTGCGGCGGCAGGATCCGGACAACCGGCAGGCGCTGCTGCTGCTGGCCGACTGCTATCTGCGGCTGGGCGAGCATCTGAAGCTGATCGCGATGCTCGACCCATATGCGCGTTTTCATCCGAACGACGACACGGTGGCCTACCTGCTGGGCATGGCGCTGCTGCGCGACGGGCAGATGGAGCGGGGCCAGGCGGTGATCGACCGGCTGCTGCGGCGGGGCGATTCGCCCGAGGTGCAGATGCTGATCGGCGCCAGCCAGCTTTTCGCCGCCGACTACGGGGCGGCGCTGAAGACGCTGGAGGCGGCGGCGGCCGCGCGGCCGGAGCTGCCGGGCCTACAGACGCTGCTCGGCATGGCGCGGATGGAAAACGACGACAACGCGGGCGCCAAGGCGGCCTTCCGCCGCGCGCTCGAGCAGGATGCATACGACTACGAAGCCAACCTGCGGCTGGGAGCGATCCTGCGGATGGAGAACGATTACGAAGCCGCACTGCCCTACATTGACCGCGCGCTACGGCTGCGGCCGCGGGCGCTTTCGGCGCGCTACCAGAAGGCGGCGCTGCTGGCGGCCTCCGGCCGGGCGGCCGAAGCGCTGCCGCTGCTGGAGGAGCTGGTGAAGGAAAGCCCGGCGTTCGTGGAGGCGCATCTGCAACTGGCGCAGGTCTACTTCCGGCTGGGCCGCCGCGAGGACGGACAGCGGCACCGGGCGATCGTGCTCGAGCTTCAGGAAAAAGAACGGCAGGCTTCGCGGCCGCGGCAGTGACCGCGAGGCTCAGCTCTTCGGCGGCGGGGCCTCCTGCACCTTGACGGCCAGCCCGGGCGTCAGCCGGGCGAGGTTCGACACCGCCACCGTTTCGCCCACTTCGAGCCCTTCGAGGATCTCCACTTCCTCCGGCAGCCGCTCGCCAATCTTGACTTCGCGGACGTCGATCGTCGAGTCCGGCTTCACGACGAAGCTCTTGTTCGAGCCAAGCACGTAGAGCACGGCGCGCGAGGGCACCACCGTGATGGTTTCCGCCTTTTCCGTCTGCAACCGCGCCCGCGCGTAGGAGCCGGGCTTGAGCTCGTTGCGGGGGTTCTGGATGAGCGCCTCGACGACGAAGGTGCGCTTGGTCTGGTCGACCGTGGGCGAGATGCGCCAGACCCGGCCCGAGAACTTGCGGTCCGAGAAGGCCTCCACGGTCACTTCCACGTCCTGGCCGATGCGGACCCACGGGCTCATGCGCTCGGGGACCTCGATGCGCAGCCGGACGGGATCGGTCTTGACGAGCGTGAACAGCGGGGAATTGGCGCGCACGTAAGCTCCGGCGACGGCCTGCCTCTCCTTGACGAACGCGGTGAAGGGCGCACGCACGACCGTATCGCGCAGCTTCTTGCGCTGGAGGCTGAGCGAGGCCTTGAAGCGCTCGACCTCCTGGAGGAGGTTGCGCGTCTGGTTCACGGTCTGGTCGTAGGCGGCCTGGGCGGCCTGGTAGCGGGCCAGAGCCTGGTCGAGGTCCGACTGCGGGCCGATGCCCTGGTCGACGAGTTCGCGCACGCGCTTGTAGCGCGTCTCGGCGTCATAGAGATCGGCGCGGGCGCGGCGGACGTCGGGCGCGTCTTCGAGGTTCTGGAGGCGGTCGTTTTCGTTCTTCAGGCCGAGCCGCTCGAGCGACTGCCGCAACTGCGCCTCCTGCTGCGCGACGAGGTAGCGCTGTTCCTCGTCGGAGATGCGCGCCAATACCTGCCCTTCCTTGACGAGGTCGCCGAGGTCGGCATGGACTTCGACGAGCGGCCCGTCGATTTCGGCGCTGATGACGGCCTCATCATAAGGGAACAACGTGCCGACGCTCTCAATGGCGCGGAGGATGGTGCGCTGCGAGACTTTGGCCACGCGCACGGCCACCGGGCCGCCCTCCTTCCTGGCGGAGGCCTGCTGGTTGCGCTGGCAGCCGGAAGGAAGAAGAACGAGGACTGCGGCCGCGAGTCCGGCCGGAAGAGTGCGGAGAGAGATCATGAATCCACCTGAGCGTGAACAGCCCCCGCGCAGGCCGCAGGAGCCTGAAATTATTCAGGCGCGAGCGAGCCGCGCAGGTTACCCAAAAGGGCCATTCTATCGAAGCCCGCCGTGCGCGGTCAGGGAACAATGCGGATGAAGATTCCCGCGTCGCGCCCGAGGCCGTTGGGCTTGGCGGCGGCGCCGGCGATGTTGAGGTTCAGCGACGTGGTGTAGCCGCCGACGAAGATGCTGCCGTCGGCGCCGAGCGCGATGCCGGTGCCGACGTCGGCGTTGGCTCCGCCGAACATGGTGGACCAGACGAGCTGGGCGTTGCCCGTCTTTGCAGGGTCGAAGCGCGTGACGAAGATCTCGTAGGAGCGGATGGTGGGCTGCTCGAAGCCGGGGAAATTCCGCACGGGGAAATCCGGCGAGGTGGTGTAGCCGGTGAGCGTGACCGTTCCGGTGGCCGGATCGAGCGCCATGCTGTAGGGCACGTCGCTGCGCATGCCGCCGAAATAGGTGCAGAAGGGCGTGAAGCCGGGTCCGTACTCCTTCAGGTTGAGGCGGGCGACGAAGGCGTCGGCGGTGCCCCGCCGCGAGCTCTGCCACGCGCCGGGCGACACGGGCAGGTCGTCGGAGAAGGAGTAGCCGGCGATGTAGATCTCGTCCGGCGCGGCGACCTGAAGCGCGGTGATCACGTCGAAGTCGTTGCCGCCCCAATAACCGCCGTACAGGAAGGAGTCGAACCAGGTCTTGTCAGGGTCGATCTTGAGGATGAAGCCGTCGCCGGGGGAGAAGGGCCTGTGATAGTGCGCGTTGTCGCTGTCCGGCAGGTCCTCCGAAGTGGTGACCCCGGCGACGTAGACTTTGCCCTCGCGGTCGAAGCCCACGGCGTTGGCGATCTCGGTGGAGGACCCGCCGAAGTAGGTGGCGTAGACGAAGGAAGCGGGCGCGGGCGCGAAGGGATCGGCCACGACAAGGAACGCGTCCGTGCCGCCGCGGTTGGCAGGCTGGAGCGAAACCCCGGACACCATGAATTTCAGGAAGCCGGAGGTCGTGTAGCCGGCCACGGCGATGCGGCCGTTGGGGCCGACGGCGATGGAGGTGGGCGTGTCGGAAAGCTCGCCGCCGTAGTAAGTGGAGAAGGTGAGCGTGTCGAGGCCGCCGACGGTGGGATCGTAGAGCACGATGAAGATGTCGTACTGCGCGTTGCGCTCCGGCTGGAAGGCGTTGTAGGAGACCGGGAAGTCGTCCGAGGCCGTCGTGCCGGTGACGGCGATGCGATGGCCGGCCATGGCGATGGCGGTGGCCTCGTCCTCGCCGCGGCCGCCAAGGTAGGTGAAATAGGCGACCTTCCAGCCGTCGCCGTCCGGCATGATCTTGGCCAGGAAGGCGTCGCGGGTGGTGACGTCCGGCACGTAGTAGTAGACGCCCGCGCCCTTGGCATGAGGCGCCGGGGTGGTGCCGTTGACGCCGCGCCGCACGGTCCAGGTGGTGCCGCCGGCGATGGCCGTCACGGTCATCTCTTCCTGGTCGATGACGATGTTGTAGGTGGGAGTGAAGGGGAAACCGGTGGCGGATTCCACCGTGATCGTGTCATCCCCGGCAGCGACGTCGGCTGCAAGCGTCGTGGCGGCGCGGTTGCCATTGCGCTCCCAGAGGCGCGGGTCGGTATTGGGAACCACCGGGAGGATGGAGTTCGAGCTGCCGGCGATCCAGAAGCCGCCCGCCGGGTCGGCCGCGACCGAGCGGATGATTTCCATCTCCTCGCCGCCGAAGTATCCGCCCCAGGCGATGACCGGGTCGATGACGAGCGGCAGGGAGGGATCGTAGGCTCCCAGGGCGATGCGCGCCACCCCGCCTTCGAGCATATAGCGGCTGGCGACCGGGATGCGGCGCTCACCGGCCATCTGGTAGGCCACCGGCGGCTTCTGGCGGATCCTGCCAGCGAGGAGCAGGCTGCCATCCCTGTCGAGCGAGGGCCGGGCGCCCTGAAAGACGAGCGCGATGCGGGAAGGGTCGGCGCCGGGCGCAACGACGAAGTCAAACTCAAGCTGCCGTCCGGTGGAGTAGTAGATGACATCGATGCCCGGATAGACGCCCCTGGCGGCCACCCGGCGGTAATGCGGGACTCCGCGGCGCCATTGCGAGGGGTCGGAGCCGACCAGATAGTTCGTCCGCCCCTCGAGCGGCTCGAGCGCTTCCAGGCGGGCCGCCGCCGCGCCGGCGAACTCCAGCCGCACCCGAAGACCGGGCCGGGCCAGCACGGCCCCGCGCGAGTCGACCGAGAGCGCCAGCTCCATGCTGCGGGAAACGAAAGCGTCCTGGCCGGGGGCAGGTTCAAACCAGGCAGGAAGCTGGGAGAAAGCCTGGCGGGGATCCTTCACGCCGCCGTTGGCGGCAGCCGCGCAAAAGGCGCCGGCGCAGAAAAGAGGCAGCAATCGCATGATGGCTCGAGAGGCCCACAGAGGGGAAGTCCAAACACTTCATTATACGAACCGCTCTGCGGGCACGGGTACAGCCAACCGGCTGCCCCCTTTTTCGCCAGAGGGTTGCGGGTGCGGGGCCTGGGCAGTGGGCCTCGCCTAACCCAGCACGAAGAAGCCGGATTCGACCTCCTTGCCTGCCACGCGCGTCCAGGCGACGCGGGCCTCGCCGCGGCGGCCGGGGTACTCGAAGCGCACGCGCTGCCCGGAGGTCAGTCCGGCATAGCCGTGGGAGGCGCGGAAGCCGCTGGGGCTGATGTCGACAAGGCGGCCCTCGATGACCCGGCGCGGCAACACGTCCAGCAGTTCCAGCGTGACCGGCCCGCTGGCGGGCTGACGCGGCTCACGCCGTCTTTCCTGGCAGTTCCCGCTCATGGATGCAACCCCCGTTTTCTGTGGCGGGCGCGGGAAGGAAAGCGGTTTCCAGAGCGCCACGGCCCTCCAGCTCCCGGTACAGCCTGAGCTTGCGGCTCAACGTCCGGCGCGAAATCCCCAGCAGCGCCGCTGCCTTTTCCCGGTGCCCGTTCGTGGAGCGCAGGGCGCGCAGGATGGCTTCCTTTTCGAGCGATTCCAGCCGGTGGAGAATGACGGGCGCGGGCACACCGCGCGGTTCGACCGGCAGGCCGAGGTGCTCCGGGCCGATGGGCGCGCCGTCGGCCAGTAGCGCGGCCCGGGTCAGCACGTTTCGCAGTTCCCGGACGTTGCCGGGCCACCAGTAGCGCTCCAACACGCCGAGCGCCTCGCGCGTGATCCTGGGCTGCGCCCTGTAGCCGGCCAGGAAGTGCAGCGCCAGAGGACCGATGTCCTCCACCCGCTCTCGAAGCGGAGGAACGCGAAGCACGACCTGGCTGAGCCGATGGAAGAGGTCACTGCGGAAGCGTCCTTCGGCGACGGCCTTTTCGAGATCCGCATTGGTGGCGGCGACGATGCGCACATCGACCTGGACCTTTTTTGTCCCGCCAAGGCGGTAGTAAGGGATGCCGTCCAGCACGCGGAGCAGCTTGACCTGGAGGCGGAGGTCGAGTTCGCCGATCTCGTCGAGGAAGAGCGTGCCGGTGTGGGCCAGCTCGAACAGCCCCGGCTTGGGGGCCACCGCGCCGCTGAAGGCGCCGCGCTCGTGGCCGAACAGCTCGCTTTCGACCAGATGCTCGGGAATGGCTCCGCAGCTAACGTCGACCCAGGGGCGGCTGGCCCGTGCCGAAAAGGAATGCACGGCCCGGGCGATGATTTCCTTCCCTGCCCCGCTCTCGCCCGTGATCAGCACGGCAGCCGACGAGCGCGCGGCGCGCTCCGTGAGTGCGAGCAGAGACCGCATGGCGGGGCTGGCGATCACCGCGGTGAGGCCGAGCAGGTCCAGCGTCTGGACTGGAGGCGGAGCCATCGGCATCAGGGTCCATGTCTATCTTGCAGGAATGCCGGAGGAAAGGGGAGAGGGCATCCATGCAATCCTCCCGGCCGGGAATCCCCGAGCGGGACAGGGAGAAACACCTTAGAAAGGACCGGGGTAATGTTTGCCGCTCCTTCCGCCGATTTCCTTCTAGGCGAATGAACTCGACCAGCGCCAACCGGGCCTTCGTGCGGCTGATGATCCTCATCGCCATGGCCACGACCCTGCCCCCGTTCTTCGCCTGGAGGACGGCGGACCTGCCGCAACTGCTCGCCTTCCTGGCCGTGTCGGTTCCGGCCAGCTACTTCCGCGTCGGGTTCAGCCACGGGCAGGGGCTGGTGCCGCTGGCGCTGCTGTTCGTGATGATCAGCCTCCGCACCGGCCAACTGGAGCAGACGCTGCTGCTGGCGGCAACCAACGCGCTGGCCTTTGAGCTGGGCGGGCGCCGCAGCCATGGAAAGAACGCCGAGCAGGTGCTGTTTACGATGGCGGTGTGGTGCATCGCCGCCGTCGCCGGCGATTACGTGCTGAACGGAGCGCCGCAGCCGATGGGCCGCATGGAAGTGGCCGCCGCCCTGCAATCGGTTCTGCTGGGCGTCTCGATGTTCATTTCGATCTCCTTTCCGGAAGTGCTTGCCCAGCGGCTGGAGACGGGGCAGCGCCTGATGCAGGCCTGGAAGGAACGGCACGTGTGGATGATGCCCTACTTCGTGGCCAGCGCGCTGATTGCGGCCCTGTTCGACGTCGCCCGAAGCCAGTTCGGCTGGCAGATTCCGCTGCTGCTGATGGTGGCCCTGTATCTGCCGTACCGCGCCTACCTGCTGTATCTGGAGAAGGTGGAAGAGAGCCTGCGGCATGCCGAGGAGATGGCGGCGCTGCACCTGCGCACGATCGAGGCGTTGGCCCTCGCCATCGATGCCAAGGACGAAACCACGCAGGAGCACCTGCAACGGGTGCAGGTGTATGCCGTGGAGATCGGCAAGGAGCTGGGCCTTTCCGGGAGAGAACTGGAAGCGCTGCGCGCGGCCGCGCTGCTGCATGACATCGGCAAGCTGGCCGTGCCGGAGCACATCATTTCCAAGCCCGGGCGGCTGACGCCGGAAGAGTTCGAGAGGATGAAGATCCACCCGGTGGTAGGGGCCCAGATTCTGGAGCGGGTACGGTTCCCCTATCCGGTGGCCCCGATCGTACGCTCGCACCATGAGCGGTGGGACGGCAACGGCTATCCGGACCGGCTGAAGGGAGAGGAGATTCCGATCGGGGCGCGCATCCTCAGCGTGGTGGATACGCTGGATGCGCTGGCCACGGACCGCCACTACCGCAAGGCGCTGCCGCTGGACGAAGCCGTCGGCATCATCTTGCAGGAGGCGGGCAAGGCCTTCGACCCGCGGGTGGTGGAGGTGCTGGCGCGGCGCTACCGGGAGCTGGAGCAGATGGCCCGGGCGCGCAGCGTGAACGAGCTGAAGCTGCAAAAAGAAGTCGAAATCCAGGGCGGCGAGGCTCCGGGAGCCGGATTCGAGACGGCCGCGCAGCCGGCCGCGGCCGCCAGCCAGCCGGATTTCCTCAACCAGATCGCCGCAGCGCGACAGGAGGCGCACGAGCTGTTCGAGCTGGCGCACAATCTGGGCACGTCGCTCAGCCTGGACGAAACGCTCTCGGTGCTGAGCGTTCGGCTGAAAAGGATCATCCCCTACGACGCCATGGCGGTCTACCTGAAGAAGGAAAAGGTCCTCGAGCCGGCCTTCGTCACGGGCGAGAACGCGCGGCTGTTCTCTTCCCTCCGGATTCCGGTGGGCCAGGGGCTGTCGGGATGGGTGGCCGAGACGGGGCGCGAAATCCTGAACGGCAACCCCAGTGTCGAACCGGGCTACCTCAATGACGAGACCAAGTTCTCCACGCTACAGTCGGCGCTTGCTGTTCCGCTGGAGGGGCTGAACGGAATCATCGGCGTCCTGACGCTGTACCGCGCCGAGCGGAACGCGTTCAGCCGGGATCACATGCGCGTGCTTCTCGCCGTCTGTTCCAAGCTCGCGCTCGCGGTGGAGAATGCGCTGCGCTACCATCAGGCGGAAAGCAGCGCCACCACGGATTTCCTCACCGGGCTGCCCAACGCCCGGTCGCTGTTCCATCACCTGGACAACGAGCTTGCCCGCAGCCGGCGGCTGGGCGGCGTGCTCACGCTGGCCGTCATCGACGTGGACAACTTCAAGCTGATCAATGACGAGCGCGGCCATCTGGAGGGAAACCGGCTTCTGCAACTGCTGGGAGAGGCCCTGCGCACGCACTGCCGCGAGTCAGACTATGTCGCCCGGATGGGCGGCGATGAGTTCGTGCTGGTCCTTGGCGGACTGGCCCGGGATCTGGCGCCCATGCGCATGGCGCACCTCAAGCGCGGCGTCGAGGAAGAAGTGCGGGCGAAATCGGGCTATGAACTGGCGCTGTCGGTCGGCTGGGCGTGCTACCCCGAGGACGGAGACAACGCTGAAGACCTGCTATCCACCGCCGACCGCGAGATGTACCGGGCCAAGCAGAGCAGTGAGAGCCGCCGCAGGACCCGCGCCCGCTGGCAGCAATGGGCATACCGCATGGAGCAGACCGCCATCCAGTGACCGGATCCGGGCGGCACAGCCGAAGCCACGCCTCTCACAGCGGATCTTCCGCAGCCTGCCTGCGCTTCGGCAGCACCCAGTAGCGGTAGACCAGCGCGCCCGAAACAAGCGTGGCAGCCGCGGCGGCGGAGATCAGCGGGGCGAACCGCAGCCCGGCGATCACCAGCCAGACGCCGGGCACCACGAACAGCATCGGCACCAGCGGAAAAGCAAAGCTCACCGCGGGCAGCTTCTGCCAGTCCGGGCGCCGGCGCAGCCACAGCAGGCTCGCTACGGCGAGCATCGCGAACAGATTCAGCAGGTAGCCGATGTAGGTCATGAGATTGCCGAAGTTGACCAGCGTCATCAGCATGGCGCAGGCGCCCTGGAAGAGGATGGCCACCACTGGCGTGCGCCACTTCGGGTGCACGTAGCCCGCCGAAGGCACGAAGGCACCGTTCTTCGCCATGGCGTAATAGAGGCGGGGGCCGATGGTCACCATCGCGTTCACCGTCGACATGAGGCTCACGGCCAGCAGCGCGCTGAAGACGGCAGCGCCTTCGGGGCCGAACAGCGCCTGCGCCGTCAGGCTGCCGATGGCGAGCACGCCTTTCATCTGCTCGAGCGGCACGGCGTAAATGAACACGATGTTGAACAGGAGATAGAGGACGGCCACGGCGACCGTGCCGATGGTGAGCGCCATCGGCAGCGTCCGCTCGGGCCTTTTCAGCTCCTCGGCGATGTAGGTGGCCGCGTTCCAGCCGCTGTAGCCGACGTAAATCCAGAAGAGGCTCAGGGCGAACTGGGCCGCCAGCGGCGTGGCCGAGGTCCGCACGGCGGCCTGCCCCAGATGGGACCAGTCCCCGTGGCCGATGGCCAGCCCGAAGGCGATGAAGGCCACCATGACGAGCACCTTGATGGAGGTGAGCGTGTTCTGGATGCGGGCGATGAACTCCACGCCGAACAGGTTCAGCACGGTGAACACGAATATCAGCGCCGCGGCGGCCACCTGGGCTCCGCCGGCTTCAATGCCGATTTCGCCCCATGTCCGGCGGAACCAGATATTTTCCTGGCGCAGGGCGGGAAAAAAATACCCGAGGTAATTCGAAAATGCCAGCGCGGCGGTGGCGACCGGAGCGGAAAATCCGGCAAAAAAACTCACCCACCCGCTCATGAATCCGAGCGTCGGGCCGTAGGCGCGGGTCAGATAGACATACTCGCCTCCGCTGGCGGGGAAGTTCACCCCGAGCTCGGAATAGGACAGCGCGCCCGCCAGGGCGATGACGGCGCCTACCAGCCAGATCCCCAGCACCAGCCACGGCTCTCCGAGGTCGCCGGCAAGGAAGCCGGTGGAGGTGAAGATGCCGGTGCCAACCATGTTCGAAATGACCAGCGCAGTGGCGCTGAACAGTCCAAGGCGGCGCAGCAGCGCAGGCGTGGTGCTCGTTGCCATCGCCCTGCATTGTACTGGACGGGGGCGGGGGCGCGCCTGACGGCAGGCGGCGGGCGCCGCGGGCGCAGGCCGTTTACTGGACGATGCCGAGCCGGTCCAGAGGCCAGTAGGCGAAAACAGCCTTGCCGTAGATGGCCCGCGCGGGCAGCGGACCCCAGTGCCGGCTGTCGTTGGACGAGCTGCGGTGATCGCCCATCACGAAGTAGTGGTTTTCGGGAACCACGACCGGCGGCATGGAGGACCTGTCGCGGTAGTCCTCCGGCACATACGGCTCGCTGATCGGATAGCCGTTGACGAACACATAGCCCGAGCGGATCTCGACCCGGTCGCCGGGCAGGCCAATGACCCGCTTGATGTAGCTCTTGGAGGGGTCGCCCGGGAACCAGAAGACGACGGTATCGCCGCGCTGGATGCGTTCAATGCCCAGCCGGTAGGCGAACTTGTTGATGAAGACACGCTCCTGGTCCATCAGCGTCGGCAGCATCGACGTGCCTTCCACTTTTACCGGCTGGTAGAGGAACAGGATCACCACCAGCGCGATGAAGACCGCCAGCACCAGGTCGCGGAGCCAGAACAGGACGTGCTTCCACATCGGGCGTGCGCTCAATGTCCTGCCCCGATTGTTCCATGCTCCGCCAGCGCACTGCAATGGCCGGACCGCCCGCTCGGGGATCGCTTGAGGCTGCCCTCAGGGCTTCGCCTGAGGCGCGCCGCCCGAAGCGGCGCCCGGCTCGAGGCCGAGCACTTCCGCAAGGACGGGCATCGGGAGCGCTCCTTCCAGCAGCGCCCGGCGGTGGAATTCGCCGGGCTGGAAATTCCCCTGCGCTTTGGCCTCTGCCGCGGCTCGCAGACGCTTCCACGCCTGGAAGCCGGCAAAGTAGGTGGGAAGCTGGCAGGAGCTGAGCCTGGCGCGGCGCAGCTTGGCTTCGGCCTCCTCCTTCTCCTGGAAGGTGCGCTTCATCATCAGCTCCATCGCCTCCTGCTCGCTCATGCCTTTCGTGTGCAGACGGATGTCCAGGATGGTGTTGGCGATGGCGCGCAGGAGCTGCTTGTAATGGACCAGTTCGAGCTCCGGGCTCCGATCCAGGTAGCCCTCGCGCACCATCAGGTCGGTGGCGTAGACCGCCCAGCCCTCGACATAGGCGCCGTCGCCGAACAGCGAGCGCAGCACGCGGCGGGGCGCCGGCTGGACCTGCGCGGCGTATTCGAACTGAAGCCAGTGGCCGGGAATGGCCTCGTGGATCGTCAGCAGGCGCAGCCCGTAGTGGTTGTACTCGCGCAGCTTGGACTCCACCCGTTCCCGCGGCCAGTCCGGCGGAATCGGCGTCAGCCAGTAGAAGGCGCCCAGCTCCGGCTGGAGCGGCGGCGCGGGGTTGAAGCCGCCGACGGCGTAAATGCCTCGCATGAAGGGAGGCGTTTCGATGATTTTCAGATTGTCATTTGGCGGCAGAGGAACGATTTTATCGCTGTGATTACGGACGAATTCCCTGACTTCGTCCAGCGATTTCTGCGCTTCGTCGAAGTATTTTTCCCGCGCTGGCCGCTTTTCCGCCACCTTGCCGAGCACCTCCCCGACAATCAGGTTCAGATCCACGGGGTCGCGGTGGTGGGGGAAGTATTTCCCGTGGAGCGGCGAGGCGGTCTTGAACATCTCGCGGCGCAGGTCGGCCAGAGCCTGTTCGGCTTCCTGAAGGAGCTGTTCCGGGGTGGCGAGACCGCCGAAGACGAGCTGGAATTTCCTCGCGTATTTCTCCGGCCCGAGCCTCCAGCCGTCGGGACCGGAGTCCTTCAGCGAGCCGAGGGCTCCGTTGAAAGCGCGCATCGCCGCCGTGGCGCGGGAGGCGGCTTCGCGGAATCTTCCGGCCAGCGCCGGAGGAACCTTCGGCGCGAACTCCTTCTCGATCAGCCCGATGGCGCCTTCGTTCTCCTCGACCGCGGTCTGCGTCCACACGGCGTTCGAGGAGGCGAGGTTCGCCTTCGCGGTTTCCAGGAACGCGGGCACGGCATCGAGCCGCGCGATGATGTGCCGCCACCGCTCCTCGGCGGGCGCGTAATTCAGCGAGTAAGGCGTGAACAGCCCGTTGCCGATCAGCTCGACGTAGAAAGTGGGATTGTTCTTCCAGTTCTGCTCCGTGTCGAGCTCGAACAGGCCGGCCTCGCAGAGGTTTTTCATGAGTCCGAGGTCGGCGCGCTCGGCGGGGCCGAGCTTGGAAGCATCGATGCGGCCAAGCCGTTCGAGCCAGGAACGCCAGTGCGCGCGCCTTGCCTCGACGCCCGCGGGCGACCAGTCATCCAGTTTTTCGTCGAGCGGGACGCCCCGGTGGACGTGGTAGCCGGCCGCAGTGGCCGTCACCGGCGAGAGCGCCAGGGTCGAATGGACGAACTCTTCCGTCAGGGAGCTGAAATCCTGGGGCTGCACAGGCTTCTTCGCGCAGGAGGACAACAGCAGCGCGGCCGGAAGGAGCAGTCGAAGAAGTTTCATGGCTTCGACACCAGTGTATCCGCGCCGCCGGGCGGCGGGCTTGCGCCACGCCTCAGAAGCCGATGCCCAGGAAAAACTCCGCCTGGTTGCGCGTGGGGAGCATCTGGCCCGAGGTCCAGCGGACGAAGCGGATTTCCGGCGTGAACCGGATGCGCGCCGGGCCGCGGATCCGCACGCCGCCCGTGGCGATCCAGCCGCCGGTGTTGTCCGGAACCCCGGTGGTCCGGACCACAGACACCTGCCAGGGCGGCGGGCCCGCCTCGCGGTAGAGGGCCACGGTCAGATCCGGGGCGGGCATGCGAGACCAGGCGCCGCCCGCTCCCAGGAACGGCCGTGCCCTGCCCGCGCCGAATTCCCTTTTCAGCACGACGGGGAATTCCCAGCGGCTCCCGCGCCGGTCGTACGCGTCCCAGAAAGACGGGCCCGTGAAGAAGTTCTGCGAGGACCGGAACCGCCGGTAGAGAAACCCGGACTCCAGCCGCAGGTGGAAGGGGAGTCCGATTTCCACCGCAGGCCCGAACGCAAACCGCTTCTGCGCCAGGAAAGAATCGCTGGTACCGGTCCTCCCGGAAAATACCGAGGAATCCTCGTGGCGGGAGAGAAGGACTCCGCCCTTGATGCCGAAATAGAAGGGTTGTCCCCAGGCGGCCGCGTTCAGATATACGGCGCCAAAAAGCAATGCACGCACGGGCAGGCGCATTCGTGTGTGGACGCGGCTTTTCCGTGATTGGTTCCCTCCGGGCGAGGTTTTTTCATGGTTCGGACAGAAGATTTCTGGCAGAACCGGGCCGCTTTTCCTCCGCCTTCCTCTTGCCGCGGCAACCGTGGTGCGCGGCCCGTCCGAGAGTGCGGGCTTCGCGGGAAAACGCCCGCAGGAAGGAACACCGCGCGGCGAGCGGGCTCCATGCGGACAAGGAATGAATGGTGATTTCGGCGCCTTCGACAGCCTTTCTCCGGCCCGGAGGCGGAGTCCGTGGCTGCCACGCCAAGCAGACGCGCCGGTCACCACTCGTTGTAGGGAGTTCCCTCGAGCGAACGTTTCGTGGAGCGCGAGCGGACATCGAAGATGCCTGGCTCGGACTGATTCACGCTCGACACAGCGTCTTCCATGATGACTTCCCAGTCAGCCTGTCCGGTCATCGGGTCGATCGGAATCTGGCGCAGGTAGCCCTCGCGGACCAGGTCTTCGAGCGACTGCGGCGCTTTCGACTTGTCATAGGTGTATTCGTCGATCACCGTGCGCAGGGTGAAGAGGTTCTGCCGCAGCACGGTTTCGCGGGCGCGGATCACCGACTTCTGGTACATCGGGACGGCGACGCTGACCAGCACGGCGATGATCGCCATGACGATCATCAGCTCGATGAGCGTGAAGCCGCGCCAGCTACCATTCCGAATACGGCGTGCCATCGGGCGCCCTCTCCATGGACTTCGTATAGACATCGAACACGTTCTGCCCGCCCCAGGACATGGATTTCGGATCGTCCTGCGTCGAGCGGAGCCCCCAGTCGGTGGAGTTGGTGAACGGGTCGCGGGGGATGCGCCGCAGGAAGCGGAGCTTCCTGCCGGTGGGATCATTGGCCAGCTTCACGCCCTCGACGAGCTGTTCGAGCGACTCGGGGTAACATTCCGCGCCGAGCTTCTTCTCGATGGCGCCCTTCTCGCAGGCGTCCTTGTAACGGTCGATGGCCGAGCGGATTTCCCGAAGCGCATGCCGGAGTTCGCGCTCGCGTTCGCGGCGGACCTTGTAGCGCGCCAGCGGGACGGAGAGCGCGGTCAGAAACATCATCAGCGTGAAGGCGACGATGAGCTCGACCAGCGTCAGCCCGAATTCCCTTCTCCCGATGCGGCGTCCGCGATTCATGGCACCTGAACGGCGATGGAGGGCGGCGCGGCGGCGATGGGTTCAAGCCGCGCGTCGCGCAGGCTGATCTCTTCCACGCGGATGGCGGCCCCGCCGCGGGCGATGGCCTGGAAGCGCAGCTCCAGCAGGACGCCCGAGCCGCTCATTCCGCCCGCGCCGGGCACGCGGTTCATGTTGACGATGATGAGGCCGCCCGCCTCGTCGCGCGAATCCGAGAAAGTGACCTGCTGGCCGTCTCCGCCAAGGAAGGGGCCGCGCTGCACGTCGAGCAGGCGCAGCACCTGCTGGTCGTAGCGGATGCGCATCGGCGCGCTGAAAAGCTCGGTGGCGTTGTCGACCATCAGCCGCACTGTGAAGGTCGAATTCAGCGCCGGCTCGCGGGTGGAAGGCACCAGGGTGAGCGACGCGCCTGCGGCGGGCTGCGGCTTTGCCTCGGCCGCCGGGGGCTCGGCCGGCTTCGGCTCTCCGGGCGCAGGAGGCGCCGGCGTGCCCGGCACCAGCGGCGTGCGCACGGGCTCGCCCGGCTGCTTTGCCGGCTCCGCCGCGGGCTTCTCGTCTTCGTCGGCGTCAGAGGCGAAGCTCACCTTGTAGATCGTGTCCGCGCCGCTGGCCACGGCCCGCAGGCTTTCGGCGGTGATCTCCGGCGAGCGCACGACGCGCGGCACCAGCGCCACCAGCAGGTCGGAGTTGGCGTTCTCGAGATTCTCGCTCGAGAACAGCCGCCCGAGGATCGGAATGTTCATCAGCCCGGGCACGCCGGAGCGCGTGCGGGACACGTTGGCCTGCATCAGGCCGCCGATCAGCGTCACTTCGCCCTCGCGGGCGCGGATGATGTGCGTCACCTTGCGCTGCCCGATGACGGGCTGTGACAGGCCGCCGACGTCGATGCGTTCGCGGATGTTGGAGATTTCGAATTCCACCTGGAGCGAGATCTCGTCGCCGTGGATGCGCGGGGTCAGGTCCACGTTGATGCCGACTTCAGCGAACTGGAACTGCGTGGAGACCAGCGGCGAGACGCCCACGCCGCCGATGCCGGGCTGGAACGAACCCGTCGCGTAGGGGTAGCGGTCGCCGAGGCGCAGCGTCGCCTTCTGCCCGTCGATGGCCCGCACCTGCGGCGTGGTGAGCACGCGCGTCTGGCGGTCGCTCAGCAGCGCCTGCACGAGAAAGCTTGGCACCACGACGCTCCAGTCACCGCTGTTGAGATCCTTCACCCGGTTCAGCGCCACCGCGCCGGAGGTCCCGCCGCCGGTGAAGGTGACCGGCGAGCCGAGCCCCGGCTTTCCGCTGGACAGCGGCGTCAGGGCCAGATCGCGCGTGCGCGTGCGGTTGGCTTCCATCACGAGCACGTCGACGACCACCTCCGGCTTGGGCTTGTCGAGATCGAGCAGGACCTTTTCGGCCAGCGCCACCTGATCCGTGGTGCCGCGCACGACGATCGCATACTGCGAATTGACGGGGAACACCTTGCGCACGTCGGTGACGGTGCGCATGGCGGTCATGATTTCGGTCAATTCCTGGTTGTTGTAGACGTTCTGGAGGTAAAAAATGCGCGTGACATATTCTTCGTAATCACGCCGTTTTGTCGGATTGTCCTGGGTAACGAAGATCGTATTGGAAGACAGCGGCTTGTAAAAAGTCTTGGTCAGCAGGCTGATGTAGTTCAGCGCTTCGTCGAGCGTCGAGTGGTTCAGGTCGATCGTATAGCGGCGCGCGTCCTGGAATTCGGCGTCGAACAGCACGTTGATGCCGGCGAGCTTGCCGACGGTTTCATAGAGGACGCGCGCAGGCTGGTTGACGATCTTCAGGCCGGCGATGCGGCGGTTGGCCGGTTTGAGCTCGGGCATCTCGAGCAGCCGCGCGGCGCGGCGCTGCGCTTCGCGGCGGGCCAGCTCGGCTTCGGTGAGGCCGCGCTCCTCGGCGGAAGGGGCGGGCTCGCCGGGCCGGGACTGCCGCTTCTTCTCCCGTTCGATCATCTGGTTGGTGCGGCGCAGCTCCTGCTCGGCAATGGTGGAGCCGGGATCGATGGCGAAGGCCTTCTGGAACTCGGCCAGCGCCTCTTCGAGCTTCCCTTCCCTGCGCAGCTTCTGGCCCAAGTCGACGTGGCGCTGGCTGGCAGCAAAACGGGCGCGGCGCACATGCAGCAGGTAGGCGGCGTCGGCAGGGTCGAGCGCCAGGGCCCGTTCGTAGAGTTCCAGAGCGGCGTCGTAATCGCCGCGCGCTTCGGCCAGCTTGCCCTGCTGGAGGAACTTCTCCGCTTTCCGGTTTCCGGCCGCGGCGCCAGGGGCGAAGGCGAGCCACGCGGCCGCCAGGATCACCGCTAACTGCTTCATCTTCGGCATGTTAGGTCTTCTGCTTCAGGCGGCGCGTGCTACACTGGCTGGTTGGAGCCCCCGGCGCCGCTCGGGAGACTCTCCAATGGGATGACGAACAGGGCGCCGGGCGCGTGGAGAGAATTCCGTTGGGCGAGAATACACCCTCCGTCAAGGTCGTCGCCGAAAACCGCCGGGCCTTCCACGACTACCATGTGCTGGAGAAGCTGGAAGCCGGGCTGGCGCTCACGGGCACGGAAATCAAGTCCGCCCGCCAGGGCAAGGTGCAGCTTCGCGACGCTTACGCCGACGTCATCGGCGGCGAGGCGTGGCTGCTGAACGCGCACTTCAGCCCCTATTCGCACGGCAACATCTGGAACCACGAGCCGACGCGCAAGCGCAAGCTGCTGCTGCACCGGCAGGAGATCGACCGGCTGGCATCGAAGGTGATCGAGAAGGGGCTGACGCTCATCCCGCTGCGGCTGTACCTGAAGAAGGGGCGGCTGAAGTGCGAGCTGGGCGTCTGCCGCGGCAAGAAGCTGCACGACCGGCGCGAGGCGGAGCAGGCGCGCGAGAAGGAAATGGAGGCGCGCCGGGCGATGAGCCTGAAAAATGCAAGGAGGATCCGGAGCTGATCATGGAATTCACCCTGACCACCACCCAGAGCCGGGACATCGAAACGCCGGCGTTTGTGATGCTTTGCTTCAGCGACGAGCCGCCCGCGGCGGAGGCCGCCGGCGGCGTGCTGAAGATGATGCATGAGAGCGGCGAGTTCACGGGCAAGGCCAACGAGACGGCGGTCGTGCACCGCCCCGAGGGCATGAAGGCGCAGCGCCTGCTGCTGGTGGGCTGCGGCGAGAAGGCGAAGTTCACTCCGCGCGAGATGCGCGTGGCGGGCGGCGTGGCGGCGCGCGCCCTTCAGGCGCGGTCCATCCAGCAGGCGGCCATCCGCCTGGAGGGCGTCACCGGCAGCCCGGCGATGCTGCGCGCGCTGGTGGAGGGGCTGATGGCCGGCAGCTTCGAGCCGGACCAGTACAAGACGGAGAAGAAGAACGGGGGCAAGCTGCTCGAGCGGGTGGAGATCTCCTGCCTCGAGCCGACGGCGGAGCTGCGCGCTGCGCTGGAAACCGGCCAGATCACCGCAGAGGCGCAGAACTGGACGCGCGCGCTGGTCAACGAGCCGGGCAACGTACTGACGCCACGCGTGCTGGCCGACCGCGCCCGCGCGATGGCCGAAGAGTGCGGCCTCGCGTGCGAAATCCTGGATGAGCCGCGCATGCGGCAGCTCGGCTTCCACACGCTGCTGGGCGTCGCTCAGGGATCGGCCGAGCCGCCGGTGATGATCCTGCTCAAGTACCGCCCGGAGAGTCCGGCCACCGCGGACCATCTGGCGCTGGTCGGCAAAGGGGTCACCTTCGACACGGGCGGCATCTCGATCAAGCCGAGCGACGGCATGGAGAAGATGAAGTACGACATGGCGGGGGCCGCTGCCGTGCTAGGCGCGATGCGCGCCATCGCGCGGCTGAAGCCGCCAGTGGCGGTGACCGCCTGCGCGCCGTGCGTCGAAAACATGCCCGGGCCGAAGGCGCAGCGGCCGGGCGACATCGTCAGAACCTATCAGGGCAAGACGGTGGAAGTGCTGAACACCGACGCCGAAGGCCGCCTGATCCTGGCCGATGCGCTCACCTACATGGTCCGCAACGAAGGGGCCACGCACCTGGCGGATGCGGCCACGCTGACGGGCGCGATCGCGGTGGCGCTGGCCCATGTCTACGCCGGCGCCTTCTCCAACGACGAGGCCTGGCAGCAGCGCGTGCTGGAGGCCGCCCGCAGCGCCGGCGAGCGCATCTGGCCCTTCCCGATGGACGCCGACTACCGCGAGCTGCTCAAGTCCGCCTTCGCGGACCTGGCCAATATCGGCGGGCGGTGGGGCGGCTCGATCACGGCGGCGAAGTTCCTGGAGGAGTTCGTCGAGGGCAAGCCGTGGGTCCATCTGGACATCGCCGGAGTGGCGTGGCTCGAAGAGGCCAAGCCGTGGATGGCGAAAGGGCCGACGGGCTTCGCCGTCCGGACATTCATCGAGCTGGCCCGCGGCTGGGCGTGAGGCGCGGCGCGGACCATGCCGGCGCCCACGCCGACGCCCATCATTGAATTCGACCGCGTCACCGTGCACCGCGGCGGCAAGCCCGCGCTCACGGACGTCTCGCTGCGCATCCATGCGGGCGAGCACACCGTGATCCTCGGCCCGAACGGGAGCGGGAAGTCGACGCTGATCCAGACGCTGACGCGCGAAGTCTACCCGCGCTATCCGGAGCGGTCCCGCGTCCGGCTGTGGGGGCGGGACGCGTGGAACCTGTTCGAGCTGCGGTCGCTGCTGGGCATCGTGACCAACGGGCTGGTGGAGGCCTGCACGCGGCCCTTCACGGCGCTGGAGGCCGTGCTGAGCGGCTTCTTTTCGAGCATCGGCGTCTGGCCCAACCACCATGTCACGCCGGAGATGGAGCGCCGCGCGATGGAGGCGCTGCGCTTCTTCGACATCGCCCACCTGGCCGGGCGGCCGATGGACGAAATGTCTTCCGGCGAGGTCCGCCGTGCCGTGTTCGCCCGCGCGCTGGTCCATGATCCGCAGGCGCTGGTGCTGGACGAGCCGACCAACTCGCTCGACGTGCGCGCGCAGCGCGAGGTGCGCGAGGCGATGCAGCGGCTGGCGCAGGCGGGCGTCACCATCATCCTGGTCACGCATCACCTGCCGGACATTCTGCCGGAAATGCAGCGCGCCATTCTGCTGAAAAACGGCCGCATTTTCTTCGACGGGGACACGAAAAGCGGGGGGGGCCCCGGCCGGCGCCGCGCGCCGGGTGGCTCTGTGGGCGGCTCTCCCCCCCCCACCCCCCCTGGGGGGGCCCCCGGCCCCGCCCCCCCCCCCGCCCCCCGAAACTCCCCCCGGGGCGCGGCGGCCCCGGGCCCCCCCCCCGCTTTTCGTGTCCCCGT
>JANWVO010000008.1 GCA_025056865.1 Bryobacteraceae bacterium
ATCAGCGCCCATTTTCTTTCGCGGGCCACACTACGGCGGCCCGCCCCCCTAACCCCCCCGGCCCGCTTTTCGAAGTTCCGGTCCGCGTGGCTGAAGCCGGCGGCTTCTACCACATGTGGTGAGCGGTCACTTCGTCCCGAGCTCTTTCAGCAGCTCGGCGACGGCGGCCTCGAGCTGCCGGTCCTTCCCGTTGAGATTGTCCTCGGGCGTGTTTTCCACTTCGATGTCGGGCTTGACGCCGAGGTTTTCCATGTTGGTGCGCCGGGCATCAGCCAGATAGACGCCGACGCCGGGCGTGCGCACGGTGGAGCCGTCGATGAGCGAGTAGCTGCCGGTTCCGATCACCGCGCCCATCGTCGTGGTGCCGAGCGTCTTGCCGAGGCCGAGCGCGCGGAAGCCGGCGGGGAACATTTCGGCATTGGAGGCGGAGCGCCAGTTCTGGAGCACGATCTTCTTGCCGAAGTAGCCGGCGAAGGGGCGCTCGGTCGGCTCGGTGCCGCGCGGCTGCCAGATCTGGTATTCGCGCTGCACGAGGATCGCCAGCAACTGCTGCTCGATGTTGCCGCCGCCGTTCCAGCGCTGGTCGATGATCAGGGCTGGCTTGTTGCGGAATTCGCGCAGCTCCTTCTCGAATCTCCGCAGCGACGTCTGGTCCATGGCGCGGATATGGAGGTAGCCGACCTTGCCGCCTGAAAGCCGGTCGACCATCTCGCGGCGCTCTTTCACCCATTTCTCATATCGGAGCGTGGCGTACTGCGTGGTGGAAACCGGCTCGATTTCAGCCTCCCAGGCGCCTTCTTCGGAAGGCTTGTCGTTCAGCTTCAGTTTCATCTTCCGGTTCAGGCGCTGGTTGTGCATGAACTTCCAGAGGTTGTCGCGGGCGGTGACGGGCTTGCCGTCCACGGCGAGCAGGTAGTCGCCGGGACGGACCTTTACCCAGTCCCTGTCGGCGGGGCCGTCTTCATAGACGTGGGCCACGCGGTAGCGGCCGCTGGCCTCGTCGGGCGTGAATTCGATGCCCGGATGCTGCGTCTGCACGGCTCCCTCGCGCGGGCCGGGCGGCGGGGCGGCGCCGGTGTGGGAGGCGTTCAGCTCGCCGATCATCTCGTTGATGATGTTGAGCAGCTCCTGGCGGTCGCCGACGAAGTCGACGAGCGGCTGGTACTTGGCGCGCATGGCGTCCCAGTCGTAGCCGTGCATCTTCGGGTCGTAGAAGCGGTACTTCATGGTGCGCCACGCGTCGTCGAACATCTGCTGCCACTGCTTCGGGTAGTCGACGCGGACGCGCGCGGTGAAGTTGATGCGGCGGCGCTGCGCTCCGCCGGCGGCTCCGGCCTGCGCCGCGGCAGCCTGCTGCGCGGCCGCGGCCATTGCCGCGAGTCCGCCGCCCGCGCCCGGGGCTCCGCCGCCGGCGCCCGGCGCCGCGGCAGGCAGATTCACCGAATAGATGCCCTCGCCTTCCTTGAAGAAAAGGGTGCGTCCGTTGCGGGTGACGGCGAGCTGCGTGATGCCGCCGCCGAACATGCCCATGCCGGGCTGCGGCGGGCCTTCCGGCCCTTCCCCGGCGGGGGCGCTGCCGGCGATGACGCGCGTCTGCCGGCGGCCGTTGTCCTGGATGGTGTAGACGACGGGCGTGCCGCGCATGCCCGTGCCTTCGGTGGTGACGAAGACCAGCGTGCGCCCGCCCGGCACCACTTCATAGGTGCGCACGCCGCCAGCGACGCGCGTCACCTGGAAGGTACGGCGCTTCAGGCCGTCCCAATCGATCTGCAATTCCTTGGGCGGCTGGTTCTGCTGCTGGGCGCGGCGCGCGGCGGCGGCGGGGCCTTCGGCCTCGTCGGCAGGCTCTTCGGGCGCGTTGGGATCCCGGTCGAGCTTCTCAAGGTAGGTCACGTAGATCTGCGAGCTGGCCAGATCCTGCATGCCGCCGAAGCCGCCCATGCCGGTGCTCTCGGTGCGGATGAAGTAGAGCTTGCGGCCGTCGCTCGAGAAGCGCGGCAGGCGGTCCGGATAGGAGTCGAAGGTGGCCTTGCGCGGCTGCCCCTTGCCGTCGGAAGGCACCAGCCAGATGTCGGTCTGGCGGGCCTCGTCGGGCATGGCGAAGGCGACCCACTTGCCGTCGGGCGACATGACCGGCGAGCTGATGTTGCCGAATTTCGAAGAAGCCAGTTGCACGGTCTGGCCGCCGAGCGTGTGGCGGAAGAGGCGGTTGTCGGACGTCGTGAAGAGGATGTCTTTGGAGTCCGGCGACCAGCGCAGCTCGAGCTTCAGCGTGTCCAGGTCCGTCACCTTCTGCGCGGCGCCGCCGTCGGCGGGGACCACCCAGATCTCTTCGCGCCCGCTCTGGTCGCTGATGTAGGCGATGTGGCGGCCGTCCGGCGACCACTGCGGCTCGCGGTCGCGCGCGGCCCCATCGGTGAGCTGCACGAGGTCGCCTTCTTCCACCGGCGCGGTGAACAGCTCGCCGTAGATGCTGAAGACGACGCGGCGGCCGTTGGGCTGGATGTGGAATTCGTCGGCGCGGGACTGGAAGGTGCGGATCTCTTCGGGGTTGATCTGCGTCTCTGCCTCGATGTCCAGCCTGATGGGCGCGGCCTTGCGGCTGGCCACGTCGAGCTTCCAGATGCCGAAATCATGTTCGAAGACAATTGTTTTGCCATCGGCCGACATCGACGGCCAGCGGACATCGCCGGAAGTGAACTGCGTGACCTTTTCGGCCTTGCCGCCCTTTTCGGGCACCCGCCAGATGTTGGTGACGCCGCCGGGGTCGCGGTCGCTGACGAAATAGATGAAGCCGTCGCGGCCCCACATGGGCCAGGAGTCCATGCCGTTGAAGTCGGTGAGGTTGGTCCACTTCTTCGAGGCGAGATCGAGCACGAAGACGTCCGTCTGGTACGAGCCGCGGTAATACTTCCGCCAGTAGGCCTGTCCGCGCTGGTTGTAGGCGATGCGCTTGCCGTCCGGCGAGAAGCTCCCGGCGAGGCCGTAGTCCGTGCCGGCGGGCTTCTCGACGCCGGTCTCGGCGTCCACCAGCCAGAGCTTCGCCAGGAAGTCGTCGCCGCGCATGGAGCTGAACAGCACCGCCTTGCCGTCGGGCGTCCAGCCGAGCACGTTGTCATCGGCCGAGTGGAAGGTGAGCTGCTTCGGCGTGCCGCCGGCAGCGGGGATCACGTAGACGTCGAGGTTCCCCTTCCGGTCGGAAGAGAAAGCGATCCAGCGCCCGTCGGGCGAGAAGCGCGGATAGGCGTCCCGCGCCGGATGCGCAGTCAGGCGCGTTATGTTCCTGCCCGTTTCGTCGGCCACCCAGATGTCGGCCAGGTAGGTGAAGGCCACGCGCCCGGCGTGGTAAGCCGGATAGCGCACGAGCTTCGCCTCGCGGGCCATGACGGGCAGAAGGAAAGCCGCCGCAAGCACGCAGCGGGCAATGGCAGTCAACAGCCTGGTTCTGTGCATGAGCAGGAATCCCCTTTGCAGTGCGTGATCACGCTACAGTGATTGTGGCGCAGGCGGCAGCCGCCCGGGTTACAGTGGCCGGAGCGCCGGTTTGCTGCGGGCGGGTTCTCTGCCCGCTGGTCCGGACCTGTGATCCTGCCCTACGGGTATTGCCGCCAGAGATCCAGCTCTGCGGCCATGCGTTCTGCGCAGGCGGCCGTAGTCCATGCCGGGGAGTGCTCCTGCCACAAGGCGGCGCTGAGACCCGGTCCTGGCGGGGCGCGTCCGGTGCCGCCTGAAGGCCGAGCGGCAGCGGCTCGTGTCGAAGGCTGCCGCATGGCTGTTGCAGCCTGTTTTCCCGCACTGGCCGCCCGCCCCACTTGCGGAACGGCTTCCGTTCCCCCATCATAGTGACTAATACGCGCTTACCGGCGCAGCTTTGTCGGAGCGGCTTGTCTCAAGGGGAAACTCCGCTTGGGAGCCGACCTCATATGAATCTGAGCACGATGGCCCGGACCATCCGGGAATCCGTTACCCTCAAACTCAACCAGACGGCCGCGCAGCTTCGCGAGAAGGGCGAGCCGGTCATCCACCTTGGCGGGGGCGAGCCGAAATCGAAGACGCCGCTGGACGCGGTGGTCGCCTGCACCTCGGTGCTGAATTCGGGCGACATCAAGTACACGCCGCCGGACGGCATCCCCGCCCTCAAGCGCGCCATCATCCGTTATACCGAAGAGCATTACGGGCGCAGCGTGCGCCCGGAAAACGTGGTCGCCTCCTGCGGCGCCAAGCAGGCCATCATGGCGGCCCTGATCGCCATCCTGGATCCCAAGGATGAGGTCATTTTCCCGGTCCCCTATTGGGTGAGCTACCCGGAGATGATCAAGCTGGCCGGGGGCGTCCCGGTGCCGGTGCGCGCCGAGGACGGCTCGTTCTGCCCCACCGTGGACGAGATTGCCGCCGCGGTGGGCTCCTACACGAAGGCAATCATCATCAACAGCCCGAACAACCCCTCGGGCGTGATGTATTCGCGCGATTTCGTGGAAGGCATCGTCGACCTGTGCCGGCGCAAGTCGCTCTTCCTGATCATGGACGACACCTACAACCGGCTCGTGTTCGACGGCCGCGCCCCGATCAACGTTTACGACTTCGCCACCGAAGACATCGACACGTCGCGGGTGATCGTCATCAACTGCGTTTCGAAGATGTACGCGATGACCGGGTTCCGCATCGGCTGGGCGGTGGCGGCGCGCGAGCTGGCCACGGCGATGGCGACCATCCAGGGCCAGCAGACCTCGGGACCGGCCACGCCCTCGCAGTGGGCGGCCGCCGGCGCGCTCAACGGCATTCAGAGCTCGATCGAGGCGCTGCGGGTGACGCTCGAAAACAACCGCAACGTGCTGATGGAGAGGCTGAACGCCTTCCCGGGCATCCGCGTGACGAAGCCCGACGGAGCGTTCTACACGTTCCCCGATTTTTCCAACTACATGAAGGACTCGAAGAAGCTCGCGGAGTTCCTGCTCGACAAGGTCCGCGTGGTCACCGTGCCGGGCGTGGAGTTCGGCATGGAGGGCCACCTCCGGATCTCCTTCTGCGGCACGATCCAGGAGATCAACGAAGGCATCGAGCGGATCCGCTGGGCGCTCGACCCCACGTCGCCCAACGAGATCTACATCGGCACCCGCCGTCTCGTGCGCGACTGGATGTGATTCCCCCGTTCTGGAGCACCTGATGAACGTCTATACCGACATCCCATCGCCTGCCCTGTCGCAGGCAGCACTGGCCAGGCCCGTCTACGGGCTGGAGAACCACGGCTTCCACAATGTGCGCCGCGTCTACTGGAACCTGCCGGAACCCGCTCTCTACGAAGAGGCGGTATTCCGCGGCGAAGGATGGATCGCCGCCAATGGGCCGCTGATCGTCCACACCGGCAAGCACACGGCGCGCGCGGCGGCCGACAAGTTCATTGTCCGCGAGCCGTCCAGCGAGGACTACATCTGGTGGGGCAGCTACAACCGGCCTTTCACGCCGGACGCCTTCAACACGCTGCTGAACCGGGTGCTGGCCTACTTCCAGGGCCGCGACGTTTTCGTGCAGGATTGTTTCGGCGGCGCCGATCCCAACTACCGGCTGCCGGTACGCATCATCACCGAGCACGCCTGGCAGTCGCTGTTCGCGCGCACGATGTTCATCAAGCCGGCCACGCTGGACGGCTACCGCAGCCACGTGCCCGAGTTCACCGTGATCGCCGCGCCCGGCTTCCTTGCCAGCCCGCTGATCGACAACTCGCGCACCGAGACGGCGATCGTGCTGAACCTGGCGCAGCGGATGGCGATCATCGCCGGCACCTGCTACGGCGGCGAGATCAAGAAGACGATCTTCACCGTGCTGAACGCGCTGCTGCCGTTCCAGGGCGTGCTGCCGATGCACTGCTCGGCCAACGTCGGCCCGGACGGCGACGCCGCCATCTTCTTCGGCCTGTCCGGCACGGGCAAGACCACGCTATCGGCCGACCCCGGCCGCGGCCTCGTCGGCGACGACGAGCACGGCTGGTCGCCCGACGGCATCTTCAACTTCGAGGACGGCTGCTACGCGAAGGTGATCCGCCTGTCCCCCACCGCCGAGCCGCAGATCTACGCCTGCACGCGCCGCTTCGGCACCATCCTCGAAAACGTGGTCTTCGATCCGCGCACCCGCGTTCTCGACCTGAACGACGCCACCCTCACCGAAAACACGCGCGCCGCCTACCCGCTGTCGTTCATCGAGAATGCCATCCCGGAGAAGCGCTGCGGGCATCCGAAGAACGTCATCTTCCTCACCTGCGACGCCAACGGCGTGCTGCCGCCGATTGCGAGGCTCACGCCGGACCAGGCCGTGTACCACTTCATGAGCGGCTACACGAGCAAGATCGCCGGCACCGAGATCGGCCTCGGCACCGAGCCCCAGATGACGTTTTCGCCGTGCTTCGGCGGGCCGTTCATGGTGCACCATCCCTACGAATACGCGAAGATGCTGAAGGCCAACGTGCAGAAGCATGGCGCGCAGGTCTGGCTCGTCAATACGGGCTGGACCGGCGGGCCCTTCGGCGTTGGCAAGCGCATTTCGATCCAGCACACGCGCGCGCTGCTGCACGCAGTGCTTGAAGGCCGCTTCGAAGGCGCCGAATTCCGGCCCGATCCGGTGTTCGGCTTCGAGGTGCCGAAGCATCTGGACGGCGTGCCGGATTCGCTGCTCGACCCGGCCTCCACATGGCCGAGCCGGGACGAGTACATGGCGCGCTACCGCTCGCTGGCGGCGCGCTTCATCGAAAACTTCCAGTACCTGACGAAAGAAGAGCACCTGGCCAACGGGCTGGCCGAGCACGGGCCGAGGCTGTAGCCCGCCGCTCTCCGCAGGCTGGCTCCCGCGCGGCCCGGCTCCGGCATCTCCCGGGCGGGCCGCCTACTGGCCGAGGCGGCGCAGCAGCTCCGCTTCGTCCCAGACGGGAATGCCCAGCTCGCGCGCCTTGTCCAGCTTCGAGCCCGCTTCCGCTCCGGCAACCACGACGCTCGTCTTGCGGCTGACCGACCCGGCGACTTTTCCGCCCGCGGCTTCAATCCGCCGGGTCGCTTCGTCGCGCGTCATCGAAGGCAGCGTGCCGGTGAGCACGAACGTCATGCCCGCGAAGGGGCCTCCCGCGGCGGGCGCCGTTTCCGTGGACCGGAAATTCAGGCCCGCCTGCCGCAGCCGCTCCACCAGCTCGCGGTTGTGGGGCTCGGCGAAATAGCGCCGGATGCTGGCCGCCACCTTCGGGCCCACTTCCTCCACCTGCATCAGCCGCTCCTCGCCGGCCTCCATCAGCTCGTCGAGCGAGGAGAAGCTGCGGGCCAGCAACTGCGCCGTGCGCTCGCCGACGAACGGAATGCCGAGCCCGGCAATCAGGCGCGACAGCGGCTTCATCTTCGAGGCTTCGATGTTGGCGATGATCCGCGCGGCCACCTTTTCGCCGAGCCGGCGGCGCGCCTTCTCGCCCTCAAGCTCGAGCGGCGCAAGATCGGCAACAGTCAGGCTGTAGAGGTCGGCGATGCTCTTCAGCCTGCCCGCCGCCATGAGCTGCGCCACGATGGCATCGCCCATGCCGTCTATGTCCATCACGCCGCGCGAGCAGAAGTGCAGGATGCTCTCTTTCAGGCGCGCCGGGCAGCTTGTATTGATGCAGCGCGCCGCCGCCTCGCCTTCGGCGCGGAAGACCGGCCCGCCACAGTCGGGGCACTCCTTCGGCATCACGAACGGACGGCGCTCCCTGCCCGGCTCCGCCACGCGCACCACCCTGGGGATCACATCGCCGGAGCGCTCCACGACGACGCGGTCGCCGATCATGAGGCCCAGTTCGCGGATGTAATCCTCGTTGTGCAGCGTCGCGTTGGTCACGGTGACGCCGCCCACCACCACCGGGCGCAGCCGCGCCACGGGAGTCAGCGTGCCGGTGCGCCCCACCTGCACTTCGATGTTTTCGAGCACCGTTTCCGCCTGCCGCGGCGTGAACTTGAAGGCGATGGCCCAGCGCGGCGCCTTCGCCGTCCAGCCGAGCCGCAACTGCTGCTCGATGGAATCCACCTTGGCGACGACGCCGTCGATCTCGAAGGGGAGCGAGTCGCGCTTCTCCTCCCACTCGCGGCAGAAGGCGGCCAGCTCCTCGATGCCGCGGCACAGGCGCCGCTGCGGATCGACGCGGAAGCCAAGCTCGGACAGTTTCTCAAGCGCCTGCCAGTGGCTGGGCAGCGCGTAGCGGCCGTCGACGAGCAGGAAATAGGCGTGAAACTCCAGTTGGCGCGAGGCCGTGATCGAAGGATCGAGAACGCGCAGCGAGCCGGCGGCGGAATTGCGCGGATTGGCATACAGCGGCAGGCCCTGCTCTTCGCGCTCGCGGTTGAGCCGCTCGAAGGCCGCCTTCGTCATGATCACCTCGCCGCGCACCTCGAAGCGCGGCCACGGCGCCGCTTTCGTCCTGAGCGGCACGGTGCGGATCGTGCGCGCGTTCTCGGTGACGTCCTCGCCCTCGATGCCGTCGCCGCGCGTGACCGCCTGCCGCATCACGCCGTCCTCGTAGTGCACGGCCATCGACAGCCCGTCGAGCTTCAGCTCGGCGACATACTGATACGGCTCGCCGCCGAGCAGTTCGCGCACGCGGCGGTCGAAGTCGCGCAGCTCGGCCTCGTTGAGCGCGTTATCCAGGCTGAGCATCGGCGCCGAGTGGCGCACCTTCACGAAACCCTCGCGCGGCGCCCCGCCGACGCGCATCGTGGGCGAATCCGGCGGCACGGGAATTTCCGGATGCGCCTGCTCGAGCTCGCGCAGCTCGCGCATCAGGCCGTCGAATTCCGCGTCGGAGATCTCCGGCTGGTCCAGGACATAGTACAGGTACTCGTGACGGCGGATCTCCGCCCGCAGTTGCTCGAGCCGTTCCTGAACTGTCACGCTTAATAGGGTAATCGCGTGCCAAAGCCGAATGCAGCCGTGCTGCTCTACAACCCGGAAGCGGGCCGGATCCGCTCGCGCCGCCAGCTCATCCCGCGGCTGCTGGAGGCGCTTCGCGCGAGAATTCCCTCGGTGGAGGCCGCGCCGACCGAAGGGCCGATGACCGCGGGCCGCATCGCCCGCGCCTGGATCGAGCGAGGCGCGGATCTCGTCTGCGTGGCCGGCGGCGACGGCACGCTGAACGAGGCCGCCGCGGGCGTCGCCGGCACCGGCGCCCTGATGCTGGCGATTCCGGCGGGCACGGCCAACGTGCTGAGCAACGAGCTCGGCACGGGCAACCATCCGCTGCGCGTTGTGGAGCGCATCGACGAAATGGCTCCGGTCTCCGTCGCGCCTGGCCTGCTGAAGACCGCCGCCGGCGAAAGGCTGTTTCTCTGTATGGCCGGCGCGGGGCTGGACGCGCGCATCGTGCGGCAGGTGAGCCCGCAGTTCAAGCGCCGCTTCGGCAAGCTCAGCTACTGGGAGGCAGGCTTCGCGCAACTGGGGCGCCGGCTGGAGCAGTTCGAGGCGGTGGTCGGCGGCCGCCCTTATCCGTGCAGCTTCGCGCTGATCAGCCGCGTGCGCAACTACGGCGGCGATCTCTGGATCGCGCGCCACGCGAGCCTCCTCGACGACCGCCTCGCCGTGGTGCTGTTCGAAGGCTCGAGCTCGTTCCGGTACCTGAAATACTTCGCCGGCGTCCTGTTCAACGGCCTGCGCGGCATGAAAGGAGTGCACGTGCTCGACGCGGAGGAGGTGGAGATCCGGCTGCTCGACGACCCGGTGATCGATCTCCAGGTGGACGGCGAACACGCGGGCTTTGCGCCGGCACGGGTCGGCCTGAGCGCCCGGCGCCTGAACCTGCTGGCGCCGCCCCGCTATGCCGCCGGGCGCGCGCGCCTGCGGGAGGCAGAGAGCGTCCCCGGGCCGGCAGCGCGCGCGGACTGACCGCGGCGGCGCGCGCTCAGCCGCGCATCAGCCACCACGCGGCCAGGCAGGCGCGTACAGACCAGCCCAGCGTCCTCCACCAGTTGGTGCGCACCAGCCGGCGGTGGGCCGCCGCGTCGAATCCCGCGGAGAGGCGGGCGTGCAGCGGCACCTGCACGGCGAAGGTGGACACCCAGATGGCGGCCAGCAGCGCAGCCGCCGCCAGCACAGACCCGGACGGCGCGGCCGCGGGCGGCCGCCATGCGAGCCAGGCGGCCAGCGCCGCCTCCAGCGTCATCGCCGGAGCCACGATCCACGTCGTGCGCTGCTGGTGAAGCGCTTCATACAGGGGGAATTCGCCGCTGCCCACCCTGCCCATCAGCGGGTAATGCACAAGCTGGACGAACCAGACGAGCCCGGCCATGAACCATGTGGCAGCCGCGTGAAGCACGAGCACGGCGTTGGGATCCATCGAAACAAATCCGTCAGTTTCTGTTTGCGCCATCCTCAGGCCCGCAGCGCCGCAAGCGCCGCTTCGCCGGCCAGCCTGCCGCTTTCGAGCGCGCCCTGGATGGAAGGCGTGGCGCGCCAGTCCCCGCAGACGAACAGGCCCGGCGCCACCGCCGCGGGCTTCGCACGCTCCAGCGGTTGCACCGCGGGCAGGCCATGCTCGATGCGGTAGCTGCGCAGCGGGCGCCATTCCTCGGCCACCAGCCCGAACCAGCGCTTCAGTTGCGCGCGCACGGCCGAAAGCAGCGTGGGCTCGTCGCGCATGTCCCAGCCCAGCACGGTGGCGGAGACGAGATGTTCGCCGGCAGGCGCGTAGCCGGGCGCGACGTTGCTCATCACGGCAAGGTTCGTGATGGGGCCTCGCCCGCCGCCGCTCAGCACGAGGAGAGGCTCATCGAAAGGAGCCTCCTTCGCCGCGAAATAGAAACACCATGCGGAGCGCCAGGCGGGCGCGGGGAGCTTCAGAAGCTGTGCCGCAGCGTGGCCGTCCGCGGCCACCGCCACCGCGCGCGCCGTGATCCTCTCTCCGCCTTCGAGCCGCACCGCGCCCGGCTCCACCGCCTCCACGCGCGCCCCGTAGCGGATGGATCCGGCCGGCAGCGCCGCGGCCATCTGCGCCGGAATCGCGCCCATTCCCTCCGCCGGCACGGCGGCGTCGCCCAGCGCGAACATGCGGAACAGGAACTCGAACATGCGCGAGCTGCCGTTCAGCGACGTGTCGAGCATCGCGCCGCCGATCCAGGGGCGGAAGAAGTATTCGGTGAAGCGCCGCGAAAAGCCCAGCTCGCGGAGCCGCGCCGCCACGGTGGTTTCGGGCGCGGTGAAAATCTCCTCTTCGGTCTTCCGCAGCATCTGGCGCCGCAGCCGGTACACGCGCAGCAGGTCGCGCCAGCGCGCCACCGGCGACAGCAGCGTGGGCCAGATCGAAGCGCGGTCGCGCCACGGGTCGCCCAGATGGTAGAAGCGTCCGTGATAGCGGACGAGGGCGCCGGGAGCGAAGGCGTGCAGCCGCAGCGCTTCATAGTCGAGAACCGCCTGCGCTTCCGGATAGGCGGTCAGCAGCACCTGGAAGCCGCGGTCCAGGCGGAAGCCTTCCACGATGTCGGTTCGGACGCGCCCGCCGGGCCCGTCGGAAGCCTCGAGAATCTCGAAGGAGACTCCCGCGCGCGACAGCACGCGGGCGCATGCCAGCCCGGCCAGGCCGGCTCCCACAATGATCGCATCCCGTTCAGGCATTCCCTCTTGAGGCCTCCTCCTGTGCCGACGCCCGGTCCGCGCGCAGCTTGCGCAGCACCAGGAATTCCGAAAGATTCTCCGATGTCAGCATGCCCACCAGGCGGTCTTCTTCGAAAACGAGAGCGCAACTGGCGCCTCCCAGCGAAGCCGCGGCTTCGGCAAGATCCATGTCGGGAGCCAGCCGAACGAAGTCCCGGTCCATCGCCGAGGCCACGTAGCCGTCAGGCCCTTCCGCCGCCAGGGCCCGCAGCAGATGGCTGCGGCTCAGCAGCCCGGTGACGCGCGGCCCCGCCATCACCGGAAAATCCTGCTGCGAAGTGGCGAGCAGCATCTCGGCGGCATCGCGGATCGTGTCGCCGTGGCTCAGGGTGCGGAAGTCGGTGACCATCGCGTCGCGCACGCGCGCCCCCTGCATCAGCGCCTGCGCGGTGGCAGCCATCGACTCCTGCATCGCCCCGATGTAGATGAACAGCGCCACAAACAGCAGCAGGAAATTCGCCTGAAGCAGCCCCGTAAGGGCCAGCAGCGCCGCAACCGCCACGCCGATGCGCGCCGTGATGCGCGTGGCGTCCTCCGTGGGGCGCTTCTCCGCCAGCAGCGAGCGCAGCACGCGCCCGCCATCCATGGGAAACGCGGGCAGCAGGTTGAACAGCGCCAGCACCAGATTCGCGACGGCGAGACGGCTGACGATGTTGCCATCGTCGGCATCGCGCCAGTGCTCCATGGCCACCGCGCCGCCCTGGAGATAGGTCAGGCCCAGCAGAACCAGCCCGAGAAGGAAATTCACCAGCGGACCCGCGAACGCCACCCAGAACTCCTCGCCCGCCCGCGGCTGCCGCTCCAGCCGCGCCAGCCCGCCGATGGGGAGCATGACGATCTCCTGCGTCGCGATGCCGAAGCGCCGCGCCGCCAGCGCGTGGCCGGCTTCGTGGAGCAGGATGGAAGCGAACAGGCCGCCGACAAACAGCGCCGCGCCCGCGTAGGACTGCCTGCCGCCGGCGCTCATCACCACCAGCCAGATCACCAGCAGCCAGAAGGTGAAGTGGAAACGCACGGGCACGCCGAAAATGCGCAGCGAGCCTGCGATGCCGGGCACGCGGCCCGCCGGGCGCTGCGGCGCGGAATTCGGGCTCATCTCGTTGCCATGATAGCGTTTCGGCCGCTCGGGCCTGCCCGCCCCGGCCCGGCTTCAGCGGTCGCTGAATTCCGGCGCTGCGTAGTTGCGGCCCGTCACCAGCGCCAGATAGTCCGGCCGGTCCGCTGCGCTCTGGTGACGGTAGCTGCGGATGATTTCGCCGTGGAACAGCAGGAAGACGCCGGGCATCTGGAATCCGTCGCCCATCAGCCGCCCCACGCCGTGGCCGCCCAGCACGCCGGCCTGAAAGCCCCGCCACCACACCTTGGGCCCCAGCACGTCGCCGAAGCGCCCCCGGGGCAGGCCGAAGGCGCGGTACAGGGTGCGCTCCGGGTCGCTGATCCGCTGCACGTCCTCGAGGCCATACCGGGCGAAGAAACGCGCGGCGTAGCTTTCGTCGCTCATGTGGACCAGCACCAGGCGCGCGCCTTCCTGCTCGATTTCCCTGCGCCGGGCGGCGAGGTCGGCCAGCGCTTCGCGGCAGAACGTGCAGCCCATGTGGCGCAGGAAGACAAGCAGCACCGGGGAAATGCGGGACAGCTCGTCGAGCGTCAGCCCCATGTTGGTCTTGCGCCTCAGCGCGAAGCGAAGGATCTCGGGGCAGACCGTGCGCTTCCGCGCCAGCGATGCTTCGTAGGCTCCCTGAAGGATCGCCAGTAACGGCACGCCCCAGGCGATGGCATCCACGGCCACCCACCACCACAGCAGCGCCGGGGCGCGCCCTTGAACGATGTCCCAGGCGATCCATCCGCTTGTGCCCGCCTTGCCCAGCAGCCCCAGCAGCACCACTGGCCAGTGACGCCAGGCATCGCGCGCCGCCAGCAGGAATCCCAGCCCCATCACCGCCATCCAGACGGCAATGGCGTGCCATCCTTCGCTCATTAGCACGCTGGGCGGGTGAGTCGCGCCCAGCCGCGCGTCGAGCTGCTCGGCCATGACGACCGCTCCCGCGGCCACGGCCACGTTGTAGGCTCCGGCCCAGCGCAGGACCGTTCCTGCCCAGGCCGGCGGATGTTGCACGGAACTGCTCATGCCCTTTGTATGGATGAGGCAGCGGACAACCCGAATCAGAAATGTTTTGTCCGGCCGGTCAGCTCTCCCGCAGGATGGCCACGCCCCACGGCTCCAGCCGCAGCGTCTCGCCCGGCGCGGCTTTCCGGCCGGTCAGCAGGTCTTCGGCCGCACCGTAGCTGTACGGAAACGTCTGCGCCGCCGGCGAGTAGTTGAAATAAAAGTGCAGCTTCCTGCCACCGGCCTCGCCGTGCTTCACGCGGACCGGAGCGGGCAGCTTCTGGTCTGGCCCGGTCAGCCCGGCGCGGGAGAGCACATCCAGCACCACCGCCCGTTGCAGGGTGTCGCTCAGCACCGTGCCTTCATAGGTGAACGTCCCCTTGCCGAAGCTGTTGCGGGTGATGGCCGGATAACGGCCGAAGAAGGGATGGTCGTAGTAGGCCAGCGCCTGCGCGCCTTCGGAAATCAGCATCTCGGCCCACTCCGAGACGCGGTTGTCCGCACCGGCCCCGAAGGGATCTCCGCGCAGCGCCAGCGGCTCGCGCAACGTGGAAAACTCCTGGTAGCGGAAGCCCGCCGCCGGCCGCAGCGGCCCGGGCATCATCACGTGGCGCACGGTGTTGAACTCGTTGGTGAATCCGCTCTTCAGCGCGGCGATCACGTGGCCGCCATTGCGGACATAGGCCACCAGCTTTTCCAGCTCGGCGTCCGAGGCCACATACAGCGGCGGCACCAGCAGAACGCGGTAGCGCGACCAGTCCGAGCCGGGCGTGACGAAGTCGACGCCGATGTTCAGATCGTAAAGCGTCTTGTGGAATTGGCGGACGAAGGTCTGGTAGTTGACGCGGTCGCTGAAGGGCATGAACTGGATGCCGTGGAAGCTGTCGATGCTGAACAGGATCGCCGCGTGGTTGCGCCGTTCCAGGTTGGCGAGCGCCGGACCGACCCTCTTCAGCTCCGCCGCCGTGCGGGCGAACTCCTCGTACACCCGGTTCGGCTCGA
This sequence comes from Bryobacteraceae bacterium, assembly GCA_025056865.1. Taxonomy (GTDB): domain Bacteria; phylum Acidobacteriota; class Terriglobia; order Bryobacterales; family Bryobacteraceae; genus JANWVO01. The sequence continues at coordinate 14,750 of JANWVO010000008.1, forward strand.
GGTCGTGCGACAGAATGCCTTTCCAGTAGGTCTCCTGCCCGTAATGCAGCGAGTGCCAGTGCCAGTAGGAGACCATGTTCGCGCCGTCGGCGATGTGCCCGTACACGTTCAGCCGGAGCTGGCCGTCAAACGGCGGGAACTGCCCCTTCGAGTCCCAGCCGATGGTCTGCGCGTTGGTCTCGGTGACGAGGAAGTTGGCCATCTTGAGCGACCGCGCGACATCGCCGGTGAAGGTGGCGGAATGGCCGTCCAGCCGGTCCTGCACGTCGTAATAGGGATTGACGGCCGCAATGTCGAGGTGCCGGGCGATGGCCCACTGGTCGATGTCGGTATGGGCGCCGCCCGAAAAATCATGCGTAATGAACTGGTCTTTTCTCTTGTATTCGTTGACAATTCTTGCCTGCCAGGCAAGAAAATCCGTCACCCTGTCCCGCTGGAACCGCTCCCACTCCAGCTTGTACCCGGGGTTCAGGATGCCGTCCCGTGGCGGGAAGTCCTCCCAGCCGGAGACGAGCTGACCCCAGTACACGAAGCCCCAGACGCGGTTGAGGAAATCCACGGACCTGTATTTCCGCTGCAAATACTCGACGAAGTTCTTCTGCACCAGCGGGCCGGCTGCGCCGTAGGGCGACGTTTCGTTGTCGATCTGGTAGCCGATGACGGCGGGGTGGTCCTTGTAGCGGGCGATGATGTTGCGGATGATCCGCTCGCAATAGAAGCGGTACGCCGGGTGCGTGATGTCCATGTTCTGCCGGATCCCATAGGTGGCCTTCCGTCCATCCAGGTGCGTCACCAGGATCTCCGGGTGCTTGTAATACAGCCACGGCGGGATGGAGTAAGTCGGCGTGCCGAGGATCACCTTGATGCCGGCCTTGTGCATGGCGTCGATCACGCGGTCGATGTAGGCGTACTCGAACTGCCCGTCGCGGGGCTCCCAGCTCGACCATGTGGATTCGCCGATGCGAACGACCGTGAGCCCGGCTTTCTTCATCAGCTCGACGTCCTTTTCAAGCCGTTCCTCGGGCATGTATTCGTGATAGTAAGCAGCGCCGTAGTAAATGGTGGGAAACCGCGGCACCTGGGCCAGTGCCGGCAAGCCAAGCAGAAGCCACAAAGCCTGCAAGCGCATACTGCCGGGGATTGTATCACCCGCACGCGGTCACAGCAGCAGCGCCGCCAGCGCGGTCAGCGAGGCTGCGGCACTCGCCGCCGTCAGCCCTGCGCGGCGCGCCGTCAGCGCCGCCGCCAGGGCCAGCGCCGAACCCGCCGCTTCCGTATGAAGCACGTCCGCCGCGGCTCCGGCAGCCGCTCTCGCCAGCAGAAAGGACACGGCCGCAGCCGCTGCCCCGCGCCATCCCCACCGCCACGCCGCCGCTCCGGCGCAGGCCATCGCGCAGGGAAACAGAAGGCGGGCGTCGCCGCTGGACAGCTCCAGCGCAAGCCATAGTCCCGCGATGCTGGCCGCCGCCGCAGCGCCACGTCTGTCCGCCTTCCTCACCGCGGCCAGAAGCCAGCCGGCCATTGCGGCGTGGGCGGCAATGCGAATCCAGATTTCAGAACTCAAGGGCAACCATCTGATGCCCTTCGAGCACCGGCAGGCGGAAAACCGTGTAAGCGCCCTCGCGCCGCAGCTCGACCGCCGACCCCTGCGGCGCCAGCACGGCCCGCCGCGCCGTCTTTGGCGCCTTCACCCGCACTTCCACGTTCGGAACGGGAATCACGTCTTCGATCACGTCGAAGGCCTGCCCGCGCCGCTCGGGAATGTAATGGAGCAGGTGGACGACCCAGCGGTTCTCCTGCGGCTGCTCGTTCAGCGCCGCCAGCACGGAGCTTGGCGCCTTCACTTCCATCACTGGATCCGGCAGCAGCCGCCGCAGGGCATTTCCCACCAGCCGCTTCACCCACAGCGGCGCGTTCGCCTGATACTGCGCGAACACCGGATGCATGAAGTAAATGCACCGGCCGTTCTGCACGATGCCCGGGCCGCCCGGCCTGCCCGCAGAGGGCGTGTGGCGGTGAGAGAAGAAATGGTCCCAGGTGCGGTTGAAATAGGGCACATGCGTTCCCATCAGCACCTGCGCGCCGGCGCGCGGCTTCACCGCCTTGCCCCGCATGTACATGACGAGCTCTGTCTTCGGCAGGCCTTCGGCCAGCGGCCCGTCGATCACCAGGAAATCGGGGCTGTATTCGGCATCGCCGACGTAGTCGAGGCCCAGGCAATCGAGCGCGAAGCGCTCGCCTTTCGCATCCAGCCCGGAGGCGTAAGAGGCGAGCAGGCTGCCGCCCTTCGCCACGTAATCCTCGATCTTCCGCGCCAGCTCGCCGTCCACTTCGATGCGGTCGGGCAGGACCAGCACGCGGTAGCGCGAGAAATCGCTCTTCGAGTCGAGCACGTCGAACTGCACCTTGAGCTCGGTGAGCATCCGCGTGAAGCCGAAGCAGGCGGGCGGGATCTGCCGGTCGGGCCCCACGTAGAACTCTTCGGGCGTGAGCACGCCCACATCGGCGATGGCGCGCGCGCCGCGGCACCAAGGCTCCTTCGCCTCCACCTGCCGGTAGACGGCGCCGATCAGGTCGTAGGTGGCTTCGTCCAGTTTCCCGGAAGGATGCAGTTGATCGCCCACGGAGCACTTGGCGCCGAGGGCCAGCATCTGGAAGCACTCATATTCAAGCGCGGCGCGGTTCTTCAGCGAATGAAAATCTCCCCACGAGGTGTGGAACTTGCCGGTCATGCCGAGCGAGTCCAGCCCCAGCGTGCGCGTATAGCGGATCTTCAGCGGGAAATCGAGATAGCCCCAGCCGCCGCTCGGCAGCGACTCGAGCTCCCAGTGCGTGAACGAGGGCGCCATGTGTCGGTGGCGCGGTCCGACGTGGCCCGCATTGTAGAAGATGGTCGCGCTCTTGTGGTACCGGCGGACCAGCGCCGTCATTTCCGCCTGCCAGTCCAGCATCGTCTGGTGCATGAAGCGCCAGCGCGCCAGCGCGTCGGTCGGGTCGATGCCCTTCTTCCGCATCAGCTCGCGGCACCAGAAGCAGGCGCAGGGGATGTCGTGGACGATGTCGAAGAAGAAGCCGTCGACCTCGAACATCTCGCAGATCTCGGCCACGTGGCGCCGCAGGAACTCGCGGTAGGGCGTGTTGTAGCACAGCCGGCGGTAGAAGCCGGGCTCGAAAATCGGCGTCCCCACGGGAACGCCCTTCTCGTCCACCACCAGCCAGTCCGCATGCCGCTGCGCCGTGTAATGATCCCATTGGATGGTCACGTAGATGGGCACGCGGATGTTGCGGCGATGGCAGGCTTCGATCTGCTCTTTCAGCAGATTGCGCTTCAGGTGAGGGTGGCGCCGTTCGGGATTCGCCTTCGTGTCGTAATAAATCCATCCATGGTGGCAGCGCGCGAAGCAGGTGACGCTGTTGACGCGCGCCCGCTCGAGCGTCCGGGCGAAGTCGTCCGGGTCGAACTGCGCGGCAATGCCTTCGACGTGCTCGCTCGTGTGGAAGTCAAGGTGAATCTGCCGGAAGCGGAGTTCCGGGGCGCCGGGCGCAAGCTGCATGGACGCCCAGCCAAGGTTCGGCGCTGCGAGTGCGGCGGTGGACAGCAGGAGTTCTCGGCGGGTCAGGTCCGGCATGCGAAACATTGTACCCCTGCCGCGGGCGGGCTTCGATATACTCGCCTTCGAACTGCGCCGCAGCAACGGCGCTGACCCCCGGATGAAAGGATCACCGAGAGATGGCAAGAACGAGACGGACGTTCCTCGCCGGCGCCGCCCTGGCTGCCCCGGCCGCGGCGCAGGCGCCGGAAAAACCCCAGAAGAAAGTCCATTACCGCGGCGCCAAACCGCAGAAAACCCCTCTTTTTTCCAGTGCGGTTTCCTATGGAAATCTTCTGTTTATTGCCGGAAAAGGCTGGCACAAAGGCGGCGACATCAAGGTGCAGACAGCCGGAGTGCTGGATGAAATCGAAGCCGAGCTGAAAAACGCGGGCTCTTCGATGGAGAAGGTGCTCAAGTGCAACGTCTACCTGAAGACGCTCGAGCACTACAAGCCGATGAACGAGGTCTTCCTCGGACGCTTCGGCCCCGAGCCGCCGGTGCGGACCACGGTGGCTGTCGCCGACATCCCCGGCGACTCCCTCATTGAAATCGATGTGATCGCCTATATCTGACGCAGCCGCCAGCCAGGGATGCCCGGCGGACCCGGGCATCTCCCCGCACGACAGCGGCCCCGGGGACTTGCCACAGGCCCCGGGGCCATGCCAGAGATAACTTCCGGTTGTCCTTTCTGTTGCCGGACCGGGTTGTTCGGTTCCGGCCGAAATGCAGGCGGCTGGCAGGTGCGGAGCCTGCCGGGCAATCTCCATCGCAGGCGATCTGGCCGCCATTCGGCCCGCGGAAGACCCCCGGTCCGGGCAGAACCAACGGGGGAATTGGCGGGCCTTGCGACCCCTGTCTGAGTCCGCGCTTCCTCCAGGGCCGGACTCCGCGCGCGCATTCGCGGCGTGCACGGCGAAGGCGTGTCCATCCGGATTCACGCCTTTTGCATCGGATCCGCGTGGCCGGCCATCGGCCGGGAAGCCGTCATGCGGTGAAAGCAGGTGGATCCGCCTCCTCGCCCGAGCGCGCTACGCCCCGCGGCAGCGGCCCGCAGGGAGGAACTTTCCGGGCGGGCATCCCGACCGGCAGCTCCACGGGGTGAGATCGGCCGGCGCCGTTGCAGCAGGCGTCTTTGATGACCGCGCCCTTGCAGGCTGCATCCCGCATCCTGCTGGACGGCCACGCCCGTCTTGCGATCATCCAGCCGGCGCAGGACAGGTTCGCAGGGCTTTCCGGCGGAAAGGCGCAGTTGCGCCTTTCTGGAATCCGGGAATTGCCGCTCTAGAAGAAACTCGATTCAGGAGTTCATAGTCTGGATCGACTCCCCGGATTTCACCGCTGTTTTGCTTGTTTCCGCAGGGAAATCCAGGTAACATTTACGCGGTTGGGCATTCGCAATTCAGCTCAGCCGCGGGCGGGCCTGCAAACCGGCCGGGCCGGCCCGCTTGGGGAGGGGATCGCCATGGCAGCCGCCGGGTCCCGCGTGGGCGTCCCTTTGCCCGTCCGGCGCGCGGGCGCAACGCCTGCAACGCCTGCGAGACTGCTGCCAGGCAGGGCAGCGCGCCGGCCAGCCGTTCTGGGAGCACCCGGCGCTATCGTGCTGCGCGCGGCTGTCAGCTACCGCCCGAAGTGGGAAGCCTGCCGGGACTGCCCGGAATCGCCGCTTCCGCAGCCGCATGTTCGGCGGCTGCTCTTCTCTCCCCGCGACGCCTCTCAGCACACCGCCTCCCCGCAACAATCCGGCGCTTGCGGAAACACGGCACGCACGGAACGTCAGCATTGCGGCCGTGGGAGGGTGCGATGCTGCTGGATGACCAGTTCGGCACCCCCGAGATGGCCTTCTCCTCCCGGGACGCTCGGCGGCGGGTGCGTCTTCGCGCGTCTGCGCGGCTCTGTTCTCCTCCCGTCCGGAGCTTCACAGGCATGGAGATACTCTGGCTCCCGCCCGCAGAGTGATCGGCTTGATGCCCCGGCCGTCCGGCGCATTCTAACTGGAGTAAGCTATGTGGGCCTGATCCCGCCAGGCACCGGCTGGCAGTGGCGTCGATGGCACCTCGTTCCTCGTTTCGAGAGGGGGCTGGAAGCGCTGCGCATCGCCTGGATTCTGGCTGATGCCATGATCACCGTTCCGCTCCCGGCGAGGAATCTGCGGCTCCATTGGAGCAAACTCGAGAAATCGACTACCTGATCGGCCTCCCCCTGGACAGGCGATGGACGAAATTCATTCCTGAACCTCCGCTGGCGCAGCAGCAGCGGGAGGAAGCGAAATGGCCCGAACCATTCAGCCAGGACTCCGGAAAGGCGCCAGAGGCCGCCTGGGGAGCCGCCTCCCCGCCCCTCATACTGCACTGGTCAGCTCCGGTCCCCCCGCGCCCCTGGCGTTCTGGCTCGCAGCCACGCTTCAGGATCATCCCGGACAGGAAGTGTGAAATGTGCTGTTCCATCCGAATTCTTTGGGCGGCGATGTTGGCGGTCCCGCTCGTCGCTGCCCCTCTCCGTCTGAAATGGCATGAACTGGACGCCTGGACCGGCCCGGACAAGCGGATCCGGATCGTCACCCAGGAGCGCGTTGTCCTGCATGGAATCCTCGAAAAAGTTGAACCCGATGCTCTCGCCGTCGAGGTGAAGTTCTCCTCCGACCAGGTGCTTTACCGTCCCGGCAGGACCGTGATTCCCCGATCCTCCATCTCCGGCATCTCCGTCCGCAGGGAGAAGCGCACCGGGCGGCAGCGGGGCATGCTGGTGGGATTCTTCGTGGGGCTGCTCAGCGCGCCTTTGGCGGCGCAGGGTGCGAAATCGGATGCCGGGGCCGTTGCAGGCGGCATCGTGTCCATGACCATGAACATCGGCCTGGGCTATCTGATCGGCCTGAGTTCCGATCATAGCTGGACCGAAGTAAGATTGGAGCCGCCGCCTGAGCGTACTACCCCGCCCGGAGGCGAAGAACGCTGAGAGGGCATCCCTGCGGCCAGCCCGTCTCTGGCGGCAATGGCCAGCGGCGGCTGGCACAGCGGGCGCTCTGTCCCCTTGCGGCGGGGCGGTTCTGCGCCCTTCTCCGCATCATTTCTGAACAGGGCCCTTGCCGCCCGCCGCAGCCGCGCTTCGCCGCCGGGAATGCTCACGCCGCGGCGCGCGCCAGGATCTCCCGCACGCGCCGCCCGACGATCTCGGCGTCCCCCTTCTGCATCATCCACACGGTGAAGACGAGCGCCTCTTTGTTCGTCATCGGACAGGCTTCAATCGAGGGCCGCCCTTCGCGCAGCAGTTTCATCACCTCCGGCGGCGTGATCTTCACCACGCTCTGGTCCCAGCGGATGCGCAGATGAGGCGTGTGATTGGCGATGGGCGGGACGTGCACATCGGTGGTCACCGTCTCTACTTTCCGCGCTTCCCGCGCGATGATGTCGACTCTCCGGTCCCATTCCCGCGCCTCGGCGGCATGATCCTTGTTCAGGTAAAGCTCAAGCGCCACCAGCATGCCGACCATTTCTTCCTTGTTCACCTTCATGCCCCGCGCGATCGAATCGCTGTAAGGAGAGGTGTTGAGACGGGCCGCTTCGATCAGGTCCTTGCGGCCGAGCAGCAGCCCGGCGCTCTGCGGCCCGCGGATGCCTTTGCCGCCGCTGAAGGTGACAAGGTCGAAGCCCATCTTCGTGTACTTGGTCAGGTTCTCTACCGGCGGCACGTCCGCGGCCGCGTCGTTGAAGCTCGGAATGCCGTGCTTGCGGCACAGGGCGACGAACTGCTCCAGCCCGATCTTGCCACGCGGCTCGGCGTCGTTGAAGAACAGCGCCATCGCCGTCTTTTCATTGACGGCGCGCTCGAACTCCTCCGCCGTCTCCACCTCCACCATGCGGATGCCCACGGCGCGCACGGCATGGTCGTAGCCGTAGCGGTGCGACTTCTGGATGATGACCTCGCTCTTCATTCCGGTGAGGTCCGGGATGCGCCGGATCTTGTCCGGATCTTTGCCCGTAATGCAGGCTGCCGTGCCCACGGTGAGCGCCCCGGCGGCCCCCGAGGTCACCATCGCCGCTTCGCAGCCGAGCAGCTCGGCGATCCGCTTTCCCACGGCGTCCTGCAACTCGTTGATGTTGACGTAGTGCTTCGACGCCTCGCGCATCGCGTCCATCACTTCGTCGGGCATCAGCGACGCCGTCAACATCGTATAGGTGCCAGCGGCGTTGATGAAGGTGCGCACGCCCAGCTCGCGGATCACATCGCGGCGGCGCGGCGCGGCCAGGCCCGCCCGCCCGAGCAGAGGCAGGCTTCCCAGCGCGCCCAGAAACGGTCTCCGGCCGAAAATCATGGCAGACTCCTTGCGCCTACTATCCTGTCACCGCCGGGCGCGCCGCGCCAGCCGCCTCACAGGGGCAGTCCGAAGTAACGCTCGGCGTTCGCGTAGCAGATCCGCCTCACCATGCCGCCCACCAGATCGTAGTCGGCCGGCAGCAGCCCCTTCTCGATGTCCTCGCCCAGCAGATTGCACAGCGTGCGGCGGAAATACTCATGCCGCGGATAGGACATGAAGCTGCGCGAATCCGTCAGCATGCCGACGAAATGCGCCAGCAGCCCGCAGTTGGACAGCGCGTTGATCTGCCACTCCATGCCTTCCTTCTGGTCGAGGAACCACCAGCCGCTGCCGAACTGGATCTTGCCCGGAATGGAACCGTCCTGGAAATTGCCGATCATCGTGGCGAAGGCGTAATTCCAGGCCGGATTCAGGTTGTACAGCACCATCTTCGGCAGCGCGCCCTCGCTTTCCAGCAGGTCCATGTAGGCGCCGAGGGCGTCCATCTGCGGCCAGTCGCCGATCGAGTCGAAGCCGGTGTCCGGGCCGAGCTCGCGGAAGCGGCGCGAGTTGTTGTTGCGGCGCGCCATCAGGTGGAGCTGCTTCGTCCAGCCCTTCTCGGCGTCCAGACGGCCGAAGAAGAGCATCATGAAGGAGGCGAATTCCTCCTGGTCTTCCGGCGAAACGGGGATGAAAGCCCGCGCTTTTTCGAAAATTTCCGACGCTTTTTCCTGCGGGCACGGCCGGGCGAAGCAGACGTTCAGCCCGTGGTCGCTCAGGCGGCACCCCAGCTCGTGGAAGGCGTCATGCCGCTTCTTCAGCGCGTCCAGGAAGCTCTGGAAATCGGCGATGTCCACATTGGCGGCCGCGGCCAGCCGCCCCAGCCACGCATTGAACACGTCCGGCTTGTCCACGAGGAAGGCGCGGTCCGGCCGGTAGGTCGGGAACACTTTCGTCTTCAGCGGGGATGCAGCGATCTGCCGGTGCCAGCGCAGGTCGTCTGCCGGATCGTCGGTGGTGCACACGGCGCGCACCTTGAACCTGTCGAGGATGCCCCAGGCGCGCAGGCTCTCGCCGGCCAGCAGCGCGTTGGCCTGCTCCCAGATGCGTTCGGCGTTGCTTTCGTCCAGCAGCTCGTCGATGCCGAAGTAGCGCTTGAGTTCGAGGTGCGTCCAGTGGTAGAGCGGATTGCGCAGCGTGTTCGGCACGGTGCGCGCCCAGGCGAGGAACTTCTCCTTCGGCGAGGCGTCTCCGGTGACGAATTTTTCCGGAATGCCGTTGGCGCGCATCGCCCGCCACTTGTAATGGTCGCCTTCGAGCCAGATCTCGAACAGGTTGGCGAAGCGGCGGTTCTCGGCCACGTCCTTCGGAGGCAGGTGGCAGTGGTAGTCGAGAATCGGCTCGCCTTTGGCGTACTCATGGTACAGCCGCCGCGCGGCGGGCGTCGACAGCAGGAAATCTTCGTGGATGAAAGCCATAGTGACAGCCTCGTCTGAAATGCCAGTATATCGCCCCGGCCCGGCCGTCATAATGGAGGGTGACATCTGCCATGCCTTCTTCCGGACTTGCCATTCAACCCCGTTTCCTCCCCGAACTTGATCCGAAGTTCGTCCCCGCCTCCCTGTGGAACCGCGCCTTCCGCGCGCTGGCCCGCCAGCGGGGCGCCCTGCCGTACGTGCTCGCGCTCGAGCGCAGCGACGGCTCCATCTCGCGTTTCGAGACCATCGTGCTGCCGGAGGGCGCGCCGGAGTTCGAGCTGAACTTCCGCTACATCGAGCGCATCCTCAAGTTCCTTCTCTGGCAGCGTGGCGGCTGGAAGGTGTATGCGGGCGGCCCGCCGCGCATCGGCGAGCATCTCCGCGCCGTTTACTCGCCGTCCGGCGCGCGCGCCTTCGACTACGAATTCATGAGCGGCGTTTACGAGCGGCCGTTCACGGTGGAGATCGTACGTCCGGAGGAGGTCCCTGCCGCGCGCGAGACCTCCTCGCCGCTGGGCCGCCATCTTGACGGCTGCCGTGTCGGCTTCGACCTCGGAGCCAGCGACCGCAAGGCTTCGGCCGTGATCGACGGACAGGTCGTCTACAGCGAAGAGGTGCCCTGGGACCCGCGCCCGCAGAGCGATCCGCAGTACCACTACGACGGCATTATGGACTCCATCCGCCGCGCCGCCGCGCACCTGCCGCGGCTGGACGCGGTGGGCGGCTCGGCCGCGGGCGTCTACATCAACAACCGCGTGCGCGTGGCGTCGCTGTTCCGCGGCGTGCCGAAAGATGTCTTCGATGCAAAAGTGGCGGACCTGTTCCTGCGCATCCGCGACGAGCTCGGCGTGCCGCTCGAGGTGGTCAACGACGGCGAGGTGACGGCCCTGGCCGGCTCGATGTCGCTCAACGACAACCCCGTGCTCGGCATCGCCATGGGGTCGAGCCTCGCTGCCGGCTACGCGGACGCCCACGGCAACATCACCGGATGGCTGAACGAGCTTGCCTTCGCTCCCATCGACTACCGCGAAGACGCGCCCGTCGACGAATGGAGCGGCGACGCCGGCTGCGGCGTGCAGTATTTCTCGCAGGTCGGCGCCAACCGCATTGCCACGCAGGCGGGCGTCCCGTTCGATCCGTCCATGCCGCTGCCCGAGCGGCTCGTCGAGATTCAGAAGCGCATGCAGCAGGGTGACCCGCTGGTGCGCAGGGTGTATGAAACCATCGGCACGGAGCTGGGCTACGCCGTCGGCCACTACGCCGATTTCTACGAGCTGAAGCACATCCTCGTGCTTGGCCGCGTCACCACCGGTCCCGGCGGCGACGTGATGATCGAACAGGCGCGGCGCGTCCTTGCGGAAGAGTTCCCCGAGCTCGCCGGCCGGGTGCAGATCGCCCTGCCCGACGAGAAGAGCCGCCGCGTCGGCCAGTCGATCGCCGCCGCCAGCCTGCCCGTGATTCCAAAGAAAGCCTGAGGTGATTCCCGATGCAGTTCCATAAACCAACTTCCGAGATTTATGTTCCGGACGCCGCCCCGCTGCCGCAGGCCCTCGCGCGCACGACGCGGCTTGGCGTCGGCGCCCACCAGGACGACATCGAAATCATGGCGATGGAGGGGATCCTCGCCTGCTTCCAGAAGCCGGACCAGTGGTTTTCCTGCGTCATCGTCACCGACGGCGCCGGCAGCGCGCGCGAAGGCGATTACGCCCACTACACCGACGAGGACATGGTCCGCGTCCGGCACGTCGAGCAGAAGAAGGCGGCGATGATCGGCGAGTATGGCGCCTGCGTCTTCCTCGACTACCCCAGCCGCGAAATCAAGGACGGATCCAACCGCAACCCGGTCGAAGACCTGAAGCAGGTGCTGGAGGCGGCGCGCCCGGAGGTCGTCTACACGCACAATCTGTGCGACAAGCACGACACCCACGTCGCCGTCACGCTGCGCCTCATCGAGGCCATCCGCAGCCTGCCTCTCGGGCAGCGTCCGTCGCGCCTGCTCGGCTGCGAGGTCTGGCGCGACCTGGACTGGCTGCCGGACGCGAAGAAGGTCGTTTTCGACGTCAGCGCGCACGAAAACCTTTCCGCCGCGCTGCTTGGCGTGTTCGATTCGCAGATCGCCGGGGGCAAGCGCTACGACCTGGCCACGCTGGGACGCCGCCGCGCCAATGCGACCTATTTCCAGAGCCACGCCGTCGACCAGGCCGAAGCGATCATCTTCGGCATGGACCTGACGCCGCTGGTGACCGACACGTCGATCGATCCGCTCGAGTTCGCCGTATCGCACATCCGCGAGTTCGAGCAGGAAGTGCGCAGCCGCATCGGGAAACTGCGCTGACGCGCAGCGCCTGAACACGCTCTTCAGCGTCTCCGGGCGGCGCCGCCCATCCGGAAGGGCGCCGCGCTCCTGTCACAATGGGAGCCATGACCGCCGCCCCGGAGATTCTTCGCTTCCAGATCGACTCCATGATCTGGGCCACGGCGCGCGTCCTCGACGCCGCGGCGCAACTCACGGCGGACGAACTCGCGCGGGATTTCGCCACGGCGCACCGCAGCGTCATCGGCACCCTGGCGCACATTTTCTTCGCAGACCGTGTCTGGCTTCGGCGGATCCGCGGCGAGGCGCCCGGCGCAGGCCCGGAGCAGGGGTTGCCCGGGCTGCCGGTCCTGCGCGAAAGCTGGGCCGCCGTGCACCGCGAATGGCAGGAATGGGCCTCGGCACTCGGCCCGGCGGACGCCTCGGCGGTGCTTTCGTACACCGATCTGCGGGGAAACGCATGGCAGACGCCGCTTTGGCAGGTTGTCCTGCATGTGGTCAACCACGGGACCCACCATCGCGGCCAGGTGACGGGCTTCCTGCGCGCCATGGGCCGCACCCCGCCGCCGCTGGATCTCATCGCGTACTGCCGCGGCCTTTGATTTGCCCTTGCCCGCGGGGAGAGGCCATGGCACCGGGCGGAGGACCGGCGCAACCGCCTGTCGCCCTCCGTCCGGCGCTTCGATTGTGCCTGCCGCGCGTCAGCGCAGCGTGAAGCCCGCGGTCAGGTTCGCGATCTGCACCCGGTAGTCGCCCGGCTCCAGCGTCCAGCGGTTGTTCAGCCCGACAAAGGCCAGGTCTTTCGCCGCAAGCTGGAACTCCACGGTCTTCTCCTCGCCCGGTGCGAGCTCGATCTTCTGGAAGCCCTTCAGCTCCCTGTTCGGCGGCGACACCTGGCGGTACAGGTCGCTGACGTAGAGCTGCACCACCTCCTTGCCCGCGCGCGACCCGCTGTTGCGCACCTTCACCGAGATCGTGATGCTGCCCGTGCGCGTCATTGTGTTCGCGCTCAGCTTCAGGTCGCTGTAGTCGAACTTCGTGTAGCTGAGCCCGTGGCCGAACGGGAACTCCCATCCGGTGGGATTGTCGTGGGTGTTCTCGAGAGGCTTGTAGTCGTAGGTGGTGAAGCCATTCACGTTGCGCGGGTAGCTGAACGGAAGCTTGCCGCTCGGGTTCACGTCGCCGAACAGGACTTCCGCCACCGCGCGCCCGCCCTCGTTGCCCGGCAGGCCCGCCCACAGGATGGCCTTCGAATTCCGGGTGATCGTGCGCAGCACGCGCGGGCGTCCGCCCACCAGCACCGTCACGATCGGTTTGCCGCGCTGCGCCAGCGCTTCGATCAGCCGGATCTGCGGCTCAGGCAGCGCCAGGTCTTCGATGTTGCCGGGCGTCTCGCAGTAAGAAGGTTCGCCCAGCACGGCCACCACGACATCGGCGGCCTCGGCCGCCTTCACTGCCGCGTTGATGTCTGCCGCCTTCTCCCACTCGACCCCCTTCACATACTGCGTGTTCGCCGCGCCATTCCACTGCTCGATCGCCTTCCGGATGGTCAGCTTGTTCTTCGGAAACAGATCTTCCCGGTTGCCCTGCCAGGTGAGCGACCAGCCGCCGTTCAGCACGCTGAGCAGGTCCGCATTGGGTCCGGTCACCAGGATCCTCCGCCCTTTGGCCAGCGGCAGCAGGCCCTCGTTCTTCAGCAGCACCAGCGCCTCGCGCGCCGCCTGGAGGTTGGCCTCATGGAACTCCGGCTTGTCGAATTCCGCCTTCATCGACGCGTCGGGCCTCGGCCGGTCGAACAGCCCCAACTGCATCTTCACGCGCAGGATGCGCCGCACCGCGTCGTCGATGCGCGACACCGGCACGCTGCCCTCCTTCACGCATTGCAGCAGCAGCTCGGCGAAGCTGAAATCGTATGGCACCATGCTCATGTCGACACCCGCCATGACAGCGATCCGCACCGCGTCCTTCGGCGTCGGCGCCACCCTGTCGCGGGTGTGCAGCCGCTTGATGTCTTCCCAGTCGCTCACCACGAAGCCGCGGAAGCCCCACTCCTTCTTGAGCACATCCTGGATCAGCCAGGAATTCGCATGGCCCGGCACGCCGCTGATTTCGCCCGAATTCACCATCACCGTGGGCGCGCCGGCGCGCACCGCCGCTTCATACGGAGGCAGGATCACCTGCCGCAGCGTGCGTTCGTCGAGAATCGCCGGCGTGCGGTCCTTGCCATTGAACGGCATCGAATAGCCGGCATAGTGCTTCACGCACGCCGCCACCTTGTCCCGCGCCGAAATGTCCCTGCCCTGAAGCCCTTCCACGTAGGCGGTCACCAGCCGCGATGCAAGGTGGACGTCCTCGCCGAAGGTCTCGAAGAAGCGCGGCCACAGCGGCTGCCGCCCGATGTCCTCCACCGGATAGAACGTCCAGGGAATGCCGGATGCGCGCGTCTGGAACGCGGAAATCTCCGCCGCGCGCTTCACCAGATCCACGTTCCACGTGGCCGCCGCCGAGATCGCGTTCGGGAACAGCACCGCGTCCAGCGTGTAGTTGGCGCCGTGGATCGAGTCGATGCCATACAGCACCGGAATCTTCAGCCGGGACTTCTCCACCACGTCCTGGATCTGGTTCAGCACCTCATGCCAGTGCTCGACCGTGTAGGCTTCGCCATTCACATTGAGAATCGAACCCACCTTCCACTTAAGGATCGCCTCCTCGAGCTTCGCTGGATCCAGCCGGTGGTTGCGGCCGACTGCGTTCGGGACGCTGACCACATCAATGGTCACCTGCGTCATCTGGCCGACCTTTTCTTCGATCGTCATCTGACGGAGCAGTTGTTCGATGCGCGCTTCCGGGCCGCTGGCCGGCGCCGGGCGCTGCCGCGTCTGCTGGCTTGCCATGGGAAGCACGCAAGTCAGGAGGAGCAAAACAGGCCATTTCCTGGACATAGCGCTCCCATTTTCCTGAATCGCCGCGGCGGGGCGCAATCGCCGCGCCGTTCGCCCTACGGCTGCTTCTGGCTCCAGCCTTCGCCCCAGCCCTGCTTCTGCTGCGGCGCGGCGGCCGGCCTGCCCTGCCGCCGCTTCTCGAGGTCCGCGGTCACGAAGCGGTACAGCGCCTCCAGCAGCGCCGCGCGCGGGAATTTCTCGCCCATCTGCAAGGCGACGTTCAGATGATCGCTCCACACCAGGCCCAGATACGCGGACTCGGGAAGGATCTGGTCCATGCGCAGAAGCTGCCCATCGTTCTTCGGATCCCAGGCCGAAAGCATCCGCCACGTCTGCGCCGCGTTCTTCGGCACGCGGTCCGGCGGAATGGCCGCCGCCAGCGAGTAGGTCGGCACATACGGGTGCGGATGCGCGCTGAGGAACCGCCGCCGCACATCCTGTTTCAGGCTCCGGAAACCCTCCGCCGGATTCCCCTTGCAGCCGGCGCGGTCCTTCACCTTCCCCATCCAGGCGTCGAGCTGGATGGGCAGCGAGTCCGCAATCGGCGAGCCGCCGCTCGCCCCGGCAGTGCTGATGAAGGCCGCCACCTTCTCCCGCAGCTTCGGGTACAGCGCCAGCGCCGTCTGGATGTCCGGCGTGCCCTTGCTGTAGCCCACGAGGATGAAAGGCCTCTGGTCGGCGAGCCACTGCTCTTCGATGAAGCCGGCGATGAGCTTCGCGTTGTCCTCGCTCGAATCGTTCGGCACCGCCAGCAGATCCGTTTTCACGCCATACTTCTCCGCCAGCACCTTGCGCCCGGCGGCATAGGCGGGATTGTCAGAGACGCAGGTGTTGAAGATGCCCGGCACCACCAGCAGCCGGTAATTGCGGCTCACCTCGCCCAGCGCGGCATCTTCGCGCCCCGGCGTTTCCAGCCACTGCGAACAGGGCAGCAGCTCCTCGCCGTCCGGGTTGTTCTGCCGCAGCACCGAGCAGAACAGGTCCGCGAACTCTGCCGCCCGGTTGCCGGAGTCCGGGCGCAGGTAGATGACCAGGATCCGCCCGTCGGAGAAATACTCCTGCCCATGCGCGGTTTTCGCCTTCGTGACGGTGTTTTTCGGGGTGACATATTCGGTCTTCACCACCTGCCCGCTCTGTTTCAGCGTCTCGCCGATGAAGTCGCGCTCCTTGTCCGTGTCCGGATCGATGCGGTGCGTGATGCCGCCGGTGCGCTGATCCCGGTCGAAGCCGACGTCGTGCGTGCCGGCGCCCACCCAAAGGGTGAGCCCGCCCACGTCGAAGGGCGCCTTCCAGATGCGGAAATGGTGGCGTTCGGCCACGGTCATCACCGGATCGCTCATGGCGAAGCCATAGTCCTGCGGGCGGCCGAACACGTACAGCTCGCTCATCGGCATCGTCAGGTAGGCCTGGCGCGAGAGCGTGCCCAGCGCCCCACGCAGGATCGAGTCCTTCACCGAACGGTCCACCGCCACCCAGCCGACGCCGAGCAGCGCCTGCTTGACCTGCTCTTCCGTCCCAAGGATCAGGAAGTTCACGCGGTCGCCCTCGATGCCGTCCTTGTCCACCACGCGGCGCGGAATCTTGTCGAGAATTTCCTCGGTAATGGCCGGTAATTCTCCTTCGAATTTTTCCGGCTGCTTCCCGGATTTCTCCACGATTTCCACCACGACCTCATACTGCCCGCGGACCGGCGAGGCATTCTGGTTCACGCCCACGAACAGCCTTCCGCCGGCCGTCATCCGGCTCTCGCGCCGCCTGCCAACGAAAAACGGACGCGCCGCCGGCCCCTCGCCCACGCGCCCGATCACCGCGCCGCGGCCGGCATCATTCAGCGGGTAGGCGCGGATCAGGTCCAGCCAGCCCCGCGGCAGCCCCTCCGGCGTCGCCTCCTGCCGCGCATCCGCGTATTTCAGTGTTCCTTCGGCGGTGATCCGCACCAGGTCGCCAGCCTGCACGTCCAGTCCCGTGTCCACCCACGTCTGCTGGCCGTCCAGCCTCACCTTCGCCGTCTGCGCCACAGCAAGCGCCGCGCCCAACAGCCCCGCTGCCACGCCTATCCTTGCTTTCATCGCTGCCGCTCCTCCTCACCGGGACGTCCGGGGGGCACGGCCTGTTTCGCGCGAGCCTGCCGGGACGCCCGTTCCTCCATTCTCATCCGGCACTCCCGCAGGAAACGCTCCGCATCCGGATGCCGCGGCGTGTGCCGGATCTCGCACCGCGCCGAAGCCACCTGGATGACGGACACGGCCAGTCCCAGCCGCTTCCCTGCCCCGCCGAATTCCTCCAGTGGCTCGATTGCCTGCACTTCGCCCCAGCCGATGCGCGCCGTCCGCAGCCCCAGCCACTTCCGCTGCGCCACGCCCCCCGGGCCGCAGGTGATCTCCCGCGGCCAGCAGGCCAGCATCCACAGCGACAGCGCGGCCAGCAGCGCCAGCTCCAGTTCCCACGGCCGCCGCGCCCCCGTTTCGAACCACCAGCACAGCAGGCCCGTCAACGCATTCACGAGCAATCCTGCGCTGATCAGGATCCGCGTCCGCCACAGCCCCGGAAAGCGCAGCAGCTCCGGGTTCAGGCGGTCCCGGTAAGAGGCCACGTGCCCATTCTGCCAGACTCCCGCCGACGCTGCGCCCGGCTTGCGGGACAATCGAATCATGCCGCGCCTGTTCCTGGTGGACTCGTTCAATCTCATCTTCCGCGCCTACCACGCGCGACAGCGCACCGGCGCGCCGCCCATGCGCACCTCGCGCGGCTCCTCCACCGAGGCCATCTACATCTTCCACAACATGATCCGGCGGCTTCAGAAGCAGTACGCCCCGGAGTATCTCGCCGCCGTGTTTGAAAGCGAAGAGCCCACCTTCCGCGACCAGGCCTTTGCCGAATACAAGGCCAACCGCGCCGAAACGCCTCCAGAGCTGCTCGAGCAGATCCCGGCCATCGAGCGGATGCTGAAAGCGATGCGCGTTCCGGTGCTGAAAGCCCCCGGCTACGAAGCCGACGACGTCATCGGCACGCTGGCGCGCCGCGCCGCCGCCGAAGGTGTCGAAGTGTGGATGATCAGTTCGGACAAGGACCTGCTGCAACTGGTCGGCGATGGCATCTTCATGATGGACCCGATGAAGAACGACACGCTCTATGACGCGGCGAAAGTGCAGGAGTTCAAGGGCGTGCCGCCGGAGCTTATCGTCGATCTGCTGGCGCTGGTCGGCGACTCCTCCGACAACATCCCGGGCGCGCCTGGCATCGGCGAGAAGGGCGCCGTGCAGTTGCTGAAGGACTACGGCAGCCTCGATGAGCTGCTGCGCCGCGCCGGCGAGGTGCAGCGCAGGTCGTACCGCGAGAGCCTCCTCCAGCACCGCGAACAGATCGAGCTGTCGCGCCAGCTCGCCACCATCCGCACCGACGTCCCCCTCGACGTGAAGCTGGAAGACCTGGCCGCACAGCCGCCGGATCTGGAGGCGCTGGCCGCCTTCTACCGCGAATTCGAGTTCATCAGCTTCCTGAAGGAACTGCCGCCTGCCGCCGGCACCGCCCCTGCCCCGGCGCAGCAGGCTGCCGCGGAGCCGGAGCCCGACACTGCGGTCTTCTACGACTGGAAGGCGGCCGGCTGCCCGGATCCGGGCAAGCCGGTGGAAGACGTCCTGCTCTACGCTTTCCTGGTGCTTGCCGATCCATCGGCCTGCGCGCTCGACTCGCTCATCGCCCGCTATCTGGAGCGGCCGCCCGCCACGCGCGAAGAGGCGCTGCGCGCGCTGGCGCGACGCCTGCGGCCGCAGATCACGGGCGAGCTGCGGCGGCTCTATGAGGAAGTCGACCTGCCGCTGATGCCCGTGCTGCTGCGGATGGAGCGCGCCGGCGTCCGCATCGACACGGAACGCCTCCGCGAACTCTCCGCCCGCCTCGAACAGGATCTCCAGAAGCTCACCGACGAGATCTATGCGCTGGCCGGCACGCCGTTCAACATCAACTCGCCGAAACAATTGGGCGAGATCCTGTTTGAACGCCTCAAGCTACAGCCGCAGGGCAAGACATCAAAGACGAAGGCCTACTCGACCTCGGCCGAGGTGCTGGAAGCCCTTGCCAGCGAGCACCCGGTGGTCCGCAGGATTCTCGACTACCGCCAGCTTTCCAAGCTCAAAGGCACCTACGTCGACGCCCTGCCGCAGCTCCTCTCGCCCGAGGACGGCCGCCTCCACACCACCTACAACCCCGCGGGCGCTGCCACGGGCCGCCTCAGCTCCACCGATCCGAACCTCCAGAACATCCCCGTGCGCACGGAGCTCGGCCGCGAAATCCGCTCCTGCTTCGTGCCCGAGCCCGGCTGGGTGCTGCTCTCGGCCGACTATTCGCAGATCGAGCTGCGGCTGCTGGCCCATTTCTCCTCCGATGCGGCGCTGCTGGACGCGTTCCGCCGCGGCGAGGACATTCACACGCGCACCGCCAGCGAGATCCACGGCGTGCCGCCGCTGATGGTGACCCCTGAAATGCGCCGAGCCGCCAAGGCCGTCAACTTCGGCATCGTCTACGGACAGACGCCTTTCGGCCTTGCCCAGCAGCTCGGCATCCCGCAGGAAGAGGCGAAGCTTTACATCCAGCGCTACTTCGAGCGCTACCCCGGCGTGCGCCTGTGGATCGACCGCACCATCGCCGAAGTGCGCGAGCGCGGCTACACGCTCACGCTGTGGGGGCGCCGCCGCCCCATCCCGGACATCCAGTCGAAAAACCCCAACGCGCGCGCCTTCGCCGAACGCACCGCGGTGAATACGCCGCTTCAGGGCACGGCCGCGGATCTGATGCGCAAGGCGATGATCGTCGCGGACGCGGAACTGCGCCGCCGCGGCCTGCGTTCGCGCATGCTGCTTCAGGTGCACGACGAACTCGTGCTCGAATGCCCGCCCGAAGAGCTGGAGGAAGCGCGGGCGCTCGTCCGGCAGGCGATGGAGGGCGTGGAGAAGCTGGCCGTGCCGCTTCTTGTGGAAACGGCCGCCGGTCCCAACTGGCGCGACGTCGCATGAACGAGACGCTCCGGAAACAGCTCGAACTGCTGCGGCGGAAGATCGCGCGCATCGAAGCGCGCGAGCCGCGCCCGTCGCCGCCTGCCGCCCTGCCGAAAGACCTCGGCCGCGAAGTGGAAACGCCGCTCGGCCGCCACTGGGAGATCGAGCGCCGCTGGCCCGCGCACCATCTGCACGGCTCGGCCGACGTCGGCGCGCTGGCCGACCTGCCCGCGGGCCTGCTGGCCGCCCTCAGCGAGGAAGCCGCCGGCTGCGCCCCGCATGAATGGGTCTTTCTCGACACCGAAACGACCGGCGTCTCCGGCGGCAGCGGCACGTTCGCCTTCCTGGTTGGCGCAGGTTCGATCACGCCGCAGGGCTTTGTGCTGCGGCAGTTCTTCCTCCGCGAGCCGGGCGAAGAGCCTTCCATGCTGGCCGCGCTCGCCGCGCACCTTGGCCAGTTCCGCCTGGTGGTGACTTACAACGGCAAGGCCTTCGACCTGCCCCTGCTCGAGACGCGCTACCGGCTGGCGCGGCAGCGGCCGCCGTTCGCGCACATGGTGCACGTCGACCTGCTCCATGCGGCGCGGCGGCTCTGGCGTCTGGCGCTCGATTCGTGCCGGCTCATGGATCTGGAGGCCCGGATCCTCGGCTTCGAGCGCGAGGGCGATCCCGGCGGGGCCATGGTGCCGCGCCTGTATCTCGAATACCTGCGCACCCGGAATTTCCGCCCCCTGATTCCGGTGTTTTCGCACAATGCGTACGACATCCTGTCCCTGGCCTGCCTCACCGCCATCGTGCCCGCGGCGTTCCGCGACCCCTCGCGGCTCGCCAACGCCGCCGAAATGGCCGCGCTGGCCCGCTGGTTCCACCGGGAAGGAATGCTCGAAGAGGCGCTGTGCCTGCTGGAGGCCGCACTGCGCCGCCAGATGCCGGAGGCGCTGTTATGGGAGGCGCTCTGGCTGGCCGCGGAAATCGACCGCAAGCTCGGCCGGATGGAGGCAGCCGTGGCGCGGTGGTCCGAGCTGTCGACCATAGCAAATCCCTACCAGGCCCAGGCGCTCGAAAGGCTGGCCATCCACTACGAGCACCGCGAGAAAAACCCGGCGCTGGCGCTGGAAATGGCTCTGGCTGCACAGGCGATCGCTCCCAGCCCGGAGCTGGACAGACGCATCGCCCGCCTGCGGGCCAAGGCCCGCGTGCCCCGCCCGCCGCGGCTTCTGTGAATTTGCCTCGGAGCGGAAATACAGCGTTCACGTGCGGCCTGGCGGCGGGCTCGCGGCCCTTCCCCAAACGGCCGTGCGCGTTCTCTCCAGTCCGGGAGCGGAAGTCTGCCCGTCGGCAAACGGCGGCGGCTTTGCGCCGCTGACTGTCCGGCAGAGCGCTTCAGGCGGCCTGCGGCAGCGCCGCCGAGGCCCATTCGAGGATCTGCGCCTCGTCGATGAGACCCACAAGACCGCCATCTTTCGGGCGCTGCCCCACGCGGCGGATGACGCTCGAGTAGGACTCGACGCCCTTCTCGGACAGCTCTTCGATCGTCGCGGATGCGATGTGCTCCACCGCCTCGACGCTGTCGACGGTGATCGCGGCTAGCGTTCCCGCTGCATGGACGATCACCGCCACCGGGCGGTAGCTCTCCTGAAGAACCGTCTCGAAGCTCGAGAACAGGTCCAGCAGCCTCGCCAGCGTCGTCTCCCGCGCGGAGTGAATGGCCCGGGCAGCGTCCTCGAACTTCCCCTGCTCCTTGAGATCCTCGACACGAATGGCCAACGCATGTATGGCCTTGTGCGGCGCGTCCATCTTGCGCAGCAGTGCGGACACCGTAAGATTATTGGTGCGGAAGTTGTCGTACCACTGGCCAAATGCGCAGGCATGCGGGTCCGTCGTGAGCGTGAAGCGGCGGCGCTCCTCGACAGACTTGTACAGCTCCTCGAGCCACGCCAGATGATCGGCGGCCCGGGCCGTGATCAGCCCGGCGAGCTCGTCCAGCTCTTCCTTCGCGCCCGGCATGCCCAGCCGCTTGCGGAGATCAATGCACGGGATGATCTTGCCGCGCCAGTTCATCACGCCCCGGAAATAATCCGGCATGCGCGGCACCGGCGTCACCTCGGGCATGATGACCAGCTCGCGCACCGCGGAGCTGTGCAGCGCGGCCAACTGATGATGCACCCGCGCCACAACCCAGGGCATCTGGCCGGAGTGAGATGCAGTCAGAGTCAGTGTCGGCATGGCTTACAGGGGTGCCTTCCGGCCCCCCTGTGCCATATCGGTCGATTGGGGAGAGGGTTGAGGGAGATTGAGGGCGCGCTCAGGAGGCCAGTTGCGCCCGGCACCGCTCGAGCAGGAAATCCTCGAACGAGTAATCGATCGGCTGCTTCGGGTGGTGGCGGACATACCACCGGTAGGTCTCTTTCAGCCCGTCAATGAACGGAGTCGGCTTGAAGCGGAGCACCCGCTGCGCCTTGCTGATGACCATCGTCACCGGCGGCAGGTCGAAGTACATGCCAAAGTAGAGCCGCGGGCCCATCGGATGGCCGCCGGCGCGCAGGATGCGCTCGCGCGGCACGCGGGCCACGGTGGTCTGCCTGCCGCAGGCCTCGAAGTAGGCTTCCAGCAGCTCGGCCTGCGTCAGCGGCCGCGCGTTGGCGATGTTGAAGGCGTGGCCGAGCGCAGCGGGCGTCTCCACGGCGCGGATCATGGCGCCTACCAGGTCCTTCACATAGACGAACTGCATCAGGCGCCGCCCGTCGCCGGGCAGGATGATGGGGCGCTTGTCGCGGATGCGGTCCCAGAAGAACTGTTCGCGGTAGATGGGGTTGCCCGGCCCGTAGACGAACGGGGGCCGGATGGTGGTGATCGGCGTGCCGTGGCGGTGAAAGAGGCGGAACAGCGCGCGCTCGCTCTGTGCCTTGTTGCGGACGTAGGGGTCGGGGTGGTCGTCCGGCGCCAGCGCATCGCCCTCGTGATGGTTCAGCCCGTCGCCGTAGGCGGCCACCGAGCTGACGAAAACATAGCGGCCGACGCTGCCGGTGAGGAAATGCGCGGTTTCGGCCACCGCCGAGGCCGGCGTGCCGCGCTCCCAGTCGTAGGCGAGGTCGAAGACCGCGTCGAAGGTGTGGCCGTTGAGGGCGGCGCGCACCTGCTTCGGGTCGTTGCGGTCAGCCTGGAAATTCGCCACGCGCTTTCCGAGGTCATGCCCGGCCTTGCGGTGCAGGATGGCCACGTCGTGGCCGCCTTTCAGCAGCGTCTGAACCAGGTGCCTTCCGATGAACTGCGTGCCGCCGATGACGAGAGCCTTCATGGTTTCCGCCCGTCCGTCCCTTCGAAGCCTAGTCGTAGTATTCGAGGCCGAGGTGCGTGATGAGATCCTCGCCCTGCATCCAGCGCAGCGTGTTCTTCAGCTTCATGAGCTGGATGAAGATGTCGTGCTCGGGGTACAGGCCCGGCGCCGTCATCGGCGCCTTGAAGTAGAAGCTGAGCCATTCCTGGATGCCCCGCATGCCGGCGCGCTGCGCCAGGTCGAGGAACAGCACCAGGTCGAGCACGAGCGGCGCGGCGAGGATGGAGTCGCGGCAGAGGAAGTCGATCTTGATCTGCATCGGGTAGCCGAGCCACCCGAAGATGTCGATGTTGTCCCAGCCTTCCTTGGCGTCGCCCCGCGGCGGATAGTAGTTGATCCGCACCACGTGATGGATGTTCCTGTAGAGCATCGGATAGAGGTGCGGCTGGAGGATCGTGTCCAGAACGCTCAGCTTGGTCTCTTCCTTGGACTTGAAGGACCCGGGATCGTCCAGCACCTCGCCGTCGCGGTTGCCGAGGATGTTGGTGGAGAACCAGCCGTGCACGCCCAGCATGCGCGCCTTCAGCCCGGGCGCGATCAGCGTCTTCATGAACGTCTGGCCGGTCTTGAAATCCTTGCCGCAGACCGGAATGTTGCGCTCGCGGGCCAGGTCGAGCAGCGCCGGGATGTCGTGCGTGAGGTTGGGCGCGCCGTTGGCGAAGGGAATGCCGGACATCAGCGCCGCATAGGCGTAGATCTGGCTGGGCGCGATGTCGGGGTCGTTCTTCTTCAGGCCCTCCTCGAACGCCGCCAAGGTCTGGTGCACGGCCGTCGGCTGGTGGTACACCTCGGTGGAGCCGCACCAGATCATCACGCAGCGGCTGACGCCGGTGCGCTCGCGGAAGCTGCGGATGTCCTCCATCAGCGCGAGCGCCTTGTCATACTTGGTGCCTTCCGTCTTGATGTGCGTGCCGTGGAGGCGGCGGACGTAGTCCTGCTCGAAGACCGCCTTCATCGGACGGATCGCCTCGAGCGGCTCGCGCACCTGCTCAAGCAGCGAGCGCTCGAGCACCTGGGCCTTCAACGCCGCCTCGTAGGCGCTGTCTTCAAAGATGTCCCAGCCGCCGAAGACGAGGTCTTCGAGGCTGGCCAGCGGGACGAAATCCTTGATCCTGGGCGTGCGGTTCTCGGTGCGCTTGCCGAGGCGGATGGTGGCAAGCTGCGTCAGCGAACCCACCGGCTCGCCGAGGCCCCGCTTGATCGCCTCGACGCCAGCGATGAATGTCGTCGAAACAGCGCCGATGCCGGGAATCAGAACGCCGAGCTTTCCTTCAGCCGGCCGGATCTGGACATTCGGTTGGGAGGGCAATTCCGGAAACTCCTCTGGTAGGCCAAACTCCCGCGACGGAAAACGCGGGCCAAGTTCCATATTAGCAGCCCTCCGCGGAAGCCGCATTCGCGCGGCGGGCCGCTGCTATACTGTGGCCGATGAGCGGCCGAGCTGCGGCAACCATCCCGACGCTGGTGGCCGATGACGAGGCGCCGGCGCTCGACGAGCTGCTCTATCTGCTGAAGGGCTTCCCGGAGATCGAGGTCGTCGGCACGGCCACCAACGGCCCGGAAGCGCTCGAACGCATCGAGGAGCTCGAGCCGGACCTCGTCTTCATCGACGTGCAGATGCCCGGGCTCGACGGGCTGAGCCTGATCCAGAAGCTGCACGAGCACAAGGCGCCGGTGCCCGCCTTCGTCCTCTGCACCGCCTACGAGCAGTACGCGCTCGAGGCCTTCCGCATGGAGGCGCTCGACTATCTGCTCAAGCCCGTCACGCGCGAGCGGCTCGCGCTCACCATCGAGCGCGTCAAGCGCACGATGCTCGAACCCGAGCCCGCCGCCGCGCCGCCCCCGCCGCCGCTGCGCAAGGTGGTGATCAAGTCGGGAGGCAAGAACCTTGTCGTCGACGCCGCCGACGTCATCTACGCGCGCATCGAAGACGGGCTGATCACCGTCGCCGCCACCCACGTCGAAGGCGAGTGCCACTTCAAGACGCTCGAGGAACTTCAGGCGACGCTCGACCCTGCGGTGTTCTGGCGCCCGCACCGCAGCTATCTCGTCAACATCCACCGCATCCGCGAAGTGATCCCGTGGTTCAAGTCGAGCTACCAGATCCGCATGGACGACCGCAAAGGCACGGTGATCCCGGTGAGCCGGGTCCAGACCCGGCGCCTGAAGGAGCTCTTCCGCCTCTGAGCCGCCGCCGTCAGATGGCGATATGCATGCGCCACAGCAGGTAGCCCACCGCCTGCCGCAGATACAGCCACCGCTCGCGCCACGAGCCCCGCGGCGTGTGCGGGCGCGGCGAGCCGTACACCTCGACGCCCTGCTTCTCAAGGATCCGCTTGGCGCGGTAGATGTGATAGCCGTCGCTGACCAGGATCGCCGAGCGCAGCCCCATGCGGCGCATCACCTCGGCGACGGCCAGCAGCGTCTCCACCGTCGTGTCGCCTTCCCCCTCGACGACGATGCGCTCGCTCGCCACGCCGTGCTGCACCAGGTAGTCGCGGCCCACCTGCCCTTCGGTGTACTGCGGATCGCCGCCGGCGCCGCCCGTGGTGAAGATCAGCGGCGCCATCCCGCGCCGGAACAGCGCGAGCGCGTGGTCGAGCCGCGCCTTCAGCACCGGGGACGGCCGCCCGTTGTATTCGGCCGCTCCGAGCACGACAATGATATCGGCCGGCCGCGCCTCGTCCACCGCCGACTGCTCGGCGATGCGGTGCGAAACGGCCAGCAGATAACCGAACAGCGCGACGGCCCCGCCAGTGCCGAGGATGGCGAAGGTCCTCCGCATCGTCTGAGATGATTGTATCGGGAATGCGATGGCAGGCGGAGATCGTCAGCGCGCACAACCCGCTGCTGCGGGAGCTGCGGCGCGCGCTCGGCCGCGGCGCCCTGACGCGCGCCGGGCAGTGCGTGGCCGAAGGCTTCCATCTGCTCGAGGAGGCCCTGCGCAGCGGCCTGCGCGTGCCTGCGGTGTTGTGCGCGCCTGAAGCCCGCGAGCGCGCCGAGGCGCTCGTGGCGGGACGCGCCGGTACGCGGCTGATTGCCGTCCGCCGCGAGCTGCTCGAGCGCATCTCCGCGGCGGAGACTTCGCAGGGCGTCCTCGCCCTGGCCGAGCCGCCGCAGTGGGACGCGCCGGAGCTGTTCCGCCGCCCCGGCCCTGTCGTCGTGCTCGACCGGTTGCAGGACCCGGGCAACGCGGGCGCCATCGCGCGCGCGGCCGAAGCCTTCGGCGCCGCCGGCCTCGTCTGGGTGAAGGGCACGGTGGCGCGCTGGAATGCCAAGACGCTGCGCGCCAGCGCGGGCTCGCTGTTCCGGCTTCCCTGCGTGGACGCGCCGGATGCGGCTGCCGCCGCCGCGCTGTTGCAGCAGTACGGCCGCGCCATTCTGATTGCGGATGCCCGCCACGGCGCGGCGCCTTGGGAGACGGGCTGGCGCGCGCCCTGTGCGCTCGTCATCGGCAACGAGGCGCGCGGCCCCTCGGCGGAGCTCGCCTCCGCCGGCCGCCCCGTGCATGTCCCTGTGGCGGGCGTCGAAAGCCTCAATGCGGCCGTGGCTGCCGCGGTCCTGCTTTATGAAGCCATGCGCCAGCGGGGTGTCCGATGAGCCTCTTCGAGTTTGAACTGCCGCAGGAGCCCGCGGAAGACAGGCTCGACGCGCAACGCCCGCTGGCCGAGCGCATGCGTCCCGAACGGCTGGAGGATTTTGTCGGCCAGGAGCATCTGCTCGGTCCGGGCAAGCCCCTCCGCGTGCAGATCGAAACGGACCGCCTCACGTCGATCATCCTCTGGGGGCCGCCCGGCACGGGCAAGACGACGCTGGCGCGCCTCATCGCCCGCACCACGCGCTGCGCCTTCGTGCCCTTCAGCGCCGTGCTGAGCGGGATCAAGGAAATCAAGGAGGTGATGGCGGCTGCCGAAAAGCACCGCCGCCAGGGGCTGCGCACGGTGCTCTTCGTCGACGAGATCCACCGCTTCAACAAGGCGCAGCAGGACGCTTTCCTGCCGTATGTCGAGCGCGGCGACATCATCCTCATCGGCGCCACCACGGAGAACCCCTCGTTTGAAGTCGTGCCCGCGCTGCTGTCGCGTTCAAAAGTGTATGCGCTGCGGCCGCTGACGGTGGAGGAAACCGTCACGCTGCTCGAGCGCGCGCTGCCGGTTGTCGGCAGAAGCGCGCCGCGCGAACTGCTGGAACAGATCGCCGTCTACGCCGGCGGCGATGCGCGCCGCGCTTACAACATCCTCGAGATCGCCGCCACGGCCAGCGCCGGGCCCGAGCTGCGCCGCGCGGCCGTGGAAGACGCCATCCAGCGCAAGACGCTGCTCTATGACAAGAGCGGCGAGGAGCACTTCAACCTGATCTCGGCGCTGCACAAGAGCGTGCGCTCGTCCGATCCTGACGCGGCCCTGTACTGGCTGGCGCGGATGCTCGAAGGCGGCGAGGACCGCCTCTACATCGCGCGGCGGCTGGTGCGCATGGCCATCGAAGACATCGGGCTGGCCGATCCCCGCGCCGTCGAGCAGGCCGTGGCCTGCTGGCAGACCGTGCACTTCCTCGGCGAACCCGAAGGCGACCAGGCGCTGGCGCAGGCGGCCATCTATCTGGCCGTGGCGCCGAAGTCCGACGCCGCCTACCGCGCCCTGAATGAAGCGCGCGAGGCGGCGCGGCAGAAGCCGGTGGACCCGGTGCCCATGCAGTTGCGCAATGCGCCCACCCGCGCCATGAAGGAGTGGGGCTACGGCGAGGGCTACGAGCATGCGCACGCGCGCGACGAAGGGCTCACCGCCATGGAATGCCTTCCCGAATGGCTGCGCGGCCGCCGCTTCTACGAGCCCACCACCCGCGGCGTCGAGCAGCGCATCCGCGAACGGCTCGAGGCCATCCGCCGCTGGAAAGAGCAGCAGCGCGGGCAGGAGCCTGACGAGGGCGGCTGACGAGGCTGGCCACCGCCGCGGCGGCGTTCGCCTGCGCGGAAAGGCCGTTTACGGAAAAGCGGCGGAACTGCCGGGCCATGCGGCGTACCGCAAAGGCATCTCCGGCCCGCAACGGGACCGCAGCGAAGGGATGCCGACATGCTGTCAGGACGCGATATCGTTTCCGCTCTCGGGGCGCTGCCTGCCGCCGGCGGCGGCCAAGCCTGCTGCGGGCGCCCCGCCCGCGCCTGACAGGCCGAAGCCCGCCGACTTCCCGGGCTTCGATCCGAACGCCGCCACCATGGACGATCTCCGGCGGGCGCTCACGCAGATCTTCGGCGACGGCAAGGGCCACGTCCCCGAATGCGCCCATCACGACAGCATCCAGATCAACAACATCATGCCCATCGAAGACGTCGACGCCATCTTCGAAGGGCTGGACGCGCGCGGCGCCGCAAAACGGCCGGAGCGCTTCGGCGCGCTGGCCGCCGTGCCCGACTACCGCGATGGCACCAACTACGCCGGCCTCAACCCGGCGCGCCGCATCCGGGTGCGCCACATCGGGCTCACCGGACACGCCAATCCGAATCGCTGCTGGCCGCCATCCGGCGCGACGAGGTTCCTCGGTCGCTGTTGACACACGAAGGGGACTGGAGGTGGCCGCAAATGTTTCGCGTCAATCCATGAAGGCAGAATTCTCCCTGCCCCACGATCCAAAGAACGCCGCCGAACAACACCCAATCGGTCCCTCCGTACGGTCAGGCCACCATTGGCTCCATTCGCGAATGGACGGAGCGGAAACCCGGTCTTCGGGGTTGTTGAGGAGGTGACGTCTGGAGGTCTGAGGAAGGCTGGTCGGGCCGCCGGGATTTGAACCCGGGACCTCTTGCACCCCAAGCAAGCGCGCTAGCCAGGCTGCGCCACGGCCCGATCCACGAGGAATGAGGCGCTCGTGCGCCTTCCACAGTGTAGCATCCCGGCCGCCGCGCGGGCTACCGGCACGGGCGCCTCGCGCCACCGCGTGCCGCCCCCGCTCCAGTGCCGCGAAGTTACTTCTGCGGAGCCGCTTTCGGGGCCGCTTCCTCCTGCGGCACGGCGAATACGTTGCACGCGTTCAGCTCGCCGGTCTCAAAGCCGCGCTGCATCCAGGCAAGGCGCTGGTCCGCCGTCGCGCGCAGCCTCTCCTCCCCGCCCGGCTCCGTCCATTGCCGGGCCGCTTCCTTCAGCAGGTCCAGCGGCGGCGCATCGCCCTCGTGGAACTTCCGCCAAAGCCCGACAAAGCAGTCGGCCTGCATCTCGCGCTTCCGCAGCAGCTCTTCCTTCTTCGCGGGCTCGGACTCGGCCGCCTTCGCCACGCGCTCGTCGATCGTCAGCTCGTGCTGCACATGGCGGGCCAGCGTCCGGGCCAGCGCGTAATGCAGCCTCGCGCCGCCGGAATGCCGGGCCGAGTCCGCCCAGCCCTGCTCTAACGAAACCAGCCGCTCTTCCGGACAGTAGTGCACGCCGCCCGCCGCCTTGCCGCACTTCGTCTCCCTCTCGCCGGAATAGAGAGCGAGGCGGGCCATGCGGTATTCCCCGGTGCCTTCCTGCGTGAAGATCTGGTTCCAGGCGGCCTGCATGCGCCGAAACAGAATCTCGATTTCCTGTTTCGGGCTGCCGCTGCCCTGCCCCTGCCTTCCGCAGGACGCGGCAGCAGCCAGCGAAAAAACAGCAGCAGCCAGCAGGGCGATCCTCGGGCGCGCCACAACAGCGTCAAGCATGGAACGGATACTCCTGAAGCGGACAGGCCGGCCACGAGCCGGCCCCTCAGTCCTCAGGATACGCGACACGGCGGCTCCGGCGAGGTGCTGCTCCCTGCCACAGCGGCGCGGCCGCGCCTCAGACAGCCGCCGGCGCCGGTCCGCCGGGCCGCAGCGCCGGGTCGCGCCGCGCGCGCGTCAACTGCTCGTAGGCGTAGGCCAGTTGCAGCAGCCGCGGCTCGCTCCAGGCGCGCCCGAAGAAGGACAGCCCCACCGGCAGCCCGCGCAGGAAGCCTGCCGGCACGGTGACATGCGGATAGCCGGCCACGGCCGCAGGCTGCGAGCAGCCGCCGCTGCCCGCGTCTCCGTTCACCCAATCGATGAACCACGCCGGGCCCCCGGTCAGCGTGACCAGCGCGTCCAGCCGGTGCTGCTCCATGACGGCGTCGATGCCTTCGGCGCGGGCCAGCCGCAGGCATTTCTGCCGCGCCTCCTGATAGGCCGCTTCCGTCAAAGGCCCCTTCTTCTGCGCTTCGATAAAGGTTTCCTGGCCGAACCACGGCATTTCTTTTTCGCGGTTTTTCTCGTTGAATTCGATCAACTGCTCCAGCGAACGCGCCGGGAATTTCTCGGGCAGGCGGCTCAGGTAGCGGTTGATGGCGTCCTTGAATTCGTAGAGAAGAACCGTATATTCGGCATCGCCGATCTGGCCGTGCGAGGGCAGATCGGCCTCGTCGATCACCTCGGCGCCCGCCTTCCGGAGGATTTCCACCTGCGCGTCAAGGAACCGGTTGAGGAGCTGGCGGCGCTGGTAGAACTTGCGCGGGATGCCGATCCGCGCGCCTTTCAGCGCGCCCGGGTCGAGCGTCTTCACGATGTCGATGCGCCCGGGGTAGGCCTGCGAATGGCCCGCCGCGAGAATTTCAAACAGGATGGCAAGATCGCGCACCGTGCGCGCCATCGGGCCGGCCGTGTCCTGCGAAGGCGCGATGGGCACAATGCCCTCGCCGGGCAGTGCGCCCACGGTGGGCTTCAGCCCGGCGATGCCGCACGCGTTCGACGGGCTGACGATGGAGCCATCGGTCTCCGTGCCGATGGCGGCGGCGCACAGCGAGGCGGCGACGGCCGCGGCCGAGCCGGAACTCGAGCCCGAAGGGTTGCGGTCCAGCGCATGCGGGTTGCGCGTCTGGCCGCCCACCGCGCTCCAGCCGCTGACCGAACGGTTGGAGCGGAAGTTGGCCCACTCGCTCAGGTTCGTCTTGCCGAGGATCACGGCGCCGGCATCGAGCAGCCGCTGCACCACCGGCGCGTTTTTCGGCGGCCGCCAGTCGGCCAGCGCCAGCGAGCCTGCCGTGGTCGGCAGAAACGTCGTGTCCAGGTTGTCCTTGACAAGGATCGGAACGCCGTGCAGCGCGCTCCGCGGGCCGCGCGCCCTGCGTTCGCGGTCCAGCTCCATGGCCTGCTTCACCGCGTCCGGATTGACGCTGATCACCGAGCGCAACTGCGGGCCGCGGCGGTCGATCGCGTCGATGCGCTCCAGGTACATCCGCACAAGCTGCTGCGACGTCCAGCGGCCCGAGTGCAGTCCGGCGGCCAGCTCGGCGATGGAAAGCGTGGCGCGGGCGGCCTCTTCCTGCCTCCGCGCCGTGCGGGCGCAGGAGAGAAGCGACGCGGCGCCCGCGGCGAGAAACAGATCACGGCGGGTCATGGGATGAATTGTACTGCGCCGCGGCGCGCGCTTTCCCGGTTTTGCCCGCTTCCCGTATACTGCGAAAACGTGGTGGACCGCTGGCCCGCCGCGGCTGGCGCGCGCACGCGGCGCGCCGGGAGACGCCGGGAGATGGACGCATGAGAATCGTGGTGGCAGGCGGAGGAGGAGTCGGCGAGCTGGTTTCCCGCCGTCTCGTCCGGGAAGGCAACGAAGTCACCATCATCGAGCCGAACCCCGACCGCTGCGCGCATCTCAACGATGCTCTCGACGCTCGCGTCGTCGAGGGCGATGCGGCCAGCTTCCGCACGCTGCGCGCCGCCGGCCTCGCCGCCGCCGACATGTTCATCGCCATCACCAACGACGACCGCGCCAACCTGCTCGCCTGCCTCGCCGCGCAGTCCGAGTTCGGCGTGCCGGTCAAGGTGGCGCGCGTGCGCAGCCACGAAGTGGAGGACTGGCGCGAGGCCTGCCGGCGCACCGGGCTGAAGATCGACCTGCTCATCCACCCCGAATCCGAGCTCTCGCGGCGGATCCTCCCCGTGCTCGGCTACCCGGGCATCACCGACATCCTCGACTTCGCCGAAGGCAAGATCCGCCTGTTCGGCATGTTCCTCGAGCGGGGCCACTGGCTCGCCGGCAAGACCCTCGTGGAGCTGGCGCGCATGGGGCCGCCAAAACATTCCCTGGTCGTTATGATTTTGCGCGGCTCGCAGGTGATCATCCCCCGCGGCCAGGACGCGCTTCAGGTGCACGATCACGTCTATGCCCTCACCCGCACCGACGAGTTTCCCGAAATGCTGAAATTCCTCGGCCTCGAGCAGGCGCCGAAAGTGGAGCGCGTCTTCATTCTCGGCGGCAAGCAACTGGGCATCCTGGTGGCCGAAGAGCTGGAACGGCAGGGCGTCCGCGTGAAGCTGTTCGAGACCGACGCCGCGCGCTGCGAGAAGGTGGCCGCGCTGCTGAAGGACACGATGGTGGTGCACGGCGACGGCACCGACGCGGCCACGCTCATCGAGGAGGGCATCGAAGGCGTCGACGCCTATCTGGCGCTCACCAACGAGGACGAGCAGAACCTGATTGCGGCGATGCTCGCGCGGCGGCTGGGCGCGCGCAAGCTGGTGGCGCTGATCAACCGCCTCAACTACCTGCCGCTGGCCCACCGGCTCGGCATCCATTCCACCGTAAGCCTGCGGCTGGCCACGGTGGACCGCATTCTTCAGTTCGCCCGCCGCGGCGACGTGCAGTCGGTGACCACGTTCGGCGACGAGGCGGCCGAAGCCATCGAGCTGATGGCGCCCGCCGGATGGCGGCACGCGGGAAGGCGGCTGCGCGACGTCGAGTTCCCGCGCGAGGTGGTGGCCGGAGCGCTGCTGAAGAAAAACGGCGAGGTGGTGGTGCCGCGGGGCAATGACGTGATCGAAGAGGGCGACCGCATCCTCTTCTTCACCAGCGAGAAGGCGTTGCCGAAGCTCGAAGAAATGATGGCCGCCAGCGCGGGCCGCCGCGGGCTGGGAGGGCTCTGGAGGCGATGATCCACGCCGCCGGGCTCTTTCACATCACCGGAATCTTCCTGCTGATGCTGGCCGCGGCGATGGCCCTGCCGGCAGCCTACGGCTGGGCCGCTGGCGCCGGAGGCGCTGGCGCGCTCGGGCAGGCGGCGCTGGTCACTGCCGTTGCCGGGGCGGCGCTGGCCGCCCTCACCCGGCCGCCGCAGACGGAACTCAGCCGCCGCGAAGGGCTCCTGCTCACGGTGATGCTCTGGGTGTCCGGCTGCGGCTTCGGCGCCGTGCCCTACCTGCTGACGCCCGCCTTCCCCACGCTGACCGACGCCGTCTTCGAGTCCGTCTCCGGCTTCACCACCACTGGCGCCACCATCCTGCCGCGCGTCGAAGTGCTGCCGCCCGTCGTGCAGTTCTGGCGCCACTTCACGCACTGGCTGGGCGGGATGGGCGTGGTGCTGCTGACCATCGCCGTGCTGCCGCTGATCGGGGCCGGCGGCATGGCGCTCTACCGCGCCGAGTTCAGCGGGGCGCGTTCGGAGAAGCTCGCGCCGCGCATCGCCGAAACGGCCAAGGCGCTCTGGCGCGTCTATGCGGGCCTGTCGCTGGCCGAATACCTGCTGCTGCGGCTGGCCGGCATGAGCGCCTTCGACGCGGCCTGCCACACCTTTTCGACGCTCGGCACCGGCGGCTTTTCGACGCGGAGCGAGAGCATCGGCGCCTATCCGGGCCCCGCGGTGCAGTACATCATCATCGTGTTCATGCTGCTGGCCGGGCTCAACTTCACGCAGCACTACCGCCTCTGGGTGCGCCGCGAGGCGGGCCGCTTCTTCCGCGACTACGAGGTGCGCGCCTATGCGGCCATCCTCGGCTGCGCGTCGGCGGCCGTCTTCCTGATGCTCGTCCTGGACGGCACGATGTCCGGCGAGCCGGCTCTTCGCGCGGCGCTGTTCCAGGTGGCCTCGATCGGCACCACCACGGGCTTCGCCACCGTGGACTACGAGCAGTGGCACCCGCTGCCGCACGCGATCCTGCTGGCGCTGATGTTCGTGGGCGGCTGCACCGGCTCCACCGCCGGCGGATGGAAGGTGGCGCGCGTGGTGTTGCTCGGGAAGATCGTCCACCGCGAGCTGATGCGCACCTCGTTCCGCCGCGGCGTCTTCGCCGTGCGCGCCGGCGGCGAGGCCATCCCCGAAAGCGCCGTGCAGGGCCTGCTGAACCTGATCTACCTTTCGCTGTTCGTCTTCCTGGCGGCGATGCTGACGGTGGCGGCCTCGGGCGTCGACCTGCTGACGAGCGTCAGCAGCGTGGCGGCGGCAATGTTCAGCATCGGGCCGGGCTTCGGCAGCGTCGGGCCGGCCGAAAACTACGCCCACCTGCCGGCCGTGGCGAAGTGGGCGCTCAGCTTCTGCATGGTGGCCGGGCGGCTGGAGTTCTATACCTTCATCGTCGTGCTGACGCCGGCGTTCTGGCGCAGGTAGCCGCGGGCGCAAAAGCACGAGGGCCGGCCCGCGCGCGCAGGCCGGCCCCTTCCTGTTTCAAACAGGATCAGATGAACTTGTACTTGCCGGGCACCGGGAACGGCGTCGGCTCCACCTTCAGGTCGTAGGTGTACTGGTCGGCCTTGGGCATCAGATCCTGCTTCGAGTTCATAATCATGTCCCAGGTGATCTTCAGGCCCGAATAGGCGGCCTCGCGGCCCATGATGCAGGCCATGGTCGACTCGGCCACCGCCTGCGTCTCGTTGATGTAGGGGCCGTCGCCGCGGATCGACCTGTACAGCTTCACATGCTCCTGCACGTAGCCGGGGCCGCCGCGCGTCTGGTTCAGCACCATGCGCCCCTTGCTGCCGGCGACGATCTCGTTCACCTGCTGGTAGCAGCCCTGCGGATACTGCCGGCAGTAGCTCGACATCCGCACGCCGTTCGGGAATTCGTAATCGGCCGAGACGTGGTCGTAGATGTTGCCGTAGATCTCGTCGCCCACAGGGCGCCACGCCGCGCCGCCGCTGGCGACCACGCTGGCCGGCGGGCCGCCCATGATCCAGCAGCAGACGTCAATGTTGTGCAGGTGCTGCTCGACGATCTGGTCTCCGCACAGCCAGAGGTTGGAGTACCAGTTGCGGTGCTGCCACTCGAACTCGCCCCACTTCGGGTTGCGCCCGTTGCGCTGCTGGATGACCGGCGTGCCGATCCAGTAGGCATACAGCGCCACCACCTCGCCGAGCTTGCCGTTGCGGATCGCGTCGACGTTCTCCAGGTAGAACGGGTCGCTGCGGCGCTGCGCTCCGCTCACCACGGTCAGCTTCTTTTCGACGCTCTTCTTTCCCGCCTCCATCACGCGGCGCACGCCCACCGGGTCGACGCCGAAGGGCTTTTCGATGAAGACGTGCTTGCCGGCCTCGACGCAGGCTTCGAAGTGCAGCGGGCGCCATCCCGGCGGCGTGCACAGGAAAACGACGTCGACGCCGCTCTGGATCAGCTTCTTGTAAGCATCGAAGCCGACGAACCGGTGTTCGGGATCCACCTTGATGCGGTCCTGGATGGGCAGGCTGCGCAGGCGCTTCAGGCTGCCTTCCAGGCGGTCTTCAAAGGCGTCGGCCATGGCGACAAGCTCCACCGCCGGGTCGGCCGCCATGGCATTCTCCACGGCCTGCGTGCCGCGGCCGCCGCAGCCCACAAGGCCGATCTTCAGCTTCTCGGGAGCCCATCCTCGCACAAGCTCCGGGCGGATGATGGTGAAGGCCGCGCCCGCGGCCGCCGGTCCCGCAAGGAAGGACCGCCTTGTCGTCGATGATTGTTTCTCCATGTGTGCTGGCACCTCAGCCGGAACTAGTATATAAGCTGAACCTCGCGGCGCGCGCCCCGGCGCGCGCGGCAGACAGGGAACCGGCCATGGAAACGCACGACTGGAACGCGGAAGAGCTGCGGCGCCACGGCGCGGCGGCGATGGAATGGGTCGCTCATTATCTGGAAAATATCCGGGATTTTCCGGTGCTCCCGCGGATGAAGCCCGGCGATCTCGTCGACGCGCTGCCGCGCGAGGCGCCGCTGGAAGGCGAGCCGGTCGAGGCCATTTTCGCGGATTTTGAAGCGAAAATCCTCCCCGCGGTCAACCACTGGAACCACCCGCGCTTCCACGCCTATTTTTCCGTCAGCGCCTCCGGGCCGGGCATTGTCGGAGAGCTGCTGAGCGCCGCCCTGAATGTGAACGGAATGCTCTGGATGTCGTGCCCGGCGGCGGTGGAGCTGGAGCTGGTCGTGATGGGCTGGCTGCGGCAGTGGCTGGGCCTGCCCGAAGCCTTCTTCGGAATGATCCACGACACGGCCTCCACCTCCACGCTGCACGCCATTGGCGCGGCGCGCGCGGCAGCCGATCCGGCGCTGCGCGAGGAAGGAGCGTCGCCGGGGCTTGTCCTTTACACCTCCGAGCACGCCCATTCCTCCGTGGAAAAGGCGGCGATGGCGCTGGGCATCGGCCGGAAAAACGTGCGGAAAATCCCGGTGGACGAGTCCTGGCGGATGCGGCCGGACCTGCTCGAAAAGGCGGTGCGGGAGGACCGGCAGGCGGGCCGGAGGCCCTTCTGTGTGGTATCCACGGTGGGCACGACGTCGGTTGCCAGCGTGGATCCGGTGGCGGAGATTCAGGAAGTGGCCGGGCGGGAGGGCCTGTGGCACCACATCGACGCCGCCTACGGCGGAGCCGCCGCCATGCTCGAGGAAAACCGCTGGATGCTGGCCGGCGCCGAGCGGGCCGATTCGCTGGTGATGAACCCCCACAAATGGCTCTTCACGCCGATCGATTGCAGCGCGTTCTTCTGCCGCCGGCCGGAGATGCTGCGCGAGGCCTTCTCGCTGACGCCGCCTTACCTTGCGTCCAAGGAAGACCCGCGCGCCGTCCACCTGATGGACTACCGCATCGCGCTCGGCAGCCGCTTCCGCGCGCTGAAGCTGTGGTTCGTCATGCGGCATTTCGGCTACCGCCGCGTGTGCGCCATCATCCGCCAGCACATCGCGTGGGCAAAGGAGCTGGCCGCCGAAATGGCGGCGCACCCGAAGCTCGAGGTGGCGGCGCCGGTGCTGATGTCGCTGGTCTGCTTCCGCCACCGCGAAGGCGACGAAGCGACGCGAAGGCTGATGCAGCGGGTGAACGAAAGCGGCGTGGCGTTTCTGTCCGGCAACGTGCTCGGCGGGCGGCAGGTGGCGCGGATCGCGATCGGCAATATCAGGACGGCGCGCGAGGATGTCCGGACCACCTGGGAGGCGGTGCGGCGCGCGGCGGAGGAAGCGTAGCGGCAGGCAACCTACGAGGCGCGCGAGGCCTGCCAGACGGAGCGGTACCAGGCGAGCGTGCGCCGCAATCCTTCTTCAAAGGTGAAGCGCGGCGCGTGGCCGAGATCGCGCACGGCAGCAGCCGTGTCTGCCTGGCTGTGGCGCACGTCGCCCGGGCGCGGCGGGCCATATTCCGGCTCGATCTCGACCCCCTCCATGCGGCACAGAAGCCGCCACGTCTCGTTCAGCGTGTAGCGGCCGCCGTTGCCGGCGTTGTAGACCCTGCCGGAGACCGCTTCCGCCGGGGCGCGGGCCGCCTTCCAGCAAAGCTCGGCCACGTCTTCCACGTAGGTGAAGTCGCGGCTCTGCTCGCCGTCGCCGAAAATCACCGGGGGGCGGCGCTCGAGCAGCCGCGTCATGAAAATGCTCAGCACGCCGGAGTAGGGGCTGGAAGGATCCTGCCGCGGGCCGAAGACGTTGAAGAAGCGCAGCGAGACCGTTTCCAGCCCGTAGCAGGAGCTGAACACCGAACAGTAATACTCGCCGGCGAGCTTCTGCATCGCATAGGGCGACTTCGGCCGCGGGGCCATGGATTCGGTCTTGGGCAGCGTTTCCGTGTCGCCGTAGGCGGAAGAGGAGGCCGCATAGACGACCCGCCCCGCGCGGCCCTCCACAGCAGCCCGCAGCACATGGAACGTGCCGTTGATGTTGACCTCGTGCGAGGGAACGGGGTCCTGGATCGAGCGCGGCACGGAGGGAATGGCCGCCAGGTGGTAAATGACGGGAGCGCCTTCGAGCAGCGGAGCCAGGCGCGGATAATCGCGGATGTCGACGGGATAAACATCGACATTTTCCCGCACTTCCGCAAGATTTTCTTCCTTTCCGGAAGAGAAATTGTCGATGACAGCGACGCGCGGGGCGCCCTTTTCCAGCAGCGTCCGGACCAGGGCGGAGCCGATGAAGCCGGCCCCGCCGGTGACGACGGGCAGTTTCATAGGCCCTCGATGATCGAGTTCAGGTAGCGGATGCTTTCGGTGGCGATGCGTTCGGCGCCGGGCGTGAAATCGAAGGCCTCGAGCGAAATCCAGCCCTGGTAGCCGAGGCGCTTCAGCGCCGCCAGCACCGGGCGGAAGTCGTAATCGCCGGTGCCGCAGTGGCCACCGTCGGTCTCGTTGACGTGGACGTGGCGGATCAGCGGGAAATAGCGTTCGATGAGGACGTCGTGCGGCTCGGTCTCGTCGACGGCGTTGTGGGTGTCGAACATGGTCGCCACCGCCGGACTGTTGACGCGGCGGACCACTTCGACGGCTTCGGCCAGCGTGCCGATCACGTCGGTCTGGTTCTTTGGCAGGGCTTCCACGAGGATGGTGACGCCGCGCTGTTCGGCGTGCGGCGCCACGGAGGCAAGGCCTTCGATGAAGCGCTCGGTGGCCTCCTCGCGCGTGGAGCCGCCGGTGGTGCCGCGCTGCAGGGGCGAGCCGAACACCATGATGCCGCCTTCGCCGAGATCGGCGCACAGATCGATGAGGCCGCGGATATGATCCCAGCTCCGCGCGCGGAGCGTGTCATCGGGCGTCGTCACATGCAGGCCCTTGGGGGCGACCATCAGCCAGTGCAGCCCGACGAAGCGCAGGCCCTCGCCCTCGAGGATGTCGCGGTACTGACGCCGGTCGGCAGCCGGGATGTTGCAGGGATCCTCGGAAAGCGTGAAGGGAGCGATCTCGATGCCCTCGTAGCCGGCGGCCTTCATGTGGCGGCACGCGTCACGGAAGTCCCAGCCCTGGTAGATCTCGTTGCAGATGGCGTGACGGAAGCGGTGTCCCATACAAGATGCGGCGATTCTTCAGTCTATCGAATCCAGGATCAGCAGCGGCCGCCGTTCCAGCGCGCCGCGGCCAGCATGGTGAGGCCGTGCCAGGGCAGGATGCGGTCGGCGAGGCGCCAGAAAAGCACGGTCTTGTCGAACAGTTTCAGCGTGAGCTTGGACAGGCCGCGGCGCCGCAGCAGGCGCGAGGCCAGCCACCAGCCGAGGACGCCGCCCTTGTTGATGTCGCGGATCCAGAGCGTCTCGAAGCCCGCCTCGCGGAACAGCGCCCGCAGGTCGTCCTTCCGGAAGCGGCGCAGATTGCCCATCGCCCGGTCCACACTGCCGTAAAGCCACGGGCCCTGCGGAGCCACGACAAGGAGCTTGGCGCCGGGCCGGAGCACGGCTCCCAGACCGCGCAGCGCCGTCAGCGGATCTTCCAGCCCCTCGAGCACGTTGACGGCCAGGGCGCTGTCGAACTGCCCGGCCCAGGCCTCGAAGTCCTCCGGCTCCTGCGGGCGGCAGCAGGCCACTTCCACGTTGGGCGTGCGCAGGAAGCGGTTTTGCAGGGCGTGCAGATGGAGCGGGTCCGGGTCGGTGGCGAGATAGCGGAGGCGGCGGCCCATCAGCCGGGCCGAGAAGGTGCCGACGCCGGCGCAGAGCTCGAAGACGGTGTCGCCGAGCTCGGGCCGGAGGATCGAGCACAGCCAGTCGGTGTAAGCGGGCGTGCGCGTGAGATTGATGATCGCCTCGCGGCCGCGCGTGTCCACGTAGAGGTCGTCGATCAGCCAGAACTTGAGGATCACGCCGAGGGCCTGCAAGCCGTCCTTCCAGCCGATCTTCTTCCCTTCCTCGTAAGTGCGCCCGTGGTAGCTGATGGGCACTTCGTAGATCCGCAGCCGGCGCTTGGCGCACTTCATCGTGATCTCCGGCTCGAAGCCGAAGCGGTTGGAGCGGATCGGGATGGACTTCAGCAGGTCGGTGCGGAAGACCTTGTAGCAGGTCTCCATGTCGGTGACGTGGATGTTGGAAAAGACGTTCGAGATCAGCGTCAGCGTCTTGTTGATCATCGTGTGCCAGAAAGGCAGCACGCGGCGGCTCTCGCCCGCCAGGTAGCGGGAGCCGAAGACGGCGTCGGCGCGGCCTTCGAGCAGCGGTTTGAGCAGGATCGGATATTCCTGCGGGTCGTATTCGAGGTCGGCGTCCTGGATGAGGCAGAAATCGCCTTCGGCGTGCTGGATGGCCGTGCGGACGGCGGCGCCCTTGCCCTGGTTGACCTCGTGCCGGAACAGGCGGATGAAAGGGTGCGCGGCGGCGATCTCCTGAAGGATGTCCCAGGTGCCGTCGGTGGAGCGGTCGTCGACGATCACCAGCTCGCGTTCCATGCCTTCCGGCAGGGGCGCGCGGATCACCTGATCGAGGCTACGGCGGACGACGGTGCGTTCGTTGTAGACAGGGATGAGGATGCTGAGCTTCAGGGGCAAGCAAATAGTTTAGTCAATCTGGCGCCCGGCGACGGCCCAAGGCCGGGCGCGACGGGATTCCTGAACAG
The DNA here is from genome assembly GCA_025056865.1 of Bryobacteraceae bacterium. Taxonomy (GTDB): domain Bacteria; phylum Acidobacteriota; class Terriglobia; order Bryobacterales; family Bryobacteraceae; genus JANWVO01. The sequence goes on from JANWVO010000008.1 coordinate 55,185, forward strand.
TGCTAAGGGAACTTTGGATTCGTTCTACGGCCTTTCCTTGGTTGTCTGGGTGGCAAACCGACGCCACCATGGATCTAGTACCAGAGCCGTTGGAGGACTAGAATGCAGCGCCATATGCAAGCAACATATTGGCAAATCCGGAAGCGGCTTTTTGAGCTTCTCAGTTGCGATGGCCGCAGAAGCCGAAGCGGTCAGGACCTCGTGGAATATGCGCTGATCGTGGGCTTCATTGCGGTGGCCTGCGGAGCATTGATTCCGTACACGGCAACGGAATCCATGCGCGCCATTTATTCCAGGATCGCCGAAATCCTGACGAACTCGACCAGCCAGACCTGAGCGGCCGCTCAGCCCAGCGGGCCCCGGCCCAGCCCCAGCAGCAGGCAGACGAGATTCCACGCGACGAGGGCGGCAAAGAAGACATTGGCGCGCTGCAAGAGACGGATTCGTCCCGCCCTCCAACAGATGACGCCCAGCGCGAGGGCTGCCAGCTTCACCAGCAGCAGGCCTGCCAGCGGGCTGCCCGCGAGCGCAATCGCCTGGCGCACCAGCGGATTGGCTTCCTCGACGCTCGCCATCAGGAAGGCCAGCGTCGTCAGCACATCCAGCGCCTGAAGGTAGGCATAAATCAGAAAAGCCCGGGCCGGACTCAGGTGGATCGCCTGATCCGCGGATCGAAGAGAGACCTGAGGGTGCGCCATCGCTTCCATTGAACCTGAAATCGAGCTCGGGGAAAAGCCCTAGATCGACGGCCCGCCTCCATTTCCGTCCCAGTACCAGACGAGCCCGGTCCACCGCACGGCCGAGGCGCGGCAGGCTGGGGCAGCCGTCCGCGTCCGCTCCGCTCCGACGGCGCGCGCTGCCCCTGGGCGGAGCACCGCCTGCTCGGCGGGCGGCAGCCCCGGGGATGCGGCTGCCCGGCACGTGGGGAGAGATGGCGGGCGGAGACTGTTACGGCTGTGGGGGCTGGAACTGACTGGCCCAGCGGGCCAGCACGTCCGCCGGGGGAGCGGCGGCGGCCTCGCGGTTTTCCGCCTCGGCCAGCAGCACCTCCTCGCGCACGACGCGGACCTCCGCAGGCGCGGTGATGCCCAGCTTCACGCGGTTGGGAGTGCTTTCGAGCACCTCGATCCGGATGGAGTCGCTGATCCGGATCGCCTGGCCTTCCTTGCGGCGGATCACGAGCATGGGGCATCCTCCCTCACGGGGTGGACGTGCGAATAGGAGGAGTCGCACTGCACGGACTGGACGCCGGTCCGGGCGGCGGGATGGAGCACGACGGGAGCGAGCAGATTGGCGGTAGGGGGCCTGCCCTCGCGGAAAGTCAGGATCGCCAACACGAGCAGTTGCGATTCGTCCGCCGGGCGCCCGAGCAGCTCGAACTCCTCGCGGCTGAGTTCCAGCCGGTAGTCCGGCACGAGCAGCCGCACGGGAGCGCAGGCGAAGCGGACCGCCGGGTCGATTTCGCTCTCGAGGAGCGCGATGGGAGCGAACCGCGGGCTTTCCACGAGCCGGAACCGCACATGCTTCTCGAAGGCAGGGATTCCGGCGGGAAACAGGTAGCTGGTGCAGCGGGTCTGGGGATCCGGAGCCGGAATGGATTCGGGTTCCATTTCTTCCTGCAAGAAATACAGTAGGCGCAGCGGGCCGGGATTCTCATGCGGGCTGGGGGCATTGTGCTATCCATGGGAAGACTCTTCCGAAAATCATGGGCGTGATCGTGTCTGTCGGGAAACAGAAGGCCGTGCTGCGGCGCGGCGAATGGCGTTGCGCCGACCAGACCCTGGAGAGGAAGCTGAACGAGTGGACCGGGCAGTGGCTGCTGTCGGGTCAGGCGCCGCGGCTGGAGGAGCCTGATCACGAGCTGGCCGTAGCGCGGGAGATGGCGGCGCGGCTTGGCGGCAGGATTCTCTACCGGGCGCGCACGGCGCCGCAGCGGGCGGTGCGGGATTTCTTCCCGAAGCGGCAGTTTCGGCTGGCGTTTCCGGAGTCCGAATGAAGCGCTGGAGTCTGTGGAAGGACCGGGCGATCGTCTGGCTGTATGCGGCGCTGATCGAGGCGGCGATCGCCCTGATCCGCCTTATCCGCCGCCGGGAGTCTCGAGGCGGGGAAGGAACGCGCTGAGCGCCGGCAGCAGGCGGATGGCGAATTGGCGCGCCTCCGAGTCGGCGTCGACGCCTTCCGCCACGGGCACGACGATGCGGACCAGGCTGGTGTCGGAGCGGCGGTAGCGGATGGAGTCGGCGACGAGCCAGAATTTGGCTTCGAACTCTCCGGCGACGATGCGCGCCGGGGTCTGGTACCAGTAAAGGACGATGCTGCGCGAGTCTCCTCGCGCCACGATATAGCGGTTAACCTCGACTTCGCCGGCGGCGCCGAAGGGAAGGCGGACGGTGCCAGACTCCATGGGCGCGTATCCGGATCCGGGCAGGCAGTTCTTCGGCGAATGGGGCGCCGCGCCGGAGGCCTGCGAGCGGAAGAAGGCGACGAAGAGGCTGACCGGGGCCTGCGAACCAGGCCGCACATAGGTGCGGTTGAGCGAATCGTCGGCGCGCAGGACGCGCTGGATTTCCGGCTCGATCTCGAATTCGCCCGCCATGTGCCATGGGCCGAGATCCGCGGGGAACTCCTTCAGGGGGCGCGCCGGGAAAGTCCGCTCGGTCTTGGGCAGCAGGTGGTAAGCGGCGGCCTGGCCGATGAGCAGGACGCTCAGCCAGAAGGCCGCGCGGCGGAGCCGGGCGCCCGCGGGAGCTTCAGCGTGGCCTGGCATATTTCACCGCCGCGAGAGAGATGGCGCGGTGCAGCGCAAACAGCAGCGCCAGCGCCAGGAGGAACATCAGCCAGCCCTCCATGCTGTGGAAGACGCCCTGCGCCAGCTCCGGATTGTACTCGCTGAGCAGGCCGGTCGCGGTGACGCGGAGCGAGTTGACGAAGATCGCGATGGCCGGGGTAAGCAGCACGAGCAGCACCCGCACGGGCCAGCGCGAATCGAAGAAATAGCCGTAGACAAGGGAAAGGTACATGAGCGACATCAGGGAGCGGATGCCGCTGCAGGCTTCCGCCACCGAAAGGCGCTGGCTGGGCAGCTCCAGGATGTTGCCTTCGCGGAGCACCGGGATGCCCAGCAGGCCGAGCGCCGCCTCCGCCACCTGGCTGGCAAAGAGCTGCAGGGGGAAGGTGATCTGGTTGTAGATGACGGCCGGCAGCGGGATCATGAAGACCAGCAGGAGGAGCGGGAAGGCGATGTCGCGCAGCAGCCGCCAGCCGCCGAGCGTGGCCACCGCGCCCCAGAGCGCGACGAGGAAGGAGCCGCGCATCAGCGTCTGCTCGACCGCGTAGGTTCCGACGACCAGCAAAAGGCCGCCCAGAAGCACGATGGCCAGCCCGCCCAACGCAGGCGAATAATTTCTGGCGAGCAGTTCATTTTTCCGCTGCCAGATCATGTAGGCCGAGACGGCGGGCACGAAGAAGCCGTGGCCCATGTCTTCGTCGATGTACCAGTCGCGCACCATGCGGCCGAGGACCGGGTAGAAGCAGGCCAGCAGCAGCAGCCCGATCCATGCAGTGAGAAGCCAGGGGAAGCGGCGGCCCGGAAGGCGTTCTTCAGCGGAAGTGACGGCCGGATTCATGGCAGGATCGCTAGACGCGCCTCCGATTGGATTGGCCTGGCCCCGGGGGAGTTGGTCTGCCCGCCGAGTTTCAGGGAACCCATTTTACCAGTGCCGGCCCCAGCCGGTTGGCCAGCCCGAGGGGCAGGCGGCGCCAGAGCCGGATGAAGAGTTCGAATTTCGGATTGTTGGGGCTCAGGTCCGGAGGCTCGCGGCGCCGGACGAGATGCACTTCATAGGGCAGCTCGCGCATGGTCATGCCCCAATGCGACTTGAAGTCGAACGAGCCGCTTTTTTCGATCTTGCTGCGGCCGAAATCAAAGAGGCGGAAGCCTTCGCGCAGTCCGCGGCGCATCAGGTCCCAATACATGAAGTTGTTGGGCTGGAGGGCGTGGTAGCGCGGATCGGAGGCGCCGTAATAGGGCAGGATCTGTCCGCGGAAGTGGAAGGTGAGCACGGCTGCGACGGGCGTGCCTTCGGAGAGGACCTCGAGCACGTAGCAGGAATCTCCGAACCGTTCGAGCAAATTTTCGAAATGCCGGCGGGGAAAGGCGGGCGTGCCGAGGCGGCGGAGGTTGGCCAGATAGAGGCGGAGGAACGCATCAAGGGAGCGCGTGCGGCGGGACTCGAGCCCGCACTGGAGGGACTTGCGGATGGCGGCGCGCGTCTTGCGGGGGATGGATTGCAGCAGCTCTTCCTCCGTGCCCGTGAGCTCCTGCGTGAAGGTGACATAGCGGCGCACGGGATGGTAGCCGGCGCACTGCTCCGGCCAGGCGTTGCGCAGCTCGGCGTACTGCACCTGCTCTTCCCGGGCGAGGGATTCGAGCCGCTGCTTCAGCGCGGCAGCCGCCTCGTCCGTGGCGGCGAGGATTCCGCCGTAGACGGCGAACGGCGAAGACAGCAGGATCCTGCCGGCGAGCGGAGTGCGGACGAGGAACAGCGGGAGGACGCCGCAGACGGCTCCGTTCCGTTCGGCGAGGAGGCAGCGCGGCTCGTAGCCGAAAGTCGCCTGCATGCAGTCGCGCCAATGGGTGAGGTGGAACGGGCTGCCGAGCGGATGGGCAAAAACAAAATCGTTCCACTTTGTTTCGTCGGCAGGCGTCAGGAAACGGACCTGGCAGCTCATGCGCCGGATTGGTAAAACGCCCCGATGGCGTGGCAGACGCGTTCGATCTGCGCGGGCTCGAGCTCGGGATAGATGGGCAGGGCGAGGACCTCGCGCGAGGCCTGCTCGCTGGCCGGCAGCGATCCTTCGGGATAGCCGAGGCGCAGGAAGCAGTTCTGCCGGTGGAGAGGAAGCGGGTAGTAGATTTCGCTGGCGATGCCCTGGCCGGCGAGCCAGGCGCGGAGGGCGTCGCGGCGCGGGGCGCGGATCACATACTGATGGTACACGTGGCGCGCCGGATACGGGGGCGCCGCCGGAGGCGCGACAGGCGCGCCGAGGCGGACAAGGGTGGCGGTGTAGAGCTGCGCGTGGGCGATGCGAAGGGCGGTCCACTGTTCCAGCCGGCGGAGCTTGACGCGGAGGATGGCCGCCTGGAGGGTGTCGAGGCGGGAGTTGGTGCCCACTTCGTCGTGGTAGTAGCGCACGCGGGAGCCGTGCACGCGAAGGGCGCGGAGGCGATCGGCGAGGCGGCCGTCATTGGTGGTGAGAATGCCGCCCTCGCCGGCACCGCCGAGGTTCTTGGTGGGGAAGAAACTGAAGCAGCCGATTGTCCCGATGGAGCCGGCGCGGCGGCCGCGGTATTCGGCGCCGATGGCCTGGGCGGCGTCCTCGATGACGGGGATGCCGCGCTCGGCGGCCATGGCAAGGAAGGGGTCCATGTCGGCGCAGAGGCCGTAGAGGTGCACGGGAAGGATGGCGCGGATGCGGGGGCGCCGTTTCAGGGCGGCAAGAGCGCTGCCGGGGTCGAGGTTGAAGGTGAGCGGATCGATGTCGGCGAAGACGGGGGTGGCGCCCACGTTGGCGATGGCGCCGGCGGTGGCGAAGAAGGTGAACGGGGTAGTCAGCACCTCGTCGCCCGGGCCGATGTCGAGGGCGCGGAGGGCGAGCAGCAGGGCGTCGGTGCCGGAGCCGCAGCCGATGGCGTGCTTCACGCCGCAGTAGGCGGCGATTTCCTCTTCCAGAGCGGCGACATCGGGGCCGAGGATGCACTGCTGCGATTCAAGCACGCGGCGCACGGCATCCTCGACTTCGCTGCGGATGGAGGCGTACTGGGCCCGCAGGTCGAGCAGCGGGATGGGCGCGGCAGCCGTTTCGCTCACGCCTTCATGATAGCGGTTCACCGCGGGGCCCCCGCAGGCATGCCGCTACAATGGGTGAGACCGGAACCGGCAGCATGTGCGGCATTGCAGGATTCCTGATGCGGGGAGGCGCGCGCGCCGACGAGCGCTGGATCCGCAGCATGGGCGCGGCGCTGGCGCACCGCGGGCCGGACGGGGAGGGCTGCTTTGTCGAGGGCGCCGCAGCGCTGGGCCACCGCCGGCTGAGCATCATCGACCTGGAAACGGGCGCGCAGCCGATGGCCAACGAAGACGGCTCGCTGGTCATCGTCTTCAACGGCGAGATCTACAATTTCCTCGAGCTGCGGCCAGAACTCGAGCGGCGCGGCCATGTCTTCCGCACCCGCAGCGACACCGAGGTTCTGCTGCACCTGTACGAAGAGCATGGCGAGGCGATGGCGGAACGGCTGAACGGCATGTTCGCCTTCGCCATCTGGGACCGGCGCGGGCAGCGGCTTTTTCTGGCCCGCGACCGCTTCGGCAAGAAGCCGCTGTATTATCTCGAGGACCACGGCCCGTACCGGTTCGCGTTCGCAAGCGAGCTGAAGGCGCTGCTGGCGCTGCCCGGCGTCTGCCGGGACGTGCGTGCCGAAAGCGTGGCCGATTTTCTGGCGTTCGGCTACGTGCCCGAACCGCACTCGATCCTGCGCCATGTGCGGAAGCTGCCGGCAGCATGCACGCTCACCGTTTCGGAGGACGGCGCCCGGCAGCGGCGCTACTGGCAGCTTGCGTTCCGGCGGCGGGAAATGGCCTGGGAGGAGGCCGTTGCGCGCATCGACGGGCTGGCATCGGATTCGGTGCGGGCGCGGCTGGTGAGCGACGTGCCGCTGGGGGCTTTCCTCAGCGGCGGCGTGGACTCGGGCGCCGTGGTTGCCTTCATGGCGCGGCACGCTCCGGGCCGGGTCCGCACGTTCACCATCGGCTTCAGCGAGCGCGCCTACGACGAGACGCGGTATGCGCGCATGGTGGCGGAGCGCTATGCGACCGAGCACTGCGAACACCGGGTCGTCCCGCAGATCCTCGAAATGCTGGAAGTGTTGGCGCACCACTTCGACGAGCCTTTCGGGGACGCCTCGGCCATTCCCACGCTCTATCTGGCGCGGATGACGCGGCAGCACGTCACCGTGGCGCTTTCCGGCGACGGCGCCGACGAGCTGTTCGCCGGCTACCGGCGCTACCGGCATGCGCTGGCCGAAGAGCGCGTGCGGAGGAGATTTCCGCAGTTTTTCCGCCGTTCTATTTTCCGGTGGGCGGGCCGTATTTATCCGAAATTCGATTATCTGCCGCAGATTTTCCGGGCAAAAACGTTCCTGACGAACCTGAGCATGGATCTGGCGGCCGCGTATTTCCACTCGATGACCATTTTCCGCGGCGGGGAGCTGGACGGAGTCCTCGGGCGGGAGCTGCGCGCGCGGCTGCACGGGCACGATCCCCGGCAGTGGTTTGCGGAGCGCTTCCTGCCGTACCGCGAGCTGGGGCCGCTCGAGCAGTTGCAGGCGGTGGACGCGGAGACGTGGCTGCCCGGCGACATCCTGGTGAAGGCGGACCGGGCGACGATGGCATGGTCGCTGGAAGCCCGTTCGCCGTGGCTTGATTACCGGCTGGCAGAGCTGGCAGCGGGGCTGCCGGCGGAGTGGAAAATCACGGGGCTTCAGGGGAAATACATTTTCAAAAAGACGCTGGAGCCGCTGCTGCCGGGCGAAATTCTCTGGCGGCCGAAAATGGGGTTCGTGATGCCCCTGAAGGAATGGTTCCGCGGCGAGCTCCGTCCGGTTTACGAGCGGGAAGTGCTGGAAGGCCGGGACACCGGCCTGGTGGACATCGCGCAGGCGCGGCGGCTGCTCGAGGAGCATGTTTCGGGACTGCGCAACCGCGACCGGCAGTTGTGGAGCCTGCTGGTGCTTCAGCTTTGGGCGCGCCGCTGGGCAGGCTTGTAGAGATGCCGGAGCCGGCACGGGCGGCAGAGCCGCCGGGAGCAAAGTGGATCCACGGGCAGCGCCGGATCGGTGGGAAACGGGCGTCGGGGCAGGAATAGAGTGCGGGTAGGAGGCGCGTGTCCCGCCCGCCGCGGGACGGCGAAAACATCGCGAGCCGCCGCTCTGGTTTGCCGGGCGGGGGCGGGGCCGGGGCCATTCGAGGCAGCCGGCCCGCCACGTTGATCCGCCGCGTGTCGACCGGAACGCGCTCCTGCGCAGCCCGGCCTCGTGTCCGCCGCCCTCAGGGGGCCGCGGCACCGAATGGGCCGTATTTGTTCAGGCTCATCA
>JANWVO010000056.1 GCA_025056865.1 Bryobacteraceae bacterium
TTGGGAGAACAGGCCGTGGCGGCGGGCGTTCTGGGCCGAGCGGGCCTTGCCGGCGGCGGACCTGGGGCCGGTGGAGCGGCGGGCGTTGGCACGGCGGGCGGCGAGTTCGGCCTCCGAGAGCTGGCGTTTGCGAGCAGACATGCGAGAGAACCTCCGGCGAGAGGGTGGGCGCGGGCGGGGGCGCCCGAGGGGGGGCGGGTGCGGCAAGTGGTGGATTCGAGGGGGGAAAGATTTCTGATTCGGGCGGGAATGGGGTTTCGATGTGGCTGGCCTGGGCGGCGGGCGGGATGGGGCGCGCGGGAGTGCCTGCGCAAGCGTGGGGAATGGTTCGGGGGATCCGCAGAAAACGCCGCCCCTGCGCAAGCGCAGGGGGAACCTATGTGGGGTGCGGCGCGATGGGTCCGCGGGAGAACTGGCGGCAGGCGGGGAGGTCGAATGGAAGCGCCAGCCGGGACTGGAGCCTCGGGGGACATCCGGGCGGCATCCGGACGTGGCGGGAGCCGCTGCGTCCGCAGCCACCGGCGGGGGTGGGAGAGACAGGAGGATCGCATGGGGAGGACTTCGGGCCAAGCGCAGCCGGGGCTGGGAGGGGGAGAGAAAAAAGGTGCCTGTCCCCCTTTCTCAGGGGACGCGGGATCGGCAGAAAACGCAGCCCCTGCGCCCGCGGCAGGGGAATCCCTCGCCCACCGTGCCACCTCGGCTGCATGATCCGTGGCCCCCGCGCGGGGCAGGGGAATCCTCCCGGGACTGGATCGCACATGCGGTTCCGACGGGGCGGGGCAGGGGATTTCAGTGACGAGTCGCTCCAAAGCCTGGTCTGGCAGAGGAGCGCAGTCCAGTAGCCTGGTTTGCCGTTTCTTCCCCATGGAAGCGCAGCGGCGCTATACTATAAATGCTTACACTATGACCCTCGCCGCGCTTCACTGCCATAGCTGGTATTCCCTGCTCGATGGCACGATGACGCCCGAGCAGGTGGCGGAAGCGGCGCACGCCTCCGGAATGCCCGCCGCCGCCCTTACGGATCGCGACACCCTCGCCGGGGCGGTCCGCTTTTACAAACGGGCGCGGCAACTCGGACTTCATCCGGTGTTGGGAGCCGAGGTCACCCTCGTGGGCGGCGGCGCGCTCGTGCTATTGGTGGAGAACTCGCGCGGCTACCGGAATCTCTGCCGCCTGTTGACGGAAGCGGCCTTAAAATCAGCCGACTGCATGGAAAAAGTTCAGGTGCTGGAGCAGGGCGCTGCCAACGGCTCCAGCAGCCCCCGCCGGCTGAACCCTGCCGGCGTGGTGCCGGAAGACCTCGCCCGCTTCAGCGAGGGTCTCATCTGCCTCGCCGGCGCCCGGTCCCCCGTCGGACAAGCCCTCCTCCGCGGGCGCACAGGCGAAGAGGAACTCAAATCCTTGCAGGCCGTTTACGGCCGGAACCTTGCGCTGGAGATCACCTCCCACAACGAAGACTGCCTCCGCCTGGCGCGCTTCCTCGTCGAGTTGGCGCGGCGCCGCCGCGTCCCGCTCGCGGCCGCCGCCGCCACGCACTATCTCCATCCGCAGGAGTGGCTGAAGTACGACATCCTCCAGTCGATGCGCACTCTTACCCTGCTCGGCCAGTCGCACCCGGACAAGCTCCCTCCTGGCCGGTACCACTGGCATGGACCCGAAGAGATCGCCCGCTACTTCGGCGGGCTGCCGCAGGCCCTCGACAACACGCTCCGCATCGCCGAACGCTGCCAGTTTGATTTCGAGCTGGGCGACATCCGTTTTCCGCAATTCCCCTGTGACAATCCTGCCGCGCTGTTACGAGCCAAAGTTCGGGCCGGACTGGAGCGCCGCTACGGGCGGTCCCCCGCGCCGGAAGTTCTCGCCCGCCTCGAGCGCGAGCTGGGCATCATCGAAGAAGTCGGCTACGCGGGCTACTTCCTCGTTTTCGCCGATCTGGTGGAGTGGTGCGCCGCGCGCGGCATCGAAACGCTGGCCCGCGGCTCCGCCGCTGGCAGCCTGGTGTGCTACCTGCTGGGGATCAGCAACGTCTGCCCATTCCGCTTCGGCCTCTGTTTTGAAAGGTTTCTCAACCGGGAACGGATGCAGTTCTCCAAGCTGGCCGACATCGACCTCGACCTGCCTTGGGACCGCCGCGACGAGGTTGTCGAATATGTTTTCCACCGGTACGGGCACCAACACGCGGCGCTGATCGGCGCCGTCCACACCTTTCAGGGACGCTCCGCAGTGGCCGAAATCGCCAGGGTCTACGGCATCCCGGAACGCGAGGCGCGCCGCTTCACCGAACACCTGCCGCGCCACCACGGCGACGCACGGGAAGCAGTGCTCGAGACGCCCGAATGCCGCCACCTGCCCTGGAACGAGGAACCCTACGCGACCGTGCTGCGCATCGCCGGCGAACTCGACGGCATCCCGCGCCACTTCGCCATGCACCCCTGCGGCCTGGTCCTCAGCGCCGACCCGCTCGCGGACCGCATGCCGCTGTTTGTCTCCTCCAAAGGCTGGCTGACGACGCACTATGACATGGAAGACGTCGAAGAGCTCGGCCTGCTCAAGATGGATCTGCTCGGGCAGGCCGGCCTGACCGTCCTTCGGGAAACGCTGGAAAACATCGAGGCCAACCATCAGCTCCGGCCAGACCTTTCGCGTCTTGACTGGAACGACGCCGCCACCTGGGAGACCATCGCCACCGGCCAGGCGCGCGGCGTCTTCCACATCGAGTCGCCCGCCATGACCAGCCTGCTCGTGATGACCAATTGCCGCGACATCGACACGCTCACCGCCGTGGAGTCCATCATCCGCCCCGGTGCCGCCAACGAGGGCAAGAAGCTGGCCTACGCCCGCCGCCGCCAGGGCCTCGAACCCGTCGAATATGCTCATCCATCTCTGGAGCCTCTGCTGGCAGATACCTGCGGCTTGATGGCGTTCGAAGAACACATTCTGCTGGTCGCCAACGCGTTCGCCGGCATGCCGTGGGGCCGGGCCGACCTGCTGCGCCGCGCGCTCGTCAAAAACCGCGACGCGGCGCTGATCGAGAAGCTGGGCGCGGAGTTCCGCCAATGCGCGCTCGCCGCGGGGCGCACGCCGGAAGAGATCGGCCGCGTCTGGCAGATGGTGAGCGAGTTCCGCGGCTACATGTTCAACAAGGCGCACTCGGCCGCCTACGCCGTGGAGGCCTACGCCGGCGCATGGCTCAAGACGCGCTACCCGCTCGAATTCCTCGCCGCCGTGCTCAGCTCCCGGCGCGGCTTCTACGCCCCCATCGTCTACGTGCTGGAGGCGCTCCGCCTCGGCGCGCGCTTCCTGCCGCCGGACATCCACCTGTCCGACCCCCGGCGCTTCCTCGTCCGGGGCAGGGAAGTGCGCCTCCCGCTGGACCAGGTGCGCGGCCTCACGCAGGCCACGCTCGACCGCATCCTCCAGAACAGGCCCTTCCGCGACCCCGGCGACTTCTACCGCCGCGCCGCGCCCAGCCGCCCCGAGTGGCTCGCCCTGCTCAAGGCCGGCGCCCTCGACTCCTTCGGCGAGCCGCGCGGCGGCCTCTTCTGGCGCCTCCAGCGGCTCGAGGCCTACGGAACCCGCGCCCGCCTCCTCGAACCCGAACCCCCGCCCGCCTTCGAACCAACAGCGGAAAACCGCGCCCGCTGGGAGGCCGAAGTGCTCGGCTTCCCCGTCAGCCTCCACCCGCTCGCCCTCTGGGCCGCGCACGTCGACTGGCGCGCCTTCCTCCCCGCCGAAGAGCTCCGCCGCCGCCAGCAGGAATTCTACGGAAAGACCGTCCGCGTCGCCGGCCTCACCGTGGCCGACCGCCGGCACCCGGCCGCCAACGGCGTGATGAAATTCGTGACCCTCGCCGACTGGACCGGCTTCCTCGAAGCCGCCCTCTTCGCCGACGTCTACCGCGACTACGGCCACTGGACCGTTCAGCCCGTCATCGGCCTGGAAGCCGTCGTCGAGCCCTTCGACAACCGCCGGGGGTTCACCCTCCGCGCCCGGAAGGTCCTGCCCCTCCGCAAGCCCTGATTCCATCTCCCCCAGGCGCCCCCGCCTTCCGGCAGCCGCAGCGCTGCCCGCAACCTCCTTCCGGATCCCCCTCCGTCCGACCCGGCTCCTGCCGGGGCGCCACGGACGCAGCGGGCGCGGGCCGCCGGCACCTCAGGCCCGGTAACAGCCAAACACCCGCAGCAGGTCGCAAAGCTCTTCCAGATGCCCGAGCGCCCGCTTCACCCGCTCGTCCTCGACATTGCCCAGGAAGTCCACATAAAAGAGGTACTCCCACGGCCTGCCCCGCAGCGGACGCGACTCGATCTTCGTCAGCGAAAGATCCCGCAACGCAAACGCGCTCAGCGCCCGGAACAGCGACCCCGGCTGGTTGCGCGTCGAAAACACAATCGACGTCTTCCATCCCTTCTTGCCCTGTTCCTTCAGCTTCAGCGGCGGCTGATCCGGTCTCCGCAGCAGGAAAAACCGCGTGTAGTTCTGCCGGTCGTCCTCGATCGACCGCCGCAGGATCCTTCCCCCGTAAATCTCCGCCGACACCGCGCTCGCAATCGCCCCCGCATCGGCCAGCCGCTCCTCCAGCAGCATCTTCACGCTGCCCGCCGTATCATAAAACGGCACCCGCTCCCAATCCGGATGCGCCCCCAGAAACCGCAGGCACTGGTTCAGGGCCACCGGATGGGAGAACACACGGCGAATATCCCGGAAACGCACCCCAGGGCAGACGATCAGATTGTGCACGATCCGCAGGTTCAGCTCCGCCACGATCCGGTGGTCGAAGTGCAGCAGATGGTCATAGTTCTCATGCACCGAGCCGTGCAGCGTGTTCTCGATGGGAATCACGGCCGCATCGGCGCTTCCCTCCTGGAGCGTGCGGAACACATCCTCAAACCGCTGGCAGGACTGCACCCGGATCCTGGCCCCGAGCAGCCGCAGCGCCGCCTCGTGGCTGAAAGAGCCGGCCTCCCCCTGGATGGCTACCGTCATCGGATTTTTCCGGGTTATCATAAGAGTTCGTGCCAGATGCCCCGCGCCCGGCCGCAGCCCGGTTTTTTCTGATTTCGGATCAGAACGCTTGCGCCTGTTCCGGATTCAGAACAGAATCGAATTAGCCGCCCTGCCCGGCCCGTCCGGGCATCCGCTTTCCCTGCGGCGCCTGGGCCGGCAGGTGCAGAGCCGCGGGGGAAACCGGCGATCCCGATAATACCATGCTGGAACCAGGGCTGAGACTCAAACAGATCCGGGAACGGCTCGGCCTTCGCTACCGCGACGTCGAAGAGTTTAGCCAGCAGATCGCCGACCGCCGCCGCAACAGCGAATTCCTCATTCCCATCAGCCGCCTCTCCGACATCGAGAACCGCGGCGTCGTGCCGGGAATCTACAAGCTCTACTCGCTGTGCGCCATCTACCGCCTCGATATGGCGGAAGTCCTCCGCTGGTACGGCGTCGACCTGGCCGAAATGCCCGCCGACAGCGCCGCGCTGTCCGCCGAAAAGACCCATCTCATCGGCTTCAGCCGCTCCTCCCTCCGCTCCTGGTCCAGCGAGGTCGTCGTGCCCCTCACGCTCGACCCCGGCATCGACCTGTCCCGGACGACCTTCCTCAGCCGCTTCATCCAGAGCTGGGGCACCCTGCCGCTGCTCATCCTCAGCGGCCACGAACCCAAGAACTACCGCTACGCCTGCCTCGGCACCGACGACTGGTTCATGTACCCCATCCTGCGGCCCGGCAGCCTCCTGCTCATCGACGAAGGCCGCCGCAAGATCGTCACCGGCGGCTGGACCAACGAGCTCGACCGTCCCATCTACTTCCTCGAGCACCGCAACGGCTGGATGTGCGCCTGGTGCAGCCTCGCGGGCAGCCAGCTCATCGCGCTGCCCCATCCTGCCAGCTCGCTGTCTCCTGTCGTCTTCGAGTGGCCGGAGGAAGTGGAAGTGCTCGGCCAGGTCGTCGGCGTGGCCAGCCGCCTTACGGCTCCGGCGAAGATGAAAGTTCGCCCCTGAGCAGCTCCAGCAGCGCCGCGAAATTCGCCTCGTACAGCTCCCGCTGCGCCGCGCTCGCCCACGCCGGGATCACCGCCCGGTAGGGGCACAGCCGCAACCAATTCTCCACCAGCGTCCGCCGGTCCGCCGGCAGCGTGGAAAAATACAGCTCCAGATCCGCCTTCTGCTGATCCAGCCGCAGCGCCAGCCACTCCAGAAACGTCTCCTCGTGGCTCTTCCGGATCGCCTCGCCCGCCTCTTCCCGGCCGAAAATCATCGCCAGCCCATGATGCTCGTACCGGCCCGTGTTCACGTCCCGGAGCGATGCCAGAAACGCCAGCCTCGCATAAATCGAGGG
>JANWVO010000019.1 GCA_025056865.1 Bryobacteraceae bacterium
ACGCGCCGCAAGGACGTGCGCACGCCGGCAAGGCGCAGCCGCGCCCAGACCTTGCGATGGCCTTCGCCGTGAAAGGGCGAGGCCTGGATCGTGCGCCGGATCTCGCCAACAAGTTGCCCATCGGTGTAGCGCGTCTTCAGGCCGCGCCGGGAGAGCGGGTGAAGCAAACCCTGGGGCGGCACCGCTGGGAGAAGGTCGACCGCGGCAGGCTCCACGCCTTCCGCACCCGAGCCCGCCCGGAGCAGCGTCCTGTGGAGATCGACCGGGTACGGCTCATTTGTTCGACCTCCACCGCAGAAAAGGCCTCTCGTACCCCATGCGCCGGATGCGCTCGCGCAAGAGTTCGTTCTCCATGGCCAAGTCAGCGATGACGGATTTCATCCGTCGGCCCTGCTCATCGACCAGATCTTCCTGCCGGATCCTGAGCCCCTCTTCGCCGGCCGACAGGAAGGCTTCGCGCCACTCCAGGAGAGTCGCCACCGTGACGCCACCCCTGCGGCTCGTAACCTCAAGATCGGCGCCGCGGAGCAGCTCCAGAACTACGCTCATCTTGCGCTTGGCCGACCACCGGCCTTTGCCGGCGCGGTCAAATTGCTGCCCCACCGCGGCAGGCCCTCCGAGTTTTTCGCGCAGGCCCGGGATCAGAATCTTTCGTGTTGGACATCCTGATTCTCCTTACCGCGAATCAGTGTCCAAGGAAATCGTGGAGTGGGGGAACCGTTGATGGCTGCCATGCGGCCGGCTCCGAGGGATGCCCTCGTAGCCACTGACGAGGCATGACGGAGAATCCGATTTGAAGGCGCGGAGCTGATCTGTTGAAGCCCGGCACCGGAAATCGCGCTTTCACCCGCCTTCCGGCCGCATTGCGCAACTCAATTGGCCACAAGGCAGGGAGTGCTCAAAAGGCGTGGCGGTGAGGGTGGGATTCGAACCCACGGTACCCTTACGGGTACAACGGTTTTCGAGACCGCCCGATTAAACCACTCTCGCACCTCACCGTACACCAATGTAGCCGATCCAGCGGCAGCGCTGCAACGCGCGATGCCGCTCACGCGCCCTCCCCGCCCCCGTCCGCCGCCGGCAGTGTAAGATTTCAGCATCATGCAGCGCCGTACGGTGCTCGCAATGTCAGCCGCCGCTGCGGCGCGCGTCGCCGGAGCCAACGAGCGCGTCCGCCTCGGAGTCATCGGCTGTGGCGCGCGTGGGCGGTACGTCGCCCGCTGCATGCGCGACGCCGGCGCAGAAGTCGTCGCCGCCGCCGATGTCTACCTGCCCAACGCGGAGCGCCTCCGCGAGGAAAGCGGCAGCGCCTGCACCATCGATCAGGACTTCCGGCGCCTGCTCGAGCGCCCCGGCATCGATGCCGTCCTCGTGGCCACGCCAGATCACTGGCACGCCGGCGCCGCCGTCTCCGCCTGCGCTGCCGGCAGGCATGTATATCTGGAGAAACCCTTCGCCTATTCGATCCGCGAAGGACGCGCCATCGTCGAGGCCGCGCGCCGCTGGCAGCGTATCGTGATGCCCGGCACGCAGCACCGCTCCGCCAGCCACTTCCGCGAATGCGCCGAGCTCCTTCGCCAGGGAGTCATCGGCCGCGTTCACTTCGTCCGCATCTGGAACTGGGTCAACATGACGCCGCACGGCATCGGGCCGCCCGCGCCCGGCGAGCCGCCCGAGGGGCTCGATTGGGACTTCTACTGCGGACCCGCGCCCCTCGTTCCGTTCGACCGCCGCCGCTTTCTCGCAACCTTCCGCTGGTTCTGGGACTACTCCGGCGGATACATTACCGACTTCGGCACCCACCGCTTCGATACGGTGCACCAGTTGATGGGCGTCGACACGCCCCTCGCCGTATCGGCCACAGGCGGGCGTTTCGCTCTGGGACAGCGCAACGACGCGGGGGAAATGCCGGACGTGCTCGTGGCGACTTACGAGTACCCGGGATTCGTCCTCCAGTACGAGAGCGCGCTGCTGAACGGGCTGGGCCTCGGGTTGCGTTCGCCCGGAATGCGCTACTACAACGCCCGCGGCCCTTACGACCGGCCCAACGGCATGGCCTTCTATGGCACGGAAGGAACTCTGCTGGCCGACAGGATCGGCTACGAGATCATTCCCGAGCTCGCGCCGCAGTCTCCGTCGTCGGCCGGCGAGCCGCCCCGTTTCCGCACGGAGCGCAGGCAAAAGGCCTCCGCAGATGCCACCCCGGACCACGCGCGCGCCTTCCTTGACGCCGTGCGGGACCTGCGGCCTCCGCCCGTGGATGCCGAAACCGGACACCGCTCCACCATCGTCGCGCACCTCGGCAACATCAGCTTCCGGACCCAACTCCGGCTGCGGTGGGATGCCGCGCGCGAGGATTTCGAAGCGCAGCCCGAGGCCTCCCGCTGGCTGGCCCGCACGCCGCGCAGAGGCTGGGAATGGGCCACCGGCGAGGCTGCTTTCCGTTGACGCGCGCCCCGCTCTCTCCGGCCACGACAACGCAGCCCGCCTGCGATAGAATGCGGCCGCCACAGGAGGCCGCATGAGCACTCTGACATCCGGAGGCGCCACCCGGCGCTCGTTCCTCGCTTCCTCTGCCGCCTGGCTCCCCGCCGGCCTCAGCCTGCACGTGGCCGGGTCCGGCGTTTTCCGTGTCGGCGTCATCGGCTGCGGCGGCCGCGGCGAAGCAGCGGCGATGAACGCCATGCGCGCAGGCAGGGACGTCCGCATCATCGCCCTCGCCGACATCCTCCGCGACCGCTGCGAGGAGAAGCGCACCTCGCTCAAACTCAGATTCCCGGATCAGGTGGACGTTCCCGACGACCGGATCTTCACCGGCTTCCAGGCCTACCGCCGCGTCATCGAGGCTAGCGACGTCGTCATCATCGCCAATGCGGCGAAGTTCCACCCACTTCACCTGAAGGCCGCCGTCGAGGCCGGCCGGCATGTCTTTGTCGAAAAGCCGCACGCCATCGACCCCGCCGGCGTCAGGATCGTCGAAGAGGCCTGCGAAATGGCGCGCAAGAAAGGCCTCTGCGTCGTCAGCGGCTTGCAGTCCCGCTATCACCCCGGCTACATCGAAACGATGGAAAAGGTTCATTCCGGCATGATCGGCGACATCGTCGCCATTCAGGAAACCTGGCTGCGGCCCCCCTATGTCGTCCGTCAGCGCCGTCCGAAGCAGAAGGAGCTGGAATTCCAGGCATCCAACCAATACCACTTCCACTGGCTTTCCGGCGACGACGTGCCCCAGACGCTCATCCACAACCTCGACCGCTCCTCCTGGGCGCTCGGCAACGCGGCGCCGCTCCGCTGCTGGGGCATGGGCGGCCGATCCACGCTGCGCGGCGAAGAATTCGGGTCGGTTTTCGACCATCACGCCGTCGTTTATGAATTCCCAAAAGGCGTCCGCGTGTATGCCTATTGCCGCACCATTGACAACTGCTATAGCGAAAATTCTTCGCTGATTCTCGGCTCGAAGGGCCGCTGTGATCTCCTGAACCTCCGCATCACCGGCGAGAAAGAATGGTCAAGCGCCCAGCCGCCTTCAAAAAACAACGCCTACGACCTCGAGCACGCCGCGCTGTTCGAGGCCATCCGCTCCGGCAGGCCGCTCAACAACGGCGACTACATGGTCCGCTCCACCCTCATCGCCGTGATGGGCCAGCTTGCCTGCTACACCGGGCAGGAGCTCACGTGGGAGCGCGTGAAGAGTTCGAACTTCTACTACCCGCCGCGTCCGGAAGAGGTCCACGAGGACACCGAACCGCCCGTGTGGCCGCAGGCTGACGGCACCTACCCGGTATTCACGCCCGGAGTGACGCGGCTGCTCTAGCCGGAGGGCTGGCACCAGCGGCCCGGCCCGCACGGCGCCTGAGCCGCGCTCCACGGACAGCCGGGCCGTACCCTTGCCCTGCGCTGCGCGCCTGCCATCGCACCCGCCAGGCATCGGGCCGCAGTGTGCGCTCAACGGCAGTGCGACCCGATCCGGACTCTCCGCGGCTTCCCCCGCGCCCCATCGCGAAAGAAGCGGGCAATTCCTTCCTGTTTGGCAATTCCCCGGTCCGTGCGCAAAATAGTCTCATGGCGCGCAGTCTGACACTCGCTGTCCTGCTGTTTTCCGCTTCGCTTTGCGCCCAGCGGCTCGCCATCACCGGGGCGCTGGTCGTCGATGGACGCGGCTCGCCGCCAAGGCCGGCCACGGTTCTCGTGGAAAATGGCCGCATCGCTGCCGTCGGCGACAACATCGCCGTGCCCGCCGGAACGGCCGTGGTTCGTGCCGAAGGCCACACGCTGCTGCCGGGCCTGATGGATCTTCACACCCACCTGCTGGCCGCTGGCGGCGGAAAGGACCTCGACTGGGCCAAGATCCTCAAGCTCTATCTCGCGCACGGCATCACCACCGTTGTCGATCTCAGCACTTACCCGGAGCAGTTCGATCCCATGCGCCGCCTGCTGGAGGCGGGCCTTCCGGCGCCGCGCGTGCTGATGGCCGCGCGCTTCACCACGCCCCTCGGCCACGGCATGGAAGGCGGCCGCGGGGACTTCCACACGCAGCTCGTGCTGACGCCGCGCGAAGCACGCAACGCCGTCCGCCGCATCGCGCCCTACCGGCCCGACCTCCTGAAGGTCTTCACGGACGGCTGGCGCTACGGGGTCGACCCGGACATGACCTCCATGGAAGAAGAGACGCTGCGCGCGCTCGTCGAGGAAGCGCACCGCAACGGCCTGAAGGTGGTTACGCACACGGTCACTGTCCGCCGCGCCCGGGAAGCGGCCCGCGCGGGCGTCGACATCATCGTCCACGGCATCGGCGACGGAGTGCTCGATGCCGAAACGCTCGGGCTGATGCTGTCCAGCCGGACCGGCTACGTCCAGACCCTGGCCGTCTACGAGCCCCGCGGAGAAAAGGTCCACCCGGCGCGCCAGCGCCGTTGGGCTCACCTGATGGCCAACTGCGCCCTCGCCCGTCAGTCGGGCGTGGCTGCCGGAGTCGGTACCGACGCGGGCATGCCCGGCACTCCGCACGGCGAGTCCACCCTGCGCGAAATCGAACTGATGGCCGGCTGCGGCTTTCCTCCTCTCGAAGCCATCGCCGCGGCCACCTCGCGCAGCGCCGCGCTGCTTGGCCTGGAGGACCGCGGCGCCATCGAGCCGGGCAGGCTCGCCGACCTGCTGCTCGTGGAAGGCCGCCCCCATGAGCGCATCGACGATCTGCGCCGCATCCGGCGCATCTGGCTCGGGGGCAGGGAAGTGGACCGCGAGGCCCTGCTCGCGGAAGTCCGCAGGCCCGGTCCTTCGCCACTGCCGCTCACTGGCGGCACGGCGCCAGAAATCCTCGATGACTTTGAATCGCCCGACGGCCGCTCCCGCCTCGGCACGCTGTGGGTGAACCGCACGGATGCCGGGCTCGATTTCTCGAAGATGATCTATCACCGCACCCAACGTGAGCCGGGCAGCCACTGCCTGACGGTGGCTGCCGAGATGAGCGACAAGGATCGCCCGCTTGCCGCCATGGTGCTGCCGCTTTCAAAGGGAGCCGTGTTGCCCGTCGACCTCGGCGCATGGCAGGGCGTCGAGTTCGAGGCCCGCGGCGACGGCAATTTCCAGCTCCTGCTGCGCTGGCGGGGCGGGGAAGCGCAGGCGCCTTTCGAAGCGGGCGCCGCGTGGACGAAAGTGCGCATCCCCTTCGCCGCTCTCGGCAAGCCGGATCTGAAAGAAACAGTTTCCCTCGAATTTGTCATCGCCCGCCCGGCAGGCAGCAAGGCCCTGCTCGAAATCGACAATGTGAGGCTCTACCGTTGAACGGACGCACCCTGCTCCTCGCCGCCCTCCGCGCCCATTCCCCATGGGACGCCCGCGAAGCGTCCATGCTGGCCCGCATCGCCGCCTTCGTGGAAACCCACGAGAATTGCTTCGAAAGGACGCTGCTCGAAGGCCACGTCACCGGCTCGGCTTGGGTGGTCAATCCGGAGCGCACGCACGCGCTGCTGGTGCACCACCGCCGCCTGGACCGCTGGCTCCAGCCCGGCGGCCATTGCGACGGCAGCCCCGACGTGCTCGGCACCGCCCTGCGCGAGGTGCTGGAAGAGACCGGTATCCACGCGCGCCCCGTCAGCGAAGCCATCTTCGACGTCGACGCGCACGACATCCCCGCCCGCGGAGCCGAGCCCGCCCACGTCCACTACGACATCCGTTACCTCGCCGAAGCGCCCCTCTCCTGCCAGCCTGTCGTCAGCCCGGAGTCGCGGGAGGTGCGCTGGGTCCCGCTCGAGGAAATCGCCCGGCTCGGAACGGACGCTTCCGTGCTGCGCCTCGTCGAAAAAACTCTGGCATGGAACCGCCGCTGCGGTTGACGCCCCGGGCATCCGGGCGTAGGATAGGGACGTACAGTTCAAAGCGGTGGAGTCCGCTTCCCGCCGTTGCCTTCAACGGCCAATGACTCCTGCAGACGGGGGCTGCGGGGTCTTGGCCGGCCCGGCAGAATCCCCAGCACATCCTGGCGTGAGGACGGAACTGCATGGAACAGGTGTGGTTCACTGCGGCGCTGTGGCTGCTGCTGGCTCTCATCGCGGTGCTGGCGGCGCACTGGACAGGCATCTCCACCGCGCTCTCGGAAATCGTCGTCGGCACCGTCGCCCAACTCATCATCGGCATGGCTCTCGGGCGTGAAGCGCTGGGAGCCAGGGCAGGCTGGGTCAGTTTCCTGGCTGGCACCGGCGCCGTCGTCCTCACGTTCCTCGCCGGCGCAGAGCTCGATCCTGGCGTCTTCCGCATGAAGTGGAGGGAAGCTCTGGGCGTCGGGCTGGCCGGCTTCTTTGCGCCGTTCCTCGGCGCGGCGCTCATCGCGCGCTTCCTCCTCGGCTGGGCGTGGATGGCAGCCTGGCTGGCCGGCGTCGCGCTGTCCACCACCTCCGTCGCGGTCGTTTACGCCGTCATGCTGGAGCTCGGCTTCAACCGGACGGAATACGGCAAGGCGATTCTCGCCGCCTGCTTCGTGAACGATCTCGGCACCGTGCTCGCACTCGGCTTCATCTTCGCTCCGTTCACCTGGAGGACGCTCGCCTTCGCCCTGCTCTGCGCGGCCGTTCTGCTCGCTCTCCCGTTCCTGACCCGCTGGTTCTTCCACCGCTACGGCGGCCGCGTCTCCGAAATGGAAACGAAGTACCTTCTGTTCCTCCTGTTCGGCATGGGCGGCGTGGCGGCCTGGGCTGGCAGCGAAGCCGTGCTGCCCGCCTACCTCATCGGCATGATGCTGGCCGGCACGGTCGGCTGCGACCACTTTCTCGTCCGCCGCCTCCGCACGCTCACCTTCGGCCTGCTGACCCCGTTCTACTTCATCCGCGCCGGCAGCTTCGTCTCCGTGCCCGCGCTGCTCGGCGCGCCGCTGGTCTTTTCCGCCCTCTTCGGCGCCAAGATGATCTCCAAGCTCGCCGGACTCCTTCCCGTCGTGCGCGCCTTTGGCTATGGCCGCAGGGAGGGAACGTATTATTCCCTCATGATGTCCACCGGGCTCACCTTCGGAACCATCTCGGCGCTGTTCGGGCTCAACCACGCAGTGATTGACCAGGTCCAGTATTCGCACCTCGTCGCGGCGGTCATCGGCAGCGCCGTCCTTCCCACCGCCATCGCCAACGCCCGCTATCTCCCCGTGCATCTGCTGCCGGAAGAGGAGCGGCGGCTGCGCGAGTCCGCCTTCGGCGAGCCGGAAGGAGAACCCGATGCCTGACACCGCATTCCCGAGACACAAGGAGGCGCAATGCTGAAACGCGGTCCCGCGAAAAAGGTCACCATCTACATCAACGAGGACGCCCAGCACCACGCCGCGTCGCTGCACGACGCCATCATGACGTTCCTGCTCAATCGCGGCGTCTCTGGCGCCACCTCCACGCGCGCTTACGCGGGCTTCGGCTCCAGCCACACGCTTCACACGCCGAAAATCGAGGTGCTCTCCCAGCACCTGCCGCTGCGAATCGAGTTCGTCGAGGCGCCCGAAAAGGTGGAGGAGGTCCTGCCCACTCTCCATGAAATGGTGGCTGACGGCCTCATCGAGGTGCAGGACACCTTCGTCGTGAAAGCCGCCCGCCGCGGCCCGAAGCCGGAGCCGAAACGGCCCCACCAGAAAAAACAGGGCCCTGCCAAAATGTTGCGGGTGTTCCTCGGCGAAGCCGACCGCTGGCATGGCGAGCCGCTGTACGACGCCATCGTCAGGAAGCTCCGCATGCTCGAAATCGCCGGAGCCACCGTGTACCGGGGCATCCTCGGCTACGGCGCCAAGGGGCACGAGCATCGCCGCAGCTTCTTCCACCCCACCCGCGACCTGCCCGTGATGATCTCCGTCATCGACGAGCCGCACAAGATCGGGGAGGCCGCCGCCGCCATCGAGCAGATGCTCGACGACGGCCTCATCGTCATCTCCGACGTCGAAATGGTCCGCCTGCTGCGCGGGCCCGCACCCGGGGAGGAAGGTCATGACCCAGGCGCAGCCCGCTAAGCTCCTCCGCATCCACATCACCGCCAGCGACCGCTGGCAGGGAAGGCCGTTGTACGAGGCCATCGTCGCCCGCTGCCGGGAACTGAAGATCGCCGGAGCCACCGTCTTCCGCGGGCTCGAAGGCTACGGCGGGACTGCCGCGCTGCACCGCCACCACCTCGCCCGCGCCGAAGAACCCATCCTCATCACCGTGGTCGATACGGCGGAAGCGGTCGGGCGGCTCATCGAGGCCATCGAGCCGATGATCGACACCGGCCTCATCGCCGTCTCGCCAGTCGAGGTGATCCGCGTGCAGAAAAGCGCCAATGCAGGAAGCCAGCCGGGCCGGTGACGCGGCTCCGTTGCCGACTCCTCCGCTCCCCCTCATCGGCCGCCGCCGCGAGCTGCGCGCCCTGGCGGCGCTGCTCGCCCGCGGAAACCGCGTCCTCGTGCTCGGCCCGCGCGGCATGGGCAAGACGCGCCTCGCCTCGGAGGCCTTTGCCGCCAGCGGCATCCTGCCTCTGGCCGTCCGCGCTCCTGCCGCCCTTCATCCTTTGCTGGAACAGATTTGCTGCGAATTGTTTCCGCCCGGGGAAGCCGCTGCCGCGCGTCGGCTCGCCAGCCCCGCGCTTCAGACGAAGGTTCTCCGCCAGCTCCGGCTCCAGCCGCGTTGGCTGTGGATCGATGATCCGCTGCCTGCGGGCCCCCGCCTGTTCCGCTTCCTCGAGCGCCTGATCTGGATCGATGGCTGCGGACTGCTCGTCACCGCAGCCTCGCGCAGCGAGCTCGGCATGGCCGGACGGCTTCTGTGGGATCCCTGCGGCGAGATCGTCCTCCGCCCGCTCGCCCGGCCCGCCGCCGCGCGCCTGCTGGAAGAAGCGATCCGCATTTGCAGGCTGGAAAGGCTCGGCCCCCTGGAGGACTTCCGCGCCCGGACGCTCGCAGCCGCCGCCGGCAATCCCGGCTGCATCGTCACGCTCTGTCGGCTCGCCGTCCAGCCTCAGTACTGGCGCGGCGGCAGGCTGCTGTTCGCGCCGCTCTGGATCGACACGCTCACGCAGATGGCGTGAGCGCGGCCCCGGGGTGCTCCGGGGTTCCTTCCAGTTCAGCCAGCCACCGTTGCAGCCTCTCCCGCCGTTCCGGCGCTGCGCCCCCGGCCGATAGCAGCCGCGCAATCTCCGCGCGGAATACGCCCGCTTCGGCGTCGAAGCGCCCCTGCATCTGCTCCAGTTGCCGCAGGGCCCACGCCTCCAGGCTGCGCGAGTAGGCTTCCAGCAGGCGGCCGAGCGCACCTGCGGCGCGCTTCTCCAGCCAGACCTTCGCCAGCCATCTTCCGGCCAGCGGCACGTCTGCCACGGCCGGCCGCGGCAGCATCTCCGGCAGCATCTCCAGTTGCGGCATCGGCAGCCCGCGCATCTGCTCGCATCCCATGGCGGGGCCCGCCGCCCCGGAGCCAGGACGCATCAGCCTGCGGGCTTCCTCCACCGCCTGCGAAAGCTCCACGCACACCGCTTCCAGCAGGCCGCGGACCCCCGCCGCCCCTACGTCGCACACCCGCACCGCGGCAGCGCGCAGCGCACGCCCCGCCGGCGAACGCTCCCGGCCCCCGGATACGATCTCTGCCACCGCCATCGCCAGCGCCACTCGCGTCTGTCCACGCACTGCGTCCGCAGCCGCGGAAATCTGGCGGCGTGCCGCCTCCAGCCGGGCCGCTGCCTTCCCCAGCACGGCCTCCGCCTGCTCCAGAGACGCCCGCGGCACGCTCGCCCCGGAGCCCTCCGCGCGCGAACGTAACGCCGCCGCCACGGACTCCCGCAACGCCGTTGCCTTGCGCAGCAGCGACTCCTGCGCCAGTTCGCGGTGCCGCGCCAGCACCGGCTCCAGATGCCGGCTGCGCCAGCCTTCCAGCAGCGCGCTATGCGTGGGCGCCACGCTCACCGCAGCGACCGGCAGCCGCCTTCCCAGCTCGCGCTCCAGAGCCGCCTCGGTGTAGCGCATGGCGCGCTCCAGATCCTGCGCGCCTAGAAGATCGGCCTTGCTCAGCAGAACCATCGCCGGCGCCCCGGCCCTCACCAGCAGGTCCAGCGTCGCCACGTCTTCCTCGTTAAGCGGCGTGGCTGCGCTCACCAGCACCAGGCCGAGGTCGCATCGCGGCAGATAGGACAGCGTCTCCGCCGCTCCAGCCGTCGCCAGCGACCCCAATCCCGGCGTGTCCACCAGCACCAGCCCGTCGCGCAGCAGCGGGCTCGGCATCCGCAGGATCAGCCGCAGCACTTCGCGGCGGTTGGCCGGATTCAGCTCCTCGGTCGCAAACAGCGGCAGGTCGGCTGCGTCATGCTCCTCCATCCTCCCGCCCGCGAAAGACACCGTCAGCGAAGGCGTCTCTCCATGCACCACCCGCACCGGCACTGCCGTGACCGGCGTCACCCCCACCGGCAGCACGTCCGACCCCAGCAGCCGGTTCAGCAGCGAGGACTTGCCGCTGCTCACGCGCCCGAAAACGGCCAGCTCGAACGCCGGGTTCTCCAGCTTCTCCACCAGCCGCACTAGCGCGGGCCGGAATTCCGCCAGCTCCTCTTCGCGGAGGATGCGTTCCAGGCGTTGCAGCAGCGCGCCTGCCCCTTCCGCCGGAGCCTGCCGCAGCCGCGCCTCCAGATCCGCGCCCGAGCCGTGGCGCAGCTCGGCTTCCAGCGTGGCAATCAGCGACTCGAGTTGATTGGCCACCCCGCGCAGCATCAGCTCCGCCTCCGGTTCCAGCCCCCCGTAGCCCCGCAGATGCTCGGGAGCCATCTCCTGCATGGCGATGCGCACGAACGCCAGCGTCACCAGAATCGAGTGCAAGGCTCCAAACCGGTGCTGTCGCCCTTCGGCGTCGATGCCCGCGGCCTGAAGAAAGCGGCCCAGATGGCGCCGGAACAGTGAAATCGAGGAGCGGATCAGCCGCGCCTGCTGCGGCGTGATGTCGGCAATGTGCTTCTGGAACAGCCGGCCCGTCTCCGAACCGGCAACGATGCTCTCAATATCGGCCAGCAGCTTGTCGGCATATTCGGCGTTGGCCAGGATCCGCCGCTGCTGCGCTTCATTGAATCGGGCCGTTCCATCCACAGGACGTTTCCTCTCCTGCTGGCCTCCCGCGTCGGCCTCCGCCGGCGGTCCGGTGAATGGTAGGAGTCATCTGCCCGGCCAGTGGGCGGTTTGCGGCGGACTCCAACGCCCGCTGTCTTCATTCTCCGCCCGCTCCCGCTTCAGAGCAACCCCACCGGCTAATGGGTTCGTATTATTGACGAAACGCCGAAAGCTGTGACGGAATGGTCAAGATGAGAATGAGGGGTCTGGCCATCGCGGCTGCCGCGTGCGCGTTCTTTGCATGGATCCTCGCCGTCCCGGCGCAGCCGGACGCTGCGCAGCGCGCCGAGCGCCTCCAGCGCCTCCGCACGCTCGGCAAGGCGTATTACGAAAACCCCACCACCCAGAACGAAGCCGTGGAAATGTTCCGCCAGGTGGTGGAAATGAACCCGGATTCGGTCGTCGACCAGCTCAATTACGGCCTTGCGCTGCTCCGCGCCGGAAAAGTGCAGGAGGGCGTCCACATCCTCGAAGAGGTGCAGAAAAAGGATCCCTCCATCCCTCATACGTGGTTCAATCTCGGCATTGAATACAAGAGGATGGGCGAGCCGCTGAAGGCCATCCGCCAGCTCGAGCAGATGGCGCGCCTCGTGCCGGACGAGCCCATCACGCACTACAACCTCGGCGTCCTCTACAAGGCCGAGGGCCGCATTGACGAGGCCAACGCGAAATTCGAGCTTGCCGCGAAGCTCGATCCCAACTTCGCCGCGCCCCATTTCCAGCTCTTCAATTACTACCGCCAGCGCGGCGAACAGGATAAAGCGAAGGAAAAACTCGCCAAATTTCAGGATCTGAAGCGCCGTCATGAAGAGGCGGGCACCGGAAATGAGGACGTCGAATGGAGCCTCTATTCCGAGATTTACGAAGTTGTCCAGCCCGCTCCCCCAGCCGCCCCGCCCGCGGAAATCCGCTTTGCCGCCGAACCCCTCCCGCTCCGGGCGTCCGCTCCGCAGCAGCTCCTCGTCCTCGACTTCGATGGCGCCGGACAGGCCGACCTTCTCGTCGTTTCCGCCTCCGGGCTCCGGCTCCTCCGCCGCGCCGTCGAGCCCCTGCCGGACTCCGCCTTCCCCCCGCTCAAGGACGTCCTCTCCGCCGCCCTGGGCGACTTCGACAACGATGGCCGGCCCGACCTCTGCGTCCTCACCGCCCAGGGGCCCGTCGTTCTTCACAACACGCCAAAAGGCTTCGAGCGCACCGCCTTCTCTTTGCCGCAGGGCCGCTTCGAAACGGCCCTGTGGGTCGACTATGACCACGACTACGACCAGGATCTTCTGCTGCTCGGCGAAAAGACCGTGCTGCTGCGCAATCAGCTCCCCGCCGGATTCGCCGACCGCACCTCCGATATCCCGTTCGTCTCCGGCCGCGCCGTCTCCGCGGTCGTCACGCGGATGATCCCCGATACAAAATCTCACGATATTGTTGTCAGCTACGCCGGCCGCCCCGGCGTGGTTTACCGCGACCGCCTCGGCGGCTTCTTCGATGCCGTGGAATCGCCCGCCATTCCGCCCGGCGCGCAGGCCCTCCAGGCGGCCGATCTCGACAACGACTCCGCCTTCGACCTCGTGTGGGCCGGCGGCGCCGCGCGCAACCGCAACGGCCGCTTCGAACCCGTCTCCTGGGCGCCCCGCGGCCCCGCCGTGCTCGCCGACGTCGAAAACCGCGGCGCCCTCGACGCCATCGCCGAAGGCCGCCAGCACCGCAACGCCGGCGAAGGACGTTTCGAAGAGGCCCGCGAAGCGCCCGGCGTGCCCGCTGATGCCGCCGCGCTCGCTGCCGCCGACTTCGACAGCGACGGCCGCGTCGATCTCGCCGCCGCCAGCCCCGACGGCCGCCTCTGGCGCCTGCGCAACGAGACGAAGACCCCCCACCGCTGGGCGCGCGTCCACATCACCGGCGTCAAGAACCTGAAGCTCGCCTTCAACTCCGAGGTCGAAATCAGGTCCGGGCCGTTCTACCAGAAGCAGCTCTACCGCGGCGTCCCGCTCACCTTCGGCCTGCGCGACTTCGACACCATCGACACCGTGCGCATCACCTGGCCCAACGGCCTGATCCAGAACGAGGTCAAACAGAAAGCCGGAGCCACGCTGAAATTCCAGGAAGCCCAGCGCCTCTCCGGCTCCTGCCCGATGATCTGGACCTGGAACGGCGCCGGCTTCGAGTTCATCACCGACGTGCTCGGCGTCGCCCCGCTCGGCGCTTCCGCCGGCGACGGCAAATACTTCCCCGTTGACCACGATGAATATGTCTGGATCGACGGAACCCGCCTCCAGCCGCGCGAAGGCAGGCTCGAGGTCCGCATCACCGAGGAGCTCGCCGAAGTCAGCTACCTCGACCAGATCGAGCTGATCGCCGTCGACCACCCGGCAGCCCTCGAAATCTTCACCAACGACAAGTGGAAGTCGCCGCCCTATCCCGAGTTCCGCCTCTTCGGCGCATCGCGCCGCATATACCCGCAGCGCGTCCTGCTGGAAGGGCGCCACGACGTCACCGAGCGCGTGCTGCGCCGCGACCGCCGCTACATCGACAGCTTCGCGCGCGACTTCCGCGGCGTCGCGCAGAAGCACGCCATCGAAATCGACTTCGCCGGTGCGGCTCCCTCCAACCGCGCCGTCTTCGTCCTCCACGGCTGGGTCGATTGGGCCGACGGCTCCACCTTCCTCCAGCAGGCGCAGTCGACGCCCGAAGGGCTCGTGCCCCCCTTCCTCCAGGCGAAAAACGATCGCGGCGAGTGGGTCACCATCCTCGAAGACATGGGCATGCCCGCCGGAAAACCCAAGACCATTGCTGTCGATCTCACCGGAAAATTCCCTGGAAAATCCCGGCAATTGCGCATCATCACCAATCTCGCGCTCTATTGGGACGAAATGTTCCTCATCGGCGATTCGGCGCCGCCCGAAGCGCGGCTCGCCACGGCGCGGCCGCTTTCTGCCGTTCTCCGCTTCCGCGGCTTCTCGAAGCACATCGTTCACCCGCTGCGCCGCCAGCCCGAACAGTTCTTTTATGAGCCGGTCTCGCTGCGCGCCCCATGGAATCCCACGCCAGGGCGGTACACGCGCTTCGGAGACGTGCTCGAACTCATCACGGCAATCGACGACCGCATGGTCATCATGGGCTCCGGCGACGAGCTCGCGCTCGCTTTCGATGCGCGCTCCCTGCCGCCGCTGCCCGCTGGCTGGAAACGCGACTGGCTGCTCAAGGTCGATGGCTGGGCGAAAGACCGCGACGCCAATACCGCGTTCTCCCAGTCCGTGGAGCCGCTGCCCTTCCACGGCATGAGCGGCTATCCCTACGGGCAGGGCGAGGCGTTCCCGTCGACGCCCGCCCACCGCGAATGGATGGAGAAATATAACACGCGTCCGGCGCTGCGGATCCTCCGCGCGCTGCGCTGAGTTTTCGTCAGAGGGCGACTCGGAGAACTGGAGGAGCTGGGCAACATGAAACGAAACCTGTCTCGCGGCTGGGTCCGCTGGACGGTGGCGGCCGCCGCCGTCCTGCTTCTGTTTCCGCTCTCGCTACGGCTTGCATGGCCGCGCGGCGAGCGGGAAATCCGCAATCCTGCCGTCGTCCCGCTCTCCATGGAGGAAGAGGGCGGCGGGCCCCGCAGCCCTTTCTGGCCTTCGGCGGCGAAGACGGCAGGCGGCGGCTACATTCCTTCTTCCTACTTCCTCGACTCGAAACGGTGCGGCGAGTGCCACGAGGAAATCTACCGCCAATGGCAGTCCTCCATGCACCGCTTTTCCAGCTTCAATAACCGCTTTTACGCGCGCTCCATCGAGCATATGCAGGAAATCAGCGGCACCCGCGGCTCGAAATGGTGCGCCGGCTGCCACGATCACGCCATGCTTTTCTCCGGCATGTTCGAGCGGCCCGCAGCGGAACAGATGAACACCCCGGAGGCGCACGCCGGCCTCGGCTGCGTCTCCTGCCACTCCATCGTCCACGTCGACTCCACCGCCGGCAATGGCGGCTTCACCCTCGAGTACCCGAAGCTGCACAACATCGCCGTCAGCCCCAACGCCTTCGTCCGCACAGCCCACGACCTGTTCCTGAAGGTCGAGCCCTCGCCCCACTCGCGCACCTTCATGAAGCCCTTCATGCGCTCGAGCGAGTTCTGCTCCGCCTGCCACAAGGTCCACCTCGATGTTCCGGTGAACAACTACCGCTGGCTCCGCGGCTTCAACGAATACGACAACTGGCAGGCCTCGGGCGTCAGCGGCCAGGGAGCCCGCAGCTTCTACTACCCCGAAAAGCCCATGCAGTGCGCCGACTGCCACATGCCGCTCGTCCCGTCCCGCGACCCGGCAGCGCGCAACGGCAA
The DNA here is from genome assembly GCA_025056865.1 of Bryobacteraceae bacterium. Taxonomy (GTDB): domain Bacteria; phylum Acidobacteriota; class Terriglobia; order Bryobacterales; family Bryobacteraceae; genus JANWVO01. The sequence continues at coordinate 15,897 of JANWVO010000019.1, forward strand.
GGCGCACGACCACCGCTTCGCCGCCGCCAACACCGCCGTGCCCGCCGTCAACGGCGATGAGACCCAGCTCGCCGCTGTCCGCGGCTTCCTTCAGTCGGGCTTCATCACCGTCGACCTGTTCGCCGCCAGCCCCGCCGGTCAGAGCCACGGCGCGCGGATGGTCCGCCGCTCGAGCGCCGAGCCCCAGCTCATGACCACCTTCGCCGTCGGCGAGGAGGCCGAGCGCGCCGGCGGGTCTTTCCTTCTGCGCGACATCTCGAAGATCGCTGCCCCCCTCGACGCCGTGCAGCCCGAGCTCGAACCAGGCGCGGAAATCCGCCTCGACGCCGTGGTCCGCACCCGGAAGATCGGCCACTTCTTCCCCGGCGGCACCGTGGACGCCTTCGAAGTCTGGCTGGAACTCGAAGGCCGCGATGCCACAGGCCGCACCTTCTTCCACTCCGGCAGCGTCGACGCCCAGGGCCGCATCGACCCCGGGGCGCACTTCTACCGCTCCTATATGCTCGACGGCGACGGCAATCCCATCAACAAGCGCAACGCGTGGCAGGCCCGCAGCGTGCTGTACGTGCGCCTCATTCCTCCAGGCGCCGCCGACACCGTCCATTACCGCGTCCGCATTCCCAGAGACGCGCGCGGCCCGCTCACCTTCACCGCAAGACTCAATTACCGCAAGTTTTCTAAATATTACACAGAATTTTCCTATGCTTTGCGGCCGAAACAGGGCCAGGATTTCCGCGCTGTGAGCCTCCATTACGACTCGCGCGAATACGAGCCCGCGCCCGGGGCCAGGGCGCCCGAAATCCCCATCGTCGCTCTCGCCCAGGCCCGGGTCAGCCTTCCTCTGGCGCCGCCCGGAAAAAAGACGGATTGGCGCATCTCCACGGACCGCCAGCACTGGGAGCGCTGGAATGACTGGGGCATCGGCCATCTCCTCCAGGGCGACCTCAAGGCGGCCGAATATGGCTTCCTGCGCGTCACCGAGGCGCGCCCCGAATACGCCGACGGCTGGCTCAATGTCGCCCGCGCCCTCCTTCAGGAAGGCGAGATCGACCGCGCGAAGCTCTACCTCGAGAAAGCCCTCCAGCTCGGTCCCGATCTCGGCCGCGTCTGGTTCTTCAAAGCGATGGCCGAAAAGGCCGAGGGCGACTACGACGCGGCGCTCGCCTCGCTGCGCGAGGTCGAAAAGCGCTTCCCGCGCGACCGCGTCGTGCTCAACCAGATCGGCCGCATTCTTTTCCTCAAGCGGGACTTCCGCGGCGCCGTCGCCGCCCTGCGGCGCGTGCTCGAAGTCGACACCGAGGACGTCCAGGCCCACTACAACCTGATGCTCGCCTACCGCGGCCTCGGCGACGAGGCCCAGGCCCAGCGCCACGAAAAGCTCTTCCGCCGCTTCAAGGCCGACGAAGCCTCCCAGGCCCTCACCGCAAAAGTGCGCATGCTCAGCCCCGAAGACAACAACGAGCGCCAGCAGATCCACGAGCACGAGTCCGCTCTGCTGGCCGGGAGGCGCCCGTGAACGCCCGTCCCTTCCGCCTCCTGCTCGTGCCGGCGCTCGCGGCCGCGCTCTGCGGCCAGGCCCGCTTCACCGACGTCACAAAACAGGCGCGTCTTGTTTTCCGCCATGATGCCCAGAAAAGCGGCAAAAAATTCCTGCCGGAAACCATGGGTGCCGGCTGCGCCTTCGCCGACCTCGACGGCGACCACTGGCCGGACATCCTCCTGATGAATCCGCAGCCGGTCCTCTACCGCAACAACCGCGACGGCACGTTCACCGACGTCACCGCCTCCAGCGGCATCCCGCGCCTCCCCCGCTGGCCCATGGGCGTCGCCGTCGGCGACTACGACAACGACGGCCGCCCCGATCTCTACCTCACCGCCCTCAGCGGCGACCGGCTCCTGCACAACGAAGGCCGCCTCCGCTTCCGCGACGTCACCGCCCAGTCCGGCATCGCCAACTCAAGCTTCGGCACCTCCGCCGCTTTCTTCGACTACGATCTCGATGGCCGCCTCGATCTCTTCGTCGCCAACTACGTCGTCTGGTCGCCCCAGGGCGACCTGTTCTGCTCGCTCGACGGCGTCAACAAGAGCTACTGCACGCCCGAATCCTACCGCGGCGTCTCCTCGCGCCTGTTCCACAACCTGGGCAACGGCCGCTTCGAGGATGCCACGAAACAGGCCGGCCTCTACGACCCCACCTCGAAATCCCTCGGCGTCTCCGTGCTCGACTTCAACCTCGACGGCTGGCCCGACCTCTTCGTCGCCAACGACACTCAGCCCAACAAGCTCTACCGCAACCTTCGCAACGGCCGCTTCGCCGAAGAAGGCGTCGCCGCCGGCGTCGCCTTCGGCGAAGACGGCGTCGCGCGCGGAGCCATGGGCGTCGACGCGGGCGACTACGACCGCAGCGGCCGCCCGCACCTCCTCGTCGGCAACTTCTCCAACCAGATGCTTGGCCTCTACCACAACGAAGGCACCGGCCTCTTCGTCGACGAAGCGCCGCGCTCCACCGTCGGCCGCGCCTCGCTCCTCCGCCTCGCCTTCGGCGTCTTCTTCTTCGACTTCGACCTCGACGGCTGGCTCGACCTGTTCGCCGCCAACGGCCACATCGAAGAGGAAATCAACCGCGTCCAGCCCAAGGTCACCTACGCCCAGCCCCCGCTCCTGTTCCGCAACCTCGGCCGCGGGCGCTTCGAGGATGTCACCATGAAGCTCGGCCCGGATCTCCAGAGGCCGCTCGTCGCCCGCGGCGCCGCGTGGGCCGATTTCGACCTCGACGGCGACCCCGACATCCTCCTCACCGCGAACCACGGGCCCGCCGTGCTCTACCGCAATGACGCCGCGCCACGCGAACATCACTGGGTCGGCTTCCGCCTCCAGGGCCGCCGCGCCAACCGCTCCGCCATCGGCGCCATCGTCCGCATCGAAACCTCCTCCGGCAGGCAGTGGGGCATGGTCAGGTCCGGATCCAGCTACTGCTCGGCTTCCGACCTCGTCGTCCTGTTCGGCCTCGGCCGCGACCAGCAGATCCGCTCCGTTGAAATAGAATGGCCGGGAGGGGCGCGACAGCGCCTCACGGGCATCGCGCCCGGCCGTTACTACGACATCGAGGAACTGCCGCAATCATGACTCCCAAACTCGAGCTCGCCGCCATCACCGACGAGTTCTCTCCCGATCTGCATCCCGCCGCCACCGCCATGGCCGCCATCGGCATGACCGCCGCCGAGCTGCGCGTCGTGTGGGGAAAAAACATCATGAACCTCTCCGACGACGAGGTGAAGCGCGCCGTCGACGTCCTCTCCGCCAAAGGCATCCGCGTGCTCGGCATCTCGTCGCCAATCCTGAAATGCACGCTGCCCGAGGGCGGGGAAGTGGACTCCCGCTTCCAGCAGGACATCTTCGGCGCTGCCTTCACCATGCAGGACCAGCCGCGCCTCGTCGAGCGCGCCATCCAGCTCTGCGAACTCACCGGCGCGCGCCTCGTGCGCGTCTTCAGCTTCTGGCGCACCGTCGATCCCGAGCGCTGCTTCGAACCCGCCTGCCGCGCCATCGAGAAAATCGCCGATCAGTTCAAAGCGCACGGCATCGTCTGCGGCATCGAAAACGAGCACGCCTGCAACATCGGCACCGCCAGCGAGGCGGCCAAATTCCTCGCCGCCATGCCGCACACCCATGTCCGCCTCGTCTGGGATCCGGCCAACGCGCTCGTCGCCGGCGAGCAGCCCTACCCCTACGGCTACAGCCTGCTGCCGAAAGACCGCATCGCCCACGTCCACGCCAAGGACTGCGCCATGGAAGGCCACAAGCCCGTCTGGGGCCCGCTCGGCACGCGCCACGTCGATTGGAAGGGCCAGATCGCCGCGCTTCTGGCCGACGGCTACCGCGGCGCCGTGAGCCTCGAAACGCACTGGCCTGGCCCTGCCGGCAACAAATTCGAAGCCAGCATCATCTGCGGCTGGAACCTCCGCGGCCTCCTCGCCGCCTGACCACCGGAATGGCGGAAATGGGTCGCAGACACCCCAGGCCCCTCCACCCGCCTCCCACCCACCTCCCCATACTTTCACCCGGGGGTTCTTCGACGGGTTTCCCCCGGCCTCCGCCGGGGGCTGCCACTCCCCACCAATCGACACTCGCACAAGAAGCCGGAATCAGCTTCGCACGGTGCTTTCCCCGGGTCTCCCCCGCCTTCTCCCGAAGGCTGCGCTCCCCCGGGCCGCCCGCGGGTTCAGGAATTGCAGAGAAGCCGCCCCATTGAGCCGCCCTGCACCGGGTCAAGCCCAGAACGGCCGGTACCCCACCCACAGCAGATAGGCCTTCACCAGCAGCAGAAGCCCCGCCGGAAACAGAATCGTCAGCAGCGAGGCAATCCGGGCCACCATCGTCTCTTCCCGAACCGCCACGACCACAGCAGCGCAGGCGACATACAACGCCGGCCACAGCGTGGCGGGCGAGAGGATCATCAGCAGCGGCACGGCAATGCCCGTCTGTAGGCGCGACCTTGCCGAACCCCATCGCAGCAGCGACCAGAGAGCCGCCGCCGTCATGCCCAGGGCGCTCACCACGGCCAGAAGGCGCCACCCGCATGCCGCTGCGGCCAGCGTCGCCGCCAGCGCCCAGCCCGCGGCCCGTTCCAGCATGATGCAACTGTCACACCGCTCCAACCGCATCTCCTTCCTCCTCCGCGATGTCCATCCGGGTCAGCCCGTGCTCGGTCTTCTCCCAGTAGTGGGGACGGATCGCAAGCTGCCACAGGGCCTTCCACGCTGCCGCCGACATCAGCAGGTAGTACAAAGGCAGCGTCACGGCCCAGAAAACCAGCGCATGCCGCCCGCGGTACCAGGCGGCCAGCAGGTGGAAGTACATCAGCAGGCCGTTGCCCAACAACAGCAGCAGCAGCGAAATGTCCAGCACCGGCGGCGTGAACAGCGGATCCAGCGCGCGGCTTCCCGTGGCCAGCCAGTACAGAAACATGGCTGCCAGCGGCGGAAAAGCCAGCGGCCCCAGCACAGACCCGCCAATGAACGCCTGAAATCCCAGAAACCCTTTCCATCCCAGCTTCCGGAACGTCCGCCATGGCCGCCGCATGTACACCAGCCAGGTCTGCATATAGCCCTTCACCCACCGTGAACGCTGTCGCACCCAGTTGCCGAGGTGACAGTTGGCTTCCTCGAAGGTCGTCGAGTCGAGCACGCCCACCCGCCAGCCGCCCATCGTGAAGCGCACTCCCAGGTCCGCGTCCTCGGTCACGTTGAAGGGATCCCAGCCGCCGACCGCACGCACCACTTCGATCCGGAAATGGTTCGACGTCCCTCCCAGCGGAATCGGAATCCCCATGGCTTCCAATCCCGGCAGATACCAGTCGAACCACAGCGAATACTCCAGCGTGAACAGGCGCGTCAGCCAGTTCTCGTTCCAGTTGAAATAATTCAGCCGCGCCTGAAGGCACACCACGTCCCACGGCGCCTTCCGGAACGCAAGCACCGCTTTCTTGAGCTGATCCGGCTGCGGCAGGTCCTCGGCATCGTAGATCGTCACGAACTGCCCGCGGGCGAACTTCAGCGCATAGTTCAGCGCTTTCGGCTTGGTCCTCGGCAGCCCGGGCGGCACCACGATCAGCTCGACGTTGGCCTCCAGTCCCGCCTTCTTGCAGGCCTCGATCGTCTCCAGATCATCCCCCTCCAGCACCAGCTTGATGTCCAGCTTCGATCTCGGATAATCCAGCGACCGCAGTGCCTTGGCCAGACGCGGCACCACCGCCGCGTCCCGGTAAAGAGGCACCAGCACCGAGTACACCGGCAACTCCCCGGGCACCAGCGCTGCCAGCTCCTCCGGCGTCGAACGGCTCTGGTAAAACGTGCTGCTGCCCCGCCAGACAAGGAATGCCCGCAGAAGAAAGCTCCCCAGCAACAGGCAGCCGAGCATAGCGTGTCCGGCAAAAACCGTCGAGCCAGGCTTCAGCAGCAGCCCCGCCAGAAACACCCCGCAGGCCAACGCCCCGAATACCATCTGCATCGGCGTCACAACGCGTCTTGCCGAATGGTCCGGATCGGTCGCTGCCCGGTAGAATGCTGCTTCGCTCACCAGCCGCTCGCTGGCCAGCCTCTGAATCGTCCACACGATGTCTAGCCGCGACGTCAGCATGAATCCCGTCTCCGGACCGTACTCGGCCCGAAGCCTCGCCAGCAGGTCTGCATCGGGTTCGGCCAAAGCCAAAAACAGCCTGCCGTTGCGCCGCCGCCACGGCACGTACAACCTGCGCGCGTATTCGTCATGCCGCGCCGTGTCAAATACCTCCGCCTCCGCCGGCTCGTCCACCAGGTTCACAAACGGCAGCCCCCATTGCGCCGCCAGCTCCCGATAGAAATCCAGCGGCCGGATCCAGCCCTCCGCCATCAGCACCCGGCCCAACGGCTCCCCGGACTCGCGCTGCAACGCCAGCGCTTTCTCCAGTTGCTCGCGCCGGATCAGCCCGGCCCTCACCAGCCGCTCGCCGATCAGATGGCCGTCCCCCGCCGGAGACTCGGCCGGCCATCCCCGTCTCAGAAGGTCTTCCATATCGCGAGCACCCACTGCCGGCCCTTCCCCGTGTTGGTTCCCGCCACGTCGAACCCGTAGCCGGCCTGGATCCGCCAGTCCCGCCCCGCGCGGAACACCACCGATCCCAGCGTCCGCGCCAGATGGAAGTACGGCTCAATCAGCGGGTTCGGCCCGCGCAGGCTCGCCGGCTCCGCTCCGACGCTCCGGATGAAGAAGGATTGCCCCATCAGCGTGATCCTCGGCGTCGCATGCACGCCCGCCGCCAGCTCTCCCCGCCATTGGTCCGCCGGCCGGCCCCACCGCGCCCGGTACCCGCCCTCTGCCGTGAAGTACGCCCATCGGCTCCCCACCGGAAAGCTCCGCCCCGCCAGCAGGCTCCCTTCCACGTCCAACTGCCCGTTGCCCGGCCGCGGCTCCACGCGGCTCGAATAGCCGGGAGCCTTCACCAACAACTGCGCCGATACCTGCCAGCCTTGATCCGGTGCCCGCAGCGCCCGCCTCAGTCCCGCCTGCAAGTCCCCCAGCGCGGTCGACGACGCCCGGTAGCCGGTCTGCTCGTAACGCTGCGACGGCACGCCGAAATTCAAGATGCCCGTCCAGCGGTCCGTCAGGCCTACCTCCGCCCACACCTGCGGCGTCACACTCCGGAACACCCCGTCCGGACCCAGAGGCTCCGTTCCGCCCCGGGGCGAAAAGCGCTCTTCGGCCCGGTAGCCATTCACCCCCACAAGGACAATGCCATGGCCGCGCTTTTGTACCCAGGCCGCGCCCTCCAGCCGGAAGCCGGCCACCAGCAGAACCGCCACGCCCACCGCGGCGCCATGCGAAAGGATTTTTGCCAACCGGATCACAACAGCTCCCTCTCTTCCCATCGGAAGGAGTCGGCAAAAGTTTAGAGGAGTGCGGACGGGCACAGACATCCTTGACTGCCGCTGCGGACCGGCCCGGCCACCCCGGCACCCCATAAAGGCGGGGCCACCACCAGCCTATACTTCTCCATTTTAATACATATGGATGCGATAGGCGGGACAGAGACTTCTCTCCTGTTCCGGCAAGTTCCCGGCCGGCCCCGGCTCCCTCCATCGGCTGCCGCTTGCCTCAACCAGCTCCCCGTTCTTCCGCCGGGGCCCGCGCCTCCAGCCCCGCCAGAGGGAACCGCCGCAGACCCGCATCCGCCACCCGCCACAGCGAGGCCACGAACCCCTGAAACAGGCGCCCTGCCTACCACCGCACCCGCAGCAGCGAAAGGCCCTGCCGGGGCAGGGAAAACTCCACCCGCACCGTGCCCCCTCGCGCGTCCACCCACCGCGGCGGCTCGAGCAGCTCCAGCCGTCCGGTTGGCCTATCCCGCGCGATCGGGTCCGCCCCGGTGCCCTCGAACGGCTCCACGTCTGCCGGAGCCGCCCCAGCTCTGCTGCACCGCTCCTTGACCGGATCGGCTTCGGGCAGAATCCCGCTCCGGGCAGCAGGCAGTTTCGGAAGGACTGTGTCAACGCGCGCGAAGACTGCCGGCGCGTCCTCAGCACTCCCGCTCCCGGACTCCAGGGCCAGGAAGGCTCGGAACCGCTCAGGCCGTGATACTCCTATCCTCGGGCCGCCCGCCTCCCCGCCATCGCGGCAGCCCCCGCCCTCGTTCGCCGGACTGCCCTGCACTGTGCCGGAAGTCGAAAGCGTGCCGCGGGGGGACCGCATGGAGGCGGGTCCGTTTCCGGTTCAAAAATTCCGCGGGAGGCTACAGAAAAGCAACGCAAACGGACGATAATTAGAGGGGGCCGGCTCCCGGAAGCGGGATTTCAGGCCGAGACAGACCGATGGAACTCGCATCGAAATCGGGTTCATATTTCCAGAATTCGGAACCGGGCGTGGCGCCAGGAGGAAGGGCATCAGCCCCTGTCCCTTTCCGGCCTTTCTCCGGGAGTTCCCGCACGGATTCCCGCATCCCGCCCCTCGCACGCGAAGCGGGCTGCGCCCGCCCGCGGCGGCCACTCCGCGATCCATGAGGGCAGCCCCATGAGCAGGTTTCTCCGCGCGCTGCTGATTCTTCTCCTGTTGGCAGCCCTGTTTCTCTCCACCTGGTACGCTCTGAAGTGGATCACGCTCGCAGAAATCTACTCCTATCTTGTCGATACCCTCGCGAACGTCCTCGGAATCAATCTTTACCTCATCAAGGTGGCGGTACTCCTTCTTCTTATTCCCCTTTATTTCGGGCTGCGGTGGTCTTTTTCCCTCCGGGAAGAGAAAAGGAAGAGGCGGATCGGATGGGCGATTCTCACCGTACTCGTGGTCAGTTACAATCTCTGCCTGTATTTCGCCACCCGCCGCATTTCCTTTACTGCCAAAGGCGAGCCCGTCCGCTATTACGCCATCACTCCGGAGGGCGTGAAATACTCCGATCGGCCCGGGGTGGAGCGGACCTACGGCGTCCCCTTCCAGCCGATGACACCGGAGATGGCCTACAAACTGTGGCTGCTCGAGAAGGGCCGGGTCCTGCCTGTCCCTCCGGACGACAGGCCGTGGTTCAATCCGGCCACCGGCGAGGCGCTGCTCTGGTACTACCGGTTCCCGGACGGAACGCTGGAGTTTTACGACAGGCCCGGCCGCCATCCCTTCACCAACGAACCGCTCCGCGAAGTCACGAAGGAGATCTTTCTGGAGTGGCGGCAGAAGAAGGAGGGGGCAGGCGGCCAGGATGGCAGCGGCAGGGCCGCCATGGCGCCCCCTCCCCCGGCGCGCCCTCCGGAAGCCTTGCGGGACGGCACGCCGCCGGCGCCCCCGGAGGATCCTGCGCGCCGGAAGAGGTTGGCCGAGTTTGGGGCGCTCGTGCACCGCGCCGCCTCTTTCCCGTCCGGCAGGATTCCTGTCGGGATGCTCATCGAGGCAACACCCGGCGAGGATGGATCTTCGCCGGAGCTGGCTTTTCTTGGCTCGCTCCAGTCCGATAAGGCGGTCTTCCTGAGCAACATTCTCCGGTTGGACCTTCCGAAAGCCAGGGGGTTCTTCGAGGATCTTTATCAGGGCGATGCGGAGCTGTTGAGGGCGGCTGCCTCCCTTTCCGGCGTGGATTACCTCGTGGTCGCCCGGCTCAGTTACTCTCACCAGGTGAATGCCGCCGCCGGCGCCCGCGTGATTTCTTCGGAAGCCCGCCTGAGCTGCCGTCTTGCAAACCGCGAGGGAGCCGTGATCGTCTCGGACCATCTCACCGCCGTCGGGCCGGGCTTCAGCGAGAGGGAGGCCCTCGAGAACACCCTCCGGCTCCTGTCGCGGAAGTTCATGGAAAGGATTGCTACCCAGATTCACTAGACGAAAGGAACGGGCGTATGATGGTCCGGATTGCATGCATCTTCCTGGTGCTCGCCGCCGCCCCGTCAGGCCTCGCCTACGACAAGGAAATCAGGACGATGGCGGAGACGATGGCGGAAAGCATTCTCCAGTCCGGGAAAAAGACGATCGCCGTCGTCGATTTCACTGACCTTCAGGGAAATGTGACGGAACTTGGCCGCTTCCTCGCGGAAGAGTTTTCGGTGGCGCTCGCCAGAAGCGGCCGCGGATTTGAGGTGGCAGACCGCACGCACCTCAGGGCGATCCTTGCCGAGCACAAGCTGGCGTCGACCGGGCTGATCGAACCTGCCACCGCCCGCAGGCTCGGTCAGCTCGCCGGAGTGGAGGTCCTTGTGACCGCCACGTTGACGCCCTTCGGGGAAAGCGTCCGCCTCGCCGTCAAAGGCCTGGACACCGCCACCGCCAAGGTCATTCTCGCGGCGGCCACGGACATCCCGAAAACAAGGGCCATTGACGAGCTTCTGGGCAGAGGAATCCAGTCCGCGCCCGGGCCGGCCGCTCCGCCGCCCCCGTCCGCTCCCCCCGCCGCCAGCGCCGTCAGCGACCAGTTTCGCAACCTGCTCGTCGAAGTGGCTTCCTGCAAGCGGGACGGCAGCACCGTCGCCTGCGCCCTCCGGCTGACCGCGCAGAAGGAATCCGGAAGCCTCAAGCTCTACTCCTCCTACTTCCTCCGGGGCTCCCGTGCCCTGGATCTGGAGGGCAACCCTTACACCGTGGCTCAGCTCCTCGTCGGCTCGAGGAATGTCGACAATACCGAAATCGAATTGCTGGCCAGGGCGCCCCTGCGGGTCGTTGTGCTCGTCGAGGGAGTCCCGATGAACGTCAAGGCATTTTCGGTGCTCGTCTTGAGGGGCGACTTGATGGCAAGAACGGCAGGCGGCCCTTTCAGCCTCGAGCTGCGGGCCGTTTCCATTGCAGACTGATCAGGTGAACGGAGGTGATGAACGATGCCCTATTGCAGCTCATGCGGTCAGCCTTTGTCAGACGCAGCGGCTTGTCCCCGCTGCGGCGCTGCCGTCGCGCCACTTACGGAGACCCAGAGGCCGCCAGCCGCCCCGGACAGGGAATTCAGGAGCGTGAGAGGAAGAAGGTTTTTCGCCGGCGTCATCGATCTGGCAATTGCCATCGGGATCTTCGCGGCCATTTTCTTCAACAGGCGCCTCATGCTCCTCGCCCTGATCCGCCGCAGCATCGCGCTGACAGCCCCGCATGCCTACCTGCTGCTCAAAGATTCCCTCGGAGGCAAGAGCATCGGCAAGCTATTCACCGGCGTGGTTGTCTACAACGAAAAGGAGAGACAGGCCGCCGGGCTGCTCGACTCGATCATCCGGAACTGGTACCTTGCCATCCCATTCCTCGGCCCCACCCTGCTCGCTCTGGTGATCGGCGCGCAGATCCTGTCCGGCAAGCGGAAAAGAATGGGAGACGAGGCTGCCGAGACGACCGTCATCAGCGATTTCGATTATCAAAGGATTCGTTAGCGAAACTTGCCGGAGAAATTCGGCTCTTTCCTCTCGGATCGCTGCTGACTTGTTCGCACAGGTCGAGAAACCGCGGAGTCCATTTTACGGACTCCCCACGGCTTTAGCCGGGAGCCATTCACAGATTTCCCGCCGGCTTTCGCCAGGGGCTGACCCGTCCGCCCGCGGCTTCCCCCGGCTCCCTCCAGCGGCTGCTGCTTGCCTCAACCAGCTCCCCGTTCTTCCGCCGGGGCCCGCGCCTCCAGCCCCGCCAGAGGAAACCGCCGCAGACCCGCATCCGCCACCCGCCACAGCGAGGCCACGAACCCCCGAAACAGGCGCCCTGCCTACCACCGCACCCGCAGCAGCGAAAGGCCCTGCCGGGGCAGGGAAAACTCCACCCGCACCGTGCCCTCTCGCGCGTCCACCCACCGCGGCGGCTCGAGCAGCTCCAGCCGTCCGGCTGCCTCCAGCCGCGCCCTCTGCTCCGCCGTGGGCTGCTGCGGCGACCCCATCTCCCGCCATGCCGTATAGGCATTGCTGTGCCGTTCATCGATCCGGAAATGCTCCACCAGCACGCGGGCGGCGTTCTTGGGGATTCCAGCCAGTGCAAGCTGCACCGCCGCCGCCGGCCCCGCCGCATCCTCGTCGTGATAGTTCCACAGCATCACGGCTGCCTGCCGGTCTGCCGCCGTGGCAAGGCCGTCCACGTCGGGCCGCGCGCGCGCGCCGCGGGCCAGCATCTCGTCGGTGCCCAGCGCCCCGTCGCTGTCCAGCCGCACCCTCCGCCCGCCCAGCAGCCCGGCCATGCGGAAGAAGTTCATCACCGGCTTGCTGACGCCGTTGGTAGCCAGCGTGCGGAAGCCCTCGAAATACGGCTGATCCTCGAATTCGAAGGCCCAGGTCAGCAGCCCCTCCAGCCGGATGCTGCGCCGCTCGGCCAGCTCCAGGCTGTGTTTCAGCACCACGGCCCTGTTGCTCGCATAGAGCGTCGTGTTGCGGTAGGCGTTCTGCGGGTAGAGTCGCGCCGGGCAGGCGGCGCAGCCCTCCGGGTCCCACTCGCTGACGATGACCGGCAGGCGCCGCAGGGCAGGATACGAAGCGACGATCTGAAAGCCCGCATCCAGATGCCGCAGTTCCGCGCCCGTGCCCATGCGGATGCGCCCATCGGCCACCTGCGGCGCGCCCTTGGTGTGGAAGCTGATGAAGTCGAGCGGCGCGCCCGTGCCGCCCGTCGCGGCGTTCTTCCCATGCAGGCAGTGCTCGAGGAACTGCCGCAGGAACGCGGCCGCCTTTGCCGACCCCGGATTCGTCGTCGCCGGGCCGCCCACCCGCGCCGTCGGCAGCGCGCGCTTCACCGCCGCGGCCGTGAAATCGTACAGCCGGTGGTACTCCTCCGGCGTCCCCTGCCAGTAGCCGATATCGGGCTCGTTCCACACCTCCCACCACCAGCTCTCCACCTCGCGCCGGCCGTAGCGCTCCACCGAGTGCCGCACCCATTGATACACCAGTTCGGCCCACTTGCCGTAGTCCTTCGGCGGGTATGCCCACCCGGTAAAGATCTGGGCAGAAGGCCGGTCCGGCGCCCAGTTGTGCTGGTACGGCTCGGGCCGGATGGAAAGCGCCTTCGGCATGAAGCCAATCTCGACCATCGGCTTCGCGCCGGCCTGCACGTAGGTGTCGAAGATCCGGTCGACGATCGTCCAGTCATACACCGCCCGGCCCGAGGCGTCCTCCGTGTAGGCGTTGGTCGAGCCCCACTTCAGCGCCGGCGTCCCGTCGCCGTTCGTCAGCAGGTTGTGGGTCCGGAAATAGGTGGGCTCGGGGGCGATGCCGGCCAGCTCGCCAACCAGCCTCTTCCCGTAGCGCATGTAGGTGTAGTTCGGCTCGTCGTAGCCAAAAAAGCGGAACACCGGCCGCCACTCCCCGGTCCCCGCCGCCACATCTACGCGCACCGCCACCCTCTGCCCCGTCTGCGCCCACGCCGCCCCAGCCGCCAGAACAACCCCGAGTACCGCGAATCGCAAATTCATCACGAACCAGCCTCCCCTGCGCCGGTAC
>JANWVO010000027.1 GCA_025056865.1 Bryobacteraceae bacterium
GCGGCCGCCGGCGCCGGCTCGGCCACGGCGGCCGCTCTCCGCGGTTCGAAAATCTCCATCCACGCGGCGGCCGTGCACAGCAGCACGTAATACAGGTCGAACGTCGTCCGGGAAAGGAACGTGGCTCCGACGATGAAAACCCCCAGTGCCGTGGAGACCGCAAGAGGGATGGCCGCTCCCTCGATGTCTCCTTTTTTCAGCAGGCCTCTCCCCCGGCGCCACATCCGGAATCCCACGCTGAACACCAGCCACACATACAGGAGGAAGGCGAAAATTCCGCTATCGACCAGAATCTGAAGCCAGTTGTTGTGCAGCACTTTGCCTGAGTACTCTACGGCGTATTCCGGCGGGACGTACTTGAAGATCAGCCTCTGCTGGTTTGTCTCTGTGAAACCGACGCCGAAAAATGGATAATCCAGCCACAATTTGGGCGCGCTCTGCGCCAGAATGATGCGGCTCCTGGCGGAAGCTTCCTCCCGTGGATCTTTAAGTGTCGACAACCGCGACGACAGGCTGTCCCAGACCAGGTAGGCGACCCCCGCGCCTGCCACCGCCAGCAGCCCAAACGCGAGCAGCTTCCTGCGCTCGCTGATGGTGACCAGAAACAGTCCCGCGCCAACCGCCAGAATGCCGCCCCGGCTGTGCGTGAAGGCCGTGGCAGCCAGGGCAAGGACGGCAAGTCCCGCGAAACCCAGCTTCGCCGCTTTCCACGGAACCAGCGCGCGGGAGTACCAGCACATCGGAACAGCCATGGCGAAGGCGAGCGCCATCGTGTTGTTGTCGCTCAACAGCCCGCCATAGCCCTCCGCGAACACCGCTCCGCCGTGCAGGATGCCATACAGGCCGAACTTGGCCGACAGCAGGCCTAGCGAACCCGACAGCACCGCGAAGAACCACTTCAGCTCCTCCGCCGTCGTCAGGATGAGCGGGATCACGAAGGACATCAGAAAGACGCGCAGGAAGAGCGTGTAGCGCTCCGTGCACAGCGAAGGATCCACTGCCACGATGACCGAGATCGTCACCACCAGCAGAAACAGCGCCAGATTCCGCAGAACCGGGTTCAGCACCGCGCGCGGCAGGTTCCGCAGGATCCTCGGCATGTTGCAGAAAAGGGTCACCCCGGCCAGAAAGAGCGAATATCGGTTGGGCCCCGCCCAGGCGAGGATGTCCGGCCGCATCATCGCAAACCAGTAATAGCCGTACAGCCCGAGTACGGGTCTCAGCGGAGCCAGAACGCAGAGGCCAATCACAGTGCCGAGGACGATGAGAGACCGGATGCCCATTCTGCGAGCTGCCCGTACCCTACTCTAGCACGCTGCGGCTTTCCGCCCCATGGAAAACGGCCCCGACCGCTCCGATCTGCCTTTCCACGCCTTTGGGGGCCGCAGAGGTGAAATTTGGCACAAAAAGGGGGTGAATCCGCGGCGGACTGGTTGTATGATCGACACACTACAAAGTCCAGATTCCTGAACTGGTCTGGGGGTGTCGATGACGACCATCACTGGAACTCGGAACGACAAGGAATCGTCCGGGCAGCCAGAAGCCGTTCTGGAGACCAGCCCGGGCAACTTCTTCCGCTCCGACGGCCCGGCTGGCACGGTGGTGTTTCTGGTCGCGCTGCCCTTGTGCCTGGGCATCGCGCTCGCCTCCAACGCGCCGCTGTTTTCGGGCCTCGTGGCCGGCATTGTCGGCGGAATCCTCGTTTCCGTCCTGTCCGGCTCCCATGTCAGCGTGACAGGGCCTGCTGCCGGCCTGGCCGTTATTGTGGCCGGGGCCATTGCCACCCTGGGTTCATTTCCGGTCTTCCTGGCCGCGGTAGTGCTGGCAGGCCTGCTCCAGATTGCGATGGGGCTGCTTCGGTTCGGCATACTCGCCGACTATGTGCCCAATCCCGTCATCCGGGGCATGCTGGCCGGCATTGGCGTGGTCATCGTTCTGAAGCAGATCCCTCATGCTCTTGGCCGCGACGAGGACCGCGTCAGCGATGTCGGCTTCCTGCTGCCGCAGAGCTCCAACATGTTCACTGACATCGTCTCGGCGGTCTTCGTGCCGCACCCCGGGGCAGTGCTCATCTCCGGGCTCGCCATTCTCCTGATGATCGTCTGGGACAAGGTGCAGCCCCGCATGTCCGGCATCCTCGGGCTGACGCCCGGCCCGCTGTTGGCCGTCGCTCTGGGCACCGGCCTGAATGAGCTGTTCCGGGCGGCCTTCGGGACCCTGGCGGTGGTCGATCCGGAGCACCTGGTGCAATTGCCGGCCATCAGCGCCCCACAGGAGATCTTCCGGCACCTGACGCATCCGGATTTCAGCCGCATCCAGGATCCCCAGCTCTGGATCATCGCCGGCACGCTTGCCGTTGTTGCCTCCATCGAGACCCTGCTGAACATTGAAGCCGCTGACCGTCTGGATCCCTACCACCGCATCACGCCCACCAACCGCGAGCTGTTCGCGCAGGGTGTGGGCAACATCGTCTCAGGGCTGCTTGGCGGGCTTCCCATGACGAGCGTGGTCGTTCGGACTTCCGCCAATGTCTTCGCGGGAGCCCGCACGTGGATGTCCAGCTTCATCCACGGCTGGCTGCTGCTCATCAGCGTGCTCTTCATTCCCGGGCTGCTGAACCGCATCCCGCTGGCCTCGCTGGCCGCTATCCTCATTCTCATCGGCTACAAGCTGGCCAGGCCGGCCCTGTTCCGCTCCATGTATGCGCAGGGCTGGAACGTCTTCCTGCCGTTTGCGGCCACCGTGGCCGGCGTCGTCCTGCTCGACCTCCTGAAAGGGGTTCTCATCGGGTTCCTGGTGGGCGTGTTCTTCGTCATCCGCACCAACCATCACGCCGCCATCACCGTCGTCGAGCAGGACCGCCACTACCTCGTGCGTTTCAACAAGGACGCGTCGTTCGTCAACAAGAATGCGCTCCGCTCCATCCTCCGCCGCATTCCGCAGAAATCGCACGTCATCATCGACGCGACGCGGGCGCTCTATATTGATCGCGACATCCGCGAGATCGTGGACGACTATCTCGCGCTCGCACCCTACCAGCAGGTAACGGTCGAGCTGCGGAATTTCTGAGGGGGCTGCCATGGATGCATACAAGAGACTGCTGCTCGGAAACAAAGCCTGGGTGGAAGAGAAGATCGCCATCGATCCGAACTACTTCCCGCTCCACGCCGGTCCGCAGAAGCCACAGTTCATGTGGATCGGCTGCTCGGACTCGCGCGTGCCGGCGGAGGAAATCACCAGCGCCGAGCCGGGCGAGCTGTTCGTCCACCGCAATGTGGCCAACCTGGTGGTTCACACGGACTTCAACATGCTCTCGGCCTTGCAGTTCGCCGTCGAGATGCTCCAGGTGGAACACATCATCGTCTGCGGCCACTATGACTGCGGGGGCGTGAAGAACGCGCTCACCCGCCATGATTTCGGCCTGATCAACAAATGGCTCCGCTACATCAAGGACGTCTATCGCCTGCACCGGCGCGATCTCGACGCCATCGACGACCCGCAGCAGCGGCTCGACCGGATGATCGAGATCAACGTCATGGAACAGGTCAACAACCTCGCCGAAACCTCCATCGTGCAGCGCTCGTGGAAGAAATATGGACGCCCCACGCTGCATGGCTGGATCTACGACCTGCGCACCGGATACATCAAGGAGCAGGCCTGCCTGAGGCCCGGCGCGAAACTGGAGCCGATCTACCTGTTCGATTTCTGGGACGAGCCCGGCACGGAACAGAAGGAGGAATCGAAGCCGCTTGGCGATGCGCCGCCGGTGCCCAGCCCGGCGGCGCATTGAGCCTGCGGGCTTCTGTCTTCAGCTCCGGACCACGCAGGCCTCGGCTGCCGCGCGCATCCGCCGAAGGCCTTCCAGGATGCGTTCCGTCTCCTCGAACCCGTAGGAGATCCGCATCTGGCGGCGCGCGGTCTCCGTCAGGCTGCCGCCCCCAGCCACGCAGTACACGCCGGGGATATAGATGACGCGCGGCGCCTGGCCGCCCTGCGTCAGGGCCGAAAAGAAGGGCGAACCCGGGCAGGTCTCCAGCTCCCGGAATGTCAGGTAGAAGTAGAAGCCCGCCGAGCCGCCGGTGCAGGACTCCAGCCACGGGCCCAGCTCTTCGCGGATCGCCTCGCGCACCGCCTGCGCCTTCTCGCGATAGCCTTCGTTCACTGCGCGGATCTGCGCTTCCACGTGGTGGTCCAGCAGCCAGGAAGCCATTTCCTGCACGAACAGCGGCGCGCTGAAGCCTGCATCGCTCGTGCGTTGCACCATCGCGTTCATCAGCTCGCCGTCCGGCCCGAGCAGATAGCCGATGCGCAGCGCCGGGGCGAGAATCTTCGACAACGTGCCCGCCTCGAACGCGATGCCCAGCCCGTCCTCCCGCAGCACGGATTCCGGCTGCGCCACGGCCGGATCGTGCACCAGCCACTCATAGGCGAGGTCGAACAGCACGGGCACGCGGCGCTTCTGCCGGAGCGCAAACTCGGTGGCGATCCGCAGCACCTCGCGCCGGCGCGCGCCCGACAGGATGGTGCCGGTCGGATTGCTGACCGTCATCACATAAAAAAAGGAGACGTTGCGCGCGGCATCGCCTAGCGCTGCCAGCGACTGCTCCATCAGGTCGGCGCGGATCCCCTCTTCGTCTTCGGGCACCGCCAGCAGGCGGAACCCGCGCCGCTCGAGAGCGTCGAGGTAGATGTAATACCCCGGATCCGACGTGACCACGATCCCGGGCCGGCACACTTCAGCGAACCCCTCCAGCACGCTCATCGCGCCGCAGGGGCCGATAATCAGCCGGAGCTGCGAAAGCAGCCGTTCGTCGAGCCCGGCATTGCGCCGCGCCAGGAACTGCCGCAGCGAGCGGATCAGGTTCGGGGAGCCCTCCGGACCGCCGTAATTGAAGGCCTGCCGGTAGCGTACCGGGTCGGCGCAGACGGCCGCGAGCGCTTCCCGGAACAGAGCCGCCGGAATGGTCCGCTCATTCACATAGCCCACGCCGAGGTTGATGTCGAAGCCGTCGCGGAAGTCCCGCGCGAACGACGCCATCATGCGGCTGGCCGGCGAAGGCTGGGCGCTCCGCCCGCCGTACTCGGACAGGTGCCATTCCAGGTGATTCACGGCTGTGGCCTCTGGCACGGCTGGCGGGGCTCAATGCCCCTCCGCCTCCAGGAAACGTTCGGCTTCGATGGCGGCCATGCAGCCTGCGCCCGCGGCGGTGATCGCCTGACGGTAGACCCGGTCCTGCACGTCCCCGGCATGGAAGACGCCGGGCACGCTCGTCCTGGCGCCGCCGTGGCTGACGATGTAGCCGTCGGCGTCCAGCTCGATCTGGCCCACGAAGGGCTTCGTGTTCGGAATGTGCCCGATGGCGAGGAACAATCCGTCCACCGGCTCCACCCACGTCTCGCCCGTCTTCACGTTGCGCAGCTTCACGCCGGTGACGTAGCCCTTCTCCACGTCGTAGACGTCTTCGACCACCGCGCTGGTAATCCAGCGGATTTTCGGATTCGCGCGGCAGCGCTCCAGCATGATTTTCGAGGCGCGGAATTCGTCGCGGCGATGGACGATCGTCACCGTTTCGCCGAAACGCGTCAGGAAATTGGCTTCCTCCATCGCTGAATCGCCGCCGCCAACGACCATGATTTTCTTTCCCTTGTAGAAAAAGCCGTCGCAGGTGGCGCAGGAGCTGACGCCGTGGCCGATCAGCTTCTGCTCGTTCGGCAGCCCCAGCCATCGCGCGCTGGCCCCGCTGGCGATGATCAGCGTGCGGCACTCGTGCCACTGCCCGTCGATTCTCACGCGGAACGGCCGCTGCTTCAGGTCGGCCTCTTCCACCACGCCGTGGATGTATTCGGCGCCGAAGCGCTCGGCCTGCTTCTTCATCCGCTCCACCAGCTCGGGCCCCTGGATGCCTTCGGGAAATCCCGGGAAATTCTCGACTTCGGTGGTGAGCGAAAGCTGCCCTCCCGGTTCGTGCCCGGAAACAACCAGCGGCTTCAGGCCGGCCCTGGCGGTGTAAATGGCGGCGGTATTTCCGGCGCACCCGGAACCAATAATGATGACATTTCTCAT
Source organism: Bryobacteraceae bacterium (assembly GCA_025056865.1). Lineage (GTDB taxonomy): Bacteria > Acidobacteriota > Terriglobia > Bryobacterales > Bryobacteraceae > JANWVO01. The sequence continues at coordinate 6,065 of JANWVO010000027.1, forward strand.
GAGAAAAACCTCTTTTTCAGGAAAATCCCCCGCGCCGGCCTCACACCTTCTCCGGCACGACGTAAGGCGGACGGTAGTTGCGCGTCCAGAGGCGGTTGGCTTCCTCGTCGCCGGCGAAGCGGCCGTCGGCGCCTACGCGCAGCGGCCGGCCCACGCGGTAGGCGATGTTGGCCAGGTGGCAGAAGTCGGCCGCCCAGGCGCCGATCTCGATCTCCGCCGTCAGCTTCGTGTGGTCGCGCGACTTCACGGCTTCAAGGAAGTTCTTCACGTGAGCCACCGTGCCGTCTCCGGTGGCTTTCTCCTCCATCACCTTCTCATAGCGGTCGCGGCCGCCCGCGCCGGCGCTCCGTGCTCCGACAAAATCCGCCATCGTGCTGCGGTAGACCTCGAAGCCGCCCTGATCGACCACCATGAAGCCTTTGTCCCCGAAGAAAATGTTGCCCACGTAGTTGGCGCCGCGGATCGGCGCCAGCCCTTCCGGCGGTGTGGGCAGGTTGCGCACTTCGAAAGTCATCTCGGCATCTTCCCAGTGGAAGATGGCGTTCTGCGTGTTGGGCGTCTCCTGGTCGTCCTGCCACAGGAATTTTCCGCCGCTGCCCATCACCAGCTTCGGCCAGTCCCTGCGGCCCAGCCCCCAGAGGGCGATGTCCATTTCGTGCACGCCCTGATTGCCGATGTCGCCGTTGCCCGTGTCCCAGAACCAGTGCCAGTTGTACTCGAATTTGTTCACGCTGAACGGCTTCATCTGCGCGGGACCGAGGAACTTGTCCCAGTCGATGCCCGGCGGCACCGGCTGGTCCGGCGTGTGGCCGATGGAGAAGCGGCGCCGGAAGCAGAGCCCGCGCGCCATGTATACCTTGCCGATGATGCCCTCGCGGAGCAGTTGCATCGCCTTCATCTTGTGCGGCGTCGAGCGGCTCTGCGAGCCCACCTGCACCATGCGCCTGTACTTGCGCGCCGCCTCCACCATCTTGCGGCTCTCGAACATGTTGTGGCTGGCGGGCTTCTCGACGTAGACGTCCTTGCCGGCCTGGCACGCCCAGATGGTGGCCAGCGCATGCCAGTGGTTGGGCAGCGGCAGCGAGACCGCGTCGATCTCCTTTGACTCGAACATCTGCCGCATGTCGGCGTACTCGGCCGGCTTGTAGCCCTTGGCCTTCTCGATCATCGCGATGGCGCGCTCGCGCGCTGCCTGGTTGACATCGCAGACGGCCGCAATGCGGCAGTCCTCGATCGCGTTGTAGAAGTTGATGTGGTCGCGGCCCCGCCCGCCGAGACCGACAATTCCGACCTGAACCCTGTCATTGGCTCCGAGAATCGGCATCCGCGCCGTGGCGGCCGCGGCCGCCGCGCCAAGAAAAGTGCGTCTTCCGGTGTTCATCGCCTGTGCTGCTCCACTCCTGCCATTCTAGTGCGGCGTTTTCGCCGCAATCCGGGCGATCCCGCAGCGATAGAATACCCCACAGCCATGCAAGCCCGCCTCTGCCGCGCCATCCCGGCCATGCTTCTTCTCCTGATGCTCCAGGCCGCCGCGCAGCCCTCCCAGCCGCCGCTGCCTCCCGAGGAGCGCACGCGCTGGTTCCGCGAGGCGAAGTTCGGCATGTTCATCCACTGGGGCGTGTACTCGGTGATCGGCCGCCACGAGTGGATCCGCCACCAGGCGCAGATCCCGCAGGCCGAATACGACAAGTATGCCCGGCGCTTCAACCCTGTCCGCTTCAACGCCGACGACTGGGTCCGGCTGGCGAAGGACGCCGGAGCCCGCTACATCGTCATCACCTCGAAGCACCACGACGGCTTCAGCATCTATCGCAGCCGCGTGAGCAGCTACGACATGGAGATCACGCCCTACAGGGGCGATCCGCTCAAGGACCTGGCCGCCGCTGCCAAACGCCACGGCCTGCGCCTCGGCTTCTATCACTCCATCATGGACTGGCATCATCCCGACTACCGGCCGCGCCGGCAGTGGGAGTATCCGGACACCTACAACCAGGGCGGCGACAACAACCGTTACATCGACTTCATGAAGGAACAGCTCCGCGAGCTCCTCACCGGCTATGGCGACGTCGCCGTCCTGTGGTTCGACGGCGAGTGGGAGCACACGCTCGCCAATGCGAAGCGCGAGGATGAGATCTACGATTTCATCCGTTCCCTCCAGCCCAACACGCTCATCAACGACCGCCTCTACGAACGCAGGCCCGGCAACCGCGCCGACTTCGGCACGCCGGAGCAGTACGTCCCGGCCACCGGCCTGAAGAGCCCCGACGGCAAACCCGTCCTCTGGGAGGCCTGCGTCACCATCAACGAGGACTCGTGGGGCTACAACAAATACGAGACCGTCTTCAAGACGGAACGCGACCTCATCCGCATGCTCATCGAGGTCGTCAGCAAGGGCGGCAACCTCCTGTTGAACGTCGGGCCGAAGCCCGATGGGACCATCCAGGACGAATTTGTCACCCGCCTCAGGGCCATCGGCCGATGGCTCCAGACCAACGGCGAGGCCATTTACGGAACGACCGCCAGCCCCTTCGAGCGGATGTCCTTCTTCGGCCGCGCCACTGTGAAGGGGCGCACGCTATACCTGCATGTGTTCCAGTGGCCCTCCGATGGGAAGCTTCGCGTGGCGGGGCTGAAAAACCTGGTGCACCGGGCGCGGCTGCTGGCGGATCCCGCGCGGCAGATCAAGGCGGCGCGCGACGGCCCGGACCTCGTGCTGGAGCTGCCGGGCGAGGCGCCCGACGAGATCGCCAGCGTCGTCGCCCTGGAATTGGACGGAGAACCCGTGACGGAATCCTTTGCCAACCGCCCGGACGCCTCAGGAGTCATTACTCTGGGCGTCGAATCCTCTGAGATCGACACCGAATTCGAGCAGCGCGCCAAGAAGGAGAACGCGCTCGGCCACGTCTTCCTCACGCAGTGGACGCGCGACCGCGACGTCCCTTACTGGGTGCTGGAGTCCCCGCGCGGCGGCCGCTACGCGGGGGAGATCAGCTACGCCGCGCGCCGCGCCGGGGCGGGTTTCACCATCGAGGCTGGCGGGGCGAAGCTGGCCGGCAGGGCCGAGGCGACCGGCGGCGATTGGGTCTTCCGGACGCGGCGCGTGGGCGAGATCGAGCTGCGCCCCGGGAGGACCGAACTGAAGGTCCGCATCCAGCCTGCGGGCGGCACGATGAACCTGGAGCGCGTCGTGTTGCGGCCCGTGCTCTGAACAATTCCGGGAACTGCGCTGCGGCACGTATCGTACCTGAGGAAAAGAGGAGGTGTGCGATGAGCGGGAAAGCGGCCTGCTGGTCCATTCTCGCGATATCCGGGGCGCTTGTCCTGGCAGGCTGCAACGTCCCGCCGCAGGGCAGCGCGGGCGAGGAACGGCTGGAGAAGGTTGTCATTGAGAAGGCGCGGGCGCAGGGTGCCGAGCGGATCACGGCGGAAATCCACATCGCCGCCGGCGAGCTGGCGGTTCTCGGAGGGGCCAGGGAGTTTCTGGAAGCCACCTTCGCCTACAATGCGCCTGCGCTCAAGCCGCAGGTCCGGTTCGAGGACAGCGGCTTCCGCCGGCGGCTCACCATCGCGCAGGGAACCGCTTCGCTGGGTCTCGGCAAGATGCGCAACCAATGGGAGATCCGTTTCGGCAGCGACGTGCCGCTGGACCTGGCCATCCGATGCGGCGCCGGCAACAACCGGTTGGACTTCCGGGAGATCCCTCTGCGGAGCCTCGAAATGAATTTGGGCGTCGGGGAAGTGGAGGCTGACCTTCGCCCAAAGCTGGATCATGATGTCGAAGCCAGAATCAACGGCGGCATCGGGCGCGCCGAAATCCTCGTGCCTGCGGAAGGCGTCGAGGCCACGGCGCAGGGCGGGATCGGCAATATCCAAGTGATCGGCCTGGACAAAGACGGCGGCGGCTGGAGAAGCGCCAGCCCGGGCAAGGCCAAGGGCCGCCTGAAGCTGGAAGTCAAGGGCGGAATCGGGGAAATCATCATCCGCGCCGAATAGGCTGTGGCCCGGCTTGGGCGCCGTTGTTAGCCGATCGGGGCGATTGCCAGCGGAGCCGGTTTCCGGGTTCCAATGGAAACAGGAACCTGCAAACCCATGGGGTCCGCCGAAACAAACCGGCCTGCGCGCGCTGCCGTGCAGCCCGTCACGCAGCGCTCCATCCGGCGCGTGCTCGCCGCCGGCTACGGCCTCGTGATCCTCTGCCTCCTGGCCGCCGGGCTGCTCGGCGTCAGGAACCTGGCATCCATCCGCGCCACCTCCGCCCAGCTTCTGGGAGAGCAGGTCCGCATCCAGAACCTGCTGGAGGCCGTGCTGCGCGGGCAGCGGGCGATCAATGCCGTGTTCGCGGATTTCGCCCGGGAGCCGGACACGATCGATGAGGCGCAGCTTCTCAGCCAGCTCGAAAACTCCGACCGGGAGATCGAACGGATCGCCGAAGAAGCGGCCGGCGAACCGGAGCAGGCCCTCTGGCAGGAGCTGTACAACGCCGCCACGCAGTTCTCCTCCGAGGCGCGCCACATCCTCGGCGAAGAGGCGACGCAGCGCCGCCCGCTGCGGCGGCTGATGAACGCGCATCAGCGGGTGCTGTCGCTGGTCGACCAGCTTGTGGAAGTGGAGATGAAGCGCAGCGTGGCGCTCAAGCAGAGGATCGAAGAGCTCTCCGTGCGGCTGGCCCAGCAGTCGGCGGCGCTGCTCGGCCTCAGCTTCCTGCTGGCCGTGCTCACCGCCGCTTACGCCATGCGCTGGACGCTGCGGCTGACGCGCCAGCTCGAGGAACAGGCCGGCGAGCTGAGCCGCGTCTCCTGGCAGCTTCTCGAGAAGCAGGAGGCCGTCGCGCGCCGCTTCTCCCACGAGCTGCACGACGAGCTGGGCCAGACGCTGACGGCCCTCAAGGCCAATCTGGTGATGATCGGCTCCTCCGCCTCTCCGCAGCAGCCTCAGATCGAGGATTGCCTCCAGCTCGTCGATTCGGCGATGGGCACCGTGCGCGAGGTTTCGCAACTGCTGCGGCCCACCATCCTCGACGACTTCGGCCTCGCCGCCGGCCTGCGCTGGCTCTGCGAGCGCTTCCAGCAGCGCACGCGGATGGAGGTGGATTTCCAGTGCCGCCTCGAAGACCGCCTGCCGGACGAGGTGGAAACGCACCTGTTCCGCATCGCGCAGGAGGCGCTCACCAACGCCGCGCGCCACTCCGGCGCCACCCGGATCTCGGTTTCGCTCGACCGCGACGGCCAGCAGGTGCGGCTCCGGATCGCCGACAATGGAAAAGGATTGGCTCCGGACGCTGCCTCTCCGCGAGGGTTGGGCATGGTGGGCATGCGGGCCCGCGCCCGCAGCGCCGGAGGCGAACTGAAGATTGTGACCGCTCCGGGCAAGGGGCTCGCCGTCGAGGCCGTGATCCCCTTCACAAACCGGGTGAGCGCGGACGCCCGCATTGCTTCATGAGCCGTACGACCATTCGCATCCTGCTCGCAGATGATCATTCCATGGTGCGGCAGGGCTTCCGCCGGATCCTCGAGGCCCAGCAGGACTTCGAGATCGTCGGCGAAGCCTCCGATGGCCGGGAAGCTGTGGCGCTGGCCGAGCAGCTCCGGCCGGACGTCGTCGTCATGGACGTGGCCATGCCCGGCCTGAACGGCATCGAGGCCACGCGCCGCATCGTCGAGAACTCGCCGCGCACCAGGGTGCTTGCGCTTTCCATGCACCGGGATGGCGTCTACGTGCGCGAGATCCTGCGCGCCGGCGCCCGCGGCTATCTGCTGAAAGACGCCTTCGACGCCGATCTCATCGCTGCCGTCCGCGCCGTCGCCCGCGGCGAAGGCTACATCGCTCCCGCCGTCGCCGACTCCGTCCTTGCCGACTACCGCCAGCACGTCACCGACCCGATTGACCTGCTCACCGCGCGCGAGCGCGAAATCCTTCAGCTCATCGCTGAAGGCAGGACCAACAAAGAGATCGCCTCCATGCTGAAGCTGAGCGTCTATACCGTCGACGCCCACCGCGGCCGCATCATGGAGAAGCTCAACCTGCACTCGGCCGGCGAACTGGTCCGCTTCGCCATCCGCAAGGGCCTGATCGACTGAAGCGGGCCGCGCCGCCTTCCGCTATCATTGCCAATGGTGAGCCCGGATACTCCACAGCCTGAAGTCCTTCCTCCGCTCGTATCCGTTGTCATCGTCTCCCACAACTGCCGCGAAGCGCTTGAGCGCTGTCTTGACGCCATTGCGCGCAGCACGGGCGCAGAGCGCATCGAAACGCTGGTCGTGGACGCCGGCAGCCGCGACGGTTCCGCCGAGGTCGATGCGGACCGCCCGTGGGTGCAGGTGATCCGCATGCCCATGTACTTCGGCAGGACGCGCGCCCGCAACATCGGCACGCGCACGGCTCGCGGCGACTACATCTTCTTTCTCGATCCTCGCGTCGAGGTGCAGCCGGGCTGCATCCTCCGCCTCGCCGAAACGCTGGAAAACCGCAACGACGCCGCCGCGGCGGTGCCCGTACTCGAAACCCCCGCAGGCGAACCCGTTCCGGCGGCGTTCCGTCTTCCGGACGCTGCCCAGCTCCGTCAGGCGAGCCTCGAGCTGAAGCCCCTGCCCCGGCTCGAGCCCTCCGGCGAAGCCGTCGAGGCGGCCGAGGACTGGGCGGTCATGATCCGCAAGACCTTCCTCGGCGGGATGAACTACCTCAACGAGAAGCGCTTCTCGGAGTTCTGGGCGCTGCTCGACGTCTATGCGCAGATCCGCCTGGCGGGCAGGAAGATTCTCCTTGTCGGAGAGGCGCGCGCCGTGCTCCACCCGGAGCTGCCCCCTGTGGCGGACCGGCGGGAGCTGGCTGCGGACGCTGTGGCTGGCGCGGCTTCCTACATCGCCCGCTACCAGGGATTCCTGGCGGGACTCGGTTTTCGGCTGGGCTGCTTCTTCTCCGCGCTTGGCAGGTTCGACCTTGGCCTCGCGTGGTACATCCTTCAGGGGCGTCGGCTCGACCCCACGCAGTAGCCCTCAGCGGCTCCCCGGGGAAGCTCCTCCGGCGTTTCCCCCGCTAAAGTCTGCCGCCGCGCCTGCCGATGGATGGGGCAGGATATGGAACTGACGGCGCTCGTCTGGATCCTGCTGCCGCTCTTCATCGCTGCGGGCAGCGCACTGCTGAGCTACTACATCATGCAGGCGCGGCTGGAAGTGGCTGTCGCTCGCGAACGCGAGAGCCTGGCCGAGGCCCAGGCCATCATCCGCAACCAGGAGAAGCTGATGGAAGAGAAGGTCCGCGCTGCCGAAGAAGTGGCCGCGCGGCAGGCCTTTGACCAGCTCCTGGCCGATTTCCGCGTCGAGGAGCGGCACTTCATGCGGGAGAACAGGTCGATGTTTGTCAACCGCAAGTCGCTCGTCATGCAGGAGCGCCTCTACTTCCGCAACATCCCGCTCTCCAACTGGATCGAGCACGAGATGGTGGTCGAGGAAGGCACGGACGTCAAGTCGCTTGCCGAGCAGGCGTCCGTCTTCAACGCCCGTTCCCTCGCTGCCGCCGGCGCTGCCGGCGCGGCGAACGGGGATGGAGCCTCCCGCGGCGTGCGCCTGTTGCGCTCCCGGGACTCTGCCCGCATCGCCTGACCTTCCCCGCCGCCGCGCCCCCATCCGGAGAGGGTCTCGTCCGGCGGACGCATCCCCCGCCCCCGGTCATCGGCGTGCCGTCGGCTGAACCGCCGGGGCTAAGGCCCGGGATTGCAGAAAGCTGGTTGTTTCCCGCCTCCTCGCGGTCCACTTCCCGCATCCAATAAATGCGAAAAAATTCTTGCCGGGGTAGAATGGGAGCATCGAACTCCCCTGCGAGGGGCGTTCCTTGTCTGGGATCATCCTCTGGCCGGCTGCGTGACGATCTGATGATATCCACTGGAGTCCACTTCCTGACTCTCGCACTGCTCGCCGCGACTCTGCTCGCGCTTGGCACGGGCCTGCCGCAGGCGGGCAGCCTCGGCTCCGGCAGCGTCGAAATGGCCGGCGCGCTCGCGCTCTATCTTCAGTTCGGAGCGCTCTCTCTGGTCTGGCTGGTGACGGCGCCCTTCTGGCGCAAGGAGCATCCGCGCTTCCGCGACGGCGGGTGGCCGTCCCTGCGCGCGATGGCCTGGGTGGCGCCGTTGGCGACACTGGCCCAGATTGCCCTGGGCGCGCTATACCGCTACGGTATGGCCGGCGTGATTCCGCACGTCACGTGGGCGTTCGCTGCCGCCATCCTGCTGCTGATGTTCGGCTCGTTTGTGATCTCGCAGCAGGGTGCCGGGCCGGCCCTGCGCCGGATGGCCGTGCTGCTCGTCTCGGCCACGGGCCTTCAGGTCGTTCTCGGCGTGATGGCGCTGCTTGACAGGGTGGCGCAGCTCGGCGGCTCCTGGATCCGTTGGGCCGCCAGAGCGCACCTGGCTGCGGGCGCGATCGTGCTGGGCCTCGCCGTCATCCTGGCTGCCTTCGTCCTCCGCTGCGCGGAGCCCGCATCGCAGACCGAGCCGGCCACATCGAACGGAACAAACGCATGAGGGCCTATCTCGAGCTCACCAAGCCGCGCATCACCTGGCTCATTCTCATGAGCACGGGCATCGGCTTCTACTTCGGCCACTCCGGCCCGCTGGACTGGGCCCTGCTGGCGCACTGCCTGCTGGGCACGGCGCTGATCGCCAGCGGCACCGCCACGCTCAACCAGTGGTACGAGCGCGGCGCGGACGCCCTCATGCGCCGCACCGCCGCGCGCCCCATTCCTTCAGGCCGCGTGCCGGCGCGGAACGCCCTGCTGTTCGGCATCGCTCTGCTGGTGGCGGGCGAAGTGGAGCTGGCCCTCGGCGTGAACGCCCTCACCGCCTGGCTGGGCCTGTTCACCATTGCCTCTTATCTGCTGCTCTACACGCCGCTCAAACAGAAAACGTGGTGGTCGACCACCGTGGGCGCCTTCCCGGGCGCCATGCCGCCCCTGCTCGGCTTCGCGGCGGCGCGCGGCCAGCTCACGGCCGAGTCCTGGGTGCTGTTTGCGATCATCTTCCTCTGGCAGTTTCCGCACTTCTACGCCATCGCGTGGATGTACCGCGAAGACTACGGCCGCGCCGGCATCCGCATGCTGCCGGTAGTCGAACCCGACGGCCGCTCCACGGCGCGGCAGGTGCTGGCCTTCTCGATCCTGCTGATCCCTGCCAGCCTGCTGCCCGGATTCCTTTCGATGACCTCGCACTGGTATCTGGCCGCGGCGCTGGTTCTGGGCGCGCTGTTTCTGCGTGCCGCGCTAAGGCTGAGCCGCGAACGCTCGGCGCTGAATGCCCGCGGCGTGCTGAAGGCCAGCGTGATGTATCTGCCGCTGCTGTATCTGGCGCTGCTCGCCGGCAGCCGTCCCGGCCTGTTCCAATAAGAACGATGGACCGACGCGCGTGGCTCGCTGCGGCCAGCTCCGCTCTTCTGGCCGGGTGCCTGAAGGCGCCCCTGCCGGAAATCAACCAGGTGCCGGACTTTGAGCTGATGGATCAGGACGGCCGCCCCTTCCGCAGCGCCGAAAGGCTGCGCGGCCGCATCTGGGTGGCGGACTTCTTCTTCACCACCTGCAACGGCCCCTGCCCGCGCATGTCCGCGCTCATGCGCCGCGTGCAGGACGCCACCGCGGAATTCGATAACGTCCGGCTTGTCAGTTTCACCGTCGATCCGAAGACCGACACGCCCGCCGTGCTCAAGGAATACGGCCGGCGCTTCCGCCAGAATCCGGAGCGCTGGTTCCTGCTCACCGGAGATCCGGAAACGCTGCGCCACCTCGCCGCGCGCGTCTTTTTCCTCGGCGGCATGGGACCGGAGCACGGCACGCGCTTCGCCCTCGTCGACCGCAAGATGCGCCTCCGCGGCTACTACGAGACGACGGACTCTTCCTGCGTCGGGCAGGTGGTGGGCGACATCCGCAGACTCAGAAGAGAGATCCTCTGACATGGACGTCCGCGACCTTCCCGCGCTGAACGCGCTGCTCAACACCGCTTCCGCCGTGCTGCTGCTCACCGGCTACCGCCTGATCCGGCAGGGGAGGCGCGAAGCGCACAGGAAGGCGATGACCGCTGCGCTCGCGGTCAGCGTGCTGTTCCTGGCCAGCTATCTCGTCTATCATGCGCAGGTCGGCAGCGTTCGCTTCCAGAAGACCGGCTGGATCCGCCCCGTGTATTTCTCCATCCTCATCTCGCACACGGTTCTCGCCGCCTGCGTGGCGCCGATGGCGCTCGTCACCGTCTGGCGCGCCTGGAAAGGGCGCTTCGACAGGCACCGTCGGCTGGCGCGCATCACTCTTCCGCTGTGGCTCTATGTGAGCGTCACCGGCGTCATCGTGTATCTGATGCTGTACCGCCTCTGATGCCCGTCCCGCCCGCCGAACTCGACGCCCTCCTCGACCTGCTCGATCCGCAGCCCGGAGAGCGGATTCTCGATGCGGGATGCGGCATCGGACTCGCTGCACAGCGGATCGCCTCCCGCGGCGCCTTCGTCACCGGCGTCGACTCGGAAGCCGCGCTGCTCGAACAGGCGCGGGCGGCGGTGCCGCAGGCTGTCTTCGTCTGCGCCGACCTCCTCAGCTACCAGCCGGCAGAGCCTTTCGATGCCATCCTTGCCCGCGGCGTGCTGGACTGGCTGCGCCCGCTGCCCGCCGCTGCCGCCCATCTGGCGGCGTGGCTGAAGCCGGGCGGGCGTCTCGCGGCCGACATCGGCGGCGCCAGCCAGGCCCTGCGCCTGCTGGCGCTGACGGCAGAGGCGCTCGGCGAGTCAGGCGCGCCTGAGCCCGCCTCTCCGGCACAATGGGAGGAGGCGCTTGCCGCCGCCGGCCTGCGGATCGTTTCCCGCAACGCCATGCCAGGCCGGATCCTGATTCTGGCGCGGAAAAGCTGACACCGACACCCGATGTTCCCCAAGCTGCTCCAGTTCGGAGACTTCTTCCTGCCCGCTTACGGCCTCTTCGTTGCCGCCGGTTTTCTGGCGGGCATGGGCCTCACGCTGCGGCTGGCGCGCCGCGCCGGGCTGGATGCTGACAGGATCGCCAATCTCGCCATCTACTGCGCGCTGGCCGGCCTCGCGGGAGCCAAGCTCCTGATGTTCGTCATGGATTTTCCGTATTATTCGGAAAATCCAGGGCGCATTTTCAGCCTGGACACGCTGCTTTCCGCCGGCGTTTATTACGGCGGCTTCCTCGCCGCCTTCGCCTTCGGATGGTTCTACATCCGCAGCCGCCGCCTGCCGTGGTGGAAGACGGCCGACGTTTTCGCGCCCGGCATCGCGCTTGGGCACGCCATCGGGCGTCTGGGCTGCTTCGCCGCCGGCTGCTGCTGGGGCAGCGAATGCCGGCGCCCGTGGGCGGTCACGTTTACCAACCCGGAAGCGCACGAGCTCACCGGCGTCCCTCTCGGCGTGCCTCTGCATCCGGCGCAGCTCTACGAAGCTGCGGCCACCGCGATGGTGGCTCTCTGGCTCTACGGCCGGATCCGGCGGCCGCACGCCGAAGGCGAAATCCTTGCCTGGTATCTGTCGCTGTATTCCGGCGCGCGATTCCTGCTTGAGTTCTTCCGCCATCACGGCCAGCCGTTCCCTGTGGAAGCGGTTCCGCTCACGTGGACGCAATGGATCGCCGCCGCGCTCTGCCTTGCAGGAGTCGCGCTGCTTGTGCGGCGGCGTCAGCACAGCGAGGCGGCCAGCGCATAGAGCCGGTCGGCCTCTTCACGGCTCTTCGCTTCGGCCGAGATGCGCAGCAGCGGTTCCGTGTTGGAGGCGCGCACGTGGATCCACCCTTCGGGCAGCATGAGTTTCAGCCCGTCGGTGCGGTCGATGCGGGCGCCCGGCAGCGCTGCCTCCAGCGCCTGCATCAAAAGGCCCAGCTTGCCGTGTTCGAACGGGCACTTGCCGGAGCGCCGCCAGTAGCGCGGCAGCGCCGCCGCCAGCGTGTTGAGCGTTTCGCCCGTCTCCGCCATGCGTTCGAGGATCAGCGCCATGCCGGTATAGGAGTCCCGGCACAGGTGCACTGCCGGGAAGATGATGCCGCCGTTGCCGCCCTCGCCGCCGATCACTGCCCGCACGGCGCGCATCCGTTCCACGACGTTCGCCTCGCCCACCGGCGCGCGGTAGACCGGGCAGCCGTGGCGCGCGGCGATGTCCTCCACCGCGGAAGTCGTCGTCAGATTCACGACAACCGGGCCCTTCTGCTTGCGCAGCACGCAGTCGACGGCCAGCGCCAGCACGTCGTCGTTGTCCAGCACGCGCCCGGTCTCGCCCGCCACCGCCAGCCGGTCGCCGTCGGGATCCTGCGCGAAGCCGGCGTCAGCGCGGGCGCGCAGCACCAGCCCGCTCAGCTCGCCCAGCGACTCCGGCAGCGGCTCGGGCTCCCGCGGGAACGGCTGTGAAGGGTCGGCATGGATCGCATGCAGCTCGCAGCCGAGGATGTCGCGCAGGAAGCGCACGCTCATCCGCGAGCCCGCGCCGTTGACCGCATCCAGCGCCACGCGGAACCGCCGCCGCCGGATCTTCTCCACGTCGATCTGCTTCAGGATGCGCGCGAAGTGGCGTTCCGGCGCGGTCTCCGCGTCCAACACCACGCGGCGCATGTCTTCGTTCAGCGCCTGCCGGAACTCGCTCTGGTGGTACAGGTCGATCAGCTCGGCGCGCTCGTAGCGGTTGAAAAACAGCCCTTCGCTGTTGAACAGCTTCAGCGCGTTGTACTCGGGCGGGTTGTGCGAGGCGGTGACGGCGATGCCGCCGGCGGCGCGGATGTCGGCTACATAGATCTGCGCCGTCGGCGTCGGCACGATGCCCAGCTTGATCACCTCGCAGCCGGAAGCGAGCAGCCCGCACGCCACCGCGTGCACCAGCATCTCGCCGGAGGCGCGCGTGTCCCGCGCCACCACCACCGGCCCCGGTCCCACGTAGGTGCCGAAGGCCTGCGCGAAGGCGCAGGCGAGGTTCGGCGTGAGGTAGTCGCCCACCACGCCGCGGATGCCGGCCACGCTGATCTTGAGCGGATGCACGCGGCTCATGACGAGTAGCTCCGCACCAGATCCATGATTTCATCGAACAGCCGCCGCGGCGCCGGCCCGCGCTGCTCGCAGAGGACGCGCACCACCGGTTCGGTCTGCGACACGCGCACATGCGCCCACCGCCCGTCCCAGTCCAGCCGCAGGCCGTCGCGCCGGTCGATGCGCGCCTCCGGATAGCGCCGCTCGAGTTCGTCGAACAGCTCCGGCACGAAGTGGGTGCGCACCGGAATCTTGCCCTTCAGGATCGTGTACGACGGATACCCGGCCAGCAGCTCCGACAGCGGCTCGCCGCGCCGCGCCATGCGCGCGAGGATCGTCAGCATCGACGCGATGCCGTCGTAGACATACGGAAACTGCGGCAGCATCACCGCGCCGGTGCCCTCCCCCGCCACGGCGATCCGATCCGCCGGAATGGCCGTCATCGCGTCCACCACGGCCTGCCGCCCCACCGGCAGCCGCATCACCGTGCCGCCATGCGCCGCGGCCACCTCGTCCAGCAACGCCGTGGTGGAGAGGTTTGTCAGCACGATCCGTCCGGGCCCCCGCTCCAGCAGCTCGTCGGCGATCACGACGATCACCATCTCCTCGCTCGCCGCCTCCCCCTGCTCGTCGGCGAAGGCGACGCGGTCGCTGTCGATGTCGAACAGGAAGCCCGCATCGGCGCCCACCGTGCGCACCAGCGGCGCCAGTTGCAGCTCGGCCATCTTCTTCGTCGTCGAAGGCTCATGGACGAAGGTGCGCCCCTCGAGCGCCTCGTTGATGAGGATGAAGTTCATGCCGAAGCGCTCGATCATGCGCCGCAGGATCAGCCCCGAGGTGCCGTTGGTGCAGTCGATCAGCACGCGGAACCGCCGCAGCGCGCCGAGGTCGAACTCCGCCGCCAGCGCGTCCAGGTAGGCGTCAATGGCCGTTTCGTCCTCGCGCCGCCGCCCGAGCGCGTCCCAGCTCCGGAAGCGGAACTTGCGCAGATGGTAGATGTCGAGCAGCTCCTCGCTTTCGGCGCTGGAAAGATACCGGCCGCCGCGCGCGAGAAACTTCAGCGCGTTCCACTCCGCCGGATTGTGGCTTGCGCCGATCGAGACGCCGCCCGCCGCGTCCATCCGCCGCATGGCATGCTGGATCACCGGCGTCGACACGATGCCCAGGTCGACGACATCGTGCCCCGTGGCCAGCAGCGCGCCCGCTACGCCCTCGCGGATCATCAGGCTGGAGACGCGCGGATCGCGCCCGAGCACCACCGGGCCGCCCGGCTCGAGAAACGTGCCAAACGCGGCCGCAAAGTCGAGCACATGGGTGGCCGTGAGCCCGTGGCCGACGATGCCCCGCAGCCCGGCGGGCGAGATCCGCAGGCTCCTTGCGCCCCGCACCACGGCTATTCCTCCAGCCGGAGAATGCCGAACGCTTCCGGAATGTGATGATTGCCGGTCGGCCCCGTCGGCCTCCAGGCGATGCTCTTGCGCGGCGGCGGACCTTGCAGGCGGTAATAGTTCACCCGGAATTCGAACCCCGGCCCCACGCGCTTTTCTGTAATCGAACGGATCGGAATCTTGAACGCCCCGTACCAGACTTTGCGCGCGCTGTCGATCCGGGCTGCCACTTCAAAGCCCGAGTTCCACAGCCATCCGCCTTCCGGCTTCGGTTCCTTGCGGTCGATGTCGAGATCCACCCACTCGCCCAGCGGCGAGACCTGATACTCGCGGTATTGCCAGATCTTTTCGAAATCGGCGCCGATGAAAATCTCGGCCACGTCGCGCTCCCACAGCCGGTTCGTCTCGCGGTCCGTCACCGGCTGCGGATTCACGTGAAGCTCTTCATAGGGACAGATGAACAGAAAGTAGAGGTGCGTGTCCGTCCAGCGGGAGCGGATTTCGGTGCGGTGCCCGGGCGTTGGCGTGCCGCGCGCGCTGTTTTCGGCGATCACCGCCGGCGCGCCGAACCAGAGGCCGGACTCGGGATCCGTGTTGAGAACCACGTTGCCTTGCAGGCGCCGGCTGCGCGCCACTTCCTGCGTCGCATCCGGCGCCGCCAGCATCAAAAGAACAAGGCCGGCGATCCACGGCATGGCAGTTCCCATCATATCCGCGCATGAATCCTCCATCCGCCTTCACCGATTACCGCGATGAGCTCGAACGGCACGAGTTTCAGATGGGCCCGGAAGCGGGCCGCCTCGCCGTCGCCCTCGATATCCTCACGGACGCGCTGATCCTCGTCGGCCAGCACGGCGTTTACTGCCAGAGCGCACGTCAGCCGGGCAAGCCCGCCATGGACGTGCAGATCATCTCGCAGAACATCCAGCAGGCCAAGGAGCTGGTCTCCAGCGTCATCACGCTGCTTCGCGAGCAGCGCCGCCAGAGCCGCGGCTGAGGCGCGCGGCCACGCGCCTGCCTGCCTGCGGGCGAATGGATGCCTCACTCCCTGCGGGCGCCCTGCCGCGGATCGGCAGGGCGCCGCGCGGAAGGCCGTGCGCGCCGGATCAGTTCAGCTCCAGCCGCGCGGAAACCACCGGCTCGTCCACTTCGCGCTGAATGCGGAATCCCAGCCGCTCGGCCACTCTCTGCATCGCCGTGTTCTCGGCCAGAATGTCGGCGACAATCGCCTTCACGCCTTCCCGGCGGCCAATGTCGATCAGCCTTCGCAGCAGCTCCGAACCGAGTCCCATGTTCTGGAATTCGTCGGTGACGACAATCGAGAATTCGGCCTCCGGCTGCGCCAGCCCCTGCAACCGGCCCACGGCGATGATCTGCTTCTGGCCGGTCTGCGGGTCGGTGCGCTCGGCCACCAGCGCCATCTGGCGGGCGTAGTCGATGAAGCAGATGCGGATCAGCCGTTCATGCGCCACGCGCTGGCTCAGGTTCAGCACCTGAAGGTAGCGGTGATAGACCGTGCGCTCGGAGAGCGACTCGTGGAAGCGCACCATCGCCGGCTCGTCCTCCGGACGGATCGGCCGGATCAGCACCTTCTCGCCGTTCCGCATCGTCCACTCCCCGGCGTATTCGGCCGGGTAGGGCCGGATGGCCGGCCGCGGCAGGTCCTGCTCGCGCATCGAGGGATCATGGAGCACGATGCGCGCATCCAGCGCCAGCAGCCGCTCCGGCGATGCCAGCAGCGGGTTGATGTCGATCTCGCGGATCCAGGGCTGCTCCACCACGAGCCGCGAGAACCGCACCATCAACTGCTCCAGCGCGGCAATGTCCACCGGCTTGCGCCCGCGCACGCCTTTCAGCGCCGTAAAGATCTTCGTGCGCTCCATCGTCCTCCGCGCCAGCGTCGTGTTCAGAGGCGGAAGCGCCAGCGCGCGGTCGCGGAACACCTCCACAAGCTGCCCGCCCATGCCAAACAGGATCACCGGGCCGAACTGCGGATCGATCGACGAGCCGAGGATCACCTCATAGCCGTCCAGCTTCGCAAACGGCTGCACATTCACGCCCTGGAAGTGCCCGGGGCCGGCCTTTTCCGTCACGCTC
Source organism: Bryobacteraceae bacterium (assembly GCA_025056865.1). Lineage (GTDB taxonomy): Bacteria > Acidobacteriota > Terriglobia > Bryobacterales > Bryobacteraceae > JANWVO01. The sequence continues at coordinate 22,535 of JANWVO010000027.1, forward strand.
GCCTGAATGGCGCGGAAGGCGCGCCGCACCGCCTCTTCATCGCCCAGGTTGAGCTGCACGCCGCCGACGTCCGTCTTGTGCGTGATGGTCAGCGAGTGCAGCTTCAGCACCACCGGATAGCCGATCTCCGCCGCCGCGCGCACGGCGTCGTCCTCGGTGGCGGCGATGATCGACGGCAGCACCGGGATGCCATAGGCGGCCAGCACCTGTTTCGATTCATGCTCGGTGAGGATGGTGCGGCCCTCGGCGCGCACGCGGTCCAGCACCTCGCGGGCCTTCATCGCGGAGCCGCCCTCCTCGTCGCCCGCATAGGTTGGCGTCTCGTACAGCGCCTTCAGGTTGTACGAATAGCGCCACATGTAATTGAACATGTGCGCGGCGGTGTCCGGGTAGGGAAAGGTCGGAATGCCTGCCTGATTCAGGATCTGCTCGCCCGCGGCCACTTCCACGCCGCCCATCCAGGAAGCCAGCACCGGGCGGTCGCCAAGCCGGGCCAGAGGCTTCAGAAGCTGCGCCGTCTGCGTGGCATCGGTCATCGCCTGCGGCGTCAGGATGACGAGCATGCCGTCGGTGTTTTCGTCCTTGGCCACCACTTCCAGCGCCTTGGCATAGCGGTCCGGGCCGGCGTCGCCGATGATGTCCACCGGGTTGCGGTGGCTCCAGGTCGGCGGCAGGAACTGATTCAGCTCTTCAATGGTCTTCTGCGACAGCTCGGCCAGTTCGCCGCCGCCGAGCAGCAGCGCGTCGGCCGCCAGCACGCCCGGCCCGCCGGCGTTGGTCAGAATCGTCAGCCGCGGCCCCTTCGGCCGCGGCTGCCGGGACAATACCTCGGCCATGTAGAACAGCTCGGCGATGGTGCTCACCCGCAGCACGCCGCTGCGCAGGAAGGCTGAATCCAGCACGTCATCGGAGCCGGTCATCGCGCCAGTATGGGAGGCCGCCGCCGCCGAGCCAGCCGCCGTGCGGCCCGCCTTGATCACGATGATCGGTTTCGTGTAGGCCACCTCGCGCGCCGCCGACAGGAAGCTGCGGGCGTCACCCACCGTCTCCATGTAGAGCAGGATCGCCCGCGTCTTCGGGTCGTCGCCCAGGTAGTAGATCAGGTCGCCCCAGCCGACGTCGGCCATGGCGCCAATCGACATGAACGCGCTGAAGCCGACGTTCTCTTTCAGGCTCCAGTCCAGCACCGCCGTGCACAGCGCGCCGCTCTGGCTGAGGAACGCAATGTTGCCGGTGCGCGCCATCGCCGCGGCGAATGTCGCATTCACGCCGGTCGGCGGAATCATGATGCCCAGGCAGTTCGGGCCGATGATCCGCATCCCGGCGGCGCGGGCATTCTCCACCAGTTGCCGCTCCAGCTCCGCGCCTTCCGGCCCTGTCTCCTTGAAGCCGGCCGAAATCACGACGGCCGCCTTGATGCCCGCCTCGCCGCATTCCCGGATGATGCCCGGGATCAGCCGCGCCGGCGTCACCACCACGGCGAGATCCACTTCGGCGGGGATCTCCTTCACGTTCCGGTACGCCTTGATCCCCAGCACGCTCGCCCGGTTCGGGTTCACCGGAAAGACCGCTCCGCCAAACGGCGAGCTGATCAGGTTCCACAGCGTCGTGCGGCCCACCGAGCCGGGCGTTTCCGTCGCGCCGATGACGGCGACGTTCTTCGGCTTGAAAAACGGATCGAGCGGATGCTCCTTTTCGCCGAAAATGTTGTGCGCTTTCTTGAGGGATTTGCCGCTGCCAGGTTTCATTTGAGTGCTTCCGGTCCGAATCAATGAAATTCCGAACGCACCTCTATCATCCCGCCCGGCGGGAGCGCGCGGCAAGGGGCGCGAGGGGCGCTACCAGTAGCGCCCCTGCGTGTAGGGCACGCCCGCGGCGTCGAGCGCCTGCTCGAACTTCTTCAGCTCTTCGAGCAGCGACTTCAGCTTCGCCGACTCTTCGGCCAGCTCCTCGTTCGCGATCCGCAGGTTCATCTGCATCGTGCCCGTCGGCGGCCCGGCCATGCCGCGCGTCACCGTCACCGCATTGTTGGCCCGGCTCTGGATGGTGGACGGCGCGCCGGACTCCAGCCCGCGCAGCGTCTCGTCGCCGCGGATCCTGCGCAGGATGGCCGTCACGCGCGCATCCAGCTTCAGCGCCGTCTCCATCATCTGCGGCTGCGCCGGCCCGTCCAGCAGCGCCCGCCGGATGGCCGTCAGGCGCGCCTTGGCGCGGTTGGCCTCGTCCAGCGCGCCCAGCACCTGCCGCTGAAGCCGCAGCGCCCGCTCGATGAATTCATCGCGCGCCTTCCGGTCGGCCTCGCTCAGCGTCAGCGCCGGATCGGCCTCCACCGTGATCGTGGCCTCGGCCCCCAGCGGCGTCACCACGCCCGCCACCTTCTTCGCCAGCGTCACCTTGTAGACGCCCGGCGCCACCAGCGCGCCGCCCTGCGGCTGCCGCTGGCCCATCGCTTCCTCTTCGGCGCCCTGCTGCCCCTGCTGCGCCGCGCTGATCGCCGGCCCGCGCAGGTTCCAGGTGACGCGGTGGATGCCGCGCGTCACCGGCCCGGTCAGATGCCGCACCACGCGGCCCCGGGCGTCGGTGATCGTCAGCAGGATCTGCGGCGGCTCTTCATCGTCTTCCGCTGTCAGCTCCGCCTGCGATGGATACAGCGACGGGTCCTGCTTGGCGCGCTCCTGCCGCTGCTGCCGCTTCGTCTTCAGCGTCTCCTTCAGCCAGTAGGTGATCGTCGCGCCATACGGCGGATTCTCGGCCATGTAGAGCTGCTCGCCCTGCGAGCCGCGGCTCTTGCCCGTGTCCTGCACGAACAGCGCCGCCTTCTTCACCGGGAACACGTGCGCCGGCTTCTCGAAGACCTCGTTGGATACGTGCCGCAGCGGCGTGTAGTCGTCCAGGATGTAAAAGCCGCGCCCGAACGTGGCCAGCACCAGGTCGCCTTCACGCTCCTGTACCGCCAGGTCGCGCACCGGAATCGTCGGCAGGTTGTTGCGCAGCCGGATCCATTTCTTCCCGCCGTCCACGGTGAAGAACAGCCCGAACTCCGTGCCCACGAACAGCAGGTTCGGATTCACGGGATCCTCGGCCAGCGAAAGCGCCGGGCCGTTCTCCGGAAGGTTGCCGGAAATCGAGGTCCACGTCGCGCCCCTGTCCGTGGACTTCATCACGTAGGGGCGGAAATCGCCGTTCTTGTGGTTGTCAAACAGCGCATACACGGTGTTGACGTCATGCCGCGACGCCACCAGCCGCTGCACGTAGACGCCAATCGGCCCGATGTGCGAAAGATCCGGCAGCCCGGCGATCTTCTCGATCCTGCGCCACGTCTTGCCGCCGTCTTCGGTGACGTGGATCAGGCCATCGTCGCTGCCCGTGTAAATCAGCCCTTCCTTGCGCGGCGACTCGCTCACCGCGGTGAGGTTGCCGAACGTGGAAGTCGACTGATGCTTCGCAATCGCCTCCGGCGGCCAGATGCGGCCCATCACCGGCAGCCTGTTGCGGTCCACCTGCCGCGTGAGGTCTCCGCTCACCGGCGTCCAGGAATTGCCCCGGTCGTCGGAGCGGAACAGCCGGTTGGCGCCGAAATACAGCCGCTTCGGATTGTGCGGGCTGATGATGTAGGGCGACTCCCAGTTGAAGCGCAGCGGCGGCTCGCCCTTGCCCTCCACCGGGCGGATGGGCACACGCTCGCCGGTGCGCCTGTCCAGCCGCACCAGCCCGCCGTACTGCGACTCGGCGTAAACGATGTTCGGATCCGTGGGATCGATGCGCACCACGAAGCCGTCGCCGCCGGTGACCACGAACCAGTCGTTGTTGGTGGCGCCGTCCACGCCCCGCGTCGCCGACGGCCCGCACACCGTGTTGTTGTCCTGCGTGCCGCCGCAGACGTTGTACACCGGCGCGCTGTTGTCCACTGCCACGTTGTAGAACTGCATCACCGGCAGGTTCGTGATGTGGCGCCACAGCCGCCCGCCGTCCCAGGTTTCGTAGATGCCGCCGTCGCAGCCGGCGAGGATGTGGCTGGAGTCTTTCGGGTCGATCCACCACGCGTGCGTGTCGACGTGCTTGGCGCGTTCGCCCACCGCACGCCAGGTGGCGCCGCCGTCGTCGGAGACGCGCACGATCACGTCCATCATGTACAGCCGCCCGGCGATCTGCGGGTCGGCGAAGACGCGCCCGTAGTACATCGGCTGCCCCGCCAGGTTCGACCGGCGCTCCCAGCTTTCTCCGGAATCCAGCGACCGGTATGTGCCCGTGCCTTCGCGCCCCGCTTCCACCACGGCGTAGACCAGCCCGCGCTGCGCCCGCGAAAACTCCAGCCCGATGCGTCCCAGCTCGCCCGGGGGCAGCCCCGTCGTGATCTTGCGCCACGTCCTGCCGCCGTCGTTGGACTTGTACAGCGCCGACTCCGGCCCGCCGTGGATCAGCGTCCACACGTGCCGGCGCCGTTGGTGCGCCGCTGCCAGCACGACGTCCGGATGGAAAGGATCCAGCGCCACGTCGGTCACGCCCGTGTCGTCGCTGATCTTCAGGATCTGCGTCCACGTCTGCCCGCCATCGGTGGTCTTGTAGAGGCCGCGGTCGCCGCCGGAGGACCACAGCGGGCCCTGCGCCGCCACGTAGACGACGTTCGAGTCGCGCGGATCGATGACGATGCGCCCGATGTTGCCGGAGTTCCGCAGGCCCATGTTCTTCCAGGTGCGCCCGCCGTCGGCCGAGCGGTACACGCCGTCGCCGTAGCCCACGCTGCGCTGCGCGTTGTGCTCGCCGGTGCCCACCCAGATGACGTTGGGATCGCGCGGATCCAGCGCCACGTCGCCAATCGAGTAGCTGCCTTCGTTCTGGAAGATTGGCGTCCACGTGGTGCCTGCGTTCGTCGTCTTCCACACGCCGCCGGAGGCGACGCCCGCATACCATGTGGCCGCGTGGTTCGGATGAACGGCCAGGATGTTTACGCGTCCGGACAGCAGCGCCGGGCCGATCGAACGCAGCCGGAAGGACTGGAACGTGGAAGCCTGCCAGGGGTCGTTCGCGTCAGGCTTGGCAGGGGCCGGCTTGGGCGCGTCCTGCGCCCAGGCAAGGCTCAGGCAAAACACGGTGGCGAGGCAGGGTGCAGACCGCATACGCGCCACAGTGTATCGCAGCGGCGGCGTCTTCGAAGATGCCTGCATTGCGCTCCCGTCCGGCGGCATCCAAGAAAGCAGAGTGCAAACCATCGCTGTCACCGGCGCCACCGGCTATATCGGCGGCCGCCTTGTGCCGCGCCTCCTCGAGGCCGGCTTCCGCGTCCGCTGCCTCGTGCGCTCGCCGATGAAGCTCCGCGACCGCCCGTGGTCGAATCATCCGCAGGTCGAAATCGTCGCGGCGGACCTCGGCAATGAAGATGCCGTGCGCCGCGCCCTGCAAGGCTGCCGCGCCGCCTGCTATCTCGTCCACTCGATGATCAGCGCGGGCCGGGATTACGCGGCGCAGGACCGCAGCCTCGCCCGCACGTTCGCGGCTGCGGCCAGGCAGGCGGGCGTCGCCCGCATTCTCTATCTCGGCGGCCTGGGCGAAACCGGTCCCGGGCTGAGCGAGCACCTCTCTTCCCGCCGCGAAGTCGAGGCGGCGCTTCAGTCTGCGGGCGTGCCTGTCACCGTGTTCCGCGCCGCCATGATCATCGGCAGCGGCTCGGCGTCGTTCGAAATCCTCCGCTACCTTGTGGAGCGCCTGCCGCTCATGATCACGCCCCGCTGGGTGCACACGCCCTGCCAGCCCATCGCCGTGCGCAACGTCATCCACTATCTCGCCGCGGCGCTCGACAACAGCGACACGGCCGGCCAGACCTATGACATCGGCGGGCCAGAGGTGCTCACCTACCGCCAGATCATGGATCTGATGGGGGAGGAGCTTGGCGTGGGCCGGCGGCTCATTCTTCCGGTGCCTGTCCTCACGCCCCGGCTCAGCTCGTACTGGATCCACCTGGTGACTCCGCTGCACCATTCCATTGCCCGCCCGCTGGCCGAGGGGCTCCGCAACCCCGTCGTCTGCCGCGAGACGCGCATCCGCCAGCTCATCCCGCAGCCGCTGCTGACGGTCCGCGAAGCGATCCGCGCCGCGCTTCAGAAGTCGGACAGCGGCGAAACCGAGACCACCTGGAGCATGGCCGGCCCCCTGCCCGGTGATCCGGATTGGGCCGGCGGGAAAGTCTTCGTCGACTCGCGCAGCGCCATCGTGCGCGCGCCGGCGCAGGAAGTGTTCCGCACCGTCTGCCGCCAGGGCGGGCGCAACGGCTGGTACGCCAATTGGCTCTGGCAGGTGCGCGGCTTCCTCGACCGCCTCGCCGGCGGCCCCGGCCTGCGGCGCGGCCGCAGGAATCCCGATGACATCGGGCTGGGCGAGGCGCTCGACTTCTGGCGCGTCACAGGCCTCGAGCCGCCCCGCCTCCTGCGGCTGCGGGCGGAAATGAAACTGCCCGGCGAGGCGCTGCTGGAATTCCGCATTCAGGCGCTTTCGCCGGACTCCTGCCGCCTCGTTCAGGAAGCGAGGTTCCACCCGCGCGGCCTTCTCGGGCTGCTCTACTGGTTCGCCGTCACGCCGTTCCACGCCTTCGTCTTTCAGGGCATGCTCAACGCGCTGCGGCGGGAGGCTGAGCAGGCGGCCCTCAGCCGGAGCTCTTCAACGCCTCTTCCAGGCTCTCCCGCACGTCGAACACCGTATCGAGGCGCGTGATCCGCAGCAGCTCGCGGATCTTCGGCGGCATGGCGGCCAGCCGCAGCGACGCGCCGCGCTCGTTGGCGAGCGACAGCGCGCCTACCAGCTCGCCAATGCCGGTGGAATCGAGCTGCGAGGCGCCGCTGAAATCCACCACCACCGTCTTCGCGCCGCCTTCCAGCGCTTCCCGCAGCAAGTTGCGCAGCGTGTTGGTGGCCAGCCCCAGCGTGATGCGCCCTTCGCAGGAGATCACCGTCGCGCCGCCTTCCTTCCGGCTCTCGATGCGGTGCGGGGATTCGCGGGTCATGGCTGGCTCCGGTCTTCGTATCGTAGCACCGCAGGCGCGGCTCAATGGCCGGCCAGCGCGGCGGCAACGGCCTCGAGCGCCCGCACGCAGTCCGCGCGGCGGACGTCATAGTGCGTCACCGCGCGCAGCACGGACGGGCCGATCGGATTGATCAGCACGCCCCGCGCCTTCAGCCGCGAGCTCAGCTCCGCGGCGGGGAGCCCCGTGCCGGAGATGTCGAAGATCACGATGTTGGTCGGCGGCACGGCCGGATCCACGCGCACGCCGCGCAGGTTGGCCAGCCCCTCGGCCAGCAGCCGCGCGTTGGCATGGTCTTCGGCCAGCTTCGGCGGCGTCTGTTCCAGCGCGACCAGCCCGGCGGCGGCCAGCACGCCCGCCTGCCGCATCCCGCCGCCCAGCCGCTTGCGGTACAGCCTCCCCTGCGCGATGAGATCGCGCGGACCCGCAAGCATCGAGCCGACCGGCGCGCCCAGCGCCTTCGACAGGCAGAACATCACCGTATCGGCAGGCTCGCACAGTTCGCGCACGCTCGTGCCGCACGCCGTGGCGGCATTGAAGATCCGCGCCCCGTCCAGGTGGACGCGCAGCCCCAGCGCGTGCGCCCGCGCGCACACGTCCCGCAGCACCTCCGGCGGGTACACCGTGCCCCCTGCCATGTTGTGCGTGTTCTCCAGCTCGATGCAGCCCGTATCCGCCGCATGCGGGCCCAGCGGCCGGATGGCCGGCGCGATCCGTTCCCACGTGAGGATGCCGTCGGGCGTATCCACCGGACGGATCAGGCATCCGGCAAACCAGGCCGTCATCGACAGCTCGTAATTCAGCAGGTGGCCGCGCGAATCGCAGATCACCTCCTGCCCGTGCCGCGTCAGGCACTTGATCGCGATGGTGTTGCCCATCGTGCCCGAGGGCACGAACAGCGCCGCCTCTTTGCCGGTGATCTCCGCCGCGCGCTCTTCCAGGCGGTTGACCGTGGGATCTTCGCCATAGACGTCGTCGCCGACTTCCGCTTCCGCCATCGCCCGCCGCATCTCCGGCGTCGGCTTCGTCACCGTATCCGAACGCAGGTCGATCATCACAGGAACGCCTCGAAGACTTCATTGGACAACATCACGCCGCGCCGCGTCAGGCGGATCCGCGGGCCATGCCGCTCCAGCAGCCCGAGATCGAGGAACCGCCGCACGGCCGCGCCGAAACGGGCCTCGTCCTCCTCGCGGAACTCCACGCCCTCCATCAGCCGCAGCCCTGTCAGGTAGCGCTCTCCGGCAAGGTCGGCCTGCGTCCGCTCCGGCATCGGCCCGCGTTCCGCGTAGGCCCGCACGTCGTCCGTGTTCGCCGCCCGCCACACGCCGTCAAAGGAGTGCGCGTCGGCGCCGAAGCCCGCGTAAGGCTCCAGCCGCCAGTATTTCAGGTTGTGCCGCGACTCGAAGCCGGGCCGCGCGAAATTGGAAATTTCGTAGCGCCGCCAGCCGTGATTTTCCAGAAAATCCACGGCCATTTCGTAGAAATCCGCAATGCGGTCCTCCGGCGGCACCGCGGCCGCTCCAAAGCGTCCGCCGCCGGAAAGGATCTCGCGGCCCAGCCTCGAGTCTTCGTCGATCTCCAGCATGTAGACCGAGACGTGGGGCGGCTCGAGCCGCCTCAGCCACTCAAGCGACTTCCGCCAGCCCGCTTCCGTCTGCGCGGGGAGGCCCGCAATCAGGTCGATGTTGATGTTGCCGATGCCCGCCTCGCGCAGCGCCCGCACGTCGCGCTCCACGCCTTCGGCCGTGTGGCGCCGCCCGGTGCGCCGCAGCTCTTCTTCCGCGAAGCTCTGCACTCCCAGGCTCACGCGCCCGATGCCGCAGCGCATCCAGGCCTTCGCCTCAGCGGCCGTGATCGCGCCCGGTGCGGCCTCGAGCGTCGCTTCTTTCCATGGCCGGCCGGGCACGAGAGACAGCACGCGCTCCAGCGCCTCCTCCGGCATCGAGCCGGGCGTGCCCCCGCCCAGATAGACCGTTTCAGGCGTCCACTGCCACTCGTGACCGCGGAGCTCCTCGATCAGCCGCTCCAGATAGCGCGCCTGCAATTCCGCCGGAAACACGCCCGAGGCGAAATTGCAGTAGGTGCATTTCTGCGGGCAGAACGGCCAGGAGATGTAGACGCCGGGCACTTACAGCGAGAACTCGGGGATTCGCACGCGGATCGAGTCGGCGATGAGCTGCTCGAGCGTCCGCCCGTCGTCCAGCACGAACGCAGACCCGTTCCAGTCCAGCTTGTAGCTCTTCACGTGCGCCGACACCCAGATCTGCCGCACTGGCGCGTTCGGGCTGACGACGAACCGCTCGCGCGGGTCCTCGAACTCGATGGTCAGCGCGCCGGCATTCATGTCGACGTCGAATTCGTGCTCGTCGCTCAGCGCGGCGAGCTTGCGGTACAGCGATTCGATCGCGTCCTCCGCGAGCTTGGAAAACTCCAGTTCGCTCAGCATCACTTCCAGTGTAACGGCGCGGTCCGCCGCGCCGCCTGCATGGCCGTCAAAGAGGCCGCCTCCCGGGCCGGGGCGCATAGCGCCCCGGCCCGGGAGGCGGTGGAGGCCCCGGCCCGCCGTGCGGCCCCAACTAGAAGAAAGCGCCCGGAAACACCGTTCCGTGCGCACCCCGCCGGTACAATGGAAGCGTGAGCGGCGTCCTCCTGCTCGTGGCATGGCTCTGGGCGCAGGCGCCGGCGGCGCCCCCGGCCGAGGCCTTGCGCCTGATCGAGGAGGGCCGCGCCGCCGAAGCCATTCCGCTGCTGGAGGAGGCGGCCCGCAAGGAACCCGCCTCTGCGCCGGTCCATTTCCACCTCGGCTACGCCCTGTCGCTGGCGGGACAGGACGAGCGCGCCATCGCCGCCTTCCGCCGCGTGCTGGAGCTCGATCCCGGACTGCGCGCCGCGAAGCTGAACCTCGCGCATCTTCTCGTCAAAGCCGGCAGGCCCGCCGAGGCGCGCCCGCTGCTCGAGCAGTGCCTTGAGCAGCAGCCCGATGACGCCAAAGCCGCGTTTCTGCTGGGCCGCGCGCTGGCAGACACCGGGCAGTGGCGCGAAGCCGTCCAGGCGTTTGCGAAGGCCGCGCAGAACGACCCGGAGGACAGGGATCTCGCCTTCGCGCTGGCCCACGCCTGCGAGCGCGCCGGAGAGCGCGCCCGCGCTGCGGAAATTTACGCGCGCTTCCCGGAGGACCCGGCCGCGCTCGAGCGGCTCGGCGCGCTGGAGCTCGAAGCGGGAAATCATGAGGCGGCCATCCGCCACCTGGAAGCTGCGCGCCAGAAAAGCCCGACCCCCGCTGTTCTCTTTGCGCTGGCCACGGCGTATCTGCGCAACCGGCAGCCGGAACAGGCCGCGGCCGCCGCCGCGGCGCTGGCGTCGGCCGAACCTGCCAACGCTGACGTGCGCCTCTTTTACGGGCGGATTCTCCGGGACCAGAAGAAATACTCCGAAGCGGCCGGGCAGTTCGAGGCCGCCACGCGCCTGCGGCCCGGTTCCGGCGAAGCCTGGAACGAATTCACCGCCATGCTCATGCTGCTCAGGCGCTATGACGCGGCTCTCCAGGCTCTTGAACGGGCGCGCCAGATCAACGGCGACACGCCCGCCTATGACTATTTCCGTGCTACGATGCTCGACGCCATGAACCAGCCGAAGGCAGCGCTGGAAAGCTACCGGAAATTCCTGGCCGCAAGCAACGGCGCGCATCCGGAGGAAGAGTTCAAGGCGCGGCAGCGCGTCAGAATTCTGGAAAAGGCGGCGGGACGATGAAGGGCTGGGCTGCCATCCTGTTTGCTTCCACGGTGCTCGCGGCGCCGCCTCCTCCGCTCACCATGGACGACGTCCGCCGCGAGGGCGATCCGCTGCGCCGTTTCGAGAAGGCCATCCGGCTGGCCGAGATGCGGCTGGCCGACGCCTGGAAGCTGGTGCGCGAGCAGGGCCCGGTGGGCGAGTTCGAAGGCAAGGTGAATGAAATTGTCGACGCGGCGCGGCTGGCGCTCGAATCGCTCGAGTCCACCGGCAAACGGCCGTCGCGGCTGTCCCGGCAGTACAAGCGCGGCGAGCTGCGCACGCGCGCGCTCGAGCGCGGGCTGAAGGAGCTGGGCGTGGCCGTCGGCTTCGAGGAGCGCGTCTTCGTCGAGAAGGCCCGCGAACAGCTCGCCGGAATCCACGAGAAGTTCCTGCACGGAGTGATGTCGAAGTGAAGGAGGCGGCGATGCGCTTTCTCGTCCTGCTCACTCTCGCCTGCCTGCCCGCGGCGGCGCAGCGCGATTTCCTCACGCCCGACGAAGTCGAGCAGCTCCGGCTGGTGCAGGAGCCCGGCCCGCGGCTCCAGCTCTATCTCCGCTTCGCCCGCCAGCGCGTGGATATGCTGGAACAGCTCTTCGCGAAGCGCCAGACCGGCCGCAGCGGCCTCATCCACGACACGCTCGAGCAGGTGACGCAGATCATCGAGGCCATCGACCTCAACATCGACGACGCCATCCGCCGCCAGAAGCCCATCGAGAAGCTCGATGGCGTGGTGCAGGAGCAGAAGGAGCTGCTGGCGAAGCTGGAAGCCATCGCCGCGCGCGAAGAGCCCGACCGCGCCCGTTATCAGTTTGCGCTCGAGCAGGCGCTTGAAACGCTCCGGGACAGCATCGAGATGAACGAGCAGGACCTCCGGGAGCGCACGCTCTCGGTGCAGGAGAAGGAGAAGGCGCTGCGCGAGGAGCGCGAGCAGCTCATGTCGCCCGAGCGCAGGCAGGAACTCGAGAAGGAGCGGGAACGGATCGAGTCCGAAAAACAGGGCGTCGCGCCGGGAAAGAAAAAGCCGACGCTGCTCAAGCCGGGGGAGAAGCCGGGCCGCCTGGGCCAGCCGCAGGCTCCGCCGAAGAAGTGACCTCCGCCTGCGGCGCGTATTCCTCGCGCAGCATGCGGAACACCGCCGCTGCCGTGGAAAAGATCACCGGCCCGGCGAAGATCCCGATGGCGCCGAAAACCTGCATGCCGCCCATCAGCGCGAAGAACACAAGCAGGCCGTTCATCCCCGTGCGCCCGCTCAGCACCCACGGGCGGACGACGTTGTCCGACATCCCCACCACCACCGCGCCCCACAGCGCAAGGAACAGCGCCTTGCCCCACGCGCCCTGAAGCAGCAGGAACAGCGCCCCGGGCAGCCAGATGATCGCCGTGCCCACCACCGGAATCAGCGAGCAGATGGCCGCCGCCACGCCCCAGAAGACCGGCGCGCCCAGCCCCGTGAACAGGAACCCGAGCGAGGTCAGCGCCCCCTGGACCAGCGCCACCGCCGCAATGCCGTGGAAATTGGCGATGATCGAGTCGCGGATCGAGCCGAGCAGCACTGCGGTCTTCTCCCGCGGCAGCGGAGACCACTCGTACAGCCCGTCGCGGATCTTCGGCCCTTCCAGAAACAGGAAGAACAGGATGAACAGCGCCAGCAGCGCGTTGGCGAGGCTCAGCGTGATGTTGGACAGCAGCGATGCGCCCCACCCGCCAAGCAGCTTCACCAGCGCCTGCGCCTGATCGAGCAACGCCGCCTTCACGTCCGGCGCGGGCAGCCCCGTCTTCTGCGCCATCCACTGCACCGGCTGCTCCACCGTCTTCGCCAGCCATGCCGCCCACCCGCCCTGCTGCGCGGTGTAATGCGCCGCTGCCTGGTAGACAACGCCCGCCTCCTGGATCACCGTCACCGCGATCATCCCCAGCGGGGCGAGCACCAGCAGCACGATCACCAGCGTCGCCGCCAGCGCCGCCAGCGCCGTCGAGCGCAGCAGCCGCAACAGCCTCTCATAGAGCGGCTCGAAGGCCACCGCCAGCACGGCCGCAAACAGCAGCGGCTTGACGAATGGCGCCAGCAGCATCGCCGCCAGCACCGCGGTGGCCGCCGCCAGCAGAGCCAGCGCCAGCAGCCCCCTGCGCTCCCGCACCGCTTCCGTCATGGCAGCTCCGTCACATGGATCAGACGGGATTCGTCCGCCTGCGGTTCGATGCGGATCTCGATGCGCTCCTCGGGCAGCAGGGCGGGAAACTTTTCCGCCCACTCCAGCAGCACCACCGCCGGCTGCGCCAGGATCTCGTCCAGCCCGAGCGAGGCCGCTTCGGCCTCCGTGTCCAGGCGGTACAGATCCACGTGGTACAGCCGCCCGCCGCCGTGTTCATGAATCAGAGCGAAAGTCGGGCTCGAGATCTCGTCCGGCGGAGCCGCACCCAGCCCTTCGGCCACGCCCTTGGCGAACGTCGTCTTGCCCGCGCCCAGGTTGCCGCTGAGCACCACGCAGCAGGGCACGGGCCACTCGCGCGCCAGTTGCGCCGCCAGCGCGATCGTCTCTTCTTCGGTCCGGGTGAGGAACGTGCGGGTTTTCATGCGGCGGCTTCGCGGATGGCGGCGGGCAGATGGCGCAGCAGATCGGTGGCCGTGACGCAGCTCTCGGTCAGTTCCGCGGCGGCCAGCTCGCCGGCGCGCCCGTGCAGCCACACCGCGGCCAGCAGCGCCTCTTCGCGGTGGTCGGGCCACTGCGCCAGCAGGCCCGCAATCATCCCCGTCAGGATATCGCCGGATCCCGCCGTCGCCATCGCCGGCGTTCCGGTAGGATTCACGAACACGCGCCCGTCGGGGAACGCCACCAGCGTTCGCTGGCCTTTCAGCACCAGCACCACGTGGCGCTCCATGGCGAACCGCCGGGCGATGCCCAGGCGGTCGGCCTGAATGTCGACGCTCGTGCAGCCGGCCAGCCGCGCCATCTCGCCCGGGTGCGGCGTCAGCACGCGCCACGGCCCGGGGCCCCGGAAGGCCGTGCCGGCCAGCGCGTTCAGCCCGTCGGCGTCCACCACCATCGGCAGCGCGCTCTGCGCGAACATCCGCTGCGCGAAGGAGACCAGCTCGGGATCGCGGCCCAGGCCCGGACCCAGCGCCACAATGTCCTTCTCGCCGGGATCATCGAACCAGCCCTGCGTCATCAGCTCGGCCGCCAGCGACGTCACCGTGCGGCGCTCGGCTTCCGCGCAGGCTACAGTCACCAGCCCGGCGCCCGCTTTCAGCGCCGCCCATCCCGCCATGGCCGCCGCGCCGCCCTTGCCTTCCGCCCCGCCCACCACCAGTACGTGGCCGAAATCGCCTTTGTGCGCGCCGCGCGGGCGCGGCTCGAACAGGCGGCGGAACCGCGCCGGCCCGGACAGCGAAAGCCACAGCGACGCGTCGCGTTCCAGCATCTCCGGCGGCGTGCCGATCTCCACCACGTGAAGCTGCCCCACGCGGTCGCACGTCGGCGGCAGCACCTGTTCCACTTTCGGCGCGGTGAACGTTACCGTGTGCGCGGGCAGCACGCTCTCGCCTTCTTCGCACAGGCCGCTCGGCATGTCGACGCTCACGATCTGCGCGCCGGGAAAGCCGCGGTTCATCTCGCGGATGAAATCGAGCGCCACGCCCCGCGCCGGCCCCGCAAGGCCCGTGCCGAGCAGCGCATCCACCACCAGCGTCGCCGCGCGCATCCGCGGCTCGATGCCGCGGTGCACGGGCACGCCCAGCAGGTTGAGCATCCGGTAGTTGGCCTCCGCGTCTCCGCGCAGCTCCTCCGGCGGCCACGCCAGCACCACGTCCAGCGCCGCCGGCCGGCATCGCAGCCGGATCTGCCGCGCGATGGCCAGCCCGTCGCCGCCGTTGTTGCCCTTGCCGCAGAGGATCACGATCCGCTGTTTCTCCAGCGGCGCATAGTGCCGCTCCAGGAACTCCACGAACCGGCACGCCGCGTTCTCCATCAGGATCAGCGACGGCACGCCCGCCTCGATGGTGCGGCGGTCGATCTCGCGCATCTGTTCCGCAGTCAGAACCTTCATCGCAGCGCGCCTCCGGCAGCGCGGATCTCGAAACGCCGCAGCGGCTCGGCCTCGCCCATGACGATCAGGCAGTCGCCTGCGCCGATCACGGCCGAGGCGGGCGGGTTGAACTCCATCCGGCCGCCCGCGCGGCGGATGGCGAGCACGACCACCTGCATCTCGCCGCGGATCCGCGCCTCAGCCAGCGATTTTCCCACCAGGTCGCTGGCCGCGGCCACCTCCACCTGCTCGATGCGCACCGTCCAGTCCGGCGTGGCCAGGGCGAAATCCAGAAACTGCCGCACATGCGGCTTGATGAGCGACAGCGCCAGTTGCGCGCCCGCCGTCTTGTACGGCGCCAGCACCGTGTCGGCGCCCGCGCGCACCATCTTGCGTTCGGTCTCTTCCTCGGCGGCGCGCGCCGCAATGCGCAGCGAAGGGTTCAGCGTGCGCGCCGACATCACCACGAACAGGTTGTCCGCGTCGGTGCTCAGGGCCGCCACCAGCCCGGCCGCGCGCGCAATGCCCGCCTCGGCCAGGCTCTCGTCCGACGTCGCGTCGCCGGCCAGCGCCAGGCAGCCGGCGCGCTGCGCCCGCTCCACGCGCTTCTCGTCCCTGTCCAGCACCACCACTGTCGCGCCCGCCTTCCGCAGCTCGGCCGCCGCGCCGCGCCCGACGCGCCCGAAGCCGCACACGATGTAATGCCCGCTCATCGATTCGAGCATCTTCTTCACCCTTCTCCTGCCGAAAACGTCGCGGAGCTGCGCCTCCAGGATCGCCTGCGTCATCACGCCGATCACCATCAGCATCGTGCTGACGCTCACCACGATGTAGAACGTGTTGAAGACCCGGCCCGCCTGCCCCAGCGGCCGGATCTCGCCGTAGCCCACCGTCGTCATCGTCATGATCGCCATGTAAATGGCGTCCAGCCACGGGTAGCCGGCGATGAAGACGTAGCCCAGCGTGCCCAGGGTCGCGGTCGCGAGCACCGCGCCCGCCAGAGTCCAGGCCCGCTTCGCGATCTGCGGCATCTTCAGCCCGCCTTGCGGATCAGCAGGAGCGTCAGGTCGTCCTGCAACTCCGCGGAGCCCGTCCACCGCATCACTTCCTCGGCGATCCGCTGCCCCAGCTCCGCGACGTCCAGCCCCGCGTGCTCGCGCAGCAGCGCGTGCAGCCGCTGCTCGCCGAACATCTCGCCGTAGACGTTCTCCGGCTCGGTCACTCCGTCGGTGTAGCACACCAGCAGGTCGCCGGGTTCCAGCTTCAGGCGGCTCTCGCCGTAGCGCGCCGCGGCGAAGCAGCCTACCACCGTGCCGTTCGTGTCCAGCGGGAAGATCTCGCCGTTGCGCACCAGCAGCGGCGGCAGGTGGCCGGCATTCGTATAGGTGAGCTCGCCGGCAGCCTCGTCATAAATGCTGAAGAAGAACGTCGCGTACTTCTCCGGGGCTGTCGAGGCGTAGATCTGCTGATTCAGGTTGGACACCAGCCGCGCCGTGGAGACCTGTTGCGGCCCGTAGCCCGCGCCCATGCCCGCCATCGCCGCCGCCGTCGCCTCCACGCACTGCCGCAACTGGCTGCGCATCGCCGACTGCAACGTTGCCATCAGCAGCGCGGCAGAGATTCCCTTGCCCGCCACGTCGCCCAGCGCCACGGCAAGGCGGTACTCGTCCAGCGCCTGATAGTCGAAGTAGTCGCCGGAGACCATGCGCGCCGCATTGCAGACGCTCGCAATCCGCAGCGAGCCGAACTCGCGCAGCGGCTTCGGCAGAAGCTGCGCCTGCACCTCGCGCGCGATCTCCAGCTCCGCCTGCAACCGCTGCCGTTCCTTCTCCGCCTGGAGAAGCCGCTCGAGGTTGCCCGCCATGATGTTGAACGACGTGCCCAGCTCGGCCAACTGGTCGTTGCCCGTGACGAGAATCCGGTGGCTCAGGTCGCCGCTGCGGATGCGCACCGTCGCCTCGTACAGGTCGTTCACCGCCGAAGTGATCGTGCGCGACAGCGACACGCCGATCCAGATGGAGCTGATCTCGACCAGGAAGAAGACGAGCAGCGCCGTCGAGAAAAGGATCAGCATCGTCGGCCCGCCGCTGCTCGTGTCCACGCTGAACATGATGCGGAGCGGCCCGGAGATGCGCGTCGCCACGCCAAGAAACACCGTGGCCGTGCGCTCCGGAGCCTCCCACAGCGACGCTGGCAGCGACACGCCCCACTTCAGCGGCAGATCCAGCACGTTGGCGGGTTCCGGCACGGCAGCCGCACCCGCCGCCTCGCCGTCGAGCGGCGGGTGCAGCGACACATCCATCGCGCGGACGCCCTCGGCGCTGATCGAAAACGGCGTCAACTGGATGGCGCCCAGCCCCGGAGCCAGCCCTTGCAGGAACGAATGCGTCACCGGCACCGTGATGAGCACTTCCGACCGCTCGCCGCCGGCGTGCGCCCAAAGGTAGAAGCGCCCTTCGCGGATCAGCAGCCCGGCCGTGTTGCCGTGTCCTTCGGGCGGGTGAGGCAGCGCCGCGTCCTCCGGGTAGCGGACCTCGCGCCCCAGCTCGTCTTTCAGCAGGATCTCCGCGCCCCGGAACCGGTCCCGGATGAAGAACCCGGCCCGCCGCACCGCCTCGGCGCGCACCTGCGGCGCGGCGCGCGCCAGCGACTGCGCCGCCGCCTCCAGCGACGCGATCCGCCGGTTCATCTCGACGCTCAGCAGATAGGCCGCAATCTGGCCGGACACCACCCAAGCCCCGGCCAGCGTCAGCACCGCCAGCATCAGCATCGGCACCACCGCGATGAACACGTAGGCGACGATCAGCCGGTTGCGCAGCCGCCAGATCAGGCGCCGCACGATCCGCACCCCGTGCCGCCACGCCAGCAGCAGGCCAACAACAAACGTGCCGAGTTGCAGCAGGGCTGTCAGCGTGCGTCCCGGAGCCAGCCACTGCGCGCCAAGCGTCCCCAGCACGCCGGCGGCAAACAGCCGTTCCAGCCAGCCGGCGCTGCGCACTGCTTTCAGCCAGCCGGGCCAACCCATTCCGCTTCAGCGTACCTGTTCGCGGTCCAGATCCGCTACTGCCGCGCGGTCAGAGGCGGGATTTTGCAATGTCGGGCAGCTCTTCCGCCGCCCGGATCTGGTGCGGCTGGAGGTAATTCTCCGTCAGAAACGTCTTCAGGCGGTCCATCGCCGTGTGGACGTCGTCGACGAATTCCATCAGGTTCATGTCCTCCGGGCTGATCATTCCGTAACGGACCAGCGCATCGAAATGGATCACTTCGCGCCAGTAGCCGGCGCCGTACAGCATGATCATGATCCGCTTTTCCAGCTTCTGCGTCTGCGCCAGCGTCAGCAGCTCGGTCAGCTCGTCCAGCGTCCCGAATCCGCCAGGGAAAACAATGAGCGCTTTCGCCAGATAGGCGAACCAGAACTTCCGCATGAAAAAGTAATTGAATTCGAAATTCAGCTCCGGCGAAATGTACTGGTTCGGATACTGCTCGTGCGGCAGCGCGATGTTCAGCCCGATCGATTTTCCGCCGGCGTCGTGCGCCCCGCGGTTGGCCGCCTCCATGATGCCCGGCCCGCCGCCCGTGCAGACGACGAAGCGCCGCGTCGGCGGCTCCAGCGCGTTCGACCACTGCGTGATCAGCCGCGCGAACTCGCGCGCCTCCCGGTAGTAGCGCCCCATCGGGCCGTCTTCGGTGATCCGCGCCGAGCCGAAAAACACCACCGTGTCGCGGATCTTTTCCCGGCTGAAGCGGTCCAGCGGCTCCAGATATTCCGCCAGAATGCGGATGGCGCGGCCGTTCCAACTGTCCAGAAACGCCTCGTTCTTGTACGCCAGGGGGGCGCGGTTCAGGTGGCGGCTTTTCTTCATGCCTTCTTTTCCTCCACTCGGGCCTCCAGTTCGGCAAGGCGCTTTTCCAATTGTCGCACCGCCTTCGCAAGCTCCGGCAGCCGCGGGAAGGCCGTCACCGCGCGCCTCCATTGCGCCGCATCGAAGGCCGGCGAGCCGGCCACAACGCTGCCCGCCGCCACGTCTCCGCCAATGCCGCTCTGCGCATAGGCCACCGCGTTGTCGTGGATCGTCAGATGCCCGCTCACGCCCACCTGTCCGGCCAGCAGCACGTTCCGGCCCAGCACGCTCGATCCGGCCAGCCCCGTCTGCGCGCAGAGGATATTGTCCTCGCCCACCACGCACGCATGCCCGATCTGCACCAGCGAATCGATCTTCGCTCCGCGCTTCACCCGCGTCTCGCCCACGGTGGCGCGGTCGACGTTCGACAGCGACTGCACCTCGACATCGTCCTCGATCACCGCCGGCCCCGACTGCACGATCTTGTAGTGCGTCCCGTCCTTCCGCTTCGCAAAGCCGAAGCCGTCGGCCCCGATCACCACGCCGTTCTGGAGGATCACGCGGTCGCCAAGCCGGCAGTGCTCCCGCACCGTGCAGTGCGCGTGCAGCACGCAATCTGCGCCGATCACCGCTCCTTCGTAGATCACCACCATCGGATGGATCACCGTCCCGCGCCCGATGCGCACCCGCTCGCCGATCACCGCGTAGGCGCCGATGGAAACGCCCTCGCCGATCTCCGCCGTCGGCGCGATCACCGCCGTCGGGTGGATGCCCGGCGCCGGCCGCGGCGGCTGATAGAACAGCTCGAGCGCCCGCGCGAAGTCCAGATACGGGTTGTCGCTCAGCAGCGCCGGAATGTGCATCGGGCCCGCGTCCACGCCCACGATGATCGCGCCCGCGCGCGACTCCTTCACCTTATGCGCATACTTCGGATTGGCCAGAAACGTGACCTGCGCCGGGCCGGCGTACTCCATGCCCGCCACGCCCTCGATCTCGCGTTCGCCATCGTCCGGCGACACCGGCCGCAGCTCGCAGCCCAGCCTTTCGGCAAGCTCTCGCAGCTTCATTTGCGTCCAGCGTAGCGCAGGCGCCGCGCGCCGTGCCTCCCGCGCGGAGGCGGGACGATAAACTGGGAATGACGCGGATGCGGAGTCGCCTCCTTCTCCTGCTGCTGGCCTCTGCCTTCACGCGCGCACAGGACCCCTCCCGGCAGGCGCTGGAGCAGGCGGCCGAAGAGTTCCGGAAACTGACCCGCGAGATGGGCCTGCGTCCGGACAGCCCGAAGCGCGCGGCGCGCTCGCGCGCCTCCGCCGGCGGCGCATGGCACGGCCGCCTCTACCACAACCTCCGCAACGACATCCTCGACGCCGTCCCGCACGAAATCCGCCAGCGCGGCGGCACGAAGAACCTCCTCCGCCGCAACCAGTTCGGCTTCAGCGTCAGCGGGCCTGTCGTCGTGCCAAAGCTCTATGACGGCGCGCGCAGGACCTTCTTCAGCCTCAACTACGAGGGCGTCCGCGAACGCATCGCCCGCAGCTCGCTCCGCACCGTCGCCATCGAACCGGAGCGCCGCGGCGACTTCAGCCTTACCGTCGACCAGTCCGGCGCGCCGCTGCCCATCTACGATCCCGCCACCGTCCGGCTGAACCCGCTCTACAACCCGGCGCAGCCCGTCTCCACCGCGAATCTCGAGTACATCAAGGATCCCTTCCCTGGCAACCGCATCCCGGATGCCCGCCAGGATCCGGTGGCGCGGAAGGCCCTCGCCTACTATCCGCTTCCCAACGCCAACGCCGGCCCCTTCTTCCGCAACAACTACTTCATCGTCTCCCCCGAGACCAACACCGCCGACGGCATGATCGCGCGGCTCGACCACAGCTTTCTCGAAAAGCACCGCCTCACGGTCTCCTGGTCGTTCACCAACGGCTTCGGCGGCACCGCCCGCCTCATCGACGGCCCCGCGGACTCCGCCCCCGCCGACCGCAGCTTCGTCAACCGCCGCGGCGCCATCGAGCACGTCCTGACGCTCTCGCCGCAGACCGTCCACACCGCCAGCTTCGAGGGCCAGACCAACATCTCGGAAAATGTTTCCGACAACTCCGGCTGGCCGGAGCGGCTCGGCCTGCGCGGCGTCTCCTCCGGCAGCTTCCCGTTCTTCGACCTCGCCAACTACATCGACATGGGCCGCACCACGCCCGTCGCCCGCACCGCGCGCAACACGTTCACTTTCACCGACTCGCTCTCCCACAAGCGCGGCCGCCACAGCCTGCGCTTCTTCAGCCAGTTCTCGCGGCTCCAGGTGAACACCTTCATCCCCGCCACGCCCGCCGGAGCCTACTTCTTCACCTGGCGCTACACGAGCCTGCCCGGCATCGTCAACACCGGCCTCGCCTTCGCCAGCTTCCTCCTCGGCGGCCCCGAAAACGCCGACATCGCGCTCGTGCCCTCGCCTTCCTACTTCCGCAACTGGACCTGGACGGGCGGCGCGCAGGATGTCTGGGAGCTCCGCCCCAATCTCACGCTCAGCTTCGGCCTCAGCTTCCTCGCCGCCTCGCCCCGCTTCGAGCGCTACGACCGGCAGAGCATCGTCGACCTGCGCGTTCCGAATCCGGAAAACGGCCGCCCCGGCGCGCTCATCTTCGCCGCCCGCGACGGCTACGGCCGCGCCTTCCAGCCGCTCGCCGTCAAGCCCCAGCCAGGCCTCTCCCTCGCGTGGAACCCGCGCGGCAACCGGCGTTCCGTGCTGCGCCTCTCTTACGGGATGAGCTATCAGGCCTACCCCATCTACAACGGCCAGTGGGGCACGCGCGGCTTCACCGGGCATCCCTATTTCTACTCTTCGAATCCCTTCCTCGAACCCGCCTTCCTGCTGCGTGACGGAATGCCTCCTCCGCCCCGCCCCGTGCCGGACCTCGCGCCGGATGCGGCCAATGACACCAACGCCAACGTGCTCGACAACTCCGGCCGCCTGCCGCGCTACCAGTCCGCCGGCATCAGTTACGAGCGGCAGGTCCGCGGCGGCATCGTGCTCACCGCAGCTCTCGGCGTCTCCTGGGGCCGCGACGTCTTCATCGGCAACAACGCCTTCCGCCTCAACGCCGTGCACCCGGACTACCTGGCTTTGCGCGAGCAGCTCAACGACCTGGCCTGGAACCGCGCCCTCCGCCCGTATCCGCAGTTCTACGAGATCGACGTGTTCTCGCAGTGGCCCGACGGGCGCTACCGGCGCGAGGCCCTCTCCCTGCGCGCCGAAAAACGCACCGGCCAGGGGCTCTCGCTAAACCTGTCTTACGAATACTCGCGCCAGTTTGACGACTACTCCGGCCCCTACGGCCGCCAGGACCAGTTCAACCGGAAAAACGAGTGGGCGCTCACGGCCTGGAACAACCCGCACCGGCTCTCGTTCTCCTGCATGTACGAGCTGCCGCTCGGCACGGGCAAGCCGCTGCTCAACTATCCGGACTGGCGCGGCTACCTCGCCGGCAACTGGTCCATCTCGGCCATCTCCACCGTGGCCTCCGGCGAGCCGCTCGCGCTGCGCGCCCAGTTCAACAACACCGGCGGCGTGCTCCAGACCGTCCGCATCAACGCCGTGCCCGGCGTGGACCCGCGCGTGAAGAAGCGCTCGCCGGAGCTCTGGTTCAACCCGGAGGCCTTCTCCCACCCGCCGGACTTCTCGATGGGCGCCGGCCCTCGCACGCATCCCTTCCTCCGCGGCCCGCTCTCCCAGAACCACGATCTCTCCGTCGCCAAGCGCTTCCCCATTGACCGCGAGCGCTCCATCGAATTCACTGCGTCCGGGTTCAATTGGATCAATCACGCCAACTGGACGGATCCGGACGTCGTCATCGGCCCGCCCGGGGCGCCCAACGTCAACGCCGGCCGCATCATCGGATCGCGCGGCAACCGCGTGGTGCAGCTCGGACTGAGGTTCAGCTTTTGATGACCCGCCGCCACTGGCTTCTCCTGCTGGCTCTGGCCCGCGCCCGGGCAGCGAAGCCCAGGCCTGCTGCGGGCCGCGGCGTGCTGCGCCGCATCGCCGCATGGTTTGGCGACGCCCATCCTGATGGGCTCAAGGCCGTTGTGGACGGACGCGAAGCGGCCATCGACCGCGTCCTCGGCCCGAAAGACGGCCTCCTCCTGCTGCTCGTGCTCGACCTCACCGAAGACATCGCGCGCATCGACGCTGCGCGCCAGGCCGCTGCCGCGGCCATCGAATCGCTGCCGGACCACGTCTGGACGGGGGTGCTCAGCGCCACCGACGGGCTCCGCGTGCTCCAGGATCCCGGCCCGGACCGCGCCGCCGCCATTGCCGCCATCCAGTCCGCGCAGGTCACCGGCCGCGCCGGCCTGCTCGAAACCATCGAGCCCGCCGCGCGACTCGCCGTCGCGCTCGCGCGCAAAGCGCCCGTGCGCGTCGCCGTCCTCTATCTCACGGACTCCGAAATCAGCAACTACCGCGAAGACTTCACCAACCCCGTCATCAACTACAGCGACACGCGCGACCTCTCGCGCCGCTTCCCCGACGCGCTCATCCGCGAAAAATCCGCCCGCCTCGCCGCCACGCTCGCCCGCAGCGATGCGCCCGTCTTCGCCGTCCACCTCGCCTTCCGCCGCGACCGGCTCAACGAGGCCTACCAGACCGGCCTCCAGCAGATCCTCGAGGCCTCCGGCGGTCGCGCCTGGTTCTGCAATCACCTCACCGAAATCCCGGACGCCGTCCACGCTGCCTTCCAGCGCATTCTGTCGATGTACTCCATCGACATCCGCCTTCCCGATGGCCTGCCGAAAAGCGTTTCCGTCCAGCTTTCCGCCAACGGCGGCGTGGACTACCGCACCCGCCTCGCCGCCGAAGGTTGGAGCCGTGAGTAGTGCGATGGGCAACTTGAGGCCATCCCGCCTCTCCGTCGGGTACGATTGAGCGTATGCGAAACCCCGTTCTGGCGACTCTCTCCGTGCTTTTGGGGCTTTCGCTGGCCGCGGGCGCATGGCTTTTGCGTTCGCGCTTCCAGATGCGCGGCGAATTCGGGCAGCAGATCGCGGAGCTGCGTGCCGAAGCCGCCAAAGAGCGCGAACGCGTTGCCGCGCTCCTGCTCGAAAACGAAGAGCTGCGGCGCCAGCTTGCCGAGAAAGGCATCACGCCGAAGCTGCCCCCGGCCGTGGAAAAAGGCGCCGAAGAGGCCCGCCGGCTCGCCGCCATCCGCGAGCTGGCCGGCGCGCAGACGCGCCTGGCCGAAGCGCAGGCTGCGCTGCTCGAAATGAAGAACCGGCTGGCGGAACTCGAGGCTTCGCTCGAGCGCGCCAATGCCGAAAACAGGCGCCTCGCGGCCGCTGAAGCCGCGCTCCAGGAGGACCTCGACAACACGCGCCGCATCATCCAGGCGATGGAAGCCGAGCTCCGCGCCAAGAACGACCGCCTCGCGCAGATGGAAACCGCGCTGCGGAAGGCGCGCGAGGAACTGGCCGCTCTCGGCCAGCGCCTGGCCGCCTCTTCGCAGATCGTCAACGAGCTGGCCGAGATCAACCGCCGCCGCGAGAACACCGTCACCTCGCTCCAGCGGCGCTACCGCGACATCACCGACCAGCTCCGCGCGCTCGCCGTCCGGCTCGACACCCAGCGCGACAATCCCGCTGCCGCCGCGGGCGATCTGTCCCGCATCCAGACCGCCGTGCTTGCCGCCGAGGACGATCTCAAGCAGCTCAATGTCCTCAACTCGCAAAGCCAGCAACTGATGCAGAAGCTCACGGGGCGGTAGGCGCGCCGTTGTACGCTGTCTGCATGAGGCTGCTCGTTGGCCCGCCCGGCTCCGGCAAGACCTCCCGTGCGCTGGAGGAATTCGCCAGCGCGGCGCAGCAGGGAAAGGCCCTGTTCGTCGTGCCCACGGCCACCATGGCCGAACATGTCCGTCATGAGCTGGCGCGGCGGGGCCGGCACATCCGCCCGTCATGGGTCACAACCATGGCCGGCCTGCTCCGCAGCCTGTTGCCGGAGGCCCGCGTCGCCGGCGCTCCCGAGCTCGCGCTGGTCGTCGAACTGGCCCTGGCCGGGCGCCCGGATCTGTTCGCCGGGCTCCGCGGCAGCCCCGGCCTTTCTGGCGCCCTCGCCTCGGCTTTCGAGGAGCTGGCCTACGCCGGCGTGGACTCCCTCCAGTTGGAATCGCTCGTCCGCTTCATCGCCCTTCGGCCCCATCCGGATCTTGTCGCCCTTTACCCTGCGGTGGAGCAGACGCTGCGGCAACACGGCCTCCGCCTTCGTGCGCAGGCCCTCCTCGAAGCCGCCCGCCGCCTCGCGCAGAACGGCGCGCCCTGGGATGCCGTCTGGTTCGACGGATTCTTCCTGTTCTCCGCTGCGGAAAGAGAGCTGCTCCGCGCGCTTTCCGGCGTGGCGCGCGTGACGCTCACGCTGCCCGAATGGGAAGGGGCCAGGCCGGTGATCGAGTTCTTCCAGAAGAGGCGCGCCCGCGTGGAGCGGCTGTCTCCGCAACGGCCCCGGCCGCAGGTGACGCTGATTTCCGCCGCGTCGCGCGAGCACGAAGTGGAAGAGATCGCGCTGCGCCTCATCGAAGAGCACGCCGCAGGCCGTCCCTGGCGCGAAATGGGCGTCGTGCTGCGCAACGAGGAAGCCTATCTCGCCCACTTCGAGCGCGTCTTCTACCGGACCGGCATCCCCTGGCGGGCCTACTTTGGACGCGCCCTGCGGCGGGAGCCCGTCTTCCTGCTCGTCCGCCGGTTCGTGGATGCCCTGCGCAGCGGTTGGGAAGGCGAGGCGACTCTCGCGCTGCTCGGCTCCCCGGCGTGCGCGGCCGCAGGCCAGATGCGCGCCAACGGCCTCTGGGCCAGCATCGTCAGTCAGTTGCCCTTCCGTGGATTGGACCGTCTGGCGCGCCTGGCTCCGGCCGCCGCCCGCTTCCTGGAGCCCTTCGCCAACTGGCCTCAGCTTGCCCTCCCGCCCCGTCAATGGGCCGCCCGCCTGCGTGAGCTCTGCCGCCTCCTGGCTCCGCCTCCGTCGGACCGCCCGCTGGCCGAAGAAGAGCTTCGCGACTTCCGCCTTCGCGCCGCCGCCTTGCGGGAGATCCTCGATCTGGCGGAATCGGCCGCCGGTCTGCTGCCCGAGGATCCGCTCCCGCTCCCCGGTTTCTGGCAGCATCTGGAAGCGGCGTTGCAGGAAGCGCGCATCTACGCGGAGGAGATCCGGCGCGACGCCGTGCACCTGCTCGACGTCGAGGAGTCGCGCCAGTGGGAGTTGCCCGTGGTCTTTGTCTGCGGGCTTCTGGAAGGCGAATTTCCGCGCCGCGTCCAGCCGGACCCGCTGCTGCCGGAGGGCGTCCGCACCGCGCTGGCGGCGCAGGGCGTCGACATCCGCACGCGCGCCAGCCTCGAAGCGGAAGAGCGGTTCCTGTTCGAGGTCGCGCGCACGCGCGCCAGCAGCAGGCTCTTTCTTTGCTGGCCTGACCGCAATGACAATGGCGACGCGCAGCTTCGCGCATTCGTGCTGGACCAGGTGCAGACGGAAGGCGCGCCCAAGGCCGTCGCCCGCCGGCTTGCCATCCGCCCCTCGCGCGTGCCGCAGGCGCCGCCGCGGCCCCGCCTGGCCGCGGACGATCTCCTCGCCGCTCTGCGTCAGGTGCATGCGCACATCGCTGCCACGGCCATCGAGTCCTTCCTCCAGTGTCCCTTCCAGTTCTTCGCAGGCCGCACGCTCCGGCTGAAGGAGCCCGAAAAGCTCCCCTCGGCGCGGCTCGATTCCCTCTTTCTGGGCACGCTGGCCCACGCGATCCTTACCGAATGGCACCAGCGGGGCGGCGACATCGGCCTCATCACCGAAGAAATGTGGGACCGCGAAGCCAGGCGCAAGGGCATTCCGGAAGGGTACCGGGCGCTGCTCGCCCGGGAGGCGATGAAGCGCAACCTCCGGCTGTTCGCCCGGCAGGCGGGCCTTCAGGAAGGCTGGCAGGTCGAGCTGGAAAGAGACTTGCGCCTCCGCCTTGCCGGCGTGGAAATCCAGGGACGGGCCGACCGCGTCGACACCTCTGCCGACGGGCGCTGCGTCGTCTACGACTTCAAGTACTCGAGCGGCTCCTCCGTGTATCAGCGCCAGCAGCGGGAAGAGGCCGGGCTCAGCATCCAGGGCGGCCTG
Organism: Bryobacteraceae bacterium; assembly: GCA_025056865.1. Classification (GTDB taxonomy): domain Bacteria; phylum Acidobacteriota; class Terriglobia; order Bryobacterales; family Bryobacteraceae; genus JANWVO01. The sequence goes on from JANWVO010000027.1 coordinate 49,323, forward strand.
TATGCCGAAGCGCTGCGGCAGGAAGGCCTTCAGCCGGAGTCCATCCAGATCGTCCTGTTGAAGAACGAAATCGGGCGCGTTGTGGCGGACACGCCCGAAGAGGTGGAAGGCCGCATCCAGACTGCCGTTGCCGCTGCCACCGGCGCGATCGAGGGGATCCTCGCGGGGCGCATCGAGGTGAATCCCGCCGACCCGGACCAGTGCACATGGTGCAGCTTCCGCGACGCCTGCCGCCTCCAGCAAGCCGCTCCCGCCGTCCTCGCCGCCACCGAATAAGAAATGGGGACAGGCCCGCCCGGGCGCATTTTTTCGGCCCGCCGCCCGTGCCGGCCCCGGCAACCGCTCCCGCTGCTGTGCTTCGAGTCCTTTCAATCCGCCCTTGTCCGCAGCCGGGGATCCTCTGCCAATCGCCTCCCTGTCCCCGGCCGGGGGCTGCCTTCAGGCTCCGGGCTCGCTGTGCGCCGGGCGAACCCGTAACACAAACCAGACGAGCGCCACCGCACCCACCGCGAACAGCGTATCGCCCGGAGCGCGCATCCACCGCAGCGCCTGCATCCAGGGCGTTTGCAGGAACTCCATGCTGCGTGCGTACCAGTAGCTCTGGCTCACGCTGGCGCAGGTCTGCAACAGCCCCACCGGCAACAGGCTGAACACTGTCATCGCGAACAGCCCGCCATTCATTGCCCAGAAAGCGAATCTCATCGCACGTTCGCTCCACTCTTCCTCCCGGCTCATCGCCCGCAGGCACACCAGCATCAGGCCGATGCCCAGCATCCCGTACACGCCGAACAGCGCCGCGTGTCCGTGCACCGGCGTCGTGTTCAGGCCCTGCATGAAATAGAGCGCGATCGGCGGGTTGATCATGAACCCGAACAGGCCCGCGCCCAGCATGTTCCAGAACGCCACCGCCACGAAATAGTGGATCGGCCACCGGTAGCGCCGCGCCCATTCCGTCGCCTGCCCGCGCCGCAGATCGTCCAGCGCGCCATAGGCGAGCATCGTCAGGGGCACGACCTCGAGCGCGCTGAACACCGAGTCCCAGGCCAGAGCCACGGTCGGCGTGCCCGTGAAGTACAGGTGGTGGCAGGTGCCGATGATCCCGCCCGCGAGGTAAATCGTCGCGGAAAGCAGCGCCGCCTCCGCCGCCAGCTTCGCCCTCACCAGGCCGAGCCGCGCGAAGAAGAAGGCAATCACCGCCGTAGCAAACACCTCGAAGAAGCCCTCCACCCACAGATGCACCACCCACCAGCGCCAGTACTCCACCATCGAAAGGTGAGAGTGCTGGCCCCACATGATCCCCGCTCCATAAAACAGGCCGATCGCGCCGGCGCTCATCAGGAAGATTGTGAGCAGCGGCTTCTGGTCTCCCGCTGTCCGAAGCGCCGGCTTCACGGCGCGGATCACCAGCACCAGCCACAGCAACAGCCCTGCCAGCAGCAGCACCTGCCAGATGCGCCCCAGATCGACGTATTCGTACCCCTGATGCCCCCAAAGGAACGCCTGCCGGTCCGTCAGCCGGTTGTGGATGCTCAGCCATTCCCCCGCCAGCGAACCCGCCACAATCGCCAGCAGCGCAAGGAAAAGTGCGTTCACTCCCAGCTTCTGGTGCCGGGGTTCATGCCCCGAAATCAGCGGCCCGATGAACAGCCCGGCCGCCAGCCACGATGTCGCAATCCAGAAAATCCCCAACTGGATGTGCCACGTCCGGGTCACGCTGTACGGCAGCCACTTCGACAGCGGAATCCCATAGAAGCCATCGCCCTCAACCCCGTAATGAGCCGTCACCACGCCCGCTACAATCTGCGCCAGAATCAGCAGCGCGGCCACCCAGAAGTACTTGAGCGTCGCCCGCTGGGACGGCGTCAGCTCCAGCTTCCGCAGCGGATCCGCCGCCGGGCGCTCCAGCGGCGTCTCCCTGGCCTGCGACGCGTACCACCACACCATCGCGCAGATGCCTCCCAGCAGCATCAGGATGCTTACGCCCGTCCACATCACGCTCTCGCCCGTCGGCCGGTTTCCCACCAGCGGCTCGTGCGGCCAGTTGTGCGTGTACGTGATCGTATCTCCCGGCCGGTATTGTCGACGCCGACCACGCCGTCCACCAGAAGAACGCCGCCAGCTTCCGCGCCCGCTCCGCGTCCGGCACTGCACCCCTGGGAATCGCGTAGGCAGGCTGCCCCTCCGCAAACAGCTTCGCGTAATAGGCTGCGTTGGCCTCGAAGGCCCGCCCGCGCACCCCGTCAATCACAATCGTGTTCGTCGCGGCATCGTACGTGTTCGTCCGGAACATCTTCTCCAGCCGTGCCCGCAGTGCGCCCTTCTGCTCCTCATCCAGCTCCCGGAAAGTCCTGCCGTGTCCGGCCCGGGACCATTCCTCCAGGACAAACTCCAGTTCGCGCCGCAGCCAGTCCGCCGTCCAGTCCTGCGCCACGTAGCTGCCGTGGCCCCACACCGAGCCGACTTCCATCCCGCCCATGCTCTGCCAGATGTTCTGCCCTGCCGGGATCTCTCCCGGCCCGATCACCGTCGTCCCGTCCCGTGTGACCACGCGGTCCGGGATGGGCGGCTTCTCCTGGTAGATCCTCGTCCCGATCCAGCCGAGAATCGCGAACGAAATCGCGGTCACGGCGCCAAAGGCGAGCCAGAGCCGTTTCATCCTTGGAACTCCTTTGCACGGCGAGCTGCCGGTTGTCCTCAGTCTCGGCTGCCCCGGTTGTGGGTTCCATGACTCCGGTCACACAAAGATCCGCGCATCCGGCAAGGGCGGGCGCGGCCTTCCCGGCTGGCCCCGGCACCCTGTTCCAGCCGCCGGACGGCATCTTGACTGGGTGGTATCGAAGTGATATCATTTTCATAGCAGGGCGCTGCCCTGCCAGAAAGCGGAGGTTCCCTCATGCTCAAAGAGCGAGTCATCGAAGCCTGGAATGGCATCCCGGTCCTGGTGCTGTCGATTGCCGTCCTCATCGCCTCCATCGCCGGTCTCATCTGGACGGCGAGGCATGCCGGGCCGGAGATGCGGGGCATGCTGGTTGCGTTCTGGATCGTGGTGCTCGTTCTGGACGTGCTGGCATGGCCCGGTTTCTTCACGGTCCAGCCGAACCAGGGCGTGGTGCTGATGCTGTTCGGCCGCTATGTGGGCACGGTGCGCCAGCCCGGCCTGCGTTTCGCCAACCCGTTCTACACCAAGAAGCACGTCTCGCTCCGGGTGAGGAACTTCGAGACGTCGAAGATGAAGGTGAACGACCAGGACGGCAACCCGATCGAAATCGCCGCCGTCGTGGTCTGGAAGGTCGTCGATACCGCCGAGGCCATCTTCCAGGTGGACAACTACGAAGACTACGTGCATGTCCAGAGCGAAGCCGCCGTCCGCAATCTGGCCACCGCTTACCCCTACGATGCCCATGAAGAGCACCAGGTCTCGCTCCGGGGCAGCACCGCGGAGGTGGCGGCGCGGTTGAAGGAGGAGATCCAGGAACGCCTGGCGGTGGCGGGCGTGGATGTCATTGAGGCCCGCATCAGCTACCTTGCTTATGCGCCGGAGATCGCCGCGGCGATGCTCCGCCGGCAGCAGGCGGCCGCCGTGATCGCCGCCCGGCAGAAAATCGTGGAGGGCGCGGTGGGCATGGTGGAAATGGCTCTGGAGATGCTCGCCCGCAGAGGCGTGATCCAGCTCGACGGCGAGCAGCGCGCCGCGATGGTGCAGAACCTGCTCGTTGTCCTGTGCGGCGAGGCCGCCGCGCAGCCGGTGCTCAACACCGGCACCATCTACCAGTAGCCGCGGCGGAAGGCGATGGCGGAGCGCAAGTCATTCCTGCTGAGGATCGACGCCGAAGTGCTCGATGCGCTGAAAAAGTGGGCCGATGACGATCTGCGCTCCCTCAACGCCCAGATCGAATACCTGCTGCGGAAGGCTCTGAAGGAACATCGCCGCCTCCGCGAGCCCGCCCCGCAGCCCCCTCAGCGGGACCCCTCCGGAAAGTAGGGTGCCTGCGACGGGACACACTGGAAGAAGAGCGGCCCCGCCGGGCCGGAGCCGGCTCCGGGGGCCGGACATCGCGACCGGGGAAGCCGATGCGCAGAGCGCTGCGCAAGCTCCGCGAGGCGGCTGTCTTCGCCCGCGCCATGGCCAGTCCGCACCATCCGGTGCTCGTCCAGATTGTGCCCGTGCGGCGCTGCAATCTGGCCTGCGCCTACTGCAACGAGTTCGACCACTCGTCCGCGCCCGTGCCCACGCCGGTCCTCTTGCGCCGCCTCGACCGCCTCATCGAACTCGGCGCCTCGATCATCACCTTCAGCGGCGGCGAGCCCCTCCTCCACCCCGAGCTCGACACGCTGGTCCGCCACGTGCGCCGCGCCGGACGGATGGCGACCATCATCACCAACGGTTACCTGCTCAGCCCGGAGCTGATCCGGCGGTTCAACCGTGCCGGCCTCGACTACCTCCAGGTCAGCATCGACAACGTCGAGCCGGATGACGTCTCAAGGAAGAGCCTCCGGGTGCTCGAGCGGAAACTCGAGTGGCTGGCCCGCCTGGCCCGGTTCGAAGTCACCATCAACTGCGTTCTGGGCGCCGGCGTCCGCCGTCCTGCCGACGCCCTGCTGATCACACGCCACGCCCGCCGGCTGGGCTTTCACTCCACGCTCGGCCTGATCCACGACAGCCGCGGTCAGGCGGTCCCGCTCGATCCGGAAAGCCTGCGCGTCTTCGACGAGATCACGAGGCTTCATGATTCGGTCTACAGCTTCGCCCACTTCGACCGCTTCCAGCGCGAACTGGCTCGAGGGCGTCCCGCGCCCTGGCACTGTCCTGCCGGCGGCCGCTTCCTCTACGTCTGCGAAGACGGCCTCGTGCACTACTGCTCGCAGCGCCGCGGCTCACCCGGCCTCCCCCTCGAGCAGTACTCCCTGGAGGATCTGATCCGCGAGGGCGCCACGCCGAAGCGGTGCGCGGATTTCTGCACCATCTCCTGCGTCCGCCAGACCGCCATGCTCGACGAGGTTCGCCAGCGGCCTTCCGTCGCGCTTGCCGAGCTCGCCTTGCGCCGGGGCAGGACGCCCCCTTTCCTGCGCTTCCTTTACTGGCTCTTCTTTGGACACCCTCTCGCACCGTGGCTCCGGCGAACTCTCGCCATGCGGCTCCGTTCCGCCGGGGCGCCCTGACGCAGACACGGCCCCCGCGCCGCTCGGGTCCGCCCTCCCGGCCCGGGCTGCGTGCGGTGGGGTGCGGCTAGGGGAAATTGCAGCGGATTCATAAGGGATTCCGCGCTGCAAATTCAGGCGAGTTCTCTAAAGGAAACTCCTCACTTTCGCGCTAGCATCGGCGCAGGAGCAATCGGAGAGATTTTTCCTTACTGTGGTCGGGACTCCGAATTTGTACCGATATGAAACTCGGTGTTCCAGCTTGGTGAGGTCAGCCGTGAAGAATCGGGGTTCTCGCGAGTCGAATCGGGAAAAGCTGGTTTGCGGCGATCTGCAACTCTGCCTGCCGGGTCTCGGAGAAGATTCCCAGACGGCCACGCAAAGCCTGATAAATCTTTCACTTGCAATCGCATCGGCGGCCCAGGCCAGTGCCGCCCGCCGCGGCGGCGGAAATGGCCGCGAGATTGCCTTTCCTGCTGCGTCGGACGCCTTGGAAGTTGAATCCGGCGTCCCGCAGGTTCCGCGGAAGAAAGCCAGGAGCTCCACGAGAGAGACCGGCGCGGAACCGGACTTCGGCAGGAAGGATGATGCGATGGCGGCAAGAGCAACAGCGGCGGCAACCGCGAAAAAGCCCGCAAAAGCGGCAGAGACGGGCACCGCAAGGAGAAAAAAAGAGACGGCCCTCGAACGGCGCGACCGCGTGGTGATGGAGAACCTGCCCCTGGTGAAGGCGATCGCGCTGCGCGTGCACGAGGGGCTCCCGGTCCATGTCGAGCTGGATGACCTGGTGCATGCCGGCATCCTCGGCCTTTTCGATGCGGCCACCAGGTACAACCCGAACAAGAAAGTCGCTTTCTCCAGCTACGCCAAGCACCGGATCAAAGGGGCGATTCTCGACAGCCTCCGCCAGATGGATTGGGCTTCGCGCGATCTGCGGCGGAGACATCGCCAGGTGGAGCAGGTCACACGCGACCTTTGCGCCGTGCTGCACCGCCAACCCACGGAAGACGAGCTCGCCGAAAGGCTCGGCGTCGGTCTCTCGCGCTGGCGCCAGATGGCCCTCGATCTCCGCAATGTGGGGCTGGTCTCCGCTTCCAGCCGGGCGCAGGACCAGGAGGAACTGCCGCCACCAGACTACCCCGGCACGCCCGAAATGCAGCCCGACCATATGTGCGCCCGCGAACAGATGCGGCGACGTCTGGAAGAAGCTATGCGGACGCTGCCAGAGCGGTACCGCAAAGTGGTCATCCTTTACTACGGCAACGAGCTCACGATGAAAGAAATCGGCGGCCTGCTTGGCATCAACGAGAGCCGCGTCTCCCAGATTCACAAGTCCGCGCTGGAAAAGATGGCCGCCGCCCTCCAGCAGAGCGGAATCACCTCGGCGCACTCCTTTTGATTCTGAGTGCCGGCAGCGGCACGGCTGCCGCATTTCTGCCTCCTCAGGCACAGCCGGAATCCTGCGCTGTCGGGGGGCAGGCCAGGCATGCAGGAAGGGGTGCGCCGCGGAACGCCCGCGCGCTGTTTCGGGCGTGGCGGCGGATCTTCCGCGGCAGTCACCGGCAGGTCGCGGCGCCGGTGTTCCCGCCGGAGACAGCTCCGGCGGGAAGCCCAGGCTCCCATGCCTCCGGCGAGGCGCTCTCCACTAATTCCGGCTCCTTCGCGGGAACAGGATCCACCTTGGTTTTCCAGGGCGGGAAATGCAGCGGTGAAGCCCCAAGGCCCAGACTGGCCGGTGAGAAAGCTTCGGGTTGAACCGGAACCCTGCAACGCAGCTCTCGAGGCGGCTTCGGCAGACCCTGGCCGCCTGCCCGGCAGGCACGGAGCGGAATGCATCAGCCCCGACGGACGGCGCCGGCCCACGCCGCCCGGCCAGGCACGCCGGCCAGCCCGAATCCCCCTTCATCGCCGGAACGGAATGGCCTTGGGAGCGTAGATTTTTCGGCCTCGGGCCGCCGTGAAGCAGTCGAAGAGCGTGGCGGCTCTGCTGTGGGCGGGGTACGCCGCCGGCACAAGGGGAGCCCGGGGAAAGGGCGCCCCGGTGCGCCGTCGGCATCGCCCCCTGCGGGTGAAGCGGCCTTTCCCGGCCTTTTTCTCCGCCTGGAATGCGCAGGCCCGCGCCAGCCAGTCGAGAGCCGAAAGCACTGGCCTGCCCGGCCAGCCTTCCCGTCTGTTTGCCACCCTGATCCGCAACGCGCAAGATTGGCTGAGAAATTCCGCGCGCGGGAGCCACTGTTCCATTGGAATGCGCATGTCGCGGCCTTCCCTCCCCCGCGGCCTGCGATTCCGCTGCGGGGCATGGCTCGCTGTGGTGGCAACGGCCGCTTTCAGTCTGGCCGCTGCGGGCCAGGACACGACACCGCCGGTGCTCGTGACCTACAGCTACTCACCGGCCGCATTCGATGTCGGCGGCGGCGACACCATCCTGAGCGGCACTGTCCAGGCCACCGATAACTCCTCCGGACTGCAAGCGGCATTTCTCGCCTTTTATAGCCCTTCCGGCAGAAGACGGGTCGATTGCCACAGCGGCGCAGGCTCTTTCAGCGGAACCCTGCTCGCAGGCACCTTCACATGCCAGGGCGTGTTCCCGCGCTACACGGAAACAGGCACGTGGCTGTTGCAGTTCGTTTCCATCTCAGACAAAGCCGGCAACACGGCCACGTACACGAGGTCGCAACTCGCCGCGATGGGCCTGCCGACGACGCTTTCTCTCACCGGAACGGCCGACCTGACGCCGCCTTCGCTCACCACTTACGACTTCGCGCCCGCCAGCCTCACGATCGGCGGCGGCCCGGCCGCCGTCACCGGCTCCATCACCGCGACGGACAATCTGTCGGGTCTTTACCTTGCTTACATCGCCTTCTACAGTCCCTCAGGGCAACAGCGTGTTGACTGCTACGGCACTCCCGGAGATCCCTCCTCGGGCACCCCGCTCAACGGGACTTACAGTTGCCAGGGGACCTTCCATCCCGGCGCCGAGAATGGCCAGTGGAAGGTGCAGTTTGTCGAACTGCGCGACCGCGTGGACAACTCCCGCTACTACACCACAGGAGAGCTCGCGGCACTCGGCCTGCCGACAACACTCCAGGTGACCGCAGTCACGGATTCCAGCCCGCCGGTCCTCGCTGGCCTCACCCTCAGTCCCCTGAACGTCAACACATCTACGGGTCCGGCGTCCATCAGCGGCGTCGTGCAGGCCACAGACGCCGGCACTGGGGTGAAGCAGGCCGTGGTGGCCCTGTTCAGCCCCAGCGGCGCCCAGCGGGTGGACTGCGCCACCGCCGTGCTTGCGGCGGGGACGCTGAATGCTTCCGCTCCCTGCAACGGGCAGTTTCCGCAGTACTCGGAGAGCGGCGCCTGGGAAGTACGGTTTGTCTCCATCACAGACCACGCGGGAAACACGGCAACGGTGCAGAAGGCTACGCTCCAGCAGATGGGCTTGCCGGTTTCCGTGACGGTCACGGGCGCTGCGGCCGCGCCGCCGCCGCCCGGCCTCTCCTTCAGTTTCGTCCTGGGCGGGTCCGTCCCCGCGGGACAGCAGGTTCAGGTTCTCGGCGCCGCTCTGCCCTGGGTTCTTCAGAAAGAAACAGGCGCGGCGTGGCTTCAGTTGTCCAACACGGCTGGGGTCGCGCCCATGCTGGTCACGGCGACCGTGAACCCGGCAGGACTCGCCGCCGGGACTTACACCGAAACCCTGCTGGTTCGGGACGTGATCCAGAACCGCGTCCTCGCGAGGCTGCCCGTCCGCCTGATCGTGCTCGCCTCGGCTCCGCTCACCGCGGCGTGGTTCGACCCGCCGCTGCTCGAAACGATCGTGGCGGAGGACCGGCAGGCTGGGGAGGCCATCACCGCTTTCGTGCACCTGTACTGGCCGGCGCCTCAATAAGCCAGGCAGCGGCATGGCATCCGGGCCGCGACCCTCTGTCGGCCTTTCCCCGTTTGCCGCTTCCAATGCGGAAAAGCCCCGCGGCCGTCGGGCGCGCGGAATTTCCGGCGCACTTCACCCTGTCCTTTGCAGCAGACGCTTCATCTGACGCGGTGGGCGTGGGGGATGGAGCGGGAGACGGGACTCGAACCCGCGACGTTCAGCTTGGGAAGCTGACATTCTACCACTGAATTACTCCCGCTCACCGGGGAACAGTGGTCACCCATCATTTTACACAAACCACGCCGGAGCGGAAGCCCCATACCGGGTTCCGTGACGGAACCCCGGGAGTGGAGCCGGGTCACGGGCAGGGACGAGGCGGCCTTCCGGATCCGCGAGGGGGCAGGCCCGCGGGCGGTGGCGACTCCGGTCGAGTCAGATCATCCTGAGGGATCGGGCATCGCCCCGCGAGGAAGCCCCGGCAGCCGGCGATCCCGATCTTCCGCCATTTTCCGAACCCCGCCGCCCGGCGCGCCGCCTGCCCGGCCATGCCCGTGCCCGGAAGATGCCGCCGACTGACACAATGGCCGGAGAGGCGGCTCGCATGAACCATCGAGATCTGGATTCCCGTGTCCTTCCTCCTCGTCCCTCGCGCCGCAGCGTGCTCGCCGCGCTGGCAGGCGTAACCGCATTCGCCGACGAAGTGCTCGCGATGCAGCAGTCCGGGCCCGGCGGCATCCCCACCCGCCCGCTCGGCAGGACCGGCGTGCGCGTCCCCATCATCGGCTATGGCGGCTGGCACGCCGTGGCCGAAAAGAGCGACGAGGAAAGCATCCGCCTCATGCACGAGGCCATCGACCTTGGCATCACCTTCTTCGACAACGCCTGGGAGTATCACAACGGGCGCGCCGAAGAAGTCATGGGCCGCGCGCTGCGGGCCAGCAGCCTCCGCGAGAAGGTGTTTCTGATGACGAAGATCTGCGCCCGCGACTACGAAGGCGCCAAGCGGCACATCGACGACTCGCTCCGGCGGCTGCAAACCGACCGCATCGACCTGCTGCAATTCCACGCCATTCAGTACGAGGGCGACGCGAAACGGATCGCCGAAGGCGGGCTGAAGGCGGCGCTGGAAGCGAAGAAGGCAGGCAAGATCCGCTTTCTCGGCTTCACCGGGCACCGCAACCCGAAGGCGCATCTCGAAATGCTCGGGCTGCCGCACGAGTGGGACACCGTTCAGATGCCGCTGAACGTGCTCGACGCCAGCTACCAGAGCTTCGAGAAGGAGGTCCTGCCCGAATGCCGCCGGCGCGGCATCGCCGTGCTCGGGATGAAATCGCTCGGGGGCGGCATGGAAGCGCCGGTGATCCGCGCCGGCGTCAGCGCCGAGCTGGCCCGCCGCTACGCGATGTCGCTTCCGGTGGCCACGACGATCTGCGGCATCATGAACCGCGACCAGCTTCACTTCATGGTGCGCATCGCCCGCAATTTCCGCCCGCTCAGCGCCGAGGAAGCGGCCGTGCTCGTGCGCAAGGCGCAGCCGGCTGCGGCGCAGGGTCGGCTGGAAGCGTACAAGGACCCGAAGCAGGGCTACGGCTGCTCCTACCACGAGCGGGCCATGAAGTCGAACGCCTGAGCGCGCGGCGTCAGCGCAGCTCCTGCAAGCGGAGCCGCGCTTCCAGCAGGTACGGGTTCAGCTCGAGCGCCTTCTGGAGCTCCGCGCCCGCCGCATCGCGCGAGCCCAGCCCCAAATGCGCCAGCCCTGCGGCCAGATGCGCCGCCGCCTGCCTGGCCCAGGGCGGCCGCCCCTCGCCAAACTTGGCGAAGAAGTCGCTCTCCCGGCGCCCGGCCAGCGCCTTCTCTGCTGTCTCCAGCAGCGCGCGGCAGAGCTGCTGCGCGCGCTCCCGCTGGCCCAGCTTTTCTAGCGACCGCGCCTGGTAATACAGCAACACCGCGCCCGCATCCACGCTCGGGTGCGGCTCCTCGTCGGTGCCCAGCAGCGCGCCGGCAGACTCCCGCCACGCCTTCTCCGCCTCCGCGCGCCGCCCCATCGCCTCCCAGGCCAGCCCGGCATGGTAGTACGCTTCCGGCAGGCGCGAGCCGCGGTAACCGCGCGTCACTTCCAGATTCTCGGGATACTCGACCGCAGCGAGGAAGTCCCGCACGGCGCCTTCGAAATCCTTCGCCGCCATCTTCCGGCGTCCGCGCTCAAGCAGCGCATCGGTCCAGGCGTCCTGGAGGTTGAAGCGCGCCCCTCCCTCCCAGAGGTGGAAGTGCCGCTTCTGCATGATGGCGATCGCCTCGTCGTGGCGGCCCGCCAGCACGAGCAGCGTCACCAGCCGGCTCATCGCGTCGTCGCGTTTCTCTGCCGTGGCGCGGTTGTTCTCGAACAACGCCAGCCGCTTCTCCACCGGCGCGCGCGAGAACTCGTACAGGCGGTCCAGCTCGAACAGGTACAACGCATCGCCGCTGTGGAGCGAAACCGCCTTCTCCAGCGCGGCAATGGCGCGCGGCACGCCTTCGTTCTGGCGCGAATACGCCACGGCCAGATTGCGCCACGCGATGGCGAAGCCAGGGTTGCGCTCCACGGTCTTCTCCCACAACCGCGCCGCTTCTTCCGGCTGGCGGTCATAGAGCAGCAGGCCCAGGTAGTAGGGCGGCATCGGATCCCCCGGGTCCGCTGCCATCGCCGCCCGGAAGACGTCCATCATTTCGATCTGGAAGGGGAACACATAGTCGTGCGGGAGCGACGCGGCGCGCCGGTAATGCGCCGCCGCCGTGGCGGGCTGTCCCATGCGTTCCATCAGCCAGCCGCGCAGATAAATGGCCTGGACGTTGTTCTGCGGCATGCGGTCGAGAATCCAGTTGGCCTCCAGCCACAGGCCCGCCTGCATGCATTCGAGCGCCAGCTCGAGCCCTTCGGCGGGCTGCTCGCGGAAAATCCGGGCCAGCTCGGCGCCGTCGCGCGTGGCGCGCGGGTCGATCGGATCGATGTCCCGGATCCGCTGCCGGAGCTGGCCGGCCTCGCCGCCCCGCCCCTCGCGCTCGAGCAGCACGGACTTGAGGAACAGCGCCGGCGTGTGCCAGGCATTGGTGACCAGCGCGCGGTCGCAGTAGGCCATCGCATCGTGGACCTCGCCGCGCGCGGCGCGGATCTGCGCAATGCGGTAATACGACGCTGCCTTCCACGCATGGTTCCATGCCGCGCGCTGCAACCAAGTCTCGGCCTCGTCCAGCCGGCCCTGCCATTGCAGGGCGAGCCCCAGATAGTAGAGCGCGTCGCCGTCTTTCGGGCGCGTGTAATTCGCCGTCACCCGGGCCACGGCGCGCCGCAGCAGCCTCTCGGCATCCGCGAAACGGCCGCGTTTGAGATGGAGAATGCCCAGCGCCGTGTTGTTGCGCACGTCGTCCGGATCGCGCCGCAGGGCCTCCTCATGGTAGGGATCGGGCTCCAGTGCGGGGCTGTGGAACTGTTCGAGCCGCAGCCCGGCCAGATACAGCTCCTCGGTGGTGGCCATCTCTTTCGGCGGGCGTGGAGGCGCCACCGGGTCGGGCAGCGGCGGCTTTGCGCCCGGGGCTTGCTCGCGCGGCGGCTGCCACGAGACGAGCGTGCGCCCGCCCGCGTCCCGCAGCACGGCAACGAGCTCGTGGGGCTGAACGCCCGGCGGCAGCGGGATGGCTTCGCGCAAGGCGCGCGCCGGGTCGAGATCCGCGCGTCGCTCCCACAGCACATGGCCGTTGCGTTCCAGCGACGCCCGCACGTTCTTCATCGGTCTTGTGACGAAGAAGCCCGTCTCCGCCCTGCCATTGCGCACCTCCAGATTCACGGCGGCTTCCCGTGTGGCGTTCTTCACGCCGCCAATCGAGTGGAACGGATACCAGTACTGCGTCACCGTCTTCACTTCGTAAGGCTGGAGCCACGAATAGTCCGGCTGGTTGTCGCTCCACGCGCCCACCATCAGCTCCAGATAGGGCCCGTCGGTGTCCGAGAGGATCCTGTCCCAGAGCCTGCCTGACGGGCCTGTGCCCCACGTGAAGAACTTCTTGCCGGGCACTTCGTGGTGGTCGGCCACGTGGAGCGTGCCCGCCTGACGGCCGTGATCGTAGCCGGCCAGCCAGTCGTCGGCGTCGTTCCACGCGAACATCGAGATCGGGCTCGGATGATTCTTCCACCAGGAGACGTCGACGCCGCGCGTGAAGTCGACTCCGCCATAAACCGTGTCGGCAATCGGCCAGCGCGCGAATTCGCGCTTGGCGTGCTGGGTGGCGAATTTCGTCGAGGGCGGAAAAATCACCTGGTAATTCTCGTTCGTATGGACAGCCACATTGGCGAAATAGAGAAGGGAATTCTGCACTGGCGTTGTGTTCAGCGCCACGACGCGCGCTTCCAGCACCGAAGAGCCGGGCCGCAGCGTCAGCGTGACCGCCCACCGCATGCGGTCCCGCAGCTCGAGTTCGCCGACGCTCACGGATCTGGAGCCATCTTTGTGCTCGTGCGTCCGGTACAGCACCGGCAGGAAAGAGGTCGCGCGGTGGTGGTGCGGAATGTTCCACTCGACGCCGCCGGAGATCCACGCCCCGAGCATGCCGATCAGCGCCGGCTTGATCACGGACTGCCTGTAGAAGAAGTTGTAGCCGTTCGTCTTGTCGACGGCTTCGAAAATCCGGCCCCCCAATTCCGGCAGCACGCACACTTTCAGATATTCGTTCTCGAGGCAGACCTGCCGGTATTCGACGTCTCTCTTCTCATCCGTCAGGTGGTCCTGCATCGGGTAGGGGTAGACCATCCCCTTCGCGCCCTGGTAGACGCGTCCCGTGTAGAAGAACGGATTCCTGTCGGGCGGTCCGGCGACGTAAGTCGGGATGACGGCCTTGCCCTCCGTCAGCGTGACCTGAGCCCAAAGGGAAGCGCCCGCGAAGGAAAGAGCAAGAAGACGCGCTGTCATGGCGGCAAGCCTCGACGGCAGTATATCGCCGGGGCAGGGCGAAGGAGCGCCGGCGCAGGCGCCGTGGCTCCTGCTGCCAAGGGATTGGAGCATCGCCCGGTTTCTCCGTTTTCCGGTTCGTTTTGCACTTTCCCGGGCGGCGCGTTGGGCGGCTGGAATGGCCGCGCTCCCCCTGACGGGGCACGCCGCCGCAAGCCTCGGGGGAGCTGCCGGTCAGGACACGCAGCGCGATCCTTCCCGCCGCCGCAGGGCGAAACGGGGCCGCAAGCCTCGGGGGAGCTGCCTGTCAGGACACGCGCTCCGGCGGCAGAGCGCCCCGCTGGCTGCCCAACGCACCTCCAACGCAAGCACCCCGCCCGGGGCGGGGAAAAGAGCTTTCCGGCGCTTCCGGGGCTGGCCTGCAATTTCCGCAGAATCAGGGGCTTGCGGCGATCTTCGGTTCGTTTTGTCATTTTGCGGGCCGCGGGGAAGACCACCGGGACGAGTCCGCCCTGCTCGCCAGGATGAGGGCGGAGGGCAGCGGCCGGCCTCGCCCCCCACGCTGCCGCAGCCGCCGGTGATCCCGGCGCGCCGCCAGCGGCGAATCACCGCTTAAATGGAGAAATATTCTGGTTTTTTGCAATCACTTGCAAAATAAACCCGCCATCGGGCCTCCTCGGCTGCGCACGCTGCGCTCATGCGAGGGCAGTCTGGAAAGAACCGTGATTCGCGCCGCAGGCCGCTGTGCCTCCAGAGGGAGTTCCGGGCCGGGGCCGCCTGTTTCCTGACCGCAGCGCTTGCACCCGTAGCGGGCCACGCCGAAGCCGGAGGGCAGGCGGCCGGCAGAGAAGCTGAGGATTGCCAGCGCCGCGTGCCCGTGGCGCTTCAACGGGTGCGGGAAGTGCCTGCGGGAGGACTCGAGCGGGCCGCCGCGGAGCTGGAGCTGGCGCGCGCCTGCCGCCACTGCGGCGACTGGCTTGCCGCCGAGACGGCGTACGAGCGCGCGCTCCGGCAGCTCGAGGCTGCTCTGGGACCGCGCCATCCGGCGCTGGCCGTGCCCCTGCTGGATCTGGCGGTGCTCTCCATCGATCTGGGCCTGCCCGGACGGGCGGCCGATGTCCTGCGCCGTCTGGAAGGCATCGCGCTGGATCCGGAAGCGGCGCCGCTCCTGTGCGCCCACCGGTTGGCCCTCCAAGGCCTGATGGCCCTGCTCGGCCACAGACACGCGCAGGCGGAAAGCTGCTTTGCGAGGGCGCTGCGCCTGCTGGACGGACTGCCGGAAAAAAACACCGCCGAATCGGCTGTCCTGCATTCCTACCTGGCGCTGGCAAGCCTGCGCGCTGGACGCCGGGACGAAGCCGCCCATGCCGCCGAACGAGGCCTGGCGATCCTCGAAAGCGGTCCTGCCGGCGATTCGGCCTACCTGCGCGCGCTGATCAACTTCGCCTCGATCCTTCCGGAGGTTGTCCCTGCCCGGCGGGCAGAACCGGTGGTGCGGAGGGCGCTCGAGCTGGCGGGCGATCAGCCGTGGGTGCCGCCGCGGATCCTGTCAGGGCTGTTGTCCTCGCACGCCAGGCTCCTGCGCGAGCTGGGCCGCAAGGAAGAAGCGCGGCGTGCGAAACAGAGGCAAAAGGCGCTGGAGGCGCAACCGGCTCCGGCGCAGGCGGCCGATCACGTGGTCAGCGTGGAGCAGTTGCGGCGCGGGGGTGGCCGGTGAGCCGGGGCCGCAGGCTCAGGGGAGCGGATGGAGGCCCTCCCACCGCACCGTCCACCGGCCGTCTTTCGGGAAGCCGGGAGCGGAGCCTGCGGGCGCGCCGTCCCAGCCGGCGGCCATCATCGCCACGGCGGCCAGCAGCCCGCCGTTTCCCGGCAGGTAAATGGTGAGGCCCGGGCGCTGGTAGTTGTGGCCATTGGGCAGGTAGCGGTTCTTCGGCGTGTCCATCAGCAGCAGGTCCACCGCGAGCGACGGTTCGCCGACGCGGGCCGCGGTCATCGCTGCCAGCGGGTAGTCCCAGCCCCAGGTCTGGTCCCACTGCCAGGTTTCTGCCACGCGGCGCAGCGTGCGGCGCATCGTTTCGCGGTCCGCCATGGCTCCGGGCAGCAGGCCCATCGCGCCGAGCAGGCTGGGATGGTCGCGGCGTTTGGCGGCGTCGCGGAAGGTGTCCGGGTCGGAGCCGGCGTTCACATACAGGCCATCTACCACGGGCAGCGGTGCGAGGTGGCGGATCACTTCGTCCCAGTCCGCGCGGCGGGGCAGGCCGAGGCGTTCGCGCCACCGCTGCGCGGTTTCCAGCCCCCACCGCCAGTATTCGAGTTCGAACGTGGGATTGAAAGTGGTGCGCGGCGGGTGCAGCTCCTGCGCCGGAATCAGCGGCGGGCCAAGCGCGAAACGGCCGTCGGGACCGCGCACCGCAAAGGAGGCCATGAAATCGGCGGTTTCGCCGACGAGATCGATCCACTGGCGCAGCAGCCGTCCGTCTTTCCGCACGCGGTAGAGCAGCTCGAGCATGTGAATCAGGTGCGGCTGCTGCCAGATGAGCAGCGGGCCGATGGCGGACGGGCTCTCGCGTCCCTGCGGATCCGTCATCTTCGGCCACCGCAGCCCGCGGTAGCCCTGCCGTGCGGCCGTCTGGCGCGCCTGCGGGGCGATGCTGCGGTACCAGCCGAGGCTTTTTTCGAGCAGTTCCGGCCGGCCCCACAGGGCGAAATGCGCCGCGTGCCACCAGTGCATTTCGAGGTGGAATTTCCCGTGCCAGCTATTGAAGGTGAGCCCCGTTTCCTGCGGCGGCATCGGGCCGGCGCACTGGATGGCGGTGAGATACTGCGACAGCACGATACGGCGCTCGAGCTCCCGGGCGCGCGGATCGGTGCTGGCCGAAAGGTCGATGGCGCCGCCCGTTGTCCAGAATCTCCGCCAGTGGGCGCGGACGGCGCTCTCCGTTTCCGCCGCGCCAGGCAGGCGGCCGCGGAATTCTTCCGGAGAAAATGCCATGCGGAAATCGAACGAATTTCCGGGAAATGCCACCACAAATCGATGCGCGCCCTCGCGCCGGAGCCGGCCAGGGCGCGGCCAGTCCGCCCGGACGAAGTGCCGGTCCTGATCGAGCGTCCGCCGGAACGTGGCGGCCGCGGGGGCGGAGCCGAGCGCTTCGGTCGCGTGGCGGTCCGGGCTGCCGAAATCCGCCGGATCTCCGGTGTGGACGCCGCTGCCGTAAGGGAATTCGAACACGACTTCCACGGGCGCCTCCGCCGCGCCGGAGCGCGTCACGCGTACGAGCAGCAGATCCATCGAGGGATGCACCATGGTGCGCACGTGGAATCGCTCCGCGCCCACAGAGAAGCGGCTCTCGAGAATCCCGCTCCAGAGGTCGAGCCGCTGCTCGATGTCTGTCAGCGTGGTGATGCGGATCTCGCCGCGGCCGGGGAAGCGGAAGCCCAGGCGGACGAGCGCCAGCCGGTGCGGATTCTGCCGGAGCCATTCCGCGGCCGGCGTGCGGGTGTTGGTGGGATAGGCGACCGGGCGGCCATGCGTGTCGTAGGTCTCGAAGGTGTCCTCCAGCCGGAAGCCGGCCGGGTTCGGAAAGCTGTGCCAGGCCCATTGCGAGAGGGCGGCCAGGGGGATGGACTGGCTGTAGAACTCGGGGAACGTCTGAAGGCCGGTGACATCGGCGGTGAAGGCGAAGCTGCCGTTGCCGACGGTGAGCGGCGCCCAGGCATCGGGCTGGCGGAGGATGACATCGTGGCGCGAGAGGAGGGCCTTGCGGTCGATCGGCTGCGCGCCACAGAACGCGCCCGCCGCGGCGAGTAGAAACAGCAAGGAAGGAAAATGTTTCATCGCGGCCTCTCTTCAGTCTGCATCGGCCGGGCGTGCGGCGGCGCCGCAGGGAGGCCGGCGGTTCGTTGCCCTTCGGCCTGGCCCACCACGGTGACGAAGCTCGTGGCGGCCAACGTCAGCTCGGCCTTCCCGTGGATCACCGGCACGCGGGGCATCTCCCCGAAGGCGCGGGCGGCATCCGTCACCCACGCGCACGCTTCCTTCACTTCCGGCGGAAATCCCTCGATCACGGCTTTCCTGCCGGCGCCGTTGTTGACGGGCAGCACCGCATGGCTGCCGCCAGCGATGCCGCCGCGCGCAGCCGCCGTGACCAGCGGGTGGCCGCGGGCGACGGGAAGGTGGAAGGAACGGCGGGGGAGCGAGGCAAGCTGCTTCAGGTTCCGGAAGCGCTGCGTGGGCCGCAGCGGCCCCTCCTCGCCGGCGATGCCGTTGCCGGCCAGCAGCGAATCGCCCGCGGTGAGCTGCCATTGCAGGACGGAAGCGGGCTGTGCGTGGGCCAAAATGCGCGTGTTGAAGTCGATTTCATAGAGCGCGAAGGACAGCTCGAGTAAGATGCACGAGTACCGCCAGGCGGCCGCGTCCGTGCTGCCTTCCCCGACTAGCAGAGGCACGTCGAGGCGGCGAGCCGCATCGAGCCAGCGCGCCAGGTTCTCTTTCGTGCAGCCGCGCCGGGAGAGGAAGGTCACGGCGCCGGCGGAGCGGGCGGCTTCCGGGTCTTCGAGCACGGGGCTGATGAAGTCGACAGGGTTGGCGTCGGACGTGTCTCCGGCCAGCAGGCGCGCGGCCAGCCCGTGGCGCGCGAAATGCGCGCCAAGCGTGCGCACGAGATGCGCGTGCTCGCGCGCGGTCTGGCGGACGTCGATGCCAGGGCCGGATTCGTTGAAGGAAAACATCGCCGCATCTACGCCGTAGTTCTCTTTCAGGAAGAGCAGATATCCGGCAAGGGAGGCGTAAATGCGCTGCTCCTTCCCCGGGTGGAGCGGGGCGGCGCCGTCTGCGCCGCGCAGATCTTCCTGGGGCGGTGAATGCAGGCCGCGCTAGTGCCGCTGCAACAGATCGAGCAGCTTGCGGTCGAGCCGGTGGCCGTGCCAGTCCTCGTAGGCCACGTCGGCGCGGCCGCTGTCGAGCAGGCCGAAGGGGCCGCGGAAATTCCACAGCGCCCAGCCGATGCCGTGGCCTTCGAGGATCTCGAGCACGTCCTGCATCCACGCGAGGAACACGCCGTGCGGCGTGCGGTTGTAGCAGCCCGCCTCGCCGCAGTGCACGCCGATGCCCTGCCGCACCAGCCCGCCCCAGGGCTCGTAGAGTTTTTCAAGATCGCCGCGGCCGAACTCGATGGAGCCGTCCTCCCGGCGCAACGGCCACGTTGGCTCGGGGAAGTCCATCCGGCGGTCGACCCACGCGGCGCGGTAATGCGAGACGCGCGCCGGCGTGTAGGCATGCACCGACTGCGCCACACGCGTCCAGACCATCTCGTAGACCACGTCATTGCCGACCCTCAGCCCGTCGATCAGGATGATCCGGTCCGGGCTGATGGAGCGGATCGCGTCGGTGGCGCGCAGCATCACGCGGACGTAGTCCTCGCGGTCCATGTAGCCCTCGCGCGGCGCGGGCGCTTCGTTCAGCAGGTTGAAGCTGAGCGCATAGGAGGGCACGCCGCGGTAGCGGCGCGCGAAGTATGTCCAGTGCTGGACGAACGCCTCCTCGGCGCGCGGGTCGGACCAGAGGCTGAAGGGTTCGCGTTCGGGGTTGTTGATGCAGTAGCCGGGGGCGCGGTGGAAGTTGAGCGAGACGTGCAGGCCGTATTTCTGGCCGAGCACGACGAGGCGGTCGATGGGCTCGAAGGCGGCTTCGCGGATCTGGAAGGTCTCGTCGGGCAGGAGGCGGCGGGTGCGACGCCAGTCCGAGTCGATCCAGAACCAGTAGTCCATCGGAATGCGCAGGAAGTTGAAGCCCCAGTCGCGGATCCAGCGGAGCTCGTCCTCGGTGACCGGTTCTGGGGCGGTTTCGGGCCTGAGCGGCAGCGCCTGGAAGAGGTCGAGCAGGTTGAAGCCGCGCCAGCGGGGCAGCGGGTTCATCGGCGCGGGCTGTGCGAGGGCGGCCTGCGCGGCGGCGGCAGCAGAGGCAAAGAGGCGGCGGGTGAGGGCGGTCATCTTCGTCCACCAGCGTAGAAGCATCCTATCCCCGCGCAGGGGTCAGCGCCCCATCCAGCCGCCGTCGACGACGAGAATCGAGCCGTGGACATAGTCGGAAGCGCGGGAGGCGAGGAAGACGGCGGCTCCGGCCAGATCGGCCGGCTCGCCCCACCGGCCCGCCGGGATGCGCTCGAGGATGGCCCGGTTGCGCGCCGCGTCGGCGCGCAGCGGGGCCGTATTGTCGGTGGCGATGTAGCCTGGCGCGATGGCGTTGACGTTCACGCCGCGCGGCGCCCACTCGTTGGCCAGCGCCTTCACCAGTTGCGCCACGCCGCCCTTGCTGGCCGCATAGGAAGGCACGAGGATGCCGCCCTGGAAGGACAGCAGCGAAGCGATGAAGATGATCTTGCCCGAACCCCGCTCGAGCATCGTCCGGCCGATTTCGCGGGCGAGGATCCACGGGGCGGTGAGGTTGGCGGCAAGCACCTGGTCCCAGTATTCGTCCGGGTGCTGGCTGGCGGGAGCGCGCAGGATGACGCCCGCGTTGTTGACGAGGATGTCGACCGGCGGCAGTTCGGAAGCGATGCGCCCGAGCAGCTCCCGGAGCGCGGCGCGGTCGGCCAGGTCGCAGCGGAAGCCGTAGAAGCGCCGGCCGCAGGCGCGGACGCGGCGCTCCACCTCCGAACCCTCCGCCTCCAGCGAGCGGCTGACGCCGGCAATGTCGGCTCCGGCCTGCGCCAGCGCTTCGGCGATGGCCAGGCCGATGCCGCGGCGGCAGCCGGTGACGAGGGCGAGCCGTCCGTCCAGCCGGAACAGGTCAAGGACAGGCATCCGACAAATTCTCCCGTTCCTGTTTCAAACAATTTCTTTAGAGAACCGGGCCGATCCGCCAGGGCACGAATTCGCGGTGGCCGTGCCGCTCGCTGGCCGTGCGCCGGCCCGAGGCGACCTCGAGCACGAAATCGAAGATGCGCCGTCCGATCTCCTCCACCGCCGCCGTCCCGTCGGCAATGGGGCCCGCGTCGAGGTCGATGTTGGCGCGCATCCGCGAAAAAAGGGCCGAGTTGGAGCTGATCTTGATCACCGGCACCGTCGGAAAACCGATGGCCGAACCGCGCCCGGTGGTGAAGGCGATGACGTTGACGCCGCCGGCAGCGAGGCCGGCCAGAGACGCCGGGTCGTAGCCCGGCGTGTTCATGAAGACGAGGCCCGGCCCGCGCACGCGCTCGCCGTAGTCGGCCACCTCCATCAGCGGCAGCGTGCCGCCCTTGGCCACGGCGCCCAGCGATTTTTCGAGGATGTTGGTGAGCCCGCCTTCCTTGTTGCCGGGCGACGGGTTGTCGTCGAACGAGCCGCCGAAGCGGGCCAGATACTGCCGGTAGGATGCGACCATCGCAAGCAGCTTTTCGGCGACGTCGCGCGAGCGGGCGCGCTCCACGAGCAGGTGCTCGGCGCCGAAGATCTCCGGCGTTTCGGCCAGCACCGCGGTGGCGCGGATGCGCGCCAGCAGGTCCGAGCAGACCCCGAGCGCGGGATTGGCGGTGATGCCCGAGAAGGAGTCCGACCCGCCGCAGTTCAGGCCGAGCACGATCTTCGAGGCGGGCACCTCGACGCGCCGCAGGGCGGCGAGCCGCTCGATGTGGCGCTCGACGGCGCGGATGCCCGCCTCCACGGTCGCCGGCGTGCCGCCCGTCTCCTGCAATGTGAAACCCTCGAGCAGCTCGCGGGGCAGCTCGGCGAGGTAGCGGCCGATCTGGTTGATCTCGCAGCCAAGGCCGATCAGCACGGCTCCGCCGACGTTCGGGTGGTCGATGACGCCGCGCAGCACGCGGTGGAGCTGCTCGGTGTCCGGTCCGATCGAGTGGCCGCAGCCGTCGGCATGCGGGAAGGCGGCGACGCCGTCGACGTTTTCCGGTAGCGGGCGTCCGCGGAAGTGGTCGGCCACGAGCTGCGCCACGTGCGAGGCGCAGTTGGAAGCCGCCGCCACGGCGATGTAGTTGCGGGTGCCGGCGCGGCCGTCGGCGCGCGGGTATCCGAGAAAGACGGGGATTTCGTCGGGGGGCGGCGGCAGCGTGCGCTCCTGTTCGGGGAAGCGGTACTGGCGCGAGCCTTCTTCGAAGGAAAGGTTGTGGACGTGGACGTGCTCGCCCGGAGCGATGGGCGCGGTGGCCCGGCCAATGACCTGGCCGTAACGCCGGACGTTCTCCCCGGGCGCGAGCGCGCGGAGCGCCACCTTGTGGCCGGCTGGCACGGGCTGGCGGACGGCGATCTCGAGGCCGCGCACCGCGATGCGCTGGCCGGGTTCGAGCGGGGCGCGGGCGATGCCGACGTCATCCGACGGGTGGAGAAGAATGACGCGGTTGGCCGGCGTGGCCGCCGGCTGGATTTCAGGCACAATCACGGGCGATCTCCGCTGCGGGGCAGGGCCTTGCCCTGATTCTTTCACGGGCGCGGCGGCGAGACAACTCTCCGCAGCGCCGATTTTGGCTGAGAACTTCGCACGCCTGCGGACACCAATTTCACAGACGGCGATGCGAGCCCTGCTGGCATTGGCGGTAGCGGCCCTCTGGGCAGGGGCAGGAGCGCGCCCGGCGGCGGCCGCCGATGCGGGCGCCGCGGCCGAGTACGTGGGCGGGACGCTGGCCTCGATGGAGGCGGGTCTGCGCGGACGGCTGTCGGCGGCAGATCCCGTGTCGCTGGTGTTTGCCACGAAGCGGAGCGCGCTGCGGATCCCCTATGAGCGGATCAACCTGCTCGAGTACGGCCAGAGAGTGGACCGGAGGCTGCTGGAGGCGATCCTGATTTCGCCGCTGCTGATCCTCAGCAAGAAACGGGCGCACTTCCTCGCCATCGGCTACCAGAACGAGGACGGCCGGCAGGAGGCCGTGCTGCTGCGCGTGGACAAAAACGCGATTCGCGCGGTGCTGGTCAGCTTGGAGGCCCGCACGGGGCTGCGCGTCACCTACATGGACGAAGAGGCCAGAAAGGCGGGCAAGGGATGAGGACTGGCACGCTGCTGCTGCTGTGGCTGGCTGCCACGCCGCCAGAAACTCCCGAAGAGGACCTCGGGGCGCGCCTCGCGCAGGTGAAGCGCCTTTATGTGGACCGCTTCGGCGGCGGCGAAGGCGCGGCGCAGATCCGGGACATGGTGATCGCCAGCCTGCAACGGACCGGCCTGTTCGTCATTACCGAGAACCCGGACCGGGCCGATGCGGTGCTGCGGGGCTCGGCCGAGGATCTCGTCTATACGGACATATTCCAGTCAGGCGAGGCCGTCGGCGCCCGCACGAATGCTGCGGGCGGGCGCGGTTCGACGGTCAGGAACAGGGTGTACGGGGCTCTCGGCGCGGGCGTCAACGAAAGCGAGAACGTGCGGATCCAGGAGAGGAAGCACGAGGCCTCGGCGAGCGTGCGGATCGTGGCGCGCGACGGAGACGTCCTGTGGTCGACGACGCAGGAAAGCCAGGGGGGGAAGTTCCGCTCGGCCAGCGCCGACGTGGCCGAGAAGATCACCCGGCAGCTCCTGGCGGATCTGGAACGGTGGAAGAGGCCCGCAGCCCGGGCAGCGCCTGCGGGGGGGCCATGAGAGCCGCGGCGGGTCGAAACGCTCCCTCGGGGCCGGATTGCCCCCAAATAGGGCAAATCCGGTCTCGCCATTGGGGGCGTGGCTGGTATAGGATAGGAGCCACGGGAGACGGGTGTGCCCACAGGCCGCGAACAGCTCGGGACAAGGCAGGAGCCAGACAGGCTTCCGCTGCGCGAACACCGCCTGCGAGCGCGGGTTTCTATGGAAGACATCATGAGCCGGACCAAGCTCAGCCGGCGCTTCCTGGAAGCGATCGAGAACGGGCGGTACGAAGAGCTGCCGGGCGGGGTGTTCACGGTCAGCTACATCCGTCAGTATGCGGAAGCCATCGGCTACGATGCGGACCTGATTCTCGAGCACTGCCGGCGGTCGAGTGGCGAGGCCGAGGAGCGGCGTCCGGTGGCGAAGGCGCAGCCGCCGCGCTGGATCCGCTTCTTTCAGTCCGTCTGAGGCCCGGGCGCGCGATTTCCCTCAAAGTTCTTGCCGGCCCGTCCGATAAGCGAAGGGAGGCGCAGTGTCGGCTCCCGCGGGGGGCTGGCCTGCGGAAGCAATTATGAAAATCGACGACCGGAACACGGTGAACGTCAATCCGGCTGACATTGCCCGGGCGCAGGCGCCGGAGGCGGTGCAGCCGCAAACGGGGGCGCAGGAGGCGAGGCGGACGGAAGGGGTGCCGGGCGACCGGGTCGCCCTGTCGGATCTGTCGGCGAAGATCCGGGAGCTCGTGTCTGGCTCGCCGGCGCGGGAAGCGCGGATTGCGGAGCTGGCGGCGCAGTTTGAGGCAGGCCGCTACGAGCCGGATCCGGGGGCCGTGGCCGATGCGATGATCGCGGAGGCCGAGATGGGGGCAGGGGATGAGGGATTCTGACGCCGCGCCGGACCGGGCGCCGGCCGTCGCGCTGGCAGCCCGGATGGAGGAGGCGGCCGCCGCGGCGCGCGAAGCGGCGCCCGATCCGTGCCGCGCCGGCGCGCTGCTGGAAGCGCTGATGGAGATGGGCGGCTGCCTCGAGCAGGCCGAGCGGATGCTGCGCGGCGGCGGAGCGGAAGCGGCCGCGGTTCTCGGGCCCGTCCTGCGGCAATGGCAGCCGGAACTGCGGCGGCTGGCGGCGCTGGCCGGCGGCGCGCTCGAGCTGGCTGGCGGCTGGAACCGGGCGGCGGGGTTCGCGGCCGGATATGGGGAGGCCGCTCCGGCAGCGGGCCGGACGGCGGTGCGGGTGGACGAGACGGCCTGAGGGGGGGCGCCGTGGGCAACCTGTTCGTATCGTTGCGCAATGCCGCTGGAGCGCTGAAGGTCTTCGAACGGGGGGCGGGCGTGGTGCAGTCGAACGTCGCCAACGCCTCGACCCCCGGCTATGCCAAGCAGGTCCAGGTGCTCACCGCCATGCCGATGGATCTGGACCGCGGACTGCCCGGAGGCGTGGCCTCCGGCGGGACGCTCGACCTGCGCAACGCCTACGCAGAAGCCACGGTGCGGCAGCGCGCCACCGCATCCGGATACGCCGACGAGCGGCGGGCGCAGCTCGAGCAGCTTGAGCCGCTCTATGACATCGGCAAGGACTCTGGCCTTGGCGGCGCCATCAACCGCTTCTTCCAGTCTTTTGCCGCGCTGACCGTGGCTCCCAATGACCTGGCCGCGCGTCAGGTGGTGCTGGACCGCGCCGACTCGCTGGCCCGCTCCTTCCAGTCCATGGCCTCCGGCATTGTGCAAGCGCAGCGCTCGGCCGAGCAGGCGCTCACGGCCCGCGTGGGCGAACTCAACCAGAAGCTGGAGGAAATCGTCGCCATCAACCGGATCTTCCGCGAGGACTTCCGCGCCCAGAACGACCCGGGACTCCAGGCGCGTCTGCACAACCTCCTCGAGGACGTCAGCCAACTGGCCGGCGTCAGTGTGCTGAAGCGGGAAGACGGCAGCGTGGCGCTCTACCTCGGCGGGCAGACGCTGCTGACGAGCGGCGACCGGACCTACCCGCTCACCGTGGATCTGAGCAACCCGGCGGGCGCCGAGATCCGAGACGCGGAGGGCAATCCCGTAGCGGCCCAGTTTTCCGGAGGCCGCATCCAGGCCCTGCTCGAAATGCGGAACTCGATCCTGCCGCAGCGGATGGCGGAGCTCGACGAGCTGGCCCGGACCCTGGCCGACGACGTCAACGCCCTGCTGGCCGGCGGCGTCGACATGGACGGCAATCCGCCTTCGCAGGGGCTGTTTGCCTACAACAGCGCCCTCGGCGTCGCCCGCACGCTCGCCCGCACGACGATGACCGCCCGCGAGCTGCCCGCCGCGGATCCCTCCGCTCCGGGCGGCAACGGCGTGGCCGTCCGGGTGGCCGAGCTGGCCCAGCAGCGCCGCATCCAGGGTTACAACTTCGTGCAGTTCTATGCCGTGCAGGCTTCCGGCGTCGGGCGGCAGGTGGCCGAAGCGCGCGAATCGGCCTCCGTTTCGCGGCAGCTCGAATTGCAGGCGCGCCAGTTCCGCGAGGAGATCCAGCGCGTGAACCTCGACGAGGAGGCGGTGATGCTGATGCAGTTTCAGCGGGCCTATGAGGCCGCCGCCCAGATGATCCGCGTGCTCGACGAAATGACTCAAACCCTGCTGGGCCTGATCCGTTAAGGAAAGGGGGGGCGACGATGATCCGCTCGCTGGATGCTGCTTCCAACCGGTTCCTTGATGGACTTCGCGACCTGAACCGCCGCATGGAGCGGGCACAACGGGAAGTGGCTGGCGGCAAGCGCGTCGCCACGCCCTCTGACGCGCCCGATCAGGTCGTCAGCCTGATGAGCGCCAAGGCGGATCTGGCGCGGCTGGAACAGATCCAGGCCAACCTGGGGCGCTTCAAGACCGAAGTCGATGGCGCGGAAGGCGTGCTCCAGCAGGCGGTGAAACTCTTCGACCGCGTCCGCACCCTTGGCATGACCGGCGCCAGCGGCATCCAGACGGAGACCACCCGCCGCGGCATCGCCGATGAGATCCAGAGCCTGATCGAGCGGATGGTGGGCATCGCCAACACGCAGGTCGACGGCCGCTACGTCTTTGCCGGCGATGCCGACCAGACGCCTCCCTTCCGCCTCGACTGGACCGCCACGCCGCCGTGGGGCGCCTACCAGGGCGCGGCCGCCACGCGCGAGGCCATCCATCCCACAGGCGTCACCTTCCGCGTCTCTCTGGACGCCGAATGGATCTTTGCCAACCCGGATCCTGCGCTGAACGTCCTCGCCGGCATGGAGGCTCTGCGCCAGGCGCTCCTGTCGGGCGACGAGCAGGCCATGCGCGACGCGCTGGCCCCACTCGGCAACCTGGCCGCGCACCTCAATGCCGCACTGATGTTCTACGGCAATGTGCAGACCCAGATCGCCGAGGGCCTTGAGACCGCTTCCGCCATGAAGCTCCGGCTGCAAACGCAGGCTGCCTCCATCGAAGACGCCGACCTGACCGAGTCCATTGTCGAGCTCCAACAGGTGCGCTTCACACAGGAGGCCGCCCTTCAGGTCCGCGCCGCCGTTCCGCGCCGCACCCTGTTCGACTACCTCGCCTGAAACGCTTCGCCCGCGGGCGGACGCCACGGGCACCGGGCGCGCCCGAGGGCGGCCCAGGGGAGCACATCCTTCTCCACGGCGCTTCCGCCCGCACGCACGCGTGCAGGCCGGCCCTGCCAGGGTGCCGGATGCGATGGCACCGCATGCTCCGATCCAGGGGCAGATCTGGCCGCGGTCTGATTTACCATGAAAGAGATCCCGGGAGGCTCGCCATCGTCAAAGCGTGCGTGCTCGCTTCGTCGAGCGCTGGCAATTCGATCTTCCTCGCAACGGAAAAGACGCGGGTTCTCGTCGACGCCGGCATCAACCGCAAGGAAACCTTTGCCCGGCTGGCCGCCATCGGCGAGGATCCCGGGCGGCTCGATGCCATTTTCATTACGCACGAGCACACGGACCACATCAGCGGATTGCCAGTGATCAGCCGGGCGCTCGGCGGGCGCGTTCCGGTCTTCGCCACGCATGGCACCGCGCCCCTGCTCGATTGGGGCAACTCGCCCGCGCCGCCGGTGGAGACCTTTCAGGCGGGCGCCGCTTTCGACTTCCGCGATCTGCGGGTGCAGTCCTTCACGCTTCCGCATGACGCGACGGATCCGGTGGGCTATACTTTCACGGCGCAGGGAATCAAGATCGCCATCGCCACGGACCTGGGCTACCTGCCCGAGAGCGTCAAGTACCACCTGCGCGGGGCGCATTTTCTGCTGCTCGAGTCGAACCACCACCCCGAGCTTCTGAAAGTGGGTCCGTACCCCTGGCACCTGAAGCAGCGGATTCTCTCCCGCAACGGGCACCTTTCCAACGATGCGGCCTGCGAGTACATCGCCAGCGAGCTGCCCGGCGAGACCCAGTGGCTTGTGCTTGGCCACCTGAGCGAGCAGAACAACACGATCTGGGAAGCGGAGCTGTCCGCCCGCCAGGCGTTGCGGCGCCGGGGCTTGGAACCCCGCCTTGTCGTCGTCGAGCCGCGGCGGCAATCCGAAGTTTTTCTTTTGTAGAAAGAGCTGGTCATGATCGCACGCTACACCCGCCCGGAGATGGGGCGCATCTGGAGCGACCAGAACAGGTTCCAGCAGTGGCTGGAGGTCGAACTCGCCGCCGCGGAGGTTCTCGCCGAACGGGGCGAGGTTCCGTCAGACGCGGCGCGGATTCTCCGCGAGCACTCCTCCTTTTCGGTGGAGAGGATCCAGGAAATCGAGCGGGAAGTCCGCCATGATGTCATCGCTTTTACCACTTGTGTAGCAGAAAGTCTGAAGGCGAAAGGCTTCGGGGAAGCCTCCCGCTGGCTTCACTACGGACTAACTTCTAATGATGTCGTAGATACGGCGCAGGCTTTGCTGCTCCAGCAGTCCGCCAGGCTGCTTCTGGAGGGGATGGACCGCCTGCTTGAAGTCCTGCGCCGCCGTGCAATGGAGTTCCGGGACACGCTGGCCATTGGCCGGACTCACGGAGTGCATGCCGAGCCGATCACCTTCGGGCTGAAGCTGGCACTTTGGTATGACGAATGTCGTCGTGCGAGGCGACGCATTGAGGAGGCGGCGGAGGATCTGCGCTATGGGAAGCTGTCCGGGGCGGTGGGCAACCTGGCGCATCTCGCTCCGGAGGCGGAGCAGGCCATCTGCGAGCGGTTGGGGTTGCGGGTGGCTCCGATCGCCAGCCAGGTGATCAGCCGGGACCGCCATGCCGCCTTCGTCAGCGCGCTCGCCCTGGCCTGCGCTTTGTGCGAGAAGATCGCGCTCGAAATCAGGCACCTGCAAAGGACGGAGGTGCGCGAAGCGGAGGAGCCATTTGCCGAAGGCGAGCAGAAAGGCTCCAGCGCGATGCCCCACAAGCGGAATCCGGTGGTGAGCGAGCAGATCTGCGGGCTGGCGCGCGTCGTGCGCGCGAACGTGCAGGCGGCATTCGAAAACATTGCGCTCTGGCATGAGCGGGACATCTCACATTCAAGCGTGGAGCGCGTCATCCTGCCGGACTCCTGCATTCTGACCGACTATCTGCTGGCGAAGACCGTGTGGCTGGTGGAAGGGATGCGTGTCTTTCCGGAGAGGATGCGGCGCAACCTGGAGCTTACGCGGGGGCTGGTCTTTTCCGGGCAGCTCCTGCTGGATCTCACCGCAGCGGGCATGCTTCGCGAGGACGCCTATCGGCTGGTTCAGGGAGAGGCGATGAAGGCCTGGCGCGAGGAAGGCGACTTCCGGGCGGCGATGGAGGGGCATCCGGAGGTCCGCAAGTTCCTCACTCCGGAGCAGATTGCCGAGGCGTTCTCGCCTCAGCGGCAGCTCCGGCATGTGCATGCCATCTTCGAGCGCGTCTTCGGGACGGCAGGCTGAAAGGGCCGGCGGCCGCTCTGGGATCCCGAACTCAGGGAGGCACCCGAAATTCGTGGGTTCAAAACCGCTCAAATGGGTTTACACTAAATGCGGGTTGGCTTGATCCGCCCAGCCCCTTGAATGAACAGGAGTTCATGACTACGCGACGCCGCCCGGCGGCTACCGACCTGGCATCGCCAATGGGCAAGAGAAAGACTGTGCAAAGAATGGCCCGCGTGCTGCTGGCCGATGACGACCCGGCTGCGCGCCTGACGCTTCAGACCGTTCTGGAGGCGGGGGGGTATCAGGTGGACGCTGCCGCATCAGCCGCCGAGGCGGTGAGCCTGCTGGATCAGTCCGAGTACGAACTGGTCCTCTCGGATCTTGCGATGGAGTCGCCCGAAGCGGGGCTGAAGGTCCTCGCGCACGCCCGCATGAAGGATTACCGCCCGGCGACGGCGCTGGTGACGTCCTGGCGGGCAAAGGCGCCCAAGGGCAGCCGTTCCCGGGCCAGCCGGATGCTTGTGGAGGCAGAGAACGTGCCCGAGCTGCTCGGCCAGGTGGCCAACCTGATCGGTACCCGGGCCTCCCGCCGGATCCGGCGTCTGCGCAAGAGCTAGAAGGGCCGCAGATCAATTCTTCAATCGTAGTAAAGCGTTCGCGTCCTCCACGTCTGCTCTTCGGCGATCTCCGCCGGCATGGGGCGTCAGCCAGTTCTGCACGGTCGGCGGACTGGCGGCGTCAATCCCAATGAGGGTCCGGCTGCGCCCATGCCCCAGTACGCCCTGAAATACGCCGACGCCCGCGGCGAGATCCGCCAGGAAGTGGTGGAAGCCGCCAGCGAGCAGGAAGCCCGCGACCGGCTTGCGCAGCAGGGCTATCTGGTGTATTCGGTCCGGCCGCGGCTTGGGCTGGGTCTCGCGCCCGCGGCGGGCCGGCGGCGGAAGCTGGATCTGGAGAAGTTCCTCATCTTCAACCAGCAGTTCATTACGCTGTTCCGCGCCGGACTGCCGATCCTGAAATGCCTCGACCTGCTCGCCGACCGCCTCACGGATTCGAAGCTGAGCCCGGTGATTGCCGAAATCCGGGACGACGTCAGGAAGGGGTCGCTGCTGAGCGAGGCGTTCGGCCGCCAGCAGATGTTCCCGCCCATTTATGTCACTTCGATCATGGCGGGCGAGCGCAGCGGCGCGCTTGGCGAGGTGCTGGAGCGGTATCTGGCCTATCAGCGGCTGGCGCTGGCGGTGCGGAAGAAGATCCTTCTGTCGCTGATCTACCCAAGCGTGCTGGTGCTGCTGGTGATCGGGCTGGTGGTATTCCTGGTGACGTTCGTCGTGCCCCGCTTCGCCGAGCTGTATGCGACGACGAACGCCGAGCTGCCGGCGCCGACGCGGCTTCTGATTTCCGTGGGTCTGGCGGCCAATCAGTTCATCGTCGCCGGGGCGGTGGCGCTCCTGTTGCTGATCCTCGGCGGCCGCTATTATCTGCGCACGGACGCGGGGCGCGCGGTGGCGGACCGCATCAAGGTGCGCACGCCGCTGCTCGGCGAGATCTGGCTGAAGTATCAGGTGGCGCAACTGGGGCGGCTGCTGGCGACGCTGCTTTCCGGCGGCATCCCGCTGGTGCAGGGGATGGAAACGGCGTCGCAATCGGTGAGCAGCCCGCTGTTGCGCGCGGCGCTGGCCGATGCGCAGAGGCGGGTGAAGGAAGGCCAGTCGCTGTCGGGCGCGCTGGCCTCGACAGGGCTGTTTCCGCCGCTGGCGATCGACATGATCGAGGTGGGCGAGAGCACCGGCGCGCTGCCGCAGATGCTGAACAGCGTCGCCGAGTTTTACGAGGATGATGTCAACACGCGCATGCAGGCCGCGCTGTCGCTGATCGAGCCGGCCATCATGATCTTCATGGGCCTGTTCGTCGCCTTCGTCCTCGTCTCTCTCTATCTGCCGATCTTCTCGCTGGCGGACGCGATGAAGTAGGAGGGGATGCGATGGCCACCAACGGCGTCAGGGCGATGACCCCCGAGCAGGAGATGGAGCAGGCGCGGCGCCTGGCCGAGCGCTACCGCTGCGAGTTTGTGGACCTCAAGGCGGCCAAGATCGACAGCGAGCTGTTCAAGTCGATCCCCGTGGACCTGATGTTCCGTTACAACTTCGTCCCGCTGGCGGCGACCAACGGCGAGCTGGAGATCGCGCTGGCCGACCCGCGCCACCTGAATCTCATCGACGAGCTCTCCATCCTGCTGCGCAAGAAGCTCCGGGTGAAGGTGGCGGCGCTGAGCCAGATCGCCGACCTGCTGAAGAAGACCGAACAGTCGCAGCGCGTGCTTGAGGAGATCACCGAGGGCTTCGCGCTGGACGTGGTCGGCGAAGAGGAAAGCGCCGACGAGACGCTGTCGATCGAAAAGCTGACGGCGCAGGACGCCGACATCGCGCCGGTCATCAAGCTGGTGGACACCACCATCTTCAACGCGCTCGAGCGCCGCGCCTCCGACATTCACATCGAGACGCGCGACAACGAGGTGGCCATCAAGTACCGCATCGACGGCGTGCTGCACTACGCCATGCCGCCCATCGCGAAGGACTGGCACTCCATGATCATCTCGCGCATCAAGGTGATGAGCGAGCTGGACATCGCCGAGCGCCGCATTCCGCAGGACGGCCGTTTCCGCGTGCGCTACAAGAACCGCCTCATCGATTTCCGCGTCTCCATCATGCCCACCATTCACGGCGAGGACGCGGTGCTGCGCGTGCTCGACAAGGAGTCGATGAGCGAGAAGTTCGCCCGGCTCACGCTCGACGTGGTCGGCTTCAGCGAGCGCGACCTGGCCCGCTTCCGCCGCTACATCAAGGAGCCTTACGGAATGGTGCTCGTCACCGGGCCTACGGGCTCGGGCAAGACGACCACGCTGTATGCCGCCCTCAGCGAGATCAAGAACGACGAGGACAAGATCATCACCATCGAGGACCCGGTCGAGTACCAGATCAAGGGGATCACGCAGATTCCGGTGAACGAAAAGAAGGGGCTCACCTTCGCGCGCGGGCTGCGCTCCATCCTGCGCCACGACCCCGACAAGATCATGGTGGGCGAGATCCGCGACCAGGAGACGGCGCAGATCGCCATCAACGCCGCGCTTACCGGGCACCTGGTGTTCACCACCGTGCACGCCAACAACGTGCTGGACGTCATCGGGCGCTTCCTGAACATGGGCGTCGAGCCGTACAACTTCGTCTCGGCGCTCAACTGCATCCTGGCGCAGCGGCTGGTGCGCGTCATCTGCGAGCACTGCAAGCACCAGGTCCGTTACGACGACGCCTTCCTCATCGAGAGCGGGCTCAACCCGGAGGAGTGGCGCGACGTGCCGATGTGGGAAGGCGCGGGCTGCTTCGAGTGCGGCGGCACCGGCTTCCGCGGGCGCACGGCCATCCACGAGCTGCTCGACCTGAGCGAGCGGATCCGCGAGCTGATCCTCGAGAAGCGCCCGGCCACCGAGATCAAGCGGGCGGCGAAGGAAGAGGGCATGACGTTCCTGCGCGAATCGGCGCTGGAGAAGGTCCGCGCGGGCGTGACCACGCTGCGCGAGATCAACAAGGTGACGTTCATCGAGGGCTGAATGAGCTGGCTGCACCGCCTGAAATCGCTGGTCGCGGATCCGCCGCCGGAAATCGTCTTCGAAGTGTCGGCCCGCGGCATCGCGTGGGCGCGCACCAGGGATCCGCGCCCGGAGCTGGCGCCGCTGGAGCCGGGCGTCGTCGAGGTGTCGCCGCTGGAGGCCAACATCCGCCGCCCGGAGGCGTTCGCCGCTGCCGTGCGCGCCGTGGCGGGCGATGGCGAGGGCCGCGCGCGCCGCCGCGCCGCGCTGATCCTGCCCGACTACTGTGCGCGCGTCGCCATTCTTGATTTCGATTCGTTCCCTGCGGCGCCCGAGGAGCAGCAGCAGCTTGTCCGTTTCCGCGTGAAGCGCGTCGTGCCGTTCGACATTGAAAACGCCGTCGTCGCCTGCTGGCCGCAGCCGCGCCACGACGGCTCGAAGCGCGTGGACGTGGTCACGGCAATCGTCAACATGGATGTGGCCTCGCACTACGAGGCTCCGTTCCGCTCGGCGGGTCTGCACTGCGGCTTTGTGACGATCTCCGCGCTGGCCGCGCTGGCGCTTCCTCCGGAAGAGGATCTTTCCAGCGCCAACCCGCGCGTGTTTGTCAAGCTCAGCGGCGACGCGCTGGCCGTCAGCCTGATCGATGGCGCCAGCCTGCGGCTGTACCGCTGCGTGCAGGTGGGCGCGGAAGCCCTGGAAGAGGCCACCTCCGTGCTGGCGACGACGCTGGCTTACGCCGAAGACGAACTCGGCGCGCGCGTGCAGGCGCTGGAGGTCTGCGGCCTCGGCCCGGGCGAGCGCGGCTGGATGGACGTCTGGCGCCGCGAGTTCGGCGTGCCTGTTTGCGGCGTGCGCTCGCGCCTCGGCGCGCCAGGTCCTCACAATGCGGGCCTGCACGGATATCTCGAATCGCTGGAGGCTGCATGAGCGCGCCGCGCATCATTCTCCCCCTGAACCTCGCCAGCGAGCCGTTCCGCAGGGACCGGCCGCTGCTGGTGGCCTCGGCCGCCACGGCGGCTCTCCTGCTGGGCGTGTTCCTCCTGCTCGTGCACGGGATTGCCGTGCAGCGCGAAGCGGCCGCCGAGAACCGCGCGCAACTGGCGGCGCTGGAGGCGCGGCTGCGTGCCGTGGCGGCCGAGCAGGCGCAGCTCGAGGCGCGGCTGCGGGAGCCTGCCAACGCGCAGGTGCTCGACCGCAGCGTGCTGTTGAATTCCCTGATCCTCCGCAAGAGCATTTCCTGGACGCAACTGTTTTCCGACCTCGAGAAGGTGATGCCCGGCAATGTCCGGCTCATCACCGTGCGGCCCTTCCTGACCGGCGACAACGCCGTGCAGCTTGACATGGTGGTAGGGGCGCAGTCGCCCGAGCCGGTCATCGAGCTGCTGAAGCGCCTGGAGCGTTCGCCCACTTTCGGCGCCACGGCGCTGCTCAGCTCCTCGCCGCCGACGCAGAACGAGCCGCTGTACCGTTACCGCGTGAGCGTGAACTATGCCCAGAAGTTCTGAACCCGTGTGGAAGGCCTGGATGCGGGACCCGCGCCATGCGGTGCGGCTGGCGCTGGGCGTGCTGCTGGCGGCCAATCTGGCGGCGGCATGGTTCGTGTTCCACCCGCCCGGCGGCTCGGTGGAGTCGCTCGAAGAGGAAATCGCCGCCGCGCGCCGCCAGCTCGCCGCGCGGCAGCAGGCAGTGGCGCGGCTGAAGGCGCAGGTGGACAGGGCTCTGGCGGCGCGCGAAGAGGGCGAGCGGTTCCTGCGGGACTATTTCCTGCCGCGCCAGCACGCCTACTCGCTGCTGGAAATCGAGCTGGCCAACGCGGCGCGGCGCTCTGGCGTGCGTCCGAAGGAGAGAACCATCAGTTACGAGCCCATCGAAGGCAGCGACACGCTCGGCACGCTCGTGATCAACGCGAACTTCGAAGGGACCTACGCCGACCTGATCGAACTGCTGTCGGCCATCGACCGCTCGAAGCGGCTGCTGATTCTCGAACAGCTTCAGGCCGCGCCGCAGCAGTCTGGCGCCACGCTGGCGATGACGCTGAAGCTGAACGCCTTCATCCGGATGGAGGGGCCGCAGGAGGCTGAAGAGCCTGAGCTGATCTCGGCCGCGGCGCCCGCGCCGGAGTCGCCCGCGTCCGCTCCCCCCCGGGTGGAACCGCCAAAGCCCGCTGCCGTGCCCGCGGCCCCGCCTGCACCCGTGCAGATGGCTCCCGCCGCCGTCAGCGAGCCGCGCTCCGGGCCTGCGCCGCAGCCACCGAAAAGCCGCTTCTTCAACCGGCGCCGCCCGCTGGGCGGAGAGGAGGAGCAATGAGCCGGCTGAGGCTGGAGATGAGGCTCGGAGCCGAGCCGAAGAAAGTCGCCATTCTGCTGGCCCTGTTGGCTGTTTCGGCTTATCTCTTCTACCAGAATTTCGCTGGCGCGGACCTGCCTTCGTCGTCTTCCGTCCAGCGCCCCAGGCCGGCCGCTGGTGCTCCTTCGCCGGCGGAAACGAAAGCGCCCCAGTCTGCCGCCGCCGCGGCGAAGAGGGAATTCCGGCCTTCTCTGGCGCCGCCGAAGGACCTCGACCGGTCCCGGATCGATCCGACGCTCCGGCTCGAACTGCTCGCGCGGCTGGAAAAAGTGCGCTTCGAGGGCGTGGGGAGGAACCTCTTCGAGTTCGGGCCCGTGGAGGCGCCGAGGCCGCGGCTGCCGGAGCCGAAGATCGAAGTGAAGGCGGAGCCGAAAATGATCGGCCCGGAGCCGCCGCCCCCGCCTCCCGCCCCGCCGGCCAAACAGGCTCCGCCGCCCATCCCGCTCAGGTTTTATGGCGTGGCGCTGCCTTTGCGCGGCAATGACAGGCGGGTATTCTGTCTTCAGGGGGACGAGATCCTGACGCCGTCGGAGGGCGATCTGGTGCAGAACCGGTATCGCATTGTGCGCATCACGGCGACCTCGGTGCTCGTCGAGGATACGCAGTACAGGCACCAGCAGCAGGTCCCCATTGACCAGCCGCCCCCGGGAGGATGAGGATGAGATACCGGCGCAGGCAGGATCAGAGAGGTTTCGCCCTGCTGTTCGTGTTTGCGCTGGCGGCGGCGGCGCTGGTCATGTTGTACCTGGAGATGCCCAGGGTCGCCTTCGAGCACCAGCGCGACAAGGAGGCGCTGCTCGTCGACCGCGGCGAAGAGTACATCCGCGCCATCCAGCTTTACGTCCAGAAGTTCAACAGGTATCCGCAGACGCTGGAAGAGCTGGAGACAACGAACAACATCCGCTTCCTGCGGAAGCGGTTCCGCGATCCCATCACGGGCAGCGACGAATGGCGCCTGATCCACATTGACGCCGCCGGGCAGTACATCGACTCGCTGGTCCACAAGCGGCAGGAGCCGAAGCGGGAGAGCGCGCCGCACGTGCTTCAGGCCAATGTGCAGGGCATCGGGGTGTCAGCGGAGGCCGTGGTGCCGGGCGGGGAGGGTCAGGCGCAAAACCCGGCGCTGCGTCGCACCGCGAGCGACCGCATCATTCCCGGCATGCCCGGGCAGGGTGGCGGACCGCCCACGTCACAGGAGGGCGAGGAACCGCCGCAGGAGGGTCCCTCGCCGCCGCCCGAATCGCCAGCACCTCCCCAACCCGGCACAGAGACGGTGATCCGCCCGGAGCCGGGCAGCCCGGGCGCTGCGCCAGGGCAGAATCCGTTCCGCATGCCCGGCAACGTTCCGCCGGGGATGATGCCGGGAGGACAACCGCCTCTGCCAGGGCAGCCCGGGACTCCGGCCCAGCAGCCGCCCACGGTGGGACAACCCTCCATTGGGTATGGTGGCGGCATTGGGTCTCCGGCTGCCTCTCCGCCGCCCGCGCCCGGAACCACGGCGGGCATGGCGCCCGGGATGGGACCGCCGCCTCCGCCTGCGCCGGGCGCGCCGGGGTATGGCGGGCCGGCCGGATCCATGAGTGGCGGCCAGCGGCCGGGCGTGCCAAATGAGGCGCTCCAGGCCATCCAGCGGGTGCTGACGCGCCAGACTGCCCAGGCGGGCATCGGCGGCCCGGGGTTGATCGGCGGCGGCATTGCAGGCGTCGCCTCGAAGGCGGACATGGAAGGCATCCGCGTCTATAACAACGCCACCAACTACAAGGAGTGGGAGTTCCTGTTCGATTTCCGCAAGGCGATGCAGGCCGCCGGCATGGGCGGCGCGCTCGGGCAGGGGCAGCAGGGAATGCCCGGGCAGCCGGCGGGTCAGCAGCAAAGCCCGTTTGAAAGACCGGGGCGTTCTTCTTCCGGCGGCTTCACCTTTGGCGGATCCGGCGGCCAGGGCGGGCGGAGTTCCTTTGGCAGCGGCTTTGGCGGGTTCGGCAGTCAGCCGCAACCGGCCCCGCCGCCGCGGCCCTGAGAAAAGAGGAGGCCCGGCGCATCCCCAGCCTCCGCGGGCGCCGGTAGTCCTGCTTCTTCCCTTCTCCGCCCGGGTCAGCCTTTCATCGCGGCTCCAGCCACGGTCCCAGCCACTTCATTACCGGCCAGTCTTCCGGGCGTTCCACCACGCGCACCCATTGCCGGGGCCACTCCGCCGCATCGCTCCGCCCGCCGCCCGGCGTGCGCGGATCCACCAGCCACAACGGCCGGGGTGCGATGAGGTTTACCAGATCCGGCAGGTCGAAATCGCGCAAGACGCCAGGAATCACGATCTCCGCTGTGCCCTCGTGCAGCTTCGCCTGCGTGATGGCATACCAGCTTGTGACGCACTGTTCCGCCGCAACGGCCGCAATCCCTTCATCGAGAGCGGCTGCCAGCAGCGCCGCCACGCCTGCCGCGCCGCGGCCCCAGACGTAAATTCTCCCCGGATTCACGCCAGGCCTTGAGCGCAGCTCGCCAACGGCCCGAAGCACTGCTTCCGTATGCCGCGCCACGAGGCTGCGCCCGTGCAGCCACTCCCGCGCCGCCGCCTGGTAAGCGGCGGAGTAGCCGCCACGTCCCTCAGGCAGCGCGCCCAGTTCTGCCTGTTGCACCGCCAGGCCTGCCTCGGCCAGCGGCTCGGCATCCGGCTTCGGGACGCCGGCCACGACCACGCCGGCAGCACCGGGCCCTGGTTGCACGGAGCCTGATTTCATGCCGAGTCCCAGCCGCTCCCGGACCAGCGCCCGCAGCTCCTCCGGCCGCCGCAGCGCCAGCGCTTTGCGGCGCGGATAAATTTCCGCCGCTGCGGCCCGGTTCAGCGTGTACACGGTCTCGCTGCCGAATGAGGTGGCCAGATATCCGGTCGGCGTCACCCAGAGCCTCGACTCCGGCTCGGTTTCGATCTCGCCCTCGTGATAGGGTTCTTCCACGCCGCGCAGATGCCGGTCGAAGAAACGGACCATCGCTTCGCGCCGCGGCTTGGACCACCCGTGCGCATCGTCGAACTCGAAGAACTCCACGCGGCCCGGCGCGTCCAGTTTCTCATAGTATTCCCTGGCCGCCTGATACGTGGCCCGTGCGCCGGCGATAGGGAAATAATCGCGAATCGCGGAGGAAATCAAGAAAGGCTTCGGCGCGAAGGCGCGGATGAAATCCACAAAATCGAGCTTCGCGGCCAGGAATCCCGGCCACACCTGCTCGGCGTCCTGCGGCCCCGGCCCGTCCCAGAGCTCTTTCCACCGCGTGATGTAGCAGGAGGAGACGGCCGCGGCCAGCCGCGGTTCAAACACGGCCAGATAGGCCGCCTGCGTGCCGCCGCCCGAGTTGCCCGCCACGCCGATCCGCCGCGCGTCCACTTCGGGGCGCGTCGTCAGGTAATCGAACGCGCGGATGCCGTCCCAGATGAAATAGCGCGCGATGGAGTGGCCCACAAGCAGGCACTGAAGGCCCGCCATGATGTGCTCCTCCACGCCGCCGGGGCGCAGCCGCGGCCGTCCCATTTCGTGGTCGAAGTACTCGATGCGCTCCCCCTGCCCCGGCGGATCGTAGGCCAGCACCACGTAGCCGCGGCGCACAAGCGAGATCCACGCGCGCTGGTATGTGGCCGCCGCCTTGCCTGCCTGGCTGTGCCCTGCCGTCCCGATCACTGCGGGGAACGGGCCCTGCCGGCCCAACGGCACATACAGGTTGGCGGTGACGTGGAAGCCGGGCAGCGAATCAAACAGCAGTTTTTCGACGCGGTAGCCGGGACGCTCGAACACGCCCGTGACACGCGCGTTGAGCGGCGTGCGCATTTCGGGAAGGCCGCCGATCAGTCCGGCCATCTGCGCCCGGAGCTGATCCGGCGCCTGAAGCAGCGCCAGCAGGAGGAATGCGGTCATGACGCCCCGATTCTACCGCCGGCCACTCACCGGAGCCGCCCGGGAAACGGCATGGGCACATCCATGCGGATTTCCTTCAGCCGCCGCGTCCGCATGTCGCCCAGCCAGGGATCCGGATACCGGCGCGCGAGATCGATCTCGGCCACGGCGAGCTCGCCCCGCTGCGGCGCCTGCGCCACGCGCTTTCCGTCGGGATCCATGATGTAGGTCGGGTGATCGTAACCGGAGGCTGCGAGGAAGACCCTGTTTTCGATGGCGCGCGCGGCGGCCAGCGTCTCGTCGCCGCCCCAGATGGGCAGCAGGATCAGCTCGGCGCCCTGCGCCGCCAGCGCCCTCGCCGGGTCGGGGAAGAAGACGTCGTAGCAGATCATCATGCCAACGCGGCCGAAGTCGGTGTCGAAAACCGGCCACGCGTGGCCGGGCGTCAGCCCGCGCTCCACTTCTTCCCGGGGAAGGTAAACCTTGCGGTATCTGCCCGCGACCCGCCCTTCGCGGTCCACGAGCACGGCCGTGTTGTACACGGCCCGTCCGTCGCGTTCATAGATGCCCGCGGCCACCCAGGCCCTGTGCCTGCGGGCCAGCTCGCCCAGCTTCGCCGTCGTCGGTCCCGGCACGCTCTCCGCGACTTCCACATAGGACCTGCCGGTTCCCACGACGGTGATGCCTTCCGGCAGCAGAATGAGATCGGCGGGCGTGCGCAGCCGCTCGTCGACGAGGCGGAGGAACGCGTCGACGCTTTCCTGCGCCGATTGCGTGCGTTCGGGCCGCAGGTTGACAGCGGCGATGCGCACCCGCCGCGGCGCAGGCGCCGGGATCTGCTCGAGCCGCGCATTGCGCCAGCGCACCTCGCCGGAAGGGGCATTTGCCAGCAGCAGCTCGATCCTCGCCGCGGTGGCTTGTGGAGGCGCGGGCGCGCTGACCCACAGCACGGTCGCCTCGCCCTGCCGCTCGCTCCAGGCGGCGTATTCCGGCTGTCCCACGCGCCGGCCGGATCCATCCAGCCAATCGACGCGCGCCACCACCTGCCAGTTCTCCGCCGCCACGCCGCTCGCCTGATATTCCGCCGAGAAGCGGTACCACGCGCCTCCGCGCACGCCCTCCACGCGGCGGACCCAACCTCCGTACGCTTCCGGACGCCCGCCGCCGCGGATGATGAGCCACTCGCCTTGCCGCGCCGTCTCCGGCCGCAGCTCGCCGCGCGCGCTCCACACGCTCCACTCCTCCGGCGCCTGCGCCGCCGCAGCCGCGCACAGCAGGCCAACCGCTGCCAGTGCCCGTGTCATGGACGGGATCTTATCAGCGGGCGGAGCGAAGGGGAAGGAGAAGCCGGGCGGGGATGGCCGCCGCACCGCCCGCCCGGCAGGAGACCGCGGTTACGGATTCACGTTCAGCTTCTTTGCGATGGCGCGCAGCAGCTCGCGGTCGCCGCGGGTGAAGCCCACCACCTCCTCGTTGGCGAAATTCTTGTTCTTGACAACGACCACGCCGCCAAAATCGAAGGCGAGTTCCTCATCGTCGTGAAGGGCGCGGCAGGGAACCGGGACGTCGGGCAGTCCGCTCGACGGCTCGTTCGCCCGCTGCTTGTAAGGGATGTTGACCGTGGCCGCCTCGTGCTTCGGCAGCGCCAGCGGCTCGAAGTAAGGCTTGCCGTCCGGCCCGCGCTTCGGCACGCCGTTCTCGTCGATGGCCAGCGCGTTCTCATAGACGATCACGCGGCGGCTCGATTTCAGCGCCTCGGGGTCGTACCAGCACTGCGCGGGACGAGTGGGGTCGAACGGGGGCGGCTCTTCGCCGGTCATCGCCTTGTACTGTTCCCGCGTCTGGAAGTAGGGGAAAAGATACAGCTCCTGAAGCCCGTACTTGGGCAATGGCAGTGCAGCCATGGGATCACCTCCGCCCCGCAGTTGCGCCTGCGCGCCGCAACAAAGGCGGGCCGGATGCTGCACCCGCATGAGATTGCAGGCAGATATTTTCCAGCTCCTGCCGTGACGGGGCGGCCGGAGCGGGTCAATGTCCGGTCTGGCCGGGCCGGCGGTCTTCGGGCAGCAGCGAGCGATAGGTCTGGCCGCGCATCGCCTCTTCGAATGCCGCGCGGGCCTGTTTCACCAGATCCGGCGAAGCCAGCAGCTCCAGCGTGGCCAGCGTCAGCGCCCGCGCCGCCACCATCATGCCCTTGCGGCCGATCTCCGTCCCGGCGCAGGCCGTCGACTGCCACGTGTGCAGCGGCACGCCCGGCGGCATCGTCGCCGCGGTGAAGTGGCCCACCGGCACGACCCAGCTCACATCGCCCACATCCGTGGAGACCGACGACAGGGAGGTCTTCGGCGGCAGCACTTCGGCGGCGCGCTCCAGCGGCGGCATCTCGCGGCCAGCCAGCGTGGCGCGGATCTTCTCGATGAAGGCGCGCTCGGCGTCGGTGTAGCGCACGCCCCCGGCCAGCCGCAGGCTGCGGTCGAGCAGGTCGCGCAGCGGCGGGTTGCGCTTGAAATTGGCATACGAAGAGGTGATCTCGATTTCCACCTTCGTCTCCGTGGCCAGCGCGCCCGCTTCGGCGCACTTCTTCACGCGCTCCCAGATGCGCGCCAGCTCGGCGAGGTCCGGGTGGCGGACGATGATCGACATCTCGGCGGATTCGGGCACGATGTTGGCCGCCGCGCCGCCGCTGGTGACGATGTAGTGCATCCGTGTCTCCTGCGGCACGTGCTCGCGCATGAGGTTCACGGCGTGGGCCGTCAGCTCGAGCGCGTCCAGCGCGCTGCGGCCCGCCTCGGGCGCGCCGGCCGCGTGCGCGGGCGTGCCGCGGAAGCGGATGCGCGCGCTGATGTTGGCCAGGTAGGGGTTGTCGTCCGCGGCGTTGAAATCGCCCGGATGCCAGGCCAGCACGACGTCGGCGTCGCGGAACGCGCCAGCGCGGATCAGGAAGATCTTGCCGCCGCCGCCCTCCTCGGCAGGCGTGCCGTAGAACCGGACGGTGCCCTTCAGCCCGAGCGCCAGCATGCGCTCTTTGACGGCAACGGCAGCCAGCGCCGAAGCGGCGCCGAAGAGATTGTGCCCGCAGCCGTGGCCCGGCGCGCCCTGAACGCGGGGCCGGCGCTCCGGCACGTCCTCCTGCGAAAGGCCCGGCAGCGCGTCATACTCGCCCAGAATCCCGATCACCGGCCTGCCCTCGCCCCATTCGGCGGCGAACGCCGTCGGCATGCCTTCGAAGCTGCGGATCCGGAAGCCGTGCTTTTCCAGCTCTGCGCGCAGCAGCGCCGAACTCTGCTTCTCCTGCCAGCCCACTTCGGGCTGTTCCCAGATCTGGCGCGAGATCTCGCGGAAGCGCGGCGCGAGCTTTTCCACCGCGTCGAGCGCGGCGCGCTGCCCCGGATCCTGCGCCGCGGCGAGCAGGGAAGCCAGGGCCAGTCCCAGCGTGGCACGATGGTAGGTCATAATCAGAAGCCTAGCCGAGCCGCACGAGGATTTTCATGCCGCGCTACGCCGCCATTGACATCGGCAGCAACTCGGTCCGCATGATGGCCGCCGACGTCGACCGCAACGGGCGGTTCGAGGTGCTGGCCGAAGACCGCCAGGTGACGCGGCTCGGCGAAAGCGTCTTCCGCACGGGCAGCATCGACGAAGCGGCCGCGCGCCGCGTGCTGGAAGTGCTCGAGCGGATGAAGGAGGCTTACGGCGGGCTGGGCGTGCTGGCCGTGCGCGCCGTGGCCACGGCGGCGGTGCGCGACGCCTCCAACGGCGAAGAGTTCCTGCGGCGCGCCTCGGCGGTGCTTGGCGAGCCGGTGGAGATGATCTCCGGGCTCGAGGAGGCGCGGCTGATTCACCTGGGCGTCGAAACGCGCTGGCCGCATCCCGGGCAGCGGATCCTCATCCTCGACATCGGCGGCGGCAGCGCCGAGGTGATCGATGCCGAGCACGGCACGCTGCGCGCGGCGCTGTCGCGCCCGCTCGGCGCGGTGCGCCTGCGGGAAGTGTTCCTGCGCCACGATCCGCCGCCCGAGGAAGAGCTGGTCCGCATGAACGAGTTCATCCAGGAGAAGCTCCATGCGGTGCGGCAGAAG
Organism: Bryobacteraceae bacterium; assembly: GCA_025056865.1. Taxonomy (GTDB): domain Bacteria; phylum Acidobacteriota; class Terriglobia; order Bryobacterales; family Bryobacteraceae; genus JANWVO01. The sequence goes on from JANWVO010000027.1 coordinate 92,534, forward strand.
ATCCCGCCGGCGGCCTTCGCGCGCTTCATCGGCACGTCGGCTTCGGCGAGCGCGATCGTCTGCGCGGCCAACCGCATCCCGCGCCAGCGGCGGCAGGAGGCGGACCGGCGGCGCGTGACGACCGCCCAGTTGCGGCGTCTTTACCGCAGCCTTTCGCGGATGAGCGTGGAAGAGCGCCGCCAGGTGACCGGCATCGGGCCGCGGCGCGCCGAGATCATCGTGCCGGGCGTGGCGGTGATGCTGGCCGTGCTCGAGATGTATCAGGCGCGGCAGCTCTACTACTGCTCCGCGGGCGTGCGCGACGGCATCCTCCGCGACCTGGCCGAGCGCGGCGCCGGCGTGGAGCGCGTGCTGCTTGACGCCGAGCAGCGCCGTTTCGTCGAACAGTATGCGCGCCGCTTCGGCGTCGATCTGAAGCACGCCCGCAAGGTGGCGCACTTCGCCCGCGAGCTGTTCACCGCGCTGACGCCCTGGCACCGGCTGGAGCCGGAGAAAGGCCGGCTGCTGAAAGCCGCCGCCTATCTGCGCGACACGGGCCACGCCATCAACGACATGGCCCATCACAAGCATTCGCAGTACATCGTCGCCAACGCCGACCTTGGCGGCTTCACCGATGAAGAGCGGCATCTGGTGGCCATGCTGTGCCGGTACCACCGCAAGGCTCCGCCTTCGCCGCGGCACGCCGACTATGCGGCGCTGCCGCCCGCGCAGCAGCGGCTGGTGCAATGGCTCTACCCGCTGCTGCGGATCGCCGACGCGCTCGACCGCAGCCGCGACCAGCGGGTGGAATCGATCACGTGCGCGCTGGACGACGGCGCGCTGACGATTACGATGGAATCGGAGAAGGATCTCGGCCTGGAGCTGTGGGCCGTCGAGCGCGCCGCGGCCTCCTTCCGCCAGGTGTACGGACGGCAGCTCCGCGCGGTGGTGAAGAAGCGATGACGCTGACCGAACATGCGCGGGCCTCGCTCGGCGAGCGGATCGGGAAGCTGGAGGAGCAGATCGATCTCGCCCTGAACAACTGCGGCGAGGACGAGGTGCATGATTTCCGCGTCGCCGTGCGGCGCCTCTCGCAGGCGTTGCGCGTGTTCGGCAATCTGTTCCCCGGCAAGGAGGCGAAGCGGATGCGCAAGGCGCTGAAGCCGGCCCTCGACGCCGCTGCGCACGTGCGCGACCTCGATGTGGACAGCGAGCTGCTGGTCCGGCTCGGTTTGCGCGGCGATCATCCGCTGCTCGGCAGGATGAAGGAGGACCGCGAGCGGGGGGCGCTCGCGTTTCTCGGGCAGCTCTACCTGCTGCGGTCGCAGGATGTCCCGCGCGCGTGGCTGGCGCGGCTGGAGCTTCTGCGCGATGTGGCCGAGGACGCCGGCGGCTTCGCCCGGCGGACGCTGCCGGCCATGGCGGCGGACTTTTTCCGCGCCGGCCGCAAGGCGGCGCTGCACCCGGCGGCGGCCCCGCAACTGCACGCTTTCCGGCTCGAGGCCAAGCGCTTCCGCTACACGCTGGAACTGTTCACGCGCTTCTACGGGCCTGCGCTCGAAAAGCGCCTGGCGCAGGTGCGCGAGATCCAGGGAATTCTCGGCAGGCGGCAGGACTGCGCCGCGACGGAGGCGCTGCTGAAGCCGGCGGCCGGCTTCGACCCCGAGGCGCAGAAGGTGATGCGCGCGCTCGAACGCCGCGCGCGGAAGCTCGAAGAGGAGTTCGCGCGCTACTGGAAGGAGACGTTCGACCGCGAAGGAGAGGAGCGGCTGTGGGTGGGCTACCTCAGCCGCCGCATGCCCGCGCCGCGCGGCTCGATAAAATAGCCCTCCATGTGGCAGCAGACCTATGCGCCTCTGGGGGGCAGTCTCGCGCTCTCCGCGCTGGCCGCGGCCCTGCCCCTGTTCACGCTGCTCTATCTGCTCGGCGTGCGCCGGACCGCCGCGTGGGTGGCGGGGCTGAGCGGACTGGGCGCGGCGGCGGCGGTGGCGCTGGCCGTTTACCGCATGCCGCCGCTGATGGCGCTGAGCGCCGCGGCCTATGGAGCGGCCTTCGGCCTGTTTCCGATCTGCTGGATCCTCTTCTGGGCGATCTTCCTGTACCGGCTGTGCGTGGAGACCGGACAGTTTGAAATCATCAAGGACTCGATCGGCGCCATCACCCCGGACCGGCGGCTTCAGGCGTTGCTGATCGCCTTCGCCTTCGGCGCCTTCATCGAGGGCGCCGCCGGCTTCGGGGCTCCGGTGGCGGTGGCGGCCGCAATGCTGACGGGCCTGGGCTTCTCGCCGTTCTACGCCGCAGGCATCTGCCTGCTGGCCAACACCGCGCCGGTGGCGTTCGGCTCGATTGGAATTCCGGTGCTGACCCTCGGCGCGATCACGGGGCTGCCGGTGGAGAAGCTGAGCGCCGCGGTGGGCCGCATCTGCGCGCCCGTCTCGCTGATCGTGCCGGCGTACCTGGTGCTGGTGATGGGCGGATGGCGCGCGCTGCGGGGCGTGCTGCCGGCGGCGCTGGCCTGCGGCGCGGCCTTCGCCGGCGCGCAGTTCTACGCGTCGAACTACATTGGTCCGGAGCTGACCGACATCCTCAGTTCGCTCGCCGCGATTGGCGCCTGCCTGGCGGCCACGCGGGTGTGGAAGCCGCGCAACGAGTTCGTCTTCGCCGGCGCGGCAGCGGAAGCCGCGCTGCCGCCGCGGCACGCCGGGCGGGCGGTGCTGAAGGCATGGGCGCCGTACCTGCTGCTGGTGGCCTGCGTGCTCGCGTGGGGGCGGGCCGACATCAAGGCCGCGCTGAATTCACTGACCGTGACGGTGGAATGGCCGGGGCTGCACAACCGGGTGGTGCAGATGCCGCCGGCCGTGCCCGCGGAAGCGCCCTATGCGGCGCGCTACGCGTTCCAGTGGCTGGCAGCCGCGGGGACGGCGTGCATGCTGGCGTGCGCGCTGTCGGCAGCGCTGCTGCGCGCGCCGGCGGCGTTGCTGGCCAGGGTGCTGAAGGACACCGCATCGCAACTGGCCAAGCCGGTGCTGACGGTGGCGAGCGTGCTGGGGCTGGCGTTTCTGATGAACTATTCGGGCGCGACCGCGACGCTGGGGCTGGCGATGGCGGCGACGGGCGCGGCGTTCCCCTTCTTCAGCGCGGTGCTCGGATGGCTCGGCGTGTTCCTCACCGGCAGCGACACGAGCGCGAATGCGCTGTTCGGCAATCTCCAGAAGGTGACGGCGCAGAGCCTGGGCCTGAACCCGGTGCTGATGGCGGCGTCGAACTCCTCCGGCGGCGTCATGGGCAAGATGATCTCGCTGCAATCGATCGCGGTGGCGGCGGCGGCGACGGGGATGGCGGCGGGCGAGGAGCCGCGGCTGTTCCGCTTCACGCTGCGCCACAGCGTGCTGCTGGCTTCGCTCATCGGCCTGCTGGTAACGGCCTACGCGTATCTGGCTCCTTCCTGGATGCCGCGCTGAGAAGCATGGGCAGGCAGCGGCGCTGCCGTTTTCCGTTGACACAATTTTCAAACGAACGTATGATTGAAGCGAACGAATGATTGAAACACCGTTTGAGCGGGGCGCGCCCTTCGCCGGCACGCCTTCATCCGGCGAGTCCCGGGCGCGCGCTGCCGCCACCCGCGAGCGCATCCTGGACGCCGCCGAGCGGCTGTTCGCCGAGCACGGGTTCGCCGGAACGTCGCTGCGGGACATCACCGCCGAGGCGGGCGTGAACCTCGCCGCCGTGAACTACCACTTCGGGTCGAAAGACGAGCTGTTTCTGGCCGTGGTGATCCGGCGGTTCGAGCCGGTGAACCGGCGGCGGCTGGAGATGCTCGAGCAAGCCGAGCGGCAGGCGGATCCGCCGCGGCTGGAAGACGTGGCGCGGGCCTTTGTGCAGCCGGTGGTGGAGGCGCGGGACGAGGAAGGCGGCTGGAGCGTTCTGCCCAAGCTGATGGCCCGTGTCGTGGGCGAGCCCGGCGGATGGGCCGAGAAGATCCTGCCGTTGACGTTCGGGGCGGTGGCGGCAAGATTCCTCGGCTCGCTGGAGCGGGCGCTGCCGGGCGTGCCGAGGGCCGATCTGCTCTGGGGGCTGGTCTTCAGCGCGGGCGTGCTTTCGCATTACCTGCTGCTCGGCGACCTGATCGGGCGGATCACGGGGCGGTGGATGGAGGAGGCGCAGGCGGCGGAGACTGTGGAGCGGATGACGGCCTACATCACGGCCGGCCTGCGCGGGCTCGCCGTGTCGCAGGCGCACGGTGGGCGAGAAAAGACCGGCGGGAAGCGCGGGAAGCAGAAGGGGAAGAAGAGATGAGGCGCGCCATTCTCTGTTTTCCGTTGGCGTTGCTCTGCGCGGCGGGGCAGGAGCCGAGGCGGCTGGCGCTGAGCCTGCGGCAGGCGGTCGAGATGGCCACCGCGCCGGGCGGGGCGGCGCGTCTGGAGCTGGCCCGCGAAGCCGCCCGGGCGGCGGAGGCGCGGCAGCGGCAGGCGCTGGCGCCGCTGTTGCCGAACGTCGATGGCAGCTACACGTTCCGCAGCTTCACCAACAACCTGGCTTCCTTCGGCATTCAGCTTCCTGCCGTGCCGGGCATCGCATTTCCGGTGTTCGTCGGGCCCATCGAGGTGCAGGACGCGCGCGCCTCGGCTTCGCAGAGCCTGTTTGATCTGGCCGCCATCCGGCGCTGGCAGGCGGCGAAGGCGCACGCGCGGGCGGCGGAGATGGAGCGCGACGAAGCCCTGCTGAAGACGAAGGGCGCGGTGGCGCGCGCCTACCTGAATGCGCTGCGGGCCGACGCGGCGCTGGAGGCAGCGCGCGCGAACGTGGCGCTGGCGGAGCGGATTCTGAAGATGGCGCAGTCGCAGAAGGAGGCGGGCACGGGGACGGGCATCGAGGTGACCCGCGCGGCGGCGGTGCTGGAACAGGAGCGGCAGCGGATGGCCGCAGCGGCGGAAGACCGCGCGGCGGCGCGTCTCGGGTTGTTGCGGGCGATGAATGCGGACCTGGGGGCGGAGATCGACCTCACCGACCGGCTCGCCTACGCGCCCGCGGAAATCCCGGACCCGGACAAAGCGCTGGAGATTGCGCGCGAGCTGCGGCCGGAGCTGAGGGCGCAGGCCGAGCGCCTCCGCGCCGCCGAACGCAACGCGTCGGCGGCGAAATGGGAACGGGCGCCGGCGGCGCGCGCCTTCGGCGACTACGGAGTGATCGGGCGGACAGGCAGCGTGTATCTGCCGACCCGCACGGCGGGCGTGCAGGTGAGCGTGCCGTTGTGGGACGGCGGGCGGCGCGACGCGCGGCGCGCAGAGGCGGCTTCGCTGGAACGGGCCGAGGAGATCCGGGCGAGGGATGCCGTGAAGCAGGTGGAGATGGAGATCCGGCTGGCGATCGAGTCGTTGAAGTCGGCGGAAGCGCAGGTGGCGGCGGCGAGAGAGTCGCTGGCGCAGGCCGAGCGCGAGCTGGAGCAGGCGGAGCGGCGCGTCGCCGCCGGCGTGGCGACGCCGCTGGAAGTGACCGAAGCGCAGGCACGCGTGGCCCGGGCGCGCGAGGCGGTGGTGGCGGCGACGTTCCGACAGAAGGCGGCGAGGATTGCACTCGGCGAGGCCGCGGGCAACCTGGATCTGATGCTCGACTGAAGAGGGACGGAGGATGAAAGCCCGACAGAGGATCGTGCTGGTTGCCGCCGTAGCGGCGGCGGGCATTGCGGCGTGGCGGCTGATGCGGGACCGCGCGCAGGATAGCGAGCTGCGGCTGAGCGGCAACATCGAGCTGACGGAGATCGCGCTTTCGTTCAAGCTGCCCGGACGGGTGGAAGAGCTGCTGGTGGACGAGGGCGCCGTGGTCCGCGCGGGGCAGGTGATCGCGCGGCAGGACACGGCGGAACTGGAGCGGCAGCGCGAGAGGGAAGCCGCGGCGGCGGAAGCCGCCGGGCGCGCCGTGGAGCAGGCGCGTGCGGCCGTGGCGTATCAGGAGAAGGCCCTGCAACAGGAGATCGCGCTGCGGCGGGCGGAACTGGAGGCTGCGGAAAAGCGGCTGGAGGAGCTGCGCCGCGGAAGCCGGCCGCAGGAGGTGCAGGCGGCCGAGGCGGCGCTGCGCGAGGCGGAAGCGGCGTTCGCGCTGGCCGAGCGCGACTGGGCGCGCGCGCAGACGCTGCACCGCAACGAAGACATCTCGGCGGCGCAGTATGACCAGTTCCGCACGCGCTTCGAAGCGTCGCGCGCGGCGCTGGAGCGGGCGCGCGAGCAGGTTTCGCTCGTCCGGGAAGGGCCGCGCCGCGAGCAGGTGGAGCAGCAGGCGGCGGCGGTGGAGCGGGCGCGCGCCGCGTTGCGTCTGGCTGAAGCGGGAACGATGGAGCTCGAGCGGCGGCGCAGGGAGCTGGCCATGCGGGAGGCGGAGCGCGAGCGGGCGAAAGCGCAGCTTGCCGTCGTCGAGGTGCAACTGGCCGAGCGGGTGTTGCGGTCCCCGGTGGACGGCATCGTGCTGAGCAAGAGCGCAGAGCGCGGCGAGGTGGTGGCCGGGGGCGCGACCGTGGTGACCATCGGCGACATGGCGCGGCCGTGGCTGCGCGGCTACATCGGCGAGAGATACCTGGGGCGGGTGAAGCCGGGCATGCGCGCCGATGTGCGCACGGACTCGTACCCGGACAGGACCTACCCGGGGAAAGTGACTTTCATTTCTTCGGAGGCGGAGTTCACGCCGAAGCAGATCCAGACGGAGGAGGAACGGCAGAAGCTCGTCTACCGGATCAAGATCGAGCTGGAAAATCCCCGCCTCGAGCTGAAGCTGAACATGCCCGCCGACGCGGTGCTGCGGCTGGAGTAGGCAGGATGATCCGCGCGGAGAACCTGAGCCGGCGGTTCGGAGCGGTGCAGGCGGTGGAGAGCCTGACGCTGGAAGTGCGCCCGGGCGAGATTTTCGCGCTGGTGGGCCCCGATGGAGCGGGCAAGACGACGGCGCTGCGGCTGCTGGCAGGACTGCTGGACGCGGACGGCGGCCGCGCCGAGATCTGCGGTTTCGATGTGGCGAAGCAGCCGGATGCGGTGAAAGACCGCATGGGGTACATGGCGCAGCGGTTCGGCCTGTATCAGGACCTGACAGTGGACGAGAACATCGAATTCTTCGGCGAGCTGTTCGGCACCGGGCCGCAGGAGCGCGAGCAACTGGCGGCGCAGCTTCTGGAGATGACGCGGATGGCGGAGTTCCGCAGGCGGCGGGCCGGGCAGTTGAGCGGCGGGATGAAGCAGAAGCTGGCGCTGATCTGCACGCTGCTGCACCGGCCGCAGGCGCTGCTGCTGGACGAGCCGACCTGCGGCGTGGATCCGCTGTCGCGGCGCGACTTCTGGCGGATCCTCGAGCGGCTGGCGGCGGAAGGCATGGCCGTGCTGGTTTCGACCGCGTATCTGGACGAGGCGGAGCGGTGTCCGCGCGCCGGCCTGATGCACCGCGGGCGGCTGGTGTGGAGCGGGCCGCCGGCGGAGATCCGAAACAGAATCGCGCCAACCTGTTTCCGCGCGGCGGCGGCAGACCGGCGCGCCGCGCGGGCGCGGCTGCTGGCGACGCCTGGCGTGATGGCGGCGGAGCCCGCCGGAGACGCGCTGCACGTTTATCTGGAAGAGGACGCGCGTCCGGAGGCGGTGGCGGAGAAGTCGGGCATCGGGCTGGAACCGCTGGAGCCGTCGCTGGAGGATGCCTTCATCGCGCTGATCCGCCGGGAGGAGCGCCGTGCCGCCTGAGGCGCCGATCGTGGAGGTGCGTTCGCTGGTGAAGCGCTTCGGCGCGTTCACGGCGGTGGACCACGTGTCGCTGGAGATCGGGCGCGGCGAGATCTTCGGCTTTCTGGGGCCGAATGGCGCGGGCAAGACGACGACCATCCGCATCCTGTGCGGGCTGCTCGAGCCGACGGAGGGGCTGGCGCGCGTCAACGGCTTCGACGTGGCGCAGGATCCGGAGAGCGTGAAGCACTCGATCGGATACATGTCGCAGAAGTTCTCGCTGTACGACGATCTGACGGTGGAAGAGAACCTGGACTTCTTCTGCGGCATCTATGGCGTGCCGAGAGAGCGGCGCGGGGAGCGCAAGGCGTATGCGTTGCGCATGGCGGGGCTCGAGTCCGAAAGAAGAAGGATGACGCGCGAGCTGGCCGGGGGATGGAAGCAGCGGCTGGCGCTCGGCTGTGCGGTGCTGCATGAGCCGCCGGTGCTGTTCCTGGACGAGCCGACGTCGGGCGTGGATCCGATTGCGCGGCGGCGGTTCTGGGACCTGATTTACGAGATGGCGGATGCGGGATCGACGGTGATCGTGTCCACCCACTACATGGACGAGGCCGAGTACTGCCGCCGGCTTGCGCTGATGCACCGCGGGCGCGTGGTGGCGCAGGGCGCGCCGGGGGAGCTGCGCGCGCAGTGCGGGGGAGCGTCGATGGAGGAAGTGTTTGCGGCGTGCATCGAACGCGGGGAGGCTGCGGCACGATGAACCGGCGGCGGCTGAAAGCGGTGTTCCGCAAGGAGCTGCTGCACATCGTGCGCGACTGGCGCAGCCTGGCGATGGCGCTGGCGGTGCCGATGGCGCTGCTGGTGCTGTTCGGCTATGCGTTGACGCTCGACGTGGACCGGATCCCGACGGTGGTGTACGACCAGGACGGAACGGCGGAGAGCCGCGGGCTGGCCGAGCGGTTGCGCGGGTCGCGATTCTTCCAGGTGTCCGGCGTGCGCGGCGGGTACCCGGACGTGGTGCGCGCGCTGGATGAAGGGAGGGCGCTGATGGCGGTGGTGATCCCGCGGGGATACGCGCGGAGCGTCGCGGCGGGCGAGAGCGCCAAGGTGCAGGTGCTGCTCGATGGCAGCGACTCCAACACGGCGTCGATCGCGGCAGGCTACGCCGAGGCGGTGGTGATGGCGCATTCGATGGAGCTGCGCCAGAAGTGGCTCGAGCGGCGCGGGGCCGGGAAGCTGGAGCCGCCGGCGGACCTGCGGCCGCGGGTGCTGTACAACAACGCGATGCAGTCGCGCAATTTCATCGTGCCCGGGCTGATTGCGGTGATCCTGATGATCATCGCCTCGCTGCTGACCTCGCTCACGGTGGCGAGGGAGTGGGAGAACGGCACGATGGAACAGTTGCTGGCGACGCCGCTGCGGCCCGCCGAGCTGCTGCTGGGCAAGCTGGGCGCGTACTTCGTGCTGGGCGTGGCGGACACGGCGATCGCGCTGGTGCTGGGCGTCGGGATCTTCGGGGTGCCCATGCGGGGCAGTTACCTGCTGCTTGCGCTGACGAGCGGGCTGTTTCTGTTCGGGGCGCTGTGCTGGGGGATTTTCCTGTCCACGGTGGCGAGATCGCAGTTGCTGGCCTATCAGGCGTCGCTGATTACCAGCTTTCTGCCGTCGTTCCTGCTGAGCGGGTTTGTGTTTGCGATTGAGAACATGCCGTTCGTGGTGCAGCAGATTTCGCGGATCGTGCCGGCGCGCTATTTCGTGACGATCCTCCACGGGATCTTCCTGAAAGGAGCCGGGCTGGAAGTGCTGTGGACGCCGGCGCTGATTCTGCTGGTCTACGCGGGGATCGTGTTCTCGGTGGCGCGGCGGAAGCTGCGCCAGAAGATTGCCTAGAAAAAGCGGGGTCCCTGGAGTCTGATCCCATTCTTATGTGGCAGAGGATCGCGGAAATCGTCAGGAAGGAGTTCCGGCAGGCACTGCGGGAGCCGCGCATGCGGATTTTCCTGTTCCTGCCGCCGCTGTTGCAGACCATTCTTTTCGGCTTCGCGGTGAATCTCGACGTCGAGCGCGTGAGGCTGGGCTGGATGGACATGGACGGCGGACCGGCGAGCCGGGAACTGTATCACGCCTTTGCGTCAACGCATGAATTCGAGGTCGTGGCGCGGGCACGGAACGAACGCGAAGCGCAGCAACTGCTGGACCGCGGCGACGTGCAGGCGGTTGTCCGCGTGGCGCCGGGCTTCAGCCGCGATGTGGCGGCGCACCGGCAGGGGCAGGTGCAACTGCTGCTGGACGGGACGAACTCCAACACGGCGTCGATCATCCTCAGCCATGCCACCGGCGTCGTGGCGGGCTTCAACCGGCGGGTGCTACTCGAGCAGCAGAAAGAGCGGCTCGTCGACCGGACGCGCGCGGGGGCGGTGCTCGTCAGAATCCCTGGCGTCGAGACGGAGCGGCGCGTCTGGTTCAACCCGGAGCTCAGGAGCCGGAACTACTTCGTGCCGGGCGTCATCGTGAACGTGCTGACGCTGGTGACGCTGATGCTGACGGCGCTGAGCATCGTCCGCGAGAAGGAGATCGGGACGATGGAACAACTGATGGTGACGCCGCTGCGGCCGATCGAGCTGATGCTCGGCAAGACGATCCCGTTCGCGCTGGTCGGCATGTTCGACCTGCTGCTGCTGACGGGCGTGGCGCTGGCGGTGTTCCGCATTCCGCTGGAGGGCAACTTCCTGCTGCTGGCCGGCGCGGGGGCCCTGTTCATCCTTTCGACGCTCGGCATGGGGCTGTTCCTGAGCACGGTGAGCCACACGCAGCAGCAGGCGATGATGGCGTCGTTCTTCTTCTTTCAGCCGGCGTTCATGCTGAGCGGGTTCGCGTTCCCGATCCGCAACATGCCGGAGCCGGTGCAGTGGCTGACGCTTCTGAATCCGTTGCGCTACTTCATGGAGGTCGTGCGGGGCGTTTTCCTGAAGGGAAGCGGCATCGGCCTGCTGTGGCCGCAACTGGCGGCGCTGGCGGTGATGGGCAGCGCGATTGTGGTGTTCAGCGCGCTGCGGTTCCACAAGCGGCTGGAGTAGTGGAAGGGCCCGTGGCGGAGGAGGCGGGGGATGTGCCCGAGCGAAGGCCCCGGGTGAACCCGGGGAGCGATCCGGTGAAGAATTGCTGCCGCTGGCGGATGCCGGGAAGGACCGGGGGAATCAGAAGAAGGCCGGGCGGGCGCGCCACAGTTCGGCGTGGCTCCGGGAGGTGGCCGTGTAGCTGGTCCCTGCGGCGACGAGCGCTGCCTGGCCGGGGCGGAGCGGCAGCGTGGTGTTTCCGGCGGCAATGGCCAGGGGGCCTTCGAGCGCGAGCAGGATTTCCGGGCCTGCGGCGGTGCGGGCTGCCGGTGCATCCGCATCGAGGCGGAGGACGCTGAGCGCGAATTCCTCGACGGGGGCGGGATAGAGGAACTCGCCGGGGCCGCACGCCGTGCCTTCCATCGGCTGGCAGGGGCCGTCCTCAAAGCGCACGATGCGGAGCAGCTCGGCCACGTCGACGTGCTTGGGCGTGAGTCCGCCGCGAAGGACGTTGTCCGAGTTGGCCATCAGCTCCACCGTGGCGCCCTCGAGATAGGCGTGCAGGACGCCGGCGGGCTGGAAGGTTCCCTGCCCGCGGCGCAGGCGCACGAGGTTGAGCAGGAAGATCGAGAAGATGCCGCGGTCGCGGCGTCCGCCGGGCAGCGGGAATTCGCTGGCGGCGCGGAGGGCCCAGAATCCGGGCGAGTCCTTCGTTGGCTCCGCGCCCTGGCGGATGCGCTCGAGGAGCGAGTCGAGCAGCTCGTCCACGCGTTCCTGCGGCAAATGCATGACGTGCGTGTAGAGCTCGCGCAGCAGCAGGCTGCGGGCGCGGCGGTCGCCGCCCGCGGCGCGGACGCGGGCCGGGAAGTCCGGCATGAGGCTCCGCGCCTCGGGCGTGGCGGAAATCCACGCGGCGATCTCTTCGAGGGGGCGGAAGCCGTGCAGCATCCAGAAATCGCCGAGCACGGCGTGCACTTCGGGCTTGGCGTGGCGGTCGCGGTAGTTGCGATGCGGCGCATGGATGGGAATGCCCATCGCATTCTCGCGCTCGAAGCCTTCACGCGCCTGCTCTTCGGACGGGTGCACCTGGATGGAAAGCATGCGGCGCGCGTCGAGCAGCTTTAACAGATAGGGCAGGGAAGGGCCGAAGCGCTCCAGACAGCGCGCGCCGAGCCATTGCAACGGCTGCGAAGCGAGGAGGCGATCCAGCGGGACGGGCCCGGCGGGGGTCTCCGCGGTGGCGGGCGCTTTCGGGTGCGCGCCGTACCAGAGTTCGGCAAAAGGGCGCTGCTCCGGGTTGGCGATGCCCAGCAGCGCGGGCAGCCGCTCCGTGCCGCCCCACTCGTAGTGCTGGACAGACGGGCGGATGAGAACGAGCGCGGGCTCAGACATCGAGTTCTCTTTCCATGCGGCGGAGGATGCCATCGGGTTCACGCACGCCGAGCGAGGCGATCTCGTCGGCGCGCTGCTGCGAGCCGGCCACCGCATAGATGCGGAATTCGTCGGCGTTGCCCGAGGGGCGGAGGTGAGCAATGTCTCCGTTGGAGAACCAGATGCGCAGGCCGTCGGTGGAGTCCAGCCGCTCGATGGCTCCGAAGCCGTCTTCGTCGCGGAAGAACTGTTTCAGGGACTGCACGATGCCGGGCAGATCGCTGCCGTCGCTGGCCTGCGGCGTCAGCCTTTCGAGGATGCGCAGCGCCTTCGCGCGCGGAAACTCGCGGAGCAGCGCGGACCGGCCATAGCGTTGGGGAAGGCGGTCGAAGAGGGCCGCGGGAGGGACGCCCTGCCGTGCGGCGGCCTCGAGCACGACGAGAATCGGCAGGAAAGCATCGCGCGTGGGGAGGGCGTCGAGAAGTGCGCCATTGCGTTCGATCGGGCTGGCCGTGAGGAAACCGCCGTTGGCCTCCCAACCGACGACGCGGCGGCGGCCCCGGGCGAGCGCGCGCTGCATGCCGGCGATCACATAAGGGGACCCGATTCTGGTTTTCGGCTCGAGCACGGCGGCCAAGGGCGAGCGGTCGATCGCATCGTTGCAACTGATGGGCACGACGACCGCGTCCGCCTCCAGCTCGAGCGCGACCACCATGCCGAGCAGGTCGCCCGGGTGGAAGCGGACGCGGCCGCCGGTGACGCTGAGAAACAATGGGCGGTCGCTATCTCCGTCTGTGGAGACGACTGCCGAGAAGGGCCCGTGGCGCAGTTCGGCCTCGGCGACCAGCCGTTGCAGTTCGGCCAGAAGCTCCGCGCCGATGTTTTCCGTGTCCACCGGGATGAAGGTTTCGCTGCGGCCCGCCGGGATGGCCTCCGCGCCGAGCGATTCCAGAACCTCGACGAGCAGATCACGGGCCACGGCGGAGTGCTGATAGACGAGCACGCGCTGGCCGCGCAGGGGCTGGCCGCGGAAGAAGTCGAGGTAGCGGCGCCGGTAGGCGGCGCGGGCCTCGCCGGAGGCTTCCGGCAGGGGCTGATGCCCGCAGCGCAGCATGCCGCGCCCGTTGAAGAGCGAGCGCTCGAACGGCTCGGCATAGACGGCGGCGCGCACCCGCGCGACCTGCTGCTGCACGGGCGCTTCGTGCTCCTTGAGCAGCTCGCCGACGCTGGTGTTGAGCTTGTAGCCGTTGCGGTCGAAGGGGATGTGGCTGCCGGTGACCATGATGCTGGCGCGGCGGCGGCCGAAGCCGTAGTAGGCGAGCGCGGGCGTCGGGATGAAGCCCTGAAAGACGGGCGTGCAGCCGGCGTGCCGGATGGCCTCGCAGACGGCCTGCACGATCTCGCCGCGCCCGCCCATCTCCTCGACGAAACGAACCGAGGATGGCCGCAGGTCCGAGGCGACGAAGACATCTTCCCCGGGCTGAATGCCGCCCTCGGGTTTGGGCACGGTTTTCAGCCATTCGAGCTCGCCGAGGACGTTGATGAAGATTTCGAGTTGCGTGAGATCGACGACCCGGCCGCGCCTGCCTGAGGTGCCGAACTGCAATTCGACGGGCTGGTAGGCGAGATTCTCCCGGAGCGTCTGCTTCATGGCAAGGTCCTCCCGGCGGGCATCTGAAATCTGAGCATAGCGGAGCGGGGAGGCGGCGCACACAACCGCGGCAAGAGGGTCAGCGGCTCCAGGGGCGCTGCTGCACTGCGGCGCCTGCAAGCACGGCCGCCGGATAGAGGAGCAGAAGAAGCAGAAGCCTTCCGGCGCCCTCCTGGCCGAGACTGGAGAGCGCGTAGAAAAGACCGAGGGTCTCGCCCCACACGATGAGATAGAGAGCGTGTTTCCAGGGGCGCTCTGGTGCGATCCTTGCGACTGTCCAGCCGCCGGCAGCCGACCAGACAAAATTCAATCCGACCAGCAGGGCGCCCAGCCAGGCGGCAGGCTGGCCGCTGGAGAAATCCGCCGGAGAGATCCGGCTGAGGATCATTTCGCTGATCACGACGAGCGCCTGGATCAGCAGCCAGGCAGCCAGCACTACACCGAGACTGCGCCACACGGGGCAGAGTGTAACGCCGGGGGCGGAAGGAAGTCAAAAGAGAGGCCGCGTGCGGGGAAAGGAAGAGGCCGCGGTTCCTGCTATGCTGCAACGGGAATGGGCACCGATGGCATCCGCGGGTCAGACTGCCCGGGCGGAAGCCTCTGGCGCATCGATGTCCGCGACGCGAAGGCCGCCGCGAGGCTGGCGTGGCTTGTGCTGAGCCTGGCCGCCGGCTTTGCGCTGGCCGCAGGGCTTCTGCTGCCCGCAAAGACCGTTCTTCGCCTTGCGGCCCTGCTGGCTGCTCCGGGCGCCCACTCCGCCCCCTGTCTTCTCTGCGGAATGACGCATGCCTGGGTGGCGCTCCGGGCGGGCGACCTTGCTGGCGCGGCGAAGGCGAATGCGGGGAGCCTGGTTCTGTTTGCGCTTCTGGCAGCGAACAGCGTGGCCGCCGGAGGCGTCGTCTTTTACCGGACGATCCGGCGCGGGTCCGACCGCTGCCGGCGACTGAAGGAAAACGGCAAGACTGCGATCGGGAGGCATCGATGCTGACTCTGAGCCTGGTATGGGGCATCCTGGCGGCGGTAGGCATGATCATCGCGTTTTTCCCGTGCCTGGGCAGCCTGAACTGGCTGAACATCCCCTTTTCGGCGTTGGGTCTGATCTTCAGCATCGTGGCAGTGGCCACATCGAAGCAGCCGCAGAAAGGGGCGGGCGTGGCGGGCATCGTGTTGTGCGCGCTGGCGATGATCCTTGGGTTGATCCGGCTGGCGTTGGGGGGTGGAATCCTGTAGGCGCGGCGGATGCCGGCTGGCCGGGCAACGCACCGCCTGGGCAGTGGCGGGCGGCCCGGGCTCCCTCGGGCGGGGCCTCTCCGCAGCCGCCGGAAATGGAATCCCCGGCCGGGCTCCAGCATCCTTCGAGGTATGGCAGAGCTCAAGGAAGGACTGAAGGCTCCGGATTTCACCCTCGCCAGCGACACGGGCGAGAAGGTCAAGCTCAGCGCGTTTGCGGACAGGACCGTCGTTCTCTACTTCTACCCGAAGGCCGATACGCCGGGCTGCACAAAGGAAGCGTGCAGCTTCCGGGATCACCACGCGGAGATTCAGGCCCGCGGCGCGGTGGTGCTGGGCGTGTCTCCCGATGACGTGCCGGCACTGACAAAATTCCGGCAGAAATACAGCCTGCCATTTCCGCTGCTGGCCGATCCCGACCACAAGGTGGCAGAAAAATACGGCGTGTGGGTGGAAAAGAACATGTATGGGAAGAAAACGATGGGCATCGAGCGGAGTACATTTGTCATTCACAAGGGGAAAATCGCGAAAATTTTCCGCAAGGTGAAGGTGGACGGGCACACGGAGGAAGTGCTGGAGGCGCTGGGGCAGCTCGGGTGAGCCGAGCCGCGGGCGCGGGGTGATTTCCTGCCCGCCGCCTGAGGGCGGCGCGGCCGCGCGGCGGGTTTCTGTCAGGAAAGCGGACGGATCGCGCCCCCTTTCTGCCTGATCTGCATGCGGCCCTGGCGCGGGCGGGTGGGCAACGGGCTGCTCCCAAGGCTGAAGATGCGGGGCGGCCGGCGTGTGGGAGAGTGCGCCGGGGCGAACTCTGCGGTTCTGCCGGCAAGAAGCGTGCCGGGATTGCGAAGCGCGGCGGCACGAAACGGCCCGGGGCAGCACGCGGCGGAATTCCGGAGCGCGGACGCCGGCCCGGAAGTCTCTGGCGGCAATGTCTGCCTGCCGGGAAAAATCGCGCGGACAGATTGCAGGGATTTGTACGGAATTCGTCTGCCCGGGAAAGCGGAATTCCTGAGAATGAGCGCAGGAATTCCAGTCATTTTCCAGTGTGAACCGTTCAGCTTTCCCGGAGTTCGACGATGGTGGCGCCGGCGCCGCCTTCGGAAGGGGAAGCCGGGTAGAATTTCTCGACGTGCGGGTGGGCGCGGCACAGCTCGTGCACGGCGCGCTTCAGGATGCCCATGCCGTGGCCGTGGATGACGCGCACGCGGGTGACGCCGGCGAGGAAGGCCTCGTCGAGAAACTTGTCCACTTCCTCGCGGGCCTCCTCGGCGGTCCTGCCGATGACGTTGATTTCGCGCGTGAGCGTGTCCCAACGCGGGCCGGCAGTGAGGGTGACGCCTGCGGGCAGCCGGGCGGCGCCGGGCGCGGGCGGGAGCACTTCGAGGACATCCGATACGGCGACCTGCATACGCAGGAATCCGACGTCCACTTCCAGACGCCCGTCCGGCAGGACTTTGCGGACGTGGGCGGGCTGGCTGACATCGCGCAGCCGGACGCGCGCGCCCTCGCGGAGTTCGGCGGCGGGCGCCGCCGGCGCCGTTTCCGCACCGGGGCGCAGCGCCCGGACGGACTCTTCGAACTCGCGGCGGACGCGGGCCGCCTGCCGCAGCGCCTTTTCGGCCTGGCGGCGCTGCTCCGGGGCCGAGAGCACGCTTTCGATGAGCTCCTGGGCCTGCTTTTCGAACTGCTTGCGCGCCGCCTCGGCGGCGGCTTCGATTTCGCGCAGGCGCGCCTGCTCGCGGCGCTCCATCTTTTCGAGCATCCTGCGTTCGCGCTCTTCGAGCGCAGCGCGCTGCCGCTCGAGCTCATCGAGGCGTGCCGAGGCTTCGGCGAGCTTCGACTCGAGCTGCGCGAGCATCTGGTTCATCTGGCGGTCGCGCTCGGTCATGGCCGCGCGGGCGCGTTCGATCAGGCGTTCGGGAAGGCCGAGCCGGGCGGCGATTTCGAGTCCGGCGGACTTGCCTGGCAGGCCGACGTGCATCCGGTAGGTGGGTTCGAGGGTTTCCTCGTTGAAGCCCATGGCGGCGTTGACAACGCCGGGGGTGGCCGCGCCGAACAGCTTCAGCGCGGGCAGATGGGTGGAGGCGAGCGTGAAGGCTCCGCGGCGGTGGAAGTCCTCGAGCACGGCGACGCCGAGGGCGCCGCCCTCGTCGGGGTCTGTGGCGCGGCCGAGCTCGTCGAGCAGCACGAGGGAGCCGGAGGTGGCCAGCGCGATGATCTCCTTGATGCGTTCGATGTGGGCGCTGAAGCTGGAGAGGCTCTGTTCGATGCTCTGGTTGTCGCCGATGTCAGCGAGCACGTCGTCGAACCAGGGCAGTTCGGCGCGCGCGGCGGGGACGGGGACGCCGCTTTGCGCCATCAGCGCGAGCAGGGCGGCGCATTTCATCGCCACGGTCTTGCCGCCGGTGTTCGGGCCGCTGATGAGGAGGATGCGGCGGCTGGAGTCGAGCTCGAAGGAGAGCGGCACGACGCGGCGGCGCTGGCGGCGGAGGATGTCCTCGAGCAGCGGGTGGCGCGCCTCTTCGAGCGCGAAGCGCGGCGATTCGTCGGGCGTGAAGGAAGGAATGGTGCAATCGAAGTCGAGTGCGAAGCGGGCGCGGGCGAAGGCGAAGTCGAGCGCGGCGAGGGCATCGGCCGCGTCGCGCACTTCGCCGGCATGGCGGCGCAGCGCGGCGGTGAGGTCCCGCAGGATGCGGTGGATCTCGCGCAGCTCCTCCTCGGCGAGGCGGACGAGTTCGTTGTTCAGCTCGATGGTTTCCAGAGGCTCGAGGAAGAGGGTGTGGCCGCTGCCGCTGGCGGCATGGACGACGCCGGGGAGGCGGCGGCGCGCGCCGGGGACGATGGGGACGACGAAGCGGTCGTTGCGGATGGTGACGAACTCTTCCTGGAGCAGCCCGTCCTCGTGGTGGGCCTTGAGGAAGCGCTCGAGCGACTCCTGGATGAGGCGCCGCTGGCGCTCGATGTCGCGGCGGATGCGGGCGAGCTCCGGGCTGGCATCGTCGGCGAGAGAGCCGTCAGGCAGGATCTTGCCGCTGATTTCGCGCAGGGTGGCGCGGAAGTCGCCGATGCGGGCGGCGCGGGCGGCGAGGCGCGGGCAAGCGGCGCCGAGCGGCGCGAGCGCCTGGCGGATTTCGGCGGCGCGCTCGAGCAGGACGCCGAGGGCGTGGATTTCGAGCGGCTCGAGGACGGCGCCCTCGATGCGGAGGCGCGCTTCGGCGGCGGCGACATCCGGCAGGCCGGAGAAACGCAGCGGCGCGGGCGCGGCCCTGCGCCCGGCGGCGGGCTTCTGCGCTTCGCGCAGCCATGCCATGGCCTCGGCCGCTTCGGCGAGGGCTTCGGAGGCGGCGCTGCGGTCTGGCAGCGGGGCCATCTGCGCGAGCAGGCGCCGGCCGCCGGGCGATTCCACGTAGCGGCCGAGCAGTTCGCGCATCCGCTCGTATTCGAGCAGTTCGAGGCTGCGCGCGTTCATTCGCTCCACTCCCGCCAGATGGCGAGCGCCTTCTCAATCACGGGCGGCGTGCCGGGCGCGACCTGCAAGGAGGGGATGTCGCCGAGGGCGACCCAGCGGGCGTCGGCCACGTCGCTGCCCCATCGCAGTTCGCCGCCGGCGCGGCGGCAGAGGTAGTCGATGATGACGTAGTGGTATTCGGCGCGGCCGGAGTCGTCCTTGATGATCCGCTCGAAGATGGCAGCGACGGTGAGCGGCTCAACAATCAGCCCGGTCTCTTCAAGCACCTCGCGCCGCAGCGCCTGGTCGAGGCGCTCGCCGGCTTCGACGAGGCCGCCGGGCAGCGTCCACCAGCCCTTGAGCGGTTCCTGGCCGCGTTCGATGAGGAGAACGCGGGGACCGTCGAAGACGACGGCGCCGACGCCGATGAGAGGGCGCGGGGGATAGCGCCGGGGGATGGATTCGCCGCTCATGGTTCTTTCGGGGTCTCAGCACGGCGGGCGATGAAAAAGACGGAGTCGCGGGCGGAGACGAAGATGTCGCCGGTGGAAGGATGGACGGCGAGGTTGACGGCGCGCTCCGGGATGCGGATCCGCTGCTTCAACTGTCCCCGGGGCGAGTAGATTTCGAGATGCTCGCCGGCGGCGACGAGCAGGTCGCCGTCCTTCGATGTGCGGACGGCGAGGGGGATGCCGCCGGTGCGCGGCACGAGCACGCGCCCGTTGGATGCGGAGCCGGAGCGGGCGAGATCGAAGGCGCGGACAAGGCGCTCATCGGCGAAGGTGACGTAGAGGGTGCGCTCGTCCGGCGAGAGGGCGATGCCCGCGGGGCGCGAGTCGCCGCGCCACACGGCTTCCAGCGGGCCCCTGGGGGGAAGATGGAAGACGCCGTGGAAGGGAAGCTGGCGGCGGTCCTCGGCCGAGCCGAAGGCGGGGTCGGTGAAGTAGATGTGGTCGTTGGAGCGGATGGCGAGGTCGTTGGGCCCGTTGAGAGGCTTGCCTTCGAACTCGCTGGCGAGCACCGTGAGGCGGCCGTCGTCTTCGATGCGGACGACGCGGCGGGCATCGGTTTCGCAGATGACCAGACGCCGCCTGGAGTCAAACGCGAGGCCGGCGGCTCCGCCGGACGGCTTGCGGGCCACGGCGATGGGCCTGCCCGGAGTGAGGCGCAGGATACGGTCTTCGGGAGGATCGGCGACCAGCAGCGAGCCGTCGGACTCCAGAGCAAGGCCGTCCGCGTACCGGAAGCCGGAGGCCATGCGTTGCAGAAGATGCTCGGGCGGCTCCTGCGCGAAGCAGGAGAGCACGGCGGCAGCGAAGGCGAGGCCCAGGCGGCTCACGCTCTCATTGTAGGCGCTCAGCCGTATTCAAAGCCCGCCAGGGCAAAGACGAACTCCGGCCGTTCCTCCACCGGCGGGCCGGAACGCATGCGCACGAGGCGGCGCACGGGGCGGAAGCCGAGCTCTTCCGCCAGAGCGCATGCGGCGGGGTTGGCTTCGGGAATGTCCCAGAAGGCGGGGCCGCTGATGCCGCAATGGAGGAGGATGCCGCGCGCCTCACTGGCCGTGCGCGCCGTCACCGGACCGACGTAGGGAGCCACCCGGCCCGGCCGGCAGCAGCCGGTCCTTTCGAGCAGCCGCCGGCGGTCGGCGCCAAAGGCGAGGCGGTCGAGTTCGAAATCGGGCTGCCAGGGGCGGGCCGCGGCGGCAGGCAAATGGCCCTGCCAGCGTGACACGGCGTACTCGGGGAGAAAGCCGAGCCTTTCGTAGACGGGCCGTCCCATCTCCGTGGCGTCGAGGCGGACGGTGCGGATGGAGCGCTGGCGGCAGAAGTCGAGACACCGGCGCATGAGCGTGGTGGCGAAGCCGCGGCCGCGGTAGCCGGGGAGGGTCAGCACCATGCCGATCCAGGCGAGGTCCGGGCCGTAGGTGATGACGGTGGCGGAGGCCACGATGCGCCCGTCCTGTTCGATGCCGAAGCAGCCTTCCGGCTCGAGCTCGAGCAGCCGCAGCCAATCCTCTGCCGTCTGGTTCCAGCCGGCGGCGGTGGAGAGCGCGAGCAGGTCAGGCAGGCGGGAGGAATGGAGCAGGGACGGCATGAAGCACCAGCCGGCAGCGTACTGACATTTCTATTGACTCGGTCCTGAGGTCAACATATAGTGATCTTAACCGGGGTGAGAGTTGAAGCGATGCTGGGAGTTGCTTGACAGGGGCTTCTCTCCTACATTCCGGCGTTTCAATCCCTTACGGAAAAGGAATGTCTTGCGATGCAGCAGATGACGACGAAGCTGAGATCGCGTATGGCGGCCGCCCTGTGCGTTGCGGCCGCATCGATGCTGTCATTGGGGATGCCCGCTGCGGCGCAGATCCTCTATGGATCGCTGACCGGGAACGTCACCGATCCGAGCGGCGCCGCCGTAGTGGGTGCGACGGTCACCATTACCCAGGTGGAAACCAACCAGAGCCGGACGACAACGACCAACGACGCCGGCATTTATAACTTCCCGACGATTCCGGGCGGCACCTACGAAGTGCGGGTGCAGGCCCAGGGATTCCGGACGCTGATCCGGAAAGATGTGGTCATCTCGACCAACACGGTCACGCGCGTGGACGTGCAACTGGAGCTGGGCGCGGTGACCGAGTCGATCCAGGTGACCGGAGAAGCGGCGCTGTTGCAGACCGACCGCGCGGAGGTGCGGCGGGAGCTGCCGACGGTGACGCTGCTGAATACGCCGATTCCTCCGGGCCGCAATTACCAGCAGCTTTTCAACCTGCTGCCGGGGTTCACGCCGCCGCGCAACGCGCACTCGGTGCCATCGAATCCGTCGCGCGCCCTCCAGTTCGAGGTGAACGGGACGGTGGCGGCGTCGAACAACATCCGGCTGGACGGCGCCACGCAGTACAACATCTGGCTGCCGCACATTACCGCCTACGTGCCGGCGCTGGAGTCGATCGAGGCGGTGAACGTGGTGACGAACGCGTTTGATGCCGAGCAGGGCCTGGCGGGCGGCGCGGCGATCAACGTGCAGATCAAGAGCGGCACCAATGAGCTGCATGGCTCGGCCTTCTGGTACCACGACAACAACAGGACCAAGGCGCGGCCGTTCTTCCTGCCCTACGACCAGGACAAGCCGAAGCGCGTGTTCAACCAGAACGGCGGCACCGTGGGCGGACCCATCCGGAAGGACCGGCTGTTCTACTTCCTCAGCTACGAAGGCACCTACGACCGCCAGTTTGCCGGCGGCCTTTCGACGGTGCCGACGCCGCTGATGAAGAGGGGCGACATGAGCGAGTCGCCGCGGCTGGTCTACGATCCGGACTCGGGCGACAACCAGGGGCGCAACCGGATTCCCTTCCCGAACCAGATTGTGCCGGAGTCGCGGTGGGATCCAATTACGAAGAAGCTGCTCCCGCTGCTGCCGAATCCGACCGCGCCCGGGCAGATCACGCAGAACTACTACTCCCAGGGCAACTACCTGTTCGACCGGCACACGCTGGACAGCAAGTTCAACTGGAACATCAACGACCGCATGACGTCCTACGTGCGGTTCAGCTTCCTTGACTACTCGATGACCGCCCCGACGCGCTTCGGCCGGGAGCTGCTGGGTTCGGCGCTGGCGGGCGGCAACCCGGGGCAGGGCTACGGCAACACCTACAGCGTGACGGCGGCCTACACCTACACGATTTCGCCGACGTTCGTGATCGACACGAACTTCGGCTACACGCTGATGGACACCAACGTCGAGCAGTACGGCATCGAGCGCAACATCGGCCAGGAGCTGGGCATTCCGGGCACGAACGGCTCGCGCCGGATCGAAGGCGGCTGGCCAGGCTTCGGCATCAGCGGCTTTGACACCTTCGGCCTTGCCGACAACTATATGCCGTACTTCCGTCATGACCCGCAGTTCCAGTGGGTGGGCAATGGCAACTGGACGCGGGGCAAGCACAACATCCGGTTTGGCGCCGAGCTGGGCTGGCAGCACCTGAACCACTCCCAGCCGGAGTTCTACGGCGGCAGTTGGGGCGCGCCGGGCGGATTCGGCTTCGGCGGCGGCCCGACCACGCTGAACGGCGGCCCGGCTTCCAACCAGTGGAATGCGATGGCGTCGTTCCTGCTGGGCCGCGCCACGCAGATCGGCAAGATCTACCAGTGGCCGGACGAGTACTCGACGCGCACGTCGATGCAGAGCCTTTACATCCGCGACCAGTGGCAGGTGAACCGCCGGCTGACGCTGAATTTCGGCACGCGGTGGAACTACTTCCCGATGCCGACGCGCGCCAACCGGGGCCTGGAGCGCTACTTCTTCCCCGGCGACCCGAACTACGCGGACAGGGTGATGGTGTGCGGCGTCGGGTCGCTGCCGAAGAACTGCGGCGTGGAGGTGAGCAAGAAGCTGTTCGCTCCCAGCGTCGGCATCGCATACCGCATCAACGACCACACGGTGCTGCGCACCGGCTACGGCATCAACACGGACCCGTGGAACATCGCCCGCGCGATGCGCACGAACCATCCGCTGCTGACGGCGCAGACCGTGAACGCGCCGAATGCGTTCTGGTGGGCCGGGCTGCTGAAGGACGGCATCCCGGTGATTTCGCCGCCGGACATCGGCAACGGCATTGTGGACCTGCCGCGCAACGTGGTGTTCAACACGCTGGACAGCCGGTTCATGCGGGGCTACATCCAGAGCTGGAACTTCACCATTCAGCGGCAGCTTCCGCTGAAGCTGGTGGCGAGCGCCGGCTATGTGGCCACGCGGATGACGGGCTTCCTCGGCTACGAGGAGCGCAACTACGGCCTGGTGGGCGGCGGCGCGGCGAGCCGCATCTACTTCCCGCAGACCGGGCGGAACGTCTCGCTGGCGGTGGTGAACCGGCTGGGCAACAGCGCGTATGATTCGCTTCAGGTGACGCTCGACCGGCGCTTCAGCGAGGGCTTCCTGCTGAACACCGCCTACACGTGGTCGAAGTGCATCTCGCTGGCCGGGTTCGGCAACAGCGGAGACCGGGTGGAGATCAAGATCCCCGCCTACTACCGGCTGAACCGGGCGCAGTGCGGCATCCACACGCCGCACCGCTTCACCGCCAACGGCATCTGGCAGCTACCGTTCGGCCAGGGCAAGCGCTGGGCGCAGAGCGGCGCGGCGGCGGTGATTCTCGGCGGCTGGCAGATCAACGGCGCGCTGATGCTGCAAAGCGGCAACCCGTTCACGGTGAGCTCTTCGGGCGCCTCGCTGAATGCGCCAGAGAGTTCGCAGCGCGCCGACTGGATCGGCGGCAACGAGAAGCCGCGCAAGCTCGGCGGCGTGGGCCGCGGCATTCCGTTCTACGACTGGCGGCAGTGGGCCCCCGTCACCGAGCCGCGCTTCGGCACGGCCGGCTACAACATCCTGCTGGGGCCGGGCATCGTCAACCTCGACCTCGGCCTGTTCCGGCAGTTCCGGATCACGGAGCGCGTGAACCTGCAATTCCGCGCCGAAGCGTTCAACGCCACCAACACGCCACACTTCGCCAACCCGAGCGGCAACATCTCGAACCTCGTGCTGAACAGCGACGGCAGCTTCCGCACAGGCGTGTTCGAGGTGACCGGCGTGCGCAACACGGGCCGCGAGGGCATCGACGAGCGGGTGTTCCGCTTCGGCCTGCGCCTCGGCTGGTAACGGCAGACCGGAAACAGCAAGGGCGGCCCCGGAAGGGGCCGCCCTTTGTGTCTGTTTGCTGGCGCCCGGGCCGCAGCGGGCGCGGCGGATGGAGCGATGCGGGCGCGCCGTCAGGCCTCCGGCGTGGCGCCCTCGATGGCGAGATTGCGGCGCTTCTCCACGACGCGGTAGCGGCGCGGGCGCACCGGGCTGCCGCCGCTGAAGGCGTCCTCGATGACGGCCGCCTGCTCCTGCGCGTGGCGCCTGGCGGAGCCGGTGCTCGGGGCCGCGGCCTCGGGCCGTCCCGCATAGCGGAGCGTGCGGCGCGACTGTGCCAGCAGCGGCTCGAGCCGGTCGCGCACGAACAGATACGCACCCTGGTTGCGCGGCTCCTCCTGCACCCAGACGATCTCGGCGGTCGAAGGATAGCGCCACAGCGCGGCCTCCACTTCCTGCTCCGGCCACGGATAGAGCTGTTCGATGCGGACGATGGCGGTGTTCCACGCCTCGCGCTTCTCGCGCTCGGCCATCAGCTCGTAGAAGATCTTGCCGGTGCAGAAGAGCACTTTCACGACACGGTCGGGCTGCACCGGGCCGGGGTCGGACAGCACCGGCTCGAAGAAGCCGCGGGTGAGGTCGTGCAGCGTGCTGACGCATTTCGGGTGGCGCAGCAGGCTCTTGGGCGTGAAGATGACGAGCGGCTTGCGCATGCCGCGGCGGTCGTGGCCGCCGTACATCTGGCGGCGCAGCAGGTGGAAGTATTGCGCCGGCGTGGTGGCGTTGCAGATCTGCATGTTGTTTTCGGCGGCGAGCTGGAGGAAGCGCTCCACGCGGGCGCTGGAGTGCTCCGGCCCCTGCCCTTCGTAGCCGTGCGGCAGCAGCAGCACGAGGCCCGAGGGCTGGCCCCACTTGGCTTCGCCGGCGGCGATGAACTGGTCGATCATGATCTGCGCGCCGTTGGCGAAGTCGCCGAACTGCGCCTCCCAGATGGTGAGGGTGAGCGGGTCGCCGAGCGAGTAGCCGTATTCGAAGCCCATCACTGCGTATTCGCTGAGCGAGCTGTCGTAGACCTCGAAGCGCGCCTGGCGCGGATCGAGGTGCTGGAGCGGCGTGTAGGGCTCGCCGGTGTTGTAGTCGAAGTACTCGAGATGGCGCTGGCTGAAGGTGCCGCGGCCGCTGTCCTGGCCGCTGAGCCGGACCGGCGTGCCCTCGAGCACCAGCGTGCCGAAGGCGAGCGTTTCGGCCGCAGCCCAGTCCACCGGGCCGCCCCTGAGGATTTCGCGGCGCTTCTCGATGAAGCCCTTCAGCTTCGGATGCAGCGTGAAGCCTTCGGGGAAAGTGGTGATGCCTTCGATAACCTTTTCAAGCAGCGCCTCGTCCGCGGCCGTGCGCGGGCAGACCGCGGGCAGCGTGGACTCCTCGTATTCGGTGACCTCCTGGAGCTCCCACTTCTCGCCCTTGCGGACCGCCTCCTCGTGCGCGGCGTTGAGCGCGTCCTGGATCTGGCGCTGGATGCGTTCGACGGCGTCCTTCGTCACCACGCCCTCGCGCAGCAGCCGCTTCGTGTAGATCGTGGCCGGCGACTCCTTGGACTTGATGGTGCGGTACATCACCGGCTGCGTGTAGCTGGGGTCGTCGCCTTCGTTGTGGCCGTACTTGCGGTAGCAGACGAGGTCGATGACGACGTCCTTCTTGAACTTCATCCGGTAGTCGAGGGCGATCTGCATGGCGCGGGCGCATGCCTCGGGGTCGTCGCCGTTCACATGGAGGATGGGCGCCTGGACCATGCGCGCCACGTCGGTGCAGTAGGTGGAGGAGCGGCTCTCTTCGGCGGTGGCGGTGAAGCCGATCTGGTTGTTGATGATCAGATGGATGGTGCCGCCCGTCGTGTAGCCCTTGAGAAGCGAGAGATTCAGCGTCTCGGCCACCACGCCCTGACCGGCGAAGGCTGCGTCGCCGTGCACGAGGACGGGCAGGACCTTCTCGCGCTTCTCGTCGCCCATGAAGGTCTGCTTGGCGCGGACGATGCCTTCGACAACCGGGTTCACCGCCTCGAGATGGCTGGGGTTGGGCGAGAGGGAAACCTTGATTTCACGGCCCGAGGAGGTGCGCTGGACGCCGCTGGCGCCGAGGTGGTACTTGACGTCGCCCGAGCCCTGGGCCATGTCGGGATCCACGACGCCCTCGAACTCGCCGAAGACCTGCGCCATCGACTTGCCGATGAGGTTGGCCAGCACGGTGAGACGGCCGCGGTGGGCCATGCCGATGACGATCTCCTGCACGCCGGCCTCGGCGGCGCGCTCGAGGCATTCATCGAGAATGACCATGGCGCTCTCGCCGCCTTCGAGCGAAAACCGCTTCTGCCCGACGAAGCGCGTGTGGAGGAAGTTTTCGAAGCCCTCGGCCTGAAGGAGGCGCAGCAGGATGCGCCGCCGCGTGGTGTCATCGAGCGGCCAGTTGTTGGCCTGCGGCTCCATGCGCTCCTGGAGCCAGCGCTTCTCCTCCGGGTGCTGGATGTGCATGTACTCGCAGCCGAGGCGGCCGCAGTAGGTCTGGCGGAGCTGCTCGATGATGTCGCGGAGGCGCGCCAGCTTCAGGTCGCCGGGGATGGCCAGGCTGCCGGTGAGGAACTGCCGGTCGAAGTCCCAGATGGTGAGGCCGTAGTTGGCCGGGTCGAGCTCGGGATGGTAGGCGGGCTTCGTGCCGAGCGGGTTGAGGTCGGCGATCAGGTGGCCGCGGACGCGGTAGGCGTTGATCAGTTGCAGCACCGCGGCCTGCTTGGCGATCTCGCCCATGCGCTCGCCGTCGCCGAAGGCGGCGGCTCCGCCGCGGTCGACCTCCCAGCGGAAGGGCTGGTAGGGCATCTGCGTCTGCTCGAAGATCTCGTCGTAGAAGCGGTCTCCGCCTTCGAGCAGATCCTGGAGCTTCCCGAGGAAGGCGCCGCTTTCGGCTCCCTGAATGATGCGGTGATCGTAAGTGCAGGTGATGGTCATCACCTTGCAAAGGCCGAGCCTCGCGCGCAGCTCTTCGCTGACGCCCTGGAAGCCGGCGGGCCAGTCGATGGCTCCGGTGGCGATGATGGCGCCCTGGCCGGGCATGAGCCGCGGCACGCTGCCGACGGTGCCGACGGTGCCGGGGTTGGTGAGCGATACCGTGGTTCCCTGGAAATCCTCCGGCGTCAGCTTGCCCTTGCGGGCGCGCTCCACGACGTCGTCGAAAGCGCGCAGGAATTCATAGAACGACATCTCGCCCGCGTTGCGGATGCACGGCACGAGCAGCGAGCGGTGGCCGTCCTTGCCGGGCACGTCGACGGCGATGCCGATGTTGATCTGGCGGCGCACGATGCGGTGCGGCTGGCCGTCGACCTCGGCGTAGGCGTCGTTGATCACCGGCACGTGTTTGATGGCGCGCACGACAGCCCAGGCGATCAGGTGCGTGTAGCTGATCTTGGACTGGCCGTGCAGCGTGCGCCAGTGGTTCAGCAGGCGGCGGTTTTCGTCAATGACCTTCACCGGGATCACCCGCTGGCTGGTGGCGGTGGGCACCTTCAGGCTCGCCGTCATGTTTTCGGCGATGCGGGCGGGCGCTCCTTTCAGCGGGACGAGCTGCTCGCTGGGGCTGAGCGTCAGCGCCGGCACCATGACGGGCGCGGCAGGCTGCGCCTGATCCGGCGGCGGGAGCACGACGGTCTGGCTCACCGGCGGCGGAGTGACTTCGGGGGGCGGCTCGGCAGCGAAAACCTGCTGCCAGCTTTCGTCCACCTGGCCGGGCCGGTTGACAAACTCCTGATACAGCTCTTCCTCGAGCCAAGAGTTGACGGTGGGTCTTTGCTTGGGTTCAATCGCCATGGCTGTTATTTGGATCGGGAGGGATGCGCCCCTGCTGTTCCCAGTGTATCAATGGCTTGCGGAGGGCATCGCTGTCTATTTGGACGCAGCCGGGCGCCTGCCCGATTCCTGCACTCATTGTCCTCCGCGCCTCCCTACAATGGAAGGGGCATGCGGATCCTGGTGTTTTCCGACATTCACGGGGATGCGGCGGCGCTGGAGCGGCTGATGGCGCAGGAGGCGGATGTCTATGTAGCGGCGGGCGATCTGGTGAGCTGGGGCCGCGGGCTGGACGCGCTGGCGCCCATCCTGAAGAGCCGCGCGCCGCGGGTGTGGGTGCTGCCGGGCAACCACGAACACGAGTCCGACATCGAAGGCTTCTGCGGTCGCCACGGGCTGAACGCGCTGCACGGGCGCTGGTTCGAGATGGATGGGTGGCGCATCGCCGGCCTGGGGCACTCGTCCCCGACGCCCTTCCACACGCCGGGCGAATACACGGAGGAGGAAATGGCACAGCGGCTTGCGCCCTTCTCTGGCCTGAAGCCGCTGGTGCTCATCTGCCACTGCCCGCCGCTGGGCACGCGGCTGGACCGCGCCGCCTTCGGGCGCCACATCGGCAGCCGCGCCGTGCGGGAGTTCCTGGAAAGGGAGCAGCCCGCGTGGTTCGCCTGCGGGCACGTGCATGAAGCGGCAGGCGTGGTGACGCAGATCGGGGCCACGCGCGCGGTCAACGCGGGCAAGGGCGGCTACCTGATCGAGCTGGGGCCGGCTCCGGCGGCGTAGGAGGCGGGCGGCTCGATTCCGCCGCGGAAACCTGATAAGCTCTGCGTGGCTTCCGCCTGCGGCGAGGCTGCACGATGAAGTTTGGTGTCAATACGCTTCTGTGGACCGCCTCCTTTTCGCTGGAGGATGTGCCGCTGCTTGAACGGATCCGGCAGTGGGGTTTCGACGGGGTGGAGATTGCGCGCTACGACTTCCGCGCCTTTCCGGCGCGCGTGCTGCGGGAGGCGGTGCGCAACGAAGGGCTGGAACCGGCGCTTTGCTCGGCACTGACCGGAGAGCTGAGCCTGGCGGCTGAATCGGCTGAGACAAGGCGCGCGGCGGCAGACTTCCTGCGGCGCGCCATCGAGGCGGCGGCCGAGCTGGGCAGCTCCGTGCTGGCCGGCCCGTTCGTCTCCGCCGTGGGGCTGCTGCCTGGCCGGCGCCCCGCCGAAGACGAGTGGAAACGCGCGGTGGAGGGCGTGGCGGAGCTGGTTCCC
This sequence comes from Bryobacteraceae bacterium, assembly GCA_025056865.1. GTDB lineage: Bacteria > Acidobacteriota > Terriglobia > Bryobacterales > Bryobacteraceae > JANWVO01. The sequence goes on from JANWVO010000027.1 coordinate 121,680, forward strand.
CTGCTGCGGGAGCATGACGTGACGCTGGCGCTCGAGCCGCTGAACCGCTTCGAGACGTATCTGCTGAACACGTGCGCGGAGATGCGGCGCTTCTGCGACGAGGTGCACGACCCTTACGTCGGCGCGCTGTTTGACACCTTCCACGCCAATATCGAAGAGAAATGTTTCGGCGAAGCGGTACGCGCCCTCGGGCCGAGGCTTCAGCATCTCCACGCCTGCGAGAACGACCGCGGCACGCCGGGGACAGGCCACGTGGCCTGGGACGAGGTCTTCGCCGCGCTGCGGGAGACGGGCTATGACGGCTGGTGCGTGATCGAGAGCTTCGGGTCGCGCGTGCCGGAGATCGCCGCCGCGGCCTGCGTCTGGAGGGACTTCGCGCCGGACGCGGAAACCCTGGCGCGGGAGGGGCTGGCCTTCCTGCGCGACGCCGCCGCCCGCGCGATGGGAGCGGCGGCGTCCGCAGTGTGAAGGCAGGCGGTCACGGGCGCGCCATGTAGCGCCTGTACAGGCGCGTGTGCTTCGATTCGAGATCGACGGGCACGCCCTTGATGAACATCATCCGGATCTGGGTGCGGATCTCGAGCGGGTCGCCGTCGGTGACGATCAGGTCAGCGTACTTGCCTTTGTCGATGGACCCGTACTGATCCGCGACGCCCCAGATTTCGGCGGCGTTGAGCGTGACCGACTTCAGCGCCTCGTCATAGGGCAGCCCGAATGCGGCCGCCTGCCCCGCCTGGAACGGCAGGTTGCGCGCGAACTGCACGTTGAAGCTGGCGAAGCAGAACTTGACGCCGGCCTTGTGCAGTTGCGCGGCGAGCGTGAAGGGCTCGTCATAGGCGTCGTCCTCTTCGAGAGGGGTCACGAAGGGAGTTCCGAGGACGACCGGGATGTTGCGCTTCGCGATTTCGTCCAGCGTCTTGCCGGGCCGCCGCACGCCGGCGAGCACCACTCTGACCCGTTCGCGGGCGGCGAATTCGAGCGCCTCGCGGATCTCGCGCTCGCGCGCGGCGGTGATCATGAGCGGCAGCCTGCCGTCGAGAACGGGGATCATCGCCTCATAGCGCAGATCGGGCGCGATGGCCTCCCCGGCGGCCTTCGCCTTCTGGTAGCGGCGGGCGGCGTCGAAGAAGTCCTGGATCTTCTGCACCTGCATCTGCTGGTTGCGCCGCGCTTCGGCGAAAGTGACGCGGCGCGGGGCGAGGCCCGGGATGAGGCCTTCGAGATCCGGGCCGCCGCCGCGCCCGGTCTGAATGACGGGCCACGTCATCTGCATGGCGGCGCCGCGGCGGATTTCCATCTCTTCCCAGGTCCAGCCGTCGAGGTGGACGAGCGAGGCCTGCCCGGCGATCAGCCCGCCGGAGGTCGAGCCGCGCGCTCCGCCCGTGGTGCCGGGCGTCACCAGGACGGTGGTGATGCCGTTGGCGCGCACGACGGGGATGTGCTCGCTGGACGGGTTGATGGCGATGAGGGCGCGCAACTGCGGGTTGAAGTCGCCGATTTCGCCCGTGTCGACGGTTTCGCGGATGCTGGCGATCTCGGCGAGGCCGACGGGCGAGCCTGAATCGATCAGGCCCGGGTAGACGTGCAGGCCGCGCGCGTCGATGACCTTCACCTTGCCGCGCGGCGCCACCTTCGGGCCGATCTCGGCGATCTTTCCATCGATGACCAGGAGGCTCGCATTCTGGATCGCCGGGCCGCTGACCGGGTGAATGGTGGCGTTGCGCAGCAGGAACGAGTCCTTCTCGCCGCCCCATGCAGCGGCGCAGAGGGCAAGGGAAAGGATCAGTCGCATCTTCCTCATGACGGCCTCCTGTTCTGGGGGACGGCCTGCTTCTGCTGGTCCTGAAGCTTGCGCCGCAGGCCCTCCTTTTCAGCCTCGATCTTCGGCCGCCGGCTGATGTCTTCGTCGCGGTCGAAGTACTGGCGGCCGTCGATGAACACTTTCTCGACCTTGGCGTAGACCGACAGCGGGTGCCTGTCGTAGATGACGAGGTCGGCGTCCTTGCCCGGCTCGATGGAGCCGACCCACTGGTCGATCTGAAGCTGTTTCGCCGGGTTGATGGTGATCATGGCGAGCGCTTCGTCCTCGGTGAGGCCGCCGTACCTCATCACTTTGGCGGCCTCGGTGTTGAGCCGCCGCATCAGCTCGGCGCCGCCGGCGTCGTCGGAGTTCAGGCTGACGAGCACGCCTTTGCGGTGCATGATGGCGGCGTTGTAGGGGATGGCGTCGTAGGCCTCGATCTTGTAGCTCCACCAGTCGGAGAAGGTGCTGGCTCCGTGGCCGCGCTCGGCGATTTCGCGCGCCACCTTGTAGCCTTCCAGCACGTGCTGGAGCGTGACGCCGCGGATGTTGAAATCGTCGAAGACGCGCAGCAGCATCAGGATTTCGTCGGCGCGGTAGCAGTGGGCGTGCACGAGGCGCCTGCCTTCGAGCACTTCGACCAGCGGCTCGAGTTCCAGGTTGCGCTTCGGCGGCAGGACCTTTTCGCCGCGCGCGCGGCGCGCTTCGTAGTCCTTCCATTCGCGCTGATAGGCGCGGGCGCGGGTGAAGGCGTCGCGGATGACGTCCTCGACGCCGAGCCGGGTGCCCGGGTAGCGCAGGTTCTGCGGCGACTGGAGGCCCGGGATTTGCAGGCCCTGCGGCGAGCCCTGGCGCTTGACGTTCTCGCCGAGCGCCATCTTGATGCTCGGCTTCGCCTTGTCGTAGACGAGGCCGCGCGCGTCCGCGCCCCAGCGCAGCTTGAAGACGACGTTCTGCCCGCCGATGGAGTTGGCGCTGCCGTGCATCGAATTGCACACGGTGACGCCGCCGGCCATGGCGCGGTAGATGGAGATCGACTCGGGGTTGAGCATCTCTTCGACGCTGACCATCGAGCTGACGCTGACGCTGGACTCGTTGATCGAATCGAGCGCGATGTGCGTGTGCGCGTCGATGATGCCGGGGATGACGTGCTTGCCGCTGGCGTCGATGATGCGCGCTCCGGCGGGCGTCATCACCTTCTCGCCGACCTCGGCGATCTTGCCATCGCGGATGACGATGGAGCCTTTGAACGTGCCTTTGGTCACCGTGTGGACGGTGCCGTTCTGAATGACGATCACATCAGCGGTGCAGAGTGCGCCCGCGCTGACGGCCAGTGCAAAGATCCATGCCCGCATCGCTTACTGTTCCTCCCCTTCTTCCGAAGTGGGCCCGCGCCCCGGCGCGCCGGCAGGCGGCGTGGGCAGCTCGGGCTCCGGCAGGTAGCGCACGCCGTCGATGAAGACCATGCGCACGCGGGTGCTGTCGTCGAACAGGTCGCCGGTGGCGACGACGAGGTTGGCGATCTTGCCGCGCTCGATGGAGCCGAGGCGGTCGGCGACGCCGAAGATCTCGGCGGCGTTCAGCGTGAGGGCTCGGAGGGCGTCCTCGCGCTTCAGGCCGCGGTCGATGGACTGCTTCAGCGCGCGCAGCACGGCGCGCGGCGTATCCATGCCTTCGCTGCTGACGGCCCACCGGACGCCCGCGGCGGAGAGCGCGGCAGGCGAGGTGGGCGCGAGATCGCGGATGAGGAGCTCGCGGTAGCTCTCTTCCTGTTCGGGATCCGCGTCGCGGTCGCGCGCGGGCCAGCGCACGTTGAGGATCGCCGGCGTGCCGGCCTCCTTCAGGCGCTGGGCCATCTCATAGCCGCGCACCACGCCGTACAGCACCGCGGGGGTCTTGAGATCTGCGGCGAGCTTCAGCATCCGCTCCATCTGGACAGGGCCTTCGGCGGGCAGCAGCACGCGCTTCGCGCCCAGAATGCCTTCCACGGCGCGGTCGTAGGCGGGACGCGGGTAGTTGACGGGGTCGGAGGCGTAGAGCGCGAGCGCCTGCCGGTAGTGTTCCGCATCGAGCCAGAGCTGGCGGAAATAGGCCATGATGCCCATCGGCGTCGACGGGAAGCCGGTGTAGCCGGAAGGCCGCAGCGCGAGGTACAGGCCTGCGTCCGGTGTGACGACCATTTCGCCGGCCGTTTTTCCGCCGAGGTTGACGACGGCTCCGTGGCCGGCAACGATTCCCTGGCGGGGGAAGACGACGGCGGTGGTGAAGCCGGCGTTGCGCGCCTGGCCGAGGCGCGGATCGGAAGGCTGCACCTGGTCGGCCGCCCTGACCCAGCTTAGCGTGCCCGGGCGGTCCTGCGGACCCCAGGAGCGCGTCTGCGGCTGTTGCTGCGGCTGTTGAGGCTGCTGCGGCTGGAGCGGCTGCTGCGGCGGTTGCGCGCCGCGGGCCGCGGCCTGCTGCTGCGCCTGCGCGGCCTGCGGCAGGCCCCAACTGCTGAGCGCATCGATCAGGCCCGGGTAGACAGTGAGCCCGCTGCCGTCAATGACCCACGCAGAGGCGGGCACGTCGACCTGCGCCCCCACGGCGGCAATGACGCCGTTGCGGATGAGCACCGTGCCTTTCTCGATGACCGGGCCGCTGACCGTGACGATCCGCGCGTCGCGGATCGCCGTCCACGTGACGCTGTCGGCGGGCGCGGGCAGCCATGCGACGAAGAGGGCTGCCAGAGCCGCCAGAAATGCGGCGAAAAGATTCTTCCTCATGGCGAATCCGGTGTCTTAGACTGGTAGTTCCCAGATGCCAACGCGCAAACCCATCTCTTATGCAGACTCGGGCGTCGACATCGACGAAGCCAACCGTGCTGTTGAATTTATCAAAACCGCGGTGAAAAAGACATTCACGCGCGGCGTGCTGGCTGGCATCGGTTCTTTTGGCGCGATGTACCGGCTGTCCGGTTACAGGCGCCCGGTGCTGGTCAGCTCGGCCGACGGCGTGGGCACGAAGCTGAAGCTGGCCTTCCTGACGGGCCGGCATGACACGATCGGGCAGGACCTGGTGAACCACTGCGTGAACGACATCGCGGTGCAGGGCGCCGAGCCGCTGTTTTTCCTCGACTACTTCGCCACGGGAAAGCTGGAATGGCAGGTGGCTGCGGCCGTGGTGAGCGGGCTGGCGAAGGCCTGCGAGGAGAACGGCTGCGCGCTGATCGGCGGCGAAACGGCGGAGATGCCGGGCTTCTATGCGCCCGGCGAGTACGACCTGGCGGGTTTCATCGTCGGCTGCGCCGAACGGTCGCGGCTGCTGACGGGCGCAAAGATCGCCGCCGGCGACATCCTCGTGGGGCTTCCCTCCACGGGGCTGCACACGAACGGCTATTCGCTGGCGCGCAAGCTGGTGTTCGAAGTGGCGGGGCTGACGCCGAAGAGTTACGTGCCGGAGCTGGACGCGACCATCGGCGACGAGCTGCTGAAGGTGCATCGCAGCTATCTGGAGCCGCTGCGCCGCCTGCACAAGCACAACCTGCTGGCGGGCGCGGCGCACGTCACCGGCGGCGGCATCACCGAGAACACGCCGCGCATCCTGCCGAAAGGGCTGGCGGCGCGCATCGACTGGGGCTCGTGGCCGGTGCCGCCGGTCTTCGAGTTCCTCAAGCGCATCGGCGCGGTTCCCGATGACGATTACCGCCGCACGTTCAACCTGGGCATCGGGATGATCCTCGTGGTTCCGCAGAAGAAGCTGGCGCGGGCAGCGCGGCTGCTGGACCGGATGAAGGAGCCCTACTACCTGATCGGCGAGGTGATCCGGCAGCCGCGCGGCAAAGGCCGGGTCATTTACCAGTGAACCCTGGCGGCCGGGCGCAGGAGGAGGCGCAATGAAACGCATCGCAGTGCTCGCCTCGGGGCGCGGCTCGAACTTCGAGGCCATCGCCCGCAACGTGCGGGACGGGAAGCTGGAGGCCGAAATCGCCGCCCTGGTGGCCAACAACCCGGAGGCGCGGGCGCTGGAGATCGCGCGGCAGTACGGGATCCGCGCGATCAGCCTGCCCTCGAAAGGCGTTGATTCGGACACGTACGCGGCGATGGTGCGCGACGCGCTGGCCCCGCTTGCGGTGGACCTGATCTGCCTTGCCGGGTTCATGCGCCGCGTCGGCGCGCCGCTGCTGGAGGCGTATCCGATGCGGATCCTCAACATCCACCCGTCGCTGCTGCCTGCCTTTCCCGGGCTGAACGTGCAGCAGCAGGCGATCGATTACGGCGTGAAGATCTCCGGCTGCACGGTGCACTTCGTGGACGCCGGCCTGGACACCGGGCCGATCATCGCGCAGGCCGCGGTGCCGGTCCTGGATGACGACACGGCCGAGACGCTGGCCGCGCGCATCCTCGAGCAGGAGCACCGGATCTACACCGAGGCCATCGCGCTGGTGCTGAGCGGCAACTGGCGCCTGGAAGGCCGCCGCGTGGTCCGCACCGCACCCCGGGGCTGAGGCGGCGCGGCAGCGGCCGCATGCCATGATAAAGACCATGAGCCGCATCCTCATGGTCGCCTCCGAAGCCGTGCCCTTCGCCAAGTCCGGCGGGCTGGCCGACGTGATCGGCGCGCTGCCGGTGGCGCTGGCCCGGCAGGGCGAGGAAGTGGCGGTCATCATGCCGCGCTACCGGAGCATTCCGTGGCATGAGACCGAGAGCGCCTTCGACAACATGGTGGTCTACGCGGGTTCGACGCCCTACCGCGTCGACATCCGCACGAAGATGCACCGGGGCGTGCGGTTCTTCTTCGTCGAAGCGCCGTGGTTCTTCGACCGCGATGGCCTGTACAACCACCACGGGCGCGACTACGACGACAATCACAAGCGCTTCGCCGTGCTGGCGCTGGCGGCGCTGGGCGTGGCGCAGACCGTGTTTCCCTGCGACATTCTCCACTGCCATGACTGGCAGGCGGCGCTCGTGCCGGTCTACAAGATGGACCAGCAGCATTCGAACCCGCTGCTCGTCCACACGCGCACGGTGCTCACCATCCACAATCTCGGCTACCAGGGGCGGTTCCACCGCACGCAGTTCCCGGATCTGGGCCTCAACTGGGGCTGGTTCACGCCGGACAAGCTGGAATACTACGGAGACGTGAACTTCCTCAAAGGGGGCATCGCCACGGCCGACTGGCTGACAACCGTGAGCCCCACCTACGCGCACGAGATCCAGACGCCCGAGGGCGGCTTCGGGCTGGACGGCATTCTGCGGCACCGCGCAGACGCGCTGACGGGCATCCTGAACGGCGTCGATTACGAGGAGTGGAATCCGGAAACCGATCCCTTCCTTCCCGCCCGGTATTCGGCGCAGGATCTTTCCGGCAAGCGCATCTGCAAGAAGGCGCTGCTGGAAGAATTCGGGCTGGACTCGCACAATCTGGAGCGGCCGCTGATCGGCATTGTCAGCCGTTTCGCGCCGCAGAAAGGCTTCGACCTGATCGCGGGCATCGGCCACTTCTTCGATGAAACCGACGCGCAGATGGTGGTGCTGGGAAGCGGCGAATGGCGCTACGTGCATCTGTTCGAGGAATGGCACCGCTGGAAGCCGCGGCAGATCGGCATCTGGGTGGGCTATAACAACCCGCTGGCGCACCGCATCGAGGCGGGGGCGGACCTGTTCCTGATGCCAAGCCTGTACGAGCCCTGCGGGCTGAACCAGATGTACAGCCTGCGCTACGGAACCGTGCCGGTGGTGCGCGCCGTCGGAGGGCTGAATGATACCATTCAGGAAGACACCGGATTCAAGTTCCACGAATACTCGGTCGGCGCCCTGTATGACACGCTGCGGATGGCAGTAGGCGCCTACCGCAACCGGGAATCGTGGATCGAGCGGATGCGGCGCGGCATGGCGAAGGATTATTCCTGGGACGCTTCGGCACGCCAGTATTCCGCGCTTTATGCAAGGTTATTGGGGCGGGGCTGAATCCCGCGCCGCACGGAAATCATCGAATCGTCTGGAGCAGAAGATTTCAAAAGCACCATGGCAGGACAAAACGTACTCGAGTTCACCGACGCGAATTTCGACAAAGAGGTCTTGAACAGCGACACTCCCGTGCTTGTCGACTTCTGGGCGGAGTGGTGCGCGCCGTGCCGCATGATCGCGCCCACCATCGACGCCATCGCCGACGAGTTCGCCGGGCGGCTGAAGGTGGGCAAGGTCAACGTCGACTACAACAACGAGACCGCCGCGCGGTTCATGATCCGCGGCATCCCGACGCTGCTGCTGTTCCGCGGCGGCAAGGTGGTGGACCAGCGGGTGGGCGCGGTGGGCAAGGCGGACCTGGTGCGCATGATCGAGCCGCACCTCGGCTGATCCCTTTCCGTTCCCATTGCTTTCCGGGCGGGCTGCCGCGCGCGGCCCGCTTCTCCCCTGAGGGCGTCAGGCGGCCTGCTTCAGCACGTCGAGGAAGGTGCGCGCGGCGCGCGTCAGCACCTTGCGGCGGCGCTGCAACACGCCGAGCGGCCGCGTCAGCGGCTCCACGAGCGGCACCGCCACCAGCCGCCCCTCGGCCACATCGTCCTCGAGCATCGGCAGCGGCAGGATGGAAACGGCCGGCTCCAGCCGCAGCGCCTCTTTCATGCTCTGGATGTTGTCGAACCGCAGCGGCACCTGCACGCGCACGCCGTGCTCGCGCAGGAAGCGCTCGATTTCGCGGCTGATGGGAAGGTCCTCGTCGAAGCCGACGAAGGCTTCGCCGGCCAGCTCCGTCACCGAGATTTTCTGCCGCCCGGCCAGCCGGTGGCCCGGATTGCAGGCCACCACCATCGGCTCCTCCTTCCACGGGATGGCGGCCACCTCGCGCGTCGAGGCCGGGTAGCTCACCAGCCCGAGATCCACCCGGTCTTCGGCCACCGCCTGATAGACCTTCTCCGGGCGCAGGTAGCTGACCTCGATGCGCACGCCGGGCATGCGCCGGCGGAACTCTTCCTCCAGCCGGCTCATCTGGTTGAGGCCCACAGAGTAGATGGCGGCAATGCGCACAGCGCGGGCCGGCTCGTTCTTCAGCTCTTCGAGCTGCGCCAGCAGATCCTGGCGGCGGCGGAGCACGTCGCGGGCGAAGTCATACAGGAGCTGCCCTGCCGGCAGCACCACCAGCGGGCGGCGGGAACGATCCAGGAGCTGCACGCCGAGCCGCCGCTCCATCTCCTGCACCGCCTGGCTGGCGGCCGACTGCGTCAGTCCGTTCATCTCCGCGCCGCGGCTGATGGAGCGCGTGTGGGCGATGTCCCGGAAGAGCTGAAGCTGGTCGAGATCCATATCCTCGCTGGTTGTATCATAAGTTCACCTGATAACGCAAGTTCTCAGATTCAACTTGACTAATTATCCGGCAGGCCCTATACTGAGGTTTCTCCCCGATCGAGACTGGATCTGCATCCCATGTATCAGGACACACACTCCCGCCGTATCCCTGCACTGCCCGACGCGCAGGGGCTTTACGATCCGCGCTGCGAGCACGATGCCTGCGGCATCGGATTCGTGGTGAACACCAGCGGCGCGCGCTCGCACGACATCATCCTGAAGGGCATCCAGATCCTTCTGAACCTGACGCACCGCGGCGCCTGCGGCTGCGATCCGGAGACGGGCGATGGCGCCGGGGTGATGATCCAGATTCCGCACGAGTTCTACCAGAAGGAGTGCGATCAGCTCGGCTTCGCGCTGCCTGGCCGGGGCGAGTACGGCACGGGGCTGGTGTTCCTGCCGGTGGAGCCGCATCCGCGCCTGATCTGCGAGGGCATCTTCGAGCGGATCGTCGGAGAGGAAGGCCTGCGGCTGCTGGGCTGGCGCGACATGCCGGTGGACATCGAGGCGATCGGGCGCGTGGCGCGCGCCTCGCAGCCTTACATCGAGCAGATCTTCATCGGCCGTCCTGCGGGCATGGATCAGGACGCCTTTGAGCGCAAGCTGTATGTGGTGCGCCGCCGGGTGGAGCGCGAGGTGGCGGCGTCGGCGGATCTCGATCCGCGCGACAAGGCGTTCTTCTACGTTCCGTCGCTGTCTTCGCGCACCATCGTCTACAAGGGCCTGCTGCTGGCGCCGCAGATTCCGCGCTTCTTCGGCGACCTGGCCGATCCGGACTGCCTGAGCGCGCTGTGCATGGTGCACCAGCGCTTCTCGACGAACACATTCCCCACTTGGCAACTGGCGCACCCGTTCCGCTACATCTGCCACAACGGCGAGATCAACACGGTGCGCGGAAACGCGGCGTGGATGGCGGCGCGGCAGCCGATCCTGGCCTCGCCGCTGTTCGGCCCGGACATCAAGAAGCTGTTCCCGATCATCGGCCCGGGCCTGTCAGACTCGGCCACGCTGGACGCGGTGGTGGAGCTGCTGACGCTCGCCGGGCGCTCGCTGCCCCATGTGATGGCGATGCTGATTCCCGAAGCCTGGGGCGCGGATCCGACGATGAGCCCGGAGAAGCGGGCCTTTTACGAATACCACGCGTCGCTGATGGAGCCGTGGGACGGGCCGGCGGCGGTCGCGTTCACCGACGGTCGCGTCATAGGCGCGACGCTGGACCGCAACGGGCTGCGGCCGGCGCGCTACCTGATGACGAAGGACGGGCTGCTGATCATGGCCAGCGAGACCGGCGTGCTCCAGATCCCGCCGGAGCAGGTGGCCTTCAAGGGGCGGTTGCAGCCGGGGCGCATGCTGCTGGTGGACATCGAGCAGGGCCGCCTGGTGCCTGACGAGGAGATCAAGGAGCAGCTCGCGCGGCGGCAGCCGTATGCGAAGTGGATCGAGGAGCAGCAGATCAAGCTCGAGAACCTGCCCGAGCCGCCGCGGGTGCATCTGGCCGATCACGACACGGTGCTTCAGCGGCAGCGCTGCTTCGGCTACACCGAGGAGGATCTTTCGCGGATCCTCGTGCCGATGGCCGAGAAGGGCGAGGAGCCGGTGGGCTCGATGGGGACCGACACGCCGCTGGCGTGCCTGTCGGACCGCCCGCAGCCGCTGTTCAACTACTTCAAGCAGCTCTTCGCGCAGGTGACCAACCCGCCGATCGATCCGATCCGCGAAGAGCTGGTGATGTCGCTGACGTCCTATCTGGGCACGGAGCGCAACATCCTGGACGAGACGCCGCAGCACGCGCACACGCTGAAGCTGGAGCATCCGATCCTGACCAACCGGGATCTGGAGAAGCTGCGGCGCGTGTCGATGGGGGACTTCCTGGCGACGACGCTGCACATGCTTTACCGCGTGGACGGCGGCGCGGCGGAGCTGGAGCGGGCGCTCGACGGGCTGTGCCGGCGCGCGTCGCTCGCCATCAAGCAGGGCTACACGGTGCTGATCCTGTCAGACCGCGGCGTTGACGAAGAGATGGCGCCGATCCCGTCGCTGCTGGCGCTTTCGGCGGTCCACAACCATCTGGTGCGGGAAGGCACGCGCACGCAGGTCTGCCTGATCATCGAAAGCGGCGAGCCGCGCGAGGTGATGCACTTCTGCCTGCTCATCGGCTACGGCGCTTCGGCGGTGAACCCGTATCTGGCCATCGAGACGCTGGAGAACCTGGCGCAGCGCGGGCTGCTGCCCGAAGGGCTCACCTTCGAGCAGGCGCTGCGCAACTACAAGAAGGCCGTCAACAAGGGGCTGCTGAAGGTCTTCTCGAAGATGGGCATTTCGACGTTGCAGTCCTACCGCGGCGCGCAGATCTTCGAGGCGATCGGCCTCAACAGCGACGTCATCAACAAGTACTTCACGGGCACGCCTTCGCGCATTGAGGGCGTCGGGCTGGACGTGATCGCCGAAGAAGTGCGGCGCAAGCACGCCTTCGCCTTCTCGCCGGTGACCGAGTCCGAGACCGAGCTCGACGTGGGCGGCCAGTATCACTGGCGGGCGCGCGGCGAGTATCACCTGCTGAACCCGCACACGATCGCGAAGGTGCAGCACGCGATCCGGTTCAACAGTTGGGAGACCTACCAGGAGTTCGCCGAACACATCAACAACCAGAACCGCCACCTGTGCACGCTGCGCGGACTGATGGAGTTCCGGTGGGCGGACAAGCCGCTGGACCTGAGCGAGGTGGAGCCGGCGAGCGAGATTGTGAAGCGCTTCGCCACCGGCGCGATGAGCTTCGGGTCCATCTCGAAGGAGGCGCACGAGACGCTGGCCATCGCGATGAACCGCATCGGCGCGAAGTCCAATACGGGCGAAGGCGGCGAAGACGAGGCGCGCTACGTGCCGCTGCCGAATGGCGACAGCCTGCGTTCGGCCATCAAGCAGGTGGCCAGCGGGCGCTTCGGCGTGACGACGACGTATCTGGTGAACGCCGACGAGATCCAGATCAAGATCGCGCAGGGCGCCAAGCCTGGGGAAGGAGGCCAGCTCCCCGGCCACAAGGTGGACGAGGTGATTGCGCGCGTGCGCCACTCGATCCCGGGCGTGGGGCTGATCTCGCCGCCGCCGCACCATGACATCTACTCGATCGAAGACCTGGCGCAACTGATCTACGACCTGAAGAACGTCAACCCGAAGGCGCGCATCTCGGTGAAGCTGGTCAGCGAGGTGGGCGTGGGCACGGTGGCGGCGGGCGTGGCCAAGGCGCACGCCGACATGGTGCTGATCAGCGGCGATTCGGGCGGCACGGGCGCCTCGCCGCTGACCTCGATCAAGCACGCTGGCACGCCCTGGGAGCTGGGCCTGGCCGAGACGCAGCAGGTGCTGGTGATGAACGACCTGCGCTCGCGCATCCGCGTGCAGACCGACGGCAAGCTTCAGACCGGGCGCGACGTGGCCATTGCGGCGCTGCTCGGCGCCGAGGAGTTCGGCTTCTCGACGATGCCGCTGATCGCCATGGGCTGCATCATGATGCGCAAGTGCCATCTGAACACCTGCCCCGTGGGCATCGCGACGCAGGACCCCGAGCTGCGCAAGAAGTTCCGCGGCACGCCCGAAGACGTGATCCGCTACTTCTTCTTTGTGGCGGAGGAGCTGCGGCAGATCATGGCGAAGCTCGGATTCCGCACCGTCGACGAGATGGTGGGCCGGGTGGACCGGCTGGAGATGAAGCCGGCCATCGATCACTGGAAGGCGCGCGGCATCGATCTGTCGCACATCCTGTACAACCCGCCGGCTCCGTCGCGCGTGGCGCGCCGCTGCGTGATGGCGCAGGACCACGGGCTGGAGCAGGCGCTCGACCACCGCATCCTCGACAAGGTGCGCGGCGCGATCGAGCAGCGCACGCCGGTGGAGCTGCACCTGCCGATCCGCAACGTGCACCGGACGGTGGGCGCGATGCTCTCGGGCGAGATCGCGCGCCGCTGGGGTTCGGAGGGCCTGCCGGACGACACGATCCGGCTGCACTTCACCGGCAGCGCGGGCCAGTCGTTCGGGGCCTTTCTGGCCAAGGGCGTGACGCTCGTGCTGGAAGGCGACGCCAACGACTACGTGGGCAAGGGCCTTTCCGGCGGAAAGATCATCGTCTTTCCGCCGCGGGGCTCGACGTTCGTCCCCGAAGACAACATCATCGTCGGCAACGTGGTGCTCTATGGCGCCACGAGCGGGACGATGTTCATCAACGGCATGGCCGGCGAGCGCTTCGCGGTGCGCAACTCCGGGGCGACGGCCGTGGTGGAAGGCGTCGGCGACCACGGCTGCGAATACATGACCAAGGGGCTGGTGGTGGTGCTTGGGCGCACGGGCAAGAATTTCGCCGCCGGCATGAGCGGCGGCATCGCCTATGTGCTCGATGAGACGGGCGATTTCCGGCGCGTGCTGTGCAACCGGGCGAGCGTGGATCTGGATCCGATGGTGGATCCGAAGGACGTCGATCTGGTGCGGTCGCTGGTGGAGCAGCACCTGGCGGCCACCGGGAGCCCGCGCGCCGCATGGATCCTTCAGAACTGGTACGCCATGCTGCCGCACTTCGTGAAAGTGTTCCCGCACGAGTACAAGCGGGTGCTTGGGGTGCCGCGTTCGTCGGAGGCGACGCGCATCACGCTGGCGCGTCCGGCGGTGCAGCCGCCGCAGGAGGCGGTGGTGCGGTGATGCGGCGGGTGAGAGCAGGAGCATCGGGGAGGAAGTGCCGTGGGTAAGCCGACCGGGTTCATGGAATTCCAGCGGGAGTCCTTCGGGCGCCGCCCGGTGGAGGAGCGCGTCCGGGACTGGTTCGAGGTCTATGTGCCGCTCTCCGAGGACCGCGTGCGGAAGCAGGGCGCGCGGTGCATGGACTGCGGCGTGCCTTTCTGCCATACCGGATGCCCGCTGACGAATCTCATTCCGGACTGGAATGACCTCGTCTACAAGGGCCGCTGGCGCGAGGCCATCCGCGAACTGCACGCGACGAACAACTTCCCGGAATTCACGTCGCGCATCTGTCCGGCGCCGTGCGAGGCGGCCTGCGTGCTGGGCATCAACGAGCCGCCGGTGTCGATCAAGGCGATTGAGCGGGCGATCATCGACCGGGCATGGGCCGAGGGGTGGATCCAGCCCGAGCCGCCGCTCGAGCGCACCGGCAAGCGGGTGGCGGTGATCGGTTCCGGGCCGGCGGGGCTGGCCGCCGCGCAGCAGCTCGCCCGCAAGGGCCACCTGGTGACGGTTTTCGAGAAGGCCGACCGCATCGGCGGGCTGCTGCGGTATGGCATTCCGGACTTCAAGATGGAGAAGCACCACATCGACCGGCGCGTCGCGCAGATGGAGGCCGAAGGCGTCACGTTCCGCACGCGCTGCCATGTGGGCGTCGACATTGGCGTGGAAGAGCTGCGGCGGCAGTTTCATGCAATCGTGCTGGCCGGCGGCGCCGAGCAGCCGCGCGATCTGCGCGTGCCGGGCCGTGAGCTGAAGGGCATCCACTTCGCGATGGAGTTCCTGCCGCTGAACAACAAACGCAACGCGGGCGACAGGATCCCCGAAGAGCAGTGGATCTCGGCGGCCGGCAAGAACGTGATCATCATCGGCGGCGGCGACACCGGGGCCGACTGCCTGGGCACGTCGATCCGGCACGGGGCGAAATCGGTGAAGCAGTTCGAGATCATGCCGATGCCTCCGGCCGAACGCAGCCCGCAGACGCCGTGGCCGCTGTGGCCCTACCAGCTCCGCAATGAGACCTCGCACGAAGAGGGCGGGGAGCGCATCTGGAGCATTTCGACGCTCGAGTTCCTTGGCGATGAGCGCGGCCACGTCCGCGCGCTGCGCACCGTGCGCGTGGGGCCGCCTCCGAAGTTCGAGCCGCTGCCGGGCACCGAGGAGATTCACGAGGCGGAGCTGGTGCTGCTGGCGATGGGCTTCACCGGGCCGGTGAAAAACGGCCTGATCGAACAGCTCGGCGTGGAGCTGGACGCGCGCGGCAACGTGAAGGCGGACGAGAACTTCATGACGTCGGTGCCGGGCGTGTTCGCCGCCGGCGACATGCGGCGGGGCCAGTCGCTGGTGGTCTGGGCGATTGCGGAAGGCCGCAAGGCGGCCGAGGGCGTGCACCAGTGGCTGATGAGCCAGCCGGTGCCGGAGGTGTGAAGGGAATATCTCTCAATGCCGGGCGCGCCGGGCGGCCCGAACCTGCGGCCCCTGCGCGCTCCTTCTCTTCGGCTTCCTGGCGGGTGAAGACAGCAACCTCCTCAGCCGAGTCCAGTTCTCCCGCGCGGCTTCCGGGTCAGTCTTGAGGCGGATCAGATCACTGCTGCTCTTGTCAGGCAGCACGCCCAGCTCCCAGCGCTTGACGCTGGCTTCGCCCACGCCGAGGTATTCGGCAAACTCGCGCTGGCTCATCC